>JACKGF010000001.1 GCA_020632095.1 Candidatus Nomurabacteria bacterium
TAAATCAAATACCGTTCTTTTTAACAGCGCATTGTGATGCACTGTTTTTTCATATTTAAACTTCTGCTTCAGTCGGAAAGTGTGAATTACTAAAACCTAAAATTAACCTTGTAACTGCAAGGACTTTTTTGGTGGGGGACCTGTGTATAAAGTGGTTGCGGGTGGGGCGAAGTGGTATACAATGTACGAGTGGTGGGAGATAGTGGTATACTATGAAAATAGTATACAAGAGCTAACTTGGGAACCCTCCACAACAAGATCTCCACTAGTTTGTGGCAGGTTCCCAGGTTAGCTCGAACATTATCGAATATGTTAATTGGCGAATACAAGCATACGTTGGATCCTAAGAAACGGCTGTCCTTGCCGTCTAAATGGCGCAAGGAACTTGGGAAAACGCTTGTCGTCACGCGCGGACTCGATAATTGTCTCTTTGTATATCCGCTGCGAGAGTGGGAGAAGATCACTGAAAAAATTGGTCAACTCCCACTCGGACAGGCGGATACGAGAAGTTTCAATCGATTCTTCTTATCAGGAGCAGTAGAAGTGGAGGTAGATTCAGTTGGACGTATTCTCGTGCCAGATTATTTGAAAGATTTTGGAAAGCTAGAGTCAAGTGTTGTCTTGGCCGGTATCCATAATCGTATCGAAATTTGGGATGAGAAACGATGGGAGACCTATAAACGCACCATCGAAGAGCAGGCCGATTCATTGGCTGAAAAGCTCGGAGAGATTGGCGTCCTCTAATCAACTTCACGTATGCAACACAAAACAGTATTACTGCACGAAGCAGTGGACGGTCTCAAGCTGTCTCCAGATGACACTGTGGTCGACGCTACGTTTGGAAGCGGCGGACATGCAGGGGAAATAGTAAAACACTTAAACAGCGAAGGTTGTTATGTCGGTATTGATGCAGACGCATCAGCACTAGATATTGAAAAACTTGGCAAGGTATCTCCACATATACACTTAGTCAACGACAACTTCAAAAATCTAACGAACATACTAAGCTCATTACAAATTAAAAAGGTTGATGCAATTCTGGCTGACTTGGGCTGGCGAATGGAACAATTTGCCGACGGCACTAAAGGCTTTTCATTTCAACACGATGGACCATTAAAGATGACGTTTGGAGACCCAGACGAATATGACTTTACCGCTGAGGACATTGTGAACGAGTGGGAAGAACATGTGTTGGCTGACGTTCTCTTTGGCTACGCTGAAGAACGCTTCTCAAGAAGAATTGCCAAAGGCATCGTCGAAGCTAGAAAGAATGAAAGGATAGTGAGTACTCATCAATTAGTCAAAATTGTTGAATCTTCACTACCAAAACCTGCTCTTCGTTCCAGAATTCACCCAGCAACTAAGACTTTTCAAGCCTTAAGGATAGCGGTGAATGATGAATTGACGGTTTTGGAATCATTTCTTAAGGACGGATTCTTTGCTCTGAATCCAGGCGGACGAATGGCCATTATCACCTTTCATAGTATTGAGGATAGAGTTGTAAAACACTCTTTTAGGGAGTTGGTAGACGCAGACTTGGGGGTTTTAAGTACCAAAAAACCAATTATACCGGATGAAAATGAACTAAATATTAACCCGCGCTCTCGTAGCGCAAAATTAAGAATTATCACAAAAAGTAATTAACATGAATACTCGTCGCGACACAATTACACATTCCAAAGCAACATTCGGCTGCGTCGCCCTACTCGTTGCTGCGATTGTGATGTATTTATATTTTTTGAACATGTCAGTGGTGCAGGTGGTGATGAGAACTGACTACATTCAACAACAAAACAAGCTTAATGCTGAGATTGCTATGCTGGAAGCATCATATATAGAAGCCCAACATACAATTGCTTCCCGAATAGCTACTTTAGAAGGTTATGATACTGATACAGCTAAAATTTTTGTCTCTCGCCAAGCTGAAAGTAGTTTGGTGATGGGGAATACTCGTTAGTGGATTATTATGAACCGCAAGCAGTTAATATTTCGGATTCGGTTGCTTTCGGCCATTATTGTGTTAGTGGCTGTTTTGTTAGTTGGAAGATTGTATCAAATTCAGGTGGTAAAGGCCGATTATTATGAAGCTAAAGCTGAGAGTCAGTATGTTCACACAAAGACAGATTTGTACTCTCGCGGGTCAATATTGTTTACCAACCGAGATGGATCAACTCTTTCGGCTGCATCGATTCAATCTGGCTACGTATTAGCTGCTAATCCTGAGCATTTCACTAAGACAGCTGAGGAGTTTTGTGGTGAACTAGCGGATTATATCGAAGTGACCCAAGAAGTTTGTGTTAAAAGAGTGTCAGAATCTGGTAGGACATACGTTGAATTAGCGACCAGAATTACTAAAGAACAATCTGAAGCGATTGATAATTTAGACATTGACGGCGCACTTTTGTATAAAAATCAGTGGCGCTATTACCCTGGCGGTTCGTTGGCAGCTCGCTCCATTGGTTTTATTGGTTATGCGGATGATGGGACCGAGCTTCGTGGTAAATATGGCTTAGAGCGATATTATGATGATGTTTTGTTTCAGAAGCGACAGGTAATGTCGGTCAATTTCTTCGCTGAACTTTTCAGTAACCTTGGAGAGATAGTTTATAAAAAAGATGATCATCGAACTGGTGATATTGTCACCACGCTTGAACCATCAGTATCTAGAATGTTTGACTCGGTTTTGCAAGAAACTAACGATCAATATCATAGTAAGTTGACTGGGGGAATTATCATGGATCCAAGCACGGGTGAGATTATAGCCTTGAATGCTGTTCCGGGTTTTGACCTAAATAAACGTGGTGACGCTACGATTGAGCAATTTCAAAATCCACTAGTGGAGAATGTTTATGAGTTTGGTTCAACTATCAAAGCTCTGACTATGGCGGCTGGCATAGATTTTGGTGCGGTTACTGCTAATACAACGTATTATGACGCTGGGACCCTTAAATTAGATGGTTTTACCATTAGTAACTATGACGGAAGGGGCCGTGGTACCGTCCCTATGCAGGAGGTTTTAAATCAGTCGCTTAACACAGGGGTGTCTTTTGTAGTGCAAAAGATGGGTAAAGAAAATTTTAGAAAATACTTCAAAGATTATAAGTTGGGCAGCGAAAGTGGAATTGATTTGCCGAATGAAGCACAAGGTTTGACTGCTAACCTAAATTCTCCCCGTGACGTTGAGTATGCGACAGCTTCGTTTGGACAAGGGATTGCTATGACACCGATTGCGACCGTGCGGGCGCTGGCAACCTTAGGTAATGGCGGTAAGCTGGTTACCCCTCACTTGGCAAGAGAGATTAGATATGACGATGGAACTACGAAGGAAATTCGTTATCCAGAAGGGACTCAGGTGCTAAAAGAGTCAACCAGTGAAGAAATAACTCGTATGTTGGTCACGGTGGTTGATAAGGCTTTAAGAGGCGGTACTGTAGCGTTACCAAACTATACTATTGGAGCCAAAACTGGTACAGCGCAGATACCTGACCCTATCAATGGAGGTTATTACGATGACAAGTACCTACACTCCTTTTTCGGTTATTTTCCAGCCTATGAGCCAAGATTTATTATTTTCATGTATACTGTTGAGCCTAAGGGGGTGGAGTATGCGTCTGAAACTCTCACGGCTCCTTTTATGGAGGTTACAAAGTTTTTGATTAACTATTATTCAATACCACCAGATAGATAACAAAGGAAATACTTATGAAGGAATTTTTTAAATCAATTATAGTAAAAATAATTACAGCTGAAGCCTCCGTTATTTTGCGCCGTCATAAGCCCAAAATTGTGGCGGTAGTTGGTAGTGTAGGAAAAACATCAACTAAAGACGCAATTTATGCCGCTGTTAAGAATTCAATTTCAGTTAGAAAGAGCGAAAAGAGTTTTAACTCAGAGATAGGGGTACCTTTAACAGTATTGGGTCTACCAAATGGAGAAAATAATCCTTTTGCTTGGATGAGAAATATTATTGATGGTTTCTTCGCGGCTTTTTTCTCTAGGCAGTACCCTGAAGTTTTAATACTAGAGACTGGTATCGATAGGATGGGTGACATGTCTAGGTTGGCAAGTTGGGTTAAGCCAGACATGGTGGTATTGACTCGGTTACCAGCTATGCCGGTACACGTTGAGTACTTCAAGTCACCTGACGCTGTTGTGGCTGAAAAAATGATATTAGTGAGTGCACTTAAATCGGACGGTGTGCTTGTTTACAATGCCGACGATACGATAATAGAAAAGCACTTACCAGAGGTACTGCAGAGACAGGTTGGATTTAGTCGTTATTTGGAGTCTGACTTCACTGCCAGAAAAGACAAAACTGTCTACACGGATGATCAGCCTGCTGGAACTGAATTCACTCTTTCTCACCAAGGTGAGGACTATAAGATTTTTATAACTGGAACAGTTGGTTCACAAAATGTATATACTTGTAGCGCAGCGATTGCTGTGGCTAATGAACTTGATATTCCTCTTGTTGAGGCTGTAAATTCAATCCATTCGTTGCAATCTCCCAATGGTCGGATGAGAATTATTCCGGGTATTAAAGCCTCGGTATTGATTGATGATACCTACAATGCTTCCCCAGCAGCGACTGAACAAGCTTTATTGACACTTGAAGAACTAACTCATGCCAAGCGAAAAATAGCGGTGTTGGGTGATATGTTGGAGTTGGGTAAGTTTTCGTCTGATGAACACACAAAAATTGGTAATAAAGTGCCACAAGTAGCAGATATTTTGTTTACCGTTGGGGTGAGAGCTAGACAATTTGCTGAGGGAGCAATGGCGGCTGGTATGAGTGAAGAAAACATCTTTCAATATGATGAAGTAGATAGAGCTGGCAGGGAATTACAGGCAATTTTAGAGCCAGGAGATGTAGTTTTGATTAAGGCTTCACAAGGAATTCGAGCTGAGCGAATCGTTGAGGAAGTAATGGCTAATCCGGAACGAGCAGGCGAATTGTTGGTCAGACAAGAAAAACTTTGGCAGGGTATTGAATAATCTTTAGTTTTGTGTTATAATGGTGTCATAACAACTAGATTATGACAACAAAACTAACAAAATTCACACAAATATTTAGTACCTTAATGGTAGCAATTACGTTGGTATTTACACCTGTATTTACTCAAGCTGCCACCGTAAGCAGTGACTATAAGCCACAATCTTTGCAGGAAATGATTGCTTATTTGTATGGCATTATTGCTCAATTGCAGGCTCAGCTTGATGCTCAAAATGGAGTTTCGAGAACTCCGGTAAATTCATCTTCTGATGGTGTGGGTGTGGCCAGGCCAGGGTCTGTATCCAGTAGTGATATCGAAGTAGAAACTTTAAGTGCTACAAATATAGACGTGTATGAAGTTGATTTGCGCGGTCGGATAGATTTGAATAGTCGTTCCTATGCCTATGTTTGGTTTGAATACGGCGAAGATAAGGATATGGATGACACTACTACTAAGCGAAAAATTACCGATTCACGAAGTGGTTGGCAATCGTTTTCAACTAACATAGATAATTTACAAGACGATCAGAAATATTACTTTAGAGTAGTGGGTGAAGATTCTCGTGGTGACCGTGATTATGGTTCCATCAGGTCTTTTACAACTGATGATAGGTCTGGTAATTCATCCAGTAACTCAAACAATAGTAGTGGTAATTATAATTTGAGCGTTAGCGACACCTCTGTAGCTAAGGGAGATACGGTTGAGGTTAGTTGGAGTGTTCCTAGTAATGAGAATAGTCCAAGTAATTGGATTGGTTTGTATAAAAAAGGTGTAACAAACTCCAGTTATTTATCCTATAGGTATCTAAGTAATAGCGATAAAGGGACAATTCAGTTTACCTTGAATTCTGCTGGAGAATATGAATTCAGACTATTTATAAAAAATAGTTACAATGAGGTTGAAACTAGTCAGAGGGTGACTGTTAATTAAGTTGGACTAGACAGTAAAATAAAGGCCGCGCTTCGCGCGGCCTTTATTTTACGTAAAAATTTCAATATTTGTTGAAACAGATAATTATTACTAGAGCAAATGTAGTAGAATTGGGTATGGATTTAAACTCCGAAACTAAAAAAGTTCTAATAATGGGAGTAGCTGGTTTGATCTTGTGTATCTTGATATTTGTGTCTGTAGTCAGTCAGCTGCTGAACAAGGACAACCAGTCTGATTCTGAAAGAGATGAGCTTGCCTCTGGTCAGGCTAATTATAAAGAAGAAATTTCTACCTCAACAACATATTTGACTAAAGAAGACTTGGAATTTGACACTAGTTGGCAACAGCCAGTTGATGAGTTTGTTTATGAAGAAACTGAAATATATTCGTTTGATAATGTCGAGTCAGACAATGTTCCTAACTCTGAAAATACTCAGGTTGAAAATGAACAAATTTCACCCGATTTATCCAGCTCAGTTTCAAATACTGAGGTATCGACAAGTATATCGCCGCCCGAAATTGTTCCTTTGTCAGTTGTGGTACCAAATACAACTTATCCAAGCTTAGGTAAAGTGAAGTTTGATGAATGTGGAACTTTGGTTGTTCCTTCTGGTCCAACTTTAGCACTGTTTGCCTTTACTGCCGGTAAGGATCCGACTGTAGTGTGTCTTGGTGAAGCAGTCGCTAAGCGCTGTAATGATAGTAAAACAGAGATACAGAAAGATGGTTTGCTGGCTGGTTTTGTCTATGTGATTGAACGTCCAGATAAAGTTTGTAGCGTCGGTTTATCGACTGAATCTTCGGAGGTGGTGTCACTATGTAGTATTGAAAAAATTATGAATAGTAACGTTGAAAAGAAAAAGAATTTTACAGAATGGCAGAAAGTCTTTAAGGCAGAACCAGGTACTACTTTTGCATCAATGTATTTTGATAATTCAAGTAAGTTATCTGACCCAGCGCTAGCTAGTCAGTTTGATTGTCAAACATTCAAGTTTGAGTAAGTACATTTATAAATAAAAGAAAAGTCACCTCAAAGAGATGACCTTGACTTCGGTGATACAAAAGTCATTTGTGGCGTTTGTGGCGTTCGGCGTTTGTTTTACGAAAAGGAAACTCACCTTCACTTATTGTCCTGTGAATCACTGGTGGGGCTTCATTATCAATACCGTGCGGAATTACAACAAACGGAGCATCCTTGCTCCCTTTGCTTCCTTTGCTATCTTGAGATTCGTCGCACAAAACTTCAGGGTTTTGAGGATTATACACAGTTTTTTCTCCTGGTTGGTTTAGATGGAAGAAAATCCATCTTGGGCATAAATTAATACCATATACATAAAATGTCAAATTATTATGACGAATAATCTGTGTTATAAATCCCCATATTCCCCGCGGCTCTGCCGCGGGGTCTCCGCTTCGGAAAGTTTGAAAACCTAAGGTTTTCAACTAAACTAAGAGTATGAGCATTGTCAAAAGTAACCACTGCGTGTTCGATACCCACTACCACATAGTCTTTCCTGTGAAATACCGTAAAGCACTGTTAGAACCACCTATTACCAGGGCAAGTTGTTAATTTTCCTGCAGTCCACTCCGGTGGGCTATTTTTAGGTGTGCATGGCTAAGCGGACTTTATTAATGACTTCTTTAGGGGAGGTGTTGGCTTTTACTATGTACTCCTCGGTACCTTGTTCGATGGCGTGTACAACATTTTCGGCGTCGCTAAGGTTGGTTAGGTAAACAATCTTGGCAGTTTTACCCCATTCGTCGAGTCTAATTTTACTCACAGCTTCGTGACCATTCATTTCTGGCATCATTATGTCGACTAATATTGCGTCTGGGTGGTGTTTAAGAGCTTGCTCCACACACCCAATTCCGTCGGAAGCTGTCAGGACCTTAATTCCACTGGCTGTAAAAGCATCGAGATATAAATTTCGAATTGACTTGTCGTCGTCAGCAATAAGTACAGTTGTTTCAATCATATAATAAAGAATATCATGAATAGACAAAAATTTAACTCTGAGCGAATAATATTAGTGATTAAGTTTTTGGACCCAAGTTTCAAATCTTATAAATATAATTAAACCAAGTGCGAAACTAGTACAGTTAACTGTACTAGTTTCGGGAAGTGTTTTAAGGTTGAGTTAATGGGGGGTGGGGAGCTATCATAGGAAATTTTATGGAATATAGATTGACTTTTGTCAATTTTGGGTATATAATTTGGGTATAGATTTTGTACAAATTTGTAATTAAACTTACGGAGGTATCTCGGTGGAATATATTTTTGGTCTTGATGGGAACTCTTTATGGGCAGCTCTTGTCGTTTGTGTCGCTCTTCTCTTTGGAGAAAGGAGGGTCAATATACAGAAAAATGACAATGCCCTGCTTCAAGCGGATCTGGTGAAAGCTGTGGAGCTTTCATGCCGAGATCAATTGACGAAGTTGTTGAATCGGCGCGGTCTTGAGGAGTGGCTCATAAAGATAGTCACCGATGCAAAACGGAAGGATGAGACGTTTTGTTTTGTCTTACTGGATATCGATCACTTCAAGAGAATTAACGACACTTACGGGCACGACGCTGGTGACATGGTCCTGGTGGCACTGGCTGACTTAATTCGCGGCGGTGTACTACGGACCGGTGATGTCAGAGTCAGGTGGGGCGGTGAGGAACTTCTCATCGTGATGCCTAGTACAAATGCACGGACAGCGGTTGCTGTAGTGGAACGACTTCGTCAAGTCATTGAAAGTTTGAGACTGGAGGTTCTTAAGGGAGAAAAAGTCACTGTTAGCGCTGGGGTGGCAGAATATCGTCCTGACGAGGAACCTTCAAAGACTATAAGTCGTGCCGATGCGGCTTTGTACGAGGCCAAGGCAGCAGGTCGCAACCAAGTTGTTGTTGCAGAACAAACGCTCACCGAGTGATTGGTGGATTACAAACGAGTTTAGAGCCGCTTCCTTTTGACAGGGGAGCGGCTCAAGTTTATTTATAGCTAGACACGAAAAGTAATTCAGTTTGCGGGTAAAAATCGGCTGAAAAAATTTTAATACTGTGGTATATATGGAGTATATGGGACAATTAGAACAATTTACAGGAGCTCCAAAATCAGAGGTTAATGAAAGTGAAGTATTCTTAGGGAAAATGCACGCCCAGGAAAAATTAGTTGTGGAAATGGCTCCAACTAATGTTAGTACAAGTGAATCAGGTACTTCAGCTGAAGTTAATGAGGAATTTCAGGCGGTTGTAATTGAGTGGGTGGGTAAGTATGCAGAATTGTTTTCTAAGATTTGGAGTGAATGTCTCCAGGATGAAAAATTCTTAACTCGAGCTAAGTCAGATACTCTGACTGATGAAGACGTAGAAAAATTACACCAGTTGCTGGTTGAGAGATCTCAACAAACTACAGGCGGGCAAACTGACACAAAACCCACTGAAACGCTTCACTAATTTTTTGGTTTAACTGGTAATTTTCCTGCGAAAAAATGATTGTTGTGCTATGGTATAGGGGTAAATATACCTATGATTGAAAGACTATTGGAGACTATTAAGGGAGATATTGCTGAATTTTTAACTGCTAAGGGGGCGGAGGTTGATTTGGTGCAGATTGAGCGGGCGACTGATGCGGCCTTTGGGGAGTATTCGACCAACTCGGCGATGAAATACGCTAAGGAATTGGGACAGAATCCTTTGTTTTTGGCGGAGGAATTGGTGGAGTTTTTAAATAGTAAAAATTATCCCGAACTGGAAAAAATTGAATTTGTTAAGCCGGGGTTTGTAAATTTCTTTCTCACACCAGCGGTGAAATTTGCTCACGTTCAATCCGTGATTGCTCAAGGGGATGAGTTCGGCCGTAGTAACATTCTGGCTGGTCAAAAATGGGTGATTGAACACACTTCACCTAACCCAAATAAGGCGATGCATATTGGACATTTGCGTTTGAATCTAATCGGCATGGGAATTGTGAGGTTGACCAAGTGGGCGGGGGCTGAGGTGGTGGCTGACGCGGTTTATAATGATCGTGGGATTGCTATCGCTAAGGCGATGTATGGCTTTTTGGCTCATATGCGTAAGTCTGAAGCTGTGCTGATTGATATTGCCCATTTTGTATCGACTCCGACCGATTGGTATACTCCGGAAGAAAAAAATCAGAAGCCAGATTATTTTGTGACTGATTGTTATGTGAAAGCGGAAGAGGATTTTAAAAATAATCCTGAAATTGAGAGTCTGGTCAGACAAATGGTGGTTGATTGGGAGGCTAAGGATGAAAATATCTGGAAGTTGTGGCGGCACATATTGCAGTATGCGTACATTGGTGCGGAGCGCGTGTTGGCTCGGCTGGGTAGTCATTGGGATAAGGTTTGGTACGAGCATGAGCATTACCAAAAAGGCAAGGATTACGTGGAACAAGGACTAGCTTCCGGTGTTTTCAAAAAGCTTGAAGACGGGGCGGTCTTAACTGATTTGGAAGAAGTTTATAACATTCCGGACACAATTCTTTTAAAGAAAGATGGTACTTCTTTGTATATCACGCAAGACATTGCCCTGACTGATTTAAAGAAAAAAACCTACGACGCCGATAAGTTGGTGTGGGTGGTTGGTCCTGAGCAGTCGCTCGCTATGAAGCAATTGTTTGCGGTCTGTGAACAATTAGGAATTGGTAAGCTGTCTGATTTTACCCATGTCTCCTACGGTAAAGTTGGCCTAAAGAACAAAGCTGGTGAAGCGGTGAAAATGTCTTCACGTGACGGAACGGCTATTTTGATTGATGATTTAATTGATGAAGTAAGAGATACTATCAAAGCTCGGTTTGATGCAGAGGAAAGGCATCCAGCAGAATTGCGAGCTGAATTGTCGGAGAAGTTGGCCCTGGCGGCGGTTAAATTTAGTTTTCTAAAATCTGACAAAAATCAGGACATGTCTTTTGATGTTGAGCAGTCTGTCGATGTACAGGGTGATTCTGGGTTGTATGTGATGTATACTTACGTGAGAACTCAGTCGATAGGGCGTAAGGCGGCCGGTACTAGTCGGGCAGATATTATCGTACCGGCCGCCGCTGGCACCGAAGCTTCACTGGTTCGCAGTTTGCTCTACTTCAATGAAGTGATGGCTAAGTCTGTAGCTGACCTTTCGGTGCATCATGTGGCTCAGTACTTGCTGGAAATAAGTTCAGAGTTTAATAGTTGGTACGCCAAGGAGACTATACTTGATGGTTCACCAGCTGAGTCCTACAGGTTGGCGATAGTTCAAGCAACTGGTATTTGCCTAAAGAACGGTTTGGCTATCTTAGGGATTGAGACAGTTGATGAGATGTAGAATTTTATGACTGTGTCTACTGCCACCAATAATAATCTACTTAAAGGCCGAGTGACTGAGGCTCATCGGACCAACTTCACAGTGACAATGGCCGAAGGTAATGAAGTGACGGCGACTGTGCGTGGGGTATTTCATGCTGATAAGGATTTTCCTAAGGTTGGAGACTATGTTTTGTTGACCTTACTTGAAGATGAGAAGGCAGTTATTGAAGAGATTTTGCCCCGCCAGAGCGTTATTAAGCGTCGAGCAGCTGATAGTGATGAAGAGCAAATTATCGCTACCAATGTCGATTTGATATTTGTAGTGATGGGGTTAGATAGTGATTTTAATATTAGTCGCTTGGAGCGTTATTTATTGTTAGCGAAACAGAGTGATATTAAGGTGGTTGTGTTATTGAATAAATCAGACGTGGTAGATGATACAGAGTCATGTCTGCAGGAGGTGAAACAAGTAACAGGAGAGGTTTCGGTGCATCTAGTGTCAGCCAAGGAAGGGGCTGGTATGCCGACAGTTGCTGATTATTTTACTCCCGATACAACAGCGGTTTTGCTCGGTTCGTCGGGAGCGGGGAAGTCGACGATTACGAATTGGCTATTGCAGTCAGAGAGACAAGCGGTGAATGAGCTTAGAGAAACGGATGGGCGAGGTAGACATACTACCACCTCACGGCAACTATTTGCTATTCCACACGGAGGGTATCTGATTGACACCCCTGGTATGCGTGAGCTTGGCGTGCTGGACAGCGATACTGAAGACGAGTTGGCGGTGTTTGAAAGAATTGAAAGCTTTATGTCTGAGTGCCAATTTAGCAACTGTGACCACACTAAGAGCCAAGGGTGTGCTGTATTGGCTGCTCTCAAGGACGGTCTATTAACAGAACGTGAACTGCAAAACTACCATAAAATTCTCCAAGAACGCGCCTTCCAAGAGAGCAAAGAAAGCACTACCGCCGCTCGCCACTTCAAACAAAACCAAAAACGCCTGCACCAAAAATACTCAGCTATCCAGAGGCAGAAGTATAGTCGGTAGAACATTAGGTTTAATAGGGTAACTTAAGTAAAAAGTTTATATCTCACTAAGCCGGTCTTAGGGAGAATCCTGATTAATAAATTTTATACCCGACCCTAAGACCGGCTTAGGGAGAATTTGTATTTTGTATAAAAAAGCCGCTGGTGTAGCGGCCTAATTTTTATACTCTATCTCGGCTGGTGATTTTTTAATATGTTAGTTAACCTAAATAACTTTGCTTTATTCTAATTGGTTTAACTGCAGAATGTAACTCGGTAACAGTGTGATAGTGTCTGGTCGGAGGGCCAGACAGTACCGGGTATACCCTGCCTGGTCTAATGTTCTTGGCGACCTCGGTCGTTTCTTCTACTCTGCTACTAAGTTTGCGAACATCTTTTATCAACCCACTAACTGAAGTTGATAAGCTACCGACATTGGTTCGTATTTCACCGACATTGGTTCGTACTTCACCGGCAGAAGTTCGTAACTCACGTACAGCGGTACTTATAGGACCAAAATATTCTGCAAATAATGTTTCGATCTGTTCAAGGGTAACTTCCTCAGTCATATTTTTCTCCTTTACCTGTATTTGAGTTGTTTGGACTCAGTAACTCATTTTTTTAAAAAAACTACTCCTCCTGAGTAAGGTAAATATTGCTATGGATTAATTTACCGCTCCTCAGGATTACTGTATTGCATAATACTATTTCAGGAGCATATATCAAGGAAGGAGAGTGGTTGCAAAATATTTGAATAAATACTGAGATGTAGAGTATAATTTGTTGATTATGCGTAGAAATATTGTGCATCCGGGGGCTAGTGAGCTGACTTATGAGATAAGGGAAATTGTGGCGGTGGGGGAGCGGCTGAAGACACTGGGCGTGCCGGTTTATTGGGAAAATATCGGCGACCCAATTGCGAAAGGGAGGCAAATGCCACAGTGGATCAAGGATATTGTGGCGGATTTAGTCGCCAACGATGACTCTTCTTGGGGTTATTCGCCGACTAAGGGAATTTTGGCCACGCGGCAGTTTATCGCCAATGAACGCAATGCAGAGGGTGGGGTGCAAATTACGCCAGACGACATCCTATTCTTTAATGGGCTGGGTGATGCGATTCAAACTACATTCATGTATCTTCATTCGTCTGCTCGGGTGCTAGGCCCAAGTCCGGCTTACCCAGCGCATAGTTCGGCCGAGGGAGCGCACGCTAAAAGTGAACATCTTACCTACGATCTACTGCCCGAAAATGGTTGGTTGCCTGATCTCGAAGATTTGCGCAACAAGGTCAAATACAATCCAAATATTGCCGGAATTCTGATTATTAACCCTGATAATCCAACCGGTACCGTTTATCCGGAAGAGACCCTGCGCGGGATGATAGATATTGCACGTGAGTTTGACTTGTTTGTGATTAGTGACGAAATTTATTCTAGAATTACTTACGGAGAGACCAAAATGGTGCCTTTGTCGGCAGTTCTGGGTGATGTGCCAGGGATGGCGATGAAGGGCTTGTCGAAGGAAATTCCTTGGCCAGGGAGTCGCTGTGGTTGGGTGGAATTTTACAATAAAAATGTTGATAGTAATTTCGCCAAGTTTGCGAAGTCGCTGGTAGACGCTAAACAGCTTGAAGTGTGTTCTACTACGCTGCCCCAAAAAGCTTTACCAAGGATTTTTGCTCATTCAAACTATCAAGCACATTTGGCTGGAGTAGCTGACGAGTACGCAGGTAAGGCAGATTTTTTGGCTGATGCCTTTGCCGACATAGATGGTTTAACTTTAGTGAAACCGCAAGGCGCCTTCTATGCTTCGCCGACTTTTGATGCTGGTAAGTTACGAAATGACCAGACTTTACCAATCGCGGATGAAGCGGTGCGTGCTTACATTGAAGAAATAGTCACCAATGTACCAAACGACAAACGATTTGTTTATTATCTACTTGGTGCGACCGGTATCTGTGTCGTGCCACTGTCTGGCATGAATAGTCGTCTAGAAGGCTTCCGAATGACCCTTCTTGAACCAGATGAAGAAGTTTTTGCCGATATAGTAGAGCGATTAGCTACAGCGATAAAGGAATATTTAGAGAGTTAAATGTAACACTCACTGTCTATAAAGTAGAGTTGAGGGTGATGAATGTGTATAATAGTGACACAAAAAGAAAATTTGATCGTAATATAAAACATATGCAAGAAGACAAAAACACCGAACTGCGAGAAGAAAGAGTTGAGAGTCGAACCGTTACGCCGTCTCAGTCAAGCTCACTACTAAAAGATCTAATGATACCGATTTCAATTGTAATTGCGGGTATTTTTGTAGCTGGAGGATTGTACTTTAGTGGATCACCAGTTTCAAAGCCGGTAGCTGGTAATCCAAATCAGCCAGCAGCTGAGGTTGATAATACAAATAAAGTTAAAGAGGTTACGGCTGATGATCACATAAAAGGAAGTATAGATGCTCCGATTAAGATTGTAGCTTATTCAGATTTTGAGTGTCCGTTTTGTAAGAGGTACCATGAAACTATGACTAGTATCATGAAAAAGTATGGCGATAGTGGTGAAGTAGCGTTTATTTTTAGACAATTTCCACTTGATGCTCTTCACCCTGTGAAGGCGAGGGCAGTGGCAGTAGCTTCTGAGTGTGCTAATGAATTGGGTGGAAATAACACATTTTGGAAATTTGCTGACCGTTACTTTGAGTTAACTTTGACTAATAATCAAACAGACATTGAGAAAGTGATTCCCCAAATTGTAACCGAGATTGGTCTGGATAAAACCGCCTTTACTAGTTGTTTTAGTAGTGATAGACATAATGCAAGAATTGAGGCTGATACAGCCAATGCTGCTGAAACTGGAGGTCGAGGAACACCGTGGAGTATTTTGATTGGTCCATCAGGTAAGACTTACCCAATCAATGGTGCTCTACCACAAGCTTCGATTGAACAAATGATAGAAGTAGCTAAGAAGGAAGCTTAAACATGGTTTTGACTGTGTTCAAGCGAGTGTTTTGTAATGCTCGCTACACACAGTTGGCAATAGTAGTCACATTCATCGTTTTGAGTGTGGCTATTTTGTTGCCGAGCCGTGACATTGTTTGGCAGGTGTTTTCTTCAAAATTACTTAATGTGGGAGATAAGTTTTCTTTTCTTGGTAGTTTATATGGCTTGATTGCTAGTAATTTTACTATCTATTCGGCAGTTTTTATGGTTGTTTCGTCTGTTTTATTGGGAATTAATATTGCTCTCTTGGTTTATTATGTCAGACGAAGACAGGTCGGTTCACACAGTCGAGCGGCCGAATGGAATAGTTTAGGTGGAGTAGTGAGTGCTGTACTGGGGGTGGGTTGTGCAGCTTGTGGGTCGATCATTTTGACTTCGTTTTTAGCCACCTTCGGTGCCGGCGGGCTTTTACTGTGGCTGCCATTGCACGGAGCAGAGTTTAGTTTGTTGGGAATTGTTTTGCTTTCAATTTCTATTTTTCAATTAACAAAAAGAATAAACGACCCGTTGATTTGTCCGGTAAGTTGATAAAATTTTAGTGGTTTAGTATAGATAAGGAAGTTTTATGACTGTGTGTCTAGTGGTCAGCTTGTAGTTGATAAATCATTGACTATTATAGGTAAATGTGTTATTAAGGAAATTGTTTTGATCGTTTAAAATATTCGAATTGTAAAGAAAAGTAGAACATTTCTACAAATAACTCACAAAGGATAGTGATCATGAAATTAGCTAAATACTGTGACGGGCTTAAGGATCTGGCAGACTGCTTTGAAAAAGGTCAGTCTATGTACTCTCATAGCGCAGCTTGTAAAGGGAGGTTGGTCAGGCTGCAGATTATCGAGGTTTCTGTGTTGGGTACTTCATATACTACAGAATATGGTTCTTCAACTGCCTTGGTTCCGGCAGGGTATCAAAATGAGTATGGAGGGTTTGAGTTTATTGACTTCATTACAGCACAGGCTCTCGTACAGAATTTTCTTGAATTAGAAAGAAATAAATTACTGGCCCAAGTGTCTGATGTTGAGCAAGCAATGAGTAAAAATTTAGCTGGCAAACCAGCCAAAGGTGACTATTTGCCAAATGGTTTTAATACCGAGGTGACTATACGAGCCTCGAGCTGGAATGTTGATCGTGAGTTTGATCAGTTTTATCGTACTAGGGTAGCTCATCCTGATTTTGTTCCGCCTAAAGTAGGTGACAAGGTTACCGCCTTGGTTAACTATAATACAGGCGCTAGTACTGGAGATATAGTAATTCGAGCTGGCTCAATGGGTACCTTTATGAATATTAATTCCGGAGATGATGCGGGATATCACGGGTGCGTTATATATTTTGAGGGAATCAAGCAATGGTATCCTGCAGGAGTCGTGGTTCCGCTGAATGATATTCATTACTTTAAATTCACTTCAGAGTAGTAGAAGATACTACTCTGAATTAGGCCGCCATTGCTTCACTGAATGGCGGTCTTTCAAATTATATTTTTATAAAACAATTATCTACCTTGTCCGTAAATTGATTTAAGCTTGGACACATGTTCCTCGTAGGTGGGTGAACAGTAGTACTGACCACCCTTTGCATGAAAATAAAATATACAGTCGGTGACGACGGGATTTAGGGCCGCTAGGAGGGCTTCTGCTGAAGGATTAGCAATTGGTGCGGGAGGCAAACCGGGGTTTTTGTAGGTGTTATAGGCAGATTTAATATATTTGTCGGCGGGTTTAATAGCGGGCCACCACTTAGCTTCATACTGACTGCTACCACGTACGTACTGAAGAGTGGCATCAAGTTGGAGAGGCATATTTTTAAACAGGCGATTCCAGATAACTCCAGAGACCTCTCTCATGTTGTTAAAATCACTAGCTTCACGCTCGAGAAGAGAGGCTATTATTAAAGCGTCGTTTAAAGGTACTTGTTTTTCCACTTCGGGGGTATAACGACTTAAAATTTTAGTCTGAAATTCTTGTTCTATTAAGTCTTTCATGTCGTTTGGGGTGGCTCCTTTATGGGCTACATATTGCCCAGGGTAATATTTCCCTTCGGCTATAACAGGAGAAGTTGAGTCGACCAATCTAATAAATTCGGATCGATCTGCTTTGTTCCAACCAAGAATATCCCCAATATTTTTGGCTGCTTCTTCCTTGCGGTCACCAGGCCAAATAACCACGATTCGACCAACCGGAGAGGCAAGGTTTTGGTACCACTCGTGACTAGAAAAAATTGAAGCTATTTTATTCCACCAGTTATTTTTTGATTCTGGAGCAGAGGCAAGAGTTTCATCGAAGAAGTTTTCTACCGCTGGATTTTCGATTATTGCTCTAGTAGCTAGATTTACACTAACTGGAAAAGGGGTAACAGACATTTCATTCTGACTTGAGTTAATCATTGAAAAAATCTGTTGCTTTGATTCGAGCAATAAAACTATACCAATAGTGGCCGTAATTGATAGGAAAATCACTATGGTAAAGACCGATCGGATTACTGTTTCTTTGGAAATCATCCTTGGTATTATGACATATAACCATGTGTTTTTTCTTTAAATAAGGTAAAATTAGTCTGAAAACAAATTAAAATTAATTTCACTTGATTATGAAGTACTTAAAATTTTTAGGGTTGTCAACGGTAGTCATTGCAATTTTTGCGTATTTTCTAATTTTTTATGTGCCAGCCTCTGATAAAAAGGAAGATGTTAGTCAGGCTGACGATAAGCAAGCTCTAAGTCAAGTTGAAAAAACAAAAGCCAAAGAACCATTTTCTGGTGCTGGTACGATGGATAGCTTGAAGCTACTTGGCGAAGACCTTGAATGTTCAATCTCATATGTACCGACAGAAGGGGAGAAGGAGGTAGAGGGAACATATTTTGTTAGTGAGGGAAAGATCAGAGGAGATTTTTTGGTACCATCACCCGATCTTGAAGGAACAATATTGTCTTCAATGATTATGGATCAGACGTATTTCTACTCATGGACTGAAATTGATGATCAGATGTATGGGGCAAAAGTAGCGATAGTTGATATGAAAAAAGACGAAAACAATACTAGTCAGTCTGTAACACTTGATACTGAAGTTAAATATAACTGCAAGCTATGGGAAAATGTCGATGATAGTGTTTTTTTGCCTCCAAGTACAGTGTTGTTTCGAGATATGAATGAGACTATGAAGGCTGGTATGGAATACGGAACGACATATGAAGAGGGGGCAGAGTTACCGTTTTAAAATCCAACAAACTAGGATAACTGTGGATAACTCAACTTGAGATTTGGCAATTATTATGAATCAAGCCTGTGTTCTGTCGGTGATTATTGTGTTTACAAACCGTGGATAAATGGTATTGAGATTATTTGAAGTTTGTGAATTTTTAGGTTATGTCCTGTTTGTATAACTGAATCGACGTGGACGATGTCTGTGTAAATTTAGCTACATCAACCTCTCCCAACCGATCGACAACAATACAATAATCAAAAATGTTCCAGCTGTTAGGACAGCGCCGGCTGCCATGTCTTTGGCGTGCATGATGTCTTCGTGCTGTTCAGGGTGTAGTCGGTTTAGAGTAACTTCAAGAGCTGAGTTTTGTAGTTCAGTGATAACAATTAGAACCCAGGCTAGCAGGATAAAAAGAAGTTCCCAAGTCTCTAGTGGTTTAAATAAAATTGCTACTACGATAGCAATAAAAACTCCGAGGTAAAGCTGGGTACGGTAACCAAAGTCATTAATAGCGGCGTGAGAAATTCCACGCCAAGCATGTTTAAATCGGTTGAAATATTTTTTAGACATGGTTACTTTAAGTTTTTTATAATTTCTAATTCATATCAATGACCATCGCGCCCCAAGTAAAATCGTTGGCACCCATACCGATACCAGTAATCGGGTGATAATATTCTCTAAATCCTTCGTTCTTTACTAAGGCTAGACTTTTTTCTCTAACTTCATTAGCTATATCGTAATAACCATAGTTTTTTAGACCTTGATAGAGAAACCAATGAACAGTCATCCAGATTGGTCCGCGCCAGTGTGGGTGCTGCCAAGCTTGGCCCCAGATTGGCTCTTCTGGGCTGAAAGCTGGCCCATTTTGAGCGACTGTTGAGACGCCGTAAGGTAACCAAAAACGTTCACGGTTAAGTAATTCGTCCTTAACCAAGGCTTTGGCTTCAGCTGGGGTGTATTGTTTGGTTAAAAGTGGTGCAAAACGCGACCAAGTATTTTCAGTAGTTTTGACAGCCTTAAGGCCAGAGAGGGGATGAAAATAACCATTTTCAAACATGTTGACACGCATAGAGGCAGCTACTTGCTTAGCTTTACTTAAGTATTTTTTGGCTAATTGTCTATCGTTTAATTCGGTGGCAATTCTAGATAGTGATTCTAGATTCCAAATTAGGAACACATTTCCGGGTACGTCTTCAATCCAGAAAGTTTCACTAGTGCACCTAGTGTCCAAGTTGCATTTTTTATGTGTTTCGAATAAAGCATAGCGTTTATTGAGATTATCTTCCACCTCGTGTTGGGGTGGAAGTAATAGAGCGTTATCAAAACGAGGCGAGTTATCTTCGCCAGACTCATCAGGATTAACATAGCCTATTAAGTTTACTTTACGTAGGTCACGTTCTTCTAGTAGGAAATTATAATAATTTACCAGAGCTGGGAAGACAGATTCCAGAAAGGGACGGTCACCACACTTTTCATACACTCGCTCAGTCGCGTAGGCAATAATAGGGGGTTGGATAATATTACTGGTTTTCTTTAGTCCCCAGTCGACGTTGAAAATCTCTTTTTGTTGGTCCCAAAAGATAACATGGGCCATCATGCCGTTGTCAAATTGGTGTGAAATCAGGGATTGGATTTCGGCCATAGCAGCCTTGGTGTCAATGTGGGAGAGGATGATGGCGTGAAAACAAGAGTCCCAAAACCATTGGTAGGGGTAGGAAGAGCCAGACGGGACAGTATAAGAAAAGCCGTCAGTCATCCGCCGGTTGTTTAGCATCAGACTTTCAATTTGATTTTCTAGACTCGACATTACTATCTATCATAGCAAACTCTAGTAGTCTTTTTCGGCGTAGATGGAGATAGTACGACGTTTGCGTGCACGACCTTTGAAGGCGTGTTTATGGGAGCGGTAAATTTGCCTGACGATAAATTTCTCAGATAAAAAGTTCACTAGTTCTTCTTCACTGTAGACATACTCAGCTACGCCCATGACAGGGTGGATATAACTACCTTCTTCCTGGCCTGGTTTTTCGGCGATAAGGCGTTTGGTGTGAAGATCTTTGTCTTTGAGGAAGGTTTTCATAAATAGATAACCTCCAGGGACTAGGACACGGAAAAATTCATCGCGTAGCTGTTTGCGCGCGGTGGCATCCAAGAAGTGTGAGGTCATCATGTCTAGGGCAAGCGATTGAGAGCCATCCTCTAGTTTCAGCAGATCGCCGGCGTTGCCGACTTCATATTTAATCGGTAAATCAACTGAAGCTTTTTTTGCTTGGGCGATAGCGGCTGAGGAAATATCAATACCGACACCCTGCAGGCCAAATTCTCGAGCTAGGTAAATAAGGTTGCGTCCATTGCCGCAACCGGCGTCTACAACACTCATTGGTCCATTTAAAATGTCCTCTCGTTCGCGACGGGATATCCAGCGGGTAAATTTTGCTAAATCCTCACTTTCGTTTTCAGATAGTTTAAGGTGAGAAGGATTGGTGTATTCTTGATCCCAAAAAGTAGCCCCGTGCACTTTACGCTTTTTCTTCTTAGTAAAATTGGGTTTCATGGCCATAATGGTAATGAAACTACAACACTTTTGGCTTTTTGTCCACTAGTTTCACTATGTAAGTATTAGCAAACCATTTAGCTCCCTCGACCACTAGAATGTTCAGAACACTCCAAAGCCCGATGAAACCAACCCAGTATAAAGATAGTGGTTGGACATTAAATAGGTCTCGAATGTACGGGACGGTAAAAGTGATAATCATCATTAGTAGACCAACTCCAATTCCGAGTAACAAAAAACGGTTTTCAATTAATGAATAATGATGAATTGGTCGGCTTAGGTCGCGGAAAGAGAAGGCAATGAATAAAGTATAGGTGCCAAAACTAGCAAATAAAATACTGCTTGCTAGAGCGTGTGGTACATG
Source organism: Candidatus Nomurabacteria bacterium (assembly GCA_020632095.1). Lineage (GTDB taxonomy): Bacteria > Patescibacteriota > Minisyncoccia > Phycocordibacterales > UBA918 > OLB19. The sequence continues at coordinate 21,351 of JACKGF010000001.1, forward strand.
GAAGGTGAGCAATCCTATATAAAGCCCGAAGAGCATCAACGAAACCATAATACCAATAAAGATAGTTAAGAACATTACCCGCGGGTCAAAGAATTGTTTATTGGTCGTTTCGGTCTCTTTCATTTTTTGGTTGTCAAAGGCAAAAGCAATGGCCGGTAAACTACCGGTAAAGAGATTAACCCAAATAATTTGCACAGCCGTAAGGGGCATGGCGACACCTGCGATAATTGCTCCGCCGATTAAAATTAATTCATCGAGTGAGTTAGACATTAGGTAAACAAACATTTTTTTAATGTTAGATAGTATTTGTTTGCCTTCTTCAATGGTGGATACAATGGTCTTAAAGTTATTGTCGAGTAGGATTAGGTCGGCTACACTCTTAGCGACATCGCTGCCAGAACCAAGTGCTATACCAATATTGGCTGCTTTAAGTGATGGGGCATCATTTACTCCATCACCAGTCATGGCGACAATTTCGCCTTGAGCCTGGTGGAGTTTAGTGATGCGAAGCTTGTCTTCAGGGGTAACCCGGGCGTAGATATGAATTCGGTCTAAGATTGGGATTAATTCAGCGTCAGTTAGTTGTTTGAGTTGGGAGCCGGTTAGGACGTTGGATTCGTCGACCTGCCAACCGAGTTCGTTGGCAATAGCGACAGCAGTGCCCGGTAGGTCGCCGGTTGCCATAATCACTCTCGTACCATAGGAATTGATTCTTTTGAGGGCTTCTGGTACCTCGGGGCGGATAGGGTCATGGAAGCTAAGGACTCCAAGAAAGGTTATATCCTTAACATGATCAATGGTCATGGAAGCAGGATCGGCGTGCGGAGTTAGTAAGCCAATACCAAGCACGCGACGACCATACTGACTATGTTCAGCGATTGATTTACTTAATTTATCAAAATCTTCATGGTCAAGAAAGGAGCGATTCAGCATAATATCAGGCGCACCCATAACAATGTGAGGGTCTTCAAATTGACTGAGATGATCTGGAAGGTAACGGGTTGGAATTCTGATGACGGAAAATTTATACTTCGAACTAAAGGGAATTCGTATTTGAATATCAGAGCGGTCGGGCACGGTTTGGGTAATGTTATGTCTAGCGGCTGAGCGGACAATGTTGGTTTCCAGATCAGAACCACTTATCACCCAAGATTCTAAATCGTCCTCGGGATTTTCGATAGATACATCACTGGCACAAAGGGCCAAAGTTAGAATGTCTTGTTGCAGCTTGTTAAAATTGTCATGATGATCTGAGGGGGTAAAAGTAGGTTCGAGCAGTTGTTCAGTAGTGTCTATGTCGATTAGACGCATGTTGGCTTGGGTAAGCGTACCAGTTTTATCTGTGATAATGAGTGTTGTTGAACCCAGAGTTTCGGCGGCGGTTAAGCTTCGCATGATACCTTTTTTCTTAGCAATTCGGGTGACTCCAATCGCTAGAATTGAGGTTAGGCCAATTGGTAAGGCTTCCGGAACTGAACCAACAAATACCGCAATCGAAACAATCAGCATCTCTGTTAACTCACGGTCTTGAGAAATACCGATAATAAACAATGCAAAAACAGCTATGACTGTGAAAGCAATAATCACCCAAGTGAGTTTGTTGAGAGCTTTTTGTAGGGGGGTTTGTTCAGATTCTGTGTCTTCAACTAATCTAGCTAGTTTACCTATTTCTGTATCGTAACCAGTGGCCGTAACAACTGCATAAGCGGAACCACTAATCCCAAGTGTGCCAGCAAAAACCATGTTGGTTTGGTCTGGTAAGGGGGTGGTTTCAGATAACGGGCCGACTTCTTTTTCTACTGGTAAAGATTCACCAGTCAGAATTGATTCATCAGAAGCGAAGTTTATTTCTTTGGTTATTCTAGCGTCAGCTGTAATCCGTGAGCCAGTAGTAATATGGATAATATCACCGGGCACCAGTAGTCGTGGGTCAATCTCAAATTCGTGTCCATCACGGATTATTCTAGTACGGTGAGTGATATATGAGCGCAGGTCAGTAATGGCTTTTTCGGCCTTGAATTCCTGTACGAAGCCGAGAACGGCATTTACAATTACTGCAAAAGCAATAATGGTCATGTCTAGCCATTCTGCTAAGTAGGCAGTAATAGCGACGGCGACACAAAGAATAATGATTAATGGGCTGGCAAACTGTTGAAAAAATATTTCAATGGCCGTCTTACCTTTAGTAGACTCAAAAATATTTTCGCCAGAGGATTTTAAGCGAGTTTTGGCTTCATCATCGCTCAGTCCTTTTTCTAGGTTGGTTTGTAATTGGGTGCCAATAGTGTCAAGTGGATCCGACCACGGATTATAAGGTTTTTGATACATTAGTTAAGTGTAACAAATAATCCCGTGTCTAGAGTGAGTAACTGTTAGCTAATATGGTACACTTTTATTCATATGAAAAATCCATGGATAGTAATTGGGGTGATATTTGTAGTCTTGTTTGGAGGCGCAATTATGTATTCAAATATCTCTGCTAAGAAAAGTAATGAAGGAATTGTAATTAGTCAAAATATTAAAGGAAATCCTGAGGCGGAGGTTAAGTTGGTTGAATATAGTGATTTTCAGTGTCCAGCTTGTGCCTCCTTTCAGCCAGTTCTTGAGCAAGTAATGTCTGAGTATGGCGACAAAATTAGTTTCGAATATAAGCATTTTCCTTTGCCAATACACCCTTATGCTATGCCAGCAGCGGTAGCGGCTGAAGCGGCTGGTCAGCAGGGTAAATTCTTTGAATTCCATGATTTGTTGTTCAAAAACCAAAATACATGGGTTTCTGCTTCAGTGCCAAATTCATTATTTATTCAGTATGCCGGTGAACTCGGCTTAGATATAGATAAGTTTAAAAGCCAGATGTCATCTACTATGCTGCGTGACCGAGTAAAGGACGATACTTCAGATGGACGAGCAGCTAACCTGACTGGCACACCAACTTTCTTTTTGAATGGCAAAAAGATGGAGTTTGACACTTTTCAAGCCTTTGTTGAGCAGATTGTAAAAGCGGTAGATCCGACTGCTCTAACGGCTTCTAGTACAGATTCAACTCCCGAGGTGAAGTTTGGTATTTAGTTAGACAAATAAGTGTATTTATTATGAATCAACCTGCTGTTTTTGATGAAGACTTGAGTTCATCCTTACGTAGGGTTGTTTCATATTTTGATGAAGACGAGTGGTTGTTGGACAATTTAAAAATTAAGTATGAAGAAAAGGAACAGTTTTTGAACAATGAAATAGAAAACCCACAATTTAAATATAGACAACTCACACCTCATGTTGATTACACTCTAAGGCTTGATGAGTTTTACTACTGCATGAATCAATCACAGGCTCCATCGGTGGTGCTTGATCTGTATAGTCGTAAACTAGAGAAGCAGTTGTTGAGGAATGCTCTAATCGCTGCCTCGATTAGTAAGGATGATGAGTCTTTCTTTAGGGCTAGTTGTAGTCTTTATGGTAAGCCAAAGAAGAAGTATTTTTCTTACGTGGCTAAGAGATTATTGATGCTCTGTGAGAGTAAAGGAGAGACTCATAAAGGTAGTGTTAGACGTTTGAAAAAGGTGGCTTCAAAAATTAATCATACACAAGTAGACATTGACGTGACAATGTTACCATCACCGATTACTACAGGTAGACAAATCAAATCGGTTAAAGAAGTAGAGAATATATTCAAGTCCACGCTTGAGCGCTGTGAAATTGTAGATTGGTCAGTTCAGGTGGATGAAACAAATACCAGAACTATTTTTGCTGTTAATCCACAGAAAAAGACTATATTTGTGCCGAGTGAGGAAAAGATATTTTCTAGACCTAAAGTTATGACAGATGTGGCTGTTCAGGCGTTGGCTGAACATGAAGTTGGTGTTCATGCTCGTCGCTATTTTGAGGCACAGAAGGGGCCATTAAAGATATTAGAAATTGGTCTAGATAGTTATTTGGCTGGTGAAGAAGGTTTGGCTAGTTATGTGCAACAGCAGATTGAAGGTTCTGATGAATTTTATGGTTTTGACCGATATTTGGCTGCTTGCTTGGCGGTGGGGATGGATGGTGAGGTGAGAGATTTTCGAGCGGTTTTTAGTTTGATGTTGGACTATTATACATTGGTTTTGGATGATAAAGATACAGATAAAATTGCAACTTATAATGCTGCTTGGGATGTCTGTGTAAGAATTTTTAGAGGGACTACAGGGCAGTCTGCGGGTTTAATATTTACTAAAGATATTGTCTACATGGAGGGGAATATTGGTATATGGAATTTGTTATCAGAAAAGCCACAAGTATTTGAGTCTTTATTCGTCGGGAAATATAATCCACTTTTGTCAAGGCATGTCCAGACTTTACAAACGCTTGAAATTCTGGAACAGTGGTAGTATGAAAAAAACATATTCAACAATTGTTACAATTGGTATTTTTGTGGCCTTACTGGTTTTGCCGTCATTTTCCTTTGCTCAGACGCCGGTTGGTCAGTTTGGTTTCAAAAATGATACCGCTCCAACCACGACCGAAGAACAGCCAGCATCCTCGACCGCAGTAACCGCTTCAACCACAGCTGCCAATATTATTAGCCAACAAGAAATATCGGCTCCCTCAAATGACCTTACACGGCCAGAGCAACTGCCAGAAAAAGTAGCGATTATTACTCTCTTTCAAGACCGTCCGGTCACTGAGTACAGTATTATCAATACAATGGCTTACTGGGTGCAGGAGTCAGTGCGCGATGGTGTACCAGCTAACACAATCTTTTTGATCTTACTTACACCATTGCTTGGTTTTTTGGTGAGTTTTGTACGGGTAGTGATTGGTTTGCCTACCTTGGACATGTTGGTACCAATCGCGTTAGCTTTTGCCTTTGTGGCGGTAGGAATCAACGTTGGTCTATTGGTGTTGGGAGCAATTTTGATAGCTTCATATATTTCAAAGAAATCATTGTCAAAGTTCAAGATTATGTTCTACCCGAAGCGTTCATTATCCATGGTTTTGTTAGCAATATCAGTTTTTGCAGCGCTTACTATAGGAGTCGGTCTCCATTTTGATCGTATTTTGAGTGTCTCTATTTTCCCGATTTTGGTGTTGATGTTACTTGGCGATATGATCGTGTCGGTACAACTACACAAAAGTTCATTTGAAACTTTTGTCATTACTGGTACTACAATTGCGATTGGTTTGATTGGTTACTTTATGGCGACTAGTAATGCTATTCAAGGTACAGTAATTCTGTATCCGGAAATAATCCTGCTGGTTATTCCAGCTAATCTAGCTATTGGGCGATACTTTGGTTTGAGAATTCTCGAGTTGTTTCGCTTTAACAAAATCTAAACTTACTAAATTAATCAATCTATTATGGCAGTAAGTAATTCACTGTTAGGGATGAATGCTCGCAATTATCTCTATATTCAAAAGTTTAATTCTAAACGAAATAAGCAAGTAGCTGATGACAAGTTGTTGACTAAAGAGCGGTTGTTGAAATTTGGTGTTCCAACTAATTCTTTTTTGGCAAAATTTTCTTCTCTACACGACGTTCGTGAATTTGACTGGAAATCACTCCCAACTGATTTTGCGATTAAACCTTCTCATGGTTATGGTGGTAGAGGAATATTTGTGGTGCGTAAGTGGGACGGAGAAAAAGGTTCGGCCGGGAAAGGTAAGCCAGTTGATATCCTTGAGTTGGAGCGAGTGATTTTTGGTGCGCTTGATGGTGAGCACTCACTTAACAATCTACCGGATACGGTTTTTATTGAAGAAAGAATTCGTTCTCATTCTTTTTTTAAAAAGTATATCCCTAAAGGGGTGCCAGATATTCGGTTAATTGTTTGTAATATGGTACCAGTGATGGCGATGATGCGTTTGCCAACGATATACTCAGAAGGAAAAGCCAACTTGCATATGGGTGCATTGGGGGTTGGAATTGATCTTCGGACTGGAATTACTACTTCGGCGGTATTGAATAATAAACAGGTCTCAGTTATTCCAGGCGGAAAGATTAAAGTGCACGGTATAAGAATTCCAGATTGGGATAAAATTATGGAAATCGCTGTCCAAGCGCAACAATGTTCAAAACTTGGTTTTGCTGGGATTGATATTGTCTTAGATGAAAAATTAGGCCCCTTAGTATTGGAGGTTAATGCTAGACCTGGTTTAGGAATTCAGATTGCTAATCAAGCTTCGTTGCGAACCCGTCTAGAAAGAATTGCTGATTTGAAGGTCCAGACAGTTAGTCGGGGGGTTGAATTGGCGAAAAAGTTGTTTGCTGAAGAGTCACTAGAGGAAGTGAGTGAACAACAATCTACTTTGCTAGGTGTAATTGAAAAAATTACTATATTTGGAAATGATAAAAATAAGACAGTCAGAGCCAAGGTAGATACTGGTGCTTATCGAACTTCAATTGATAGTGATTTAGTAGAAGAATTAGACTTGGACTCACATCATAAATTGATTCAGGTGCGTTCAGGTAGTGGAAGACAAAAAAGGCGTACAGTTAAATTGCGCTTTAAAATGAAAGGTAAGGAAATAGAGACAATTGCTACGTACACACCACGCGGCCACTTGCGTTTCCCTGTAATTATTGGTCGAAAGGACATGGGAGGATTTTTGGTTGATCCTAAAAGTATTCCGGAAGGGGTTTTGGTTAAGTAGTTAAGAACCTGTCCACACCTTTCCTCGGGGTCCCCAAGGGGCTAAAAACATGAGCTAAAATTGGGTAGGTAGTGGAAACAAACTTTAATTCGTTGAAGAAACATAAGTAATTTGTAGCCAAATTTTTAGACAATTACCTCGAATAAGTATTTTGTTATATTCCGTTTTGAGATTGTGTAATAGTTGTGCAGAAAAGTGGCGAGCTTTGCTCGCCACTTTTGTTATTATAATGACATGTTTCGTACTAGGGATTTTATTCTTATTTTTGTCGCAGTAGTTTTCTTGGTGATGGCAATTGGTGCTACTTTATTAAGTCGGACTAATTTTTTTAAAGCTGGTTCGGAGGTAGTTATGATTACTGATAATGATGATATAGAGTATGGGGCGACAGAGGTTATTCCAGAGAAAATTTCTCGAGCAGATCATTTGGCTTCGATGCGTGAGAAGATCGCTGCTGGTAAAGGAATAAGTATATCGGCAGCAACTGAACCAATTATTGTTGAAGGTGAGAAAGAAGTAAGTGGTGAGGAAGATGAGAGTGTAGAGGAACAGGAAAAAGAAGTAGATGAAATGCTTTGTGCTAGTTATACTAAATATAAGGGTGCATGGTCACCGTTTGGTCTCCAGACTGAAGTAACTGAAGGAGCCAGGGTTTTTTTCTTCGAGACAATAGCTGGTTATGAGGTGACGGAGGCTACTTCGTCTGCTGATAGGGTGATGGCTCAGCCTATGAAAAAAGACGTAGTCTTGCAACTGCCAGTTAGATCCTTGCCAGTTGGTATGCCAACTTGTTTGTACTCTGATGTGGTTGGAATTGCTCAAGACGGATCTTTGATACGCAATAATGAGGTTGGTTTGTATTCAGTCTTTGGCTCCGACACTTTGATTGGTTATGCTTTCGATGGTTTTCCGATTTATGGAAAAGTTAAGGAGTCTGGTGATAAGTGTGGCGGGTCAGTAGTAAATGGTCAATATCGTTATTCTTTGTCAGATCAGCGCGAGTTTATCTTAAATTGTTTTTCTGCCCCACCAGTTAGAATGTAAAATTTGTATGTCTACGCTGATTTTAGATATTGAAACAGTCGGGCATAAGTGGGAAGATATTGACGAGATTACTAGAGAGTCATTGACTAAACAAATTAGTGGTGTTGATTCAAAGAAAGAAAAAGAGTCTAAATTACTTGATGTAAAGAATCGCCTGGCCTTGTTTCCTTTTACAGGATCGATTGTGTCACTAGCTATTTATGATTTGGAGCGCTCGCTCGGCGCAGTTTATTACGTGTCAGATACACTAGGAGAGACTTTTTCTGACGAAACTTTTACTTATAAGGAAAGAACCGAGTCTGAAATACTGGAAGATTTTTGGGAAGGAGCGCTCGAGTATGATACTTTTGTAAGTTTTAACGGGCGCAGTTTTGATATGCCATTCATTCTTCACCGGTCAGTGGTAAATGAGGTTCGGCCGACGGTAGATATTGCACAGGGCAGGTATTTGAGTAAGCAGACTATTCCTTATCACGTTGATTTACTAGATGAGTTAACTTTTTACGGAGCGATGCAAAAGCGACCGTCACTACATCAAGTATGTGTGACTTACGGGATTGAGAGTCCTAAGGCTGGTGGGGTGAGCGGGGAAGATGTCGCGGAACTTTTTCTCCAGAAAAAGTTCCGCGACATCGCCACCTACAACGCCCGCGACGTCATCGCCATCACCACCCTCTATAAAAAATGGAAAACCTACCTAGCCCCCGCCAGCTTTATTAATAGTACGGAGATGTTATAAAAACTTTAAATTTGGTAAACTTAATAGATATGGAAAAAATACCTGTCACTGTAAATTCGTTGTATCCAGAGCGACCTTCTAGCAATATTGCTGTCAAAGTAGAAAATTTAGAAAAGTTCGTTTCGGGTGAAGTACCTGTCTGGGAAATACCTGAAGCGGAGCGTGCCGAAATTCTAGAAATTGAGGCTGGTTTAGCAAAAGTTCTGGAAGACGTTGTTGCTATCAAAACAAAAAGCGTCTCATTTAATTTTAACTATTTACTTTCTGTCGAAGGAGGTAATGATTTTGAAGCGGTTGTAGGAGTAAAGATTCCTCCTGAGGCGCAGGATTTTGATAGTTTAAAGAATTTTTTATATACCCAAACCAGTGTACTTAATGGGAGTAACTATAAAAAAATATTAGACTTAGCTGGTCGATCAGTTTCTTATCGGGAAGATGAAATATACCAATCTATCACAAGCTCAATGTCCGAGGACGGAAATGTTGATACAAGCAATATCCCGTCAAGCGATTCTGTGAACATAAGATTGACTCCAGAACTTGATTATGGAAAGTCAACTCTCCTTAGGCAGCTGAAAGCAGATATAAAACAACAACGTGAACAACTTGCCTCCTCTGATCAGGGAGAAACTTATAAAGCATTTCTAGATGGTATTTTTGACTTATACCAAAGAAAAGTAAACGAGATGATTGCAGAAAGTTCAACCGTATTTCTAAGTTTGGCAAAAAAAGCTGATTTTGTAGGAGAGGAATCTTTAACCGAAGACGAAAAGAAAGCTTATGATGAGGATACTATCGGAAGTAATGTGTCGGCAAACCTAAGTCGTTATGACAAATTTTTATTTGGTGCAGATACTGATTATGCCGATGACGGTTGGAAAAAACAAATATCTGCGGAACTCATTGAGTACGCAGATGAACAGGAAAGAAAAATAATTGCAGAGAGCCAAGAAAAGAGTGCTGGCATCGCCGAGAAGGGTCTTGATGAGGATAAGTTGTTTGCTTTAACCATCGAACCAGCCGAGATAGGCAGTCTCTGTGAAGAGGCCCTAGCCCATTATGATTTATTGAGTGCTGTTCCTCCTTCTGAATATGTCGCCAACCGACCGGGGCCAGCGGAGGACAATAAATGGCAAGTAATCGTTAGTGATTCCTTCAAGTCACTTAGTGTAAACGGGACTCAAAAAGTTATAAAATGCCCAAATAAGCCTCAGTCAGTAGATAAGTTAATCAGTGTATCAATCGGTCACGAAATCGAGGGACACGCTATTCAACATAATAATCTCTCGAAAATACCACTTAAGTTATTTGAAAAGGTGGGCACAGACCGCTCATCAATTTTTGCGGAAGCTGGTGCTATGAGTAATCAAGATTATGTGACAAAAAGCGCTTTTGGTTATAGCTCTAGTCCCCATCCGAACTACATCAGGGCAATGGCGACTAAGCTTGAAGGAGGGGATTACTCAGATTGTTTGAAAGCCTTTTATGAAAGTGCCACCAAACCCCATCAAGCACAGCTAGAAGGTGGTCTAATTGATCAAGAAAAATTCAAAAAACTTTGTGAGAAAGATCTTAAGATTGCAATTAATCGAACCGGAAGATTGTTCAGAGGTGGCATGAGTCGGTCTGACACATCAGGCTTCATAGCTGAAAGTAAGGCTACTGTTTATGTGGAGCAAACCAAGCTGGCGGCTGAGTTGAAAGAAAGAGGTTTAGAGAAGTTTTTGTATCTAACTAGAGTTAACTTTTCCTCTATCGAGTTCCTATTGCGAGCCGGATTAATAAATCTAGACGATATTCAAACCCCAGATTTTTACTGTCTGAAAATATGGGACAGAATTAAGTCAAGATACGAAAAGGAGCCAGTAGCAGATTAGAATTAGCTATGATGATTGATTATTATGAACAACATGGAAATTCATCTTGCGATACCTTCATATAACAATGCTACCGGTTTGAAAAAGCTGCTGCCACAGGCTGTGCTTCAAGATTTTGCATCTATTACTGTGCTGGATGATGGTTCTACAGACGACACGTCGAAGGTTGTTGAAATGTTCAGTGGTGTCAAATACATTAAATCAAATGAAAATCATGGTTCGGTAGCGGCGAAAAATCTAATCTTGAAGCAACTACCTCAGAACGGTTGGTTGCTTTTCATAGATTCTGATATGGAAATAATTACAGATGATATACCCGCTAAATTGCAGGACTTTTCCCAAAGACATACAGAGGCTGGGGCTGGCGTTCGTCTAATAAAAACTCATGACGGAAGTCCCATGCGCTTTAATAAAGGATTCGATCTTAATCCATTAAGAATGGTATTGGCGATGGTTTTTTACGCAATTATGTATATTCTGCCTAGTAACTTCGCCTTAAGAGAGTTTGTTAGAAAATTGTCGTCTCCCTTTTCTATGGATTTTCACACTATTAAGGAGGAGAAAGTTGATTGGGCAGTTGAAGGATTCTTTTTTGTTAAGGTAAGTTTATTCAAAAAATTTGGAGGGTACGATTCTAGATTTATCCGAAATCATGAAGGTCCCGATTTATGTTTAAGATTAAGGCAGGCTGGACACCAAATTTGGTTTTTTCCAGGAATTATAATCCAAGATCACGACCAACATAGTCATAGTAATTTTTATCGCCGTTATCATTGGTGGCGTTCGCTTATAATCTATTATTATAAAAATCCTAGCAGATTATTAATTTGGCATTGGCCGAATCCGTAGTTATTAGTTAACTAGCTTGTCTGATATAGTATGTCCATGCAAAAGAAATTTCCGGAGAATTTTTATTGGGGGGCGGCGACAGCTTCTTATCAGGTGGAAGGGGGGATTGAGAACAATGACTGGGCGGAGGCGGCACGCGCGGGGCGCGTGCCGCCGTGTGGCCGTGCTTGCGACCATTATAATCGCTACGAAGCAGATTTTGATATAGCAAAATCATTGGGACATACTGCCCACCGGTTTTCGGTTGAATGGTCACGGGTTGAACCAGAAGAGGGTAAGTTTGATGAGGAAGCTATGGCTCATTATCGGCGGGTTCTAATTGCTTTGAAGGAACGTAACATAAAACCCTTTGTGACTATTTGGCACTTTACTTTACCTCTGTGGTTTTCTCAGTCGGGGGGTTTTGAAAGAAAAGATGCTCCTGAAATTTTTGCTAAATATGCCTCCTTCGTTGTGCATGAGTTGGGTGATTTGTGCGAACATTTTTCGACTATGAACGAACCAAATGTTTTTGGTAGTAACGGGTGGTTGCGTGGTTCGTGGCCTCCATTTAAACGTTTTAAATTAACTGATACAGTATCAATTACCAATTCAGGTCGTTCATATGAGGCAGCACCAGATAAAGGTTTTAAGCCTGCGCTCCTATACTTTAGAGTGATGAAGAATCTTGCTCTCTCACACAATGCTGCTTACAAGGCGATTAAGGAATTTTCTCCCAAGACAGAGGTTAGTGTTGTAAAGCATGTGATTGTATTTGATGCAAATTGGAACCCGTTCAATAAAATTAAAGCGGCAGTAGCAAATTATTATTGGACTCGCATTTTTATGTATCGGACACACAAAAATTGTGATTCAATTGGTCTCAATTATTATTTTTACACACAGTTTGGTGACAAAAGAAATTGGAAGAAAACTGATATGGATTGGAATTTTGCTCCTGAACATATTTATGACGCGTTAATGATGCTTAGTAAATATAAAAAGCCTCTGTTTGTGTCAGAAGGTGGTGTGGCCGATAGCGATGATTCTGATCGAGCTGAATACATTACCAAACAAGTTGAGGCAACCTGGCGTGCTATTCAGAACGGAGCTGATGTACGAGGTCATTTATATTGGTCAGGTATGGATAATTATGAGTGGGCACTTGGTTTTGGAAAGCGTTTTGGCTTAGTTGAGATTGATTACGATACTCTGGAGCGCAAGATACGACCTTCAGCTTACGTGTATAAGGAAATCATTGAGCGGAACGGCATAGTAGAATAGAACTACATGACATGGATTCTATTGGCGACGGCTGGGCAGTTTTTGAACGCCGTGGTGGCGATTTTTGATAAGTATATTGTCTCTGACGAAAAGGTTTTACCGCGCCCTTTTGTTTATGCGTTTTATTCCTGTTTATTTACTGGGGGTTGGATTGGAATATTTTTGTTAGGCCTCATACCAGGCTTTAGTGATGTCGGTTTTCCATCATACGAGAATGTGAAAGCTCCTTCACTTCAAGTGGTAGCTATGTCATTTTTGGCAGCTTACACTTTTTTTATTGCCTTAGTTTCAATGTATGACGCTTTAAAGCGTGCTGATGCCACCAATACTATCCCGATTATTGGTGCTGTGTCAGCTCTGTCTTCGTTTGGAATGAGTTACTTGTTTTTGGATGCAAAAATCAATGATAATTTTATTTGGGGTATTGTTTTGTTGGCAGTCGGTACCATGTTGGTCGCTCAAACCTTACCAAAAGCAAATGTTATTGTGCAGGTTTTTCATAGCGGTATTTTCTTCGCTATGCACTACATTACTATGAAAGGATTATTCCAAGAAACCAGTTTTGATAATGGATTTTTCTGGTCTCGAGTTGGCTTTGTTTTGTTTACCTTGTCACTTCTCTTAGTACCAGCTTACTATGAAAAAATTCGTGAACAAACGAAAAATACCTCTAAGCGGGCTGGTGTGATTGTGATGTTGGCCAAAATAATTGCTGGGTTATCAGCTTTTATGCTACTAAAAGCCACCGACCTAGGTGAGGTTTCGGTTGTGCAGGCACTTGATGGTTTACGTTTCGTTTTTATTCTTTTGATCAGTATTGTTTTTGGACAGTGGCTACCTGAATCGGCTACTGACCGCGATACCAGACCGGATGTTTTCTTTAGACGTCTTCTGTATGTGGTGGTTATATTAGTTGGCTTTGTGGTGCTGTTCACATGATAGTATAAAGGTAGTATGTGGAAAAAAATTCTCTATGTCGTAATTGGTTTTGTGACCCTCAGTTCTTTTGCGGTTTTTGTACTAGCCCAGAAAGATGTACCTAAAAACATTACCTACGGCATGTCGTTTAACACCCTCTACGCGAGAGAGTTGGGTTTGAATTGGCAAGAAACTTACGATGCTATACTTGATGATTTACAAGTGAGAAATTTACGCTTGGCAGCTCACTGGCCAATGGTAGAGCCGGCCCCGAATGTCTATAATTTTGTTGAGTTAGATTATCAGGTTAAGCGAGCGGAAGAAGTGGGGGCAAACGTGATAATGGCGGTTGGTCGTCGGTTGCCACGCTGGCCGGAGTGTCATGTGCCGGAATGGGCGAGAGAAATTGATGCTAAAGAGCGCGACGCTGCGCAACTACGCTATATGGAAGCGGTGATTGCTCGTTATCAGAGTAGTCCGGCAGTGATAATTTGGCAGGTAGAGAACGAGCCATTTCTAGAGGTTTTTGCTTTTGAATATTGTGGCAAGTTGGATGAAAATTTTCTTGATCAGGAAATCGCCCTCGTTCACAAACTTGACCCAACTAGACAAATTTTGGTTACAGATAGTGGTAATCTTGGTACCTGGAAAGGAGCATATTCAAGAGGCGATATTTTTGGTACTAGTGTTTACGTTCATTTTTGGAATCCTGAACTTGGACAGTTTAAGACTGTATTGCCACCATGGGCTTATAGGGTAAAAGATAACTTAATGGGTGTGTTTTATGGCCGGAAACCTTCCTACCTTATAGAGCTTTCGGCTGAGCCTTGGTTGTTAGAACCGATTACTGAAGTTCCTCTAGAAACTCAGTTTACCCGTATGAATCTTGAAAAATTTGAGGATATTTTGACTTATGCTAAAGATACCCGCTTTGATACTCAGTATCTCTGGGGCGCAGAGTGGTGGTATTGGTTGAAACAACAAGGTCATTCTGAGATGTGGGAAAGAGGTCGAAGACTTTTTGTAAGTGAACCTCTTGATGAAACGAAAGAAGTTCGTGAGTAAATTCGTATTAGGAAAAGTATGGAAATAGAAAATCAAACAGCAAAAACTGTATTTTTAAGTAGCACAATTACGTTATTGGTTGTTATCAGTTTATTTTTTATCGGGAGGGAGCAATTTGTGGGATATATACAATCTCGATTGGTTTTGTCTCCGGCCACAAACCTGCCAGAGTCCACAATTTCTTCTAGTCAACAGATAGTCTCTGCAATTGAGCGGGTCAATCCAGCAGTAGTTTCGGTGGTTGTAACTAAAGATGTTCCGGTTTATGAAAGATATTACGAAGAGGTTAACCCTGGAGGATTTTGGGGTGGTTTTAGTGTTCCTAGGGTACGAGAAAATGGTACCGAGGAAAAGGAAGTGGGCGGAGGGTCTGGTTTTATAGTTAGTAACGATGGTTTGATTGTAACCAATCGACATGTGGTCACTGATGAATCTGCTCATTATTCAGTATTATTAAATGATGGAACTTCATACAAAGTTGATGTTCTGGCCCGCGACAAAGACCTTGACGTAGCAATTTTGAAAATTAATGAACCGATTAAAGAGGCTTTGACTTTTGTAAATTTTGGTGACTCTGAGTCAATTAAGCTGGGTGAGACTGTGATAGTGATTGGAAATGCTTTAGCCGAGTTTAGAAATTCGGTATCAGTGGGAGTGGTGTCTGGCTTGTCACGCTCAATTGTGGCGGGTGATGGAATGGGAATGAATGAACAATTGGATCATGTAATTCAGACGGATGCCGCCATTAATCCGGGTAATTCAGGTGGTCCGTTGTTGAACATTAAGGGAGAGGTGATTGGTGTTAGTGTGGCTACTTCAAGAGGGGCCGACAATATCAGCTTTGCTTTACCTGCTCACTTGGTAAAAGCAGTAGTCGATTCGGTGCGTGAACACGGGGAGATCGTACGACCATTTCTTGGCGTAAGATACACTGCTATTACAAAACAGATGGCAGAAGACAATAACCTACCTTCAGATTATGGGGCCTTGGTAATCCTGGGGGCGACGCCGGAGGAAGGAGCAGTAGTGAAAGGCTCACCGGCAGACAAGGCTGGTTTGACTGTGGGAACAATTATTTTGGCCGTCGATGGGGTAGAGTTACGTGACGATAAGGATTTGGCTACTATTTTACGAGGTAAGGAGGTCGGACAGGAAATCGAGTTAAAAATAATTCAAAATGGTCAAGAGCAAAAAGTTAAAGTAACTTTAACTAAAGGATAAAAGTTTATGGGCAAGTTAAGTGAACAAATGATTGAAACTAGTGAAGAGGTACTTAAGAAAACTGAATAGATGGACGATAAGTTGGATGAGCTGATCCTTTCAACTAGTCGGTCTATTGATACGTCAATAGAACCAGTGAGAAAAAGTGTTATCAAATGTTTTCCGACCCTCTTTCTTCTGATGGTAACATTCGGCGCTTCAGCTACTTTTTTGTGATTGACAGTTGTTTACTCAGACGAAACTCTTTAACGATAATCCTTGGTTTGTCCTTATGATCGGTATTGGCACATTGGTGTTAACTGGTAAACTATATAAGAAACTAGAATAATTATGAATTATGAGTTTTTTTAAATTCGCATTTTCTTTTCTTTACGTTAGAGATTGGAATACTGGCAAGATGGAGCTGTCTCGACCGCGAGTGACTTTGTTGTGTGCTGGAATATTTCTTTTGATTCTTGCTCTAACTATAATCACTGTTTTGCAGGCCAGTGTTGAGTATGTGTCACCATGAAGAAATACTTAATTATTTCAACCCTTTTACTGCTCTTTTCTCTATTGGTTGTGGTTGTGGTTTTCTGGTTAATTTATAATTCTATTTAAATCGTGAGGAGATTCAGTTAATTAATTAACAAAATTTTCTATAGTTCATCAATAAATACTTCAGTCTCAGTTTTAGGCTTAAGGTCTCGCATTGGGTTATGTCTAACTAAGACTTTGTTATGTAAGTAAAATATGATTGTAAAGATTGCTACAGCAGCGTTCAGATTAAATAAAACAGTTACGCTAGCTGTACCAAGAATTATAATCATCTCACGATTGGTGACGAATATTTTTTCGTAGTCATGTCTCGAAAAGAAATTCTTTAAAAGTTTTATTGGTCCCCGTTGTATCTCTTTAAGGTAGAGTTTTACAGGTAACCAGTCAAATACGTCATAGCCGACTTTGAGCAATATTCCAGAAAATACTGCTTGCGGAATTAGGTTAACAAGATCTTGAAAAATTATCATTTCAATAAAAGCAAATACCCCGACCAAAATTCCTGCCAAACGCATACTAGCTTTCTCTTTTACCATAAGCACAGATCTGATGGTTGCTTGAGCTCCAGGTATACCGCCCACTAAGGCTACTAAACTATTGGAAACACCTTGAGCCACTAATTCTTTATTAGCCTTGGTCTTTTCCTTGTTCATCTTATCAATAACTAATGAAGTCATTAAAGTATCTAAATAACCGAGAACAGCCATTTGGAGAGCAAAAGGGGTTAATAATATTACAAGTCCCCACGTCCATTCTGTAGGAATTTGTGATGTGACTAAGGTAGTAATGTCACCAATATTTTTGATTGAACCGACTAGCGAGACTCTTTCAATGTCTGGAAATAAGAAGTACGCAATTAAAGTCATTAAAAATAGCGTAATCAAGGTGCCAGAAAATAGACCATATATCCGAGATTTAGCCTTTTGAACAATTTGTTGGAAAAAGAACACAAAGAAAACACTGGATCCTGCCAAAACAATATTCTCCCACATCAACCCTCCGATTGCGGTTTTACCACCTAGACCAAATAGTCTTTTAATCTGGTCTAGCCAGATAATAATTGCAATTCCATTCATAAAGCCTGATATGACTACATTGGGAACAATTGTTATGTACTTACCAAGACGAAGAACACCAAACATAATCATGAAGAAACCTCCTAACAATATCCCCATGTTTACTAAATGATCAGGGTTGACTCCAGGAGCAACATTTAGCACCGTGTCGTGGGCAAGCGCTATTAAAGTAGCAGTGGCTGCAGTCATTGGACCAGTTGGTCCTGAGCATTGGATTCGAGTTCCTCCCAACACAGAAGTAACGGTAGCAATAAGAGCTGATGACAACATGCCCGCAAAAGCTCCGCGGCCAGAGAGTATCCCGAACGCTGCGCCTAGACTAAGTGCTACAAAACTAACTGTCAGTCCGGCGACTACGTTTTTTAGAATATCTTTATTGGTTGTCATAAGGGTGAGGTTTCGCTTGATAAAAATTTTAAACACCAAATATTTTGGTGCGAGCCAAGTATATTCCTACTTAATAATTTTGTATAATTACAAAAGGGGATATCTGTTTGGATATGCTATTTTGTTTTTTTAATCATTTAATTTTAGTTAATTTAGATGGGTATATTTGATTGCTTTGCTTTGTAAACAACGTATACTATTTACATTAAATATATATTATGTCAGTTTTTGCACGTTTTCGGGCTTTACCAGATAAAGACAAGGCTTCATTAATCAGGAAACTAGTTGAAAACGGGACCCCGGATTTTGACTATTTCTATCTGGTCGGTTTATCTACCTTGATGGCTACGCTCGGTCTATTATTAAATAGCGGATCGATTGTGATTGGGAGTATGCTAATCGCGCCTTTGATGTATCCAATTTTGGGCGTGTCACTTGGCTTGGTGATGATGGAAGAGAACGTTAATTTATTATCTCGCGCCCTCTCAACTTTGGTTAAGTCGCTTGGGGCTGGACTAGCTTTGTCTGTTATAGCCGCTTTCTTTTTTGGTAGTGATGAAATGTATACTACGGCTGAAGTAATGGCTCGTACTGTTCCTTCTCATCTCCATCTATTAGTGGCAATGGTAGCGGCTGCTGCGGTAGCGTATATGCTGGCTAAGCCAGAGTGGGGAGATGCTTTGCCAGGGGTTGCGATTGCTGTGGCTTTGATTCCACCGTTGGCTGCAATTGGTATCGGAATAGCTTCCCTAAACCCTGTCATAATAAAAGGGGCTACAATGATTTTAGCTCTCAACTTATTTGGCATTATTACTGTTTCAGTGGTAATGTTCTTATTGATGAATTTGTCAGAGAAAGGAAAAATAGCTGAATCAACAATCAGAAGAGAAGAAGAAAAGAGAGTTGTTGAGGATAAAATTATTGCCGATATGACAGAGCAAATTTCACCTAAACCACAATCACAAAACGTAGTAATTAAAGAAAATATTCAAGCATAACTTATGAAAAAAGTACCATTTTTGAATTTAGTTTTTTCAATTATCGCTATAACTCTAGCTGGTAGTTTAATGGTGCCAACTGTTCATGCCGAGTCCGTGGTTAGAATTAACGACGAGGTTTCTATTACTGAAAATGAAAATATTGAGGGTGACTTTTATCCCGCTGCCTACAAAATAAATGTATCAGGTGTAATCGATAATGATATTAATGCGGTCGGGGGACAAATAACGGTTAATGGTGAAGTTGGTAATGATGCGTTATTGGTAGGGTTTAAGACAGATGTGCACGGTCCTATTGGAGATGATTTAAGGATTGTTGGCTATGAAGTAACTATTGCTGAGCCAGTGATGGGCGACGTGTTTGTGATTGGTGGCACAGTAGATATCTTGTCTACAGCATCAATTTCTGGAGATCTGATTATTTTTGGAGGAAAGGCTACTATTGAAGGTTCTGTGGGAGGGGGTGTTCTTGGAACAGTAAATGAATTAAGGATTGACGGTCCGATTGCTGGTGATGTGGATGTCACAGTTAATCAATTGACACTTGGTGATAAAGCTGTTGTGGATGGTAATATTCACTACATAAGTAGTTTGTTGGCTACTCAAGCGTTGAATGCAACAATTGGCGGTGACTTAGTGCGCAATGACCCTGTAATTCCTGTAAAAGACGTTACTGTACGTACTGCAGTAATGCCAGTTTTGATATTATTGTTTTCGACTCTCGTGTGGTACTTGGTATCAAGAAAGTCGCTTGATCTAGTTGTTGAGAGGGTGCTTACGAGAAGTTTACGGCCATTTTTACTAGGTTTTGTTACATTTATCTTCGGTCCAGTAGCTATTTCAATTTTGTGGGTCAGTATAATTGGTAGTTTGGTTGGTCTGGTTGGTCTATTTAGTTATATCTTGCTTGTACTGCTTAGTTTGATAGCTTTGGCTGCGGTGTTAGGTCAGTTATTGATGAAGGTATTCAATCAACCTTCTTCACAATTGAATCTTCTGACTCTAGTTGTGGGGGCGGTAGGTGTTATTTTGCTCATGTTACTGCCAATTCTTGGTGTCGCAATATTGTCTGGTCTGGGAATTATTACCTTCGGCGCGATGGTCGACTTGCTGATTAGACCCAAATTGAAGTAAAATACACACATGATAAATGCTTTTTTCGAGGTCGTTAAAGACCTGTGGTTTTTTGCGTTTGGAGTAACATTGGTAGAAAAGCCTATACCCTTAACTTTAAAGGCTGGGGATGTTGTTAATGATGCTGTGACAAAGACAGAGGTTAAATCAGAGACCAAAGCTGATTCGCGAATTGGTACACCAAAATCCAATTCTCCTTCCTATGCACCCAGTGTGGCGGCAGGTCGACTGGCCTATGTTGTTAAAGATTCAGTTGCCTGTGTGCAACAGCCGTCACATATTTTTGATACAGTAGTTGGATTTTTGTCTTATGGTGACGAAGTGATGGTGGGGGATATGGGTGAGCGTTTAGTGCATGTCGATACTCCAAAATTTAGTGGCTGGGTCGAGACAGAGGCCTTGTCTGACGACAGAAAGAAGGTGTTTCCAAATCTAGTGCCCGGGTTTAGTTACAATGCTTCTAGTGAGGAAGCTTTTCGGTTGAGACGATATATAAAAGATGAATTACTTGGTCACGAATTAAGACTTCCTTTGCAGTCAATTGAATTCATTATCTATACTCTCAAGCGCTCAAATGTGACGATAGCTTGGCCAAACGAGCGTCCGCGGACTCCTGGTACCTGGAAGACTATTTTGCGTGGTGTGGCCGGTGTCTCTATGAGTATTGAACCTCATACAGGAGCTGTCTTTGAATATGCCGGTAATGGTACTCCGGGTTTTCTTGGTTATGTACTGGAGGTTCGCCCTGATAAGTCAATTAAGATGGCTAGTGTAGGTAGGATCAAGGAGGGTGAATATCTAGTTGAAGAGTTTACCTCTGACGAATGGAAAGAGTGGCGTCCAGTATATATTTCGTTTGCCTAGTCCAGTTTTGCCTAGAGTCAAAAGCTTGGTAAACTGTGGGTATGAAATCAGTCGCTTTTTTTGATATAGATGGAACAGTTTTTCGGTCCAGTCTCTTAATTGAGCTGGTGGAGAAGTTGGTGGCTGAAGGGATTTTCCCTCATGAAGCTAGTGAGGAGTATATGTCTGAGTGGATGGCTTGGCAGTCTAGAGAGGGGACTTATGAGCACTATATAAACGCTATTATTCAAACATTCTTGCGACATATTAAAGGAGTACACTATGGTGATTTTGCTGATGTTGGACGGAGGGTGGTGGCGGTACAAAGTAAGCGGGTCTATCGTTACACTCGTGACTTAATTCAAAAACTTAAGGCCGAAGGGTATTTTGTGGTGGCAATTTCACAATCTCCTAAGACAGTGCTGGATGAATTTTGTCGTCAGTACGGCTTCGATAAAGTGTATGGAAGGATTTATGAGATTGGCCCACAAGATAGATTTACTGGTGCAGTAACCGATGAACATTTGATAAAAAATAAAGCTAGTATCGTAAAACGAGTGTTTGATAGAAATCCTGATTTGTCTCGAGAAGGTGCTTTGGCAGTTGGTGACACTGAAGGAGATGTCCCGCTGCTCGAAGCAGTTGATAATGCCATTTGTTTTAATCCTAATCAGCATTTATTTAATTACGCTAAGCGCAAGGGGTGGGAAGTGGTTGTAGAAAGGAAAGACGTAATATATTATTTATAGTCTATGAAGAAAAAAAGATTAGAACGAGATGAAGAGAAAGCGGTGGTGTCTGGAGTAATGGCTGGTATGGCTAATTACTTTGAACAAGACCCCGTCTTGTTTCGAGTGGCAGCTATTGCTTTTTTGTTACTGACAGGAATATTCCCTGGAATACTGTTGTATCTGGCAGCTTGGTGGGTGATGCCAAAACGGGATAAGAATCGGGTTGATTATGAGATTGAATGAGAAAAGGAGCCTATAGGCGGTCAGAATTTGCCCAAGGGCAGAGCAAATTCTGACATACAAAAATTATAGTCATTGCATTCCTTAATTTTTGCAACTATTTCGAATTTATGCAGGCGCTTAGTCAGATTGCTGGAAAATAATGACTAGAAGGAATATATTTTCTGTATGCAAGGCTCAGACCTGCCTAGGGAGAATATGACTGTAGCGAGCTGCAAAGAACTCCAACTATCAAAGTCTGACCTCGCTACTTAGTATCCTCAATATTAAGAGTGAAAAACATAGCTGGAATCATTAGGCTAGCGGTTACGATAAACAGTAGGTTGAATGGTAAATAGAGCAAAGCGAGGCTGGCCAGTAATGCCCCCATTACATAAGCTAAGGGGCGAGTAATGCGAAAAAAACTAATGATTTGAGCGTCGCTACTGGTTGTCTGTTTGAAGAAGTAGCTTTCGGTGGTTACCTCAACAAAGCTAGCCCCTACTCTAGTACAGAACATAACGATTGACCAAACCAATACACTACTGACGGTAATAAATGACATCCATGACACAGAGACCGCTAAAATTAAAAAACCAAATCCCATCATCTCTTTTTCTCCGATGTATTTGTCTGCAATAATACCGATAGGGTACTCTAATATCACATAAGCCATTTGTGCAAAGAACATTACGACGCCAAATTCAGCCCAAGATAAACCGATGGTGTTGGTTAAGTAAAGAGGTGTGTATACCACCATCACCATAAAAAACATTTGCAGTACGAAGTGAGCTAAAAATACAAACCGAATATTTTTTTTCAGCCAAAAAGTTCTAAGAGCGGAAAGTAAATCAATTTCTTTATATTCAGGATCAGAAAAATCTTTAAAGAAGAAAATCAGGATGGCAATTATCGGTAATAAAGTCACAGCACTTACTACGTAGGCGTTAGTAAAATCGCCAGTGGATTGGTCGATAAGTAGACTACTAATAAGTGGAGATAGTGCGCCGATGAAACTGGTGATAGTTAAAAGCAGACCACGTCGACTGCCAGTGCTTGTTTCGTTGTTGCCGATTTGCTCTTCCATGAAGACGTCTATATTAAAGACGATTAATGGAACTGAAATTAAGTGAATAAGAAATAAAGGGACAGCTACTCTAAGACTGTCTGCAAAGGCCATACCAGAAACCGCCATTAAGTCTAATACAAGCAGGATAAGAGTTAGTTTGAAGTTACCTACTCGATGCAAAACGCTTGAGATAAACAAAAAAATTAAAATACTTAAGGCTGAGCCGACCGTGTAAATTGTTCCGACCGCCGTGGTTGAAATAAACTGCTCAAGAAAGGATGAGTTGATGTAGGCAACTATGAAAGCATGAAAGATTAGTAGTAAGCTGGCAACATAGATGGGTACAAGGTGACGTTTTGGGTGGTGTGGTCGAACGAAGGTGTGTGAGGTACGAGGCATAATGAGTCTATTATAGCCGGTTAAAGCAAAGCTTTAACCGGCTATAAACAGTTAGTAAACGACCATCGGTCCTAAGGCCGATGGTCGTTTATGGTTATATCCCAATTAGTACTGGAATCACCATTGGGTTCTTTTGGGTCTTTTGGAGGAGGAAGCCACTGACAGTATCGGCTAGTTCGTCTTTGACATATTCAAGGTCTAGGGGATGCATGCCCTCAGTGTGCTTTTCAACGGTTCGTTTAATTAGGACACGAGCCTCAGATAGTAGTTGTTGATTTTCTCTTAGGTAAATAAATCCACGAGAAATAATGTCTGGAGACTTACGCAATTTACCGTTTTTGGTATTGACTGTAGCAATAATGACGAACATTCCGTCTTCGGAAAGGCTTTGTCGGTCGCGTAATACGACTTCCTGACGAGTTCCTACTGTAAAGCCATCAACCATCATTTCTTCAGTCGGAATTTTCATTGGTTGAATCTTCATGTCGGTACCATTGGTAATATCGATGATGGTCCCGTTGTCTGGGACAGCGATATGGTCACGCGGGAAACCATTTTCCACCGCTGCATACATATGACTCTTAAGGTGATAGTGGTGTCCGTGAACAGGAATTAGGAACTTTGGCTTAAGAGTCTGGTGTACCCAAACTAGTTCGCCAGCGTTACCGTGACCAGAAGAGTGAACGTGTGAACCTTGGTAGTTAATCACCTTAACATTCTTACGGTAAATATTATCTTTAAGCTTTTGGACAGCAATTTCATTACCTGGAATAACTGAAGAGGAAAGGACAATCGTGTCTCGCTCGGTCAGGGTAATAAACTTATGCTTATCAGTGGCCATACGCATCAGGGCAGCAAATTGTTCACCTTGGGCGCCAGTAGAAAGGATGACAATTTTGTCAGATGGATAGTCGTTGATATCTCCGGCGTTGATGAAAGTATGAGGTTTAACTTCTACTAGCTTGGCTTGAATAGCGATATCAATATTGGTTTTAATACTCCGTCCTTCCATCACTACTTTCTTGCCAGTCGCTTCACAAACTTTAATAATACTAATCAGACGGTCGAATTGTGAGGCAAAGGTACCAATAATCAGTCGTCCGGTTGAATTTGTGATAATTTCTTCGAGAGTATCAAACACTTTTCCTTCAGAGGCAGAGAAGCCTGCTCGGTCGGAGTTAGTGGAATCACAAAGTAGAGCTAGGTTGTTGTTTAGACCAACTTTTTCCCATGATGAGCGTTCTTCAACCACCACTTCACCATCTTCGTGAACTAACTTAATGTCACCAGTAACAACTACGTCGCCATACTTGGTTTCGATCTGTACGCCCATCGCGTCTGGAATTGAGTGAGTAACCGGGAAAGTTTTAATCTTAGTAGTTCCGACAGTAAAAGATTCCCCTTCCTTAATTACATTCATTGTTAGTTTTTCCATGTGAGGAAATTCCTCTTGACGCTTTAGAATCATTAAAGAGGTTAAGTATTGAGTATAAACTGGAGGATTACCAATTCTTTCCATGATAAAGGGAATTCCGCCGATGTGGTCGAGGTGACCGTGAGTAACTACTAGGGCACGGATTTTGTCCTTTCTTTCTTCAAGATACTGAGTGTTGGGTAGGATGTAGTTTATACCAGGCGCGTTGCTTTCTTCTGATACGAATTGAAAACCAGCGTCCACCACAATAATGTCGTCCTTGGTTTCAATAATGTTCATATTGCGACCAATTTCTTCCACACCAGACACTGTTATGATTCGAACTGTGTTTTCGTCGGTGATTTCTGGGATAACGGGTAATTTTTCATCAGTCACATCCATGCGGTGGGTGAGAGCTGGTGAAGTGTTTGAACGACGACGTTGTTGATTGTTGCGTCGGTTTCGATTGTTTCGCCTGGCTGGTTTTGTTCCAGTTCCAGTACCTGGTTGAGTTGATGGACGAGTACCATGTTGAGCTGAAGGGCGACCACTTGGTCGGGGGGAACCGCTAACATAAGGCCTTCGGGCTGGCCTGGTAGTCGAAGTTCCGCCATTAGTGTTTAATCTAGCATGATGAGGTCGGGGAGTTCTGCGTTGGGGACGAGTGTTGCCACCGCTGGTATTTGTATTTTCTGTTGAATTCATATCTTCTTTTCTGAATAATAATTGTTTATAAATTTTGTTTTTAAACTAAATGTCTTGTTGAAAAATAGGCCACAAGGAATCACTTTCAGTATGCCAATCGTCAATATTGGAAAATCTATCTGCGGGTCGGCCTGGGTTGGTAATTGGTACGACAGTTACGTCTTTACTCACCAAATATGTAAAGTTTGGCTGAAACAAAAAGATAGCTGGCCGTTCATTTTCGATAATTTCACTTGCTTTGGTTAAGGTCTCGTTTCTAGCTACAATGTTCTGTTCAGTTCGGGCTTCTTCTAATAAAGCATCAACACTAACGTTGGCGTATTGTGCAATATTAAGCCCTGGATCATCTTGTTGTGATGAGTGCCAAAATGGATATAAGTCATATGTACGACTCATATCAAGTCCAAATAATAAAGCTTCAAAGTCACGCGGACGAATTACTGATTGAACTAATCCTGTTTGTTCAAACTGCTCGGTCACCACTTCAACCCCAATTGCTTCCCATTGTTCAATTATTGTATTGGCTAATGGTCCAAATAGTGGGGCGTTGCTGGTGCGCAGGGTAATACTTAGTGTCACTGGTCCGCCGTTAATGGATTTTTCCCACAAACCGAGGTTGTTTTTTATCCAACCAGCTTTTTTAAGAATGGCTATGGCTTCTTCTTGTCTAGTGCTGGTGGCTGTGTCTTCTGTGCTGTCCATAGATTCTAGCTCAGTCTGGCTCAAGGGGGTAGGGCCGTTAATGGGGATACCGTAACCAAAGAGTGTTTTTTCAATCAATTCATCTTTATTAAGTGCAACTGTCAATGCTTGCCGGACGGCACTATCTCTTAGAATAGGGGAGCGATTTTGGTTAAAGAAAATACCAAAAGTGCGGGGCAGAGGTTCGTTTATTAGCTGAAAGTTTTTGATGTCCAACTCAGAAACTCTTTCGGCTGATATGTAGGCAGTAGCATCTACCATTTTGTTTTGTACAGCCGTAATTAAATCGTCTTCATTTTGATAAAAGTCTAATTCCAGCGTATCAATTTTTGGGTTGGAGTTGTTTTTGCGGTAGGCAGTTAGAGTGTAGTTTTTAATTAAGCCAGAAGTGTTGTGTTCGGTTTTGGTGATTGCAAACGAGCCAGAGCCAATTGGTTCGGTGTTTAGTTGGCTAAAAGGAAGTTGTTCAACCGGTAGACTGCTCCACGAGTGAGCTGGCATGATACCAAGAGTAAAGTTCTCGATAAAAGGAGCATAAGGCTCTTTAAGAACTATATTTAGCTCGTATTCCCCAACTTCTTCCAAGGTCACATCAGACCAGTTACCTCGTAAAGGACTTTTAAGGTCGGGGTTTTGAATTAGTTGTATGGTAAAAATAACATCTTTAGCGGTGAGTGGTGTTCCATCGTGGAAAGAAACGTCTTGACGAAGGACTATGTTGTAGGTCAAACCATCATCGCTGGTGGTAATACTCTCGGCAAGATCGTTAACCAGATTCCCTTCAGAATCGATTTTCATTAAACCACTATATACCAAGGCTGTAACATCCTGATCGGCTCTAGTGATAGCAAGAGCGGGGTTTACAAATCTTGGGGTTCCAATAATGCCTTCAGTAATTGAACCACCACGAACTGCTGTTTGTTCGGAGTATTGTTGATTAATAGTAAATAATAACCAAATAACACTCGAAACTACCGCAAAAAAAGCTAATCGAAGGATTAATTTATCGCTACCTGGGACTGACTCAATTAGGCTTAGAAAGCGGTCTAGAAGTCGCCGTGACGGTTTAATGGAGATTTTCATAATTATAAATTGAAAAAGAAATGATTTTGTGTAATTGAAAATATTTACACAGATCAAAATGCTTGTTTGAAACAATACAATAGGTAAGTGACCAGTTATGTAAGTTAAGCTATTACGTTAAGAAAAGCTGAGAGTACAAACAGGATTGCGATACCGATTGAGAATTTAAACAAGAAAAGCTCAGCGCCTCGGCGCTTATGGAAAGCTGAACTAAAGTTGTCGCCACCAAATGCTCCTCCCAAACTAGAACCACGCTGTTGCAAAAGAATCGCAGCAACGAGAAGGATGGAGAGAATTATCTGGATATAAGGCAGTGCTGGAAGCACTGATTCGATAATATTCATGCCCCGAGAGCATAGCAGAAAGTAGGGCAGTAGGCAAGCTCTGGGCTCCTGTGTTCGAATAAGAAACGACCCCTGGTGTAGGGGTCGTCAAGACTTCTAGTTTTTTGTCAGTAGGCAAACTTTGTGCTGATTTCAACACAGTACTTGTTACCCTCGTTGTCAGTTACAGTCAAAGGGATGACCCCGTGACGTGCGCCCGGCGCACTAAGGGCAGCTGTGATCTCAGTGGTCATTACCAGGCCAGGTATGGCGACCAATCCAGATTGGGATATGACCATATTACCGTCCTTGAGTTCACACTGACCCGCGTCAGGGTTAAACGCGTCACCTGCTCTGCGTACACTTTTAAACTTATTCATGCATTTCTCCAATCGGTGCGTACATTTGGTTAAGGTTGCTGTAAAACAGTAGCATAAATAGCTAATTTGTCAAGCAAAATTGCAAACATTCTTGGCTGTCGTATAATGGCGGGGCGACAGGGATGTTGGACGTTTTTGGTGTCGCGTGAAAAAGTTGAATTATTATTACGTTCTTAAGTTTATAGATATTATGTCAGCAGACGCAAAGAAAAGCACTAGCCCGATAAAACCTTTGGGTGATCGAGTGATTGTTAGACCACTTCTAGATGAGGAATTAGGGACAGTTTCAGCCTCTGGAATCATAATTCCAGACTCAGCTAAGAAAGAAAAACCAGAACAGGGAATTGTAATTGCAGTTGGACCAGGTAAATGGGATGAAGATGGAGAAAAACGAATTCCAATGGAGGTTAAAGAAGGAGATAGAGTAGTTTTCTCAAAATATGGCTTCGATGAAGTAAAGTTTGATAACAAGGAGTACTTCATCGTTTCAGAATCTGGTATTTTGGGGATATTTAATGCGTAAGTAAACTAGCGTAGGTGAAATAGTCTGGGAGATTATTTCATGATTGCGAAAGTACGTTCGAATTCGCGCTGTTCCTAGCGCGAATTCCTGGACGCGGAACTTGGAAACTATTGAATTTAAAATTTAACAAACATTATGGCAAAACAAGTATTATTTGGAGAAGAAGTAAAAAAGAAGTTACAGAAAGGAGTGGATACCGTGGCTAATGCAGTGAAAGTAACCCTAGGTCCCCGCGGTCGCAATGTGATTCTTGATAAGGGTTATGGTGGACCAACTATCACCAACGATGGTGTTTCTATCGCTAAGGAAATCACACTTAAGGATAAGTTTGAGAACATGGGGGCTGAAATCATCAAGGAAGTAGCCAACAAAACTAACGAAATTGCTGGTGACGGAACTACAACTGCTACTGTGTTGACTCAAGCCTTGGTCAATGAAGGTTTGAAGCAAACCACCATGGGAGTGAATGCGATGGCTGTCCGTAATGGAATGGAACACGCTTCACAAGATGTGGTGGAAGCTTTGAAGGAAATGGCTACCAAAATTGGGTCAGTTGATGAGATTAAGCAAGTAGCGACTATCTCAGCTGAAAGTGCAGAACTGGGTGAAAAAATCGCTGAAACCATTGATAAGGTCGGAAAGGACGGTGTAGTGACTGTTGAAGAGTCACAGTCCTTTGGGATTGAGACCGAATTGACTGAGGGGATGCAATTTGACAAGGGTTATGTTTCTCCATATATGGTGACTAACCCTGAGCGAATGGAGTCAGAATATAAAGACGCCCAGATTCTTATCACCGATAAGAAAGTGGCGAGTGTGCAGGAAATTCTGCCTCTACTAGAAAAAATTGCCCAAACTGGCAAGAAAGAGTTGGTGATTATTGCTGATGACGTTGAAGGAGAAGCTCTGACAACTTTTGTCGTAAACAAGCTTAAGGGAGGATTTTCAGTCTTGGCAGTGAAAGCACCTGGTTACGGAGACCGTAAGAAGGAAATTCTAGCGGATATTGCGGTGACTACTGGTGGAACCCTGATTTCTGATGACTTTGGTCTAAAGCTGGAAGATGTTGAATTGGCTCAACTAGGTAAGGCTGATCGAGTAATTGCTACTAAGGATAATACAACTATTGTTGGTGGCGGTGGAGCAAAGTCAGATATTACTGATCGTGTAGCGGCTCTTAAAGCACAGTTGGAACAGGTTACTTCAAAATTTGATAAAGAAAAGATTAGTGAACGAATTGCTAAATTGTCTGGGGGTGTAGCTGTGATTCGGGTTGGAGCGGCGACCGAAACCGAAATGAAGTATCTTAAGCTTAAAATTGAAGACGCTGTTAATGCTACCAAAGCAGCGATTGAAGAAGGTATTGTGCCAGGGGGAGGAACTGCTTTGGCTAAAGCAGCCGCAAAAGTTGAGGCTAATTTGCTTAAAAAGAAAGACTTAGGGCGAGAAGAACTAATTGGCTACAATATTGTCCTAAAAGCCCTTGAAACACCACTTAAGCAGATTGCTGACAATACCGGTAAACATGATGGAGTGGTGATTGTGCAAAAAGTTAAGGAAGCGGGTGGAAATGCTGGTTACGATGCGGCTAAGGGTGAAATGATTGACGATATGATTAAGGCGGGGATTATCGACCCGGTAAAGGTGGCTCGTTCTGGTGTACAACATGCCGTTTCAGCTGCCGCGATTCTCCTTACTTCAGAAGCAGCGATTGCTGATGACCCAGAAGATAGTAAGCCTGATATGTCTGGTATGGGCGGTATGGGTGGAGGTATGGGCGGTATGATGTAGAAAGATCCAATATTTCACTTAAATTGATGTTTAAGTAGAAAAAGCGCAGGCCATAGGCCTGCGCTTTTTCGTAGTCTTATCCACTCAACTACGCAAAAAAAACATAAATGATAAAACTCAGCTGATACAATTAAAATATTTAGTAATTACTTATAAATTTATTTCTTATGTCATCTGTTATCAACAATACTC
Organism: Candidatus Nomurabacteria bacterium; assembly: GCA_020632095.1. Classification (GTDB taxonomy): domain Bacteria; phylum Patescibacteriota; class Minisyncoccia; order Phycocordibacterales; family UBA918; genus OLB19. The sequence goes on from JACKGF010000001.1 coordinate 51,460, forward strand.
TCCGTACCGCACTCATGATGCTACTAATCCTGCCGATGTTGGTTTTTGCTCAAGCTGAAGATCGGGCTATTAACGAACCGGTAGAATCTCCTGCTCCTCCTGCATTTTTAGAGAATGTCCAATCTGAAGAGGATTTCAATAATCTGACGGCTGAACAACAAGCGGAAACAAATCAGTACTTTGATGAATTGTCCAGAGTATCAACTGTAATTGCAAACGTAAACATTCAGGATTTATCTATTGTCAGCCAAGATAAAAATGTCTTCAATGTCTCCTTTGAATTAGCTAACGGCACTGGCGTCCAAACTGGCGTTAAATACAGTGTCTCTCTCATTCGCGAAACTGATCAGGGTCAATTTAAGATGGATACCAAGATCTATCCCGAGGTTCTTACCTTGTCTGAGAATAGTACTATTAAAAAAAGTATTACATACACCGCACCAACTGGTCTAAATGGTGAATATACACTTCTGGTAGAAAGTAGGACCAAGGGAGGATTAACTCTTGGAATTGGAGTCGCTGGTAGTGTCGTTCTTGTCACCGATACCAAAGGTCTAGAGATTCTCACCGATACTTGTTCTATGCAGGTAGAAGGCGAGGAAGGTTCACCAACTTACATTCTTCCACAAGGAGTGGACGTTACTCCAGAAGAAAACCTACTATTAACCTGCGATGTTACCAACTACGCTCCAGCCTCAGTTTCAGTTACCACTTCTTTTGAAACTCATTTCCGCACAATGTTTGGTGAAATCGTACCAGATAAAGGTGGTATAGTGGAATCAATTCAATTTGCGGGCAACGAAACCAAAACTGTTACCTTCGTACTCCCTCAAGCAACAGCCCCTCAAGCCTACGACATAAAAGTCTCTCTCAAGAACGACGAATTAGAGACTAACTCCGTGGTCGTTCACTATGTCCTCGTTGGTTCAAGTGCTACTATCCAAAACGTTATCCTAGATAAGTCATCATACCAAGTAGGTGATACAGCTAATATCTCATTTATTTGGTCTCCATCAGCTGATAGTTTTCCTGATTCTCGGCATGAAGCCAGTTCACCTACAGCTGTTGCTTTAGATGTTTCAATTACTAGTAGCGGAGTTGATTGTATTTCTTCGCAGACCACTCCTCTGGATGCTAATACCATCAAGCAAGAACTAGCATTTCCAGTGACTGCTGACTGTGCTTACCCGTTACTTTCACTTAGTCTAAAAGACGCTACTGGCAATGTGTTAGACGATAGTATGTTAGCTCCAAATGGGGAACCACCAGTGGTTTCAGCAGTGCCAGTTTCAGATGATTCATCAAATAATAATGTAATCCTAGTCCTACTTGCCACACTGTTCTTCATTGTGTTATTGGTATATGCATATATTAGAAGAAGTTCCGCAAATGATGTAGTGGAAGATGTGGTACTGAAGTCGTTGTTGTTGTTGCTGTTGGTTGGGGGGGTGTTTGTAGGTGGTATAGATAGGGTGGAGGCATCAGTAGGAGTGACGTTTACTGGTGAAACTCAAACTGTGTGTTTTGGTAGGTTTGGATCGTTTCCTTGCTGGCAAAATGACTCGGTGAATACTGTAAGTATTGATAAGGCTGTTTATGCTCCTGGAGAGACAATCAATTTTACTACTACTGTAACTCTAAACGCTTGTTCCAATACAGTAAGAACTTCTATTGTCAGGGCTCAATTAAATAGTCAGTTATTTCCAATTTTTAGTGTTCAATCAAGGGGTGGTATTCCACTTGTACAATTCGCAACGACTAATGCGCCAATGACACCAGGTGTTTACAGGATGATTTATACTTCACAAATAGTTGGTATGAGATCGAGAGGTTCTGCATCTGTAAATATTACCGTTGCTGCTCCAGCCTGTGTCGCCAACGCTGGTACTCCTTGTACCTCCGCCGCCAATGCCTGTGGCACAACCCAGCAGGGTACTATTCAGTGTAACGGTTCCTGCTCGGTTGGCGCACCAGCAAATCCTGCAGGACTTGGTTCCTTATGCTCATCTGCAGCAAATATTTGTGGGTTGACCACACCAGGCACACAACAGTGCAATGGTAGTTGTTCAGCTACTGCTGCTCCGTCAAATAATCTATGTCCTGCTATAGGTAGTTTTGAGGGGGTAGATACTGCTGCATGTAAGGTTAGGGGTTGGACTTATGATCCAAGTGATTCAACCCAGTCGATTGATGTCCATGTGTATCAAGACAACAGTGCTTTCGCCGGAGGTACCTTTGTAGCTGCCTGTACTGCTAGTATGTTAAGAAATGACGTTAATAACTTCTATGGTATTACTGGTAACCACGGATTTGATTGTACTTTACCATCTAGTTATTTGGGTACTGGTAACCATAATCTATATATTCACGCCATCGATACAACTGGCTCTCCAAATAATGTTATCAGCAATTCCCCAAGAGCGCTGTCTTGTGCCTTACCTCCTTCAGGAAACATTAGTGTCGGTACTTGCTTCATTCAACCAGGTGATACTACTTGTAACGCTAATGTTACCTGGAACACAGCTAACTTCCTTGGTGCAGTAAAAGTTTTGGTTAATGCTAATCCAAACTCGGTTAGTGGCGCTGCAACTAATCCTTTAGGGTTTAACGTTCCAGTTAGCTATGGTGCTAATACTGTAACGTTGAGGGATATCGGTAGTTCGTTCACAGTCTCTGATACAACCAACATAGGTTGTGTAGCTGGAAGTGTGTGGGTTGATCCAACCGTTGGTTGTTTACAATTACCAGTCATGAAAGTTAATTCAAATCAAGATACTATACGCAATGGTGAAGAGGGTACAGGAACTATTTCCGTAAATTCTAGATACAAGCTAAATTGTTCTGTTGTTGGAGCGGAAGTTAATTCAGCCTCTACCTTTGTCCATGATGGAACAGTGGTATCTAATCAAAATTATCCATTCCTAACCCAGCCACTAACATCAGCACAAATAGTTCAAGTCGAGTGTGTTCACCAGCAATATTCGATTGTTAAAGATGATGCCCAAGGTAGAATTAATGTAACTGCTTCAGTTGAGGAGCGGTAGGAGAAAGAGGTTAAAATTGGAAGTAATATGTTATAAGATGTGTAAATAAGTGAGGTACGAAAAAGCGCAGGCCATAGGCCTGCGCTTTTCTATCGTTAGTACTTACCTTTGAATCAATATTTTACATACACTACTGACCTAGTAAAGCCGTCTTTCCGTGATATAATCTTAATATTAAAAAATAATTAGTTTTATTTATGGGTGTTATTTTAGTTGGAATAATTGTAGCGGTGGTGTTGTATGTAATTTTTGCCTACAATAAATTCGTTACCCTTACACAAAGAGCTAAGGAAGCGTGGGCAGATATTGATGTGCAGTTGAAGCGTCGTTATGACTTGATTCCTAATTTAGTTGAGACTGTAAGAGGTTATGCTTCACATGAAAGAGAGACTTTTGACGCTGTAACCAGTGCGCGAGCTACTGCGACTCAGGTGCATGTCGATCCAACTGGTATTACTCCTGAACAAATCGCCGCTATGGCTGGAGCAGAAGCTTCCTTGACCCAGTCGCTTGGGCGATTGCTAGCAGTAGCTGAAAATTATCCAGATTTGAAAGCGAACACAAACTTCCTTGAACTGCAACGAGAATTGTCTGATACTGAAAATAAGATTCAAGCGGCGCGACGCTTCTTTAACGGTAATGTGCGTGATCTGAATATTGCTTTGCAGTCTTTCCCGTCAAATTTGGTTGGTAAACAATTTGGTTTTAAAGCTGAAGAATACTTTGAAATTGAGGAAAATAGTGTTGAACGCGAACCAGTTAAGGTAAGTCTTTAGGTCTTCATGGTGTCATTTGGACAACATGTAGTATATTTGAGAAAAGTTATTTCAACAATTCTATTAAGTGTCGCCTTCTGGTTGGCACTTTTTAGTTTTAGTTACGCTGAAGAAATCACTTCATTTGCTAGCGATATCGTTATAAATAGTGACAGCTCGTTCACTGTAACTGAGACAATCGAGTATGATTTCGGATCTGCTAATAAGCATGGGATATATCGTAATATAAAGAATCAACATGCTCAGCCGGCGACTGCTTGGTATAAGAAAAGATATATTGATCTAACTCTTAAGTATGTTAAAAAAGATGGCGCGTTTGAGCCTTATAGTCTTGAAGAGTACGATGGATTAAAAATTAAAATAGGTAGTCCAGACCATTTAATAACCGGAAAGCATGTTTATGAGGTTCAGTATGAAGTAGGTGGTGCATTGGCAGTATATCCAGACACAACAGAAATTTATTGGAATGTCACTGGGGACGAATGGCAGGTACCGATAAAGAATGCAACAGCGCGAGTTAGTTTCTTAAGTGAAGGAAGGTTCGATAAAACTCATTATTGTTATGTTGGAATGCCTGGTTCAAATACTTTATGTGATGAAATAGAGCCAAGCGACAGTAAAACTATATTTCGTACTCAACTAATAAATTCTGGAGAAGGTTTTACGATTGCTCAGTCACTAAAGATTCCTTTTGAACCAGTCGTGTTGGAAAAATACAACTTGGTTCTTTTGGTGGTGTTTGTGATGTTGACTTGGTATTTATTGCTTGGATTGTGGATTTATCGTTGGCGTATTAAATACCGGCAATCAAAAACAGTTATTCCTCAGTATGAACCGTATCAGGATTTTAAACCAATGTTTACTGGGGTATTGATTGATAATAGACTTGATAGTAAAGATATAACTGCGGGAATTATACACTTAGCTCAGCAAGGCTACATATCCATTAAACAAGTAACAAGTGAATTACCTTGGTTGCTGAAGAAAGTTTTTAAATTTAATGATTTTGAGATAACCTTACTAAACATTTCTGAACCAAAATTGAGTACTCATAAAGAACTGCTTAAAATACTTTTCGTATATCCTGATCAGGTTGGTGATAAGGTGAGGTTGTCAGAGATAAAGAAAGATTATTCTCGACTGCAAAGTAATTATAATATTATTAAAGAGCTTAAAAAGACAGTCAATTCAGATTTAGTGGAATTAGGTTTCTTAAGCAAGCTAGAACTAATTCGACCTACCCCAATTAAAATAATTTATTATGTGGTCATTGTATTATTGCTTATCTTCGGTTCCGTTATTTTCTTTAAGGAATATAGCATAGTGGTTGTTGTATTGGTTTGTTTCGCTGTTTCGCCAATATTTACGTTTGCGGCTGAGCGTCGTACACAGAAAGGTTATGAGGCTCTGTATTACCTTAAAGGGTTTAAGGAATTTTTGTCTGTTACTGAAAAAGAGCGTTACAAATTTCATAACGCACCCGCACTTAGTCCGCAACAGTTTATGGAATATTTACCATATGCTATAGCTTTTGGAGTGGAAGAAGAGTGGGCAGAAGTGTTTAAAGATATTCAGATTGATTTTCCTGATTGGTATGAATCGAATGAAACTGTTAGTTTCAGTGCAAAATCATTCAATAGTAACTTATCCTCATTCTCAACAGCTTTCTCAGCAAGTACTGGTACTGGAGGGAGCGGTTCAAGTGTTGGTGGTTCATCAGGTGGGGGTTCTGGAGGGGGAGGTGGGGGTTCTTGGTAGGATGTGAGAGTTTGCTGTAGTATAATTATTATCATGTCTGAAATTAATAGAATCTACTATAATAAATTGGTTCGAGATAATATCCCGGCCAAAATTAAAGCTAAACGAGAAGATTACGAGATACGAAATCTAACTGACGTTCAAGAGCTACAACAAGAGTTGTTTAAGAAAATTAAAGAAGAGGCCGCTTCTCTGGCTATGTGTCGCACTAAGGAACACTTTCTTGAAGAGTATTGCGACTTAATGGTGGTAATCGAAACTTTGATTAAACAATTAGAAATTCCTCGTGAGGATATAATTGCTGCTCGTAGAGAAAATCTCATTCGAAAAGGTCAGTATAAACATGGTTATTACTTACATTGGTCGGCTGATGTCAACTATAAGTCAGACGAAAGTCCGCAAGGAATTCCTCTGTAGTAAGTAATATAATGTAGTCAATTATCTGTCAGAATGGCCACTCTTTATACTCAACAATCAAGCAATATAACCAAAACCTATTTACTAATGGGGACTTTTCTAGTGTTAGTGATTGCTATTTGTTATGGCGTTTCGTTTTATTTTGATAATCCAGCTATCTTGTATATTGGGGCGGTGTTAGCTTTGTTTATGAGTATTGGTAGTTATTGGTTTTCTGACAAAGTAGTACTCAAAATGACTAATGCTAGACAAGTTACTAAGGAGCAAGCTCCAGATCTTTATAATATTGTTGAAAATCTATCCATTACGGCTGGTTTACCAATGCCGAGAGTGTTTGTTGTTGATGATCCATCGCCAAATGCCTTTGCAACTGGCCGTGACCCTGAACATGCTGTCGTGGCTGCAACTACTGGTCTTCTAAGGATTCTTGATCGGTCTGAGCTAGAAGGGGTCATGGCTCATGAACTGTCTCATATTGGTAATCGCGACATGTTGGTGATGACGGTGACGGTAGTGTTAGCTGGATTTATTGCTATCGTGGCTGATATGTTTACTCGGTTAATGTTTTTTGGTGGAGGTAATGATAACCGTGATCGACACCCAGCATTTTTAATTGTAGGGATTATCGGCATTGTCTTGGCTCCCTTGGCTGCTAAGATGATTCAGTTAGCTATTTCGCGCAAACGTGAATATTTGGCTGACGCAACGGGTGCTTTACTGACTCGTTACCCTGATGGTTTAGCTTCAGCTTTGGAGAAAATTAGTCAGTTTTCAATGCCGATGCGAAATGCTTCTCACGCTACTGCCCATTTGTTTATTTCAGATCCCTTTAAATCAAATGGTAAGGGGATAAAGAATGCTATCAACAGTTGGTTTCAAACTCATCCACCGGCTGAGGACAGGATTCGTCGACTTCGTGGTATGAACTCTCTATAATATAAAAAATGAAAACTATCAAGGAAAGAATACCAGATATTAAAACTTTAGAATCACTACTTGATGGAGTTATTGAGAGTAGTCTTACTGATTTCTTGCAGTCAACTCATGCTAGAAGGGAAGAGGTGATTGTTAACTTTAAATTAACACTTCTGTCTTTGTTTTTTTCGATAGCGATATTAATCGGATTGTCTTTCCTTGAGGGTTCACATAAAGATACTATGGTAGAAAAAATCTTGACTGGAAGTTCAGCGGTGTGGCTGACAGTTGTTTTGTTATCTGGACGACAATGGCTAACTAAGAGTAAATTGTTAGCTCGAGAGATGAATATGGCGTTGGTGCCGATTTTTACTAACACTCTCGATAGAATGATGATGTATACCAACGATTCTGAACATAGAGATGATATTAAATCGTTGTTAGAAGAGTCTTCCTTAATGACAATAGAAGAAAAATACCAAATTTTTTCTGATGACACTTACACAATTTATGCCGACACTGATATTTTGGTAAGGGAGTTAATGGTAATTAAAGTGGAGAAAAATAGAGATGGTAAACTAGATTCAAATACTGTTATTTTTAAAGGTGTGTTAGTGTCAACAACACTCAATCGTAGTAATGAAGCTGAAATATACATCTCTACCGAAGGTGATAAACGAGGGTTTGCTCATCAAAGTTTTTGGTCAAGGTTAACGGGCTTGTCGGAAGTAAAAGAAACAATCTTAGAGTGGAACGACTTTGAAAAAGATTTACATGTTGCTACTACTAATCCTACTGCCGCGCGAGAAATTCTGACTCCAGAATTCATGCAAGACTTACACGCTTGGTGGAGTGAACATAAGTTAAACATCCGTATTGCTTTTAAGGGAAATAAGATGTATATGCTTTTACCTGAGGAATCTATTAAGATAGATTCTACCACCACTTCAACCAAACTGCCCGCTATAAAACGTTACGCTTGGTCACTATTGCGGCCAATTTGGCGCAGTTTGGTCTTAATCGAAGATGTGTCAAAATAGTGTTCGTGGTAATATTCATTGCTGTAAATCTCTAAAATAGATTTATCTGTAGAATAAACACGATTATATAAAACGGAGAGATGGCAGAGTGGTCGAATGCGCATCCTTGGAAAGGATGTATACGAGCAATCGTATCGGGGGTTCGAATCCCCCTTTCTCCGCCAAGACAAAATAGCGTTTACAACGCATATTTTGTTGGTGGAGAAAGAGTAAAGCGCGGGGCGCTTTACGTGGGGATTCGAAGCTGTTGCCAGCTAGATTATGAACGGAGTGAAATAATCTAGCGACAACGGATACTGGTTGTGTAACAACCGAAATTCCCCCTTTCTCCGCATCTTAAGGCTAGCACGAGACACGTGTCTGGTGCTGGTTTTAAATATGAGACTCTGATATGATTAAATCTTGGAACCCGCTCACACTGACCCCGGAGGATACTATGAGCACAGTACCTGAAAGTCTCGAACAAATTTTGGAGAACTGGAAACCAAAGTGGTACTACCGCTGGTTTCCGTTTCTGCCAAGGTTTGTAAACAATAAGTCATTGCGACTCTTTAGCGTCTCGTGGCGCGACTGTAGCTATACAGAGAAAGCGTTTGGTAAACCGCATCTGCTTGACTTGTTGGTCGCGAACCACAAAACACCTTGGTACTTGCCAAAACTGGCAGGATTCCAGATTTGGTATTAGCCACTTCCCGCACTTCGATATATCTGTCGGCGTGCGGGAAAACTTTTGCGCACGAGACACTATCAAACCAGAATCTGAAAGGTGGTTAATTGGTCAAGCAGGGCTTGGCATCACATGGTTCCAACTCGAAACACTCCACATCATCGAACCAACACGAGACGCCTTGTCTCATACTAACTTTGCTATACTACCCACAACATATGGAACTACTCACTAATCAATCAGGTCAAATATTAGTCGGTATTGTGGTTGTAATAAATATAATCGCTTTCCTAGTTATGGCTCATGATAAGCGTAAGGCTATTCAGGGGCACAGCGAACGCCGCACTCCTGAAGGATTGGTTTTCTTTATGGCTGTTATGTTTGGTGGTGTTGGTGTGTACCTAGGTATGCAAGTTTTTCGTCACAAAACCCGAATCTGGTACTTTCAACTTGGTATTCCTTTACTTATCCTGCAAAATTTTGCTACCATCTATGTAGTAGGGAGGTTGGTTGCGGGTTAGGGTTGGTGGCTTATGTATCTTTGTGATTTAGACAGAGGCAATAATAGCGTTGCGTGTGAAGTGACAAGTGTTAGAAGTTCCTCCCTCTCTTTGAGAGAACAAAATACTACCGTAAGGTACATATTTTGTTCGAGGATAGAGAATACACGCTGGGGATCATGAACTCGATGTCTAGCACTATGTCTTAGGACCCCTGGTGGTTTTCTTTCTTCATAAAACAATATGTAAATAAATATATGTAAAAATATTGCACATCCATCGCTATGTGTTTATTAAGAGTAAGTTGTAGTAAATCTACTTATTTTGGTTTAATGCTGACTAAGTGTTTATTTTGTTGGAGAAGAGAGACTGTAAAATAATTCTATTTTTTCTTGAAAAAAATATTGGTAATGAAGGCGAATATCAAGATGGATATAACTGATAAAGGTATAATCGAAGTGTATAGTTCTTCCCTCGGAGTTACTCCATAGTGAGGGGTTTGGTCGGCTAAATATAATAATAACCAGTAGGATAGGTTAAATAAAACAGACCACTTCAGGCTTTTTTGTAGAACTAAGTTCGGGTTAAGTCTTTGATTTGCTATTTGTCTGCCAATTATCCATGATGACAGGCTAGTTCCTATTGTTGTGATGACAATGATATTGGTTAACTCTTGGGTGAAGGTGGAGAAATAGAAACCAAAAATATCAGACACCAAAGGAAAGTCAGAAAAAATTAACGACACTATTATGGCTTGTGTCATAAGCATGAAAAGTAGACTTAAGACGATATGTTTGAACCCTAATTTTGTGATCAAAGAAAGACTGATTGGATTTTTTATTTCTTTATTTAAAAACGACATGATTTAAATATATCACAGCAATTATGTAAAATACGAAAGAAATAAATCATGTGTAGTGGAAACAATCTGTTGAGTGTGGTGTTCACTATAAATGTTAACAAATTAGACTTGTTCACTACCATATGCAAATTCTAGTTACGTATAATTATGTTGCTATTTCTCGGATGCGTTATTCCAAAGTAAATCAAAAAGGGAAGTAATCATCTGGTTGATGTTTTTGTCCTCAAGGACTACGATTGAAACTTTGTTGTCTAGTGATACTGTTGCTATTTTTTTACCCCAAATAAGCATGATTGACTCGAAGGGGATTGGGGGTTTGATGGCGCGAGTTTCGTGTTGGGCTATTAGGTCGAAACCTTTAACTTTGTCGGCAATTGGGGACTCTTCAATCAAAATACGGGCGCGGATGTTGTGTTTGAGTCTACGAATCATAAAACCAGGGAAGTGGTCGGGAAGTAGTTGGTCTAGGTCGTGAGCTGGGGTAATTAAAAGTATTTCTTTTGCTTCAGAAATAATTTCACTTTCAACTACTCTAAAACCCGTTTCGTCATAGAATGAACGAACGGTTGGTTGATTTTCAGCTGAGAATTGTGTCAGTTTTAATTTTGGGAGCAAGTCATCAATCAATGTCTTGTTTCTATCTAACCATACCGAAATTGAGCTTGGGTCAGATGGGGTAAAATGAAATCGGTTTTTATGCTTGTATCGCGAAACAAAGCCTCGCTCGTGTAATGATGACAAAGTGTCTTTAGTGGTAGATTTAGGCAGCTTAGCTTCCTCGGCTATACGTGAGACCCGAGCGTTCCCAACTCTAAGACTGGCTAGGTAGACAATGGCTTCATTCTCAGTAAAGCCTAGTTTTACTAATTGATTGGTGTATTTCATATAAAACAACGACGAATCCGTCGATATATACTATACAAAATAGCTATATAAATAGCAAGTATTTTAAATATTAAGACAAAATCGTGCGTAGTACTTGTGTATTTTTGTAAATTTTGTATGTTGCTGTAGGTGGTAGTTCATTGATAGTTAACTGTTATACAAAAGGAGAAAGATATGAAAATCACTACAAATAAAAATGATGAAGCGTCTCAAATTCTGTACTCATGCTTGAGTGAAGGAAATGGTGTCTTTGCTTCACCAGATCGCTACAAATACCAGTGTTGGACTCGTGATCTGGCGCTTGCTGTGGCTCCACTATTACTTGAAATGGGTGAGACGGTGATTGTTCGAACTCATCTTAAAAATCTCTCTGAAAAGCAATGTGAAAATGGTCAGATTCCAATATTGTTCTTGAGTGACGAGGTGGCTTGGAGGAGTAAAAAAGTATCCGAGCGGGGCCAGAACTCATTTATGGTCGTTAGGTATGATAAAGGAAGGTTGTGGAATTTGACGCCAGGAACAAAAGACTCTGAAATATTGTATGTGATTGCGATGTATGAATATGCTATTGCAACCGGTGATCTAAGTCTTATTGATGAATATGGAGACAGAATAAAGCTTGCGATGAAGTATGTTGAAGTTCACAATCTTAATGACTCTGGTTTGGCAGTTGGAGCAGATTGGCGGGATACGATGGAGGTATTTTTGTCTGATAAAGCACTACTTTCAAATAATGTGCTTCTTGCTCAGGCTTACAATCTAATGGGTGAAAAGGAAAAAGCCGAAAAGCAAAGGAGGATGATTATGATGTATTTCTGGAAGAATAAAAACTTTACGGACTACATTCCAGGTGGTAACAGACCAGATCCGCTGGGAATTGCTCTCGGGATACTTTGTGAAGCTGTACCAAGAGAAGTTTATCCCCATGCACTCAGATTACTGCACTCAGTCGATAGTGATTTTGGGGTAACGATTAAGTGTATTCATAACCCTTATACAGACGGCGAAGAAGAGGTTTTTGAAAGGACCAAAGGAATCGTGGTATGGCCGTTTGTGGTGGGCTTTTCTGTGATGGCTCTGCATAAAATGGGCTATTATGATGAAGCTCAAGCACTCTTTCAAAAAATGGAAAATCTAGACGGTTTCTACGAGTGGTACGACCCAACAACCGGTAAAGGCTGGGGTGCAAAAGAACAGTTGTGGAGTGCATCGCTCTACCTAAGAGCAAAGATGTGTATCAGTTAACAATTTGTCGTACAAACTGCTGTCCGGTTTCAAGGATGGCAGTTTTTTGATACCTTATAACCTAATCATTATACATTTTTATTGTATAGAGTTTAAGCTCGTAAACATAATTTATAGTACTTGTTTGGTTATTAATGGTTCAGGGTCTTTATTGTATTGTAATTTGGTATAGTTAGTAGATGGAAAGTCCAAAAATTAGACAGAACAATATTGAGTCAAATATGGAGCTGATTCCTTTGACAGAAATGGCCGAACAGCTTGATAAACTGCAATCTGATGAGAGTTCTGGTCGAGGTATTTCTTGTGTTAAAGATATTATAGGCCAATTAAAGCTTGATAACCTGGATTATGCCCGTCGAACTGCCTCGATGAATCATGATAAAATTAGTAATTATCCTGAAGTGATGATGTACATTCGTGATGAATTGTTTAAAGGAGAAAGTGACCATCCTTGGAAAATTCTCGATCGCCTGCGTGAATTAGATATGCCGGAATAGTACCATTTGTCTTAAGAATGCTCGAAAAAAGTCTACAAAATAACATATGGAAGTTTACGGTGATGCTTATATCGAATAAGCGTATTTTTGTTGCTATTTTGGGAGCTTATTATTTAACCGTTCCAGGGGTTACTCCGGCTGTAATTGGTACGATTTTGTTAATCAGTACTTTTGCGGGTTTCTTGTTGGAGATCCCAAGTGGTTACGTGTCAGATAAGTTAGGGCATAAACAGGCTTTGGTTACTGCAAGAGTAATGATGATAATTTCAACCAGCCTCTACATTTTTGCTAATGATGAAATATTTTTAATTCTGGCAGGGATATTTTTGAGTATTAGTCAGGCCTTTAATAGTGGTACAGCAAGTGCTTTTCTGCATGAGACACTTCGAGCACTCAATCAAGAAGATAACTATACTAACGTAATGGGTAAGGCGCGATCGATAGGTTTTGCGGTTCCGATTGCACTTATGGTCTTGGTACCATTCTTTGTCAGTATTAGTTATAAGGCACCATTTGTTTTGGCTCTAGTCATAGATATTATCGGATTTTTTGCGGTCGCTTCACTAGTAGTTCCGCCAGTAACTCAAGAACATATTGATGAGGTTGGGGTGACTAATTTCAAACAAGTTATGCTGGAGGGGTATAGATTTAACTATTTAGGAATAGCAATTTTCACTGGTATTGTCAGCGGAGTTTTGTTTAGTACTGGTATATATAGGGCTGTGTATCAAGTTTTTTTTAGAAGTTCCAATTATTTGGTTCGGAGTGTTTTTTGGAGTTGGTAGAGTGTTCGCTTCGCTCCTGCTTGCTTATAGTGGAAAAATTAAGTCACACTTTACACTAGCTTCATTTTATGGAATGTATGTGACGTTTTGTGCTGTATTGATACTAATCTTAGGAGTTACAGATATAGTATGGATAGTGGTTTTGATTTTTATTACTCTTAACGCCATTCAATGGGGTTTAAGTGGTGTTGATGAAGGCTTTCAATTGGGCATAATAAAGTCTAGTAAGTTTAAGGCTACTTTGTTGTCTGTTAGTTCACAGGTAAAATTGTTGTTTCAGGGAATTTCTAGTTTTGGATTAGGGCTGGCAATTGAAAAATTTTCTTATCAATACGGATTTTTGTTACTTGGGATTGTCTTTTTGTTGGTTCTTGGACCTTTGTATTTATATATTTTGAAGCGGAGTAAGGAGGGAGCTTATGGGAATGTCTAATATTGTGTCGTTGTGTTTTAGGGTAATGTTATATTCTGTATTAAGCGAAGTAGTTCCCGCGGACTTTCCGCAGTAAACAAATTGGAGGTGGGTATATGGTAGAGATTATTGGCCTGATTGTAGTAGTTTTCATTTCGTCGGCCTTTGTCGGTTTCTTGGCAGGCTTAGAATGGTTTCAAATTCTAGTATTTCTTTTAGGAGGCCCATTAATTGGGCTCGCTATAAGCATGGCGTGTGAACCGCCTGCCAAATTCAGGCTAGAGTCACGGCTGGGTGGGTTCGACAAGAACAGTAGGAAGCTGACAATACTCGGTGTCAAAAATCGGTACTGAACCATTTGGAAGAGGGTATGAATAAACTGATTGAGAAGATAAAAAGCTGGCGCTTATGAGCCAATAAATGTTGAGATTATTAGGTAACATTTGTCCAGCTTAACTTAAAGTAGTTAATTTTGATATATATAGTAATATTTCTTACAGGAGGTAATTATGTTAAGAGAATTTGTTTGTTTTGTAGTGCTGAGTCTGTTGTCATATTGGCTCAGTATATATTTTGAAAAGGGATTTTTGGTGGCTATCTGGCTATCTGGTGTTTGTGCATTTTTTTGCCTTTTTATCCACTCCATCTACTTATTCGTGAAATGGAGTGATAATCGGAGGGGAATAAGACGATAGTAAAAGTCTAGCTCAAGCAGTAAACCGCCCGCTCAGGGCGGTTTTTCTAGCTATTTACAAAAAATCAAGTTCGTGGCATTATCGTTGAAGGAAAAGTGGCTATGAAGTTGTTTTTAAACTCGTTCTCAACTCAAGATATGGAGGTCTCAAGTGAATATTGATACTCAGCGAGAAATTGATTTGGTTAAGTTGGCTTTTGGACAGTTTTTTGGGGTCTTTTTACCTTACATTTTATTTGTGGCGGTCGAGTTCAGTTCCGAGGATCGTGCAGCAGGGTATGATTACATGTATTATTCCTTGGTGTTTTCAGTAATTATTTCTCTTGTTTACTTCATGGCTATTCATTTCCAGACGAAAGTCTTACTGAACGAACATGAGTTCCCTGTGTGTAAGAACGGTATACACGATGATGTTAGGCTACTGCTAAGAGGAAATCGGTGCTGGCAGTATTTAACGCCTGTCCTCGGATTTTGGTGGTTTGATAATCATCCAAAGTTATACCGGGGTGTAAAAGCAGTTCTGGCAAATAAGGGGTATCTAGAGGAGTGAGGGTTATAGACGGCAGAAGCTTTGCTTCTGCCGTCTATTCGATTCTACTAACCAACTCAACCTTCAAGTGCTATAATATTTAGATGAAAAAAGCGGATTTTCTTAGTGTATTAATCACTTTTGTGGTTGGAGCTTTGGCGGGGGCGTATTTGTATACAACACAATTTGCTCCAACAGCGACTATCAGTGCCTTGCCAACCAAGGAAAAACTCTCTGAATTCTCTATCACTAGTGAAGTTTATGGTGGTTGTCGCGATGCTTGCCCGACTTTTCATGTAGAAAATGACGGTTCTTATAGATATTTTTATAATCCAATTCAAGGTGAAGCTCCAGTGTCGAGAAAGGGTAGTTTGCCAGCCAAACTTCAAAAAGAGTTAAGAAATACCCTAACTCCAGATTTATTAAAGGTTCAATCAAAAACAAAACAGCCTGTAGTTTGTAATTCCTATACTGACGGGATTGATGTTTCTTACGTGGTGGTGGTAGATGGTCAAGAATTCAAGCTTAATTCATGCGGAACAGCAGTTGATGCTGAGGGAAAACTTTGGAAAACTCTAGGTAGTGTGTGGGACTACTTTGAAACCTCTGGGAGTACGGAAGGCTAGTTTTAGATAGTAGACATTTACTACGGCTAATTATATAGGTCTTTAAGGTTGTTTGCTTGTCAAAACGAAATTCTATTTCACAGTGTCTGTTTGGTGAAATGAGTTCAGGAGTCGTTCGTAATAAATAGGGCAAAGAAATTTAGTTTTTGCGCTAGGAAATTATCGATTTACACTGATATTATTTTATGCAATCAAAATCATTACTAATTGCTATTGCTGCTTTTGCAGTGACAGCCACTGGAGTTCATGCTTACGGCGGACCAAATATATTAAGTAGGGCTGGTTTGTCGGAAAAACAAGTAATTGCTATTCAAGAAGCCCAACAATTAAAAGCGACTGGAAACGACACTGCTGCTAGGGACAGATTGGCTGAAGCTGGGATTACTGAAGAGACATTAAAATCGATTCATCGAGCAGCCAAAGCGGTTAAGGTAGAAATGAGAGAAGCTTTGAAAGATGGTGATTATGAGGCTTTTAAGAAAGCAGTAGCAGATGGTCCTTTGTCAGACGTAGTTGTGTCTGAAGATGACTTTAAAAAGTTTCGTCAAGCACATGATTTAAGATTAAATGGTGAATGGGCTGAAGCGGCTGATATTCTGGAGGAGCTCGGAGTTGATGTAGACAAAAAACACTTTTACCAGAAGGGTTTAAAGAAAGGTTTTATGAGTCATTTGAGTGAAGATCAGAGAAGCGCACTTCAGGTAGCAAAACAAGCAAATGACAGAGCAACTATGCAGGCGATTATGGATGAAGCTGGGTTAGATTTTGGACATCGGTTTGGACATCGAGGAGAATAATTGTTGACATAAAAATGAGCGGCACCTAACGGCGCCGCTCTTTTTTTGATATGATAATGGAATGAACTATTTTCTCTTTACTCTGGTGTTTGTTTTTTTAATTTCTGGTACGGCTTTGGCTTATAGCCCAATCGTGTCTGAGGTAAAAAGACCTTATGATATTATTTCGCTTGAAGAGAAGCCTGAAGCTAAACAAGAGTATCTCGGCGAATTACTTGATTACCCAGTAATGTATGAGATTACGTCAGAAGAATCATTTACCCTTAAGGCTGAGGTTAGTCAGTTGTACGTGTCAGGGTCTCTACCAGTTCCATTTTCTTTAATTATGGTCAGAAAAAATGATCGCGGTGGGGGAGTGACTGAGGTAGCAAGACTCAAAGCTGATGATGTTAATTGGGTAACAAAAAAAGACCCAGTACTAGGTCTTAATTTTTGGTATGGAGAAAGTTTGTCTAGAGAAGTTGAGGCTGGAACTTATCGAATCGAGATTAGTACAGTAGACAATTCAGGTAAGTACCTAATTACATTTGGTCAAGAGGAACAATCGGTTGGGTATTTGCAAATGTTATCTAATATTAGAAACACTCAGAAGTTTTTCGGTTTTTCGGTTTTTAAAATGTTGATGTCTTCATATGTGTATTATATGCTTGGAGTTATTTTGCTAGTCTTTGTAATTTATCAGACGTGGCGTAACCGTAAGTTATTGGCTCATGTTAAGTAAAGCGATTGTATTAATTATTGCAGCTATTGTTTTTGCTTACTTTGCCAACCAAGCTTTCCTTGGTCATCTGTAGACAAATCAGTTAAAATTCAGTATTGTAGCAGGGTTCGATGGCACGCGAGCTAAGCTTGCGTGCCTCTCTTATTCAATTATTATTTTTTAACACTGGTTTTATTTATGTCACAAGAAATTCGCAACATCGCTATTATTGCTCACGTAGACCACGGCAAGACCACCTTGACCGACGGTTTGATGGAGTTTACTGGTTCACGCGATGAAGGAGCGTCTATGGATAGTAACGCGCTGGAACAAGAGCGAGGAATTACTATCTATGCAAAAAACACCTCTGTGACCTATAAGGACACCAAAATAAATATTGTTGACACTCCTGGTCACGCCGACTTTGGTTCTGAGGTGGAACGAGTTTTGCGTTCTATCGACTCAGTGTTGTTGGTGGTGGACGCACAGGAAGGACCAATGCCACAAACACGCTTCGTTCTCAAGAAGTCCCTTGAGCTTGGTTTGAAGCCAATAGTGATTATCAATAAGATTGATAAACCGGCTGCTAATCCTGATCTCTGTGAAGAACAAGTGCTTGAGTTATTTCTTGAACTAGGGGCCACCGATGAGCAATCAAATTTTCCAGTAGTATATGCGATTGGTCGTGATAATGTCGCGAAATTGAAAATGGAAGATGAGTTGGTTGACCTATCACCGGTACTTGATACTGTGCTGGAACACGTCCCAGCTGCTAAAGTTTATGTTGAAGGCGAAGCCTTGCGTGCTCAAGTGTTTAATCTTGGCTACGATAACTTCCTTGGACGGCTCGCAGTAGCTCGCATTTACGATGGAAAGGTTTCTAAAGGACAAAATGTAATTATTAAACACGAAGGTCAGGAAAATAAGAAAGGAAAGGTGGTGAAGCTGTCTGGCTACGTAGGAGTACATCAAATTGAGCTACAAGAAGCTTTTGCAGGCGATATTGTACTGATTGCTGGACTGTCTGATATTAACATTGGTGAAACTATCACTGATAGTGAATCGGCTGAAGTTTTGCCCGCTATCTCTGTCGATGAGCCAACGGTTAAAATGCAGTTTTTGGTAAACAGTTCTCCTTTTGCTGGGCGAGAAGGGAAGTACGTCACATCACGCCAGATTGGCGATCGACTAGAAAAAGAAATGGAGATTAACGTTGGTCTACAAGTGGAGCGACATGGTGATGTTTACGATGTGAGTGGCCGAGGTGAAATGCATATTGCTATTTTGCTAGAAAATATGCGTCGAGAAGGTTACGAAATGTCAGTTTCTCAACCGCGCGTAATCATTAAGGAAATTGACGGTGAGAAATGCGAGCCATTTGAGGAAGTGACAGTTGATGTGCCAGTTGAATACCAAGGGTCTGTGATAGAAAAATTGTCTAATCGCGCCTTTATAATGCAAAACATGATTCCGCACGAGAATCAGGTACGACTTCTTTTTGAAGGTCCAACTCGAGGATTGCTTGGTTATAAGAATCAATTTGTTATTGATACGAGAGGTGAAGGAATTTTGGCTTCTCGATTTATTGAGTTCCGTAAATACGCTGGTGAAATTAAGAAGCGACAGGTTGGCTCAATGATTTCAATGGCGACAGGAAAGGCACTTGGTTTTGCACTCTTTGGTCTACAAGACAGAGGGGAGCTATACATAGGGGCAGGAACTGAAGTTTATGAAGGAATGGTGATTGGTAACACTAGTAAAGGTGAAGAAATGACCGTTAATCCAACCAAAGGAAAACAGTTGACTAACATGCGAGCGGCTGGAAACGACGATGCTACTACTTTGGTACCACACCGACCACTTTCGATTGAAATTGGACTTGAAATCGTCCAAGCTGATGAGTACTTAGAAGTTTGTCCAATTTCTGTGCGCTTGAGAAAACAATATTTGAATGAAAGTGAAAGAAAGCGAAAGGCCGTAAATTAAAAAATATGATGTGATATTATATTCGAATATGCAAATGTTCGGATTAGTATCTTTACTGCTCGTGATTGCTATAGCGGCCATGTGGTTGACTGCTGGTATGGGAGGGACAGTAACAGTGCAAAATGATGATGGTACGGTTACTACACAGTCTGGTTACGTTGAGGCGGTTGATCAGGCGGAAGATGCGGCTAGGATGATGGAGCAGTAGTATTTTGATTGTGGAAATAGGTGGGGACGTTTTGCGAACCCACCTATTTTAATTTGTCAATAATAATGCTAAGCTGAAGTCATGAAAATCATCAAATGCTACAATTGCGATTTGATTTTAAAAGCAAAAACTAAGCAAGAGATGTTAAACCAACTCTATCTACACTACATGTCTGAGCATGAAAAAGTCATTCTTGGTGCAGACACAACTAAAAAAAAGCTTTGGATGGAAAAGTTTAACAAAGATTGGTCTGAAGCGCCCAAAGCCGAATAGGCGATAGTGCAAATTTATTGATTTCGGGTGTGTTACAATTTGTTAAGTTCATATAGATATCAGTCTAATTTACTATATTGCACATTTATTTTAATGTGTTATAATCTGACAAATTTGATTCAATAATAAATGGAATACTTAATATCGCTAGTCTTAGTGATTTTATCAGGGCTCTTTTCGGGCTTAACACTAGGACTACTTTCACTCGACACACAGTCGTTACAGCGTCGTGCCAACCATGGAGACGCCCAAGCCGCCAAAATTTATCCAATTAGACAGAAGGGTAATCTTTTGCTAACTACTCTTCTCTTGGGTAATGTTACTGTTAACACCACTCTTTCAATATTTTTAGGCAGTATTGCTTCTGGTTTAGTAGCTGGCTTAACCGCTACTACTTTAATTGTTTTGTTTGGTGAAATATTCCCACAAGCCATTATTTCTAGACACGCTCTGTGGTTTGGATCAAGAACTATTTGGTTTACAAAAGTGACCATTTTTGTATTTTATCCAATTGCTTGGCCAATTTCTAAAATATTGGATCATTTCTTAGGTAAAGAGTTACCAACTACTTATACAAGTAGAGAGCTGATGGATATTATCTCTGAACACGAAGATTCTGAGCATAGTACAATTGATGCTGATGAGGAGCGGATTGTGCACGGAGCACTGCAATTTTCACATCTACGTGTACGAAATGTTATGACTGAAGCTGATCAGGTGGTTATGTGTGACGAGAACCAGCGACTAAACGACGATTTCTTTATTGAGATTAATGGCTCTGGGTTTTCAAGAATACCAGTCTTCAGTGGTAATAGAAATAATATTGTTGGTATCTTGTACGTCAAAGATCTACTGATTGAACATGAGGATATTTCTGTTAAGGACACTGAAGAGGCTTTTGAAAAAGGTTATCTGAGAGTGAAAGGAGGGGAGTTGCTTGACTCTGTATTGGCTAAAATGTTGAAGTCAAAACAACATATGGCGATTGTGAAGAATCAAAATAATCAATTCATTGGAGTTATTTCACTAGAAGACATTATAGAAGAAATTATTCAGCAAGAGATTGAAGATGAGGATGACGATGATGAATCTGAAGAAGAATTGATTGTAGGGAAATAATAAAAAAGTGGACTGCATCGCAGTCCACTTTTTTATTATTTCCTATACCCCCAGCTCTTTAAGTAGAGTTTCAAGCTCTATTCCCTGAATCTTCCGATATTGATTAGGTTTAAGTTTTTCGAGTGTGATATTAACGATCCTGACTCGCTTTAATGATTGAACCTGATATCCAAGTGCCGCACACATGCGACGAATTTGGTGCTTTTTACCTTCAGTAATAATGATTGAAAAACGCTTGTCGTTACGGGGATTGGCTATAATTGTTGATGGTTTAGTGCGATATCCTTCTATATCAACGCCGGCTTCCATAGCGCGCTTAAACATACCTGAGAGTGGCTTGTCTACCAAGACGTCATACTCTTTTTCATTATTTCGATCTGGTTCTAGTAGCGGGCCGGTTATGCGACCGTCATTAGAGAGAATAATCAAGCCTTCTGAGTCCTTATCAAGGCGACCAACTGGGGCTACGTGAGTAATGCCATAGTCTTTAGCTAGACGGGTAGCGATATCAATCTCGCCAGCGGCTGGGGAGTGGGTAATGATACCGCGGCCTTTGTAATAGGCTAGGTAGGATTTTGATTTGGTTTTTCCAACTATTTCAACCTCATCAGTCTCTTCAACTTGTTGACCCATTTGGGCTTTTTTACCATTAATTTTAACCTTCCCTTGTTCAATCAGAGTGTCTGACTCACGTCTTGAAGCCACGCCAGTGTGGGCGAGGTATTTGTTGATACGCATCGGAAATTCCATAAGACTTTGATTATAACACAAACAATTTTATTTGGCAACTTTTTCAAAAAAAGCAGTAAGAGAGGTTTTTGTATGTGTAATAAGGATTGGTTGAAGGTTTTGCTCTATATAAAAGAAAAAGCAGCGTCAGGGGTGTTATCCTGTCGCTGCTGTTGCCGGTTTATTCAACCGGAAAATGCTTCTACTTCGTTTTCGCGGCCTTGCCATTGCTGGTGCCCTTCATGCTGTTGCGCACCAGTTTGGCTTCGTCCGAGCGTTGACCCTTCTTACGCAGGTAGGCTGCGGGAGGTCCCTTTTTATCGTTGCTGGGCGTAGCGTCGGACGACACACCGCGGAACTGGAAGATGATGGCTGTCGAGTCATTGACGCCGTCGAGCATGTTGAAGACTTGCTTGCGCATGTCTTGCGTCATTGACAACTGACAGCCGGCCAGGTAGCGCCGAACGATGTCACGAGCTTCCACGTTCCCGATGACGCAGTCGAGATAATCGATCATGCCCTCGAGGAAGGTTTTGTCCGTGACGTTGTCGCCGTACCAGCCCTCGGCCAAGAGGACGCGAGTCGCAGCCATACTGGCGACGGTCAGGTTCTGTTGAACCAATTTGCCGTCGGTGCACATGATTTGCGACACGGAGCCGTTATTCAAAAGCACGTTCAGGTATTGACCTTCGGTGAACTGGTACAGTCCGCGCATCGGGTTTGATTGCATGATACTCTCCGCAGTGCCGTAAGCACCGACGGTGAACTTCTCCTCCCACGGCTTGTTGCTCTTGCTGAGGTCGATCATGACCATGAGCGCCGAGGGATTGGTGTCCGAAGGAGCGACGAAGGTCAAGAACGGCTTGCTGTCGAAACGCGGGGTCACCGTGAACATTGCCGTCGAGAGCATGTACCCGCCCATGGTGTGGCAAGGGTGGTGCTTGTCGATGCTGATGGAACGGGTGCCGAACGTGAGGCGGTTGCCGACCAAGTTGATACCGTTGGTCAGAACGCCGTCGTCGCCGATCGTGAAGCAGTCGACTTGAACGTTGGCTGCTTTTTTGGCGGTCTGGGCGGCGGTCTTGGTGACTTGAGTCATGGTGAATCTCCTTTTCAAAGGTAAAACCGTACTACGTTAAAGAGCTAACTTTTATACCTACTATCCTAGCACGCATCAGTGGATTTGTCAATAGAAACTGATTTGTTTTTCTGTCAAGACCAAGTTTAGAAAGGGGATTATGAGATACAAAAAAGCTTGTATCTGCATATAAATAATCGGTTTTCTGTAATTCATATCAAAAAACAGGTGACTTAAGTAGCAAAAGCTACTTAAGTCACCGGTTAAATTTGGATGAATATGTTCCTTTTTATTTTTATTCGCTGTCGAGACTACTCTGATTTTCGGATGACAAGATAGGTGAAGAGTCCGACTACGCTACCAACTATGACCCCCGCGCCAGTGACAACAACAAACATTGATGGAGTTCCTCCAGAGGTATATTGCCAAGCGAGTGAACTGACTGCTCCTCCAGTGACTGCACCAATAATTGTTCTTGCTCGGGCTGGGTGATTTCTGATCAGTCCGAGTATTTTTTTTGGAGTTGTGAGTAACGTGTAGCCACTTATGAAATACACAGACAGCTCAGCCATTCCCATCGCTATTAGTATGATTACCACACCATGAATTAAACCGTAGCTCTCTGCTACAAAATACAAAGATAGTACAACTACCAACAAGTAAGCTAATTGATGTGTATATTGTTTCATTGTTAGTCCTCTGTAGAAAGGAATGTCTCAATTTGAGAATTCAAATTGAGTGTACTGTAAAACAAATCTTATGTAACTATAGAAGTTTAGTGAGTGCAAGTCAAACAAACGACCATAGTAAGTGGTCGTTTGTTTGACGGTTTGATTTCTGTCTTAAAAACCAATCGCTGGGGTCAGGTAATACTGTAGTTCTGAGGGGTTGAGATGGGCTACAATGGTGTTTTTGCTATCAATCATGGTAAAGGGCAGGCGACTGACTAGTAGGGAATAATCTTGGTTTGCGGTTTGCTCTGCTACTGGGACTTTTAGGAAGGTTACTAGGGTAAATTTGGCACCTTTACCGGCTGGTAGGTAATATTGGTTGTCTTTAATGATAACGTCTTTATCTGTAGTGAAAGCTAGACTGGTAGTTTTTCCTTCTAGAATAGGTTCTTTTTCTTTATCCACTATCTTGTAACCAATGTAGGGTGAATCGTCTGTCGCTTCAGTACCGCGGACAGCCCCGATTGGAATATATAATTCTCTGGTCGCAAACCCGAATTTATAGGTCACAGTGAACATTATGGTTTCGTTGTTTATTCTTGTGGCGGTCTGGTCAGTGGTGAAATAGGCTTGTGAAATATTGGGTAATAAAAGCGCAAAAGCGAAAGTGCTGATAAATAGTTTCATTTTATTGATTTTCATGCGACTATTTTACTACATCTAGATTATGGAACAACTACTGCAACTACCACCCAGTGATGAAGAATTGGTAAAAAAGACCCTAGAAGACAAAAACTTCTTTGGTGAGCTTGTTGATCGGTATGAAGCCAAGTTGACTCGTTATATAAATCGGCTCGGGATTCGTAATCCGGATGATCAATTAGATGTTTTGCAGGAAATCTTTTTGAAAACCTACCGCAATCTAAATGCTTTTGATTCTTCATTAAAATTTTCCTCTTGGGTATACCGGATAGCGCACAACGAAGCTATTAGCTGGTACCGTAAAAAGAATGTCAGACCCGAAGGACATCTAATCGCGGAAAGTGAGGAAATTATTTCTTTTTTGTCGGCGGGGGAGGAAGTGGCTGATGTGGCTTTTGATAAATCTATCAATGCTAGTGTAGTTAACGAGGCTTTGGCTAAAATTGACGATAAATACCGCGAGGTATTGATCTTGCGCTTTTTTGAGCATAAGGAGTACGACGAAATATCTGACATTTTAAAAATACCAGTTGGCTCGGTCGGAACTCTGATTCATCGTGGCAAAAAACAATTAGCCAATGTCCTAAACCCAGATGCCTTACGTATATAAGAACAAGAAACATTATGAATTCTGAAACTCAACAATCAAAAAAACCACTTAAAGAAACGCTTTTTGCTCGGATTGAGGAGGGTAATGTATGTCCGCGTTCCAGATGGGTTTATTTCTGTCAGGAGTGTATGGTGTGGACGGCGTGGGTGATTTCGGTTTTGATTGGTTCGCTCGCGGTAGCAATTTCTGTTTTTGTGGTGACTCATCACCAGTATGCATTATATGAAGCAACCCATGAGAATTTCCTGACTTTTATGGTTGAGGTGTTGCCTTACGTGTGGCTGATCGCTTTTGCTGTCATGGTTTATGTAGCGGTGTTTAATCTTAGACACACAAAACACGGTTATCGATATTCAATTACAATGATTTTGTCGAGTAGTATAATATTAAGTTTTGCTGGAGGTTCAGCTTTGCAGTATTTTGGTCTTGGTTATCAGATTGATAATATTTTAGGTTATCAAATGTCGATGTATATGTCTCAAGACAAATTGGAAAGAAAGATGTGGCAAGCGCCAGAAGAAGGACGATTGGTGGGGAAACAAGTAGCCAAGACTGTTGCGTCAACTACGATAGTTATTTTTGAAGATATGATGGGTGACCGGTGGCAGATGAATATTAGTGAATTGTCTGACTTAGATATGGAACATCTTGCTTCTGGACAAACTGTGCGGTTGCTGGGAGAAGCTACTAATTCAGAATTCAAAATATTTCATGCCTGTGGCGCTTTTCCTTGGATGGTGAATGTTTCAGTCGACGAAATGAGCAAAGAGAGACAAATATTTGTTGAACAATTATATACACACATGAAAAAAGAAGAACAAAGGTTAGCTTTGATTGAAGAAATGGAGAAAGAAAGTGACCAAGATGCTATGCCGATATTTCGCAGTGTTTGCGCCAATATTGCCGCCGCTAGACGAATGCCTGCTCGACAATAGGTAAGAGTTGTTATTGTAGGCCACGTAGATTTGGCGGGGAGAGTTTTTCAATTAAAACGCTTGTATTTTTATAGTACTGTAGTACAGTTTGACAAACACGACAGTGGGAAAGCTCCGTGATTATTTACGCAACGTCTATCAGCTAAGCTTTTGTCTTATGAATATTACTTCCCTTACTCATCGTAATGTTTCCGCGCGATTTTTTGCGGGAATAACTATCTTATCGTTATTAATGAGTGCCGTGCCAGTAGCTTTTTATACGGCAACGGCTGCTACAGATTTGGTTGGTCCAGCTAGTAAAACTATTAATGCTACCGACCCTTATGGGTCTGGCGTAGTGGATGCTTCAGTTTTTTCAAACCTTACTTTTTCGTTTGATTATGACTCAACTGAACTAGATGGTACTGACGATAGTTTCACTTATGGTTGGAGGGATGCTGGTGGTGACAAAGATCTTGGCACAGTGGTTGGCTTGGTAGGAGCGACAGCGGCTGAGATTGATTCAATATCGGTACCGCTACCTGCTGAGGCTTTGGTGGCTGATCTGGAAGTGTATGTCTACTCAACAGCGATTCCTGGTAATGAAAGTGATGAAGTTAAGTTGAGTAATATTTTGGTAGCAGGTGATTTGACTCCTGTGCCAGTAACTGCTGAACTAAGGATTGTAAAAGAGGTAGCAGGAGGCACAGCAGTGCCGGCTGATTGGGAAATGACCGCTACGGCCGATGGAAATGAGTATGATTTTACAGACAATGGAGATTCTGAGGAATTTCACGCGGTTGCAGCTGATTTGCCTTATATAATGAGTGAGTCTGAAGTGGCCGACTATGAACTAACTTCGATTGAGTGTGATGGTGGAACTCAAGATGGTTCCGAAATAACTCTAGCAGAGGACGAGTCTGTAACATGTGTTTTCATAAATACATACAAAGTGATAGAAGTGATAGATGATACAGAAGATACGGTAGTTTATGGATGTATGGACGAGACTGCTAATAATTACAACGCTGACGCAACTGAAGCGGGAGAAGTTGTGTGTACTTATGATGAAGATACTGAGGATGAAGGTTCAAACGAAGAAGATAATGGTGGAGGTAACAACAACGGAGGATATGATTGGTCTTTGTGTGAAGACGGGCCTGATTGGCTTGATAATCCATACTGGGCTCATCCAGGCAAGAAAAAAGATGGTAGTGACATAACTGATCCAAATCGAACCAACCCAAATGTTGTTCTTGGTGAACCAGATTGGACCAGTGGTGGTATAACTGGTTTCTATTCACTAGGATTTGGCGGTTTCTTCATTGTTGATTTCTACAACTACGTACTTGACGTTGATGGGGTCGACCTAACTATTCATGAAGCCACTAACGGTAATTATCCGTTAGAACAAGCTGAGGTGTGGGTGAGTCAGACGGGTGGAGATTGGAAGTATGTTGGTCTAGCTGATAATACAGCTCCGGACCGAGTGACAAGTCTTGATTTCTCAAACACAGGCCTGCCGTGGATTCAGTTTGTGAAGTTGGTAGACGTGTCTGATCCCGACCTACACAATAATGACGCTGACGGCTTTGACCTAGATGCTGTGGGAGCCACTATGGCTGTCTGTAGTGAACCGGGAAAGGTTTGTCCAGATGATGAATGTTTGGCTGAAGTGGAAGCTCGGGTGGTGCTTCAAGCTGGGGAGGTGATTGCAAATAATGGAGATGGTAATCTTAAACCACAAGTGATTTTGGGTGACGGTTCAGTCGTGCCTTTTGGACAATGGTTTAAGTTATCTGAAGCTCAAAATCCGGGTGATTCAGCCGAATGGATTGATGACCCAAGTACTGTGACTGATTACGCAAATCCTGAGGATTTGGAAGGGTTGTTTGTTAGTCGGGAAGGAAATGGGAAGGTTAGAGTAGCTTTGTATGGCTTCCACAACCCAGGCGGAGACGCAAATTACGAATCTTTGCGGGCAACTATTGAATTTAATGATGCAACTGTGAAGAGTGGAGCAACTCATCAAATCAATGGTAATTTCAAGCTTGAAAACCACTCTGAAACAGATAAAGTGGTCTCAAACGATAACTTCGATTCATTTTCAGAATTAGAAGATTTGACTGGGGTTGACTTCGATTTCTGGGTTGATACAAAAGCTGATGGAATTGTGGTTACACTAGACGACGAAAAGGCGGTTGAGTGCGATGACGATACAGACCCGCGCGACCCGGTAGATGATAATGAAGAAACCTACCTGATTGGTGGTTACAAATATGAAGTTGACGGTGAGAATAATACTCCTAAGGCTGGCTGGAATATCTATGCCTATAATAACGATGACGCAACCTCACTAGCGACTACTACAGATAGTAATGGTGCCTATTACTTTGATGTTGAGGCGGGGGACTGGGAAATTACTGAAGAAGTACTAGCTGACTGGGATCAGGTTTCAGTTTGGCAAAATGGCGAAATTGTAGAAACAGAAGGCGAAAATGTTGGTTATTGTGAATTTGATTTATTTTCTGAAGAAGGCTTTTATCACTGTGACTTCTACAACGAATACGTCGGCTCGTCTGACGACGATAACGGAGACGAAGATGTGAATGAAAATGATGAAGGTGATAGCAGTAATGACGAGGATACAAATCGAAGAGGTGGATCAAGTTCAGGAACTAAACTACGTCACACAACTCAAGTTCCAACTCCAACTCCAACTCCTTACGTACTCGGAGCTTCAACTTCGCAGTGTGGAATGCTGTTGCATGATTACATGAAGATTGGTTCTGTTAATAAACCTTACGAAGTGAGAATGTTGCAATATTTCCTAAACGGACAAGGATTTTACGTACCGGTGACCGGATTCTTTGGTCCGCTGACAGATAAAGCTGTTAAAGATTTCCAAATGTCATATCAAGCTGAAGTGCTCACCCCTTGGCAAAAAGCCGGTATTGTTGACCACAACAATCCAACCGGATATGAATACTTGTTGACTAGATGGAAGATAAATAATATTTTCTGTCCGGGTAGTGAACCACTACCAGAATTGGTTCCGTAGGGAAGGGGAGTAAAACAAAAGGCCCTATACACAGGGTCTTTTTGTTTACCTATTGACAAAATGGCAAAAAAGTACTATAAATATACAATATGTCAAGCCTAAATCCGAATAAATACGGATTAGACACACTACAAAAAATCTCCATGTCGCTGATGGGGGTTTTGGTACTGATAACTTTTATTGGAGCCAATCTGCAGGCTGTTTTCTGGCAGTCATCCAATTGGTTGGTTTCTACCGTTTTACCCGCTGTGGTGGTTGATTTAACTAATCAAGAACGAGCCGATGTTTCTGCTCAACCATTGCAACGAAGTTCAGTCTTGGATGCTGCGGCAAAGATGAAGGCCGAAGATATGGCCAAAAATGAATATTTTGCTCACTTTAGTCCGACTGGAGTGTCTCCTTGGTACTGGTTTGATAAATCTGGCTATGTTTATGCTCACGCGGGAGAAAATTTAGCTATTCATTTTACTGATTCTTCAGAAGTGGTTGAAGCGTGGATGAATTCTCCGGCCCACCGTGAAAACATTGTTAATGGTAAGTTTACCGAAATCGGAGTTGGTACAGCTAAAGGAAAATTTGAAGGTTATGATACGGTTTATGTGGTGCAGTTGTTTGGCACACCAGCGGTGGCTCCGGTTGCAAAAGCTACCAAGCCTCCAGTAGAAACAACGAAAGTTTCACCAGTGGTTGAGTCACCAACCTTGGCGGTAGCAGAAACTCCGGTTGAATCAGAGATAATCGTCTTTGATACACCAGCTGTGCAAGTAAGTAGTAACGAAGTCCCTGTCCCGGCCACAAAAAGTGAGCTGGCTGTAGAGCAAGTGGAAGTTAATAATGAAGTTGCGGTAGTTGAGTCAGTGTCCTTACCTGAAGTGGTAGTTGAGGAGGTGGCTGTACCGGTAACTGAAACTGCTTCCGAACCGGTTTTTGTGGAAAGTAACCAAGAACAGCCTATATCTGATCCTTCTGATGAAGTGATGGTGATTGAATCACTAGCCATCACTACTTCCTCTGGATTGGCTGTAGCTAATACGGTTACCCCGAATAATGATTCAGGTAAGGCTGGCTTCGCTTCAGTCGCCACTCAACCAAACCAGCTTCTACAGTCAATCTACATGATTCTTGGTTTCTTAGTGCTTATCATGCTCACTATCTCAATCGTGGTCGAAGCAAGACGTCTCCACTACACACAAGTGGCCTATGGTTTAGTTTTAATATTTGGTATGGGTGGACTGTGGTTTGTGAATTCACTGCTAACATCAGGGGCCGTTATCCTTTAAGTTTCAAAAACCTTTCGGTTAACCGAAAGGTTTTTTAGGTGTCGTGTGAAAAATTTTGTGTGGTTATACTTTAAATTATTGCTAGCGCTCTTTTGTCTGCAGCAGTATACTATTTATAATGAGTAAAACTTCTGAGACAAAAGTTTCTTCAGTGTCTCCGGCTGTAATCGGACCTGAAAATAAGCGAAATCTCTACGCCTCGCAACCGGCTGCCGGCTTCCCCGCTCCTGGCGATGATTTAGTAGAAAAAGCTTTAGACTTGAATGATTTATTGATTGATAACCCTACCGCTACTTTTTTTGTGCGGGTGTCTGGCGACTCGATGGAAGATGCCAAGATATTTGCTGGTGATATTTTAGTGATTGATCGGTCAGTTGAGCCAAAATCAGGCATGATTGTAGTAGCGGCTGTTTATGGTGAGCTAGTGGTGAAAATCCTGCAAAAAACCAACTCCGGATTAGCGCTAATCTCAGCCAGCGAAAACTACGAACCAATTTTAATCAATGATGAAGAAGGCTGCTTTATCTGGGGTGTGGTTGTAGGTAGTGCACGGGTTTTTTAACCCCTCACCCCTCAAGCCCTCTCAACCAAAAAGTTAACAAATCTCCATCCTTAAACCAATGTCCACACTGCGGATATTGGTTTTTCTTGTACCCACTATAAATATACGTACCAATAAATCCCCTTCCTGTTTGATACAATATTCTAATGAGACGATCGACCGTCGGTTTTTGTGTAATGTTATTGGCTGTTTTTGGTGTCACGGCTGTTACGCTCCAACCAGATTTTGTCATTCAAGATTTTACCTTACGTTCTTCACCTATTCCAGCTATCCTCTATCAACAACCTCTCCTGCAAGCCTCCAGCAACGTACCTACCCCAACCCCAGCTTCCAATCTGGTCTCGATTCAGTCTCAAGGAGTTACTCAAGCCGATCTCAACAATCGTATTACCGGTCTACTTCTACATATGCACTGGTTATTGAATGATAGAGGACAATCAGCTACTGTCTCTACCACTCGCACTAACTCTTCCGAATCAAAACGAATCGACCGTCTCGAACGCCAAATCTTCAGTTTCATGGACGAATCAGACGATGATCGCTCAGACTTGTCTGACGATATCACTAACGGTGGCTCTTTCCTCAATCCAACTCTCACTACAGCTACTCTCAATGGCACCACCACCGCCGGAGCATTCATTGTGAATGGTCGGCTCGGCGTCGGTACTTCTTCACCAGTCGAGCGACTATCAATCAACGGCGCTGTCTATCTAGCCGACACCACTCCCACCAACTCCGCCTCCCGTCTATACAACACCGCTGGTGGTCTCTATTGGAATGGTTCCTTAGTTGCTGGTGGAGCAGTTGGTAGCTGGACTGGTAGTGGTGGTAATGTTTATCGAGCGAGTGGGAATGTGGGGATTGGGACGAGTGCACCTGACAAGTTGTTGCATATAAAATCACAGTCCGGTGTTTATCGGTCCCAGATTAGTATAGATGATTCCGCTAATAATAGTGGATATGCGCGGATAGATTATAATACTGATGATTCAATAAGCTGGAATGCCGGTGTTTATTCAACAAATAGTAGTCCAGATAGAGGGTTTGCTGTTTCAAATAATTATTCTGGATGGAAGGATCTGCTTAGTGTGAGCCCAAATGGTAATGTTGGCATCGGCACCACCTCATCCCTTGCCAAACTCTCTGTTAAAGGCAGTGGAACCGGCACCGGCCGTGCTTTTAGTATTACTGATTCTACCAACGTAGAAAAGTTCACTGTGCTGGATAATGGGAAAGTTGTACTGAGTGGTCGGCAGACTATATACAACGCCGACGCAACTGGTTTTTTAAACTCACTGTACTTTGGTGACGGAGGAGGAAGTTTGTCTCATACATCAGGTAGTGAAGGGTACGACAATACAGCTGTAGGTATAGGTGCTCTTTATTTTAATACTATTGGTTCTAGTAATACTGCAAATGGCTTAAATAGTTTGTACAGTAACACTACAGGCAGTAATAACTCTGCAAATGGCGTAAATAGTTTATTTTATAATACTACAGGCAACAACAATACGGCCAATGGATTCCGTACATTGGAAGCAAACACTATCGGTTATAACAATACCGCCAATGGAGCGTATGCTCTTTTGCTTAATACGACCGGAAGCCAAAATACAGCGAACGGTATAACCTCTCTCTATTCTAATACCACAGGTTCTAACAACGTGGCTAATGGTATGGAGTCTCTCTACTGGAATACCGTAGGTTACGACAACACTTCAAATGGCGCATATTCACTTTACTTCAACATCACTGGTTATTCCAATACCGCAAATGGAAAGCATGCACTTTACTCTAACACTTCTGGATATTACAACACAGCAAACGGAGTTAATGCCGGTCGTTATCTTGCAGACGGCACAACAGCCAACCAAACTTCAAGCAACTCCGTGTTTGAGGGTTATGACACCAGAGCTTTAACTGCTAGTGGAACAAATGAAATCGTCATTGGAGCCAGCGCCATTGGAAACGGAAGTAACAGCGCCACTCTGGGTAACGATTCTATAACAAAGACGATATTGAAAGGGAGTGTAGGCATCGGCACCACTTCACCCCTCGCCAAGCTCTCTGTTACAGGCAGTGGTACCGGCACCGGCCGCGCTTTTAGTATCACTGATTCTGCTAATGCAGAAAAGTTCACTGTACTGGATAATGGGAATTTAGGGATTGGGACGTCAGTGCCAGAAGGTAAACTCACAGTGAACGGTTCTACAAGTGATACTCCTGGGTCAAATTCACTCTTAACTCTGTACGCAGGTACTGGGAAATGGGTACAGCGAATTGATTCATCTGGTAACTTAAATTTTGATTCCAACAACGGTGCTAGTATGTACTCCTGGGTGACGATAAATAGAGTTGGCAACGTCGGCATCGGCACCACTTCACCCCTCGCCAAACTCTCTGTTAAAGGCAGTGGTACCGGCACCGGCCGCGCTTTTAGTATTACTGATTCTACCAACGTAGAAAAGTTCACTGTACTGGATAATGGGAATGTGGGGATTGGTACTTCAATTCCTACTGTTCCTTTAGAAGTAATAGCAAAAAGTCTTAATAAAGGATTGAGAATAACTCGTGACTCCACCAATAACAGTACATTGGAATTTGCAGAAATCGGTGGCATACAGGCGCGTATTTATGGTATCGGTGCATCGTCTGCAGGACAGATGGCTTTCCTTACTGGGTCTGGGGGTGGATCTGAGGCAATGAGAATTACTGATACAGGCAATGTTGGTATAGGTACTTCAAGTCCTAAGACTGCCCTACAAGTCGGAGTGTCAACAGATAATTACGGAGTTTCAGCCTTCACTAAATTGTATACTTCGGGAGGCGGGATACGTGTCGGTTCAGCGTCTGGGAGCGATTATGGTTATAGAATCGTGAGGGATCCAGGAAGTATATTTGCTCCGGAGTTAAACGGGGATCTTGTATTCATCGGTGATCAAGCGAATTCTTTTGGTAATTATGCGTTTTTAAACCAATCAGGCAGTGTTCTCTTAAGAATCCTTGGTGGTGGCAACGTCGGCATCGGCACCACCTCACCCCTTGCTAAGCTCTCTGTTAAAGGCAGTGGTACTGGCGCTGGCCGTGCTTTTAGTATCACCGATTCTGCTAATGTTGAAAAATTCACTGTGTTGGATAATGGGAATGTTGGGATTGGGGCTTCCGTCCCTGGAGCAAAACTAGATATTATTGATGAGTCTCAGCAAGGGTTGCTAACGGCGTTGCGACTAGGAGGTCAAGTTGCCGATGATGGGGGTCGTTCTATTGATTTTAGTACGGCAAGTGCACTGAATACTTTTCTTACTGGCGCTCGAATTTCTGGGGTAAGGCACGGCGGTGCTTGGGGGTCACTCAGATTTTCTACACTAGGAGCTGACGGTCTCCAAGAGCGAGTCCGGTTTAGTCCAGATGGTAGTGTTGGTATTAGTACGACAACTCCGAATGCAAGACTTTCGATTGTGGGGTCTGGTGCTTCGGTTGTTACCAAGGCACTTCTTGTTTCGGATTCGAATAATGTGCCTTATGTTGTTGCGCATGATGAAGGGGGAGTTACTATTGGAAAACAAATGATTGTCACTTCCTTGTATACACTTGATGTTGGTGGTTCAGGCGATCAGTTTATTCGGTTAAAATCAATGGATAATGCTGGAAACGCTGGTGTTAATTTTAGTGGCGCAGGAGACAGGGGTTCCATTTATGGAACATTCGACTACAATATTAAAATAGAACCTAATGCACAGTATGGTTATGCAGATGTGATTATAAATCCCAAAAATGGAAGCGCTACTCGGCTTGGTATACTCGATTCAACCCCTGACTTCGGTATTGAATCAGCCGCCACTTCCTCAAAAGGGTATTTCGGTATTTCGTCTACAGCCGGTGCTGATGGCGATATTTTCATGATTGATCCGAGTGGGAATATGGGAGTTGGGACGACTAGTCCAGGGGCGAAGTTGGATGTTGCAGGTAATGTATTGTTAGGACGAGGTGGCTTAATAGATACTCAACGCACTCTTTCAATAACTGGGGCAAAGCAAAGCTCTGGTGCAGACTACGCTCGTGTCGACTTTAAGAACTACGATCAAAATGGATCGTTAGGTGAATATGTTGGTGCCAGAATTAGTTCAGAAAATGCTGCTGGAGCAGAATACGGCGACTTACGCTTTTGGACCCGCTCATCAACAATGCGAACCAATCCAGATATGATACTAAATAGTGCAGGAAACGTCGGCATCGGCACCACTTCACCACTTGCCAAACTCTCTATTGCTGGTAATGGAACCGGCACCGGCCGCGCTTTTAGTATTACTGATTCTACCAACGTAGAAAAGTTCACTGTACTGGATAATGGGAATGTGGGGATTGGGACAACGACGCCGGGGGCTAAGTTGGCAATTAGTGGCGGTAATATTAGGCTTGATAGTGATAGGAAACTTGAGTGGAATTATGGATGGGAATATCTTTATGCAAATACATCTTCGGGAAACATCACTGCTTCTGTGAGAACAGGTTTAATTGTTAATGCGGACAACAACGATAACGACCTTCCTACGCATGTTGAATTTTCGGTACGATCAGGAAGTGCATTATCGGAGTTGTTTAGAATACAAAAGAACGGTAACGTCGGCATCGGGACCACCTCCCCCAACAGCGCCCTCGACGTCATTGGTACTATTCAAGCTTCAAACCTACTCGGTGGGGCGGTCAATCTCACCACTGACGCCAACGGAAACATTATACGCGACCCATCTGACGCTCGATTGAAGGAAAACATTCAAGAAATCTCTAATCCTCTCGATAAACTACTTAGTCTTCATGGTGTCTCGTATCAATGGAAAGACAAAGAGCGCTTTGGTGAACAGACAGAAATCGGATTTATTGCTCAAGAAGTTGACTCAATCCTACCTGAAGTAGTGCGCAAAGGCGGTGAATACTTCTCCCTCAACACCCGCAACATTTTAGCGGTGGTAATAGAAGGCTTTAAGGAATTGTACGCCAAAGTAATGAGAAATTCCGATAAGATTGATTTGCTTGAACAGCAAAATGCATCTTTAGAGCAAAATAATGTCGAACTAGAAACCCGACTCGAAGCCCTGGAAGCTCAGCTAAATGTTACTCCACCGGCACCGGTAGTGGTAGAAGATGA
Organism: Candidatus Nomurabacteria bacterium; assembly: GCA_020632095.1. GTDB lineage: Bacteria > Patescibacteriota > Minisyncoccia > Phycocordibacterales > UBA918 > OLB19. The sequence goes on from JACKGF010000001.1 coordinate 86,948, forward strand.
AGATGAACCGGAACAAGAAGAAACGAATCAGGATGAAGGGTCTGATAGTGCGAACCAAGAGGAAACAGAAGTTGCTGAAGAAGATGGTCTCGAGCCGATAGAAATAGTTCAAGATGAAGTGGAAGAAGAAACGCCCGCACTTACTACAGAGGAGCCTGAGGCGGATGAAGCTGAAGTTGTGCCAGAGACTGAAATTTCTGAATAGGAAATACTATATATCAAGCAAACGAGAAAACGGCCAGCCCCTAAGGGTTGGCCGTTTTTCTTAAATCACATCTGATTGGGCCAACGTAGTGAGGTATGCAAGATACGAATTATGTAAATTTCATCTTCACTTACCTTGTAGGCAATAATATAAGGAGTATTAGAAAGTACCAGTTCTCGAGTATTCTTTACGGGACCGATGCGACCTGAAAGTGGAGCGTTTAAGAGTTGAGTATGTATCGCATTGTAAATACGGGTTACCACTTTTATTGCAGCCACTTTATTGTCACGTTCTATGTATGAATGAATTATTTCTAAGTCGTGTTTAGCCGGTTTAGTCCAATGTATTTCCATAGGTTATTTGAGAGACTTTATCCAAGCGGCCACCTCATCGTCACTCACAAGTTCTCCACGATCAGCTGCAGCGACACCACGTTCGATTTCTCCAGATAGCCAATCTTGATGAGAAACGTACTGCTCTAGTGCTTCTGCTACCAAAGAAGAGCGACTACGATTAGTCGCTTTAGCTAGTCGTGCTAGTCGAGTACGAGTCTCGGCGTCAGTCCGCACGGAGATAATCGCATCATTTTTAGTTTTTGTACTCATATGTATACATATTACTACAAATAATATCATTATTCAATAATTAGAAATTAGATCGTGGACGAAGCATAGTTTTCAACAAAATTAAGTGTTAAAAAGGTGGTATCTCCAAAGCCGCCTTTTTAATACACCTCTTGCGCCCCCCCTACACTTGCTAGAATATACACATATGATTCGAACTTTCTTCAAAGGACTCGGGCTGTGTCTACTACTCGGTTTCTTCACCACCACCCACGCCGCTGTCACTCCAGACGCACCTACCAACTTCATCACTACTTGGAACACAGAAAACTCCGGCACCAGCGCCAACAACCAAATCACCATCCCCGGCACTGGTGCCGGATACAACTACGAAATTTACTGGGAAAACCTCGCCAGTTCCACCATGAATGGTACTACCAGTGTTATTACCACCAGTTCACACACTTTAACTTTCCCTGAGCCTGGTATTTATGAGGTGCAGGCGAGTGGGACTTTCCCTCAAATATACTTCAATAACGTTGGCGACAAAGATAAGATTCTAACAGTGGAGCAGTGGGGGGATATTGCTTGGGTGAGTATGCGCTTTGCATTTAGGGGTTGTAGCAATTTACGTGTGCTGGCTACCGATGCTCCTGATTTGAGTGGGGTGACTGATATGGCATATATGTTCAATCTCGCTGCTTCTTTTAATGAACCAATCAATCACTGGAATGTATCAAATATTACTGATATGCAAGGTGTATTTCATAGGGCGTACAAGTTTAACCAACCACTTGATAATTGGGATGTGTCTAGTGCTGTAGATATGCATTCTTTGTTTGCTTATTCTGCATTTAACCAGAATATAAATAATTGGGATATCTCAAAAGTAAAGGTTATTTCATCAATGTTTTTGTTTAATGCGCAATTTAACCAACCATTAAACAATTGGAACACTGCCAGTGTTACTAGTATGCGAGCCACATTTCTCGGCGCTCCGTTCGATCAAGATTTGTCTTCCTGGGATATGGCTAGTATTGCAACTAGTTCTGCTGGTAACGGAGCTTTTAATGGTTTGGAGTTAATGTTCCTAAACTCTGCTCTCTCCACCCAAAACCTCGACTCCACCCTCACATCCTGGGCCGCCCAATCCCTTCAATCAGACGTCCCTTTCCACCTCGGCCTAAAAACATACTCCGCCACCGGCGCCGCCGCCCTAGCCACCCTCCGCAACACATACAACTGGGATATAACCGAACAATACCAAGCAGAGTACCGCTCGTCATCAGACGCTATCTTAGAAGGTACAAGTATCCAGTCACCCTTAGACCTAAATTCCACTACCACAGCCGTCACTATCGTTCCTAAAAAACATTGTACCTTCATACAATGGAGTGACGGTAACACCGATAACCCTAGAACAGACGTCATGACTGACAACATTAGTGTAGTCGCTGAACTCTCCTGTTCTGCCAGTCAAAGTACCAGCGCCCGTACCCAAGCTATCAAGTCAATCCAGTTCGGTAATCCTGCCCAAGCTGAAGATATTCTAAATAAACACAATATCACCCTTGATACTGTTACCAGCACCCCAAAGACAACCTTCACTCCACCCGAAACCCTAGCCGAATCACTGGCTTTAGTGAAAGACATTCCAAAGCATTTACCAAACCTTGACCCAGTCAAAGACAAGGAGGTGATAGAGAAGCTAATCAGTATCTTTGAGGAGTTGGTGGAGTTGTTGCGGAAGTTGGAAGTGCTTAAGGGGTAGATAAATAGCTTTTCCAGTTATTGAATAGAAGGATAGGTAAACAGCTCTCATAGGGTTGTTTTTTATTGGCTTACTCTGCAGATGAGGTGCGTAAGAAACAAGTATCTTGTGCGTCATAGTCAGTATGACAACACACTCACAACCAAGCTTGCTATTACAGCTTTACGTCGGATTGATATTAATAGGTTTTTTCTTGGTGCCGGCGGTGGCGCAAGGAGCTAGTGCTGAGGTGGGAGCTTGGGTTCCTTGGTGGTCTGAGGAGGCCGGGGCTAAAAGTGCCACTGACAATATTAAAGATTTAGATATAATTTACCCTTTCGTATTTGAGGTAAATTCTGATGGCACACTTAAGAATCGGGTAGATTTTAGTGATTCACATTGGAAAAATTTATTCAGAAAAGCCAATTCTAGCCGAGTAGACATTATTCCGACCATTGCTTGGTTTGATGGGGACCAGATTCACGCTGTTTTGAGTGATAAAACTGCCCGTAAGGAGCATATTGCTGAAATTTCAGACATGGTGAAAAAGAATAGGTTTGCAGGGGTTAATATTGATTATGAAGAAAAAAACAGCGAAACTATTGACGACTACTCACTATTTCTTAAAGAGTTGAAAAGGGCTTTGGGCAAGAAAAACCTTACTTGTACGATAGAAGCCCGCACCCCACCAGATTCACGCTGGAAAGAAATTCCGACTGAAATTAAGTATGCCAATGACTACCGGGCAATGAATAAGTACTGTGATTGGGTAGAGATTATGGCTTATGACCAACAACGGGCTGATTTAAAGCTGAATGACGAAAGACGAGGGGTACCATATATGCCAGTAGCGGATAAGGATTGGGTAGAAAAAGTGATTAAGTTGGCGGTAGAAGACATAGATAACGATAAAATTATGTTAGGAGTAGCTACTTATGGACGAGCTTGGGATGTAACAGTGGCTCCCGATTGGTACCGAGACTACAAGAAAGCGGCTACTTTGAACCAACCACGCATTCTTGAATTGTCCAAGAAATACAACTCACCAATCGGTCGTACTGACGGTGGGGAAGCGGTAATCACATATTTTCCTGACGATTCTCCGTACAAAGTGTTTAATCAATTACCAACTCCAGCCGGCACTCCAAAAGGCTTTGAAGCGGCCGCTAAGGCACTCTTAGTAGCTAATTTAGCTAAGGTTGAGGTACCAGTCCGTTTTATCACTTGGAGCGACGCTATAGCGATACAAGATAAGGTTGATTTAGTGAAGAAATATAAGCTTAAGGGGACAGCTGTCTTTAAGGTTGATGGGGAAGAGGATAAAGCAATTTGGAAGCTGTTTTAAGGTTTGATAAAGGAAAATCCCCATACAAAATGCGAAGCATTCTGTATGGGGATTTTTGTTGTTTAAGGTGTACAATCAAGCACTCTCGAAAACCGGAAAATATTTTTCCGTCACGAAAGATTTAGCTGGTCGAGTCGTGCCCTCGTTTCCTTTTTGCTGGTGAACAAATTGATAGCCTGGTAGGTCTTTTTTTTTGCTTGTTACCCCGCACGATTCTTGCTGCAGGTTTTACATTTTGCTATAAAATTCTGCCAACTCCTCGTAAACATGTTTCTTTAATTTGGTAGTGTTTGCGATAGCTTCGGGAAAAGTAGTCCAGCGGAAGTCAGAAAATTCATCGTCGGTTGCCTCGGACAAGTTAATTTCTTTGTCAGGCTTTAGTTCTAAAAAGAACCAGCGGTGGGCTTGGCCAAAGCGGGAAATAGTGGAATCAATTACAGAGTTGTCATCTTGATAAACTGTCCACCTAGGCATTTCAATAACAGATGAAAAGTCTTCAATCGTGAGCCCAACCTCTTCTTTAAGTTCTCTCCACAGTGTCTCTTCTACACTCTCACCAAGATCAACTCCTCCCTGTTGGAACTGCCAGACACCAATTGGATAGGCAGCTCTTTGAAACAAGGCCACTTCATTCTTTTGATTATAAATAACCGTTCCTACTCCAGCTCTAAAAAATCGAGTGCTCATAGAGTGAAGCATAGCATGTAAATTGCTATACTATAATTTATATGAAAACCTGGATTGGGGTGTTGGATTGCAATAATTTCTTTGTATCGTGCGAACGGTTGTTTCGTCCGGACTTACGTAACAAACCAGTGGTGGTACTGTCGAGTAATGATGGTTGTGTGGTGGCACGCTCACAAGAGGTAAAGGACATGAATGTCCCTATGGGTGTCCCTTACTTTAAGATAAAAGACACGCTAAAAAAGGCTGATTCTACAACCTTTTCTTCACACTTTGCTTTATACCGAGATATTTCTAGAAGAGTGTTTGAGGTGATGCGTGATGAGCTCGAAAACGTTGAACAATACTCGATTGACGAGGCTTTTTTCTTATTCAAGGGTTCTGAAAAAGCAGTGTCTGAGCTAGCAAAAAGAGTGAGAGCGGCAGTTGAATTGCAGGTTGGGATACCAGTTTCAGTCGGGGTGGGTTACTCAAAAACTCAAGCCAAGTATGCCAATTTTTTAGCTAAAAAGAGTAAAGGAGTGTGTGTTTTGAATTCAAGAAAGTGGTTAAAAATTGCTCCAGAAGTACCCTTATCAAGGCTTTGGGGAGTGGGCAGGAGACTGGATCTTAACTACAAAAAACATGGTTTGTTGACTGTGGCAGATGTGTTAACAGCTGACAATTCACGTCTGGATCAGTTGTTTGGAATAGTAGGAATGCGATTAAAACAAGAGTTGTCTGGCGTAGCAATCTATGGGTTTGAGGGTAGGATTGATGTTAAACAAAGCATTACGAGCTCGCGGTCATTTGGAAATACTACCAATGATTTACCAGTTTTGGCTGATGCTTTGGCTTATCATACTCGTCATGCGTTAGTAGATTTGCGAGCTATGGCAAGATATGTTTCGGTAGTGACAGTGTCAATTGGGACTAGCAGATATGGAGATTTTTTACTAAAAGGGAGGTCTAAGAAGATATTTTTGGAGAAACCAACTAATGATACTTTGGTTGTTTTAAAAGAGGTAAATAAGGCCTTGGTAGAGTTATTTGAGTCTGGCGTGCCGTACAAAAAAGCGGGGGTTACTTTGTCGCAGTTTAGTCCAATTGATGCCTATCAAAACAGTTTATTTTCTAATAACAACGAATCAGTAACCCAGTCATTGATGCCTGTTTTAGATTCGATAAATCTCAAGGCTGGCAGGGAAGTGGTGCTGGTCGGCAGTCGTCTGCAGAGTAATAATTGGCAGTCTTTATCAGACTCAAAATCACCAGCCTATACGACAAGATGGAAAGATTTGTTTACAGTGAAGGCAAAATAATATAACCGACATTTGTACTAGATGGCCGCAAAAGCAATTGTCCCTGTCTTTGGTAAAATGGTAGGCCTGGTATAGCTTTTTTAAAGGAACAAAGGTCAGAGGCAAAAGGTTATCAACAGTGAGTTTAGGACACTTTGTTAAAGACTTTGTATAATGGTCGTAGATCGGTTGAAGTGATGAAGAAATACAAAGGCTGAGATTTTATCTTACATACGTAATTCACCATCATCTCCACAGAAACTTCAACCGAGAAAACTTTCGCGTGTACAACGTAAAAGTGAAATAGTTATTTAATAAATAAAAAAATAAATATCATGTTCGCAATTCCAACAAATGTTGGCGTTACGCAACGAGTGGTCGCGACACTTGTTGCATGTGCATTGGTTCTATTCTCTGTCGGAGTTTATAACACAGCACAAGCAGCTAACCTCACTAATATTAGTGACACTTTATCAAACTCTGATGTAAGTGTAGTGTCTGACCACACTATTAACTTTACGATACCGGCTGGATCAGCTGGTGTTGCAGCCGGGGGAGGAACTATCGTTGTGACCTTCCCAGCAGGATTTAACATGGGATCAGTCGCCTTCGGTGATATCGATCTAAGTGTTAACTCAGTTGACCAAGCACTTTTAGCTGCTCCAGCTGGAGCATCTTGGGGTGCAGTTGTAGCTGGCCAGGTTCTCACACTAACTTCAGGTTCAGCTGGTGCAGCAGCTACAGATCCAATTGTAATTAAGATCGGAACAAACGCAGCTGGTGGTGCAAACCAAATTACCAATCCAACTGCAGGGTCATACGAAATAGTAGTAACAGCGGGGGCAGATACGGGTCGCACACGCGTAGCAATCATCGATAATGTGTTAGTAACAGCAATTGTTAACACTACCTTTGATTTTACAATCACAGGACTAGCTACCTCAACAGCTGTAAACGGAACCTCAACCACAGGTTCAACTACTGCTACAGAAATTCCTTTCGGAGTTCTGGTAGCTGGTGAAACCAAGACTCTAGCTCAACAATTAAACGTTACAACAAACGCAGCAAATGGTTATGTTGTAACAGTTGAACAAGACGGTAATCTTCGTTCTTCAACAGGTGCTGATATTGATGGATTCATCGATGGAGCATACACCGACACTCCAACTGACTGGGACGCAAACCTACCTTCAAACTCACTACTTAATGAAAACACTTGGGGTCACTGGGGTATAACTTCAACTGACGGTAACTTGCAGGGAGGTGGTACAGCGTTTACTGCAGCTGACCAATACATCGCTGCTAGTACAACTCCACGAGTAATCATGGCTCACAACGACCCGTCTGATGGTACGACTGGAACCGCAGATGCAACAGGTGACGATGTTGGTGAAACTTTCATTGGATATCAGATCCAGATCACACCACTTCAAGAGGCGGCTGATGACTATCAGACAACTCTAACCTACATCGCAACTCCTACTTTCTAATTTGAATTAATTGGATATGTAAACATAAAAACCTCTCCTTGAGAGGTTTTTATGTTTTTACATATTTCTGTACATAACAAAGTAAATGTCTGGTTTTTAATGATAATATAGTTAAGTTAATTTAAATTTGAACGCTAAAATATGTTTCCAGTCTCGTTATCTATTTCAATCATAAAAATAGGAAGAATTACAGGTCTGACTTTTGTGGTTCTGCTACTATCTTTTTTTATCGTGGGCTTCGCAGAGGCTCAGGAGGCAGGTGTCAGTATTACACCCGCTACTATTGAAGAGACTTTGGATCCTGGTGTTAGTAATGATTATAAACTAACAGTTGAAAATCTTGATAATAATCCGCAAAAGTTTTATTTGTTTACTCGTAACATTAGTGGAGTAAAAGAAGGAGGGGTTCCAATTTTTGCTAAAGATGACTTGGAAAAAACTGGCTACGAGTTGTCTGATTGGATAACTTTATCTGCTGCAGAGATTGATATTCCTGGGCACGGGAAGGCTGGAGTGAGTTATACCATTAATGTACCTGAAAATGCTTCTCCTGGTAGTCACTTTGGAGGAGTTTTTATTTCGGTTGATCCACCAAAGATGGAAAGTAGTGGAGCGGCGGTTGGTTATCAGGTGGCAAACATTATTAGTATTCGGGTATCTGGTGAAGCGATTGAGAAAGCTAGTATCAGACAATTCTCTACCTCTAAGTATCTATATGGTTCTCAAAATGTTGAATTTTCTGTTCGGATTGAAAATGCAGGAAACGTTTTAGTTAGACCGGCCGGTCCGCTTGAGGTGTTTAATATGCTTGGTAACGAAGTGGGGACTATACAGTTTAATGAGGGAAGAGCTGGAGTTTTTCCTAACGATACGCGTGAGTTTTCTGACATTAAATGGGAAGGTGATTCGGTTGGTTTTGGTAGATATGAAGCGGTGCTAAGTGCTAGTTATGGTGATAGTGGCGCTAAGAAGACCATGTCTAGCACTGTTACGTTTTGGATTTTACCGATGAATATAATTGGTCCAGCTCTCGGTATCTTGGCATTTATCCTCCTTGTCGCGTTTGTTGTTGTTAGATTGTACATAAGAAGATCACTGGCCCATTTGAATCAAGGTAGGAGAATGGTTCGTAGTCGCAAAAAAGGTTCGTCGGCTACTCTTCTGGTCGTGGTGGTAATGCTTACTGTTACAGCCTTGTTCCTTATTGTGTTACTGGCATTGTTTGCGTAAGGTGTTATAGAATGGTGTTTGTTATGCAGTATTCCAACTATCATCGAGTTCTGAGAGTGTCTGCGGTTGTGGTGGCGGTTGTTCTGCTTTTTGAAAGCGGGTTAGTCAGTGACGCTACGGTGAGAATTTCACAAGACACACATTTATACTTAGCTAATGCTATCGGGATGACAGCCAAAGTTCAACCGACTGAACTTAATCAATTGACTGCCGCTCTGACAGCCAAAGAGAAAGAATTAGCGGCTCGTGAAGCAGCTTTGTCTGAGCGTGAGATTGCTGTGGATTTTTCCGGTGGTGCCGACGGTAATGAAAAAGCCACCTATCTACTGGCTAGTATTTTGTTTATTTTATTAGTTTTAATATTGCTCAATTACGTTCTTGATTATATAAGAATTCGTGATGAACGGACTGAGGTAAAAACTGTGTAATGCTCTAAATATTTAGTTGTCGACTAAGGTACAATGTATAGACATGAAAGCGGTGTACGAAAAATGGACACTTTGGCTAGTGATTTTCTTCTTTGTAATAGTTGGAGTCTTTGTGTTTTCTCCACAGGTTACTAATGCTCTCAAGATCAATGAGTACAAAGACACTCTTAGTGACTCAGGTCCGCTTGAGCAAGCTAACCATACTTTTGACTTTGTTTTAAATACTGATGTATCACCAGGTGGAATTTTTGAAATTACTCCGCCAGCCGGTTTTACTGTTCTTTCGACTACTACTTTCGCTGAAAGAAACGTTGAACTCTTGGTTAATGGGTCGGCTCGAACCGCGGGTACTGTAGCTGCACCAGGAGTAGATCAGGTAGAAATTACGGCTGGTTCACCGGGATTTTTTAGATACACACTGGCTCCGGATTCCGGGTTAACATCGGGCAGTCGTCTTAAGTTTAAAATCGGAAATCATACCTCAAATTCAGTAATGTCATCAGTCACCTTTAGTACATCTACTGGGACCACTACTAATCCAGGAGATGTTGAACCGATAGTAAATTCGGGCATAACAGGCAAGCATGATGTTAAATTGGAAGTTTATGACGGTGGTTTAGTAGCAAATGCTAACTTCGTGATTTTTTTAAATGAGAAGGTTAGTGTACCAAATATTGACACTACTGAGGAAATTCCACCTTTTCGCTTTGGCGGTTCGCCGACCAGTTCGGTGGGAGGAACTACTCTTTTTGTGGAGATCGGTTTAGAAACTGATGAGTTTGCGATCTGTAAATATAGTACAGTTGCCGATATTCCTTTTGGGTCTATGTCAGATACTTTTTCTAACACTGGTCTAGTTTTTCATACCACTGTTGTACAGGTAGTTCCAAATTCATTAGCGCAGTTTTATGTTAGATGTATTGACGATGAAGGAAATTTCAATATTGACGATTACTTAATTGCGTTTACCGTTAATGATATACCGACTGGAACGTCGAATACTGATGGTAATGTGGACGGAGATGGCACAGGTACTGGAAATGATGGTACTGGCTCAGGTGGTGGCGGTGGCGGGACGAGCGGTTCTTCTGATGGAGAAGCTCCAACTGAAGGTGGTACTAGTGGCGGTGGCGGATCAGGAGGTGGAGGAGGAGGTGGTTCAGGTGGTGGCTCTGGATCAACGGCTGGGGGCGGTTTCGAAAGTACAAGTGCACCCTATAGAAGTGGTGATGGTAGAGTAATTATTTCTGGATATGCCTATCCAAATAGCACAGTCAGTATTTTGGTTGATGGAAATTTCTTTGATACCACGAAAGCAAGTAATTTAGGTGTATACTCAATTACTTTAGATGAAATTGCTCGCGGAGTTTATACTTTTGGGGTTTATGCCCAAGGTTCTAACAATATAAAATCATCAACTTTTAGTACCTCCTTTACTGTAACAGGTGCAAGAACTTCTGCTCTTGGTAATATCAACGTCTCTCCATCAATTCTGGTGGCTCCAAATCCTGTTCAACCAGGAGAGGTACTTACTGTATCCGGTTTTTCTTTACCAAATGCAAAAGTGACAATTCAAAATGGACGTCTAAAATCCAGTGTAGCAAATAAAGAATATGAGGTTCAGTCAGACAGCCAAGGTCGCTGGTCTACTACGATTGATACCACAGGCTTTACGGTGGATACATATCAAGTTAGAGCTAAGGCCGAACAGGAGGGTGGAGCAGTGACTCATTATTCTGACTATACTTTTTACGGAGTGGGTCAGAAGGCAGATTTACCAATTAATACTGATTTGAATCGAGATGGTAAGGTTAATCTAATCGACTTCTCAATTATGCTTTTCTGGTGGAACACAAATGGTGGAGATTCAGATCCACCAGCAGATATTAACCGGGACGGGAAGGTGAGTTTGACGGATTTTTCTATACTTCTTTTCAATTGGACTGGGTAGGGTATACAGCTTGGCTTATGCGATTCGGGTTTACGTTCCAGCAGAATTAAGTAAGCAAAGGGAGGGAGTGAGTTTGACGGATTTTTCTATACTTCTTTTCAATTGGACTGGGTAGGGTATACAGCTTGGCTTATGCGTTCGGGTTTACGTTCCAGCGAATTAAGTAAGCAAAGGAACGTAGTGACTATTGCGAACTTATGTCAGAATTTGCTCTGCCCTTGGGCAAATTCTGACTGCTCTAGGCAAAGCAAATCTCGGCAGCTTGCTACATGCTTTTTTCTCCTTTGGAAGTCTAAAAATCTGCTACAAGTTATGCTACTCGTATTTTTAAATTTCACTACGTCCTGAAAAGCTTGGCTTATAAGTTCACTTTGCATAGTAAAAATTAGTCGTAGTTATGCTACTCGTATTTTTAAACAAAGCAAATCTCAAACTAAATTCACAATAGTCACTACGTTCCTTTGTTCATTTATCAAATTGGACTGGGTAGGGTATACAGTTTGGCTTATGCGTTGGAGTTTACGTTCCTTGGCTTATACGTTCCTTTGTTCGGGTTTACGCTTATGCGTTCGGGTTTACGTTCCAGCGAATTAAGTAAGCAAAGGAACGTAGTGGTCAGAATTTGCTCAAGGCAGAGCAAATTCTGACATACAAAATTATAGTCATTACATTCCTTAATTTTTGCAACTATTGCGAACTTGTATCAGAATTTGTTGCTGAGAAATAATGCCTGAAGAGATTGTGTTTACGTTGTAAAAACTCATCTAAAATTAGTACTGTTAACTATACTAATTTTTAACCAGTAATTTAGAGTTGGTTTGTTTTTGTGTGAGATAGAGGATTTTGCGATTTAGTCTAGGTAAACAAGAATAATGAGATTGAGTAATTTTTGTATACAAGTAGTCGCTTGCGTTTGGTTTACGTTCTTGTGATTTGCTTAGATGGGGCTGTGGGTAAGCTTGAAAATATTTAGTATTCACTTGTATAATGTATTGGTATGTCCTTTCTTCAAAGACTCAAAGGCCGCGGTGTTAGAAACGATGAAGCTTCATTGCAGTCTGATGCTGAGGAGACCGCTGTCGACAAAGTCGCACAGCTTCATGTTGATGTTTACCAAACCGAGAGAATGATTGTTGTGTATGCTCAATCAGCTGGCGCAGATATGAATGACGTTCATGTTTCAATTGAAGGTGATGCCGATATCGTATTAATTGAAGGGAAACGAGTTAGACCAGAATATATTGTATTTCCAAGAAAAGTAGTTAAGGGTGCGTTTGTAGCCGAGGAGTGTGTCTGGGGAGATTTTTATCGCAGAATCATTTTACCAGAAAGTGTTAATATAGATAAAGCTGAGGCAAAGATTAAGAACGGTGTTTTAATATTAGTTTTACCATTACTCAAGCCAAACGAAAAAGAAAAGGTTCAGTTAAAAGTAGTTGGAAGTCCAAATCCAAGGAAGCGAAGCAGTTAATCTTTTTAGTTCTTGTTATGTTGCACCTTTTGAAAAAATCTACGCACCTGATAGCTACAATATTTTTTGTTGTTATATTTGTATTTCTACCACGTACTTATGTAGAAGCGGCTGATTTACTTCTGTCTCCAGGCACTGGTTCTTACTCAGCCGGTCAAACTTTTACAGCGACCGTTAGAGTGGTCCCTTCAGGCGATAGTGTCAACGCCGTTGAAGCGGCATTAACTTTCGACCCGTCGGTTTTGTCAGTGGTTAGTGTTAGTAAAGATGGTTCGGTTTTTTCTCTTTGGACAACAGAGCCAGCTTTTTCAAATTCAAAAGGCACAATTGAGTTTGGTGGAGGAAGTCCTACTCCTTTCACTAATACTTCAAACATTTTAAATGTTACCTTTAGAACAGTTAAAGAAGGAGCGGGAGCGGTATCTTTTTCAAAAGGCTCAGTTCTGGCAGCTGATGGTAAAGGAACTGATGTCTATAAAAATTCCACTGGTGCTACCTATACTGTTGCTGCCGCCACTACCCCATCTCCAACTCCAACTCCATCTCCAACTCCAACTCCTAAGCCTGAAGAAACTACTGATTCAGGGGATGGAGGGGAAGCAATTATTTTTGGTGACCCACCGCGCCCACCAGAAATTGGCTCTCAAACTTTTCTTGAACCTGAGGTTTGGTACAACATAACTAAAGGCATCTTCACTTGGACACTACCATTTGATGTGAGTGAAGTGGCCGTTGAGATTTCAGATAATCCAGAAAATGTACCTCAAGACAATAAAGAAGCAATTAAAGTTCCTCCTGTCGAAGAATTTGCAATTTCACCTGAGGTGATTAAGGACGGTGTGCAGTACGTTAGTATTAATTTCAAAAACCAGGTTGGATGGGGAGCGGTAGTAAACCGTAAGCTTCAAATTGACACGACTGCTCCAGAACCGTTTGCAATTAATGTTAGAGCTGGTACAACTCAAAATTCATTCCCACTACTTAATTTCGAGGCTCGTGACGTAACTTCAGGAATTCAGTATTACGATATGACTGTAGCTGATAAGGAGCCACTTCGAATTACTCCCGACGAAGCTCGTCTTGGATACATGTTGAAGGAACTTGAGGATGGTACCTATACAATAAAAGTGATTGCTACCGACATGGCCGGTAATACTCGAGAAAGTAGTGTCGCAGTCTTGATCACAGCCGGTTGGGTAAAGCCTGTTGAGGTGGTTGATGAAGGTTCTTTCTGGGACTTCCTGACAGCACTCAATTTATTTATTTTCTTCTTGCTTGTTGTGATTGTTCTGCAGGTAGTCTACTTCTGGTACGAACACAAAGCTTTAAAGGAAAAGGAAGAAAAGTTACGAAGAGAGACACGTGAGATTCAGGACCAGATGGAGAAAATATTTTCAGCTTTGCGTGATGAAATTTACGACCAAATTAACACCATCACTAAACGAAAAAGATTATCTGCCAAGGAAAAGGAGGCTGTTGAAGGATTGACTCAGGCCCTAGAAGTGTCAGAAACCTTGATAGAGAAGGAAATCAATGATGTGAAGACAATTCTTAAGTAAGCAAACGAGCGTAGCGACTATTGCGAACTTAGTTCTCAATTTGCCCCTTTCTTAGGGCAAATTGCTAGAACGTAAACCCGAACGCAAACGAAAAACAATATACCAATTCAACTCAGCCTTCCTGTCGATACTTCCTTAGGGTGGTCAAAATTTGCCCAAAGACAGAGTAAATCCTGATAGTTGTCCTGTGTATTTCTGGGATTCAACTATTAGTTAATAGCGGGTATAATTTAGGTATTGCAAAGAATAAAAATTGTGGCGAATAATAAAAATAGCCCTGTTTTTGACTAATAAATGAGGATAACCGCGAGGGCATGAAGGGCCCTCGCGGTATACTTATAATAGGTCCAGATTCTATCTGGACGGAGGTAATTTCGAATGTATAAAGTAGACAAGAAAAGCCACAAAATATTGATTTTTTCAATCCTAGTTTCACTGATCATTTTCAGTGCGTATTTTGTGCACGCTCAGTTTTTCAGTAATGCTTACGTGGTTAGAACGATAAATGTTTTTCCGTCTGTGGTTGAGTCAGAGGGCTGGAATAATGTTGAAACAATAACATTCCAAAACCTTGGAGAGTATGCCTTACTGCAGGAATTTAACACGATAAACTCTGCTACTTTAGATGAAGATTACTGGAGTCATGATACTGGTACAAGTACGTCTGGTACACCTGAACCAGTAGTAAATGATAATGATGTTGAGGTAACTCCAGTGCCAGAAGTAGAGTTTGAATTTTCAGTCCCAAGTACCGGTGATTCAGTTGTACCGCAAGACATGATTGATTATGAAGTGCCAGTTGTGAGCCAAACTTCAACTGAGGATGTTCAGATTGTGGTTCCAGAACCAGAAGTGGTTTTACCAGAAGAAGAGGCGGTTGAGTCTGGTACAACTACTGTTTTGAGGCGGGCGGGCTCATTATTTTCGTTGGCAGTTTCAACAGTTACATCCTTACTTGATGGATCATCAAGTACAGAAGCAGTAAACCCTAGCGTTTCTCTTGGTGTAGCAGCTGAAGATTCAACTGCTTTGTCCGATGAAGTAATTGAAACAACAATAGACGAAGCTGAGGTAGTGGAAGTTGTTCCAGAACCTAAAGTCCTAACCACTGAAGATGTTGTTGAAGACCCGGTTAATGAAGTTGTAGAAATTTCAGCTCCAGAAGAAAGTATTCCTTCCACTACTGTATCAATAGACACAGAGAAATTAGTTGAGGATATTCCAGTGGTTGAGACTGATCCAGTGGTTGAAACTATTGATGAGGTGGTAGATTTACCTGATGTCCTAGATATTATTTCTGATTCATTGACTAGCGTAGAGAGTGATGCTCATGTTGCATGTACTGATGATTGTCAGCCATTTACTATTACATTGTCAGATTTCGGTTATCCGATTGGTGAAGGAGTGGAAGTAACCGGAGCCCAACTGCGACTATCTGTCGGAGCTGAAAAGAAACAAAGTCGAGAGCGAATCCCGTCACTTGACATTCGCTACACTATTGATGATGGTCAGACCTGGAATTCAGCCGGGTTGATCCTGATTGAGGATCAGGTTTCCAGTGGTATAAACGGGGGTTATTATTTGTTTGCGTTACAGGAGGTGATTAGTCAAGAGACTTTAAACACTCTAAAGGTAGAAATTTCGTATCAAGATAATCCAGAGATAGTCAAAGGGTTGTTTGTTGAAAGTGCATGGTTGGAATTGTTTACCCTTGAAGCACCAGAGGAGCCGGTTTCAAGTGACATTCTTGAATTGTTAGCCAATGATGGTTACGACGATACTTTAATGTCTGGAGATAAACTAATCTCACCAGAAGGAGATAAGATAGAATTTGATTTTACTGACGATAACAAAAACGAAACTCTAATCATAAAGTCTGATAAAGTTTCTTATAGTGGTTTGTCTGAAGTAACAACCTACTTCAGTGTTACAAATACAACTGATGCTGATGATGAATTTTCACTTCAGACATATTTCCCAAGCGGAGTTGGTGAGGTTAAAAATATAGAAGTCTATAACCGCAACAAGCCTCGTGATGCGGTAATTCCGGAGTATCGACCTTATGTCTATAACTGTGAAGCAGGTTGGGAGTATGCTGGTGAGTTTGTTCCTCAGACTTTGGAGGAATTATCGCAAAAATTAGCCGAATCATTAAGTGAAGAAGTAGATAATGGGTCACTGGTTGAACCTGATGTTCAGGTGGGTGTTCCTGAAGAGACAATTGAAACAAGTGTTGACGAAGGTGTTGAAACTAAAGATGTGCCGAGTCCTGCGGCTGATTCAAGCTCAGAAATAGAGGTAGATTTTGCTATACCAGAAACATCTCCTGCAGATGAAGCTAGTTTTGATGAGACTATTACCAACAACACTACAACAGTATTAAATTTACTAAATACGACTTCTAAGCTGTTACAGTCTGACATTATTACTACGACTGATGAGGCGTTGGTTAATGATGTGCAAACCGATCCAGTTGTTAATCTTAGTGAATCTGGTGATGAAAAAGTGCCAGCTTACACTTGTCGAAATACAAATGTAGTTAGAGAGTGTGATGAGCTTGATGGAGAAAATACAGCTTGCTTAGTTAAGCAAGTGAAAGTTGATGAGCATCCAGTCACTCAGTATGCCCCTGGATGGGATAAGGTGGACTTGGAAACTGGTGGTTTACCAAAGGCTAGTTTATTGCGTCGAATGGCTGAGTTTGTTGGTTTTGGTCCAGATAAAAAAGAAGTTCCTGACGCGTTTGAGGTTCGTTCTCATACGGGTAAGCAATATGTTGTTAAGGCTGGTGAGACCAAGTACTTCAAGATGGATATTTCATTCCCACCATTTAGTAATGGGGAATATTGGATTGAGGCAATTGGTGATAGTGAGTACGGGTTGCTCGATCCTTTTTGGTCTAGTCAGTGGCAATATCGTATGCCGATTAGGGTGCCAAATCCGACTGGTTCGTCACAGTCTGAATACCAGATGTTCTTTGAACTAGATAGCTCTTTGACGGATTTTTGGAGTAATGTAAACAGTGACGGTTCAGATGTAAGGTTTGTACAAGAGGTGGTAAAAGGCAATCTGGTAGATGAAAATAATCCAGAATTCGATAATCCATACGATAAAGATTGGACGGGACGTATGGCGATTACAATTCCAGCCACTAGTGTCAGTACTGGATTAGCTGATTTCCCGGTGTACATTGATATGTCAACCCTCGGTCCGGCGTTCTGGAGTGGGGTTGCTTCTGATGGCCGAGATATTCGCATTACTAAACAGGATGGTGTATCTGAGTTGCCGTATGATTTGGTAGAGATTGATACAACAGCTGAGACTGGTGAGTTGCACTTCCTAGCTAATGCTCTCAGTAGTGTTTCTGATAACACCTTCCATATTTATTACAACAATCCTTCCGCTACTGCTTACGCGTCTACCAGTCAGTATGGCTCACAAGCTGTTTGGGCAAATTATGAAGCGGTCTATCACTTCTCTGACGACCCGACGGCAGTGACAAATGTTATTACTGACTTCACTGGTAATGGACAGGAACTAGAAGTAGAAGGAGCGGCTTTGGCTACCACTACTGGTGCCATGGGAACAGCTCTTGATATGACTGGTTCGACTGGAGTCTTGCGTGACGTGGGAGACGATTGGGGATGGACAGCTGGTGACGACTTGGTTTCTTCTGGTCTATACTTCCAGTCAGCTGTTTCTGGTGAAGCACTTTGGGAATTTGGTTCTACTGCTAATCCAAATTGGGCTGGTTATATGCCTTGGTATGCCAACGCTGATCCAACGATTGGTCGCGGTTACATGTATTTTGGCTTAAACCAAAATGGCACCTGGAACCGGAACACAGCAGTTTGGCATCACTTCACCACCATTGCACCGTCAACGGCTGGTAATCTTCATGGTATTTATGATAATGGTGTACTTGAACTTAGTGGTACTCAGAATGTGACAGATCCATCCAACCTTGGTGGTTTACAGGTTGGTCGATGGACAACCGGTGGTTCATATAACGGTATTATTGACGAATTGCGCTTTGCCGCAGACGACACGGTTTATACTCCGGGTTGGATCAGTACTGAACACCTAAACCAGACAGACCCGACAACCTTTTATTCAACTAGTACCAAGTTAACTGGAGGGGGAAGTAGGGAAGGTTGGTATTCAACTAGTTGGGAAAATCGAACCAAATTCACTTTAGCTCAATCATCTGACTTGACTGATTTTCCTGTTTACCTAGACCTAGCTACTTTGGGAGATGATTTCTTCAATAATGTGGCTAGTGATGGACGTGACATTCGTATTACAAATGGGGACAATACTGCAGAACTACCGTTTGAACTCGTTTCAATTGATACTGGAGCTAAAACAGGGGAGTTATACTTCAAGACCGATCTAACCGCCGACGCTTCGACTGACTACTATATTTATTACAACAACAGTGATGCCGCTGCCTACGCTAAGACCGCTATTTATGGTGCAGAAAATGTCTGGACAAATGGTTACGTGGCAGTGTATCACTTGGAAGAAGATATGGCTGGTATTAGTAATGCTAATGTTTACAAAGATTCCACTTCTAATCAGTACGATGGTGATGATGAAAACAGTTCAGACGGAAAGCTGGGATTGTTTGGCGCTGGTCAGGAGTTTGGTGATAGTCAGAATGACTACTTGAGCTTACCAAAAGAAGTGCTGGACGGTACGACCAATGTGTCGGTTTCTTGGTGGCACAACTCTTCAACTACTGGTGATATGACTATTACCAGTGGAGCTAATAGTAGTGATGCAAATGAATTCTGGGATAGATTAAATAATAACAATCGTGTTTACATATATTCTCAAGGTCAGCAAGAGTTAGCTACTATCGATAATAGCGATACCTATAATGATGGCACATGGCAGTACTACATGACTATTCGTGACTACGATGCCCAATACAAATCAATGGTGCGCAACGGCGTACTAGATGCGCAAAGTCCGATTGTATCTAATCCAGTCATTGCGGCTCATACGATTGACAACGGTGGTTTGGTTATTGGTCAGGATCAGGACTCGGTCGGGGGAGGATTTTCATCGTCTGAAAACTTTGAAGGTTTCCTTGATGAGCTTCGCTATGCGGATGTGGTTCGCGACCCGAGTTGGGCAGCGGCTGAGTATGAGAACATGGCTAATCAGTCTAGCTTCATCTCTACTTCAACCGCCGAAACCTTGTCCGCCACCAATTTTGTAGAGCTTGATTTTTGGATTCAACACTTCGATGACACAGCTGACGAGGCTGATATTTGGGTGCAACTGGAGTCACTACCAGCTGGCGAAGATACTATCATTTATATGTACTATGGTAATAGTGGGGCGGCTAGCGCTAGTGATGAGTT
Source organism: Candidatus Nomurabacteria bacterium (assembly GCA_020632095.1). Classification (GTDB taxonomy): domain Bacteria; phylum Patescibacteriota; class Minisyncoccia; order Phycocordibacterales; family UBA918; genus OLB19. The sequence continues at coordinate 106,276 of JACKGF010000001.1, forward strand.
GGCTACCTTCTCGTACAGTACTTCAACTGATATCTATTATGTGGTTGATGACAGTGGAGCTTCTAGTGTAACTGTGGAAAGTCTGGTTGATAATAATGAGGTCGCTATTGATGGTGGTACTCCGGTTAGTTTAAATCAAGGCGAAAGTACAACTTTTGGTACTTTTACTGGAGCTTCGGTGATTAGTGTACTAGGTCCGATTTCAGGAACTGTCACCGGTGCTTCGTCAGATGGTAGTGATATGATTGTACCAATTAGTTTTGCTACCACTACGTTTGCCATACCAACCAACCGTAATACTAATCGTTGGTATATTGTCTCACCCTTTGCTAGTTCAACCATTAGAACCTATATCGCAGCCGCTGGCTCACCGTCGCAAACCCTCAATGCTGCGACTGGTACAGTTGTGACTTCCACGACTGAGGTGCCTAACTCAGGTCAAGGAGTTGATGGTAGTGGTTTAGTAATTGACGCTACTGCACCGGTTTTAGCTATTCATCGAAGTACCAACCCAGGTGATGGTCTTACCTTATATCCTCCAACCAATCGCGATTTGTTCGGTGTCACTTCTAACTTTATGCACGTGTCAGCTTTGGCTAGTAACTCTGACCCAACTGTTACTTGTTCGACTGGGGCGGGAGGAACGATTACTGGTATAACCAGAGGTGATCATGAGGCGGATGCTTCTTGTACCGCGGCCGCCGAGGGGGCAGGTAGTGCGGTTAGACTTAGTGGACAAGCTAGTCCAATAACCGCTCTCCAACAAGCTGACTCAGATGGTACTGATTCTTCTATGTATTGGCCACAACATGAGTTTGGTACTCGCTACGCCATGACCAACTCAACTGGTTATGTGGCTGTGGTCTGTTCACCTCGTTTTGGTTCGGTTGACCTGGAGGTTCAAGACACACTGGGTAATACTGTTAGTACTGGTACTTGTACGCCATCAGGTTCTAATCCAGGGAAAGCTTACTTCAACAACGGTAACGGTACAGATGGTGACGCTGTTAACTATACAGGTGGACACCAAATTGTATCTACTAACGGTGAGCCTTTCTACATGATGTACGAAGATGTGTCAGTCGATCAAGATGAGAAAAATGCGGCTGGACCAGTTCAGGGTCGCAAGTTCGATGGTATTGTGCGGGACATCTATCAGTTTGGAAATCAAGAAATCGCTAACCCGACTGAATATGAACAATTATCATATCTTTGGTACCAGAACAGTCTTAGTAACACTCCAACGAGTACTTGGGAGAATAGTCCGGGTGAATATTTGGTTGAAGCACAAAATATTACTGGTGCTGGAGCGGTAGATAATGGTGATGTTTTAAGATTGCGCATCAATGCTGTAGGTAGTAACGCTACTGCTACTGCTAATACCCAAGCTTTCAATCTGCAGTACGCTGCTGCTTCAACTGGCCAATGTAGTACTGCGACTGCCTGGAATGATGTCGGTCAGCAAGGTAGTACCACAGCGGTCTTTAATGGTTATAACAACTCAGGTGTTGCTGATGGAGAAGATTTAGTCACTTCAACTCTAGCCTCAACGACTGTGCTTGGTACCTATGAAGAGCGTAATTACTCAGATTTTATTCCTAGTCAAGTTAATCCGGGTGACGTGGTGGAGTGGGATTGGGTGATTACTGCTAATGATATCGCGGTCAACTCCAACTATTGCTTCCGTATGGTTAAGGCCACGGGAGAGGTTTTTGAAACATACACTGCTTATCCAGAGTTGGAAACAGTAGGGCCACCAAGTACTCCAGTTAATTTACTATTCTTTGATAACGAAAATACAGCTGTTTTAACACCAGTGCTAGAATTTTATGCTATTGATAACTCTAATGATGATATTAATTACCAAATCCAAATTGACGATGATTATGACTTTAGTTCTGTTGTCTTGGATAAGAATTCAGACACTAACTTCCTGCAGTTCGAAAACCTTGCAGTCCCATCTGATAAGTCACCATTTAATTCTGGTCAACGGGTGAGGTTTACTGGATTGACTGGACTGACCCCGACCACTACATATTATTGGCGGGTGCGAGCTGATGACCCTGGAGGTTCCGCAACTACTAGTGATTGGTCAGAACCATTTAGTTTTACTACCGATACGACTGTTACTGTTAGTGAATGGATGCAAACCACTGGTCGACAGTTTGATACTAACTCCTTAACTAGTCTTTCTACTAGTTCAGGTGCTGTCACGATGATTGGTTCGACTGGTCAAATGACAAGTACACCGATTTACTTCAATAATGGTTCAGTTGGAAATGCTTGGGGTGAAGTCAGTTGGAATGATACTGAAACTTCTGGCACGATACTAATAAGTGTTCAATACAACAACAATGGTTCTTGGACTCTCGTTCCGGATTCACTGATTCCTGGAAATAGTCTTGGTACTTCAACTTCACCAATCAACCTACTTGAATTAGATACATCTACCTACGGACAAATTCGGTTAGTTGCTAATTTTGCTGGAACTACTTTATCTTTACAGGATTGGAAGGTTAAGTGGGGATTACGAGTCGAGACACCAGACTTGGGTGACTTATTTGATAATCAGAAAACACCTGATCTGTTACCAGTATTTGATTTTGTGTCATCTGATCCACAAGGAGATGATTTGGAGTACGAAATCTCATTTAGTACTGACTACAATTTTATTACTAGTTCCAGTACGTATAACTCATCGGTTGATGCCGGATTTATTGACACAGTTGCCGGGACATCAAGCTCTCCTTTCGGTTCTGGAAATAGAGTAACCTACACCAAACAAGCCGGTAGTCCATTTGTCGATGGAAATACCTATTGGTGGCGAGTACGAGCTAAAGACCCTAATGGTGGAGATTCATGGTCACCGTGGTCTGTACAAGATTCATTTACAGTTGATGTAGCCACGACATTGTCAACTTGGTTCCAGACTACTCGAGCTCAGTTTAGCCAAGGTGTGTTGGACGGAACTATTGCCACCTCGGGTGGAGCAGTGATTGTGTCTGAGGATATAGGTGAATATGGTACAGCCACTTTGACCAACAATAACTGGTTGACTATCAATACTCAACGTGACTACACCAATATGGTAGTAACAGCTTCCCCAGAGTACGCTGGGCCACTATGGAGTGGTGCAAGAACGCCTCGAGTGCGTAACAAGACCTCAAACAGTTTCGAAATTAAGGTGGATGATTACACCGATGCTTTCTCTGGCTCAACTGTGGTTGATTATATGGTTATGGAGGCAGGTGATTGGATTATTCAAGATGGGGGAAGTGGGGTTAGAATCTTAGCCGATACAGTATCAGTCAGTGGAGTACAAAATCAACCATACGCAAATAATGTCGGTACTGACATAACTTTTTCACCGGCCTTCTCCGCAGCACCGGTTGCTCTAACGACTGTCTCTAGCGATAATGAAACGGCTTGGGTAGCTACTAATGTGGATGACGGGACAACTAGTACAGCTGAAGTCACAACTACCAATATGGGTATTGCCCTTTCCTTAAGTCGTTCTGGTACTACCCACTCAACACCAGAGGATGTGGACTACATGGTAATAGAGCCTGGTTCTGGTACCAACAAAGGAGTTAAGTTTAAAAGTATGAACTCGACTGATAATGTCGATGATTACCAAACAAACGGTGGTTATGGGCAAGCATTGGCGGCTGGTTTTTCTGTAGCTCCTGGTGTAACAGTGATTGCAAACAACGGTACTGACGGTGGTGACGGTGGTTTTGCCTACAAAAACCTATCTGGTTCCCAAACCGCCGGTTCACTTTTCATGAGTATTCACGAAATGGGAGCCACAGCTGATCAACACACGCAAGAAATAGTGTCTATTATGGCGTTTGAGAATAGTTCTGGTCTGATTGCTCGATTGAACGCAGGTAACCTTAGTGGAACTTTTGCTGGAGAGGATATTATCTTTAGTGACGGAGCGGGGCCAAAATTTGATAATTTTGCGTGGAATGATTCGACTCCAGCTACTAGCGAGATTCTCTATCAGATTGAATATGAAGTAAGTGATGGTGTTTACGCTTTAATTCCTGATTCCCAAATTCCAGGAAACAGTACCGGTACAACAACCAGCCCGATTGATTTAACCAATGTTGATATCGATGCGTATCCGATTATTCGGGCGTTCGCTACTTTAACTTGTGGTGGGGGTAGCTGTCCGCAATTAGATGATTGGCAGTTGGAGTGGAGTGAGGGAGTGAATATGTCTGGTACCTTAAAAGAGTATGATCGGACGACAAACGTGGCGACTGGTACGGTGAAGGTAGCGGTTAACGGTAGTCCGGTGGCAGGTACTGGTTCGGTGGTAGCTGGGGTATGGACATTTAATAATGTTACCGCTTTTAACGGTGATATTATTAATGTTTGGGTTGATGGTGCAGCTGAGTCTGAGGAGGCAGTAGCGGCCTTTGTGTATGATGGTCTGGGTGATATTTCAGGAGTTGAGTTATTCGAACAACATCTTTCTATTTCGTCTGATGAAGACGGGACGGTAACTAACGCTCTTCTGGCGCTTTATGATAATTCTGTTTCTGCGAATGAAGATATCTTTTATGAAGTGGACGCCTCAAATAATCTAGTGGTTTGCGGGGTGGGGTCTTGTGCTGATGCTAATATTTACGTTGGTCCAGGGGACAAATACATAGCTTCAGCAGTGACAGCAGTGTCAGTGACGGCTCACGATTTGATAAACGATGGTTCGATTGAACTTGATACCAACACTTTTAATATTTCTGGTTCATGGGACAACAATGCTACTTCTTCAACTGATACTGCAACCATCAATATGACGGCGGCTACGGGGACTGAGAGTGTGAGTAGTACCGAAACGCCACTCAAATTCCATAATATGAGCTTTGGTAGTGGAGCCGGTGATGCTACTTTCACTATCCCAACCGATTTAGATCTTTCAGGTAACCTAACTGTAGCTAGTGGAACGCTAGATCGAGGTAGTTATAAAATAAATCTAGCAGGCAGTCTTTTGACTGGGGCAGGTGGCTATTGGGTAGGGACAGCTACCACCACTTTTGACGGAGGAAGTGGAAAAACTTGGACTGATAATAACCCTGTCAAACAAAATGTTGGTGACGTGGTGATTGATGGGGCCAGTGCTTTCGTTTCAGTTACGACAGATGTAGCCGCCTATGACGTTACAATTGGTTACAATGATACTTTGGCAGGAGGTTCTGCTCATACAATATATGTAGCTGGTGATTGGACCAATAACGGAACTTTCAACGCAGGCACTAGTAGAGTTGAGATAGTTGTAGATGATAGGACATACCCACCTGTGGTACCTGGTTCAGCAGATTGGTACGCTGATAGTAATTTTGATAAGCGGTTAGCGGTGGTAGTGGACAGTAATGAAGTACCGGGTACTCTGACTGATTTTCCAATTTTTGTTGATTTATCAACTCTCGGTAATTCATTTTGGACTGACGTGGCTGGTAATGGAAAAGATATTAGAGTCACCAGTGATGATGGTCAAACCGAATTACCACATGATTTGGTGGCTATCGATAATACCGCTAAGACTGGTGAATTACACTTCTTGGCTGATAGTGTTAGTGGTTCTACTTCTACTACATTCTATATTTACTTTGATAATCCAAGTGCTACTGCTCCGTCAGCTGGTAGTCAGTACGGTTCAGAAGCTGTTTGGAAGGGTTATGAAGCAGTTTGGCACTTTAATGAAGTTCCGTCGCTCGGAGCGACGCTTCATGATGCTACTGGTAACGGTCGAAACTTGGTGGTTGATACCGAAGCTTTGGCTACTACTAGTGGTCAGATGGGAGTAGCGGTTGATTTAGCTGGTTCAACTGGTATTTTGACTGACGACGATTATTCTTGGACAGCTGGAGATAAGTTGGTTTCAAGTGGTTGGTACTATCAAGCGGCGGCCAGTACGGAAGCGTTGTGGTCATGGGGAACAAGTAATGATTACATCTTCATGCCTTGGTACAGTGGTACTACCGGTTACTTCCGTTTCGGTTCATCGGCTGGAGGAACTAACTATGTAATCTCGCCTCGTAACGGAACTATTTGGCACCACTTTAGTACCCTTGCTCCGACCAGTACAGGGGCTACTATGAATGTTTACGAGGATTCAATCTTGCGTGACACTACTCCACTGCAGGTTGATGATCCAACGGCTGGACCGTTGCAGATTGGTCGTTACCAAACAGCTGGTTCATTGGAGGGAAGTATTGATGAACTGCGTTTTTCTACCACTACCCAGTCAACAAATTGGGTGCAAGCAGAATATTCAAACCAAAAGCACCCAACCATATTTTATGCTACAACATCGGTTCAGACTTATGTGCCAGACTTAGTGATTGACGAGGCGACTCACGATATTCTAGCTGGGGGCTCTTCGTTCTATGATTTATACTTTAACGATGCTACTACTTCACCGGCTTTTGTTAGTACTTCAGCAGTAGTGTCTAATGACTTTACTATTGCTAGCGGTACGGTGGCTTTGCCAACTGGAAAACTGACAATTGGCGGTTCTTTCCTAAATACCGGTTATTTCATGCATAATAATAGCGAAATAGAATTTAATGGTGCTGGGGCTGAAACTATCACGCTAAGCGGAACTGATTTCTTTAATGTTTTGTATGACGTTACCTTTAGTGGAAGTGGATCATGGGTAATTACTGATACAAACGCTACTACTAGTAATGACTTTATTATTAATAGCGGAACAGTTACTTTCCCAAGTGGGGTATTAAATATTGGCGGAACCCTTGATGTTAATAGTGGAGGGTTTAATGCGAATGGCGGTACAGTTTACTTTACTTCAGCCGTTAATGAGTCAGTCGTTACTCTAGGTTCTTCGTTCAATAATGTAATATTTGGCTCTTCAGAGCCTGCTGAACAGTGGTATGACCAAGCTTGGAATTATCGTACCGCCATAGTGATTGCCTCATCCAGTGTTTATTCAACTCTGACTGATTTTCCAGTTTATGTTGACTTGTCAACACTCGGAACTGATTTTTGGGATAATGTAACACTCGACGGTCGCGGGTTGAGAATGACACAAGGTGACGGAATAACCGAAGTTCCGATTGACTTAGTGTCAATCAACGTGGGAGCCCAGACTGGCGAGCTACACTTCTTAGCTAACCAGTTATCATCAACTGCGGATACGACATTTTACCTATACCATAACAACTCAGATGCTTTAACGGCTGAGGCAGACAGTACTTATGGTTCACAGGCGGTATGGGCTGGCTACGCTGCTGTCTACCACTTCAATGACGACCCAACTTTAGGTGTGACTGATGAGTCTGGTCACGGTAAGGATTTGTCGCCGCTTGTTGGTACACCAGTGATATCAACGGGGAAGATAGGTAATGCTCTCGACACAACTGGTAGTAGTATTTTGATGGGTGATTCAGATTGGACTTGGACAGCTGGAGAAGATTTAGTTTCTTCCGGTTGGTATTATCAGACAGCGGTTGATGCGGGAGCTTTGTGGCAGTGGGGGGATGCTACTGGTAGCAATAATGATACTTGGTTGGCTTTCATGCCTTGGTATACTGGCACGACTGGTTACCACCGCTTTGGTGTAACGACTGGCGACACCTATTCTTTTGCTCGGACTGGAACTGAGTGGCACCATTTCACCACCAACGGTATGGCTACTCCAGGTCTAACTAATGAAATTTTTGAAGATGCCTTAGTGCGTGACACTCTAACTCAAACAGTAACAAATCCAACTAATACTGGATTAAAGGTGGGACGTTATCAAACCGGTAATTACTATAATGCCTTAATTGATGAGTTGCGTTTTGCTACTACCTCAAGAAGTTACGAGTGGGTACAGACTGAGTATGCCAACCAAAGTGATGCTAGCTCGTTCTATACCAGTAATACTGAAACTTATCTCGAAGTGGTGCCGTCATTTACCTTAAACGAATCGGTGACCGATGTGGATGGTGATGTCACAATTCAGTATGCCAACCTAGTGTCTCCAAGTAGTAACTTTAAAATTGGGGGTTCCGCCTTGAACATATTTAGTTCATACGATCCAAATAACGCTACTACTACATTTGACAGTACTGATACTGGTGAAACTGTGCAGTTTGGAGTGGGAGCATTCTATAACCTGGCATTTGATGGAGTCGGTGGTGGTTGGACAATTGCGACTACTACTGTGAATAATGACGCCTCGCTGCTAAATGGATATGACTTTACTCTCCAGTCGGGAACAGTCTTGTCTGTTGGCGGACGCTTTACTAATGACTTCAACGCTGCTTCAACTACTTGGGCTGGAACAACTCTTTCTTTGTCTGGCGGAGACTACACTGTTACTCATAGATTAGACTCTGGCGATGATTATGCAAAGGTGATTGTTTCTGGTGATTCTGACATTGTTATCTGGAATTCTAGTATCAGTACTTCAAGTGTGCGAGATAACTCATCACTTTATTTGCCAGATTATGGTGGGTCAAATGGATTGTTGCGTATTTACGGTGAGTACACTCGTTCTAGTGGAACTGAATACTGGAGTTATGCAACTGATTTTGATGGTACTGATTTGACTGGCGGTGGTGAAAGACCGGTGACCGTTGAGATTGGTCGAGCGGCCGAGGTAACTATGGCCACTGGCACTACTTTATCTATTATTGGAGACTCGGCAGCGTCAACGACAATTGATGCGATCACTGGTATTTACGACTTAACGGTCAATGCTGGTACTCTAGACGCTACTTATTTCACTGTCACTGGAGCTGGTCCAGAAGGTTTGCATTTGACTAATGGAACAATTTTGAATCAGCTTAGTTCGGCTGAGTTTAATGTAGCAGGGGGTAGAAGTGGTATTACGGCTGATGCAGATACCATTAACGCCCAGCCTTCAACTGAATTTTCTTTGGTTAATTTTGCTACCTCATCATTTACCAGTATTTACGAACCAGCTTGGACTGAGCAAGTAGTAGTAACTATTCAGTCTTCAGTGGTGACCGAGGATTTAACTAACTATCCAGTTTATATCAACTTGGCTGACCTAGGTGACACTTTCTGGAGTAACGTTCAAAGTGACGGTCGTGATATTAGAGTGACTACCAATAAGGGTATTGAGTTGCCGATTGATTTGGTAGAAATTAACGCAGTAGCTAAAACTGGCGAGTTGCACTTCCTAGCTTCAAATATTTCTTCTAACGAAAATACTGCCTTCTATATTCACTTCGGTAATCCATCTGCTACTGCTTATGCACAAAGTGACGAGTATGGAGCTAATGCAGTATGGATTGGTTACGAAGCGGTTTATCACTTCAATGAAGACCCTACCGTCAGAATCACTGACGTATCTGGTAATGGTCGTGATCTGTTGCCGACTGTGGGTACAGCTGCAACTACCACTGGTCTTTTGGGTACAGCGATTGACACCACTGCTGGTAACGTCCGTTTGGAAAACACTGGTTGGACATGGACACCAGGTGAAGATTTAATTTCAAGTGGGTTATATTTCCAGAGTGCTTTTGACACGGGAGCCTTGTGGCAGTTTGGTAGTGGAAATGGAACAAACAACGGCTCTTATCTAGCTTTTCTGCCGTGGTATGACAATGCTACTAGAGGCTATCATTACTTCGGTATCACAACGGGTGGTGATTATAACTTCGCTCGTAATAACACGATTTGGCATCACTTTACTACCATTGGTCGAGCAGCTGATGGGGCCCTTAATGAATTCTATCAAGACAACATTTTGCGCGATACGGTTGCCCAAATAACTTCTTCTGCAAATCCAACCAATACCGGGTTGCGAATCGGTGCTTATCAAACAACTACCTATATGGATATTGATATTGATGAACTACGGTTTGCTACCACTACTCGTTCAGCTGGTTGGATTGATACTCAATATCGCAACCTTACTAATCGTTCCACCTTCTACGCGACTAGTTCAGCTCAGACTACAACTTACAACGTAACTGCCGACGGAGTCCCATCAACTTTCTGGCGTTTCTCAGGCGGAATCGGCGATCTGTATGGTGAAGCTTTTGACAATGATGATGGTGATCCAGGTTCTATTCAATGGGATGATAGTAACTTCGCTATTTCAATTTCCGGTACAGTTTATAGTGATGATGGTGTAACTCCGGCTACCGCTCCACTCTGTAACAATTCAACCGAGGTTGTTACAGTGGTGCTTGATGGGGTCACTACCTATACTGCACCTTGTGATCCGCTGGACGGAACCTTTACAGTTAGTGGTATTTCTTATACTGGTGAGCCGCAAATCGTAACTTACATTAATAGTGAGGCAACTGCTTCACAAGTGAATGTTGGAATCTATGACGAAATTACTGGTAATGGAAATGTAACAAGTAACTTAATGACAGTGTCTCGACCAGCGGTAGTTGATGGTTCTGTCCTAGTACTCATTGCTGGTAAGGATGACGATATAAACTTCAACGCGCCACCAGCTGGCTGGGTAGCGGTAGATGTGCTTGGAAACACTACTGGTGACAATATTACTACTGGTATTTGGTACAAGGTGGTGGCAACTGCGGGTACTGAGCCAGCTACCTACGATTTTTCAGTGACTGACGCCGGGGAAGGTTTTAGTTATTGGATGGGAAGTTTGATTAATGTGGATACCAGTACTCCGATTGATGTAGCTAGTGTTTGGTCAAAACTGCAAAACCAGACTGACCCAGTGGCTCAGGGAATCAATACAGTCACCAATGGTGCTTTGGTATTGTCTGCTTGGTACTCATATATTGATACAGAAACTGTTGCCCCAATCTACGACTGGTCAGCTAGAGCGGAAAATATTCTTGATTCTGCTAACAACAACCTTACTGTCGTATCGCGCTTAATGACGACTGCTGGTGATACAGGAAGTACCTCGATTAGTGGCGTGATAAGTACACGTGAGACTCATGTTGGACAATTTGCTTTCCGACCGGCCAGCTCACCAACCGCCACTGGTACGATGGTAGCAGCAGCTGTCACCAAAACTCCGCTTGGAAGTACAGGAGCTCCGTATGAGACTGTTGAGTTACGAGACCAAAGAAATGGTTTTGGTACTGTTCTTAATGGTGCTAATATTGTGGTCAATCGGCCCGCCGTACAAAATGGTGACGTGATGTTTGCAATTATTGGTAAGGAAGATGATTTCAGTATTACACCACCTGCTGGTTGGGTGATTGGTGCGGATAGATTGGAAGCTACCGGTAATGATATGTATAGTGCCATCTGGTATCACGAAGTTACCAATGCTGGTAGTGAACCGGCTACTTACGATTTCTTAAGCAATGATGACACGATCGAGGAATATTCTTATTGGGTGGGTTCTTTCTCTGGTGTCGATACTACTAATGTCTTTGATGTCACTCCAGCTTGGAGTAACTTACAAAATGATTCCTCACCAGCGGCTCCAACCTTAACTACTACCAAAGCCGGAGCTTACGTACTAGCGGCTTGGTATGTGATTGATGATGGGGCTATGGATATGCCAGCTGCACCATGGAAGACTTTGGCTCAGGACTTGCAAGTAGCCAATCGGCTACTTGCAGTGTCTGGTCGGCCAATGCCAACAGTGGGAGCTACGGGTGCCGCCGTATTGACTGGGGGAAGTGTCGATGACGTCAATGTTGGTCAATTTGCTATTCGTCCAGCGCCAGTATCAGTAGCCAGCAATATTACCGATATGGATTTGTATCAAGATCGTGTGATTGTCCGACATGAGGATATTCTGCCGCTGACCATTGCTGACATGACTGTTTTTGATAATGGTGATGATAGCGACTTACCGTTTACCGCTTCTACTGGGTCACCAGACTTACTAACAGTTCTTTCCGGTAGTGGTTTAGTAGTTTGGAATAATCGAACTTTTGACTCTGGTGGACAAGTTGTTTTGGCTGGTGCCGGAGCGACTAGTGCGGATGGTTCATTGTTGGTCAATCAATCAGGAATCTTTAAAGCTAATGGTTCGGACGGAGTTTCTATTGGAGGTTCACTGTATCTTGATACAAGCGGTAGTTTTGTTGGAGCAACTAGTAATGTTGATTTTACTGCTACTAATGCTGGTCAAACAATCGGTGCAGCTGGCAGTGCGACTATTACCTTCAACGATATCAGCTTCAGTGGTGTGGATGGAAATTGGGCTGTACAAACCCCAATTGTTTCGGAGACTGGTATTAATGTTGCAACTGGTACGTTGTCTGGAACCAATAATATTACGGTCAATACGGGTTCATTTAAAGGAAATGGTACCGTAAATATGACTGGAGGAACTACCTTGGTTAAGCGCGCAAATACGTTTGGTGGTACGACTCCTTGGACTCTATATAACTTAACTCTTGGCGATGGAACACATAGCGAGATTACTACACCGGCTACAAACGCTACAACTACTGTTAGTAATGTATTAACAATTGCCACTTCACACTTCCTAAACGCTTATGGTTCAGTTTGGGACTTGCAAGGAAGCGGTAACCCATTTGTCGAAAACGGAACATTTGTAGAAGCTACTAGTACGGTTCGTTATAGTGGAGCGACACCAAATATTAAGCGTACAGCCTACTATAACCTAGTAGTTGATAACGACGGGGCCAGTACTGTTGTAGCAACTGCACCGACTACTGGTTTACAGGTACTTAAGAACTTCACGGTTGGAGCACTAGGAACATCAACTATTAATGTCACAACCAATGATCCGACTTTTGGAGTGGGAGGCAAGGTATATATCGGAACAAAAGGAACTTTGATCGCAAGTAACTCACAAACATTAACCGCTCAAGGTGATTGGGAAAATGATGGAACCTTTACTTCTAGTGGTGGTACCGTTGCTTTCACCAAGTCTTCCGGTAGTGCGACTATCGCCGCTGGAAACTCTACGTTCGGTAATGTAAGTATCACCGGAACAGCCAACTATACAATTTCAGAAAATGCGACCACTACCGGTAGTCTAACTCTTAGTGCTGGTACCTTTACTTTGGCTAGTGGTCAGAGATTAGCGGTGGGTGGTAGTTTTTCTTCGACTATGTCAAATGTAAATACTACTTGGACTGGTACAACTTTGTATTTGTATAGTGGTACTTCATACACTATTAATGCCAAAACAAAATCTGAAACCTTTGAAAATATTATTACGGGAGATGGTACACATCCTAGAGTTTGGAATGCAACTACGACATCTGTAGTAACAGACGGAGCCAGTTCACTCTACTCGATGAATCATCAGGGAGTAGTTGGGTCACTTATGATCTATGGTGATTATGTTAACTCTTCATACAGTGATTACTGGGATTACGCTAAGAACTTTGATGGAGTAGCTCTTGGTTCTTCAAGACAAGCAGTGGTGACAATTGAAAATGGTGGTTCAGTAAAATATCAAGGTGGTAGTTTGGAACTTGTTGGATCTACTACCGCATCTACTACAGTGGCGGTTGAAGGTGGCTCTGGTACCTATGACTTTACAATTGGCGGTACTACGGCAGTGAATATGAATTATTATCAATTCCGGAATACAACCATTGATGGTCTTGTCTTTACGGGTGCGCCTAGTGTCTCAGATATTTCTCACGGAGATTTTGAGGTGGCGATTGATGGTGGTTCTACTATGACGGTGGGAGGAGCCGTTATAACGGCTAATCCGGCCTTGAACTTCACTGGTATCAGAATGGCGACTACGACGGCTATTAATGCTTATAACGTGACAGCGACTGGTACCAGTGCTAGTGCTTGGCGGTTTGTAAATGTGGTTGGAAACCTTGATGGTGAAGCAAAGGATAATGATCCAGGGGGAGATCCGGGTTATGTTACTTGGCAAGATTCAGCAGCGATTATTAATATTTCTGGCACGGTCTATAGTGATGAAGGGTCTAGTGTTTCAGCTGCTTGCGATGGTACTACCAATAACGTGATTTTGAGTGTTCACGGTCTATCAATTGCTTCAACCACTTGTAACGGTGATGGGTTAGGTGGAGGAACTGGTGACTACTCTTTCGTTGGTGTTAATTTCGGCTTAGGAAATACCTTAACTGTTTACATCGGTGGTGAGACAGAAAAGGCAGCGACTGTGACAAAGGATCCGATTTCATCTCTAAGTAATATGGACTTGTATGAAAATCGAGTGATTGTACGTCACGAAAGTGCAGCGGCTATGACTATTGCCGCGATGTCAGTGTGGGATAGTTCAGATGATGCTGATATTCCATTTACGGCTGTAAATGCGGGTACAGACACTCTAGACTTGCCAGCCGACTTTAAATTGTTGGTTTGGGATAGTAAGAAATTTACTCCAGCTGGTAATGTAACTGTGCCAGGGGGTGGTTCTGGTAGTGCCTTTGATGGAACCATCGAACTTCAAGACAACGCTCTGTTCACTGCAGCCAATGGTGAAACACACACCTTTGGCGGAAGCTTCATTAGTGGCACTAATGCTGTCTTTAACGCTGCTCAGTCTTCCGTGACCTTCACCTCTGCGGTGGCTGGCCGAACTATAAACATTAATAATGATGATTTCTACAATCTGACCTTCAATGGGGCTGGTGATTGGACAATAACTGACTCTCTAATAAATGTTGGGGGTAATCTTACTATTACGGCTGGTGATATTGTGCTGCCGACTGGTGCAACAACTATTACTGGTTCGTTCAATAATAATGGCGGAACCTTTAATGCTAATGGCGGCTCTCTAGTCTTCAACTCCACAGCTTCAGGCAAGACTGTTAAGTTTGGTGGTTCTGACGCTAACACCGTTCGCTTTGCTGGTACTGCAGGTACTTGGACAATGTCTGACACAAATGCCACTGCTACAGACTCATTTACTGTAGCGACAGGAACAGTCACTTTGCCAACTGGCGTGCTGACGGTGGGAGATGATTTTGTGGTCAAATCGGCTGTGACTCACGCTGGTGGTGAAGTTAAGGTAACTGGTACCGGAGGAGGAAATCTGGTCACTTTGGCGGCTAGTACGCTTGGGTCTTTGACTATTGATGCAGGGGCTGGTGATTACACTCTGACTGATGCTTCTGCTGCTTTGACTAAAAATCTAACAATTCAAAGTGGTAGCTTTACAGTCGGGACAGGCACTCTTTCTGTTGGAGGTTCATTCGATGCTTCAGCTGGAACCTTTACGCAAACTGCTGGAACGGTGTTGTTTAACTCAAGTGATACAGGAGAGATTATCAATGCGGGTGCCAACATCTTCTATAACCTAGTACTGGCTGGAGCTGGTGGTGGCTGGACGATTGTTGAAAATGCTACCACTACTAATAACTTTACTCTGAGTCTCGGTTCATCCTTTACCTTAAGTTCCGGAAAAATATTAAGCATCGGTGGAGTATTTACCAATACTCTTGGTGGCTCTGCCACCAACTGGACTGGTTCAACTTTGGCACTACGCAGTGGTACTGAGTATGAAACAAATGTTAAAACTACACCGGTTGAGTATTACGACACCTTGATCCTTGATCCTAATACTGATATCAGTAGTTGGAATTCAGTAGCGACCACGACAGTTATACCAAGTACTTCATCATGGTACTCACAAGATCATGGCAGTGTTGATGGAAGTCTTTATGTTTACGGTGATTACCATATTGCTACCACCACTGAGTACTGGAGTCGAGCGACTGATTTTGATGGGGTGGCGCTTGGTTCACCACGAGCTGTATCAGTAAAAATTGCAGATGGTTCGGTTATTACGGTAGAGGGTGGAGGACTGAGAATAATCGGTACAGCCGCTGCGACTTCAACCGTCGCCAATCAAGGTTCTGGTGACTACACCTTCAAGGTTAAGGGCGGAATATTCAATGCTAGTTATTATTCATTTAGAAATCTTGATATTGACGGTCTAAGGCTAAGTGGTGCACCAACTATTACCTCTTTAAGTAATGGAGACTTTGCTCAGGCTGAAAATTCATCAAAATTAATCACTGCCTCATCAACTGTTATTAATGCCAATGCTTCTCTGGTCATAACTGATACATCTTTTGCCAATGCTGGTTATACAGGGGGAACAAACATCGCTCTTAATGCAACAACCACGAATAGTTGGTCGGTGACTGGTGCATACGGAAACTTATGGGGAGAAGCCTATGACATCGACGGAACAGATGACTGTAGTTCAATTCGTTGGGACGATAGTGCTTGTCTCTTGACTGAACAAACCACTTTCCGCTGGAGGAATGATGATGGAGGGGAAGGGGCACCAGCCAGTACTTGGTATAACGGAAGTTGGAGCGCTCGAAAACGAGTCAGAGTAATTAACGCCGATCCTACTGCTTACACTGATGTGGCCGTTAAACTAACCGTAGCGTACGATTCTGATATGCAGACAGACTTTGATGAATTACGATTTACCGATAGTTCTGGTACTAATATTATTCCGCACTGGATAGAGAGTTACACTACAGGTGTAACAGCCCAAGTCTGGGTTAAAGTACCAACTCTAGCCACCAGCAGTGCGACTGAGATATTTATGTACTACGGTAACGTATCGGCTACCTCAACTAGTGATCCAAGTAACGTGTTTGAGATTTACGATGATTTTGAGGACGATGACATTGTTGAGTATTCAGGGGATACATCTTTGTTTAACACGGCTGGAACCTTTGCTTATGGGGGAGGTTTTGGCCTTGATACAGCTGGACACGAAAGCTCTAAAGCGACAGATGGTATTGCGCGAACTGATATTACAGTTGCTCAGGGTCAAATTATTCGCTTTATGCAGTATGTTGATACAGGAGTCGGTTCTGGCGATGAGGTTTGTACTTTGTTTGGTGTGCAGTCTCCGGTGACTATAAATAATAACTACGCTGTTTGTATCGAGCAGTATGGTGTGGATAGAATATCTCTGGTTAAAAATGCTCAAAACGCTGATACTTCTGGTACTGTCTTAGCTTCCGCTAATGTTTCTTATAGTACCGGTTGGTACGAGGTTGAAGTGGACTGGAAAACAACTAACCAAATGGATGTGTCATTATTTAATTCTGCTGGAACATTAGTTGCTACTACATCTGCAATCGACAGTACGTATACTTCAGGAGGAATCGGATTTACTTATTGGGGTCAGAACGGTGGTTGGGATAGTTATGTATCGTGGCCACGCACTAAGACAAAGCCAACTGCCTATTTCGGTGCGGAGCAAGTAACAGGAGGAGCTACTTGGGCGGCTGCTCAGGACACAGCGGTTGGAGGCTTTGCTTTTGGTGCTGTGGCTCGGCTTCGAATTGGTGTAGAGAATACAGGTTTACCGATTACTAACCAAAACTTCAGATTGGAATTTGCACCAAAATTAACTGCTCCAAGTTGTGAGGGGGTAGATGCTGGATCGTTTGTGGCGGTGCCAAATGTGGCTAGCTGTGGTTCGTCTGCAATTTGTATGAAAGCCTCAGCGCATATTAGTGACAATGCTAACACTACTGATCATTTGCTAACTGAGGCGGGATTATTTGTGGCAGGTAAGACAGTGACAAATAGTAGTAATCAGACCTCAAATCTCAATATTGACCAAAATCGTTACACCGAGCTTGAATACGCTATTACTCTGACTGTTAATGCTACTAACGACGCTTATTGTTTCCGAGTGACTGATGGTGGCTCGAGTTTGGATTCATACGCCAAATTAGCTGAACTGACTCTGGCTTTTGATCCAGTATTGGGTGCTGTATCGTTAAATAATGGTATGGACATTGCTCTTTCTCCTGGTGCTACAACTACAATCATAGCTACAACAACTGTTTCAGATTATAACGGTGTGGCTGACTTGAATGTGGCAACCACCACTTTCTACAAAACATCAGCTACTGCCAGCTGTACTCCTGATAATAATAATTGTTATGTTGCCTCTAGTACTGCCTGTGTGTTCTCTGACTGTACAGCTACCAGTTGTACCCTTACTTGTAGCGCTGACTTCCAATTCCATGCTGACGCGACTGATGCGGACGGAGGTGAAGAATGGTTTGCCTTTATGGAAGTATCAGATATGTCGGGGGCAACAGACTTTGATACATCAATGGGAGTTGAAGTTTTGACACTTCGAGCCCTTGAGGTGCAAAATGCAATTGGTTACGGAACAGTTGATATCAATCAAAACACTGGAACCTACAATCCATCAGTTTCGCTACAGAACTATGGTAATGAGGCTATTGATGTCCAGATTGCTGGTACGGATATGACCGACGGGGTAGCGTCAGTTATTCCAGCCTCAGAGCAATTGTTCTCAACTTCAACCTTCGATTATGTTTCTTGTAGTAGCTGTAACTCATTGTCAGTCACTGGTACTAATGTTGAGGTCGATTTGAGTAAACCAGTGGTAGATACGCCATATGTGTCAGATGATATTTACTGGGGAATTGAAGTACCGTTTGGTACTGCTAGTAACCCGCACAGTGGTGTAAATACCTTTACCGCAATTTCTGATTAGTTAGTATGTATCCTATGAATTTAAAAAAGTGGCGTGATACACTAATAGCTATGAGGAAAGTTTTGAATTTGTTCTTGGTGCCAGTGATATGTCTTGCTCTGGTGTTATTATCAATGCCAGTTTTTACTGTATCGGCTGAGGATAGTACTGCTCCAGAAATCAGTAACGTTCAGTTGATTGATGTATCGGACACTAGTGTAACTGTAACCTGGGAAACGGATGAAGATGCTGATTCTTTGGTTAACTATGGATTGCAACCGGATTACGGAATTGTACGTATTCCAGTAGCTGATCGCACCTCCCATTCAATTACTCTTAGTGACCTTGATCCGGGCAGGGTTTACTACTTTAGAGTGGTTTCGGCTGATGAAAGTGGTAATCAGGGTATTTCGGCGGACTATCGAGTACAAACTTCTGGTACGCCACAAACGGGTGAGGGAGAAGGTACTGGACAGGCTGCCGCTGAAGGGGCTGGTAAAGGACCTCAGGATGGTATTGGTGATGGAGGTAGTTCAAATAATAATAGTGATTTAGCTACCCAAGAAATTATTGAGAAGATAAATCAAATTATTAATCCAAAACAGTTGCAAGAAATTCTTAATGAAACAGTCAAGGCAATTGAAGGGATAACAGAAGACCTGACTATCGTTGGTCCGCCAACAGTTATCCCAGAAACCACCACAGCATTAATTAAATGGAATACAGACCGTGAAGCTTCGTCAGAAGTCCTTTTCTCTCCAACTAAAAGTTTCGACGGGACAAATTTTGAATTTTCACAACAATCAACTGGTGGAGATGTGACCGAGCATGAGATTAATGTTATTGGACTAGATGCTTTCACAGAATATAGTTTTAAGGTTATTTCAACCGATGGTTATGGAATTAGGGGGGAGAGTAAGGTTTATAAATTTAAGACCAAAGCAACCGCACCAGGGATTCGTAATTTGCGAGTCCTTAAAGTAGAAGAAAACGCCGCTACTTTAGCTTGGGATACAAATGTACCGGCTAAAGCCTTGGTTGAATACCAGGATCAGACTACTGGGGCTCAGAACTCAGTTGGTCGACCAACTCTGTCCACTTCTCACCAAATGCGCTTGGCTGATTTGACTTTGGGTACGCGGTACGTGGCTTTTGTGACAGCTGAAAACTCTGGCGGAGACCGAGTAAAAAGTCAGCCAATTCAGTTTATTACAGTGCGAGATATTGCCGCTCCGATTATCACTAACGTTACCAATGAGTCAACTCTTTTCCCTGGTAGTGAGTCAAGAATTCAGACTATTATTGAATGGGATACTGATGAACCAGCACTTTGTTTGATGACTTATCAAGAAGGTGTGGCGGGAGCTTCTGAGTCCTATACTATTGAAAAAGAGGTAATCTCATATATTGAAAAGCACGTGGAAGTGGTGGTAGATTTTGCACCAGCGACGGTTTATCAGTTTTATTTGACTTGTGAGGATGAGGCCGGTAATAGTATCAAGTCTGATAATTTTGTGTTGTTTACGCCGATTCAGGAGAAGAATATTATTGACTTGATATTGGAGAACTTCCAGTCAACCTTCGGTTGGGTTAAGAATATCAGCGGAGGAGGTTAGGTATAGGGGTTATATACAATTTTGTATCGCCATGTTCCAGCGATTTGGCCTTGGAATGAGCCAAATCGGGAACTAAATTCGAAATAATCGCTCCCGCTCATTTTCTCATTTATTCGGTTGGGTTAAGAATATCAGCGGAGGAGGTTAGGTATAGGGGTTATATACAATTTTGTATCGCCATGTTCCAGCGATTTGGCCTTGGAATGAGCCAAATCGGGAACTAAATTCGAAATAATCGCTCCCGCTCATTTTCTCATTTATTCGGTTGGGTTAAGAATATCAGCGGAGGAGGTTAGGTATAGGGGTTATATACAATTTTGTATCGCCATGTTCCAGCGATTTGGCCTTGGAAGGGGAATAATATGAGTAAAATATTTTATAGTATAGGATTTTTGACTGCGTTCGGGTTTACGTTCTAGTAATTTGCCCTAGGAAGGGGAATAATATGAGTAAAATATTTTATAGTATAGGATTTTTGACTGCGTTCGGGTTTACGTTCTAGTAATTTGCCCTAGGAAGGGGAATAATATGAGTAAAATATTTTATAGTATAGGATTTTTGACTGCGTTCGGGTTTACGTTCTAGTAATTTGCCCTAGGAAGGGGGCAAATTAAGAACTAAATTCACAATAGTCGCTACGCTCGTTTGTTCATTTAATCTTCGGTTGGGTTAAGAATATCAGCGGAGGAGGTTAGGTGCAGTGCTGATGTCCGGCGATCTGCACTTGGAGGGAGTGGGATGTGGAGTAGTTGGTAGATGTGGATTCAAACATAAGGTTTTTTAGACATAAGATGCAATAATAGTTAAATGGCGAAACCTCTCATTGTTTGTCGTGATCTATCGATTATTTATAATCAAGGTAAATCAAACGAATTTAAAGCCCTGCAGGGGGTAAATACAGATATTTTTGAAGGTGAATACATCATTCTTTTTGGTGCATCAGGTTCTGGTAAGTCAACTTTGATGTATTCAATTCAAGGCTCTCTGCCACCTGGAGAGGGGACTCTGCTTATTAAGGGTGACGATATTTATTCTTACCCACCGTCCGAACGAGTCTACTTTCAGCGTTATGTTATGGGTATTATCTTTCAGTCTTTCAACCTGATTGGTTCACTATCAGTGCTTGATAATGTGGCTCTACCAATGATTTTTTGTGATGCTGACCGTACAACGCGCGAAAGACGTGCACAGTCTTTGCTCGATAGGTTTGGGGTAGGTCACGTGTCACATAAGATTCCGGCTATGCTTTCTGGAGGTCAGCAACAACGTGTGTCAGTGGCTCGTTCGATGGTTAATGACCCTAAGATTTTATTGGCTGACGAACCGACCGGAAACCTCGACTCAGTTTCAACCCAACAGGTGATGGATAAAATTGACGAAATTAACACCTTTGATCGACGGACTATTATTATGGTGTCACACAATGCTGCTCACTTGAGCTATGCACATCGCGTTTATTACTTGAAAGATGGCTTTATTGTACGTGAAGTGGTTAATCCACAGCGTAAACAAATTAAACCAGTTAAGGAAGGGGAGACGATTGTAACTGAATTAGAGCAATTAGCTCGCTTGTTTCCGTATGACTCAGTTGAGACTCTGCGGGTTAAGAGTTTAGTTAATTATCTAACTCAAGATTTCAGTTTCGATCAGATTATTCGTCTTGAACGAGCGACGGGAATGTTTATTCAAGGGAAGGTTGATAGAGATGCTTATATTAAAAGTCTGGTTCTACCACTTGAAAGGGGTGGGGTGGAGGTTGATACGAAAGAAGCAAGGCGAATGGCTAGTGTGACAGAAAGTTTGATAAATAACGCTGACGATATTAGACGTTATCGAGCCAGAAAGGACAACAATAGTATTTTCTTTAGTCAGCATAAATTGGCCGAGCGTATCAGTGAACACTTGTCTCAAAAATATAATATCAAGCTAAATAAAGAGCAGAACACAAATATTACAGAATTAATCGCTGATAGAGTAACTGGTGTGATTGAGGATGACGATCTTAACCAACGTTTAATGAAAGGAGTTAAATCTGGTGGTCTCGGACTGAGTGAGAAAGAAGCTGATGATATTACTAGGTATTTTGAGAAGGTTATTGCTCAAGGGGTTGATGTTAGTTATAAGAATTAGTGTCTGGGTATAATTTTATAGTGTATAGCGATGAAGTTTGTTTAGTGTGGGTGGTATTATAAATATAATGATGTGTAGTCTGTCAGACTTCCAACGTCCAGCAATTTCGTCTAGGAAGGTTTTTGCTGTAATTATTGGTGTATATCAGGGAATTTAGTTTTGTTGGGGTGGTATTATAAATATAAATGCAAGGCGTTGGGGACGTCCAGGAATTCGCCCTAGGACAGGGGCGAATTCGGACATAAATTCAAAATAATCGCTTCCGCTCATTTTTTCATTCAAATGCGAATACAAGATTTAGCACAATTATCAACTCGAATGTTTAAGACCAATCCGTTGCGTACTTGGTTGACGATTTTAGGTATGGGGGTTGGTACGGGAGCGGTGGTGGTTTTGGTGGGGCTTGGTTTTGGCTTGCAGCAGATTATTTTGGAGCAGATTGTGTTTGGAGAAACTTTGCTTTCGCTCGGGGTTTCTTCTACCGGAGCGCAAGGACTAAGTCTTACTCCTGAGACGGTTGTAGAGTTTGAGAAAAATCCGGCTGTTCTTGACGCTGCACCATTAGCGCGTTTTCCAGCTCTTATAACTTACAAAGGCCTAACTGGTAATGTATTTGTGCAAGGCGTTGAGCCACCATACCTGCGCTACGCTGGTGTAACAGCGACTGAGGGAACTGTGTTTGAAGAAGCTGATGCCGGTGATACCAACTCAATTATGATTTCTCCAGCTACGCTAAAGCTGTTTGGTATTGCTGATGAAGATGTAAAAGCTTTTATTGGCCAAAAAGTTACACTAAAACTACTAGTTCCAGCTGATGATGGGACCGACAATGTAAACGAAATTGTTATTGACAAAGAATATATCGTGCGCGGTGTTACTAAAGAGCAGGGAGTATTGAATGTCATGATGATGTTGCCAGAACTAAGAAATTACGTCGGAATAGAAGAATATGAAAGGATTCAAGTAAGAGTAGATTCAAATCAAAATCTGCCAATTGTGGAAGCAAAGTTAATTGAAGATGGTTATCGGGTAACCGCTTTGTCAAAGACAGTAGAACAAGCTTCAAAAATTTTCCAGGGAATTCAAGTGGTTTTGGCTACTTTTGGTGGAATTGCTTTGATTGTATCGGCGATTGGTATGTTTAATACCATGACAGTGACCTTGCTCGAACGCACCAAAGAGATTGGAATCATGCGTACCATTGGGGCGTCTCCCAACGACGTAAAGTACTTGTTTGTGTCTGAATCAGTCGTGGTGGGCTTTCTGGGGGGTGTGACCGGTATTTTAATGGGTGTTGTGCTCGGATTGTCTGTAAACTTATTACTCAACATTGTGGCCGGTCAATTTGGAGGGCAGTCTGTGAAGTTATTTTCGTTTCCGTTTAATTTTCTGGCTTTCATCACAATCTTCTCGGCCGCGGTTGGCTATTTGACTGGTATTTTCCCAGCCAGACGCGCCTCTACACTTAATCCTCTCGATGCGATTAGGTACGAGTAGAAAACACAAAGTTATACACAGTTTTTAAATTTTTATGTGTATAACTCCATGCATTAAATAAAAGTTATCGGTACAATAGAGAGAAAGTTAGTTATTTATTTATATATTTATTATTATGTCGTTCAATCACCAAGAGTTTCCTAAGTACATGCGTACAGCCGGAAAAATTACCGTAGTCACAGCCCTTACAGGTTTACTTGTTTTTGTTTTAGCATTTATTTTTGATGTTGGAACAAAGGAATTAAGTAAAGTTTCGGCGGCCGGGAATGCGACAACTACCCTGACCGTACTCAACACACCACCGGAATTTACCTTAAGCCCATATGAGGTCATAGGTTCAGCAACTACGACTCCAACTAACTCTGGTGATACCATTTCATGGTCTGCGATTGGTAGTGATAGTAATGGGGCGCCATACTTCCTGCTAGTTTGTAGTACCAACGCAACTCCGACTGCTAACCAAGCACCAGACGCCGGTAGTCTTGGAACGGTTCCTCCAAATTGCTATAGCTCTCCAACAACAACCCAGTGGGGAGTTTCTACTGGTACAGTTTCAGGGGCTTTAGCAACAGTATCGACAACGACTACTGAATCCGCACCATTCAATGAAGTAAATAACTGGTACGCTTGGGTGTGTGATGATGATCCTGTCTTGCCTCGATGTAATGCTGTTCCTGAACAAGGTCTATACTCAACTAGTTCATCCCCATTTCACGTTAATAAGCGGCCAGTACTAACTGATTTCTACAACAACGGTCCGGTTGACCCAGGTGATACACTAACGTTTTATTCTACTTCTTCCGACCCAGACACTAACTATGACAACGGCATCACTTTAATTGTTTGTGGATCAAATTCATATAGTACAACTACTAATACATGTACAGCTGATTTCTTGGCTTCGTCTTCAATTCCTTTCACTGATGATGCTTATGCAACAGTTACGATACCAGCTATTATGATCGATCAATCTTATAGTGCCTTTGGCTTCCTGGTTGATGAGTTCGGGCATGAAGCTGCTGCAAACCCAATTTCAGATCCATTTGATGTCAATAACGTTGCGCCGGTAGTTTCTGGTGGTGACATCAAGCTCAATGCTGGAGTTGACATGACTTTGACTCAACCTGGAACTGAGACAACTGGCTTTACACTTGATTTCAAAGTTAAGGACGCTAATAGTTGTTTGAACTCCGCCTCGTCTAGTGAAATAGTTGACTTTGATGTAGTTGTCTTCAGAGGAGCTGTTGGCACATCAACTTGTGATGGTACAGCAGGTTCGTATGATCCAAATGATTGTTATCCAAATGGACTAGCGACTACAACTTGGAATCTTACCTGTTCTGCTACAACTACCTGTCTAAGTCCTTACCAAGATGAGATCGATTATGCTTGTACATTCCCATTGTGGTTCTTGGCTGATCCAACAGATTCATTGCCAGGACAGGTACCAGCTTTCTTAGATGCTGATATGTGGAGTGCTGGTGTAGCTGGAATTGATGACGATGGTCTAACTGGCTTTATGGCCACCACCTCAAGCCCAGTCGAAGTAATTAGTTTTAAGTCAATTGATATTCTGGCTAACGAAATTTCCTATGGAGCTATTGAACCTGGAAATGACACTGGTACCCTAAGCGCTACATCAACTCTATTGAATATTGGTAATGTAGGTCTTGACCAGCAAGCCCAAGGGGAATCAATGTGTGGAACTTTTTCAGTCGGAAATGAGTGTCCAGTGTCTGCTACCTCAACGATTCCTGAATCTGAACAAAAATTCTCATCGACTAGTTTGTCATATGCAAGTGGGCTAGCGGTGACTCTTTCTTCAACGACTGCAAACGAAGTTGAGCTCAATGTTAAGAAGACAGTTTCCACCTCAACACCAAAACAAGGTATTACTTATTGGGGTATAGCCGTTCCTGCCTCGATTACTTTGTCTGGAAGCTACACAGGAATGAACACGTTTACTGCGGTTACTGCTGAAGAGGCAGACTGGTACTAGTAAACAAATTAGACCATAGCAACAACCACTGTTATACAGCAGTGGTTGTTGCTTTTTAGGGAATTTTTTTCGATAATAAGAGAACTTGTCCATGAGATCTAACTTCCAAAAACTTTTGGTATTCAGCCTGTTGCTACCAGTGCTTTTTTTGAGTACGGGAGCATCAGAAGTATTTGCTGGATTTGGTATTACACCGCCTTATGTTAAGAATACAAGTCTGACGCGCAACTCTACATATGAGCAACAAATCCTTTTGGTAAGAGGGGAGACAAACATTGCGCAAAAGGCTGAAATTATTGTTGATGCTCCTGAAATCGCAGATTGGATTGAAGTGGTTGAAGGAGACGAAATTAAGATGCCAAAAGGGGTTCAGAAAGTACCGATGACAGTTAGGGTTAAAGTGCCGAGTAATGCTGAGTTTAAAGACTACACAGGTTCGATTCGTATTCGTACTTTACCTGATGATGATCAAGTGGCGGCAGGTGCGGTTAGCATCTCGCTCGGAGCTTTGGTTGATATTAGGTTATCAGTTATTGATAAAAAAATTAAAGATTTTAGAGTAAGAAGAATCTCAGCTCCAGATTTAAATGCCGGACACAAATTACTTTGGATGTTTTTCCCTGGTAAAATTCGATTTGATATGTTGATTGAAAATACTGGTAATGTAGACATTTCACCGTCTAAAGTTGAATTCAGAATTTTTGACCGAGCGGGAAAGGTACTGTTAGAAGAAACCAAGAATCTAGGAAAAATTAAAGAAATAGCTCCCTATGCTACAGAAAGTGTTGTGGCTGAATTACCAACCCGCCTGCCTGCTAATGGTTACATAGCGAGATACAAGATCTATAACGGAGATGATATAAAGCAGGAAGGCGATTTAAGTCTTAATATTTTGCCGTACGGCACTCTTCAGCTGGCAGGATTTGGATTCTTTGGACTCTCAATTGCACACAAGATTTCAATATTACTCCCAGTATTTGCCTTAATGATTGCAGGTTTATACGTATGGCATGCCCGTCGAAAAAAGAAACTG
Source organism: Candidatus Nomurabacteria bacterium (assembly GCA_020632095.1). Lineage (GTDB taxonomy): Bacteria > Patescibacteriota > Minisyncoccia > Phycocordibacterales > UBA918 > OLB19. The sequence goes on from JACKGF010000001.1 coordinate 132,936, forward strand.
GAGATTGTATAACTATGCGTTATTTTGCATTTTCAATCCTCTGGATTTTAACCATAGGTTCACCACTTGTTGTAACTGCAGATTTCTCAGCCTCAACAACATTGACGCTAAGTATCTGTGGAAACATGGTTGTTGATCCGGGAGAGCAGTGTGATGTAGTTGGTGAAACTGGGGTTTATAGTCAAACAATCGCAGGGAGACAGTGTACTCCGCAATGTAATTATGGTCCTTATTGTGGAGACGGTATTTTGCAAACAGCTCATTCTGAAGAATGTGATGATGGCAACAATGACAATGGCGACTTCTGTTCAGCTATTTGTAAAATTGAACCAGCTGGTTCTGGTGGAGGTGGCTCATCTGGAGGTAATTCGTCTGGTGGTGGAGGAAGTTCAGTAAAGCTTAACAATACACAAATTAATGTGGTTGGTAGGGCTTATCCTTCAAGGACTATCAATTTCCTTAGAGATACTATTTCAATTGGCAATGTGCGTTCCGATAGTGATGGTAATTTTGAATTTTCGGCTGAATCATCACCTGGTACAGCTACACTTGGTATTTGGGCAACAGACAGTGCTAATAATCGTTCTATAACACTTAATAAAACTTTTGATGTGACACAAGGAGCGGTAACAAATATTAGGGGGATTGTTTTACCTCCGACCATCACTGTACCAAATCAGAAAGTTGATCCTGGTGCTCTAGTGGCTGTATCTGGACAAAGTGTTCCTAATAGTACGGTTGAACTTCATATTGATAATAGCTCATTGATTGAGAACACAACGTCAGGAGCCAATGGAAATTGGACAATAAATTTAGATACCAGCAAAATTTCGATTGCTGAGCATATTTTACGAGCTAGGACAATTGTCGGGACACCACCACTCACTGTACAAAGTAGCTTCAGTACCTCCTTGCAGTTATTTGTTGGGGTTGATGGAAAAGTGACCACGCCCTCAGATTTAAACCGTGATGGATCAATAAATCTAATTGACTTTTCAATCTTAATTTTCTGGTGGGGGACTGCTGGCGGTGACTCAAATCCGCCAGCTGATATTAATGCGAATGGTAAGGTAGGGTTGGAGGATTTTTCTATATTATTATTTAATTGGACTGGGTAGGGTATACAGCTTGTTGTTTGCGTTGGAGTTTACGTTCCAGCGATTTGCTCTAGGCAAAGCAAATCGGGAACTAAATTCACAATAGTCACTACGTTCCTTTGTTCATTTAAATTGGACTGGGTAGGGTATACAGCTTGGCTTATGCGTTCGGGTTTACGTTCCAGCGAATTAAGTAAGCAAAGGAACGTAGTGACTATTGCGAACTTATGTCAGAATTTGCTCTGCCCTTGGGCAAATTCTGACTGCTCTAGGCAAAGCAAATCTCGGCAGCTTGCTACATGCTTTTTCTCCTTTGGAAGTCTAAAAATCATAAGCAACTGCATAAGTAAAAATTAGTCTTAGCTATGCTACTCGTATTTTTACTCAAACCAAATTCAGCATAGTCGCTTCCGCTCTTTGCTTCATTTAAATTGGACTGGGTAGGGTATACAGCTTGTTGTTTGCGTTGGAGTTTACGTTCCAGCGATTTGCTCTAGGCAAAGCAAATCGGGAACTAAATTCACAATATGCCTTGCAGGCATTTGTTCATTTGTGTGTTCATAAGTACAAAAAAGATTTTTTGAGCATCGTATAATGAAAGAGTATTTACGAGGGAGGTAATCAATTAGCATTACTGAACGTACTTTTTGTGTACGTGAGCACTTCAGCCAAGTGTGACTTCGTAAGTATGCTTACAGTGCATTTTTATAGAGCGGAGTGGAGACCACTCTATGGTACGAGTTTATTCTCGTCTGTTTCTTACCACAAGTAAACAGACTGTAGGGCTAAATACAACGTAGAGTAATATGAATCGAGCTTCAAACTCATTCTCATTACTCCAAGCAACTGCAGCGACCTTAGGCCTAGCCATGCTCTTATGGTCATTTGGTCTACCGTCACTCCGCTTTGCGGAAGCTGCCAATGTCACCTCTTTTAGCGATACACTATCGGACTCAGCTCCCAGTGTTGTAGCTAATCACACTATCCAGTTTGTAACACCAACCGGTCTTGCAGCTGGAGAAATTATTAGTCTAACGTTCCCTGCTGGGTTTACTGGCATCGGAGCTTTAACGGCGGAGGATCTTGATCTTAAAGTCAACGGTGTCGACCAGGATTTAGATGATAATCCTGCCAGTGGCGCAATCTGGAATGTAACTGCTGCGGGTCAAGTAATTGACATCGAAAGTGGTACTGACACGGTTGGTCCTGGAGAAACAGTGATTATCGAGATTGGTCTAAACGCCAGTTACGCTAGTACTAGTGATAGCCAAATCACTAACCCAGCTGGTCTAACTTCATACGAAATTGGACTTACACTCAGTAACAGTGATACTGGTAAAACTAGAGTAGCTATTGTTGACTCAGTTACAGTAACTGCTTCGGTTGATACTTTGTTTACCTTTACGGTGAATGGAGTAGCTGCTGGAACATTGGTTAACACAGCTGATTCAACAGGTGGAGACACTACAGCAACGGCGATTCCTTTTGGAGTTCTTGATGCTGATACAGCTAGTACTGCAGCCCAAAACATTGAAGTGTCTACCAACGCAGCTAATGGTTTTGTGGTAACAGTCGAAACTGACCACCAGCTACTTTCTGCCAACGGTGCTGATATCGACGGTTTCCGTAACGGAAGCTACGATGCTTCACCAGTAGCTTGGGAATCACCAGGAGCAACGCCTGGACAAGAAAATGAATATGGTCACTGGGGTATTTCGTCTAACGATACTACTCTTACCGGTGGTTTAAGCGATTTCTTTTCTGGCGGTGATAACTTTGTGTCTGCATCCACAACTCCAGTTGAGGTGTTCCGACATGATGGTCCTACTGATGGTACCGTAGCTGGTGAAGGTAATGCCGACATCATCTACATGGTTGAAACTACTGCTTTGCAGGAAGCAGCCGAAGACTATACTGCTACATTGACATATGTAGCAACACCAGTGTTCTAACGAATATTGGCTCTAAGCTTGGAGTTAAAAGACAAAAGACCCTATCTCCCACCACGAGAAGGGTTTTTTGTATGTGTACAGATAAAGAATATGACGGTATTAGTTGCTATAATAAGTTAATGTTAAATTCAGCGCGTTTTCTAGTGGGAATATTCCTAGGAAGTATTTTTTTGATTCCGTTGTACTCTGAAGCCGCTTCGCTATACATAGATCCAGCTATCAGTACTCTAAATAGAGGTGATTCAGCCAAGATGGTGCTTCGTCTTGATACAGATGAGGCAGCTGAAGAGTGTGTTAATGCTGTCGATGGTGTGGTTACTTATTCGGATAATATTGAACCAGTAGACGTTTCGATTGGAAATTCAATTTTTAACATGTGGGTTGAGAGGCCTGTTATTAATAAAGAAAATAAAACAATTACCTTTGCTGGCGGTATACCAAATGGATATTGCGGTCGTGTGCAGGGTGATCCAAGGTTAACTAACATAATTGCCGAAATCGTATTTCGTTCGCCAGGTTTTTCAGTTGGTGCAGGGAGTAATGTTGAAAATACCGCTACAGTTGACTTTACTTCCTCAAGTACGGCATACCTAAATGATGGTTTTGGTACTAAAGCTGATTTAAATTTGTATGGAGCTAAAATAGAACTTAATAAATCGGCTGGGGCAACAATGATTAATCCTTGGAAAGACGAAATTGAAGCTGATGATATCTTGCCGGAAAAGTTTAGCATTTCATTACAAAAAGACGACAAAGCTTTTTCAGGTAAGTACTACATAGTTTTTAGTACAACTGATAAACAAACTGGTATTGATCACTATGAAGTGATGGAGGAGCCTTTAACACAATTCGGTTCGTTTCAGTGGGGAAGAGCAGATGCTCCTTGGCTGATGGTCAAACAACCGCCAGTTCATGTTCTTAAAGATCAATCACTCAATAGTATAATCAGAGTTAAAGCGATTGATAAAGCAGGTAATGAATACATTGCAACTTATATTCCAGATGATTCACTTAGAACCTTTTCAAGAAGTGAGTTTCTAGTGTATGGATTTGGGATTGCTGGCTTGATAATAATTATTATTGTTGGGCTGGCAGTCTTCACTTATGTAAAGAAAAAAAGACGAAGTAAAACTGATGATAGGGTAGATATTGAAGATGATTCAGACGCTAATAATCTTGAAGAGTAATATGATCTTTATAAAAAAACATAGATTAATAGGACAGATACACCCATTTTTTTTAGCGATTCTAATTGGAGTTACATTCTTTTTTCTTTCGATCTCTATAACGGAAGCCGCCTCTTTGTCACTGTCACCAAATACCGGGGTGTACTCAACTAATGGTACTTTTTCAGTGAAGGTGCAAGTCAATACGGGTGGTCAAGCTATTAATGCAGCTGAAGGAACACTTTCTTTCAATCCGAGAGAACTATCGGTCGTATCAGTTAATCGTACTGGTTCAATTTTCAATTTATGGGTTGCAGAGCCAACCTTTTCTAATAGTGCTGGTACTATAAATTTTAGCGGTGGCTTACCATCTGGTTATAGTAGTGCGGTTGGAAACATAATGAATATCACTTTTCGAGCCGCTGGAGCTGGTACCGCTCGGGTGTCATTTACCAATGGCTCAGTGCTGGCTAATGATGGTCGAGGTACCAATGTACTGACGGCAATGAATGGTGGAACGTACACTATACAAGCACAATCTGAGGCTCCAAAAGCCGAGGTTATTGAATATGTCGCTCCAGCCAATACTCCGGCTGCCCCGATTGTAAATTCAAAGACTCATGGTGATCAAAAGGCATGGTATAAAAGTAAAGAAGCAATTTTGTCCTGGACACTACCAAGCGGTGTAACTGCTGTAAGAACTTTGTTGGACGAAAGTCTAACGACAGTTCCTACTAAAGTCTACGAGAACCCAATTAGCACTATTACACTTAGTGATCTACCTGATGGTGAGTCTTATTTCCATGTTCAATTTAAAAATGCTGATGGTTGGGGTAAGGTTACTCACTATCGATTAGCAGTCGATAGTGAACGTCCAACTAGTATTGAGATATCTCAAGCAAGTGGTTATGATTTAGGTAATCCAAACCAAATTTTGAGTGTAAAAGTTGAGGATGAGACTAGTGAAGTGAAAAGGTATAAGGTTAAACTTGATACGGACGAACCTTTTGAATACATTGATGAGACTGGTTCCAGCACCATTCCTTTACCAGCGCTTAATCCAGGCTACCACAACGCCTTCATCGAAGCGTTTGACGAAGCAGGTAATAGTATAACCGGTGCTTTCTCATTTACGATTGAGGCCTTCAGTAAACCAATCTTTACTGATTATCCATCAGAAATAAATGAAGAAGTAATACCTGTTATTAAAGGTTTAACTCGACCAAATGCAAAGATTGAGGTGTTTGTGCGTAGAGTTGGCAGTGAACCAAATTCCTACAATATTTCAAGTAATGATGCTGGAGAATTTGTTTTCATACCAGAAGGAACTTTCCAGACAGGTGTGTATGAATTATCAGCTCAAGCGACTGATGAATATGGCGCTCTTAGTGATGTGTCAGAAGTGATTAAAATAGCTGTCCAACAGCCTGGTTATTTAAGAGTCGGTTCAATGATTGTAGATGCTCTGTCTGTAGTAATTCCACTTATTGTTTTGGTCCTTTTCTTGATTGTTGGCACATGGTATTTAATAGCTTACCTTGGTCGCTTTAGGAGACGAGTGCGAGTAGAGTCTTTTGAAGCGTTGGAGATTTTGCATCGCGAGTTTTCTTCTTTACAGAAAACCTTACGTGATCAAGAGTTAGTAATGATTGAGTCAAGAAAAACTAAGAAATTAACCAAGGCCGAGTCTGATATGATTGGTGTGCTTGATAACGCCTTATTGGCTGCACAAAGTAAGGTAGAGAAGGAGATAGAAGACGTGACCGAATTAACCCGTAAGAATAGTAACTAATACAATATGAACACTGAAAAAAAATCAGAATGGTTGAACGTAAAAAATATACTGGTCGCCCTAGTGGGAATAATCGTTATGTACTTCATAGTGACAACATTAGTAGACTTAAGGTTTCAGGCCCTAGAGATTGCTACTAAAGTCAGGATTTCTGATCAAGAAGCTTTGCTGGATAAAATTGCAGAAATAACTGCTAGAAATGGAGCAGATAGTGTTACTGAATCAATCATAAAAGATTGCTCTGTAACTGAGAGAATCCAGTTTGATACTTTACTAGGTCATTTAAATAATGGTTTGGACAAAACTGAGTTAGTTGAATTGGAGAGGTTGTTTGGTCGTTGTGGAAGATTTTTTTCAGATCGAAAGTCAGTTATGGTATCTCGTTTATCAAGAGAAGTTGAAATATATAGCGATTATGTTGACCAATTAAGTACTATTACTGGTCATAGTCAAACAACATCTTTTCCAGTAGGAGAGTGGGAGGCTCTAGCTAAGGCAGAAAGGAAACAAGCTGAGTATTCAGTTGAACTAGTGCGTTTGCAAGATGCAATAATCTCAACTTTGTTATTAGGCAAAAACGCAGAGTCTGAAGAAATTAACGAAATACTAAAACAGGTTCAAGAAGTTCAAACAAATTTATATGAAGCAAAAAAAGCTACCATAGATATTACTAATAGCCTGTCTTCTTTGTAAGTTGATATTTATTATGGGTCGAATTGTAAATTACTTTAAAAATATATTTAAAGAAAAACCGAAAAAATATACAATTCGATTCATGTTTCCTGCGCTTATAATGTTCGCGGCTATATTTGGAGCCGCAGCAGTAAGTACTAGTCAGCAATCATATATCAGACTTGAGTCGACAGAATCTACTATTGAAGCAGGGAAAAGATTTACCTTAAACGTTTATGCTAATGCACATGTACCGGTTAACGCTGTAGACGTGACGCTTAAGTTTGACCCTAAGGCAGTAAAAGTGATGGAGGTCGATAGAGGTCAATCTGTTTTGACTATCTGGACTCAAGATCCAATTATTCAGGAGAACAGTGTCATTCTAAGGGGAGGAACCTTTAAAAGAGGTTTTATTGGTGAACATAAGATTGCTTCAATTGATCTCTTGGCCCTAAGTACTGGTCAAAGTAGCTTAAGTGCAACTAACGTTGTTTTGTTGGCTGGAGATGGAAAGGGTACTCCGGTGACTGTTGGTCAAAATGACAAATCATCAGTCAATTTGTATATATATGACGAGAACACTAGTCTCGAAAGTATTGGGGTTAATGTCGCAATTAAAATCATAACTGACATTGATGGTGATGGTAAGGTTAGTCTAAAAGACATTAGTGCGTTTATGGCAGCATGGGCTAATAAAGACGTTTCTTACGATTTTAATGGTGATGGTAAGATGACATTTCGAGACTTCTCTATAATTCTTGCCGATTTCTTCTTTAAGTAACATTTTACATATTTGTCAAGCGTTTTTTTGTTTAAATTTGCTTGATTATCAACAGAAAAGTGAATAACCTTGGTGATAAATAGTGGACAACACTGGTATTATTATTGTGTGATGGGAATAATTTGTTATCACAACAAAACTGTTGGGTCATAAATGTCACAAAAAAGTACAAAAATTAAAATCACTAACAATCTATCGACTAGTCAGGGGCGCCGTGCAAGCGAGCGTTCTACTAGGGTATTTGGTGGTGCCAGAGATCCTTCCGTTCAGGAAACAGTTTTCTTGTACAAGTTAGTTTTCAATACTAGAAAAGCAGTCCTGCTGTCAGTTTTGTTGTTGTTATGTTTTGTGTCTCAACCATTTCAAAATGTTTATGCTGAAGAAACAACTGCTGACATTGTCCCAGCTTCAGCCAAGGTAGAGATACCTCCAGAATTTACTCAAGAAACTGTTAAGGCCGAAGTGATTTCGGAAGCACCTAGTCAGAAGAGTGAAGAAATATCAACTGATGTCTCAAAAGATATTGCTTTAGTTGATAATGGCCCGCCAGAAGTTATCGCTACTGATCAAGAACCTGAAAAAGCTACTTCTAGTAGTGCGGTTGTAGTATCTAAGTCAGCTAGTACAACAAAAGTTGTTTCTGCTGTGACAGAGGCTAGTGCTTCAAGTAGTGAAATAATAAATATAGACACTTCAAGTATAGTCTCAACTTCAACTCAAAAATCTACCTCGACACTACTTAGTGACGAGTCTTCAGGTGGCACAAGTGGAGGTTCTGGAACTACTGACTCTAACGAAGATCAAACACCAGATGAAGAGCTAGACTCAGATACTACTGCTTCTAGTACCGAGATTACTGACGTTGGTAAAGTCGACAATGAAGAAGTCTCGGCTGATGATAATTCTGTTGATGAGATTAATGACGAGGTTGGGTCGGGTAGTGGTGTATTGGAAAGTGCAGATGTAGAAATATCTGATGAAGTTGATGAGGTTGGTACAAATGATAATCTAGTCTCATATGTTGAAAGTGACTCACAGTTTTCTTTCCTTAAAAGTGAATGCACTAGAATTGAAGAAGGTTCATTTTACTGTCAGAAGAAAGACTCTTCTGTACACACAGAAGACTCCTTAGTAGCTGCTCCTGACGCAGATGGTGATTTGGAAATATACCTAGTACGGGACGGTGAACGGACCCAGATTACACATAATAAAGTCGATGATGCTTCGCCTTACTATGATGAATATTCAAAGACAATTGTATGGCACCGTCTGGTAAATGATCGATATCAAATTATTTCTTATGACACCAATACAGGTAAAGAAGTTCAGTTGACTGATACTGATGTTAACAATATGGAACCAACTCGACACGGAGAATACACAGTTTGGCAACGTTGGGTGCATGATAACTGGGAGATAATGTTATTTGATGGTTCTAAAGAGAAACAAATTACTAATTCTTCTAGACACGATATTGCTCCACATGTTAGAGGACCATTGATCATATGGAATAGTCGTTCTAACGACGGTACACAGTCTCTAATGACTTATGACATTAAAGATAGAACCTATACCACTATTGCTGATGGTGAAGGTGTTTCGGTGTCTAACCCAAGATTGATGGTTATGTATGAAGCGATGTATGAAAATGGTGATGTTGTGATGAAAGGATTTGACGTGGTAACTGGTAAAATCATGCCCCTTCAATCCTTACCTCAGGAATTGCCGACAGATTTACCAAATACCGATTCAACTGGAGAGACTAGAGCCTTAATTCAAACTAAGCCAGCTCCCAAGCAGTCAGAGATAGTGAATAATAATGAAACAACGTCAAGTGGTAGTTCAACTCCACCTATCTTACCTGACATAGATATTGATCAAACATTAGATTTGCGTGCAACCAGTACTGTCGATATCGAGCAGGTAAACGAAGTGTTTGAGAGTCCAACTTCCACTATCCCAGACCTAGTAGTTCCGATCGCTACGTCATCACCTGATACCTCTTCAAGTTCACAGACTACTGCTGAATCATAAGAAAAATAAGGTAATATATAAGGAACGGAGTTATGTATCAACTGCGCACATTAGAACGTGTTAAAAGTAGTGTTTCTGCAGGATTGATTTTTTCAATTGCTATGCAGCTGTTTGGAGTTTTGCTACTGCAGATTGTTTTATTGTACCCACAGGCGGTTGAAGCAGCTGAGGTGGTGATTGATAGTACAGTAAGTACGAATGCGGCTGCTAACACATTTGCTGGTGCGCAGACAGCTTTTACTGATGATCAAACCGGCTATACTTTTTATCGAGATAGTAATAACACTTGTGTTTATAGTAAGACTACTGATGGAGGAAATACGTGGGGTTCTGCTGTTACTGTCGATAGTCAAACTGACTGTCTGGAAATTGTTATTTGGTACGACCGTTGGACTCCGGGTGATAGTACTGGAAATTACATTCATATTTCCACTATGGACAGTGGGGATGATGACCTTTTTTATAATCGTCTCGATACAACCAGTGATACTCTGTTGATGGGGTCTGCACCGGTTAATGTTTCAACCAGTTCTGGACAAGTGCCATCATTGGCAAACACTGTTAACGCTCAGACTATTACCAAAGCAACTGACGGTAAAATCTACATGGCTGTTAATGACGTGAGTGATTCATTTGTGGTGTCTTGCTCTGCGAGTTGTGAAACTGAGTCAAATTGGACTGAAGTTGGGACTAGCCCATATGACAGTACAAATGACTTTAACTTACTAGTTCCTCTGTCAGGAGGAAATGTAATGACCATAAACAGAGATATTTCAGCTGATGATATCCGTTCGGCAATTTGGGATGGAGCTAATTGGTCGGGGTGGACTAATATTGATATTAACGCTCCTGAAAATTCAACTTTCGATGTCGGGATGTCTGTCACTGTAGATGTTGATACCGGGAGCATCTATCTGGCTTATGTTGCTGATAATAACGACATGGTAACGGCGGATCATGATATTAGAACAGCTGTCTATACGTCTGGGGTTTGGACAAATAAGACAGACGTTTTGACCAATGTCTCTGGCCGGGGTATTCATAATACAGCTATTGCCTATGATCAAAATAAAGGTGATGTGTATGTTTCTTATGCAATTGAGGATACTATTGGTACTCCTACTAGCGCCAATATCTATTGGAAGAAATCAACAGATGGAATGACTACTTGGGGCACAGAACAAGGCCCGATCAATACTACCAGTGGAAATATATATGGCCCATCATTAAACCTAAATAGTCACGAAAGAATTTATGCTACTTGGTATGATCCAGCAGTTAATGATCGATTTGGTAATACTGTGGCTGATATCGGGCCCGATACTATTTTGGCCTCAATCGGAACTCAGGTTTCGTCAATCAAGACCAATGATACAGGTGTATATCTAGGGGGTGCATTTACAGTTAAATCGATTTCTAGTCGAACTATTTCTACTTTTAAAATTACAGAGAAAGGCACTGTTGATGCACAAAATGATTTGAATAACATTAAACTTTTTTACGACCTAGATGTTTCTTTTCCATACGACTGTGTTAGTGAATCATACTCCGGTGGAGAGTCTCAATTTGGTGTGACAGATACCAATGGTTTCTCTGGAGTTGATGGCACATCAAATTTTACCGGTTCAATTGTTAATGTGACACCGACTCAGACTATGTGTGTGTATGTTGTGCTTGATGTATTGAGTACAGCCAATGATACTGATACGATTGAAATTGAAGTTACAAATCCTTCTACTGATGTAACAGTTTCTGGCGAAACTGTTTATCCTGCTACATCGATTGAAATAGCTAGTACTACAAATATCGTTAGTCCAGATTTAACCCAAATTCACTATCATTGGCGAAATGATGATGGAACAGAAAGTGGAGCAACCTCAGCTACGGCTGGTGCGGAAGACACTCCCATTAGTTCACTAATAAAAGAGACTCCGATCAGGCTACGTATGGAAGTCTCAAATGAAGGTTCAACCTCAACTGATGCAACGTTTCAGCTTGAATACGGTCTAGCGGCGCCAACCTGTGGTGATGTTGCTAGTTGGACTGACGTAGGTGCAACTGATGATGCTTGGAATATGTATCCGACCGCTAATTTAAACGATGGTGATAGTACGACGGATATTTCAAATACAATCGGTGGAGTCACTTTTGAAAATTCAAATTTTCTGAGTCCAAACTATGGTGTTAAAGATGCATTCTCAACGACTAGTAGTTTGACTCTCGATACTATAGATTACGTTGAATTAGAGTTTTCATTAGTAGCCTCTAGTTCTGCGGTGGAAGGAGAGACGTATTGTTTTCGGCTGACTGATTCTGGTACGCCATTAAACACTTACAGTGTTATTCCACAAGCGACAATCAGCGCCGATATTATAGCGGCAGCAGTTGGGACTCATATAACTAATGCTGACATACCGACTACCGCCGCTTATCTGGGGGGCTCATTTTCACTAAAGTCAACTTCTGGCTCACATACAATCACTAACGTTACAATTACTGAAACTGGAACGATTGATGCCTCGACCGGGCTTAGTAATATAAAATTATTCTATGAATCGGATCTGAGTAATCCTTACGATTGCACCAGTGAATCCTACGCAGGAACCGAGACTCAGTTTGGTGGTACAGATACTGATGGATTTAGTGGTCCAAATGGTACTTCGACTTTTTCTGACTCGGTTGGCATTACGGCTACCAGCACGTTGTGTTTGTATGTTGTTTCAGATATTACCACCTTACCAATTAATGGTGAAACAGTATCTTTTCAAATCACTTCACCAACCTCTGATGTAGTGGCAGGGGCTTCTTCTGTCGCTCCGGGTACACCTATTTCAATTACAGCCTCTACTACCTTGCAAGGTGGGCTCCTTACCCAAACACATTATCATTGGCGATACAACAATGGTGGTGAAAGTACTTCAACTTCAGCCACTTTTGGAAACGAAGATACTCCGGTTACAGATTTTGATTTGTCTTCAAAGATTCGCCTTCGTCTTGGTGTTTCAAATGAGGGTGCTACTTCGTCAGTTGCTACTAGATTTAGACTAGACTATGCCCCTAAGATTACTACCTGTGATGTGGTGTCAGTTTGGACCGATGTTAATGGTGTTGCAGATGATAGTTGGGATATGACAGACTCTATATATCTAACTAACGGTGAGGATACAGCTAATATTGCTGAAGCGATTGGTGGTTTAACTGATGAAAACAGCAATTATCTATCCTCAAACGGTGGAGTTAGGGATACTGAATCATTGACAGCCAGTACAACCTTGACGGAGTTAAACTATGTGGATTTGGAATACAGCATCAAGTCAACCATCAGTACCCCAAATGATGCAACTTTCTGCTTTAGGGTTAGTGCCAACGGCACGTCACTACCAGCTTATACAAATTACGCTGAAATTACAACAGCTAAAAAACGCGATTTTAAGGTACAGCGTGGAACTACCACAATTTCTGGCACATCGGTTACATTGGTGGCTGGAGTTGACTACGATGTGCCTCAGGTTGCCACCTCTTCATTTATCCGTATTACAAATAGTCACTACACTGGTGCTGGAGATACAACTCTTGGTGGTGCCCAAAATGCTGACGATGTAACTGCTTATATCTCCAATCCAGAAAATATTCTTACAAGTGTTACTTTTAATCGGTTGGGTGCAGTTAATGATACTTATATTGATTGGGAGATAGTAGAGTTTGTAGGTACTCCAAGTACCGATAATGAGATGGTGGTTAGAGACGTGGGGTCGGTAACTATTAGTAGTGGGGCGCTAGTGGCAACAGGCACAACAATATCAGTTACCGATGATAGTGATGTAGTAGTTTACATCACTGGTATTAGAAATCGAAACACCTCAAGAAACTACTACGCTGGACAAGTAACGTCAGCTTGGGATGCTGCAAGTGATGCGCCCGTATTTACTAGAGGTGCTACTGGAGGTTCTATTGTTGACGTTAGTTATGCAGTAGTTGAGTATGTTGGTATGAATTGGAATATCCAACGAGCTGAACATACCTACACCGCGTCAGGTGTACCTGAACCAGAGGCAATTACACCGGTTGGTTCCTTGTCTCAAACATTTATTCATGCCCAGAAACGAATGGGAGCAAGTACTAATGTGGTACATTTTGGACATACCGTTTGGTTGCCTAGCATCAGCTATTTATCGCTTGAACTTGAAACTGGTGCTGATACAGGTGTTGGTCAAACTGCCGTTGTATGGATAATAGAAAATACTCAAACTGGTTCAAATGCAATGCAGGTTCAAAGATTGAGTGGAAACACTTCTGGTGGTGCTGAACCGTTAATATTAGAAATCGGTATACCAATTCATCTTGATTCTAGCAGTAATAGTTCAATTTTTGTAAGTAGTAGGGCAGCTGGTACTAATAATGGCTACCCTCGACCGATAATGGGTGCCAGAATTACTTCGACATCAACCCTAGAATTATGGCGAAGTGACACCGGGACAACTCTTAATTATAGAATTGAATTAGTAGAATGGCCGGTGGCTGACTTAGCTCAGAGACAAAATTACTATCGATTTTACGTAGATAATGACGCATTAACCCCAAGCGACCCTTGGCCAGCTGGTGCTACCAACCTTGGAGAGAACACTAGTATTACCGATGCTGACGATCCTCCGGGGGCGGATGTTTACTTAAGACTTCGTATGTCAGTACGTATTGCAAATGCAAATCTTCCCGCTGGATTTCAACAATACAAACTGCAGTACGCAGAAAGGGCGGTAACTTGTTCAGCTACTACTGATTGGCACGATCTGGGTGATACTGCTAGCTCAAGTATATGGCGTGGCTATCCGGGGTCAGGTACTAGTGATGGAGATAATTTGTCATCAGATCCGTATTTGCCGGGTGACTTGTTAATTTCAGTGTCTGACGTGGCTGGTCGATTGGAGCATGAAAACCCATCAGCCGTAAACTCATATCCTGTGCTTGATGGGGAAGATGTTGAGTATGATTGGTATATTCAACATAATGGAGCAAATCCAGATACTGTCTATTGTTTCAGAATGATAAAAGATGATGGATTGCTACTAGAAGGCTATCTAAATTACCCACAAATTAAAACAGCTGGTTTTCAGCCAGCTTCAAAGAATTGGCAGTGGTACGATGATCCTGATAATGAGACACCAGCTAGTCCAGCCGCAGCTGAAAATGTCACGCCAAGCAATATTGCAATTGACGATACTTTAGCTCTCCGAGTGACTGTTAAAGAATTATCAAACGTTCCTGGGGCAGATATTAAATACAAACTGCAATTTTCTGATGATATAAACTTTGTTAATCCTGTTGATGTTGTGGCAACTAGTTCTTGTGTTGAGAATTCCCTTTGGTGCTACTACGAAGGTGGGGGAGTTGACAATGATCTAATTACAACCTCACTGCTAACTGATGGGGATGGGTGTGTTGGTGGAGCGGGTAATGGTTGTGGAACTCATAATGAATCAGCTACGTATGTAACCGGACACCTACATGGTGCTACTAGAGCTCAGGAATATTCATTCACGATTAAGCAAGCAGGAGCGCGGGTAAATGCCATTTATTATTTTAGACTGGTTGAAATACTTAGTTCTGATGTTGTAATTCTGGATACCGGTGAAACCTATCCGTCAGTACAAGTTGGTCCTTCGACTTTGTCATTCTCGGTGGCTGGTTTGCCGGCTGGTACTACAACCGCTAGTGTGGTGACAGATGCTACTACTACAGCAACTAGTGTTGGTTTTGGTTCGATTCCGTTTAATAATGATCAGATAGCTGCTCAGAGAATTTCAATTAGCACAAATGCTACTGAAGGTTACCAAGTCCTTCAATACGCTGGTCAGGATTTGACTAGTAGTAATGGAACAACAATTAATTCTGTAAGTTCAACCAACGCCACTCCGAGCGGTTGGGCGACAGCTTGTCTCGGAACAGCTACTGGCTGTATCGGATACCATACGACTGATGCGATTTTGGAAGGTGGATCAGCTCGTTTTGCACCGTCGGACACCTATGCACCTCTACATACCGATCCACAAGAAATTATCTATAGTTCAGTTCCAGTCGATAGTACAGAGGATGTTGTGTATCGGGTGATGGTAACTGAAATGCAACCAGCTGGAGATTATGAGACTAACATTGTCTATATAGCCGTTCCGGTCTTCTAGATGGTATGATGTAAGTAAGTATGAATCGTCTAATAATTAAATTTGCAGGTGTCCTATTGTTACTGGTTTTGTTGATACCGACAAATTTAGCTTTCGCTGCAATCACTATACGGCCTTTTTTGATAGACGAAACCTACCAGCCTAGAGACTCAGAAGTAAAAACAATTACTTTGACGAGTGATTATCCTAGTCGTAAAGCGGTTTTGTATGCGACTGTTAATGAAATTACGGTTGATTCAGAAGGAGAGATAAAAGAGTTTGTTACACCAGTAATGACCGACAGGACTAACACTGTCACAAGTTGGGTAGAAATTACTAGAGGCAGGATTGAGTTAATGCCAGGTGAAAAAATTGAAGTACCCCTCAAACTAAAAATTCATCCTTATGCAGAGCCCGGAGAGTATCATGTTTTTATCGGCTTTGTTGAGACACCTAAGCGAGACCAGGCAGAAGCTGTTGCAATGGCAGGTAAAGCTGATGGGGTGATTGTGAAAATTACTATTGCTGATGATAGAGAGGACAGTATGAAGATAAGTAGCTTTCTGATTGATCGTTTTGTTACCGGTGAAGATAAGCGTCTGATAGATATTGAGGTTGAGAACCTTGGTGATTTACCGTCTGCACCCAAGGGTGAAATTGTTTTCTATGACTCGAGAGGTGTTGAAATCAATTCTGTGCCAGTTAATAGTGAAGGAGTCGTAATTGAGCCTGGAGAGAAAGCTAGTCTAAAAAGTTCGGTACCGCTTGATGATACTTTAGGTAGATTCAAGGCTAATGTAACTTTAAATTACGGTGACAAAATGCAGGCGTCTTTGTTTGACACCACATCATTTTACATGATGCCTATGAACTTACTCTTAATGGTATTTGGCAGTATTTTAATATTGTCCATAATTGTCGCTCTCCTGTTCAGAAGGATGCTAGCTGGTGAGGCTAGGGATGAAGATGGAGATGAAGTTGTAATGTATATCCGTGAAGGCCATGACGCTAATCCGCAAGACCATGACATTGACCTTAAGAACAAAGCTTAACATATTCCTCACTCTAGTGTTTGTAGCAATATTGTTGCTGCCGCTATTTACCTTTGCTCAAGGTAAACAGACTATTAGTATTTCACCGACCATTTTTGAAGCTTCAGCCAATCCTGGGCAAGTTATAAATAGTGAAGGGGTTAAGATTATAAATTCAAATCCTTATGAATTAGAGGTCTATATAGATGTGGTAAATTTTGAGGCCCAAGGTGAGTCAGGTCAAGGAAAATTTATTCCATTAGTTGAAAGTGAGTTAAAAGGTAATACGATCGCTGAATGGCTATCAGTTAAGCATGAGACACTTAAGATTCCATCAGAACAGTCGATTCAAGTACCATTTTCTATATCAGTTCCATCTGATGCTCCACCAGGTGGACATTTTGCTGCTATTTTGGTTGGTACAAAATCTATTAATAATGACGAGAAACAAACTAAGGTTGAAACTTCACAAGTAGTAACATCATTAGTTTTTTTGCGTGTGGCAGGCGATGTTTTAGAACAGGGTTCAATTCGAGAATTTCGTAGTACAAAATTGATCTCAGAGTCACCAAAAGTAACGTTTGAATTGCGGTTTGAAAATAAGGGTAATGTGCATATACAGCCACAAGGAGACATAAAGATTTTTAATATGTGGGGGCAAGAAAGAGGTGTTATTCCAGTAAATAGGCAAACTATGTTTGGTAATGTTTTACCAAAAAGTGTTAGGAAGTACTCTTTCACTTGGTCAGGACAGTGGTCTATGGCTGATATGGGTCGCTACACTGCCGTCGCTACACTAGCGTACGGTCAGGACAGTAAGCAGTTTGCGTCAAGCGAGACAAATTTTTGGGTAATACCGTGGAAGATTCTAAGTCTAGTGTTACTAGTTGTGATTGGTTTTGTTGTTTTAGTTTCTTGGGCAATTAAATTATATATAAGAAAAATGTTGGCTATTGCTGGAGTGTCTCCCGAGCTTCATAATGTTAAACAGCATGTTCGACCATCTAAGCGATCACAGGTTTCTGTAGTGGCACCAATTGAAGCTGGAATTCTTGATTTGAGTTATCGTATGCGTGGTACTGAGTCTTGGCTTGATAAACTAAAGGCGGTTTCATCTTTTGTGAGACAGTACAAAATTTTCTTTATCGTAGTTGTGGCTGTAGTACTATTTGTATTAGCTACTATTTGGTACGTACAGTCAGCTTCGGTTGCTAAGCGTGGCTATGAAGTAACAATTGAAGGGATGGGTGACAATATGAAAATTTCCTCCGAGCAGGTTGCTTATGATGAGCTGGTAAATACTACTGAGGGAACACACGGTCTAAATACAGATTCAAATGTTAAAGAGTTTCCTGCCATATCCTTAGTTAATCAAAGTGGGGTCAGTGGTCTAGCAGCCGAGCTGAAGTTTGATCTTGAGTCTAAAGGTTACGAGATTGAAAACCTGACCAATGATCTAGATATAACTAAAGTTAATACAGTAATAGTTTACGCAACTGAGTTTTCTAAGGAAGCGCTTGAGTTAAGTAAAGATGTAAATGATGCTTTATTATCAGCCTTTGATGGTGAAACAAAAGAAGGAACGCCGATTACAATTTATGTCGGGCAGGATTATGAAAATGAGGTACAATAGAGCTTGAGGATTACTTGTAATTTTATGCTTATGAGCCAGAAATCTATTATTTTATTTGTCACACTATTTGTCTTAATTGTGGCTGGGATGTTCATCTACGCTAATCTAAAGAATAGCGAATTAAAGAATAAAAACGAAGAAACAGTTGAAGTTGTCGAAGAACAGGTGGTTCCATATCCTGATATTACTCGTATCGACGCTAAGCACTACTTCATTGACGGTAAACATACTTTGGTGGGGGAGGTTAATTTTCCAACACCGTGTGATCTACTAGAATCAGAGGCGGTAGTAATGGAATCTTTTCCAGAGCAAGTCAGAGTTGATTTTAATGTGATTAATAACTCTGATTCTTGTGTGCAGGTAGCTACAGCCCAACGCTTTAAAGTTGAAGCTACAGCTTCTAGTGAGGCTACCTTCAGTGCTACTTTTATGGGTAGAGATGTTACGTTAAATCTTATTCCTGCGGCAGAAGGAGAAACTCCTGAGGAGTTCGAGTTGTTTATCAAGGGTTAAGTGAATGCTAGTGACATTAGATAAATCAAATTACAAAACACTGCTATTTTTGTTTCTGGTAGTACTAGGAATGGCTGTTTTAACATGGTTTGTACTAAATCGAAAACAGGATACCGTCGAAGTCCCTGCGGTTAAAGCACTTGAAGCTCCGCAAGACCAATCACCATTTACTGACCTTGAAGGTAACGCTGTTGGTTTAACGAGTTACGTTGGTGAAGTAATTGTCGTTTCCTCATGGGCCAGTTGGTGTCCAAGTTGTGTTGATAGTTTAAAAGAACTTTCCCTGCTGTCTGGATTATATGGTGATGAGGTTAAAATTCTGGCAGTAAATCGCAGTGACCAAGCAAACATCGCTAAAGCTTTTTTGAAGAAATATGAAATTTCAAATACGGTGGAACTTGTATTGGATGAAGATGATAGATTTTTTAAAAAAATTGATGGCTACACCATGCCGGAAACAGTTATTTATGACCACAAAGGAAGAGAAGTTTTTCACAAACATGGAGTAACTTCAGTGGTTGAATTGAAATTAATAATTGATGAGATTTTGGTTGAGGGAGAGTAGATCTTCCACCTAAAATTGCATTTCTAGGTAAAGTATGGTATACTACACCTAGTCGGAGATCCCTCCAGCTACCCCTCAAGTAGGACAGATTGCTCATAATAATACTCACTCGGGCTTGCTTGGCGTCATAGACTCCATTAACCCTATCGATTGCTAGCGCCTCTTCTTCATTTAGTTGAGCCTTTGTCGAACAAAGGTTTTGGAGTCGCAATCATAATATTATGAGGTCAGCAATCGGATTTTTGATAGTTCTTTGGGGGCTATCAACTTTTTTTTCTGAAGCTTTGCCAGCATTAGACAGCGCCGCCCGTCAGACATTTGAGACGGTTGAAACGGCAGCAGTCGTATCGCAGGTAGAGTTGCAGAAAAAACTATAAAAGATATTAGGTCGTATCAATGATACGGCCTTTTGTATATCTAAAGTTAGGCTGTATACTATAATAATGAAATTAAGTCGAGCAGTCGAATACGCATTCTTCTTTGGTCTCCTTTTGCTAGCAGGTTATATGGTGTGGTTAATTATGGCACCATTCTTGAGCGCGTTAGCTTTGTCGGTAATTATTGTAACAATTTGTTATCCTCTTTACTTACGGATTAAGCGTCGAGTTCCTAGACAAAACAAATCCATTGCTGCTTTCCTGACCACTATGATTGTGTTGTTTGTGATTGTTATACCGTTAATTTTAATTTCGTCACTAGTAATCAGAGAGTTGGTAACTTTTTACCAAGAATTAGACTCAGGTAATCTTTCAGTGTCGACCACGATTCAATCAATCGAGTCATCCATTCGAGTATTTTTACCTGGTTTTGAAATAGACTTGAACAAACAATTGATTGCTAGTGCTGAGTGGTTTACAGGCAATATCGGTGAGATCTTTGCTGGCACTATTTCAACTATTTTCATATTCTTTATTTCTATGATTGGTTCCTTTTATTTTTTTAGAGACGGTAGAGAACTACTACAATTAGTAATCAAGGCCAGTCCGTTACCTGATCATGAAGACCAAATAATCTTCGACAGAATGGCTAAAGCTGTCCGCGCGGTAGCCACAGGGACTATCTTTGTAGCAATGATTCAGGGTACTTTGGCAGCGACCGGGTTTTTCTTTTTTGGGATTGATAGAGCTATTTTGTGGGGTTCAATCGCATCAATTGGAGCCTTAATGCCTGGAATTGGGACTACTATTGTAACTGCTCCTGCCATCATTTATCTTTTCTTCACAGGACAGTTGGTTAATGCTATTGGGCTACTCATCTGGTCTTCGTTGGTGGTAGGGCTGGTTGATAACCTTATTGGTCCATATTTGATGAGTCGAGGTCATAATATGCACCCATTTATTATCTTGATTGCTGTGCTTGGTGGTGTATTGCTTTTTGGTCCAGTTGGTTTTATTGTAGGGCCGGTGGTGGTAACTCTATTTTTGGTGTTACTGGAGATATATAATCAATACATAATTCGTGATCAAAGAGTCACAGAAACAGAAAATTATGATTAAACGTGACCAAATTGAATCAATATTAAAGATAAATGGCGTTGCACCAAGTTCACCTGACGAACAGATTCGTTCGGTTTTATTAAGTGCACGTTATAGTAAGGATGAAGTAGATACTGCTATTATGGTCTTACGTGAGAATACTAAGACAAACCAGACCAGGGTAGACGGGCTACATAAAGTATTTCGCTCTAGTGAGGCTTTAAACTCTGAAGAGATCTCGCAGCTTCTTGGAATTGATGTTGATATTGATAATATTACTTCAACAAAAGTTAAGGGTAGAGGGGTTTATGGCTGGCAATATGTTGTTGTTTGGGTTATGTCGGTAGTAATTTCAGTTGTCGGTATTTTGATGTACATGTATTTATATAGAGTTGGGGTATTTCACCCAAGCGTTGGTTTGATACATCCTTAATGAAACTTCAAAAATTATTTACTATTTTTCTACTAATAATATTAGTAGAAATGATTTCTAATATTAATGCTGAATTTCCAATTCAGGATATTTCATATGGTCAAATTTCAGAATTAAACTTAGTTGAGTTAGTAAAAAAACCAATGACTATTCCTCTGGCTGATCTAACTAAAATCGACAGTAGGCTTGACTCAATTGTATTTGTTGGAGATGTGCTTTTGGCTAGAAACGTTGAAGTATTAATGGAAAGATATGACGATTCATATCCTTACAAGGGATTGAATTTTAATGAATTATCAACCAAACCACTAGTGATTGGAAATTTTGAGTCATCAATTCCTATTGTTCATAAGCCAACCGAAGCGTTGCAAATGAGTTTTTCTACTAATAGTAAATATCTGACGGCAGCTAGAGCAGCTGGCTTTTCATATTTTTCATTAGCTAATAATCATAGTTTTGATTCTGGAAGTAATGGATATTCTAACTCCGTCGATAAACTAATTCAAAATAACCTAATACCATTAGGTCACCCTAATGAATTTAACAAGGATTCCGTCTCAGTAATTGAGGTCAATAATATGAAAGTAGCTTTGATTGCTTTGCAAGCAATTGAGTTTCATTTTGATGATAATGATATTAGTGATGTACTAGATTATGCAAGTTCAATCAGTGATTTCCAGGTTGTTTATGTGCATTGGGGAATTGAGTATGAACAAAAACACAGTAAAAAGCAACGACAATTAGCTGAAAAATTTGTCAAATATGGAGCTGATTTAGTGATTGGTCATCATCCTCATGTAGTACAAGATATAGATTTGATTGATGGTGTGCCAGTTTTTTATTCTTTAGGTAACTATATATTTGATCAATATTTTTCAACTCTAGTACAACAAGGGTTAATTTTGCAATTAACCCTTGGCAGAGAATCTTTTGTCGATGTGATTCCTGTTACTAGTGAAGGCACGTTATCACAACCTAGGCGCATGAACGTGTTACAGCAAGCAGTGTTTTTACGAAACCTAACCCAAATAAGTAACCCTTTGCTAAAGAGTGATATTGAACAGGGAACGATACCTCTTAATTTCAAGGTTGCAACTTCGTCAAAAGTCGCTATGATAACTAAGTAATTTAGTCTATGTATGTTTAACAAATTTGAATTGATTGGAGCCAGTGCAAGTATCTTTTTTATGGGTCTAGCTTTGTACTTAGTGCAGGTGAATAACATAATGTTTAGCGATGGTCCAGCTGGGCATTCTGCTCAAGCAATTCAGTCTCAAGAATCAGGAATAGTTATTGTTGGTCAGTCTGCCAATGTGAATCAAGCTAGGACTGACGCGTATTTAAAAGCATCTGATGAACAAGGTAATATAAATCGTATGGTAGTAGATGATGTAAAAATTGGAACAGGCGAAGCAGTAAAAGAAGGTGATACTGTTGCAGTGCATTATATTGGTACATTGCAGAACGGAAAAGAATTTGACAATTCTCGAAAGCGCGGAGCACCTTTTGAGTTTAAGGTTGGTGAGGGGAGAGTGATCAAGGGGTGGGATGAAGGACTAGTTGGAATGCAGGTGGGGGGACAAAGAATGTTAGTGATACCTCCAGATATGGCTTATGGTGAACAAGGAGTTGGACCGATTCCGGGTAACTCCACTCTAGTGTTCGCAATTGAGCTAATGGAGATTAAATAAAAGAACTAAGCGTCTTGAAAAAACTAAACACTGACCGTTGCGGTCAGTTTGTTTATTTAAAAACATGCAAAAATCACCTGTTACATTTGAAATTATAAAACGTGTCCCTGGTACGCTAGCTCGGGTCGGGGTAATTCATACACCTCACGGTGATATTGAAACACCAGCTTTTGTGGTGGTAGGTACCAAAGGTACTGTAAAAAGTATCAAACCTGAGGATATGCGCGACTATGTCGGCAATCAGGTTGCTCTAGCTAATACCTACCATTTATTTCTGCAACCCGGTGACGATGTGGTAAAAGAGGCCGGTGGACTGCACAAGTTTTCCAACTGGGACTTACCAACTATTACCGATAGCGGTGGTTTTCAAGTTTTTTCTCTAGGGGCGGCTTTTGGGAAGGGTGTCACGAAATTCGCTAAGGGGGATATGGTTGAAAACAGCGAAAAATCTGGATTGAATGTCTACTCCAAGAAACTGGCTGAAGACCACGGAAAATTGTGTGTAATAGATGAAGAAGGGGTGACTTTTACCTCACATATCGACGGCTCCATGCACCGGTTTACCGCTGAACGCTCAATTGATATTCAGCATAATATCGGGGCTGATATTATTATCGCTTTTGATGAATGTACTAGTCCGACGGCTGATTATAAGTACCAAAAGGAAGCCATGGAGCGCACTCATCGCTGGGCTAAGCGCAGTATCATGGCTCATAAGCAAAATTATCAAGCCTTAAAAAAACAAGGTCTATATGGTGTAGTGCAAGGTGGACGACATTTAGATTTGCGAGCTGAGAGCGCTACAGCGCTCTCAGCGATGGATTTTGACGGATTTGGTATTGGAGGCTCATTTAGTAAGGAAGACTTAGGTGAGGCCTTGCGGGTGGTAAACGAAATTTTGCCCGAAGACAAGCCTCGCCACTTACTTGGTATTGGTGAGCCAGAAGATATTATCGAAGGGGTTTCGCTTGGCTGTGACACCTTTGACTGCGTAGCTCCCACTCGGATTGCGCGCACTGGTACTATTTATGAGCAAACCAACGATGGTCACCGGCGGACAAATCTGCTTAATACCAAATATCAAAGAGACTTTTCCAAGCCTGATGAATCTTGTGACTGTTATGTTTGCACCAATTACACCAAGGCCTATTTAGCTCATCTTTTCCGCAGTGGCGAAATGCTCGGCCCACACCTAGCGTCACTGCATAACCTGTACTACATCGTAAATTTTACTAAGAAGTTACGTGAGGAGATGTTGCTAAGCTAATTATATACATTGTAGAAACTCGTGCTCTTGATTAAATTGACATGTGTGTTATATTGTGGCTTGGAAAGAAGTATCTTTGATTAACAAACAAGTGAAAGGACACACCTTGTCAAATCTTGTAGATGCAGTACATCACTCAGCGGAGCATCCATATTGCCCGAGCTGTAACACACAACCAGCTTCGCGGGCTCCACGTCCGTCCCAGTCTCACGACCCAGATGCGGTTCCCCCGGAGCTAGCACGTCTCTTGCGACAAGGTGGCTATGTCAATGATGGTGAGTCCATTGAGCAAGCCGCATTTCGTGTTCTGAGCGAGAGGCTCAATCAGGAGAAGTCGCTACTGAGAAAACTTGAAGGTCTGGGCTGTTGTCTGCCTGAAGGTACCTCAGTCAGCACGTTCGCTATCGGGTTTCTGAAGCGGGCGGTCAGAATTATTGAGTTGAAGGGAGAACTCTTTTTTAGGCTTCCCAAGAGGGCACCTCTTTACTTCCGCTTGCAAAGGACTGAGGAAGAGAAGGATAGTACATGCTAGCTTGCACTGTCTCAGGTGCGAAAAACCGGCCACGTGACCGGTTTTTCTTTTTTAAAAATTATCTAAGTATACATTTTGTTAATAGATATACATACAGATCAATTGACAATCTTGTTAAAAAAATACTATAGTAAGGTAATCTAAACCAAGCACAGGAGGTGTAAGATGAGCTGCTTAAGCAAGAGTGAGCTCGAAGCACTCGAAAGAGAGCTGAACAATCACGACTCCGAAGTGCTGGGCAGACTTAGGGAGTTTTTTCTAAGACACGATATATTTCCACCTGATTTCGAGGAGTTGTGTGATAGGCTTGGTGTAACAGGTCGCCATCAACGCCTTGGAATTTTGATAGCCTACATGATTGCTTTCTGGGGTCATGAAGGTCAGGAGCGTCGTGATAAATCCAAGTACATCACTCATCCGCTCGGAGCCCTGCTTATTTACGCAGAAACTGCAGGAGTTGGCAGACTAGACGTAGCATTGATCATTTTGATTCTTATCCACGATGTAGTCGAGGATACGAAAGTTACGCTTCAAATGATTTCTGCTTGTCTCGGGGAGGAATGTTCGCTTGATTTGTCCTCTTTATCCAAGGAGCACGGTCAGAAAGGAGATGACTACCTAATTGCCTACTTGCTTGGAATAATTGCTCGGGGACCAGGTGTAATTTTGGTCAAGCTTTGTGATCGGGCACACAATCTTGAAACTCTCCAACCCTTCACCGAGGATAAACGTAAAGAAAAAATCCTCGAAACCCAGACGTTCCACATGCTGATGTTGCTACCAGCTTTACGTAGCTACGGTGGTGATTACATCAGAATGGCAGATGAGCTGGAACAAAGGATGAATGAGGCGATCGCTCAGTATCAATAACAGATTTTAGTTTGCTTTCGACGGCCCACCCTGGGCCTGTCTTTTTTTATTACCCTTTGCAGGGTATAGTACTAGGGTGAAATTTGAGATATCGACAGATAAAACTCCAGCTGGTGATCAGCCAACGGCCATCAAAACTCTAGTTGATGGTATTAAGGCTGGCCTATCGTCTCAGACGTTGATGGGGGTGACTGGGTCGGGTAAGACATTTACGGTGGCCAACGTTATTCAACAAATTCAAAAGCCGACCTTGGTGATTGCACATAATAAAACTCTGGCGGCTCAGCTGGCGCAAGAGTACCGAGATTTTTTTCCTAATAACGCTGTTCACTACTTTGTTTCATACTACGATTACTACCAGCCTGAAGCCTATATGCCGACTTCAGATACTTATATTGAGAAGGAAGCGCAAATTAATGAAGAGATTGATCGTTTGCGTCACGCATCAACCCAAGCTTTGCTGACTCGCAAAGATGTCATTATTGTGGCTTCAGTATCATGTATTTATGGCTTAGGTTCTCCGATTGAGTACCAAAAGGTACACAAGAAAATAGAGCGAGGTTACCAGACTAATCGGGCAGAAATGTTGCGTACCCTAGTCGACATGTACTTCGAGCGTACTAACGCTGACTTAAATCCGGGTCACTTTCGAGCGGTCGGTAATACGATTGAAATAATGCCGACCAACGAGCGGGTTATTTATCGATTAAGTTTTGGTGGTGACACTGTCTCACATATCACAAAAATCGACGGTATTACTAGAGCTATTATTGAAGAGCCTGAAGTATTTTTCTTATTTCCAGCCAAGCACTTTGTAACTCCTGAAGCGGAAAGGAAAGTGGCAATAGAAGATATTAAGGCTGAACTAGACGAACAGCTTAAGAAATTTAAGAAAGAAGGTAAGTTATTGGAGACAGAACGTCTTAAGCGACGAACAGATCATGATTTGGCCTTGATGCGTGAAATTGGCTACTGTAACGGGATTGAAAACTATTCACGACACTTTGACCGCCGTAAGCCTGGTGAAGCGCCCTACACTCTAATGTCGTATTTTCCTCACACAGCAGATGGTAAGCCAGACTTTTTAACTATAATCGACGAGTCTCACGTTACTATCCCACAGCTTAACGGAATGTACGCTGGCGATCGCTCACGAAAAAATACTTTAGTAGAACACGGTTTTCGCCTACCAAGTGCGATTGATAATCGACCACTAAAGTTTGATGAATTTGAAGCTACTGTTGGTCAACAAATATACACCACTGCTACCCCCGGAAAATACGAATTTGCCAAGCTGGCTGAGACTGGTCAAAAACCAGTCGAACAAATTATTCGTCCAACTGGACTAGT
Organism: Candidatus Nomurabacteria bacterium; assembly: GCA_020632095.1. Lineage (GTDB taxonomy): Bacteria > Patescibacteriota > Minisyncoccia > Phycocordibacterales > UBA918 > OLB19. The sequence continues at coordinate 159,945 of JACKGF010000001.1, forward strand.
TGACCCAGTTATTGATGTTAGACCGATTGTGGAGGAAGGTAAGTATCCAGGGCAGGTGAAGGATTTTATAGAAGAGGCCAACAAAGTCATCAAAACAGGTGGTCGAGTGCTGGTAACTACCTTGACCAAAAAAATGGCCGAAGATTTAGCTGAATTTTTGGCAGACAAGAAGATAAACACAAAATATATTCACAGTGACATTGTCACGATGGAGCGCATCGAAATTTTAACTGATTTTAGAAAAGGGAAGTTTGATTGTTTGGTTGGTGTCAACTTGCTACGTGAAGGATTGGATCTACCCGAGGTTGAGCTGGTTGCTATTCTGGATGCCGATAAGGCTGGCTTTTTGCGTAGTGAAACCGCCTTGATTCAGACTATCGGGCGGGCGGCACGTAATGTCAATGGTCGAGTTGTGTTGTATGCAGATGAGATTACAGCTGCTCTCGAGTATGCTATTGGCGAAACGAATCGTCGTCGTGAAAAGCAATTGGCCTATAATAAAAAACATAACATAACCCCCAAAACCATTATTAAAGAAATTAAGTCAATTGCTGATCAGATGCGTTCTGCGCACGATGAGACTGTCGACACTTTACTTAAGATTGATATGCAGCTTTTTAAAAAGAATCCAGTAAAAGTACTTAAGGAAAAACGACGTCAAATGGAAAGTGCTGTTGCGATTTTAGATTTTGAAACAGCCGCAATTTTAAGAGATGAGATAAAATATTTGGAAGAATTCGTCGAGAAAGAAAAATAAACAGGCTGTGAGTTACAGACACTTTACATATATGAAAGTGCTATGATAAATACATGTCAGTTCTAACCAACAAGAATGTTTTAGTGGTAGGTGAAGAAAACTCACTATTTACCAAGCTTACGCAAGTCTTTGAGGAGTACGGGATGGTTATACATAATTCAACCTGCGATTTAGTAACGTCTGTCATACTTGAAGAGAAAAGTATTGATATTGTACTTATCAATTACCTAAATCACGGACCAGCCTGTAAGGAATTACTTAACACACTCAGGAGTGTAGACACAACTAAGACATTACCAATATTCGCTTTAGTTGAGGAGAATGAAGATAAAATTCAAGAAGTGTTTTCCTATGGGGTGGCTGATTACATTACAGATGATGAGGAAGTTGACTCTGTCCTACAAAAAATCAAGACTGTTTTTGGAAACACAAACGATGTATACGGGAGTGTCTCAATTGACATAACACCGCTGCAACCAATCACCTCAGCTACAGGTATTAAGGTCTACATTGTTGAAGATGATCCACTGCTTAGAAATTTACTTTCAGTAAGGCTTGACCGCTCATCTTTTCCGTATGAGTTCAGCAATGATGGTCAAAATGCTGTGCCTGCCATGAAACAGTTTATGCCAGATGTGATAATTCTTGACTTGATGCTTCCTGGTAAGAGCGGCTTAGAAGTTTTGGCAGAAATCAAAGCTGATGAGAAAATTAAGAATACACCAGTTATTGTTTTTTCAAATCGAGATGGACAAGAGGAGAGAAGAAAAGCAAAAGAGCTTGGCGCTAATGGTTTTTACGTTAAGGCAATGACTGACTTATCTGAACTAATAGAAACAATAGAATCTCTTGCTAAGTAAATTCTTATTGTACTGATATTTTTCCATTTTAGATGCAAACAAACTTATGACTATTAAGAAATTCACAAAAATTGCAGAAAAATCAACAGTCAATAAAAAAGTCGGCGCTAAGACAGCAGATAATAAAACCCTCAAAAGTAGTAACTTGGTTAAAAAAAAGGCCATCTCCATAACTAAGAAAACTGTCACAAAAGCTATTAATCTACCAGACAAAGCAGTTAAAGCTAAAAAAGCTCCAGTTCGAACAAAAGTAGCAAAAAAAATCCCATCAACAGTGATATCTAATAAAACTACTAAATCTAAGGTTGATAAAAAAGTTGCTGTATCTAGTAACAGAAAAGGGACAACTAAGACTCCTAAAAAGATCAAGTCTGAAAAGGATTCTGTGGTAAAAGATATTGTCTTGCCGACCAACATGAGTCAACGGTCAGTGGAAAAGTCAATGGTTCTAAATAATGAATTTTTTAATAATTTTCAAAATTCAGCTTTTAAAATAGCTTATGTTTCCGGTCTCTGTTTAGTCTTAGTTGGTTTAAGTTATACTAGTGTAGACTTTATACACAATTTTTCTCCGTTTAATCTCTCGGCCGAAGTCATAGGTTCTACTAAGTCGAACTCCCAACCAACTACTTATGCCAGCATAGAACTCAATACCGTAATACCCGATTATGTTATTAATACCTACCCAGTTACTTTTAAGGTTATTAACGCAGATGATCCAAGGGTAAAATTGATAAAGATTGGTTCATCTGTTGTAAAAGCTTTAAATGTTGAGAAAAAAACTGTTGATAGAACCTATGGTTTTGTTATACCAGGGAGTCAGCTTGACCCTGGTGTATATTCTGTGACTATTTCAGCAATGCCTTTTGGAGCTACATCTCCAATCGTTAATGAAAGAATATTTGAAATTGTTAAAGAGACACCCATGACGAAGACCTCAACTGAAACTGATGCAACAAATACTGCTATTACTATACCTAGTCAGGATATTGTAAATTCAAGTGATAATACTATCGAGCAAAATATTGTGGAACCGCCTCAACTAAATTTGAATGAGGTTATTAGTATTGAAAAACCAATAGAGACAAAGGAGGAAGAAACTAATCTTACGCCAGAGGTTGTCCCAAAAGAATTTTCTATTAGTTCTCCTGACGGTAGTCTGCTATCTGGGTCAGTTACAATCAGGTTGTCAGCACCATCTGAATATACTTCAGTCGACTTGTATGCTCGACCCGAAGGATCAACTGATCTAAACAACATCAGACATATTGCACATGCTCTGAGTGGTCAGGATAACAGAAGATTCATTTTTGATTCAGCGATCTTACTCTCAGATGGAAAATATCAATTATTTGCCGAAACAAATGTCGAAGGAAATGCAGTCAGATCTAGATCAATATCAGTCTCTGTAAAAAATAGAATTGAGCGGACTATTAGCACTAATCAAGAAAATCCCGACTCTTTTGCTGTAAGTGATATTGTTTCAATAAAAAAACCGCGAGAGTTTGTAAGTATTGAAAATGCAAGTACCACTGATACAGAATCAGCTTTAGCTTTTGATAAAAATATTCAACTCGAAGTCAAAGCTCTCTTTGCTAGAGAAGATAACAATATTGATGAGTTGCTTAAGCGTTATGCCATAGCGGTACAATCAGGTGATGAGTCATTAATCCGTAGTGCAAAAGAAGGTTTACAAGAAGAACGAGAGAGAATGATTACTCTTTCTATAAGAGATGAAGATACGCGCAATTTCTCTGATAGTATAAATGAGAAACTTAAAGATATAATTGGGAATCTTCAGAGTCGGGTAGATACATTTGAACAATTAAGAAGGGATAGGAGCGGAGGAGAAACAGCGATTGACACCGACCAGGATGGAATTTCTGACTTCGATGAAATAAATCTTTATCGTACAGACCCGAAAGAGGCTGATACTGACAATGATGGTTTTACAGATGGTATTGAAATAATAAAAGGTTATAACCCACTTAGTTCAGAATCAGAGGTAGTAGTAGAATTTGAATCACCTAAAGAGTCTCTAGGATTGGTTCGTGATGAGGTTCTAAAGATTGATAACGTCTTGCCAGTGGTAAAGATTGAACCAAAAGCAGGAGACGTTCCTGTTACGGCTGAAATTAGAGGGAAATCATTACCTAACAGTTATGTTACGCTTTACATCTTTAGTTCTCCAACAATTGTAACAATTAAGACAGATGCGGATGGTTCGTTTGTTTACAATTTTGATAAGGAGTTGGACGATGGACAGCATGAAGTATATGCCGCTATCACAGACAATGCTGGAGAAATTATTGCCCAAAGTAATCCTTTCTCATTCATTAAGGAAGCTCAAGCTTTTACTCCAGTAGATGCCGCTAGCTCAGAGGTTGTAACTGGTGATCTGGTTACGCAATCAACAAAAAGTTCATACGGGGCAGTGGCTGGAATGGGAATCTTAGCGCTTGGTCTTATCTTGATAATGCTTGGTATCACCTTGCGACCCAAGAAAGACGGCGTTGTAAAGGATGACGATGAAGAGATCTATATTGACCCGACCTTGCCAGCAGGTTCACCACTGATTAGTACTAAGGTTGAACATATTGAAACATCATGATTTCTAGCGCCTTACATGCATTAGAAAACGGACTAAAAATTATGAGACTAAACTCACGCCTGCTATTAGTAGGCGTTTTAGTTTTTATTTTTCCACTCTTGTTTGTTTGGATAACTCAAAATTTCTTCACTACGGCTTATCACAATATTAATACCTCAGAAAAAAAACGTGTTTCATTGATACAAGACTCTATATCAGTTGCACTCAGGAGTTCAAGTGAAGCAGACAAACTGGTGTCTGATTTGATTGATGTCTATAAAAAAGAAAACTCTGATTTGACCAAAATTCGTGTGGTTGAAAAGATAGATGATAATTTTGTCATAATTCAGTCAGCTGATAAGCAGCTAGTTAACACAAATGAAAAAACAGACCAGTTGTATCGGTCCTTACCACTTTCAAGTAACGGTAGTTCATTGATTGTGGAATCAATTATTGATGGTGAGCGAACATGGCAGGTTTTTAGAAGTGTTGAAACGTTAGACGATAGGTCAATGTATATTTTCTCTGAACATAGATTTGGTTTAATTGATTCAGTTATGGCAGCACGCAGACAACAGTCATATTTTGGTCTCTCGGCTATTTTTGTGTTCCTTATTCTTTTGGCTTACTGGCTTAATCGCCAAGTACATTGGAAGGCTGGGTATGACAAAATGGTTCTTCAGCTCGAGGATAGAGATATGTTTTCTAATATGATTGCACATGAGTTTCGTTCGCCACTAACTGCAATTAAGGGCTACGCTAGTTTTCTTGAGGAGTCTAAGACTTTGTCGAAAGATGAAGTTCGTTTTGCTTCAAATATTCATAAGTCTGCAGAACGATTGGTGGTACTTGTAAACGATTTTCTTGAAGTGGCCAGACTGCAATCTGGTAAGCTTAAAATTGAACCGAGTGAAGTTGACATGAGTGACGTATTGGCCGGTGTGACCGATGATTTACGTGGTATGGCTGAGGAAAAAGGGCTTAAATTAATTTTTAATAGACCAGAAAAGAAATTGATGATGTTTACTGACCCAGCTCGAATGATCCAAGTTATGACCAATATAATTACCAATGCTATTAAGTACACCGACTCTGGCTCAGTTGAACTTGAGTGCGTAAAGATTCCTGGAGAGGTGACAGTGAGGGTGAAGGATACTGGAACAGGCATTAGTGCTGAAGACCAACAAAAACTTTTTGCACCATTTACCCGTGTTGGCGGAGTGGATACTTCAAAAATAACCGGTACTGGACTGGGAATGTGGATCACTAGACAGTTAGTGGTTTTGCTTGGTGGGAATGTTGGAGTCGAATCAATTAAAGGGGTAGGGACTCACGTTGTTATTACATTCCGCACTTAGGAAATAATTGTATGTTGGTGAGTAATAAGTATAATGACAATATAACCTTCACCCTCACGTGGAGGCGATTCTTATGTCTACACCCAAAAAAATAACTAAATCAGAGTGGGAAAACAACGGTCAAGGAAAGATTGTGGTTCGTGGCGCTCGTACTCACAATTTGAAGGACATCAGCGTTGAGATGCCACGAGGAAAAATGATTGCTATTACTGGTCCGTCTGGTTCTGGTAAATCTTCTTTGGCATTTGACACAATTTTTGCGGAAGGACAGCGTCGTTATGTAGAGTCTCTCTCACCCTATGCTAGGCAGTTTTTGAACAAAATGCAGAAACCTGATGTTGATGAAATTTCAGGTCTTTCACCTGCTATCTCGATTGACCAAAAGTCAGCCTCACGCAACCCTCGTTCAACCGTGGCCACTATTACTGAAATTTATGATTATTTGCGTATAGTTTACGCGCGAGTTGGTCAACCGTATTGTTTGGACGTTGATGTGGCTATTCAGAAATTGTCACAGGATGAGATCCTAGGGATTGTCATAAAGTCAATAGAAGACAAGGAAATAACCGCTGCGACAAAACAACAGAGCGAACAAATTCTTGGTATTGAGGTCACTAAGGGTCGGGTAGCTGTATTTGCGCCAGTAGTAGTTGGTCGTAAGGGAGAGTATTACCAAATGCTTTATGATTTGCTGGGTAAGGGTTACGAAACGGTTAAAATTGACGGTGAGATTAAACAGCTTAGAAATAAGATTGTTTTAACTAAAACTAAACGACATGATATAGACATCTTAATTGATGAGATTTATGTTAGTGAATTTATCCATGATCCAAAAGGTTCGCGTGAACGTCTGTCCGAAGCAGTAGAATTGGCTCTGCTTGAAGCTAATGGTCTAGTAAAGATTGAGAGTCCTGATGGTAGCGAACGAACACTGTCAGCCAAATTTACGTGTCCGGTCGATGGCTCATCTTTTCCAGAGGTCGAACCTCGTCTTTTCTCCTTCAACTCTCCTTATGGCGCTTGTCCGGAATGTAATGGTTTAGGTGTGGTGGGGATTTTCCAAAGTGATGAATGTACAGTTTGTAAGGGAACGAGATTGCGACCTGAAGCCCTTCGAGTTTATCTGGGTGGTGATAAAAAGAAAAATCTGGGGATGAACATAGTTAATTTCACCAGATTAACCGTCAGCGAAGCGGCTGATTTCATCAATAATCTAAATCTAAGCGACAAAGAACACGAAATCGCTTGGCCAGCCCTACGTGAAGTGATTGAGCGTTTAGACTTTATGAAGAATGTTGGTATCGAATATCTCACACTAGACAGACGAGCTAACACTCTATCTGGAGGGGAAGCACAGAGAATCCGTCTAGCTTCGCAGCTTGGGTCAGGATTGGTGGGAGCGCTATACGTGCTTGATGAGCCAACAATCGGTCTACACCAACGGGACAATGACAAATTGATTAAAACCCTGCGTGAATTACGAGATCTCGGCAACACAATAATTGTAGTTGAACACGATGAAGATACCATCTATGCGGCCGATTATTTAATAGACATTGGACCCGGAGCCGGAGTACATGGTGGGGAAGTGATTGTGGCTGATTATCTTGAAAAACTACTAAGTGACAAGAAGAACACGTCTGGCTCTGTTACTTTAGATTATTTGCGTGGTGACAAGTCTATCGCTATACCTGAACGTCGTACTAGCGAGAAGGGTTCAATTAAAATTAAGGGTGGTAAAGCTTTTAATATTAAAAATCTAAATGTCGATATTCCATTAGGAAAATTAATTTGTGTGACTGGAGTATCTGGTTCAGGAAAATCAACCTTTATGTACGAAATTTTGGATCGCAATCTTAAAGCTAGATTAGAAAAGCGACATCGTACTGCCAAGACCTATAACGTCGCCTCTATTACTGGAACTGAATATCTCGGTCGCTCAATCTTAATCGACCAGTCGCCGATCGGTCGCACTCCCCGTAGTAACCCAGCTACTTATACTGGAGCCTTTACCCACATTCGTGACTTGTTTGCGGCTAGTGGAGAGGCCCGAGCGCGTGGTTGGAAGCCTGGGCGTTTTAGTTTCAACGTTAAAGGTGGACGTTGCGAGGCTTGTCAGGGTAATGGTTTGATTGCGGTTGAAATGCACTTTTTACCGACGGTTTATGTCACTTGCGACGTGTGTGATGGTAAAAGATTTACCAAAGAAACACTGGAGGTATATTATAAAGGGAAGAACATTCACGAAGTCCTACACATGACTATTGAGGAAGCTCATCAATTCTATATTGATGTGCCGGCGATTCAAGAAAGACTCAAGGCGTTGCTCGATGTTGGACTAGGTTATCTTGAGTTAGGGCAAAGCGCCACGACTCTTTCTGGTGGAGAAGCTCAACGCGTTAAGATTGCTTCAGAACTGTATCGACCACATACCCAAAAAACCATCTACTTGCTCGATGAACCGACAATTGGTCTTCATTATGAAGATGTACGAAAGTTGATAGAAATCCTTCAGGAATTAGTCAATCAAGGCAACACTGTTATGGTGATTGAACATAATTTAGATTTAGTTAAAAGTGCTGACTATGTGATTGATATCGGCCCTGAAGGCGGAGCTAAGGGAGGACAGATAGTCGCTAAAGGTACTCCAGAACAAATAGCTGAGAATGAAAAGTCTTTCACGGGGCAGTATTTAAAGAAATTGTTAAAGTAGAAACCCCGCTGCAAGCAGACGGGGAATTTGCTACACAAAACCTAATTAGATATGGTTATGTTGCCTGAGTTTATTGCGCTTAGCAATTTTGTTTATGCGACACTGTGCGTGAAGGGAACCTTTCTTGTATAACAGATCTTCCCACCGAGGATCATTGTTTGAAGACGGTAAACTACCATAGCAGAGGTAAAAAAAATTATTCCAAAACTCCGTTTGATCAGAGCCACCATTAGCGATAACGGCAATACCTCCTCTACTTTTATGGTACTTAATCATAGTACGAAAAGTATTTCTGAATTCCGCATCATTTCTGCGTTTTTCAATCATAATCTTCTCCTCAAACAAAAAATGCTTAACTAAAAAAATAACAAGGCTCTAAAAATGTATAGTATCATATAGAGTATGGATAAGAAAGAGTTTCAAAAGAGTAAGTGTCCAGACACACCAGGAGTGTATTTTTTCTTAGGGTCTAGAAAGAAAATTTTGTATATCGGGAAAGCGACATCACTGCGTAATCGAGTAGCTAGTTACTTTACCAACGACATAAAAGAAAAACGCTCTGAATTGATTGAAAAGATGGTACAAGAAGCAAAATCTATTGATTATACTGAAACCGACAGTGTCCTAGAGGCCTTAATTCTAGAAACAAACCTAATCCGCTCGCATAAACCTTTCTATAATACCAAGAGTAAGGATGATAAAAGTTATAATCATCTTATCATCACTGATGAAGAGTTTCCGAGAATTTTAGTAGTACGGGGTAAAGATTTGGTAGAAAAATACGACGAACAAAATATAAAATATGAATTTGGCCCCTTTCCAAATGGGCAACTTTTCAAAGAAGCTCTTAGTATTGTTCGCAAACTTTTTCAATTTTATGATACAAAAATTCCGATTGGTTCAGAAAAAAGTAAATTAGCAAAAGGAAAGATTGACTTCAATCGTCAGATTGGGCTTTATCCAGAGAGACAATCAAAGACTGAGTATAATAAAACTATTAGACATGTAAGGTTGTTTTTCCAGGGAAAAAAACATTTGCTGCTCAAAGAGTTAAGACAAGAGATGATGGCCTTAGCCAAAAATGAACTGTTTGAAAAAGCCGAGCAAGTTAAGCGGCAGATTTTTGCGCTAACCCATATTCAGGATATTGCTCTGATTAAGCATGATTCAAGAGTTTATCGAGATGAGAAAAATATTAGGATAGAAGCTTACGACATTGCTCATCTTGGTGGTCAGGATATGGTCGGGGTAATGACTGTTATTGAGGGTAACCAATTAACCAAAGACGAATATCGTAAATTTAAAGTAAATAATTACACTAAATCAAACGATCCAGGGGCTTTGAAAGAAGTATTAGAGAGGCGTCTAAAACATTCAGAATGGCCATTACCACAGATTATTGTAGTGGATGGTAGTACAGCCCAAAAAAACGCGGCTGAGCAAGTTTTGAGACAATTTAAAGCTGTAATTCCTGTAGTAGCAGTTGTGAAAGATGATAAGCATAAACCAATTCGTTTGGTCGGTGTTAAGCAATTAATTGAACAAAATAAAGAGGCAATTCTGCTAGCAAATGCTGAATCACATCGTTTTGCTATTTCTTACCACCGGTCTAAACGAAGTAAAAGTTTACTTGCGTAACCTTAGAGCAGGATTATTTGTTATTATTATCACTATGAATACAAAAATTGGATTTATCGGCCAAGGCTGGATTGGAAAACATTACGCAGACGATTTTGAAAACCGTAGTTATGAAACGGTAAGATATTCGCTTGAAGAGCCATATATCAAAAATAAGGATTTAATAAAAGACTGTAATATAACTTTAATTGCCGTTCCGACCCCAACTACACCTGAAGGGTTTGATGCTTCTATTATCGAAGCGGCCTTAACACTTATCGGGGTTGGTAATGTTGCTGTAATCAAGTCTACTACAATGCCAGGGGTGACAGTGGCTCTACAGAATAAATTTCCAGAAATTATTATTTTACACAGCCCAGAATTTTTAGTAGAAAAAACCGCGGCTCACGATGCAGCGTTTCCGGAGAGAAACATTATTGGAGTCCCGATTGATAATGAACAATATCAAAAGGCTGCCCAAAAAGTACTAGCGATTTTACCTAGAGCACCCTATCAAAAGGTTATGACCTCACAAGAGTCTGAGTTGGTAAAGTATGCAGGTAACTGCTTCCTCTACACTAAAGTACTTTACATGAATATTTTGCACGACATAGTAACCAAAAGTGGTGCGGATTTTGAGATTGTACGTGACGCCTTAGTACACGACCCTAGGATTGGCGAAAGCCACACACAGCCAATTCACACCAGTGGGCACACTGAAGCAACCAAAGAAATCAAGCGTGGTGCCGGTGGCCACTGTTTAATAAAGGACTTTGAGGCTTTTCGTGAGTATTATAGAGATACAGTAAGCAAAGACGATGGTTACAAAATGCTGACTGATATGGCTAATTACAATAATTATCTACTACGTAAATCCAATAAAGATTTAGACTTACTTAAAGGTGTTTATGGTGACGGTGTGGTCAGTAGTGATTTTAAGCTAGAATAAATTTTAAGCCCTAAATAATAAATTAAACACGGGTTGGTAAACCCGTGTTTTTTTGTATGAATTTAAATGAAATTGTTAACAAGATTAAATTTCAAGGATTTAAGTAGTGTATTATTAATTAAATGTATTTTTCGATTTTTTATTTTTTAATCTAAATTCTATGGAGGAAGACAATGTAAATATCTCTCAAGAAGGGATTGAAAATGAAGAGTTTTCAAAAGCTGGTTCCCAATCTACCAATAGTTCTCTGAAGTATATATTTTACATAAGTGTCTTTGTACTAATTTGTGTCATAGCTATCGTTGGTTTAGAAAAACCTGATAGTGTAGAACAGGTTAAACCATCACCAGTTATTACTGAATCTGAACAATTGCTAACCAGTCAAGAAGTAGATGCGGCACGCTTCAAATTGAAATCAAATAAAATAGCGTCAGATATTGAAATGGAATCAGGGGATGAACAAAAAAAGGCTGTAAGTAGTAATAATTCAAACGAAACTTATAAAGCTGAAAGTATTACGCAGGAAGAGGCAACAAAAATAATTGAACAAAAAGATATATCGACACAAACACCAGCAATCAAAACTGAGTCAAATGGGGAAGGGATAACTACTGGTGAAGTTAGTATCATTAACAACGATACTGTCGGCCAAGATACGGTAATAATGAATATTGAGGGCACAGTTTTTTCAAATGATGTTGAAAACAAAATAATAACCATTACAAGTAACGATGGTACATTTCGGGTAGTTACTACACCAAATACGAAATTTATAATCGACAACTCACTATTTAACATGAGAGATCTGAAGCCTATGGATGTCGTAACAGTTGAAGGTGATGGTTATCATACCTCAAATATGATCATTGCTAGTACTGTAAAAGTGGTTGGAGTATTACAAATTGACACGATAAATAATTAAGCTATGAAAATAATAAATTTGCATAAATTTTGTTTGACTACATTTTTTTTCATAGCTCTACTACTAACCTCCTTTGTACACAAAACTTTAGCTGCGCCACTGCTTGATTCAGTTTATGGTGGTTCAGGCTGGTCAATGCCACAATCGGAGTATATTGGTGTAGACAGTGATACCTGTGGATCATCAGCAACAGTAGGGCAGATACAGCTGGTTGAAGAAAATAGTAATACTCTTGTTTTAACTCCCCCTACCTGGACTATTACTGTTAAAGATAGTTCCGGAGTGGAAACCTATAGCTGGACTGGGGTTGATACTAGTGTATCACCAAAGTTTTGCTACCAATTGTCAAGTGATTACATAAAGGTAGACTCATCTGAAACGGTTGAATATTTTGCTCATGCTGGTGAATTTGTAAAAACAAATGTCGGCGAACCTGCTGATTATTATGGTCAATTATATTTAGGAAGAGTTCATCTTCGTAGTAGATCAAAAGAATTAAATAATATTTCTCCTCTATATCCAGAGAGTACCAGCTACAACAGTAGTCCAGGATACATTATTAACACAAACCAAATAGCTAATATTTACGGTGCTTCAGAGCGACACACTATCAAACACACAGTGCTAGATATTAGTGATCTTACGGAAACTACGAGAAATATTAGTTCTTCAGGTACATCTGGCTTGGAGATGCTACCTGCAGTTGCATTGCCTGATGGTCGTTACGTTTGGTATTTTTCAATGACTCTTGATGGGAATGTAGAAATTTCTGATAATCTACATTTAAGTAGTGATGTACCTACATCAGGCATTACCACTGCGGTTCCTTTTATTATCGATACCGCCCCACCTATTGTGAGCGTTGATTTAGAGCTGATAAGTGTGGTTGATGGAAAGGCAAATGTTACTATTTCAAATTCGATACAAGACAAATTATCGGGAACATTATCATCTACTATATACCTACAAGAAGTAACCCCAGGAAGCTCTTGGTCAAATACTTCTGTTGGATTAATTAATGGTTCCAATGATAAACAGACAGTAAGTATTAATTATGAATTAACATCAGGTACTAGCTACCAATACTTTGCAGTATCAACTGATGTGGCAGGGAATGTCGCAACGTCAACAGTAATGAATTTTACAGCTCCAGCTGTCATGCCAGTAAACCCAATAGTTAAGATCTCATCACCTGAACCAACTGACCTACCTTCAGAATTCAACATAGACTATGACACGCTAAACAATATTAATTTTGTAGGGGAAGGTATCGATGCTCTGTATGTATCATGGGAATGGCGGATGAATGACTGTAACAGTGGCCCTGTTTACAGTAGTTCAAGGACTTTTTCAACTAGTACAACGAATAATACTATTACACCTGATGCTGACGCTGTTGCTAGTCGGATATACTTAAGAGCTAAAGATAGTGATGTTGGGGTATGGTCAACAAACTGTCCTTATATAGACATTAAAATTAATTGTCCAGTATATGAGTCGTGGAGTGGTATGGCTTGTGTTCCTGATATTTCTATGTATCCCGACCTTGTAAGTCATAATTTCATGGTGTCTGAAGGACCGTACCAGAAAAACGATACAGTTTCACTCGTGTCAAATGTAAAAAATATAGGTGCTACAGATTCGATACTTCTTTCATCAAGTAATTTCTCATATAGTTGGGACACTGGCGAGACATGGACTAACTTTGGTGCAAATGGATTTCATGGGTCTATCCCTGTTGGCGCTTTTGACTCAGTAGACGAAATCTTCACGCTAGAACAAGCTGGCACTCTTATGTTAAAACATTGTGTAGACATTAATAATACAATTGATGAAGGTCCGCTCGGTGAGTCACCTAACTGTTCAACCATAGGTCCAATCACAGTTACTGAGTTACCAGAAGCTGAACTTAGTGGATACGGTTGCACGGTTGGAGATTCAGGAACGGATAGCAGTTGTAGTGGACGTTTGTCATGGAGCTTTAATAACGCTGATCTGGCTTACATCTACAATCTAACAACTAACACTACTTATTCTACCGACCTTACAGGAACAAATTTTATCGCATTGCTGCAATATGGTCCGAATGTTATACAGGCTAGGAATGATGATGCGACTACGGTTCCTGAAGTTCTTAAACAAATTACACTTAACGCCTCTTGTGATACAGACGTTAATTTCTGGGACGGAGTTCAATGTGGTCCGTTACCAGATATTGACATCTCAGCTATCCCAACAACAATTAGAGCAGGAAAATCAACGGTTATCAAGATAGGTATAACATCAGATTATGACTTCGACTGCAGTATGTACGGTTTTGAAACTTCACCAATTGTATTTTCTCACACAGCTAGTCCAGTAGTTCAGTATTATGAATATCCAACTTCGGAACTGTATTCAGCTCAAATTATTCAAATTTCATGTGATGTACTTGGAAATGTTGTTGATGTAAATACTAGGATAGATATTATTGGAAGTCCTTACGAATCTTGATCACAACGATCATACTGAGTCTAATGTGTTAGAATTAAAGCATGAGAAATAAACGTGTTGCTGTATTACGTGGTGGGCCCAGTGAAGAATATTCAGTATCCATGAAATCTGGAGGTGCAGTTATTAGTGCGCTACAAGTACTAGACTATCCGTACAAGGATATTGTTATTACAAAAAAAGGTGAGTGGCTAGAAAATGGATTCACTAAACAGCCAGATACTGCACTTGAGGCGATTGATATGGTATTTTTGGCTCTGCATGGCTCATACGGTGAGGATGGGCAGGTACAGAGGATTTTACAGCGGAAAAATATTCCCTTTACTGGTAGTCGAGCATTACCCTCAGCTATTGCTTTTAACAAAGAGTTGACTAAGCAAACCTTACGACCACATGGTGTACAAATGCCTCGTCACCGCCGAGTCGACCGCTCTGAATTAGACCGGATTGATGAAGAAATACCTTATATTTTTGCTGATATTGGAGCAGAGCTATTTGTTAAACCTGTGGCTAACGGATCCTCATTTGGAGCGAAGTATGTTCCAAATGAACAAATTTTAAAGGAAGCCTTGTATGAGTTGTTGGAAAATTACGATCAAGTATTGGTCGAGCAATTTATTCGCGGAAAAGAAGCAACCGTAGGAATTCTAAATGATTTTCGTGGTGAAACCTACTACGCCTTACCTGTAATTGAAATAATTCCGCCGAGCGGTGAACCGATGTTTTCTCATGAACATAAGTACAACGGACAAACCCAGGAAATATGTCCAGGCCGATTCTCATACGAAGAAAAATCTAAAATGGCTGAAATAGCTAGCCTGGTACACCAAGTAATTGATTGTGATCATTATTCACGTACTGATTTCATTGTCCGTGATGGAGAAGTGTACTTCCTTGAAGTTAACACATTACCAGGACTGACCGATCAGTCATTATTTCCCAAAGCAGCCGCCGCTATTGGTCTTGAGTTTAATCAACTCGTAGAACATCTGGTTGAAACAGCGCGTGTCTAAATGTGGTTAATTAACTTGACTTAGAAGCCTTAGAGCCTTATTATGGTGCGCACCTGAGGTAATATTTAGGTGTTCCATTTTAGAATGGGCTCGTAGCTCAGCTGGTAGAGCGCCTCATTTGCACTGAGGAGGTAGCGGGTTCAAGTCCTGTCGAGTCCACAAAAACCAAAACCAAAGCGGATGCTTTGGTTTTGTTGTTTTTGTGAGACATCGACAGGACTTGAAAGACGGAGGCTGCGAAGCCAGTTTTGAGGTACGAGAAACTGTAGCCGAGTCGGGGTAGCGAACACTTAGTAGATTATGAGCGAAGCGAAGTAATATACTTAGTGATTCGTGACCAAGTCCTGTCGAGTCCTGCACACATACCATCCCTCTCAATCTTTTGTTACAATTCCAACATGACAAAAGAAGAATTACTTCACATTAACCCAAACGAAATACTTCTACTAGATATTCGCACAGACGATGAGGTAAAAGCCATTCCGTGTATTGATTCAGCACAACATATGCCAATGCGAACGGTTATTAATGAAGTGAATAGCGGAGAACTACCAAAAGATAAAAAAATAGTCACGATTTGTCACAGTGGCGGTCGTTGTATGATGTTGCATCAGTTCCTACTAGAACACGGATACCAAGCAGACTATCTAGAAGGTGGAATAATGTCTCTATAGCAAGAGTTAGCTGTTTGATTATTTTATGATAAAATCTCACTCACTACTGGGCCCTTAGCTCATCCGGTAGAGCGCTTCCATGGCATGGAAGAGGCGAGCGGTTCAAGTCCGCTAGGGTCCACAAGCGTTAAGAAATCCTGCCCTGCGGCAGGATTTTAGCTTGTGGAAGGCGGAGCGTTGTGAGGAGCGCGCTTCCTAGCGCGACGAGCCGCGAGCCGGGGTCGAGAACACTTAGTAGATTACGAGCGTAAGCGAAGTAATATACTTAGTGATTCGTGTCCACAAGCGTTAGTAAACAACCACCGGCCTTAGGGCCGGTGGTTGTTTACTAAGTAGTTATAATTCAGACTTCAAATACTGTTACTTAAACTGAGAACCAATCAGATAAATATGATATCATAAAAACAATTATCAAAATCATTAGTTTAAGAGCTTATGCATGAAGCGGCAAAAGTAAATTCCTTTAGAGAACCCAAAAATCAGTCTGGAAATTTTGAACCTAAAATTCTAGATGGGAATGAAGGTTATACTAATGAGCCGGCTGCAAACGATGATGGGGCTTTTGATGAACCTCAAGAGAGAAAACTGGTCGTAGCTACTGATAACGGTGATGTGACACCTGAATATCAAAATCGTGTTGATAACATACCAGATACACCAGCTGCTAGTTCAATCAATGATCTGAGGCAGCAACTTGATAATATAAATTACCAAGCAGGTCAAGGATTGATGGATGACGATGAAGCTTCTAGGATTACTGCTGATTTAGAAAAACAGCTTTATGAACTAGAGTTAAAGCAATCTGATTCAGAACTTGATAGTGACGTGAATAATGTTCCTGTGTCAGGAAGTCTGGATACGGCTGGAAATGAACAAGCATCAGGCTCTACTGAGGAAGTCTTACTAGCACCAGCTTCTGAAGCAGTTGAAGAAGAAAAAAGCGCATTTGAATTAAGGCGAGAGTTCAACGCGGCTCGCGACAATTATCACGCTACGTTGGAAACATCGTACAAGAATCGCTCAATGTTCAGTCGCTCGTTTAACTGGGTGAAAGATAAAGGAAGCCAGGTAGTAGATGTTTTTAGAGAAGATAAACCTGGGTCGGTAGATAGTGAACAAACACAGATTAAAAAACCACTCCCTGGTGAATCTTTGAGTAAAGAAGCACAAGAGTATTACAATAACCTACCTTTCTGGAGACGTGTTTTTGGACCAAAGCGAGATGAAATGAACCCGGATGTGCTTGCCGCAAAGGAAAATTTTGATGCTAAAAATCAAGCTTTGTATGAGTACAAAAAGAAGAATGTTTACCCTGGTGTAATGCAAAAGGGACTTGAGAAGGGTTACGATATTTCTTTTGGAATTGCAAATCGACATGTACTCAGACCAGCAGGACAAAGACAAGAGTTGCAAAGTGCCCATCTACCTGAAAATCTCAAAAACGCAAAGGATCGCTTGGGTCAGTTCATGCAGAACCACAGAAAGAAAGTGTTAGCTGCAACATTTATGATTTCTGCCCTAAACCCGCTTAGAGCAGGTGCTGTTTTGACAGCAGGAATGATTGGTAAACTCTATATCAAATCAAAAGCTGACGCCGAGGCAGCCAACAAAAAAGAGATTGTTGGCGGTATTATGGCTGACCATTCCGGGAGATTAGTAGAGCTTGAAAATGCCTACTATAAAGACCTTCGTGCTTTAAAAGCAGCTCAAATAAGAACTAGGATTGCTGTTGGTGCCACTGGTTTGGTGGCTGGAGGTTCGATTGGTGCTGAAGCTTATGCTGATGTTTCTAGTTATGTAAATAAGTTGACCGATGGAGCAGGCATTAATGGTGCAATAGATGGAATTTCTGATGCAATAGATAAATTCAGTGGTGGAGACGGTGGGGGTGGGGGAGAGGGGGGAGGAATTAACTCTTGGTCAGGCAAAATTAGCGCTGTTGCTGATTCTGCTCCAGATACACCTGAAGCTGAGGTAATTAACCCAGATTTTGATAATAATGTTCTTAGACAACAGACGGAAGCTGAGATTGAACACCAATTAAGAGAATTGGCACCTTCAGAGCAGATTGAAAGTGTCGTTAAAGTCGATCCGCTTGATTCGTCTATTGGGCCTAAAGATGCATTTAATATAGACAAACCATCACTTGATACTGGAGTTGACTTAAGCCCTAAAGAAGGTTTAGATCAGCAACTCTCAGCTGAACATGTTAGTCCAACGGAAAGTCTTAGTCCTGAAAAAATTGTTCATCACGTAGAAAGGGGTCAAAATCTTTCGACTGAATTTAGTGATAAGGTCAGGGAGTTGACTGATACACAAGACTACCGATTGCCACCAGGTGTTAGCAGGGACGAGATAGTTCACAAGATGTACCAAACCTTTCCTGAGATGACTAAGGCTCATGGTGTTCCACCAGCTTGGACTCCTCAAGACTGGAGAGACGTCGGTGTCTCTAGTGGTAACCCAAATCTAATCTATCCGACTGATAACATAAATATGAGCGCCATGATGGCAAAAATGGGTGTTCTTCCAAACTCTTCAGGTATTGACGTTTCTTCTGCAGCTGACAGCGCATTTTCTGGCCACCATCAACCTGTGCACGTTGCACCTCACAGCGCAGTCTCTCATCAATCTTTGGAAGCAATATCCAACCTAAACAAAAGACCACTTGATTTTGATCATTTAATGAAGGGTCCGGAGGTGTTTGACCTAAACTATACTGGACAAGAGCAAGTTCCTGATAATCTTCCATCTGATGATGCAATGTTTTCAGGTTCTGAGAAATCTGGGGCATATGACGCGGAAAAGGCTAAATATGATAGTTTTAGAGAAGCTGGAGCAAGTGTTGAAACAAATTACCCACCTAAGCCAGTTAGTGATGGTGTACCATACTCTCCGCGTGAAACATCTACAGAAACAGCAGGTGTTCCAGACAGAGAAATAAAACATTTTAACGTTAGTAATGATGGTCATGAAGTTACCAAAAGTACATATAGTGTTAGAACGAACGTTGATGGTAGCACAGGTAATGTAAGTGGATCATATAGTCATCAAACTGGCAGATTGGTTGAAGGGACGGATAATTTTTTTCCAGATACTGGTGCAATGACACAAAACGGTCAGGTTATAGTTTCTGAGCCTTACGCAAATATCGAGTATAGAGCCACGAGTGCAGCTGATTTCAATCAAGAACTAAGCAAGGTCGTGTACGAAGGACATAAGTCAGGTGACTTGAGAATACTAAACAACGAAACTGGCAAGGAAATAGCTACCTTAGGAGATTCTGTAGCCTACGTGAAATCAAGACTGGATGATTTAATGTCTCCCAAAGATGGTGAGCCACCTCTACTTTCTCCAGAAGTCCTTAAACAATATGGAATTACTGATGGTGAATTTGCAAAAGTGAAAGAAGGAGATGTTGTGGACATGGGAGGTATTGTGAAGGAAATATTAAAAGTACGCACACCATTACCATAAATTATAGTAGCTAAATTTTATGACAGATATTAAACCAGAGCATAATCTTGCTGAAATACTTGGGATTAATAAATTACCGGAAAATGAGCAGGTGGAACAGATAGAGAAGGTTGGAATGATGATTATTAACGCAGCCGTTGGGAGACTACTAGTTTCTTTAGATGAATCTGAAGTTAAAGAATTGGAAGACTTTCTAGCCACCAGTACTGGAACAGAAGATGTTTTTCAGTATCTACTTGAAACATACCCACAATTTGAAGGGCATGTGCAGGACGAGGTCACTGGGCTATATAGTGAAGCTGAACAAATATTGACCTAGGTTTGCTTTTTCTCTAGAAAAAACTAGTTTAAGGATTCGAGCTGTTATATAGTAGCGTCAAACTAAATATGAGAAAAGTATTAGTTACTGGAGGAGTTGGGTACATTGGCTCACACACGGTGGTTGAGCTTATTGAAGCTGGCTATGTACCAGTGATTATTGATAACTTTTCCAATTCTGAGCCTTGGATAATTGATAGAATTGAAGAGATTACTAAAACTAAGCCAACTTTCTATGAAGGAGACTGTGGCAACAAAGATTTTTTAAATGAAGTGTTTGCAGAAGAAAAAGAAATAGATTCAGTGATTCATTTTGCAGCTATGAAATCTGCGCATGAATCTATCGCAAATCCTCTTGAATACTACAAAAATAATTTATGCTCCACCCTTGCTCTACTTGAAGTAATGAGTCAGTATAAAGTCACAAAGTTGGTCTTTTCTTCTTCCGCTACGGTATACGGTGAGTCTGATATTAATCCTATTCCAGAAACAGCTGAACTAAAAAACCAAACATCAACCTACGGGACTACTAAGCTGATGTGTGAAAGCATTATTGAAGATGTTGCCAAAAGCTCTAGTTTGAAAGCCATTTCGCTTCGATACTTCAATCCGGTTGGTGCCCACGCTTCAGCGCTGATAGGGGAGTTACCAAAAGGAACCCCTAATAACTTGGTGCCATATATAACCCAGACAGCAATTGGTTTAAGGGAATACTTAACTGTTTATGGAGATGATTATCCGACTATGGACGGAACCTGTATTAGAGATTTTATCCATGTAGTTGACCTAGCTCAGGCTCATATAGCTGCGCTTAAACACTTGGATATTACAAACGCTTCAACTCATACAAAATTCAACGTCGGGACTGGTAAAGGAGAAAGTGTGATGGGACTGATAAAACAATTTGAATCTGTAACTAGTGTAAACCTGTCCTACAAAATTGGCCCACGTCGCGCTGGAGATATTATTGAATGTTTTGCTGATGTCTCTAAGATTAACTCTGAGACGGGTTGGCAAGCAAAATTTGATTTGGATAAAGCCTTGCTAGATTCGTGGCACTGGCAACAATCGTTAGTGACATAGCTATCAAAGACTAGAAAAACTTTTCTTGTAATATTCGGTAGGTATCGAGATGATTTACTACAGGAATGGTTTCAATCACACCAATCACTGCTTCGTCGTTTCCTCCTGGATACAAACCATCACCAAAATAAACACATTCATCTTTATCCCAGTCCATTAGATCAATCAGTTTTTGAACATTTGTGCCTTTATGACGGTCTTTATGGATGTAGTCTAAACTGGTTGAACCACCAATTTTCACCACTAACTCATCTGAAATAAATGGCACTCGACGCATTATTTCCTCACGCTTAGTTCGGTCTGGATCGTAGGACTTTTTGAATTCTACCGGAGCAGTGTTACCAATTGGGCTAAAAGTAATTTGTCCACCCCTGTCTTCAATTGGTTTCCAATCGTGATTTAGATCATGATCGAGGATTTCAACAATTGCATCAATATGACGTAGTATTTCTTGTCGGTGTGACTCTTCTAAGAGTAGGTTCCATAGCTCTTGATTATTAATATCAGTTGCATGGTTGCCATTCTGACCAAGGGTGTAAGCAGGTAAATCGTTGCTCTGCCAGCCAATTTTGCTTACCTCCTGACCTGATACAATCACAATTGTGTGCGGTAAACTAGACAGTAACTCAAACATTTCTGGTAAAATTGGCTGACGGGCGGGAGCAACAGTTTGGTCCATATCAAAAAATAAGTGTTTGTATGATTTCATGACTGTAGAATAAACTATTTTTGAGTTTTACATAAGGGGAAAATACACAACCTCATATCTGACAAACTTGAAAGTCTGCTATTATTGAATATATGACAACATTTCTTATTCTTATGGTAATAGTGCAAACTTTTGCCATCTCACTCGGAACCGGATCATCTACTTTAGCTATAATTAATTTTTTTGCCGCAATAGCTGACGGAACAATTGATGAAACTGAACGCCGCATGATGGGTATTGTTTATAAAGTATTGCGGATAGCCATGGTGGCAATTTTATTGAGTACAGTTCTCTTGGTGGCAAATACTTACAGTCAGACAGGCTTGATGAATTTACCAGCTTTTTACTTTGCCCAAGCGTTCACCCTATTTGTGCTTTATGTTAATGCTCTACTGATGACAGCTCATTTGGTGCCTAGTACTTTTGGCCCAGGGATACAAGCCGGAAGTTGGTACACACTGGGAACACTTGCCGCCTTACAAATTGCTGGAACTACTGATTTTAAATTTTTAGCCTTCTTCCTAGGTTACATAGCTTGGATTGTCTTAGCGATTGGTATAGTTAACGGGGTAATGGCAATACTAAAATCTAAGAAAAGTACCGTTGATAAAACCAAGACCGACAATTAGTAAAATAGTTGACACCAACACAAAACCCCGCCTGAGGCGGGGTTTTGTGTTTTTGACGAAGGTTATGATTTCACTTCTCCTGGGTGTCGATTGTACGTAATTGGAATCAGTACTAGAGTAATAATGACAGAGAATACCAAACCGAACATCACAGCGTAAGCCAACGGTGACCACAAGTCTCCAGCGTAAGTAAGAGGAACCATACCGATGACAGTCGTGATTGTTGTTAGTAGAATTGGTCGTAAACGGTTACTAGCAGCATCAAGGACAACATTTTCGATATCAGCGTCTGGTCTCTGTTTGCGCATTTGATTCATCATGTCGATAAGTAGAATCGAGTTGTTAACCACAATACCTGACAAGGCTATGAAGCCCATCATGGAAGGGAAGGACAAGGTGTTTTGTGTAATAGCAAGACCAACCATAATACCAATAATGGAGTAAGGGAGGATGGATAATACATAGCGCATATGCAGATAAGAATTGAATTGTAGTGTCAGTATAGCCACCATCAAACCGACGCCAACTATCAAAGCTAGAAACATTTCCATAAAAGCTTTGTTTGACTCATCAGTTTCACCACCACCAGTACTCAATTCAACATCACCTGGTACATTAAGTTCGGTTTCAATGCGTTTAACGGCTTCTGCTTGTACTTCGCGAGCATCGCCGCCTTCAGATACGTCAGCCGTAACAGATACTATTCTTTTGCTTTCTTCGTGACTTATTACTGAACTAGACTCTCGTAAAGAAATTTTTACCAAACTTGAGAGGGGAACAGGTCCAGACTGAGTCGGGATAGAAATCTGACTCAAAGCATTGATACTAGTAACATTTGATGTTTCGCTAGTAGCCTCCGATGAGTTTTCTACGTTAAGTTTTACTACTACATTGATGTCTTCGTCGAGCGTGGTTAGGGAAGTAGCGTCGGTACCATAGAGAGCGGTACGCGCAACTTGAGACACCATAAATGGACTCACTCCCAGTGCCGCCGCTTTATCCCTATCTAGCTCCATTACAAATTCGGTACTATTGTTATTGGTGCTAGTCTCAACATTAATAACATTTGGCAGACTGCGGAAAATCTCGGCTGAACCGTTAGCTAGATTTGTTATTTCGTTCAGATCATCGCCGAGGAATTTTACAATAATCGCCGCGCCAGTCGGAGGCCCATCACTTGGCTGATTAACTGTTACCTTAATGTCATTCAATGGCTCCATTTGCTTGCGTAAATCATCAACAATATCTGTACTGTTACGCTCTCGATCTTTATTTAAATTGATAAAGATATTGGCAAATTTTTCACCAGTTCCACCTGAGCCAAACTGACTACCACTTCCAACTGTCACTGTAAATGAGTCTATTTCAGTTTCGTCATACAAGACTTCTTCCACTCGACGCACATCGATATCGGTTATCTCTTTGGTTGTACCTTCTGGATTTTCGATTTCAACGATAATGTAGTCTACATCGCTCTGGTCAAAGAAAATAACTTTTACCAAACTTAGAGAAGGTAGAGCACTACTGATAACAACAGCTATTGCAATTGAAACTACTGTCATTGGTAGCCAAACTAAATTGCGTTTAAACTCGCTGTATCCTTTCTTGATTTGTAGTTGATATGATTTATTAGTGGCTAGATACACCAGTGGTCCAGCGATAATACCCGCAATAACATTGATTGGTAGGAAAATTGAAAATACCAAAGCAGCAAAAATAAGTGATAGGAAACGATTTTGTTTTTCAATATCGTCCAAGTACACCTTCAATTTTGCTCGGTACCATGATTCTAGTCTATGAGCGTACTCAACTTGTTTTTGTTCAAACTTAGTTGCACTACGCCTATGTAGAAAGGCAGCGGCAATCAATGGCAATATAGCCAAGGCCACAAACATTGAAGCAAATAGCAAGAAGATGAGGGTGAAAGGAATACTAGCAATAAATTGTCCAGTTACTCCTGACACAATAAACAATCCAACAAACATTGATACCGTAGTAAGTGTGCCAGAAATAAGGGGGGCTTTAAATTCACGAATCGTTTCAATAGCAGCTTGGTTTTTATCAATTGTTGGATGATCCTTCATCTTACGATTAATTCCTTCCACCATCACAATCGCTGAGTCAACCAGAATACCAATACCCAGAATCAGAGAAAACAGACTAAGAAAGTTGATGGTGTTACCAGACATGTATAGTCCAATAAATCCAAACAAGAATGATAAGGGAATGGCTAGACCAGCTAGTAAACCTTCACGCCAACCGATTGCAAATACTAATAGCAGAACCACCAGTAATACTGTTTGTAGGCCTGAGGAAGAAAGTCTAACCAGGTCGTTTTTGATATCCTGACCGGCGTCGAGAACCACCACAGTGGTAATACCTTCTAGTAATTGCCCGGGCTCCTTAAGTGAATCAACTTTGTCGTTTACAGCAGCTGTGATGGTCGTAATATCACCACCAGACTGCTTGTAAATTGAAAATGTGATTGAACTCAAAGAAGGTGCACCTAGTACACTCAAACGTGACAAAGACTTTGCTGGTGACAAACCATCTTCCACTGTCGCCACGTCTTTTATGTAGACCGGCTGTCCACCACGTGAGGCGATACCAATATTTTTAATTTGCGAGCTATCAGTTATATCGCCTTCAAAAGCTACGTTATATGAAACTCCATCGTTAATTATTTGCCCGATTGGGAAGGTGAGGTTGGCGTTGCGAATGGCGTTGGTAATGTCATTAAGTGACAGATCAAAGCGCTGTAGCGATGTTTGATTTACGATTACAGTCACCTCACGGTCACGCACGCCACTGGTCTCGACTCGCGACACGCCACTAACTGACTCGATTTCTTTCTCAACCTCTCCAGAGAGAGCTGTGAGTTCAAAGTCTGTTAGCTCACCTGATAGAGCAATGGTCAGAATTGGTTGATCAACAAAGTTTACCTCAGAGACGAAAGGGTCGTTGGCATCATCAGGCAAATCTTGTTTAACTGTATCCACTTCATCTTTTAAGTCTAAAATTGATTTATCTAAATCTGCACTGGCATCAAATTCTACTACCACACTAGAAAAACCTTCTCGCGAAGTAGAGGTAATTTTTTTAACGTTTTCTAAACTAGAGAGACCGCGTTCAATTTCGTTTGTCACTAAAGATTCCACGTCAGCGGCTGGAGCACCCGGCAAAACAGTAGAGACCACTCCAACCGGAATCACCACCTCTGGGGCAGATTCCTTAGGTATAGCTACGATACTATAGCCACCAATACCAATTAAAGCGATTAAAAATAGGTAAGCGAACTTACTATTTTTTATAAAAAATTCCCACATAATATTATTCAGCTACTGTTACCGCCTCATCAACCACCAAACCACGTACATCTTGAACAAACTGGTCGTTCACATCTAAACCTGAAACTACTTCAACTGAGCTGCCCAGAATATTACCTAGTTCGACTGATTTCTTAGCAAGCTTTCCTTCTGTCACCATAAACACTGAACCATTTTCTCGTTCAAATTTCACCGCCGTCAGAGGCACAATTACTTTATTTTCCAACTTAGATTTAGTTACATCAAATTCTTTCGTGATTCTGACAGTGTCTCCATTTTTAATGTCAGTGTTTTCAGTTGCAATTCGGACTTCTATTTTGCCGGTTGTACCACTGACAGCTGGAGCAATTTGAGTCACCTTACCTGTGAAGTTTCCTTCAAGGGTAACCTCATCACCAATCGCGATTTGACTTTGCTCTGAATCGCTAATGTAGGTTACGATTTCTAAAGCAGAATTGTTGGCTACAATTGCCACGGAAGAATTGCCGCCAATAAAGTCTCCACTCCGCACGTTTAATGAATTAATAGTTCCACTGATTGGAGTACGCAGGATTGTTTTAGCTAGATTAGCTTGAGCGGCTCGCAGCGAACCAAGGGCTTGCTTGATTTGTGCATCAGCGGCTGAATTGGTACCGCCACTTGATGCTAGTTCTGCACGTTTCAAACCTTCACGAGCTGAACGCAGTCCATTAGTGGCAGCATCAAGACTAGATTGAGTTGCAATCAATGAAGCTCGCAAACCAGTAAACTGGCTACTAAAAGCCATCAATTCCTCATCGGTATATCTACCAATATTATCTTGGTTGTTAAAGACAGTTATGAATGTATCAACCATCGAGATAGTTCTTTCTACTGATTGCTTAGCATTATCAATTTCTGACTCAAGATTGGACTCGACAGAAACAGCATCAACTCGATTCTTCCAAGCTGGAAGCAATGTTTGAAAAGCTACTCTTTCAGAATTTAGAGTCGCGGTGTTACCCTTACCATCAATTCGTAAACCAGGCACGAATGAATTTGGGTTAGCAAAAAATGAATCAATGGAGTTTAATACGATTCCATTAGTAGTGTTGTAGGCTGACTTAAGTGTTTGAACCGCTGAGTTTTGTTTGTCTAAAAGATTATTCTTCGCATCATCAACACTGACACCACTTTGCGCTGAAGCAGCCACTGCTGAATCATAAAATCCTTCAGCTTGTAGTACAGAAGCGCGCTCAGCAGAGTTCTCAAGTGTAGCGACAATTTGACCGGCCGAGACCTTGTCACCTAGTTTTACATTTACATTAGTCACTCGACCACCGCGTTCAGCAGTGATATTTGCCTCACTAAAAGCCCGGGCGTTACCGATTAAGGATAGTGATTGATTGCCGGAATATTGAGCTGATGTGATAAGTGTAACCACTGGCTTTTGCGAACCGTTGCCGTCCTCTGCGTTTACATCACCATCACCACCCTTAACCACCGCCACCACAATAACCACTGTAACTATAAGTAGGGTAGCCAGTACCGATTTACGTCCCAAGAAAACCCCGGTTTTATTAAATATATTCATATATTGATTCAATTTTTAAATTTGCGCGAGTTTAACATAAAAACAGCCCTTTGTCTATAGTAAATCGACTCGGTGCAGTTACTTCGCACTATATGTTACAATCTTGCACATATGTTTGGAAAAATAAAAAATTTCGCGATGAAGAAGATTCTTCAATCGCAGATGAAGAATGTGCCAGAAGACCAGCAGAAGATGATTATGGAGATGTTGGAAAAAGACCCAGCCCTTTTCGAGAAGATTGCTAAGGAAATGCAAGCAGAGCTAAAAGCCAACGGCAACAACCAAATGACGGCCGCTACTAAAGTTTTGCCAAAGTATCAAAAGGAAATCATGGCGGTCATGAGTCCAGAAATGAAAGAACAGTTGATGAAGATGCAGATGGGAGCCGCTGGACAATTTAACCCCAACGGAACGATTAGGAGATAAATCGTATACCTGCTAAATACTAATCAACAGGGCGCGCGTACATTCGCGCCCTTTGTTGTATACAATAGGGTATATGCAACAACCTAAAAATATTGTCGTAATTTGTGGTCACCCTGACCCTGATACCTTTACTGGTGCAATTCTTGACCATTATCAAGTAGCCGCTGAGGACGCTGGACATCACGTCGTACGCTTTAATCTCGGCCATATGAATTTTGATCCAATTCTACACAAGGGTTACAAAGAAATTCAACAACTTGAACCCGACTTAGTAGCTCTCCAAGACGCGATTCGTGAGGCTGATCATGTAGTGATTGGTTATCCAAACTGGTGGTGTACCATGCCAGCTATACTCAAGGGTCTGTTTGACCGTATCTGGCTACCTGGTTTTGCCTTTAATTTCAATAAAGAAACTAAAAAAATTGAGCAACATCTGAAAGGGAAGACGGCTCGGGTTTATGTACTATCTGGCTCACACAGTCCATTCAAAACTTGGTGGAAATTTGGAGACTACACTAATGAAATTCAATACGGAATTCTAGAATTTGCTGGTATTAGCACCCAAGTCACTACCTTTGGCCCTTGCGAGAGAATTGAAGATTCTGTCCGAAATGGCTGGATAAAAGAAGTTGAATCTCACGGCAAACTCGCAAAGTAGCATTGACTTTTTGTCAATTTCATGTATAATAAGAGTTGGTTAGTATGTCGTAGATTTTAACTGCGACCAACAATTTTGACCGTTAGGTCGAAGGAGAAAGAGATGTTTTCAAGACTTGTAATTGTAGTTTTGCTGGCCCTAGGCTTGTCGGCCTGTGGCGGTATAAGAGTAACCCATCAGACCGCCCAAGCAGACTCTGTAGCATTTCGAATTACTGCCAACGAGGTTCTCGGTAACGCGAACTCTGTTGTCGGATGTTCGTCTCAAACGGTCGCTGTCGATCCCGACATCAATGTCAGCTCCTCAGGAGCAGTCAAAGATGTGAACGGCAAAATCGAGTACGCCATGCAAGGAAACTCGAATCGGGCTCACAAATGCCGCACGTTCGAGCAAATCCAAGCGGCGGAAGCAGGCTATCCGGTTCCGCCAGTCAAAACTGTGCCTCCGGTAAGTCTGGAGCGCAGACACGTGAAGCCTCAACGGCACTACCCAAAAAGAAGCTGGGCGTACCCGCCGTCAATGTATTCGAAGGAGTATCAATCCTATGGGAGACCTAGGCCTTGGTAGTAAATCTCTTCTCTTGTGCGCACTGGTCATAACACTGACCGGTTGCGCCAGCGGAGGAGGTCACTTCCATAGTGACATCGGCCCACTCGCAAGAGCTGCTTGCGAGTGGAAATCAGAAAGGATACAAGAACACCAGTGTCCACCTGGCACGACCGAAGTTAGGGTCAGAGCCAAGATGGAAACGTTCCCAACTAGCTCAGGATTTCAAAGGACTAGTTGCGATTTTAAAACGATATGCAGAAGAAATAGAAGAAGGAGATAAGTAGTAAAAAAGTGTGAGGGCGCCGTATGTATCTGTACGGCGCTTTTTTTTTATTTCATGCAAATCGTATTATGAGGTTTAAATACTATGGAAAGTATTTGCTCTCAAAATTTTAAACACTATGCTAAAATGCCGTAATTATGCAAAAATCTTTTAGTAGGGAAGTGGCCGGGGTGGTAATGCGGGCAGTGGTAGTAGTTTTAACTATTGTAGCTATTATTGCTTCTGTCTCGGCCTTATACAACGTAGAAAATAAAATCAGTGATGGTGAATGTAATATAGCTGTTATTCCAGTTGAGGGAGCGATATTACCATTTTACGGTTTTGGAGACTTTGATTTGGTTATTACACCAGAAACAGTGGAGTCATTTATGTACGACGCTGAAAAAGATTCCTCAATTGAAGCAGTCCTGTTTGAAGTTAATTCTCCTGGTGGCACTCCTGTAGCCTCGGCTCGTATTGCTGACCGATTTCGTAATAGTCCACTGCCAGTTGTTGGTTTAGTAGGAGACATGGCAGCCTCTGGTGGTTATATGGTTGCTTCAGCCGCTGATTATTTGATTGCTTCGCCCATGTCTAATATCGGTAGTATCGGTGTCACTATGTCCTACGTGGAGGAATCTGAAAAAAATAAGGAGGAAGGTCTAACCTATGTCCAACTGACTACAGGAAAATTTAAGGACTCAGGAACTCCAAATCGTCCGATCACCGAAGAAGAGCGAGAAATGTTTATGGCAGATTTGCAGATTGTCCACAATGAATTTGTTAATTTGGTCTCTAGATATCGAAACCTTGATGTTGAAAAAGTGAAGGCACTGGCGGATGGTTCAACTATGCCCGGAGCCAGAGCGCTA
Organism: Candidatus Nomurabacteria bacterium; assembly: GCA_020632095.1. GTDB lineage: Bacteria > Patescibacteriota > Minisyncoccia > Phycocordibacterales > UBA918 > OLB19. Next base: position 189,749 of record JACKGF010000001.1, read on the forward strand.
GAAAATGGATTAATTGACGCTCTTGGCGGCCGAGCTGAAACCCGTAGTACTTTTGCTCGCATCTTGAATAAAGATGAGAGCGACATAAAATTCTGCGAATACACTAAGGGTTTTTTGTCATTCTAAAACCTCATTTGGTGCTTTGACAAAAGATTATAACGGAGTAATCTTTATTGTAGATTTAGGTCTTTGAAAGCATATTGCTCAAGGAGCCTAGATTTCTTGTAAAGGAGACTTTATTATGCCTGCCGAACTTAGAAGAAACCCCAATTCAGGTGCTACAACCATCATTGCTCCAGAACGAGGCAAAACTCTTAAAGTACTGCAAAGATCAAGTCCTAGAGACTGGTCTAAATCTAACCAAGCCATAGTTTCAGGTAAAGAGTGCCCGTTTTGTGTTGGCCACGAAAAAATGACACCGGCCGAAATCAAAGCATACAGAAAAATCGGCACCAATCCAAACGAACCTGGCTGGAGTGTAAGGGTCATACCAAACATCGGTGCTGCTCTTGACCAAACCTTTCCTGGAGAATTAATTGAAGAGAGACAAGTTGGTCACCACCTAGCAACTCAGGGTTTCGGTTATCATTATGTGGTAGTTGAAACAACCGACCATATATCATGTATGGCTGACTATAGTCAACAAAACATGCATGATGTTGTACAGATGTGGCGTGACATGACTAACATGATTACAGGAGACAGAAACGTTAAGTACGTTGTGATTTTTCAGAATTCTGGTCCTGATGCGGGAGCTAGTCAACCCCACTGTCATAGTCAAATAGTTGGTTTGCCAGTGATTCCTCCTAAAATACTTAACGAGTTACGAGGAGCAGAAAAGTATTACAGTGTTAATCTGGCCTGTATTTATTGTCAGATACTCACTGATGAAATTAGAATGAATACTCGAATCGTAGAAATGAGCGAAAATTTTGTAGCTTGGTGTCCATACACATCAAGAACGCCATACAATGTGACAATTGGACCAAGAGAACATCAAAGCTACTTCGCGAACATTAGTACCCATCACAGCGAGAATCGTCTCGCAGAGTTTGCTCAACTCTTGCAAAATGTGTTAAAGCGCCTTAAGGTGACGCTCAATGATGTTGATTACAATCTCTTCTTCCACACCGCTCCTTCAAACAACCCTTTAATGCCATACTATCATTGGCACTGTATGATTGAGCCAGTCACGACCGCCGTGATGGCAGGCTTTGAAAAAGGGTATGAAATTTTCCTTAATCCACGTTCACCGGAAGACGCTGCTGAAGACTTGAGAAGTGCAGTAATTTCTTGAACAACCAAGCAACCTTAAAGGGGCATCTCTATGCTCCTTTTCATTTTTACATATCAAAATCTATTAATTTGTGAAATAGAACTAATATGGTACTCTTCTTTTCGCAACTTGTTTCATACGAACACAATTATTCTCTAATTATTAACAAATTTATGTCACTATCAGTCGGAATCGTAGGGTTACCAAACGTTGGAAAATCAACCTTATTTAACGCCTTAACAAAAAATTCGGTTCCAGCTGAAAACTATCCCTTTTGTACCATCGACCCATCGGTCGGAGTAGTAGCTGTACCTGATAGCCGACTAGCTACTTTGTCGGGTATTTCTGGCTCAGAGGAAATTCTGCCGGCCATTGTGGAATTCGTTGACATTGCTGGACTAGTGAAAGGCGCTTCGGCTGGTGAAGGATTGGGCAACAAATTCCTAGCCAATATCCGTGAGACAGACATGATTGCGGAAGTAGTCCGAATTTTTGAAGATGGAGATATTCATCATGTCTCTGGTGGCGTTGATCCACTTGGTGATATTGAGGTTATCAATCTTGAGCTTATAATGGCTGATGGTGAGACGGTCGGAAAGAGACTAAATAATCTTGAGCGCGATGTAAAGCGTGGAGATAAATCAGCTGTAGCTGAAAAGGCAGTGATTGAAAAACTGATTCCACACTTAAGTAGCGGCCAGCTTGCTAATAGTCTTGATTTAAATGAAGAAGAAAAGAAGTTGGTTAAAGGCCTTCATCTCTTGACGATGAAGCCATTCTTGTATGTTTGCAACAAGAAACAAGGCGCGTTTAATCTTGACGAAAATAATGACGATAGATGGAATGAATTGGTTGAGTTTTTTGAAACCAGTGGTTCCGAGTACGTAATTGTTGATGCTGGAATGGAACACGAGCTTAAAGACCTTAATGATGAAGAAAAAAATGAATTTCGTCGTGAATACGGAGCACAAGGTAGTGGGGTAGAAAGCTTAATTCGTGCTTGCTACAATCGTCTCGGATTAATGAGTTACTTCACCACGGGAGAGAAAGAAACTCGAGCTTGGACAGTTCCAATTGGTAGTACTGGCCCTGAGGCTGGCGCAGCAATACATAGTGATTTTCAAACTAAATACATCCGCGCGCAAGTAATTACTTTTGAAGATTTAGTAAAAGCTGGCTCCAAAACCAACGCTCGTGAACAAGGAAAACTACGTACTGAAGGCAAGGAATACATTGTGCAAGACGGTGACGTAATTGAGTTTTTACACTCATAAATTCAAGATTAAGATTTAGTTAAAAAAGTCGCCCTTTCGGGCGACTTTTTAACTTAACTCTCCTGGAGGATTAGCTCTCTGGACTGGACTAACTATATTGGGATTCCATTCTGCAGCAATTTCACCGTTTTTTTCTTCAAATTCTTTTACTTGATGTTCAAGATATTGTTGTAATCTTTTTGCGTGCTGTGGAGTAAGAGTGTAAATAGTCCCTTGATTGCCTGAAGTCATTCCTACCACGAAATACTCTGGTGTGTAAGCGACGTTGATACTTTCACAAAATAATTTCGGTGCCTTTTTTAAGTCTTCTTGTTTCATATTTATCCATTATCTCACACCTTTACCTTTTCGTAAAAAAGCACATAATCTATAGATATGGAAAATCATACCGCAAAACATTTCGCCCTACAGCTTGGCTCATTAGTCAGTTTGTATTTAAGTTTAAGTTTCTTACTAGTTCTACTATTTGGATTAATCAATCTACTTTACCCAGACGCCGCTAACGGATACTATGAAACGGTAAGTGCCAACAGTTCGGTCAGAATCGGTATTGCTATGGTGTTAGTATTTTTCCCAACCTACTTAACTTTGACTCGAATAGTAAACAATAATCGAAGGGATAGTAAGGATAGTAAATATTTAGGTCTAACTAAGTGGCTAATTTATCTATCATTATTAATTGGCGGAGGAGCTTTACTTGGAGATTTAGTGGCTGTGATAATGATCTTTCTTGAAGGTGAAATCACTACCCGGTTTGTACTAAAAGCCTTAGCTGTCCTTCTGGTAGTTGGAGCCGCTTTCAATTACTATATTCTTGATGCTAAGGAATATTGGAAAAATCGTGAAAAACAGTCCTTAATTTTTGCTGGTATTACAACGTTGTTTGTTGTTTTATCTGTCGGGTTTGGTTTTTCACACATTGAAACCCCTACAGCAGCAAGAGAAAAGAAGTTAGACCAGACCCAGATCTCTGACCTGCAGCAAATTCAGTGGCAAATTCAGGATTATGTCTCAATAAATGATGAGTTACCAGAAAGCATTGAACAAGTATATGAGACCAACGCTAACAAAGTACCGACCGCCCCTGAAGCCAGAACAGCTTATCGTTACGAAGTGACAGACAAAGGTTTCAGCTTATGTGCCGATTTCGCCCAACCTTCAACCGGAGATGAATACCTGTACGGACCATCTCGAATCGATATGGCAAACGAAAAACAAATCCTTAACCCCGATAATTGGTCACATGGTGCTGGGGAGGTCTGTTTTGAACGGGTGATAAGTACAAGTCAAGAGAAATCTAATAATTAACAACCCAGGGGTAGAACCCCTGAGTATACTTCCGGTGTATGAGCTATAGTAAACGGAGCTGTTCTGTCTGCTTCGTCTTTCCTTGGTTTCTTACGTATCTTTCAACTTGTTGCCAGCTTCCCTTTTCAGAGATAGTAGAAATAAAGTAACCATCACTCCAAAATTCACCTCCCCACAACTCCTTCCGCAATTCAGGAAATTGCTTAAAGAGTTGTTTGGTTGTGATTGACTTAAACATACCCACTATCTCACTACCACTGTATTTAGGATGGAATGAACACAGTATGTGAATGTGATCACCGTCAGTACCCAATTGTTCAAACCAAACGTCATAACGTTCTGTCATAGCAGCAGCAATTTCCCGAATTGCTCTGGTAATAGGTGGTTCTAACAGTGCTTTACGGTATTTCACAGGAAAGACTATGTGGTAGTGGGTATCGAACACGCAGTGGTTACTTTTGACAATGCTCATACTCTTAGTTTAGTTGAAAACCTTAGGTTTTCAACTAAATTTTTATTATTTACATCAAAAACCTCCAGCTTGGAGGTTTTTGATGTAAATATTACAGAACGTTGACTTTGGGGTTGAAAAATGGTAATAAGTCTAGCAAATTAGGCGTATTTTAGAAATTAAGGACAATTTATGGTTATAAGTAACAAGGTTGTGGTGGTTGGGCTCGGATATGTTGGTTTGCCTTTGGCTTTACTGGCAGAACGAAAAGGACATAAGGTAACAGGAGTAGATACTGATCAATCAAAAATTGACCTTTTAAAAAACAAAAAAACTCCTTTCACTGACGAAATGGTGACTGACTTTCTGCCTGCATCAAAAATTGAACTGACAACAGAATTTTCTTGTGTAAAAAACTCGGAAATAATAATCATCTGTGTTCCAACACCAGTTTACGAAAACCACCTACCTAATCTTGAGTTGGTTATTAATGCTTCTACAAAGGTAGCTGAACAACTTCAAAAAGGACAGCTTATTATTCTTGAATCAACTGTAAATCCAGAAGTTTCAGAATCTGTCGTTTTACCTATCCTTGAGGAAGTTTCAGGCCTAAAAGGGGGCACAGATTTCTATCTAGCACACGCTCCAGAACGCATCAACCCCGGCGACCCAAAATGGAATGTTGAAAATATCAACCGTGTAGTTGGCTCGTTTGAGTCGGTCGGACTTGAAAAGGCGGTCGCTTTCTATGAGAGTATTTTAACTGGCACTGTAAAAAGAATGGGCTCACTCAAGGAGGCTGAGGCTGTGAAGGTGGTTGAAAATTCATTTCGTGATATCAACATCGCCTTCGTAAACGAACTAGCTCGCTCATTCACTCGTCTTGGTATCGATATTGTAAACGTAATTGATGGAGCAGCCACAAAGCCTTTTGCCTTCATGGCTCACTACCCTGGCTGTGGAGTAGGAGGGCACTGTATACCGGTTGATCCATACTACCTGATCGAACACGCTAAGAAAAAAGGCTTTGACCATGATTTTCTTTCTCTGGCTCGTCGTATTAACAACGATATGCCACACTTTACCGTTGAAAGGGTAATCGAGGGGCTAAATGATGTAAAAATGGCTATCAATGGCTCAGTCGTGACGGTACTAGGAGTGTCATATAAGGCGAACATTGACGACTGTCGCGAAAGTCCGTCGTTTGAAATTATTAAACTACTTAAAGCCAAGGGGGCTGAAGTCAGAATTTACGATCCTTTTGTGGAAAGAGAATCAAACGTCACAGACCTTGAGTCTGCACTCAAAGGGGCAAACGCAGTTGTTCTGGCCACTGCTCATAAAGAATTCAAGACTATCAGTCCTGAGACCTATACAAAAGCGGGAGTTAAAGTGATGGTAGACGGAAGAAATGCGCTACCTAAAAACGAAATCGAGAAAGCAGGAATTATATATAAAGGTATAGGCCGATAAGTATGAATACATTAGTAAGAGCGGTTAGAAATATAGAGCTTCCGGAGTGGATACTAAAGACAGGAAATTTCTTACATAAGAAGCTTGGCAAGATAATGCTTTTTTCACTTTTTGTATCTCTTTTAACTTGTCTGGTTTTATACAAGGTTTTACTAATTTCTTCAAACGCCTCAATATCTTCATTCTGGACTTTCTACGGAATTGTAGTTTCATTATTTCTGATATCAAGAATCCCATACGCATATCTCTACAGTGATGAACACACAACCACCTATGCAGCCACCAAATACCCAACAGTCAGCGTTATTATTGCTGCTAAAAATGAAGAGGCAGGTATCTTTCGTACCATTGAGACTTGTGTGAACTCTGACTATCCTAGCAAAATTGAATGTATTGTTATCGACGATGGCTCAACCGATAAGACACTAGCTGAAATGGAGAGAGCTCGTGAAAAGTACAAAGAAAAAATTAATGTTGTTTCATTTCCAGTCAATCAAGGTAAAAAAGAAGCTATGGCGGCTGGCGTAAAACTCGCAAATAATGAAATATTTATTTTTGTTGATTCTGATAGCTATTTAGCTCCAGATGCTATGAAGCACGCTGCAGAACACTTCATGGAAAATGAAAAGGTGGGGGCTGTATCAGGTAACACAAAGGTAGAAAATAAGAATGAGAATCTTCTAACCAGAATGCAGTCTATTCAGTACGCAATCTCCTTTGATATCTATAAAGCTTGTGAAAGTGTGCACGAGTCAGTAACATGCTGTCCTGGTTGTTTTTCGGCCTATCGTCGTGAGGCTATCAAGCCACTAATCGAGCACTGGAAAGACCAAACATTCTTTGGTATTAAAAGTACTTTTGGTGATGATCGCAGTTTGACCAACTTCGTACTAAGGTCTAAGTGGGATGTGGTTTACTGCGAAAAAGCCCGGGCTACCACCTTGGCTCCAACTACACTGGGAATGTACTGGAAGCAACAACTCCGTTGGAAAAAGTCATGGGTTAGGGAAGGAGTACTGGGTGGATTATTTATGTGGAAAAGAAAAAGTATTTTGGCCAGCTTGTCATTTTACATCCACTTTACATTCCCGTTCCTTGGACCAATTCTTGCCATTAATGTACTAGTCTATAGTATTGCCACTAATAACATCCAGGTATTTCTACTATTTATAACTGGATTCGTTTTAATGGGCTTCATCTTTAGTGTGTTTGTCCGTTTGTATCGCAAGGCTGACAACTTCCTGATAATGCCACTCTTCTCTGTTTTTTTTGTCACAATCCTAATCTGGCAAATGCCGTACGCTATGTTAACTATCAAAAAAACTCACTGGGGAACCCGTTAAAAATTATTCTATGTCACTCAAAAAACGAAAAATCATTACTTTGGTAGTAGGAGTCGCAATCATCGCAGTAGTTGGTTTGGTATACAAAAAGGCAGAAAACTTTCTGTTTATAATCCATTCTCACGCCTATCAATATGCGTACTTTCCATCTAAAGACATACTTGAAGCGCCATTAGCCGAAGGAACACCGGCTACCGCAGTTCCAATCCTTATGTATCACGGAGTCCGAGTAGTAGGGGAGCTGGGTACCAATACCGAAAGAGAAAGCTTTATTGAGCAAATGGAAATGCTGAAGCGGGAAGGCTATCAAACTATTTCTGTCGCTGAATATGATGCTTTTAGAGAAGGTGATTTTGTGTTACCAGCGAAACCAATCATCATTACTTTCGATGATGGTCGCAAAGACAGCTTTTACACTGTCGACAATATCATTAAGAAGCTCGGTTTCAAAGCGACCAACTTTATTGCTTCCATCAAACCAAATGATAATGATCCTTTTTTCCTAACCTGGGATGAACTAAAAAGAGTTCAAGCTACTGGACGTTGGGAACTAGAGGCGCACGGTCGACACTCACACGATAAAGTAGTAATCGATGCCGACGGTAATGAAGGTCGTTACTTATCAGCTCTTATTTATGATCCGGAAACTGGCCTAGAAAGTATTGAGAATTTTGAAACGAGAGTAGAGCAGGATTATCTCGATGGACTACAAGACCTACGTACCAATCTTGGTATTGAAGCCAAATATTTTGCCGTACCACTAAATGACTACGGTAACCAAGACTCCAATTATGACGGGGGAATCACTTTCAATCGATACTTAAGTGATAAGTATTTTAAATTTTCATTTATCGAAAGTTCCGTCGAAAACAATGATGTTTTAGAGACTTTTTACAACTACAAAAACTCAAACCCACACACCTTAAAAAGACTTGAGGTAATGAACATGTCTGCTGATCAGCTGAAATTTGCTCTTGATAAATTTGCCCCTGACAAGGCAAGAGCAGTCTTTCCTTTCGGCAATGAAAATGATCAAAAATTAAGTAAGATCCGCAGCATCTATGGTGTACTTACTAAGACTGATTCCGAGTTAAAGATTACTTCTGTAGAACCTTCAACTGCTGCCAGAGCCATTCTGGGTGATAAAGGTTGGCAAAATTACGTTTTTGAAGCTCAAATTGCCCGCGGACAAGTTCGTGAAGCCGCCGCAATTATCTACTACCTAGATGAAGACAATATGATAATTATGGACTGGGAAGATCATAATGTCAGTATTAAGGAAAGAGTGGAAGGAACAGAGACTCATATAGCTGCCATTGATGACCCAATAGACACAGACATCAATGCTCACATCTCCATGTCTGTTAATAAAGGACTGTTGAATGTTCATTTCAATGGAGTACAATTAGTTGACCAGTACGAAGTGCAAATTCCACGAGGCGCTCCTGCATTTGGTGTCTGGGATCCAAACGGAGGTGAGGTTAGATTAACCTCATTCTCAGTTACCAGTTTTGACTAACAAATGAATAAAATTCTCACACCAATCATCATCCTAGTAACTCTAGCGGTTGCTAGTCTTACTGGCTTCCTAATCATCACTCAACCCAACATACAATACGCCACAGCTAGTTATGTGGACGAAATTATATCGAGTGATGTTTTTCAGGCAGGCCCTAGACAAATCGACTATAACGAAGATTTTGAAAAAGATTTAACGATTGAAGAAAATTGGCCAATCAAGAAAAGCGGCGATAGAAACTGGTGGGTCTCTTCAGGGGCTTATCTCTACTACCAGGACGGGGTAGGAAAAACCATTCAAGGAAACCTAGACGCTTCAGATGAATGGGTCGACAAATTTTATCGTGCCAACGCCGCAGACACTGCCAATGGCTACCGTCCACAAAACATCTTTCGTCTTGTCTACAAAAAACGTGCGCGGGATTTTACTCAATCAGTCTACGGAAAAATTAATTATTACGAGATAAGCGATAGCGAAAACCGTAACGCTTCAAACGGTATACTTCTGTTTAACCGCTATCAAGATGAATTTTCTTTGTATTACGCTGGAGTAAGAGTTGATGGACAAGCTGTAATTAAGAAAAAACTTAATGGTACATATTCCACTCTAGCCGTATCACCGTTGTTCGCCGGCCAATACGATAGAGAGAAGAACCCTAATCTGATTCCACTCGATACATGGATCGGTATCAAAACTGTAGTCACTACTTTAGATAAAAAATCGACTAAAATTAGTCTCTACACTGACGTTGGCCGAACTGGTAATTGGACTCTAGCACTTGAAGTAGTAGATGACGGTAAGCAATACGACAAAGCTATCACTAGAGCTGGCTACGGCGGAATTCGAACTGATTTTATGGATGCCTCATTCGACGACTTTAGTTTCAAGACACCTTAACCCTTATGTCACAACTAAATCTTATCTTCGATTTCGATGGCGTAATCGGTGATACCTGGGATTCTGTAGTAGTAGCAAATGTAAAAAACAATAATCTTAGCGGCCCTGAAGAGGCAATCTCAGGAATGAATAAATATTTTTCAAGCCGACCGGACCACGCAAAGGATACAACTCTTTCTAATGAAGTGCTAAAAGAAAGAGAATTAAGTACAATAGAATTTGGAAAAATTTTACTAAATGAAGGATTTGATTTATTTAATGATTTTGTGCATGAAATTGAAAAAATTTCTACCCCAAATAAAGCAATCGTTTCAAGAGGATCCATCGTTTACATTGAACCAGCACTAGCCAAAACAAACATCAGTCCGACCCATATTTTAAGCTACGAAAACCATCACTCAAAAGAAGAAAAAATTGAGCAGGTTTGCAAAGACTGGGGAGTTAAAGTAAGTGAGGTATATTATTTTACTGATACTCTTTCTGATATTTATGAACTGCAAAACTTTATAGCAAAAGACAAGCTTATTGGCGTCACCTGGGGATTTTGCACCAAAGAACAACTACTTGAGGAATTATCGCCCGATCACATTTTAGACACAGCCAAGGATTTTGACAAATTGTTTTATCCTAAACAAAAACCCTAAAGTTTAATATCAATATTTTTTGTTTGATGTAACTATTGCTATATAATAATATTTACATGCGAAAAAATTTTCCTTACGTAGGTTCATCCTATCTATTTTTGATTAAAGACAACAAAATTTTATTACAAAGGAGATTCCAGACTGGTTTCCAAGACGGAAATTACGGAGTGCCAGCTGGTCACCTAGACGGAGGAGAAACTGCACGAGAAGGCTGTGTGCGAGAAATCAAAGAGGAAATTGGAATTGCAGTACTCCCTCATGACACTGAAGTTGTTCATGCATTATGCACCGCAAAAGGGTGAGCAGGACGAGAGGTTTGATTTCTTCATGACCGCTAAAAAATACACTGGTGAAATTAACAAATTGTGAACCAAACAAATGTGATGATTTGAGTTGGTTTCCACTTAATGAATTGCCTGAAAATACTGTTGATTACGTACGGATTGCGATTAAAAATTTCAGAAAAGGAATAATTATATTCAGAATATGGTTGGTAATTTAGCTTTTAGCTTGCATTTTTTTCATCAAATTGACATATTAAAGAAGGAAGAAGAAAGTTACTCGTATCATCAACATTGGAGGTAACTAAATGTCCAGCAAAGCAAAAATAAAATTTCGGGTCATACTTTTAATTCAGATATGTGGATTGACAAAAAGTTCATCGGTCATAGTGAAGAATACTTTGATGCTGACAGTCATCATTATCGGGCCGGGAGGTTCTGCACAACCAAAATCATCCTGGTAGAACGCTGGAAGGACAATTCTAATGTGCGAGAAACTGTACGACTGGAAGAGCTACCAGAAGGAATTCAAAACCAAATAAAAGCCACTTTTGCATAAATTGGAGGTGATTTAGACACTTGAAGAGATACTTTGTATTCAGTGTCTTTTCTTTTGTAAATTATTCACAGAAAATATTCATAGAAAATATTTTCGTTTACATATATTCCATTTGATGGCACAATGATGATCTATTTATTTATTGTAATTTGACCTTGATATGCATAAGCGTTTTGAACATCAAGAAATTGAAACTAAGTGGCAACAGCAGTGGCGAACTGATGATATTTATAAAACCACTGACAATTCTGAAAAACCAAAAGCTTTTGTGCTGGACATGTTTCCGTATCCTTCAGGAGAAGGTCTGCACGTTGGTCATCCGAAAGGTTACATCGCTACCGACATCTACTCTCGGTATAAAAGAATGACCGGCTACGAAGTACTACACCCGATGGGTTGGGACGCTTTTGGTTTGCCAGCGGAAAACTACGCGATAAAAAACAAAGTGCACCCACGGGTAGCAGTTGAGAAAAACGTTGCCCGCTTTAAAGAACAACTTGAAGTCTTAGGCTTTGATTATGACTGGAATAGGGAAATCAATACCACTGACCCTGCCTATTACAAATGGACCCAGTGGATTTTTATTCAACTGTTCAAAAAAGGTTTAGCTTACGAGAGTTACGAACCAATCAACTGGTGTCCGGGCTGTCAGACTGGATTAGCTAATGAAGATTTAGAGGCTGACGGTACTTGCGAGCGTTGTAATTCGGTTGTAGAAAAAAAACCGATGCGACAGTGGGTACTAAAGATCCGCGAGTACGCTGACCGCATGCTCGCAGACCTAGATACGCTAGAGTGGCCAGAGCATATCAAGGAAGCCCAGCGTAACTGGATAGGGCGCTCTGAAGGCGCAGAAATCGACTTCAAGCTGTCTACTGGCGACACAGTGACAGTGTTTACCACTCGACCCGATACGCTCTTTGGAGCAACTTATATGGTCCTAGCCCCAGAACATCCAATTGTCACCGAACTTATTAGGGGTCAGACCCCTAATGGAGTGAATTTGCAGAACAGGGGGGAGGTGGAGGAGTATGCGAAGGAAGTTGCCAACAAAAAGGAGATGGACCGACTCGATGACACTAAAGAAAAAACGGGTGTGAAGTTAGAAGGTGTCACCGCCACCAACCCAGCTAACGGTGAAGAAATCCCGGTTTATATCGCCGATTATGTACTAGCCGGCTACGGTACCGGCGCCATCATGGCCGTGCCAGCCCACGATGAGAGAGACTTTGAGTTTGCTAAGAAGTTTAAGATTGAAATCAAAAGAGTTTTACACGGCACCTTAAGTGAAAGCTCGGCATATGAGCTAGCAAACCAAAGAAATGAGGAGTTTGACTATAGTGCTGAAGTTGATGATAAAAATTTCAACCTAACAAAATACCGAACAAGTCTCGAAAAAACTCTTAATGATAAGTGGGATGAAGACTTGGAATCAGGCGCAATTTTAGGACGAGTTCTTGGGGGCAGTAACAACAAAACTATAAATCCACTTCCTTTACTTGATAACTTCATATTGAAAAACTCTAATGAGTTTGACGGAATGAGTCCTAAGGAAGCTGGAAAAGCAATCATCGAAAAAGTTGGTGGGAGAATGACTGCTACATACAAAATCAAGGACTGGGTATTTTCGCGACAACGGTATTGGGGGGAGCCGATTCCGATTGTGCATTGTGAGCAGTGTGGAGCGGTGCCGGTGCCGGAGGAGCAATTGCCGGTGACTTTGCCAGAGGTGGAGAATTATGAGCCGGCCGGCGACGGGCAATCGCCTTTGTCGACGATTGAAGAGTGGGTGAACACTACTTGTCCTAAGTGTAGTAGAGCCGGCCGGCGGGAGACCAACACGATGCCGCAATGGGCGGGTTCTTCCTGGTACTACTTACGCTACATGGACCCTAAAAATTCTGAGACTTTGGTATCAAAAGAAAATGAGAAATATTGGGCGCCAGTAGACGTATATGTAGGTGGGGATCACGCAGTTAGACACCTCATCTATGCTCGTTTTTGGCACAAATTCCTGTATGACATCGGTGTCGTATCGACGATTGAACCCTTCCAACGATTAGAGTTTCTTGGATTTATCTTGGCTGAGGATGGACGCAAGATGAGTAAGCGGTGGGGGAACGTGATAAACCCAGATGATATTGTAAAACTAGTTGGGGCAGACACAATGCGAATCTATGAGATGTTTATGGGACCATTTGAAAACACTATCGCATGGTCACAAGATGGTCTTGTCGGCGCTAGACGCTTTCTAGAGAGAGTCAATGGACTAACTGAGCATATTACAGATACTGAACCAAAAGAAACTACTGTTCAGCTACATAAAACTATTAAAAAAGTGTCTGAAGATATTGAAGGATTTAAATTCAATACCGCGGTGAGTGCCATGATGATCTTTCTCAATCAAGCAGAAAAAGGTGGACTCACTAAAGAAAGTTACCTGACATTCATAAAACTTATCGCCCCGTTTGCTCCCCACATCACCGAAGAACTTTGGTTGGAAACTGGAGGAAGTAGTATCCATCTAACTAATTTTCCAGTTTACAGTGAGGCACTAGCTAAAGATGAGTTAGTCACAATTGGCGTACAAATTAATGGCAAAATGCGAGGAGAGATAACCATATCACCCGAAGCGACTGAAGAAGAGGCAGTGGAAACAATAATGAAAAATGGGTCGTTAGCTGACAAAATTACTGACCACAATATTAAGAAAATAATCTATGTTAACGGAAGAATTATTAACATTATTTTAACCTGAAACAAGTTATCCACAGAGTATTGACCAATTCTAGTGAATATGTTATAAAGTGAGTCACGCATTGGAGATTCAACAAAAATACAACTACAAACCATAAAATATGATTTCATTTAAACCAAAACAAGTAACTAAAGCACTGCTAGAGGTATTACCTGAGCGAGCTCGTGACGTCCTTGAAAAACGTTATGGACTCGGAAGCACAGGTGACACTCTAACCTTAGAAGCGATTGGCCAATCGTACGGCATCACACGTGAAAGAGTACGACAAATTGAAAACTATGGTATTCAATCAATCCAGAAGTCTGAAGTGTACAAAAAAGACTATGATCTTTTTATCGAGATGCAAAAACTCATTGACCAATTGGGTGGTGGTTTAATTGCTGAACATGTACTACTTGAGGAATTGAGTTCCGACCCGATTGTTCGAAATCACCTATATTTTCTATTGGTAGTAGGTGACCCATTCTTTAAGAGCAAAGAAAACCCAAACTACTCTCACCGTTGGTTCACTGAAAGAGGAATTGCTGATTCAGTAGAAAAAGCTCTCCGAAATGTCCACAAAGGACTAAATAGAGACGAACTAGTAAGTGAAGCTGAGATATTAAGTCGTTTCAAGAACGAATTAATTGAACTGGCTGATAAATACGATGAGGAGGTTCTGAAGCGATGGCTACAGATTTCTAAACAAATTGGTCGCAATCCGCTAGGGGAGTGGGGCTCAGCTGACAGTCCAAACGTAAGAGTTAAAGGAATTCGTGACTATGCTTACCTTACAGTTAAGCGACATGGTTCACCAATGCACTTCCGTGAAGTAGCTGAAACAATCAACGAACTATTTGATCACAAAGCGCATGTCGCCACTACCCACAATGAACTTATCAAGGATGCACGATTTGTTTTGGTTGGTCGCGGCCTATACGCTCTGACCGAGTGGGGATACACCACTGGTGTAGTTAAAGACGTACTACGAGAGATTCTAGCTCAGGAAGGACCACTTTCAAGAGAGGAACTTATCGATAAGGTTCGCAAAGAACGATACGTTAAAGACAATACCATTTTAGTAAATCTCCAAGATACTAACTTATTTAAGAAGTTATCAAACGGCACTTACGCCATTGCTGACTAAGTCCACATCCCCAAAGGAGCGACGGAACCTAGTTCCGTCGCTCCTTTGTTATAGTGTACAATATACGAAACATGGTTGAGCAAAACAAAACACTAGTTGCCTCACTTGCAGCACCCGTAATGCTGTTTTTTGCAATTGGAGTAATGGGGTTTGTGTTTTCAAGAATGAATGTAAATTTACAACCTATGCTTGCAGTCATCATTGCCATGACTCCAATTTGGTTACCATTCGCTCTGTTCCATATCTTATTTGAGCAATGGCAGTATGCAGCTAGAAGTAAATGGATTTATGACAATGGTAGAGTAACCTTGCGTATTAAGCTTCCTCAAGAGGTCCTTAAATCCCCAGAAGCAATGGAAAGTGTGATGACACAAATCCATAACCCTAGTAGTGCTGATAACTTAATGCAAACCTACTTTGATGGTCGTCACCCCCTAAACAATAGTTTTGAATTAGCTTCAGTTAATGGCGAGGTACGTTTCTACATTAACGTTCCTAGGAAGAAAGTTAAAAACGCAGTCGAAGCCCAACTATACGCACAATATCCCGGTATTGAAGTGATTGAAGAAAAAATTGACTATGCCGCCGAAATCAAATGGGATCCTAAGAAACTGGACATGATTTCCTTTCACTTTGTTAAAAAAGATGATGATGCCTTACCGATCAAAACATATATTGATTACGGCCTTGATAAAATTCCCGACGAAGAAAACAAATTTGAGCCAATGTCTCCAATGCTCGAACATATTGGTAAAGCCAAACCAACAGAACGAATTTGGATACAATTCATATGCAAACCTCACGTTAAGAAAAGCTTAAAAACTGGTGATTTATACACCGTAGATTCATGGGAAAAAAGAGTTCAGAAAAAAGTTGACGAGCTAATGGGGCGCGACAATAATGGTCTTGGCCCAGAAGAAACTGACAATCGTCCAATGTTAACCATGTCTGAACGAGATACCATCGCTGCTGTCGAACGAAATGTTAGTAAATACGCTTATGAAGTGGCAGTTAGGGCTATGTATATTGCAGAAAATGGTAAATTTGACCCAGAGATGATTAGTCCAATATTAAGATCTTTTGCCCAATACGACATGATTGGCAGAAACCGAATCGGTATTACTTGGCGTACAGACTTTAACTATAACTTTTTTCAGGATTTTTCTGGCCGAAGAAAACTGTACTGGAAGAAAAAAGAGTTAGAAGCATACAAAGCCCGCTCATATCTACCGGGAGACGTAAAAACTTTTGCCGACAAAATGAAGGTTATGTCTGTTGAAGAACTAGCGACCATGTATCACATTCCTGGAACATCAGTCATCACTCCAGCTATATCTCGAGTTGATTCCGTTCGAAAAGAGGCACCATCAAACCTACCAACAGGACTATTCTAAATATACTTATGTATGACGATTTAATTAACCCAGAAAGTCACGACGACCTGAAAGAAAGAAAATCAAGTCTTTTTGTAACCCTTGGAAAAATAGTTGCTATTATACTAATTTGCGGACTCTTGTTTTTTCTGTGTCTATACACTTGGGCAAACACCAAAAATAAACCTTCAAATTATTTCCCTCTCAATCAACCAATCACAATCTCACCTGGTACAGGAGTAAAGGGTATAACAAAAATTTTGGCAGAACAGGAAGTTGTTCAGTCTGAAACACTTCTCTATTATATTTTAGTTAGTTTCTATGACCCAACGCAAATAAAGGCCAGTACTTATGTTTTTGATAAACCACTTACCACAATAGAGGTTGCCGAACGCCTCACACAAGGCGATTTTGATACGGACCTAATCAGGTTTACCCACTATGAAGGCGAGAGAGCAACTCAAATAGCAAAAAGGGCTTCAGATTTACTACCAAATTTTAATCCTGAGGAGTTTATTGTTAACGCTGAACCGGAGGAAGGTAGGTTGTTCCCTGAAACATATTTAGTCCCGCAATCATATGACGACAGAGAATTACTAACTTTAATGTTGGACACGTTTGAAGAGAAAACTGAACCCTTATCCGAAAAAATTAGTAGTAGTACCTTAACTAAAGAAGAAATTATTATTCTAGCTTCAGTAATAGAAAGGGAAGCCAATTCACCAGAATCCAAGAAAATGGTATCAGGTATTCTGCAAAACCGAATGACAATCGGTATGCCTTTACAAGCTGACGCCTCAATTGAATACATTTTAAACAAACCACTAGCTGAGTTGACTCCTGCTGATTTAGAAATTGATACTCCTTACAACACTTATTTGTATAAAGGACTACCGCCAACCCCAATCGGAAATCCAGGATTAGACTCTATTCTAGCTGTTCTTGAGCCGACTGAGTCAGATTATTTATTTTACATAACTGGCTACGATGGAGAGTTCCATTACGCAAAAACCTACCAACAACACCTAGTTAATATCGAGCGATATTTACGACAATAAACAGTCGTGTTAACTTTCCTGTATGAATAACCCTAAAACAGTATTTGTCGGCCTTTCAGGTGGAGTAGATTCATCTGTTGCGGCTCTGCGACTTAAAAACCAAGGGTATAACGTAGTCGGAGTTTTTATCAAAGTTTGGCACCCCGACTTCATGGTTTGCGACTGGGAAATGGAACGCTTAGACGCCATGCGAGTAGCGGCTCATCTTGATATCCCTTTCCTTACCTGCGACGCTGAAGCTGACTATCGTGATGAAGTGGCCCACTATTTCATTGAAGAATATAGAGAAGGACGAACTCCAAACCCCGATGTAATGTGCAATCAACACGTTAAGTTCGGTGCTTTTTTACGCTTTGCTAAAGAACGAAAGGCAGACTTCATAGCCACTGGACACTACGCCAGACGAATTGAAGGTCCTAGCGGAGCTGAACTACACCGAGGAGTTGACCCTAATAAAGACCAGACGTATTTTCTTTGGACATTATCAAACAAACAACTTGAATATTCACTTTTTCCAGTTGGGGATACCCCAAAAGAAGAAATTCGCCTTGAAGCTGAGGCAGCTGGTATACCAACCGCCACCAAAAAGGATAGTCAGGGAGTCTGTTTTCTGGGACACGTCGATATTCCTGATTTTCTTTCACACTACATTGATCTAAAGGTTGGTAATGTTTTAGATATGAATGGTAATGTTGTTGGTAAACACAAAGGCGCCTTGGTGTACACAACTGGCCAAAGACATGGGTTTACCTTAAACACAGCTGACCCAGCGCGAACAGAAATGTTTATCGTAGATAGAAACCTAAAACAAAACACCATAACAGTTTCTTCAAAACGTCCAGTAACTGAAAAAACATCAAATTTCAAACTAATTAATAGTGTTTTAAGGGAGCCAATAGTGGCTGGAGAAACTGTGAGTATCCAAACTCGCTATCGCCAAGTGCCATTTGAAGCGCTAGTAAATGAAGTTGAAGAAAATTCAATTGTGATATCGCCAACCTCAATCACAGAAAAACCAGCCCTTGGTCAATCCTGTGTATTGTATAAAGACGAACTTTGTCTCGGAGGTGGTATGCTTACATAACAATAGAAAGGACGATTATGGAATAATCATCCTTTTAGACCGTATTAAAGTACAAAACCGTTCATTCAAAAATAATTTTATGCCTATCAAAATCACCAAAGCTGACGGTTCAACTGAAATTTTTAAAGTAGAAAAACTTAGACGTTCATTGCGTCGCGCTGGTGCAGACCCTGAGGAAGTTAGTCGCATAATTACCCAAGTAGACAAAGACCTCTACGACGGAATCCAAACTCAAGAGATTTACCGAAACGCTTTTTCACTGCTCAGGAATAGTCGCCCTACAGCGGCAGCCCGCTACTCACTAAGAAGAGCTTTATTTAACCTTGGACCATCAGGTTTCCCATTTGAAAAATTTTTAGCTAGACTATTCAATACTGACGGTTACGAAACAGTGACCGGTATAATTCTAAACGGTAAATGTGCCCCTCATGAAATTGATGTTGCAGCCTATAAAGCTGATCATAGTTTTATCGGTGAAGCTAAATTTCATTCTAGACCTGGAGTTAAATCTGATCTACAGGTCGCCTTATATTCTTACGCCAGACTACTCGACTTACGCGAAGCTAAAATTTGCCCCGAGGACATTTGTGGCGTAAAAGAATTTTGGCTTATTACCAACACAAAATTTACCTCAACGGCGCTAGATTACGGCAACTGCGTTGGACTCAAAATGCTAAGCTGGGACTTCCCAAAAAACAATAATCTGCATGACCGTATCCAAAGAGCCGGAATTTATCCCATCACAGTTTTGCAAAATCTCTCAACCTCACAAGCTGAAACCCTTATTTCTTACGACATCATTCTGTGTCGCGACATAATTGAAAGAATTGACGTTCTACAACACTTACATTTATCAAAATCAAAACGAGAAACCTTGTTGAATGAGGTAAATGAGATCTGCAGGACCAATATATAAGCATTCACTTATTCCATTTTGTCAATGTTTAAGCGAATTTTCCTTGTGATATACTCATTTCATTAATCAATTCAGCAAAACATAAATACGTATGGCAGAAGTAAATCAAGACGGACAGAAGACACTAGTAGCTTTTGTGGTCGGACTCCTTATCGGTGGTATGTTAGTCTGGGCTTTTTCTGGTCCAACTGCAGACGCTCCTAACAAGAGTGACGATACTAAGACTGAACAAACAGACAAGAATACTGATGATAAACCAAACGCAAATACTGATGACAAGAAAGAGACTACTAAAGAAGACACCAAAACAACCCCTGTTGAACCAGCCCAAAAACTAGAAGTGGGAGATGGAAAGATTTCTGTTCCAGATCAAGAGGCAAGTATGGCAATTAAGCTTGATAGTGCAACTTACCCTGTTAGTGAAGGATGGATCGGAGTTCGTGAATACAATAACGAACAACTTGGTTACATTCTTGGAGTCGTACGGTTTAGTGAGTCACAAGGTCTAGTACCAGCAGAAATCATCTTGCAACGAGCTACAACACCAGGCCGTGATTACGCTGTAGTTATCTACACTGAAGATGGTGATCATAGCTTCAATTTAGCTAACGACGTTCAAATCGACAAAATCTTCGACACTTTCAAGGCTACTTCAAAGTAAACAAGAAGTTTAAAATAAAGACTAGTTATGAAAATGGTCGGAAATGCTTTGCATTTCCGACCATTTTCATAATTTTCTGCTCAATATATCAATCCTTATAGATTACAAAATGTTATACTATCTTTATGTCTGAATACACTTACAAATATAATCCGAATCGGAGTTCGGAGTGGAATTATGGCGGAGCAAAGTGGAAGTTGTCGCGTTCAAAAATTGATTTTTTCTTTGAATGTCAACGTTGTTTTTATGTCGATAATGTACTAGGAACTAAGCGTCCGGGATTTCCGTCGTTTAATCTCAACATTGCAGTTGATGAACTTTTTAAGAATGAGTTTGACATTCATCGTAAAGACGCTACTCCGCACCCAATCATGACTGAATACAGAATTGACGCCGTACCATTTCAACACAAAGAAATGGATACTTGGCGTGACCCGTTTGTAGGAATCATGCACAAGCACGCTTCAACTGGCTTAGTAGTGAGTGGGGGAGTCGACGATATTTGGGTCACACCACAAAACAAGCTAATTATAGTTGACTACAAATCTACTTCTAAAGAAGGAAAGATTGATAAACTGGGAGACAGTACATGGGAGAAGCAATACACTCGTCAATTAGGCGTTTACCGTTGGCTGTTAGAGCAAAACGGCTTTGAGGTTGAAGAGACTGGCTATCTGGTCTACGCTAACGCCAGTAAAGACCGACCTTCATTCGACAATAAGCTTGAGTTTGAAACCACACTTGTGCCAGTACAAACCTCGGTTGATTGGATTGAAGAAACTTTACAAAATATTCAGGTCTGCCTCAACCGTACTGATATTCCACCCTCTGGTGACACTTGTGAATTCTGTCCTTACAGGGAAGCTTGTGGTAAGAAATTATTGGCTATTCACCAAAGGAATAAAGTTTAAATAAAATGAACAACTTCACTATTAGGGTTCAGGAAATTGTAAAAAAAATTCCGCGCGGTGAAGTACGGTCATATAAAGAAGTGGCTACTGAAGCTGGTAATCCACTAGCGGCTAGAGCTGTAGCCAATATTATGGCCAAAAATTATATTCCTGACATACCATGTCACCGGGTTATTAGGAGTGACGGTACTTTAGGTGGATATAATCGCGGTGGAGAAAAAGCTAAAAAGCACTTGTTAGCTGGCGAAGGTATTGTAATATAGAGATATGTCGAGTGAATTTGAGCTCAAAATCCTAAAGGACAAAATAACCGCTCTCGCCACTGAAAAAGAGCAGTTGGTTCATAGTCTGACATTAACGGAACGTGAAGAGCAGGCGGAGCTTGAAAAGGTTAATAGAGAATTTAGCATAAGAGCTTCAACCATTAAAGGGAGACAAAGGAGTGTAGACAGTGAATTAATAAATACTCAAAGAACTTTGGACAGTTTGGAAAGACGAATCCAAGTTGAACAGAAAAAGAAAGAGGCTGAAGAAGTACAACGAAAAGATAATGATGATATGAGGCGTCGTTTAAGATAAGTTTATGTATACATACAAAATTGAACAAGCCACCAAAGCTGCAGCCTTATTACACCAAGATCAGTTACGCAAAGGTGAAGTTGCACTACCATACATTACACACTTGGTTGGGGTAACTATGATTTTGCGAGACTACACCGATGATGAAGATACCTTAGTAGCTGCACTACTACATGACACAATTGAGGATACGGACTACACCTTAGAAGAACTTAAGGCAGATTTTGGAGAAAAAGCTGCCCTTTACGTCGACACCGTTTCAGAACATTGGTATGAAGGAGAAAATAAACTTCCTTGGCTAGAAGTTAAGAAAAATTATGCCAAACAATTACGAAAAGGTCCGATTGAAGCAGTTATGATTGCGGCCGCTGACAAAATACACAACTTTCGCTCAGCGGTAGACGAATATTTTGACAACCATCAACGTTTCATCAAAGACTTTGGTCCTCACCTCGAAAGCCGTATTGAAGCCTACCAATGTATTGCTAACGCTATTAACAGTCGCCTGCCAGATGGTATAGTTCACGAGTTCAACCACACATTTCAAGCCTATAAAAATTTTATCTTCGATGTCCAAGAAAACTACAATAAGAACAGTTAATAAAAAGTCTATCCCAGGATATTCATACATTACACAGGCAGGCGGAGTAGAGGAGTACAAACTAAACTTCAACGGTCTCAGAGTGCTTTACTTCAATCGACCTAACACTGGAGTTGTTACAACTAATATTACTTACCTAGTGGGGGCTCGTGATGAAAAGCGAGGAGAGACCGGGGTAGCTCACATGCTTGAGCATATGTTATTTAAACCAACCACCTTCGACTTAGCGGCTGGTATCAAATCTGGTAGCGCAGTTGAATTTGAGAGAAAAACTGGCTGCAACCTAAACGCTAACACTTGGAAAGACCGTACGACCTACTATTTCAATTATCCGGTTGAGTACCTTAATGAGGCTCTTAGAATTGAAGCCGAAAGAATGGAAGGGGTTGTATTGACCGATGAGGCACTTAAACCTGAACAAGGCAACGTTTTGAGCGAATTTGATATGTATAACGGTGAACCCGGCTTTGTTCTAGCGGTTCAGATGGTCGGTGTAGCTTTTCAGTCACACCCTTATGGTCACGAAACCTTAGGTTACAGAGAAGATATAGAAGACTACACTGCAGCAAAACTAGAAGTTTTTTATCGTGACTACTACCGCCCTGATAATGCCGTCATAATGGTGATTGGTGATATTGATAAAGAAACCGCCCTGACTGCTATTAAAAAGGAATTCGGGGATATTAAAAACCCAAATACTCCGATACCACGCTTTGCAATCCGCGAACCAAAACAAGAAGGAATACGAAGAATTTCAATTGAGCGACCATCTAGTACAAATATTGTTTCTATCGGCTTTAAACATCAAGGTTTCCCGTCTGAAGATTGGTTTGTCACTAGTATCATGCTTGAAGTGCTGGCCTCTGGGCCAGAAAGCATCTTGCAGAAATTGCTAGTAGACACCGGCAAAGCTTCTAGTGTCGAATCAATGATTGAACCTGGTTCAGAAGTAAATCTAGCTTTCATAAACATAAACCTAGCCCCTGGACAAAATCATGACGAAATTGAACATCTTACTCTAATAACTATCAAAGAACTAACTAATGACTTAATAACACCGCTAGTTAAAAAAGCCAAAGCTCACATTGTCACCAGTGAATTATACAGCCGCGATAGCTCATCCTTGATTGCTGGAGAATTAACCGAGTACGTTTCTTCTGGACAATGGGAAATCTACGGTAAAACTATTGAATTACTGGAGGCAGTAACCGTAAAAAAAGTAAGAGATTGTCTAACAAATAGTTTTATACACAGCAACCTGACCATCGGTCACTTCATTGGAAAATAATTATGAAATTCAACATTGACCGTAAAGAAACCTTTTCTTTCGCTACTATTACGCAAAAAAATGACCCCAAGGTTTCTGCTTTTATTACCATTGACATTCACCAGGAAAATTCCTTATCTACTCAAGCTGCCCAGCTAATGTTTAGTGACGTACTTTTATCGGGCGCTGGAAAATATACTAGAGATGAATTTTTGAGTGCTGTAAATACGCTAGGTGCCAGCGTAGATGTTTCTTTAGGAAATGGTAATTTAACCATCACTTTACGTGCTAGTAGTCAAAATTTTAAAAAGTTATTGCCCTTGGTTGAAACCATGCTGACTACACCAACATTTTCAAAAACCGAAATAACCAGAATTAAAAGCACTCTTACAAACGAATTACATGAAGCTAAGGAAAACAGTCGAGCGATTGCCTACGAAGAACTATTGAACACTATATACGGATCAGGAGACCGCAAATTTACTTATGAGATTGAAGAATTAATTTCTGCGTTACAAAGAGTAAATATTCAAAAACTTAAGTCTTTACACCAAGTAGTTTTGTCACAACCATGGACTTGTTCTGTTGCCGGTGACGATGATTATTTGGAAGCTTTTAAAAAGATGATAAGCAAAGTAAAGAAAAATTACTCTATTCCAAAAACTATTATAGGTATTCATCAACAAAAAACCCCGCAAAAGATTTGTACTCTAAAAAATATTCCCAGTAAACAAAATATCGACTTCAATATTGGAGCACCTGTTCCAATTACCTTACATCACCCTGACTATATTCCATTAGCTATTGCGGTTGATGTTTTAGCAATGTGGGGTAATTTTGCTGGGCGACTAATGGAAACTGTGCGAATCGAGGAAGGACTAACTTACACTATATTCGGTAAAGTGGGAGGATTCACTGGTTCAGAACAAGGGTTCTGGCGAATTTGGACTTTTTTCTCTCCGGACAAAGCTCTACAAGGTATTAAATCTACTTTTAATCAAATTGAAAAATTGTACAAAGAAGGAATTAGTGAGGCTGAACTAACCAAGTTTAAAACGATTTTAAACACCCAGCAAATTTTAATTCAAGATTCAATCACCGGACAATTACGTGACCTACATGCTTACCATTGTCACCAATTCACTCTACAGGAAATGAAAGAACACAAAGAAAAAATAAATTCTGTTACACTGGAAGAGGTTAACGACGCGATTCGTACTTATCTAAACCCAAATACACTCACTATCAGTGGAGCTGGTCCGGTCAACGCCGTTAAGAAAGACCTGCAAGCATTTATCAAATCAGTTTAGTAGACATGATTATTAAATAATCTTTAGTTAACTTTCAAACCCTAACTATTTTTGTTCAAAATATTTTAAGCCACCACTGTAATAGTATCCTCAAATACATGACAAACACCGCCAGTAATCGTTATTGACTGGTCGGTTTTGTTTTTAAATTTAAGCTTACATTCTCCGGCAGGTAACACCACAAACATTTCAGCGTGACCAGTTTTTACTTGCAAAACACCACTAACTGATTTTGCTACAAATGATAAAACACTCTCAAATTCAGACATACTTTCTTTGGAAGTAAAGATAACTTGCATAACACTAAGTAACATCATCTATAGTTCCAATCATGTAGAACTTGTCTAATTCAGTTTTATCAAACTCTCCATTCAAAATTCTCTCACAACCTTCAAGTGATTTTTGAAGTGGCACCGAAACACCTTTAACTCCACTAAAGTGCTCGGTTACGTGTAGGGGTTGGGTCATAAACCTCTGCACTCTCTCTGCTCGTTTAGCTAACAATTTGTCTGACTCTGACAATTCATCAATCCCGAGAATAGCGATAATGTGTGATAATTCTTCATACTTCTGAAACAATGATTTAACAGCTGAAGCAATTTCATAGTGTTGATCACCCACTATTTCTCTATCAAGTGAGTGGGAGTTTGAATGCAAGACATCGACCGCTGGATAGATTCCTTTTGCCGCCACATCTCGTGACAAAACCAGAGATGTATCAAGATGAGAAAATATCGCCGCCACTGCGGGGTCAGTTATGTCGTCGGCTGGAACATACACTGCCTGCAAGGAAGTAATATGATGATTACCATTATCACAAATACGCTCTTGTAACTCAGCTAACTCATATTCGAGGGTAGCTTGGTAACCAAGTTCAGACGGAACATGACCAAGCATTGAACCAATCTCCATACCAGCCATCGAGTAACGAAAAATATTATCGACAAACAAAAAAACATTTTTACTCATGTTGTCACGCAGATATTCAGAGGCTGCCACAGCTGCAATACCTGTTCGTGAACGCACACCAGCTGACTTATCCATCTCACCCATAAAAATAACAGTTCTTTTAAGTACATCTAGATCTTTCAAAACATTATACAAATCATTACCTTCCCGAATTCGTTCTCCGATTCCCGCAAAGACTGCTACACCATTCTCTGTCATGGAGGTGTTGTGAATCAACTCTGTCATTAATACAGTTTTTCCGACACCAGCACCACCAAAAAATCCTGCCCGATCTCCCATTCGAAACGGAGTCAGTAAATCAATGACTTTGATACCGGTTTCGTAAATTCCTTTTTGCTTAATTGGTACTGAAGCATCCTTGGGTCGATGTTTTGGATACAAAGGAAATTTTTCACTCTGATTAATATCAATATTATCTAGTGGATTTCCAAACATATCTAAAACACGTCCTAAAATATGTTCACTCAAAAATATAGATAATTCAGTATCTTTAACGTAGACCATTTCACCGCGCTCAACATATTCAAACGGTGATAAAGCGATAGCTCGCACCACTTGAGGTGATTTTAGTTCCACCACTTCAAATAGCGCACCCTGGGTTTCAGAACAAAGGAGAGAACGAATGGGTGGGGTAGTCGAGGAGTAACTAATTTCTACGACACCACCTTGGATTGAAATAATTTTGCCTTGTATTGTGTTCATATCATGTTTTGGGCAGTAAAACTTTCTAGTTGTTTCTGAGTTGAAACATGCCTTCTTTGTCTAGCGTGTTGTAATTGAAGTTGTTCTACTACTTCTTTTGTTTTCTGTGCAGCGTGTTCCATTGAAACCGTTCGGGCTGATAATTCTGAAAGTCTCGCTTCTAACAAAAAACTGTACAAACGAGCCTGAATAAATGATTTAAACAAATTATCTAACAAGTCTGGAACTGACGATTCTATAATTGGCCAACCTAGTGTCGTATCAGACACTGTGACTTCCTTATCATTATAGTTCACCGAAGGTACAAAAGGTAAGAAAGGTACACACAGGGGTTGCTGTTCACCAATGGATGCCGACTTAAAATACAAAACCGACACTGATCTAAAGTTACCTTTGATAAAATTTTCTTCAAGATATCTATACAAACTGTCTACCTCGGCCTGACTGGGTATTTCATTTGAAAAATTAAAAACACGTAGAATATTTTCTGACTCAACATTAATATATTCAATACTTTTATCACCGACCAAAACCACTTTTTGATTTGGCAAAGCCATTTCCCGATATGATTCAGCCAACCTTTGCCACAACCCACCAACCAGACCCTTACCACCAGAAATAACCAACAATACATCTACTGCACTCGAATCTTTCCTAACAGACATCAGTGGGTGCGTAATGGTTTTTTCAGTACACACAGACAAACGCTCAATAACCGTCTTGGTGATAGCTAAAAAGTTATTGAGAGTTGAAACTTCCTTCTTGATAATATGAACGCTACTAGCAGCAATCTTTTCAATCACCTTAACTGTTTCTGATACATCCTCGTAGCCAGCAATTTTGTTTTTAAAGTAGGTGTAAGATTTCATAGTAGGTAAATATAGAATGGGAAGTCTTGAGATTAAAAAGACAAAAACTCTTGTTTAAAATCATTAACAATTACTTCAATATCTTTTCTGACCACATCGTCAAAAACACCTGAACGAATAGTATACAAAACCTTGATGTAACGACTTTCTAACAACTTCAAAAGATAAGCCTTGAACTCACTCCATTGTTCTTGTGATATATCATCAAAGAATCCATTTTCCACAGCATAAAAAAGTACCGTTTGTTCTGGATAGGTAACATTTGTATGCTTTGGTTGCTTTAATAATTCCAACAACAAATCACCTCTATGAATATTTTTTTTGACTGCTTCACTCACTACCGTTTCGAGCTGGGACAATTTCTGTAGCTCCTTATGTTGTGCCAAAGCGAGTCTAATGCCACCAATCACATTTTTCAAAACTGCTGGTTGCACCTGAGAACCGATTCGAGACACTGACAACCCAACATTAACGGCCGGCAAAAATCCTTTCTGGTATAGACCTCGCTCAAGATAAATTTGACCGTCAGTAATTGAAATAATATTGGTTGGAATAAAAGAAGTAATGTCGCCTTCCTGTGTTTCTACAATTGGCAAAGCGGTAAGAGAACCGCCACTCTGGTCATCTGACAATTGCGCCGCTCGTTCTAACAAACCAGCGTGCAGTGAAAAAATATCACCAGGATAAGCTTCTCGCCCTGGTACGTGACCAAGAATTAAAGAAATATCACGGTAGACTTTAGCATGCTTAGAAAAATCATCGTAAACAATCAAGGCATCACGACCAGTGTTACGAAAGTGTTCAGCTATAGTACAACCAACAAAAGGGGCAAGATATTGTGATAAAAATGAACTGCCAGCCGTAGCGGCTACAACCGTAGTGTACAAAAAGGCGTTATTTTGCTCAAAGGTATCTACCAACTCTTTAACTTTTTGTTCCCGCTGACCACACAAAACATACACGCAATAGACTGGGACTTCAGCTTTTTTTTGATTTAGAACAATGTCAGTTGCAATGGTACTTTTACCTAATTTTCTATCACCAACAATCAATTCTCGTTGCCCACGACCTAGAGGGAGCATGGTGTCAATAATCTTAATACCAGTAGTTAACGGGCGAGTAACGGGCTTACGATTAATGGTTGGAGGAGCTTGTAAGAAAACTGACATATCATTTTCAAAACTAATTGGACCAAGTCTGTCAATTGGGTTACCAAAACCGTCGATTATTCGACCCAGATATTTATCTGAGACTCCAACAGAAAAAGACTTTCCGCTACGATATAGCAATCTCGTCGTGTCAAAATTTTCATCATAAAAAAGCACTTCGACTACCTGCTCGGTAAATCCAATCACTAAAGCGACAGGCTGACTGTCTTCATCATTTA
This sequence comes from Candidatus Nomurabacteria bacterium, assembly GCA_020632095.1. Classification (GTDB taxonomy): domain Bacteria; phylum Patescibacteriota; class Minisyncoccia; order Phycocordibacterales; family UBA918; genus OLB19. The sequence goes on from JACKGF010000001.1 coordinate 218,345, forward strand.
AAACCTCATGAATAAAAACTTGTGACAAACCTTCCACTTTCCCAACACCAGAATAAAAACCGACTATTCGTCCACAATCTTCATTAATTACATCACGAGAATTACTAGTCATGATTTAAATCGTTTAGTTGCTGTCTAATTTGAGCGATAACCGCTTCCTTTTCTTGCTTGGACTCGATTTGGGCACGCTCATTAATATTGGCGGCAATTTCCTCCGCTTCCTCAATAATGGACTGGGCATGCTTCTTAACCTTGATTAATTCTAACCTTTCTTTCTCTTGTAATTCTGCACTTTTTTTATCAAGCGTTTCGCGTTCGGTACGTACTAACTGTAATTCTTTTTCATCTTTTTCAATTCTGGTAATAATTGGTCGATAGACAAATTTAGTGAGTAAAAATAACAAAAGACCGAAGTTAACTACTTGAGCTAACAATAGACCTAAATCAATCCCTAAATTTCCTAAAAATTCCATAAAAAACAATGTTCAGTTTGAACTATACCTACCCCAACATCGCTTCCAACGATCACTAAGGAACGAACTTGAGGATAAGAGCGATCACTAATACATAAATAGCGATTGCTTCAGCAAAAGCGATAGCAATAATCATCGCTACTTGAATCTTTTCTGAGTTGTCTGGATTGCGAGCCATAGCCAGTAGGGCAGCGGCACCAATAATACCAATTGCTAAAGCCGGACCGATAGAACCGATGGCAATAGCGAAAGCTGATGGATCTAGAGTCATATAAATAAAAGTACTTACTAATGATTATTAATAGTATTGTAACAGGTAATAGACAAGTCTATTCGATTTATCCTCCTTAATATGAATGTTTGCCCGTACTGGATTTGATGTATGTCAAAGCCAACATACTAAAAATCAAGGCTTGGATTGAACCGATGAATACTTCCAAAATCATGAAAGGAATCGGGATTATATAAGGTATTAAAAAGGCAATAACTAAAAGCAACACTTCACCGGCAAAGACATTTCCAAAAAGTCGAAAAGAGAAAGACAGTACTCTCACTGACTCAGACAAAACTTCAAAAAAACCTAGCACGAAATTAACTGGTCCTGAAAAGTTAATGAAACGTTTTAAGTATTTACCAAAACCAAGTGAACTAATTGAAAAATACTGGATGAAAGTAACTGTTACCAGCGCTAGAGCTAGGGTGGTGGTTAGATCACTGTTCGGTGAGCGTAGCAAAGAAACCTCTCTGCCTTCAATCATAACAAAAAATGAACCTAGGAAGCCGGGGACCAAAGCAATCATATTTGAAGTTACGATAAACAGAAAAAGAGTGGCGATAAGAGGTAGGACCTTCTTCGATAAATTTCGGTTGTGGGTGATAGAATCGGTAATAGTAAGAGCTTCATACACAACTACAAACCAACACTTCAAGAAGATGCTTCTATTTTCATTTTCATTCCGCCGTAGGTAAAAACTCCAACTAGCTAAACCTAAAACCAAGGTGACAATAATCGACGTTAAGAAAGTATTGGTGAGTAAAAAACCAAACAAAGACAATACATATTCTGGCTGTAAGCTAATATTCATCATACTTCGTCATCAGATTTAATTAATGGTATCAGCATGTGGTACACCTCATAAATTGTGACTGAGATACCAGCTACAATACCCAAAACCAGAAATAGCGGGGGAGTATGCAAATGCGAATCAATCCACATCCCCAAAAAAATAAATCCCGCCAGTGAAGCTACAATCAGAAACCCAAGCTGAAGAGCAATCGATAATGCATAAGAAATTTTAAACCCATTTTTCTGAGACATAATTTTAGACACCTTCGCTAAGAGAAAGTATCAACTTTCATAATTGTATCATGAGCATACCTCTAATATGGTGGACGAATAAAACCCCCTACATTTAACATAATCTAAGATCCTACACTTTAATGTTTTGATCTTACTCAAAAATTAACAAGCATATTAAAAGCCGTCCCTAAAGACGGCCTTTATCCATATTTATTATGGACACAGCCACTGCTATCACATAATTGTGAGTAGCACTTTATCACGTGGCTTCTGACATAAACCAACTGCCTCATCAACCCATCTGGCCAAACTGATAACATTTATCGCTTGTAGCTCACCAAGCACCGACCTCAATTCGGCAGTCAAGAAACCGACTAGACCAAGACCTCCTGGGGTAGCCATGCAGTTGCCATTTCGATCAGAGTAGCCGCACCTGCAATAGACCCAGCCACCATTGCTGAAACTAAAATTGAACTGCATCTTCCGACCAACACCCAAATCGAGTACCAAATCTATTTCTTGCGATTTCTGGTTTTTTACGACCATAACTATCTCCTTTTCATAAGATGTGTGGATGCTATAAAAAATTTATAAGCAAACTCGCTGTCACACGAACTAGCTCAGACGCAATACGTTTAGAACCCCCAGACACCTTTGAAGTAGGACAGCTATAAAGTAAATTAGCTGTCTATGAAAACATACAGACACATACAATTTGAGGAGCGTTTCGTAATTGAAAAGTTATTGAACGCAGGGAGTTTGATCAGAGAAATAGCCATCTTCCTCAAACGTAGTCCCAACACCATCAGTCAGGAACTAAAGAAGAATAGGGTTAATGGAGTCTATGACGCCAAGCAAGCCCAACTAAAAGTAAGTCAACGTCGTTGGCGGGCTAAACGTCAGTGTCTCAAGGTGGCTCTAGATAGTTTCCTGATTCGTTTCGTAGAAGACAAATTGGAGAAGAAGTGGACCCCTAAACAAATCAGTGGACATCTCAAACGAGAGCTCGGTGTTACCTGTTCCGCCAAAGCTATATACAAGTTCATAGAAAGTCGTGGTCTGGAATATCGACTATTCTGGCGTTGGAACAAAAAGAAAAGTGGTCCGAAACGGACCACACATAAACCAGCTGATGATGGCCGTAAATATATAGATATTCGTCCTCTTGGTAGCCATGAGCTAGGTCACTATGAACTAGACTTCATTGTCTCTAAGTACAGTCCATACGTACTTCTAGTGGCTACTGACCGTTTAACTAAATACAGCTTGGTACGTCAGTTACCCAATAGAAAACGCCACACAATCAGTGCAGCGTTCTCTAAAATGTTTAGCAATATTATAGTCAAGAGTATCACCACCGACAACGACATTGCATTCCGTCACTGGACGGAACTAGAACAAATCATACAGGCTCCAATCTATTTCTGCCACCCTTATCATTCTTGGGAGAAGGGACTGGTAGAGAATACTAATCGTTGGATTAGATGCTTTGTTCCAAAGCGGAGAGACATTGCGTCTGTTACTCAAGAAGAATTGAATGAGATTCATGCCTTCTTGAATGACCGACCGAAAGAGTGTATTGATTTTAGGATTTCGAGTGAGTATTATTATGAGCAATCTGTCCTACTTGAGGGGTAGCTGGAGGAAACAAATGCAAAACACACCTTACATAACTATTTAAATTTATTCAAGCTTGATACATTGACTTTTTTTGCTTAAGATAGTGGAAATAGGGAAGTAGGTTAAAATCTGGAGTCAAATCGACTCTTTTATTTAATAATACACATTTTTCTACTTAACAATTAACCAATCATCATGACCGGAAACGACATTCGCAAGAAATATTTAGATTTTATGGCTAAAAAAGGCCATGCGGTTATTCCGTCGTCGGCGCTGGTTCCGGAAAACGACCCGACCACACTCTTTACGGGAAGTGGTATGCAACCAATGGTTCCGTATTTGCTAGGGGAAACACACCCTAAAGGCACCCGAGTGACCGACTCTCAGAAATGTTTTCGAGCGGACGACATTGAGGAAGTAGGGGACAATCGTCACACCACTTTCTTTGAAATGCTTGGTAATTGGTCTTTTGGCGATTATTTCAAAGAAGAACAAATTTCTTGGATGTTTGAGTTCTTGACAGAAGAACTCAAACTAGATCCAAGTAGACTATATATAACAACCTTTGGTGGTGATGAAACGGCTGGTATTCCGCTTGATGAAGACGCGCCTAAATTTTGGCAAGCTCTTTTTGCTAAACAGGGTATAGAAGCTATAATCGCTAATATCGGTAGTGAGGCAGATGGCTACCAGAGGGGGATGCAGGAAGGAGAAAGAATCTTCTCTTATGAATCAAAGAAAAACTGGTGGAGTAGAGCTGGCGTTCCGTCCAATATGCCAGCTGGTGAGCCGGGTGGTCCTGATTCTGAAATGTTTTATGACTTTGGTACCGAACACGATAAAAAATGGGGTGAACATTGTCATCCAAACTGTGACTGCGGTAGATTTGTCGAAATCGGCAACAACGTTTTTATGCAATACGTCAAAAATGACGACGGTACGTTTACAGAACTCAAAAACAAGAACATTGACTTTGGAGGGGGACTAGAGAGAATCGCAGCCGCGGTCAATAATAATAGTGATGTTTTTAAAATTGATCTACTCTGGAAAGTAGTGGAACAAACTCAAACTCTGTCCGGCAAAAAGTACGAGGATAATCTAGAAGCCTTTAGAGTTATTACAGATCATATCCGTGGAGCAGTATTTATGATTGGCGATGGTATTGCGCCAGGTAACACAGAACAAGGTTACTTCGTTCGTCGATTATTACGTCGAGCGGTGCGTTTTGCAGACGTACTTGGAATCCCTGCGGGAGAGCTCAAAAACCTCGCTGAAAGCGTAATTTCGACTTATGAGAGCCACTATACCAACCTAACAGACCAGCGGGAAGCAATAAAACGCGCCATAACACTAGAAGAGGAACAATTCCGAAAAACCTTAGAGAATGGTCTGAAACAATTCAACAAAATTTCTCTACAGATTCATGTTGAAACTACTATAATTGATGGGAAAAAGGTTATCGATAAGAGTAAACCGCCTGTTAGCATAAAGTCTATTAGTGCCGAAAATGCTTTTGAACTGTTTACCACCTATGGTTTTCCTATTGAGCTAACCGAGGAAATAGCCAAAGAAAAGGGATTAGTAGTCGATAAAGTTGGCTTTGAAAAACTAATGGTCGAACACCGTGAAAAATCACGAGCAGGTGCTGAGCATAAATTCAAAGGGGGATTGGCCGACAATTCTGAAATAGTTGTTCAATACCACACTGTTACCCACCTCATGTTGGCGGCCTTACGACATTTTCTTGGTAGCCACATTCACCAAGCTGGCTCTAACATTACTGGCGAGAGACTGCGTTTTGACTTTACTCATCCAGAAAAAGTGGAGCGAGAAACATTGGATAAAATAGAAGACTGGGTAAATACTGCGATCAAAACTGGAGGGGAAGTAAGAATCGACATGATGTCGAAAACTGAAGCTGAGGACGACCCTACGGTTGAAGGTAGTTTTTGGGACCGTTATCCAGATGAAGTTAAGGTTTATACTGTCACCGGAAATGACGGGACGGTCTTTTCACGTGAGTTGTGTGGTGGACCCCACGTGAACAAACTCGAAGAAATCACAGGTACTTTCAAAATTCAAAAAGAAGAATCATCCTCCGCTGGAGTCCGCCGTATCAAAGCTGTCTTACAAAAGTAAATATCCCACAAAAACACATGTGGGGGTCAATTATCGATTCAAGACCTGATATAATAAGAACATGTCATTTTTTGGACTAAAAATTTCTTCCGACCGTTACGGGGTAGTTATTGATATTGGCTCCGGTAGCGTCTTAGCGTCAATAGTCCACTCAAACTCCAAGCTTGCTAACCCGACTATCGTCTGGTCTCACCGAGAACATGCCCCCTTGCGTAATATAGACTCTTTAGAACAAAGCTCAAAAGCAGTTTTAACATCACTTGTAAATGTTTCAATGATGCTTGATGCCGAAGGCAGAAAAGTATTATATGACTACGATAGTAGTGCCAAACTTACCGAACTCCAGTGCGCTATCTCCGCTCCTTGGTCATATACTGTAACCAAAACCATCAACTACAACCAAGAAAATGATTTTACCATCACTGAAAATCTGATGGGAGATTTAATGATCGCAGTTCAAGAAAAAATAACTCATGAACTTAATGAAAATGAAGAGGTTAACAATCTTGGTCTTGAGGTTATTGTTCAATCAACCATGGAGATTCTTAGTAACGGTTACCGAGTTAAGAACCCAGAAGGGGAGCGAGCAAAACAATTTTCACTTTCCTACGCTAGTGCCGTCGCTCAAAAATACCTAGTTAATGCCATTGACGAAATGTGGAGTAAACTCTTCGTAGGAACAATCAACAAAAAACTCTCATTTATAATGGTTTTGTATAACATAACCAGAGAAATTCTTCCTAACTCATACGATGTTTGTCTAGTCGATATTACCTACGAAGCCACCGAAATCGGGATTGTACGTGACGGGTCACTACAGTACTGCACTCATACTCCTTTCGGCATTTTTTCACTAACTAGAGAGATTTCAGCCATCACTGGAGTTCCCCTACACGAAGCTTTTGGATATTTACACTCTGATACCCCATACTCATTCATGAAAGCTCTTACCGAATCTAAAAAAATGGAAGTGGAAAAAGTTTTTGACGCCTACATTGAAAAAGTCAGTAATCTTTTCCATGAAACTGGCGACGATCTTTCAATTCCTAAAAAGATTTCACTCCACACCGATCTTAATAGTGAACCGATATTTTTAGACTTGATAGAGAAAGCCGCTAAACGAAATCTCAAAACCAACCCGCTCATAACTCCTATCTCAAGAGAAATCGTTCGAAAATTCTACGCCCCAACCACTAATACTTCTCCTATTAACATCCCGACTGATACCGCTCTACTACTGTCGGCGCAGTTTTTCCACAAACCAAACCCTGAGCAAACTTATGAGTACAAATAAGGAGCTATACTGTAATATATACCTATGACACAAAAATGGAATTTACAAGACATTCGACCTGCTGAACCGCGTAAGCGTAGAATGCCACCAAAAGAAGTAAGAGAAATGCAAACCAATGAAAATGGTGTTGTTTCTAGACCAGCCGAAAGAGAACATATTCCAAGTATTATTATTGAAGATGGTCGAAAAAAAGATTCTAATCGCTTAATTATCTCAATTATTCTTTTTGTTGTTATTGTGGGTGGAGCAGTCGGACTCAGTGCCATACTAGGCAAGACTGAACTAACTGTCTACCCAGAATACCGCGAACCAAATATTAATGCAGAATTTACCGCCTACCCAGACAAACGTACCGGTTCACTAAGTTACGAAATAATGACCCTAGAAGCTACTAGTGAAAGTCAGGTCAAAGCCTCCGGAAAAGTTGAAGTGAAGGAATTAGCAACTGGAATGATAGAAATCATCAAGACCACTCCGGGTGCTGAAAGATTAATTAAGAACACTAGATTTCGTACTCCAGCTGGTCTAGTTTACCGAATCAAAGAATCAGTGGTTGTACCAGGCGCTGTAAAAGACGGTGAAGGTGCTTCTGTACCAGGTACTATTCAAGCTGAAGTATTCGCCGATGAAGTAGGTGAACAATATAATGTTTCTGCAGGAACCACCTTTGATGTTCCAGGCTTCAAAGAAGGAGGCTTTACCGACCTATACAACGCCATTTCTGCTCGCAATACAGTACCTTTTAGCAATGGCTTCGATGGTCCACAGTTCCAAATTGACGAAAGCGAACTAAACACGGCTCGACAACAACTTCAGGTTGACCTTAGAAATAATTTGTTAGCTAGAATCGACACGGAAAAACCAGCTGATTTTATAGCTTTCAAAGACGCAGTTGCAATTACCTATAATCAATTAACCCCGGTTCAAAACGGCCAGGACTTAGTGACGATCAGAGAGCAAGCTATTCTACAAATTCCACTTTTCCAAGCCATTGAATTTGGTTCATTCTTAGCCCAAGAATCAGTCACTACTTATGAAGGTAACCCGGTTCGGGTCGACGACCCGTCGGTTCTAACATTCCGCTACACATCAGCTACTACTAGCTCTAGTGTAATAGCCAATGAGCCGTCATTGACCTTTAATTTATCTGGAAAACCTTTGCTTATATGGGAATATGATATAGAAAAACTTAAGAAAGACTTAGCCGGATTACCTAAGACGGCTATCAATAACGCTATTTTGGCCTACCCAGGAATCGACGGAGCTAAGGTCCACATAACACCATTCTGGCAGCGAACTTTCGCTGAGAAACCTGAGGATATTTTAGTCGTAGAAGAACTGAAGCAAATTCAGAAGCCAACCGAGTAAATTACCCACACCCATCATCCGTCATTAGTTGACGGATGATGTTATATTTGTTAGACTCACCCTCGTTTAATGGATCAAGACATATCAGCGGTTAAAGACGACTTAGTATACGGTGTTGTAGACGAAGCTCTACCTAACGCACTTTTTCGTGTCACAGTAGAAGGGTCGGATGAGACTGTTCTTGCTTATCTAGCCGGACGAATGCGAAGATTTCGTATTCGAGTACTGGTTGGAGACAAAGTTGGCATGGTAACCGATCCATACGGAGGTAAAGCAAGAATCACAAAACGTCTCTAAAAAAGCATTTATGAAAGTACGATCATCAGTAAAAAAAATGAGTCCGGACGACAAAATCGTCAAACGACGAGGTGTTGTTTTTGTTATTAACAAAAAGAAGCCCCGACATAAGCAAAGACAAGGTTAAAAAATATATGAGAATTTCTGGTATTACAATTCCTGACGAAAAACAATTAGCTTACGCACTAACCGCTGTGTTTGGTATTGGTCTATCTCGTTCAAAGGATATCCTCGATGAACTCTCTATCGAGCAAACAAAAAAAGCAACCGACCTAACCACTGACGAAGAAAACGCGATTCGCGAAAAAATCGAGGCTTTTACAACCGAAGGTGAGCTTAAGAGACTTGTAGCTGCTAATATTAAGCGTCTTAAAGACATCGGTTCATACCGCGGTTCAAGACACGCTAAGCGACTACCAGCTCGTGGTCAGCGTTCTAAGACTAACGCACGTACTCTAAAGGGTGCTAAGAAGACTATGGGAAGTGGACGACGTAAGCTCGAAAAGACTTAATATTTATTCATCAATTTCATTAACGTAACGACACATGGGTAAGAAACGTATCATGAAGAAGAGTGGGGGTTCTGATGTAGCGGGTACATCACGAGCGCTCAATCGAATTCCAAAACGAAAGTTAGCAACTGGAAAACTAAACATCCTAGCTACTTTTAATAACACCTTATTAACTCTCTGCGATCAGAAAGGTAATACAGTTATGGCTGCTTCTAGTGGAGCGCTAGGGTTCAAAGGTTCTCGTAAGAGTACACCTTTTGCTGCCGCTAAGGTTGGTGAAATAATCGGTGAAAAAGCTCAGCAAATGGGCATGAAGGACGCTGAAGTAGTTGTTCGTGGAGTCGGCGCTGGTCGAGAGTCAGCTCTCCGAGCATTTTCTGGAAAAGGTATCGGTATCATCAAGATTTCTGATATGACCCCAGTACCATTTAATGGCCCACGTGCTCCTAAGTCACGTCGAGTATAGTTTTTATTTTATGAAAATCGGACCAAGATTCAAAATTGCCAAGCGACTCGGAGCCCCAATCTTCGAGAAAACTCAAACTCCTAAGTTTGAATTATCTGTCGCTAGAAGCGCAAACCAACGCCGAGGACGACGTCCAGGTCAAATGAGTGACTACAAACGTCAACTTACAGAAAAGCAAAAAATGCGATTCACTTACGGAATCACAGAAAAGCAACTGCGACGTTACGTTGATAATGCTGTAGAAAAAAGTCACCAACCGGTAGCGGTACTGATGGCTCGTCTAGAAACTCGTCTAGACAGTGTTATTTACCGAATGGGTCTAGCCAAAACTCGTCGTCTAGCTCGTCAAATCGCTTCTCATGGGCACATCTGTGTTAATGGTAAGAAGATGACCATTCCTTCACACAAAGTTAAAGTTGGTGATGTTATATCTATCCGTGAGGGTAGTCGTCAAACTGGACTCTTTGTAAACCTAGGTGAAACCTACGAAGCTACTGCGGTACCAAGCTGGTTGACCTACGATGTGAAGAAAATGGAGGGAGCGATGAAAGCAGAACCAGTCTTTACTGCAACTGAAGCCTTGTTTGATCCAGAACAGGTGATGGAATATTACAGTCGATAGGATTAGAGGTTTACAAATAATAATTAAGTTCAAATACAATTATGTTGGAAACAAATGTCACTCTCCCATCAAAGCCCCGGGTTATCTCTGAGGAGAACAACCACGGTATCTTTGAAATCGACGGCCTTTACCCTGGCTACGGTCATACTCTTGGTAATTCACTACGTCGAATCATCCTGTCTTCACTACCAGGAGCAGCTATTACGCAAGTAAAAATTGACGGTGCTGAACATGAATTCTCTACTCTAAGCGGGGTAAAAGAAGATGTTATCACTATCTTACTCAATCTTAGAAAGGTCCGTTTGCACATGCACTCAGACGACCCTATGGTTATCACTCTCAAGAAGAGTGGTGCTGGTATGGTCACAGCAGCCGATATTGATGCTCCTTCACAAATTGAAATCCTTAACGGAGATCAACATATCTGTGAAATTACTAATGGCAGCACTAAGCTAAACATCGAAATAACTATAGAACGAGGTCTTGGTTATGTACCACGTGAAGTTCACCAAAAGAACAAGATGGAAATCGGAGCAATCGCGCTAGATGCTGTCTTTACACCTATCCGTCGCGCTAACTACGAAGTAGAGAACATGCGTGTTGGAGACCGAACTGACTACAACCGACTTCGAGTCACTATCGAAACTGATGGCACCTACACTGCCAAGGAAGCGCTTGAGAAAGCAATTGAAATCATGATTCATCAACTAAAGTCAATCATCGGTTTCCAAGATCAACATCAAGAGACTGCCGCACCTGCGGTTGAAGTAACTGAAACAAAATCAGAAGAACCAGATCAAGAAGTACTCAAAACTCGGATTGAAACACTTGATTTGACCAGTCGAACATTACAAGCACTTGAGGAAGCAAGTATCCGAACTATCGGAGGACTTGTGCGAAAGAAAAAAGATGATATTCTAGCGCTCGATGGGATTGGACCAAAAGGTCTAACCGAAATCGAGGATCTCCTCGCTAAGATGAAGCTCAAACTAGAAAGTTAATTTTATGAGACACTCAAACAACACACGAACCCTCAGCCGATCAAGAAGTCAGCGAACCGCTCTGATTAGTGGTTTGGCGGTGTCTCTTATCAGAGACGGACAAATCAAGACAACTTTAGCTAAAGCTAAAGAACTACAGCCAAACATCGAACGACTAATCACTCACGCAAAAACTAATACAGTTCAAGCGCGTCGTCTGGTTGCGTCTAGATTAGGTGAGCCGAAAGACGAAATAATCCAAAAGCTTTTTACTATTATTGCACCTACTTTTTCAGAAAGAAACGGTGGTTACACCAGAGTTATTAAACTCGGAAATACTTCACCTGGTCGCGAGGAAGCTATAATTGCTTTTGTTGAATAATTATTATGACTACCGAAACTACTAACAAACGAATCATTGATGCAACCGGGAAGCGCCTAGGAAAGGTAGCTACAGAAGCTGCGGTCATCATGATGGGCAAGGACCAGCCAAATTTTGCTAAGCACATCATAGCTGATGTTGAAGTCGAGATTACAAATGTGAGCAAGCTTGATATTCCAGAAGGAAAGAAAGGTGAAATCTATCAAAGTTATTCCGGATACCCAGGGGGAAGAAAAACAGAAACTTTAATTCATCTTGCCGAACGACGTGGCTACGATGAGGTCGTGCGACGAACTGTTGGTGGCATGCTTCCAGACAACAAACACAAGAAGCGTCTATTGGCCAAATTAGTAATCACTGAATAAATTTATTATGTCCGCAACTAAAACAGTAGTCTATGTAGAAGGAATTGGACGTCGCAAGACGGCTTCTGCGAGAGTGCGACTAACTCCAGCTTCTGCTACCGTAATTACCGTTAACGGTAAGGAGTTGAATGCCTATTTTCAAAATCTATCACACCAAAAGGATGTTCAGTCAGTACTAGATACTAAGGACGCTGGGATCGAAAACTACACTATCTCAGCTCACGTAGTGGGAGGAGGAATTTCTTCACAAGCGGAAGCAATTCGTCTTGGTATTGCACGCGCCCTAGTAAAAGAGAAAGCTAGTCGACGTGGTGCCCTCAAGGCCGAAGGCTTCCTAATGCGCGACCCACGTTCAGTCGAACGAAAGAAGTTCGGTCTCCGCAAAGCCCGCAAGCGACCAGCCTGGTCAAAACGATAGCAATTTGTCGTTTTGTCCGATTCTGACGTGAGTCAGGAATTCACGATGACGTCTAGGCAAGGGAATAGAAGGGAATTACTCACCACAAAAATACCTGTCAGACAAAGTTAATTCAAGAAATCTGAAAACGCTCCCCCTTAGGGAGCTTTTTTAGCTAGTTATCGGTTCTCATATTTTGAGAACAAACCAGCGTCTCTATGTTTCAGACGCTATTCTAGTAAACTATGTAAAATTTGGTAAAAAATATACCCATTCAAAAATATTGTAAAAACTCTAAATAGATGTGTGTTATTATTTTATGGTTAACTATAATAATCATTCTGTCGGTATGTCTTTACGAAAATCACTAGCTTTAGTTTGTGCTGCACTCATTATTATTTCAAGTATTCCTTCAGTTGTTAAGGCAGAAGGAAAGGTGCCAAATGTTGAATCATCACAGGATCAGGACGTCAGTCAAAAAAAAGCGGCAAAATTAGCTAAGCCTTTTGAAAATAAAAAACCACAAGTATCAGTAACAACTAGTCCTTCTGTTGCTCGGAGTTTTATTTCTAGTGCTAGTGCAGTTGTGAATGAAAATTTAATCCCCAATGGAGATTTAGAGGACATGACTGGAGAAGAACCGACTTCATGGGGTAGAGGTGGATATGGTCAGAATGTACGTGAATATACCTATCCGGTTGCTGGTTCAGGTGGTATAGGTAAGGCTGCTCAAGTATCTATGTCAGAATATACAGACGGAGATGCGCGATGGTACTTTACACCCCTAACTCTTTCGCCAGGAGAATATGTATATACCGACATATTTAGCTCAGATATCCCAACTATCATTGAACTTCAACTAAAAAAAGCTGATGGTAGTTATTCATACACAGACATAAAATTTCTTACAGCAACAAACGGTTTTGAAACTAGTTCCGTTAATTTTGTAGTACCAGCCGGTACACAAGATGTTACGGTATACCATTTGATCCAAGAGGTTGGAACACTTACTTTAGATTCAGCAACCCTTACGGCTGTTGAGGAAGTTCCTCCACCTCCACCACCTGTTCCAGTACCACACCAAGGAATCTTTCAAACCGGGGGTGTCTCTTTACGCTTCGATGATGGTTGGTTATCACAATACACCGCTGCACTACCAGCCATAAAAGAGGCAGGCTTCAAAGCGACTTTTTACATCACGACACAACAAATTTTTGATAACGGCTACGATGGATTTGTTAGTATTCAACAGATAAAAAATCTTTACGCTGATGGCATGGAAATTGGTAATCATACCCGCACCCATCCACACTTAACAGATTTGACAGCTCGACAACAAAAAGCAGAAATAACTGGTGCCTCAAAAGATTTAGCTTCATGGGGAATTCCGTCAGTAGCCAGTGTTGCATATCCTTATGGAGAATACAACAATACAACGATAAACAAAGTAAAGAAAGATGGTCTTAAAAGTGGAGCTACGACCAATAACGGCAGCGTAAACCCATACACAAATCCGTATGTTTTAAACGGTAGTACGGTACTCAAGACAGATTCAGTAGCAAACGTCAAAAACAGGATTGATGCAGCGATGGAAAACAAGGAGTGGTTAATCCTTTCGTTTCATAGAATAGACTACAGTGGTGATCTTTATAGCTATACACCTGAAGACTTCTCAGCCGTCATAGATTACTTAAAATCTCAAAAAGTACCTGTAGTGACAGTTTCTACCGGAGTAAAGGATTTGGAAGTTTAATTTATTATCTCTTATATGACCAGGTAATTAAATACTTTTAAACTTCATACTGTTCAGAGTGACAGTATTAATCACACCTAGCACTTCTGCATTAAGTGTGATTTTTTAGTTACTATTATGCAAGCATGGTTAGTTTCATAAACAGAACAATCAATCATTGTCCGCTCTCTTATAGTTTCCTTAGGCAGGACCTAGGGATTACTTAATCTTGACTAGTGACATTTTACACTTTCTGTTTTATACTCACACGCAGTAGCACACCTATAGACAACAAACTTGAGGGGTAAAAAGTGAAAGCACTACAATTATTTGCTGACTGCTGGTATATATTACTCGTAATCTCCTGTCTCGTAGTAGGTGCAACGTGGCTTGCACAGATAGAAGAGGAGAACATGCTAAGGGGACCAGCTCCGTCATTTTACAGCACAGAACAGTACACACCTTTCTCTACATGGTTGGTCTTGGCGCTGTTTTCAGTACTCACCTTTATAGCTTCGGCGGGGACAGCGATATTCCTATTGTTGTCACCACACACGCAAAAGGTGGTGGCATGGACTCTCGAAACCATATCTAGTTGGTGGTGGTTATGGCTCGCTATCCTGATCGTAGCGATATTTCTCTTCATAGCAGCGGAAATAGGGGAGGCACAAAATGAAGAAGCGGAGGTGAAGCAAAGAAAAGAAATGGTTATACCCAAATGGGCATTGATTACGACTGTGTTGCTGTCGCTTATCTTACTCATTGTTTCATGTATCCACTACCTGTTCACAGTCAACCTAAGCTGATGCGAACAAAGCATCAAAGCGGCCGATTTATCGGCCGTTGTTTCATTTTATAGCTTCATATATCGAGACGTGAGACTTCAGCAGCATTTTTGATATTAAAGCTTATTAGCTTTATAATGTAGAAAGTATGGTGAATATGAAAGGTAATGGGGAGAGGGTTAATTAAAGCTTGAACTGCAGAGGAGGAGGTAATGGGGAGAGGTCCGAGAGGTAATGGGGAGAGGTCCGTTATAATGCCAGAATCTGTGTTGTAATTTTAGAATGGGGTTTAATATTAGAACACACAAAATGCACAAATAACGGACGTATCCCCATTAGCCCGTATCCCCATTAGCCAGATTTGACGCAACACCATCATGAGCATCCTCACACACTCCAGCTCTTTGTTGACCTGGTAGTATGAATAGGCACTTTGTAGACGACCTGTTAAAAGACCGAAGTTGCCTGCCACACGCAATTCAGCTTGCTCCGTGTCTGGTTCAAACTCCTCGCCCTTCTGGTCGGCACCTTGCACCTGCCGTTTAAGCTGCTGCTGAACGGCCTCAGAGGAGAAGTTTGCAACCAGGACAGCTACGAAAACCTCGATACCGGATCTTACTTTTTGTGGGTTAAGCATTTTGTATCTCCTATTCAGAGGAAAAGAGAACCTTACGTAACTAGATATTACTACTTTCATCCATAATAAGAGCATTATATTTGTAATATGTCAATATTTTCGCAACTAGATTGATAGCGATCAATATTGACATTTGTAGTAAATGACGTACTATCTAGTTATTAAACCGTTCTTTTTTCCGTCGAATGACGGGTTTCTTTTATTTTTGGAGTTAGACAATGGTCAACAATATTCCACGCATCATAGCCACGCTTGCTGCTTCTCTCATTCTGTTTTACGGTTCGCCAAGCAACGCGGTACCGACGGAAGAAAGCGCTGACCTGAAAACCAGCGTCGTTTCTCAGCCAGTCCCAGCCAGTGACAAGAAGGAGTCAGTGATTCTAGTTAGTGATTACTTCTGGGAATCTGAACTACCCAACGAATGGAGCAATGGCAGTCCGATTATTGTTAACATGAAAAACCCTACTTATGACTCTCCAGTCATGAACAGGCCTCCGAATGAAGCGCGGCCGAGCTGGGTCAATATGAGACGATCAATTAGCCAATTCACTCGCAACCTGTACTACCAAGTAAGTGTCATGTTGTGTACATACATGGTTGAGTCCAGAGAGGAATACATAACCGGACTTAGTGACAAGACAAAAATTGATCCTGACTATGTTAGACACCTAATCCTCGATCATATACAAAGAATAAGTGAGATAAAAAATGTCATGCAAGCAAAACGATTGGATGAACCGGAGCATCTTCGATTTCATTCACTGGTGGCCAAACATTTGAGCGAAGTGAAGCTACTCGAAGGGATGCTTTAACACCATCTTTTTACAGACAAACAATACAGCGCGCCGACCACAAGGTCTGCGCGCTTTTACATTATTAATCTGACTCTATTATTTTTCGTCGAAATCTCAGTTCATATATCAGTTCAACTACCGAATTTACTTAGACTAGAGTGCAACCGGTCTTCCTGAAGAATAATTACCTCATTTTCTATCGAAATTATGACTTTTCTACCCATCTAAGCAGCTTCAATTTTGACATCAAACTTCTCTTGCTTTACATTCAAAGCAGTTACATTGGTCATTAAAATCAAAACCTGATTAATTACAGTAGTAAATAACCTGCAGGAGAATATAATGGATAAGCAATTACTGATCGCACTTTTTCCGTTCTTAACAGGACTGTTCGCATATAACGCGATAAATCTCGCTTTTAGTTGTGTTGGGTGTCATGAAAATTCTATATTTTCTCCAGATGAATGGAAGAGAATCACTATTTTTTCACTAGGACTACTTATAGTGTCAGCTGCCCTGAAAGCCTTTACATCATCATCGATAGAAACACAAGTAGTAACAATGGGCACACTAACCTTCCTTCGAGATACATGGTTCTTATCACTAATTGTGTTGATTGGCTCAATATTTGAGGCCAACGGGGATACGAGGCCAACGGGGATACGTCCGTTATTTATTCGATAAGTGTTGCGTAATGTTTCCAAAAGCAAAATTTTTGACATTTAGGTCTTCTGGCTTTATAATGCGAAAAGTATGGTGAATATGAAAAATAATGACGACGATTTCGAAACTGAAATCACCAACGAGGACGGAAATGATATTGAATTACCCGAGTTAGAGGATATTGAGGAACGCACGGAGGATAAAATTAAGAAATTAAGACAAAAATTATCCGAGTGTGAAGAGGAGAAAAAAGCGATTTTGGATGAGTCACAACGAACGAAAGCTGACTTCCTAAACGCCCGCAAACGACTAGAAGACGAAAGGGCACGCGACCGCATCCGTTACCGCAAGCAACACGTTGAAGAGTTACTACCACTGTGTGACAGTTTTCAGATGGCCATGAGTAATAAAGAAGCCTGGGAGAAGGCGGACCCAGCTTGGCGGGTCGGAATTGAAGGAATTCACAGTCAATTACTGAATATACTCAATTCTTATGGAGTAAAGGCGGTATCGCCAGAAGGCGAGGTTTTCAGCCCTCATCAACACGAAGCGATTGGCACCGAAGACGTCGAAGATGAAGCACTACACGACAAGATAGTTAGTGTGGTACAAAAAGGTTACGAGATGACTACGGGTGACACGACAGAAACTATCAGACCAGCCCGAGTCACCACTGGAATAAAGATTAAGTAAGTAAACGAACGTAGCGACTATTGCGAACTTATGTCCGAATTTGCGCGTTTCAAGCGCAAACTCCTGGACGAACTAGACCTGACAATTAATTAGAAATATTGTATACAAAATATATGGCAAAAATACTTGGAATTGACCTAGGAACAACTAACTCAGCCATTGCTGTTATCGAAGCAGGCGAGCCAGTTATTATTGAAAATAGTGAGGGTACCAGAACTACACCATCGGTCGTAGCTATTTCGAAAACTAACGAGCGACTAGTGGGACAAATCGCTAAGCGACAAGCAGTTACCAACCCCACCAACACCATTTATGGTATTAAGCGCTTCATGGGCCACAACTACGATGACGAAGTAGTTACCAAAGACAAAGACATCGTTCCTTATGAAATCAAGAAGGGAGCTGACGGTGGAGCAGTGGTAGTGATGGATGGTAAAGAATACCGTCCGGAGGAAGTTTCAGCTATGATTCTGACCAAGCTTAAGAATGACGCTGAATCAAAACTCGGAGAAAAAATCACCGAAGCTGTTATTACTGTACCAGCCTATTTCAACGATGCTCAACGCAAATCAACTCAAGACGCGGGAAAGATTGCCGGACTAAATGTCCGTCGTATCATCAACGAACCGACTGCAGCCGCTCTAGCTTACGGATTTAACAAGAAGAAGGACGAGAAGTTAGTAGTCTACGACTTCGGTGGTGGAACCTTTGACGTCAGTGTGCTAGAAGTGGGTGATGACGTGATCGAAGTTCAATCGACTGACGGTGACGCTCACATGGGAGGACGAGATATTGACCAAGGTATCGTACGATTTCTAATTGACGAATTCAAAAAGTCAGAAGGAATTGATTTAGGTAAAGACAAGCTAGCCTTGCAACGTCTAGATGAGGCCGCTGAAAAAGCTAAGCATGAACTCTCATCAACTACTGAAACCAACGTAAATATTCCATTCATTTCCTCAAACGCTGAAGGTCCAAAACACATGGACATCAAAATGACCCGCGCAAAACTGGAAGAACTGTCACATGAATTTGTTGACAAATCTATCGAAATCACTAAGCGTGCGCTGGAAGCTTCTGGACTAAAGAAAGAAGATATTGACGAAATTATCCTAGTTGGAGGGCAGACTCGCATGCCAGCTATTCAGAATGCGGTGAAGGAGCTATTTGGTAAAGAACCAAACCGAACCATCAACCCAGACGAAGTGGTAGCTCTCGGGGCAGCAATTCAAGCTGGTATTTTTCAAGGTGACGTACAAGACATTACTCTAGTAGACGTTATTCCACTTTCACTTGGTATTGAAACTATGGGTAGTGTAAACACTAAGTTAATTGAAAAAAACACTCACATCCCAACCAAGAAGCAACAAGTCTTTTCAACGGCCGCCGACAATCAAACCTCTACCGAAATTCACATCGTACAAGGAGAACGACCAATGGCGAGCGACAACAAATCTCTTGGGCGCTTTGTCCTAGATGGTATTCCACCAGCTCCGCGTGGCGTGCCACAGATTGAAGTAACTTTCGATGTTGATAGTAACGGTGTACTCAATGTGACCGCCAAAGACAAATCAACCGGCAAAGAGCAATCTATCCGTATCGAAGCAACTTCAGGTCTAACTGACGAAGATATAGAAAAAATGAAGAAGGAAGCAGAAGACCATGCTGAAGAAGATGCTAAGAAAAAAGAAATTATTGAAGTTCGCAATCAAGCTGAACAGCTAGTCTACACCGCTGAGAAATCCCTAAAAGACCACGAGAAGGAAGTACCAGCTGATGTTAAAACTGAGATTGAAGAGAAAGTTAAAAGCCTGAACGAGGTAAAAGAAAAAGACGACAAAGCAGCTATCGAAACCGCCACTGAAGCACTCTCAAATTCACTACAAAAAATTGGTGAAATAATGCAAAAAGCGGCCGAGGAAGCAGCCAAAAAGACTGAAGGAAACGAAGAAAAGAAAGATGACGAACCAGTCGTACATGAAGCTGAAGAGGCTGACTCCGACAAGAAAGACAAGTAATTGAGAGGGAAGCGGTGGCGCAAAATCTTCGATTTTGCGCCACTTTCCCCTTAATGCTACAATCAAATCATTATTCCATCACTAGAGCATTTCGCACTTAATTATGAAAGACTACTACACAATTCTCGGTCTTGAAAAAGGCGCCCCCAAAGACGAAGTCAAAAAAGCCTTTCGTAAAATGGCGGCTAAGTACCATCCCGACAAAAAAACCGGTGATGAGGAAAAATACAAAGAAATCACTGAAGCCTATGCTGTATTGAGTGATGATAAGAAAAAAGCCGAGTACGATACCTACGGCCACGCCTTTAGTAATAGTGGTGGGGGAGGAGCGGGAGGGTTTAACTGGCAGGATTTCCAAGGTGCACAAGGCGGTTTTGGAGGACAAGGTTTCGAATTTGATATAAATGACATTTTCCAAAACTTTGGTTTTGGTGGCGGTGGACAACAAGTTCAACGAGGACGTGATGTTTCCATTGACATCAATTTAAAGTTTGAAGAAGCGATTTTTGGTGTGACCAGAAAACTATTAATCACCAAAAACAATACCTGTGTACACTGTGACGGCACTGGGGCCAAAAAGGGAACTGAGATGAGTAGTTGTACAACCTGTGGTGGCAATGGAAAAGTACGCGAAACCAGACAAAGTATCATGGGTAGCTTTACCACTGTCCGTGAGTGTCATGTCTGTAACGGTACTGGTAATGTACCCAAGGAGCGTTGTGGACACTGTGCTGGAGCGGGGATTGCTCGTACCGAAGAAGAAATTTCTATCAAGGTACCGGCCGGTATCAGTAACGGAGAAGTAATTCGTATGACTGGTCGCGGTGAAGCCGTGTCAAATGGACAACCAGGTGACTTATACATCAAGGTCCATGTCGAAGCTCACAAGAGTATCCGGCGCGACGGCTCAACTCTTACTATTGCGCTACCTATCAAGCTAACCGACGCATTACTTGGAGCCACTTATACCGTCACCACTCTAGACGGTAACGTTGATATTAAAATTCCAGCTGGTATTGCTCACGGTGAACTAATTCGTATTAAAGAGAAGGGTGTCCCTGGCGACCGTGGCCGTGGTGACTTCATGGTCAAAATCTCCATCGAAACCCCGAAGAAACTTTCCAAACAAGCCACCAAATTGGTTGAACAACTACGCGAGGAGGGTATATAACAAACAGCGGGCTTGGGAAAAGATAAATCTTTTCCCAAGCCCGCTGGCCTTTAGGCCTACATCAGGTCACCAGTCTTTTCGCACGAGACTGACTGCTGGTCAACCATATCTGGCAGTCTTTCGAGAATCATACCCAATCTCACCATGATTGCCTGAAACAGAGTTAGCAATCCCGTAAATGCAAACGCCGCCGCACAAGCTCCATAAACAGCTGAGGACACTTGTGTTTCAACTATAATAGAGATAAATATCATGCCCATGGAAGCGAAGAAATACAAAGTGGAAACAAGCGTACTTCTGACTAAATTCCTCTTCTCTTCTTGAATTGAAAGAACCTTCATTTTTTTCCTCCAAAAGAATTAAAATATTTCTTAAAATTATACACACAAACCTGCTTTTGTCAATATGCACCAACCTCCACGTTTTGATTTTGAAGACAAAAAATTTCCTGACAGTGATTTTGCGCTGCACGAACAAATCATTGAAGACCGTGGTAGTCGGTACTCAGTTAGCTATGGCCAGGTGGGGAGCAGGGAAGACATCAAACTTTTTCTTAAACAACTCAAGCAAAACAAAAAATACGCCAGCGCCACCCACAACACTTGGGCCGCTCGCATTAGCCACGAGGAGGGTATATAACAGACAACGGGCTTGGGAAAAGATAAATCTTTTCCCAAGCCCGTAACAATTATTCTTATTATTCTTTAATTTCCTGGAACTAACAATCTTTTTTTCTAAACATCAACCGCTTTAGCAATCTCATTTATCTGTTGCGGTACTCATGTAAATGAGTCATGAAAAGTTAACGATCTTCTTCTGTCATCTGCGACGTACCTTCAGCTAATTCAAGCAGTGCATTTAACGCCTTGACAGTAGTTGCCGCTTCCTGCACGAAAAGCACAAAAGCTAGCTTCATCCTGTACAACCGCACTATGGCAACAATCGCCACAATAGTCATCACAACAAAACCGATAAGACAAATAGTCGCAAGAGTGTTCATTTTCAATTCCTTTAATCAAAAAATGTTTTGAATTACAAGGGATGCTACTTGAGAGGTAGCTGGGGGGGTACAAAATCCTTGCTATATTATACATATAATATTATAATTGTCAACATGTCGCACCAACCTCCACGTTTTGATTTTGAAGACAAAAAATTTCCTGACAGTGATTTTGCGCTGCACGAACAAATCATTGAAGACCGTGGTAGTCGGTACTCAGTTAGCTATGGCCAGGTGGGGAGCAGGGAAGACATCAAACTTTTTCTTAAACAACTCAAGCAAAACAAAAAATACGCCAGCGCCACCCACAACACTTGGGCCGCTCGCATTAGCCACGAAGGTGTGATCTACGAAACCAAAGCCGACGATGGTGAAACCGGAGCAGGGATGGTCATTCTTCGAATCATGCAAAAAGAGCAGGTGACCAACTGTGTAATTTGTGTCACGCGCTGGTTTGGGGGAGTGAAGCTGATGGGGGACCGCTTCAAACATGTCCAAGACGCCACCAAATACGCTATTGATTCATTCTCCTAATCTGGTGAGAACGTGTTTTCTTACGGTCAAAGTAACCTATAATATTACAAATGAGCTGGATATACGTTTTTGATTTTTTGACTGAAATTGCATTTTTGCTTTTGGTATTTACTCTGGCTTTGTGCTTTGCGATTTTCGTCGGCCGACAAGCCATTATGAACTTAATATTTGGTCTATATCTGGCCCTATTAATTTCAATTGAATTTCCGTACTACGACACTATTTTCAAAGGTTTGACCAGCGACCATACGCAGGCTGGAGCCAAACTCGGATTCTTCCTCTTTATTACCACTCTCACCACCACACTCTGCTATCGCGTCATGCCCTCCGAATTTAGAGAAAAACGCTTTGAAAGTATACCCAAAAAGGCCATCCTGGCTCTGGCGGCTACGATTTTAGTGATGATATTTAGTTTTAATGTCCTGCCGGTCACTGAATTCCTCACCCCTAGTACCCCCATCCAATCCCTCTTCGCCCCTGAAGCCTACTACTTCTGGTGGCTCCTAGCCCCGTTGGTGGTTTTGTACTTTGTATAAAAAACGCGGCCTTTTGGGCCGCGCACGGTTGAAATGCAACCGTTCATTTTTTTGCTTCTTCTTGAGCTCGCTTATTCAAAAGCTCGGCAATTCGATTATCATACTCGTCCCAGTCGATACCAAATTTTGCACACATTTCACGCTCTTGCTGTGAGGCGTACTGGTGGCACTTGAAGTATGGACAATCTGGATCATCGCCAGGTTCTGAAGCGTCACCTGGTTTCCGACGTGAGTCATACTCCATGTCGAACTCATCGATCATCCGGTTTGTTATTCCGGCCTCCCAACAGAGAGGAATTTCTGACAGCTCGTGAAAAGCGATCAGATATTCCATCCGCCAGTCACCCATATCCGATACAAGGATGACAAGTGATCCGAATATGTTGTAGTAATAGTCACCAACGGTATTATACCGTTGTTTTTTGTGATCAATTACCTTTATTTTGAAATCTGGATGTTTCCGGGTCGAACTATATCGTTCATCCCAGAAATTACTCCAGAAGCCAATCCACAACCCATCAATACTCTTAAACATTGAGACATCTCCTTGATATCACATTGGTTTATTTAACTATAACATAAATATCACAAAATATCAAGCTATGCACAAAAAATGGTTTTGACTACTTTACAAAAAATGTATTCTATGTTACATTTAAAGTACTTATATATGGAATACGCTGATAACAAAACAATGCAGTTTGGCATTCACTATATGCTTGATGGTTATAAGGCAGACAAAGATGCCTTGGCTGACAAAGCAGGTCTTATAAATATCCTTGAAACTCTGCCAGGCAAGGTTGGTATGCACACTATTTCTACTCCGGTAGTGGTTGAAGTAGGACCAAACAACAAGAAAGATCCGGGTGGGATTAGCGGTTTTGTTTTGGTGGCGGAAAGCCACATTAGCTTTCATACTTTTCCGGGCAGAGGCTTTGTTACTATTGATGCCTATACCTGCAACGATACTATAGATAGTGACAAGATAACTCAATATTTTACTGATTTCTTCAAAATTAAAGAATCTGATGTGAAAGTAATCAAGAGAGGTACTAAATACCCTGTTGAAAATATCCAGTAATAACAACTAATTTACTATTAATTACAGAATAGGACTTAATAAATTACTCATGAGAAATCTAAGTCAAACTAATTCCAGTAACCCTATGCGGATACTGTTTGTTTCTGGTGAACTAATTGGATCAGCTCTTATTCATCGTTTAATAAATGAAGGTTGTGAGATCAAACTTTATATAAAACACATTGACCGAGCTTCTTGTTTTGAAGGGATAGTAGAAAAAATTAGTGACTGGGAATCAGAACTAGACTGGGTAGGAAAGGAAGGTCTAATTATTTTTGATGACATTATTTTTTCGGGGGCACAAGACAAACTCCGAGCTGATGGATACAGCGTAGTCGGTGGTGATTCTAATAGCGACAAACTTGAGCTAGATAGACACCTATTTCAAGAAATTCTTAGAAAACACAATTTACCAATATTACCATCCTATGATTTTGAAACTCCTGAAGAAACAGAGTCTTTTGTAAAGAAAAATCCCGGACCTTGGGTTTTAAAACAAAATAGCCATATCGGAAGGCTGAATTACGTAGGAGAAAGAAATGACGGTGAAGACGTTATTAGTATGTTACAGGTCTACAAAGAGCAAGAAATTAAAGAGATACATCTTCAGAAACGTGTCAAGGGAGTAGAAATTGGAATTGCTCGATACTTCAATGGCACAGACTGGGTAGGCCCGATTGAAATAAATCTTGAGCACAAACGTCTTTTTAACGGTGACATCGGGCCACTAACCGCCGAAATGGGTACGGTTATGTGGTATGACGACAATGAAGAATCGGCTCTTTTTAGTGCGACTTTAAAAAAAATCAAGCCTTGTCTTAAAGAAATAAATTATAAAGGGGATATTGATATTAACTGCATAGTTGAAGGTAAGGATATTTGGCCACTTGAAGCAACCACTCGCTTTGGTACACCAGCTATTGCCCTCCAGTGCGAACTACACACATCACCCTGGAGTGAATTTTTAAAAGCGGTTGCTGATGGAGAATCCTACAACTTAAAATACAATAAAGGATATGGGGTGGTTGTTGCTATAGCAGTCCCACCGTTCCCATTTGCACCAGCTTTTTTTGGTGACTCAAATTCGAATGTTGAGACATCACAAGGAGTAAGTATTTTCTTTAAAGAAGACTTGTCTGCACAAGAACAAAAACAAATCCATCTGGAAGAAGTTTCGCGAACAATAGATAAAAATCAAATCGAACGCTACTACCTTTCAGGTAAACATGGTTATGCACTATATGTAACTGGTCACGGAAAAAACGTGGCAGAAGCTCAGAAATCAGCCTATCGTGTTGTTAGTAAAATTATAATTCCAAGAATGTATTACCGAACCGACATTGGAGACAAATTTATCAAAACAGAACATCAACAACTTATTGACTGGGGATGGCTTTAATATTTTTCAATTTTAACTGATAAACTTAAAAATTATGACTTGGTTTCTAGTAGCGCTAATTGGTCCGTTGCTTTATGCAATGACCAATCATATAGATAAACATCTTCTAGGAAAATACTTCAAAGAGGGTGGCGTTGGTACTCTGATGCTTTTCTCAGCATTATTGTCTGTTTTATTACTACCAGTGGTACTAGTGGGTGAAATAATCGTACACGGACATGCTTCAGTTTTTAGTATTGGTTGGGGAAACACTCTTGCTTTATGTGTCACAGGACTACTTTATGCCCTTTTAGTATGGAGCTACCTGAAGGCCTTAGAAGAAGCAGAAGCTTCTGTAACGATAGTTTTTTACCAATTAGTACCTGTTATTGGCTATATCCTCGGTTACTTTATACTCGGAGAAACTCTTTCTCAAATGCAGCTTATTGCGATGGGAATTATCATTTTTGGTACCAGTATCATAGCTATAGAAATGGATAGTACTGATGGTTTTAAACTCCGTCGTAGAACAGCCATGTATATGACCACCGCTGCTACCTGTTGGGCTTTAAGTTCTGTCATATTTAAAGCGGTCGCTTTAGAGGAGAATGTTTGGGTATCACTATTCTGGGAGAACGCTATGTTAGTTATAGTTGGTATATTTTTTTTCATCTTCATTCCAACTTACCGAAAGCATTTTTTATCGGCTCTAAAGAACAACTCGGCTGCCATACTTTCACTTAACGTTACCAACGAGGTTCTATACATGACAGGGAATGTAATTGTCTCCTTTGCTTTTTTAATGGCACCTATCTCACTTGTGCTACTTACTGAATCGTTCCAACCAATCTTCGTGCTAGCAATAGGTGTTTTTTTAACAATATTTTTTCCCGATCTTGGCTCTGAAAAAATTGAAGCAAAACATATGATACAAAAAATTATTGCTATCACTATCACAGGTATAGGAACCTACCTACTTCTCTCTGCTTAAGATATACACTGTAAACAAAAATGGCTTGCATGTCTCTGCTATACTTTTAACTAAGTGAGCAGAGTTTACATTTTATGCAACACCTTAGAAAACACATTTTACCATACGTTATTATTCCGCTCTTGATTCTGGCTGTTTCGTCTTCATATTACAAATTTATGGTTTTACACGACACGATTGTTTCCTACGAAGGCTATTGTGACGAAACCACAGAAAGTTGTTTCGTAGGTTGTGAAGAAGAGATAAACAACCAAGCAGATTGTCCAGAAGATTCAGTTTATTATTTTACAGAAATCGAGCGAAAAGCATCCAATTTAATAAAACTTTGTGGGGATAGCATAATTGACTGCGAGACTGCTGATTATTGTCCAGAATCGGAATTTGACTGTACAGTCACATATTGCGATCCGAAGTTTGATTTAGACGAATTTACTGGAGAAACTCTGTGCGAGTCAACGACTCAAATAAACCAGCTAAACAATTAGTCCTATGAATTGCTATCTGTATCCCGAACCATCACTCTTTTTTTTCACCTATGATTTGCCTGGATTACTGTATTATTCACACATTCCAACCACTATAGTTGCTTTGCTGGTAGGTTTTTTCGTGTTCTTAAACGCAAGACACTTACTGCTAAATCGTTTGTTACTTTTAATTGCAGTCTGTTTTTCATCATATACATTTATAAGTTTAATCGCCTGGACAAATGTACACGGAGATTTGATTTTATTTTTATGGCCACTATTCGGTATTTTACAAGCATTTATTTCAATCTTTAGTATATATTTTATTTATGTCTTTCTAACAAAAGAAGATGTTAAAAATAAAATCAAGTTGGTGTTTATTGCACTCTTAACTCCTGTTCTTTTACTAGCTCACACTGACTTAAATGTTAGCGGATTTAACATTACCTACTGTGATTCATTTGGTTATGAAGGTGTACCATTCAAGATTTATTATACATCGCTTGGCGTTTTAGCCATGATTTGGATTTTATGGCTACTAGTTACTCACCACAAAACAGCTGAAAATAATTTCAAGAAACAAATCGTACTGATGGGTACTGGGATTGAATTTTTCCTTTTTAGTTTTTTTACAACCTCATTTATTTCCACTTATTTAGCTGGGATAGGAGTTCTTCATAACTCAAGTTTGGAGTTTTATGGCATGCTAGGAATGATGGTGTTTATGATGTTTATTGGTATTTTAATGGTTCGTTTCAAAACTTTTCATGTTGGAATGGTTTCGTCACAAGCCTTGGCTATCGCTTTAATTGTGCTAGTAGGTTCACAATTCACATTTGCAGACAATACCACGAGTGTTGTTTTGACCTCAATTACCTTAATTATCGTCGGGGTATTCAGTATTCTCTTAATCAGAAGTGTTCGAAAAGAAATTAAACAACGTGAACAAATTGAGCACCTAGCGGGTAGTCTCGAAAAGGCAAATGCTAGACTCAAAGCTTTGGACAAACAAAAGTCAGAATTCGTCTCAATCGCTTCACACCAACTCCGTAGCCCGATTACTGCCATTCGTGGTTATGCTTCACTATTACTTGAAGGAAGTTACGGTGATATGCCAGAAAAAGCTATGGAGCCGTTAGATAGAATTGAAGAATCATCCAAGCTAATGGCTTTGGCGATCGAAGACTATTTGAATGTCTCTAGAATAGAATCTGGAAACATGAAATACAATCTGTCTGATTTCAATCTTAGAAATGAAGTAGAGCATGTTTGTGATGACCTCCGCGGTGAAGCGCTTAAGCAAGGCCTAGTATTATTGTTCCGAACCGACCTAAATAGCGCTGGAGTCGTCAATGCCGATATTGGTAAAACTGTTCAAGCTGTTCAAAACCTAATTCTTAACTCCATCAAATACACCAAGAAAGGGACTATAAAAGTTATTGTCCGTGACATTATTGTCCGAAAAAGAATTTACGTCGACATCATCGACACTGGCATCGGCATGAATCAAGAAACTCTGAATACAATCTTCCAAAAATTTGAACGGGCAGAGAATGCCAACACAGCCAATGTGCATGGTACCGGACTAGGACTATTCGTTTCTCTTAGCATGATTCAAGCTATGGGTGGCACTATCACAGCTCACTCAGAAGGCGATGGTAAGGGTTCTAGATTTACCCTAGAGCTACCACTCGCAATGTAGTCCCACTGTTGGCCATTTTATACTGAACGCTACTCTGTGGTAATATAAAAGTATGTTTACCGCAAAAAAACGCCTATTAACAGGCCTGCAGCCGTCTGGCGCTCTTCATATTGGAAATTACTTTGGTGCCTTAAAACCATTTTTAGACATTTACGAAGATTTCGACAGCTTCCTAATGATTGCTGACTATCACGCTCTCACCACCTTGCGCGACCCAGAACTACTAAGAAAAAATACGATTGATATTGTGCGTGACTATCTAGCAGTAGGGATTGATCCAGAAAAAGTGGTTGTTTGGAGGCAGTCAGACAACCAAGACCATACTGAGCTAGGATGGATTCTTAATTGTATGGTAACAGTACCTTTTCTGATGCAAGCGCATTCATATAAAGATAAAGTAGCCAAAGGAATTGAACCAAACGCTGGTTTGTTTACCTACCCGATACTCCAAGCGGCTGATATTGCCTTATATAATGCTGATGTGGTACCAGTTGGTGAAGACCAGCGACAACATTTGGAGTACTCTCGCGAAGCAGTCGGGAAATTCAATCGAGCCTACGGTGAGATTCTTAAACCTGCAGCCGAAATGATTTTGGCCGGAGTTGGTGTTGTGCCGGGAACTGACGGACAAAAGATGAGTAAGAGCTACGGCAATACCATACCATTGTTTGGCACAACGAAAGAAATCGAAAAAGCCGTCATGAGTATTGTAACAGATTCAACTGGAGACCGCCCCGAGAATGTCTACGCCATTCACCGACTACTGAAATCAGCTGAAGAACTCGAGCCTATTTATGAAGCCAACAAAGGTCGCTATGGCGATCTGAAGAAAATTCTAGTATCGGATTTAGAAGAATTTATTGCCCCCATGCGCGAAAGGCGAGCCAGCATTACCGATGATGAAGTGGCTGAAGTCCTAACTGCTGGTGTCAGGAAAGCCAAGGAAGTATCGAGTGTTACTTTGGACAGAGTCAGGAAAGCGATTGGTATTGACTAAATCTGAACCTTTAGTATATTTTGGGTTGTAATGCAATCCAATGAGGAGGTTTCGCCATGAATTTTAAGCTACCTTATAAGTTCTTCCCCAGTAAAAAAAGTAAAAAGATTGAAAGAATTAAAGGAATAATCACAATCCTTTCCAATAATCTTTATCCCTACCCATATTATGTTGAATATTTAAAACATGGATGTGGCGAAACTGTCCTGAATTTTCAAGTATCACCAGAAAAGAACGAGGGGCCGAGCGGGGACTTGATTAAGGAGTTTTGTAATCATCTGTCGAACAATATTACTGAATTGATTGGACCTGAATCGGCTCTTGTAGAAGTAATCGAAACTGAAACATCTTCATTTAGGATAAGAGTAGTACTTTAGGAGATTATGATGCTAGCCTTTAAAATGATTGTTTACAGACTTAAATTGTGGCTGGTATATACTGCAAAAAGAATCTGTACTCACAAAAAGCTTCCTTCTAAGTTTGACCGTTGTTTAGAGCTAAGAGACGAAAAACTTAGCCCCCTCGAAATACTAATGAAGGAAATCAGATTCGTTGCGATTAATGTATATGCTAGGGACATTGAATATCTTTCAGAACTGGGACCAAAAGGTAACAAGACCCAGTTCAAGCTAGTCGCAATCGATATCGGCATGGATGACCACGAGAAAGGACATGAATTTGTTAAGCCGTTTCGGAAATACCCACTACTGTGGCTGGTTCAAGATTTCGTCAATTATCTAACCCGACACTTTAAAGGGTTTCCTGCCCTAAAGAACGCAGTAATTAAAATCATCCCCACATACACAGGTGATGATACGGAATCAAAGTTTGTGATTGAGGTCAGCTTTTAATGACCAGAGTCACACAACAGGCAGCTTCCTTCGGGAGGCTGTTATTTTTTTGATTGACGAAAAGTGTTAAGCGATATAACCTTAGATAAACCGATGAGGTCCTGACAAGACGGAGGTATAAGGAATAGGAAGGTGGATGTGATTTTTCGTCGGAAAATTCACATCCACGAAGTAGGGTGGCACCGCGACCAATGCAAATTGAATCGCCCCTGCAAATGTTAAGTGAGTGAACGAGCGAAGCGACTATCACAAACTTACATCCCGATTTACTTATAACCTAAAGTAAATTGCTGGATGCAAGCGGTGCCAACCAAAGTCAAATTCGTATCTTGCTTTCACTCCAGACGGAGTGCTTTTTATTTAAATATAATAAATTACGAATTATGGAACAACCACCAAAAAAGCCAACATCAAATTCTGAACAAAATCCAGAAAAAATTACTTATCAAACACTCGACGAAATAAAGGCATCTATTTTTACTGCAGATAATGGTGGAGCAATAATTGTTGGAGACGAGCTTTTTTACACTACAACAAGCAAAAATACTACTGAACGATTGAGAGGACTAGAAAATAACGGATTCACAGTAGAAATTACAACCCGACAAGCAGAAGAGGGTGTGCACGACGTTTACGATATAAGAATTACTAAAAACTAACCACTATGAAACGAACACTTATTGCTGAACTAAGCAAACATAAAGGAGAGACGGTTGAAATTAAAGGCTGGATTAATGTAGCGCGTGACCAAGGTAAGATGGCTTTCTTTGATATCCGCGATCGCAGTGGGTTTGTCCAGGGAGTGGTTTTTGGTAAGCCAGAGGTGTTAGAAATTGCCAAAACTCTTAAGTCAGAATTTGTAGTTGCTATCACAGGGGTAGTTAACGAGCGACCAGCCAAAATGATAAAGGAAGGAGTAGTAAATGGCGACATTGAACTTGAAATTACCGCCATCGAAATTCTTAACGCCGCTGACACTCCACCTTACGACCTAACCGAAGACACCAGTGGAATTGATGAGGAAGTGCGACTTAAGCATCGTTCCCTTGACCTACGAACCGAACGAATGCAACGCAACATGCGCGTTCGTAGCGAGTTTGTGCGTCGTTGTCGGAACTACCTAATGGAAAGAGATTTCTGTGAAATTGAAACTCCACTCCTAACTGAGTCGACTCCGGAAGGTTCACGTGACTTCGTCGTACCAAGTCGACATAACCCTGGAAAATTCTACGCTCTACCTCAATCACCCCAGCAATACAAACAACTCCTGATGAACGCAGGCTTTGAACGCTACGTACAGATTGCTCGGGCTATTCGTGACGAAGACCTAAGAGCCGACCGCGGTTATGAACACACTCAAGTCGACGTCGAAATGTCCTTTGTTGAGCGTGATGATGTAATGAACATGATCGAGGGTATGATTATCGAAACGGTCGAGAGTATGGGACATACCATAAAACAGAAACCTTTCCCTCGAGTAACTTATGCAGAATCAATGGCCAAATACGGTGCTGATAAATTCGACATGCGAACAGAAGAGGATAAAGAAAATAAAGTTCTGGCTTATGCTTGGGTAATTGATTTTCCTTTCTTTGAAAAAACCGACAAAGGCACTTGGACTTTCACCCACAATCCATTCTCCATGCCAAAAGCAGAATTTTTGGAAGATTTAATGAAAGGTGAAAATATTGAGAATATTTTAACTTCTCAATACGATCTGGTTTGCAACGGTTACGAAGCTGGTGGTGGCAGTATTCGCGCGCACAAACCAGAAATAATCAAAGCGGTATACAAAGTGATGGGTAACACTGATGAAGAAACGGAAGAAAAAGTTGGTCATATGTTAGAGGCTTTTCGTTACGGCACACCACCACATGGTGGTATCGCGCTTGGTGTAGAAAGGAATGTAATGAACCTAACTGGCGAAGAATCACTGCGTGAAGTTCAAGCTTTCCCAATGACCCGCAAAGGCCAAACAGCTGTTATGACCGCACCTAAGCCACTTACCATAGACCAACTCCTAGAACTAGGATTATCAGTTAGAAAACAAGATAATGACAAAAATTAACACCACCAATAAAACTCTAGCTGACATACCGGCCAAGTACTGTCGGATTATTTTAACTGAAGATAATACTAATTGGCACAGACTAGTTGAAACAAAAGAAGGCGGCCTTGAATATCGAATGGGAGCTGGTAAGCGGAAAAACGCCACACCACGAACCTTCCGTACTTTAGTACGATTAATCGTACTACAAGCGAAAACTCATCAACTAGAAAATATTGCGATTCACCTCGGAGCTATGGGTTGTCCGAAGCTGGAAGCGATGGGGGAGGAGTGGTTTTTCCGCACCTTGTCCGAAAACCTACAACTCGCTCAGTACGAATTTAATGTGTACAAAACTAAGCCTGATAAAACTAAAAAGCTGCAAGAGATTTTGGTATGTGGGATAAGCTCACCGGTTGAAAAGCAGAGCTTTTCAACCGGCCTCACCATCGGTGAAGGCGCTAACATCACCCGCGACATCGCCAACACCCCCAGCGACGACATGACACCGAGTCTGCTAGCCAAAGCTACCCAAAACGCTCTCAAAGGCACCAAAGCCAAGGTGAAAATTTTCGACCAAAAAGCAATCACCAAAGAAAAAATGGGTCTGTTGTTAGCAGTTGGAAAAGGAGCTTATGATCCGCCAAAATTTATTGTAATTGAATACTGGGGAGCAGGTAAACCTACTGGCAATAAAAAGGATTCTAACTTAAAGCCAATTGCATTGGTCGGCAAAGGAATCACTTATGACAGTGGGGGGCTCAACGTGAAGCCGTCAGGCTCAATGCATGAAATGCACCTTGATATGTCTGGTGGAGCCTCTCTCATTGGCACCATGTACGCCATCGCCAAACTTGGTCTGAAGAAAAATGTCGTAGCCTTTATTCCCGCCGCCGAAAACTCTATTTCAGCCGAAAGTATGCGCGCCGGTGACATCGCCACTTCCATGTCTGGCCAAACAGTAGAGATTCTTCACACCGACGCCGAAGGCCGCCTAGTACTAGCCGACGCCATGACTTACGCCGCTAAGTACTACACCCCATCAGTCATGCTCGATGTCGCCACCTTGACCGGAGCCTCACTGGTTGCTCTCGGTCAACAAGCTTCAGCCATCATGACCAAGAACCAATCTCTGCAAAACACTTTGGTCGAACTAGGAGAAGAAACTGGCGATCTAATGTGGCCGTTACCACTCTGGGAAGAATACAAAGCCTCACTTAAAAGCACTCGAGCGGACTTAGCCAACATTGCTACCAACTTCTCAAGATTTGGTGGGTGCATTGAAGGAGGCACTTTTCTCTCTTTCTTCGCTCCCAAAAAGACTCCGTGGGCACACATCGATATCGCTCCGCGCATGGACAGCATCCCGAGCGACAAGCTAGCCAAAGGCGCCACCGGAGAACCAGTGCGAATGCTAGTACGGTTCGTCGAAACCTATAAGTAAACTCTATGGATATTTCACAAATTCAAAAACAAATCTTGGAGTCTGATGAATTTGTTTTATCTGAAGCACAGAAAGTTCGCTATTTATATGGACTTAAAAAAGAAATGCGTTACAACCAGACTCGGACCGAAACCATCCGCACCGAATCAGTTGCAGAGCATATCTATGGTATGTGTATTGTAGCTAACTATTTTCTGCCTCTTGAAGATCCAAAAAACAAATTGAATCAGGGTGATGTCTTCAAACTCATCTCTTGGCATGACGCCGACGAAATCGAAACCGGCGACATTCTCGGTCAAAGCAAAACGCAAACCGACCGTGACAATGAAATAATCGCCATGAAAACGGTAATCGAAAATACACCTGCTCACATGCAACCAGAAGCATTGCGACTAATGAAAGACTATGAACTCCAATCAACACCCGAAGCTAGATTCGTAAAAGCCATTGATAAAATTGAGGTGTCGTTTGAAATTTTTGACGATAACTATCGAGAAATTTTCAAAAAGCTCCACACCAGACGCCAAGATAACGACAAAACGAAACTACCATATATCCAAGATTACCCTTACATCCTAAGATTCTGCCAAGTAATTTCCGATGAAATAGATAGACTAGGTTTTTTTGTAAAATAATTGCTATTAGTTACACAACGAAAACGGGCGCGTTGACTAAAAGTCAACGCGCCCTTGTTGGTTATTACGGATACATGCCCACCGTACCAGCAACAAAAAATTCCCGGGACGTTCTTCTCAAATCATCAGGCAAAGCCCCAGTGAGATAGTAACGACTACTTTTAGAAGCCTGAACCTTGGTACTCCTGTGAAAATAATGATCGACTATACTTGTCCGGAAACTCCTCAAGAACTCGAGGACATTGTAGTCACACGAGCCGAAGAAAGTCACCAGCCCGCCGTCTTTGAAACCCTTGACCATTTCGACAAAGGCCACGGCGGTGGGGTAGTCACCCCTCAGCCTTTCATAATGACCGGTTTCAGCCTGAGTACAGGACTCGAGTTTTTTCGTGACTGAAAACCAGCGAGCATACCGCAAGAGACCATCCGGCAGGTCAATGTTGTGATGAAGCATCCGAGCACCCTTAACCTCAATCCAGATGCAGTTCTGGCAATGCTTGTCCATCTCTGCCTGGAAGTTGTAATTACTGATGACACCAGGACGTAGACCGCCCGACACGACCCTGTGCCTGGTGGCCATACCTGGGTCTTTAGCCAGTGCCACCGCCCAATCATCTTTACGAACTTGGATCATGAGCACAAACGACAGACGGTTGCTCATCACTTCACTTGTACCCTTAAGTCTTTTAGTCATCATACTTCTCCATTAGAAAAATTTAGGAAATACAACATATTTTTTGATGAACTGCTATAATTTTTATAGCATATTCAGTGTTGCTTGTCAATAGTAAATAGCCTAAATTCAATAAGTAAGTGCAACACTTTAATATAATTAAAGTGTTATGCAATACAACCATTTATCAATAGAAGAGCGCGAAAAAATCCAAGAACTTCTCTGGCAAAAGAAATCCATCAGACAACTAGACAAACGGGGATTTTTTGTTAGATAAATAACAGCTACTAAAAACTTTGTTATATAATGGCAAGATAATGTTAGAATTAACACATGACTGCCACGGCTTTTGCTATTAAAACTGAGACCTTTGAAGGTCCGATGGAATTGTTGATTGAACTCGTTGAAAAACGGAAACTTTTGATTAATGACATATCGCTCGCTAGGGTAACCGATGAGTACATGCAAACCGTCAGCGCCATGCAGGAAATGTCACTACCAAATACAGCACAGTTTATCAGTCTGGCTGCTACACTACTTTTAATAAAATCTAAGTCACTTTTACCAGTCTTGGATTTAACTGATGAAGAAGAGGCCAGTATTGAAGATTTGGCTGAAAGATTAAAAAAATACCAGTTATACCGCGATGCCGCTCTAGAACTACAAACCAGATTTGGCACTAAAAATATGTACGATCCGGAGTACATTCCACCGCGTGAACCCATTTTCACACCTGACATTTTCTGTTCAACCGAAGAATTAAGACAAGCTATGTACCGAGTGTTGTCTAGTCTACCTAAGAATGAACCTAAACAAACAGCTAAAGTCCGTCCCACTATCTCACTCGAAGACATGATGAGTAAGCTTCAATCCAGAATAGAGCGACAAATGCAAACTCGTTTTTCTGATATTCGTGCTACTGAAACCGAACACAAGAATGTGATCGTTGGATTTTTGGCGATTCTTGAGCTATTTAAGCAAGGAAACATAATAATCACCCAAGCAAGTAGATTTGATGATATTCACCTTGAATTAGAACAAGCCAAGACTCCCAAATACTATTAGCTATCCGTGCAAAACCACAGTGAAAAACTTAGCTATTCTGTGTTAAAATGCCAACATGACACTCGATGTTCTGATCGAAGGGCTGCTTTTCTATAAAGCAGCCCCTCAAAACAAACAACGTCTAATGAAGCTTTTCTGTGTCGGGCAGGAGGAATTTTCGGCTGCTTTACAAACTCTCACTAACAGACTGCAGTCTGGTGGCACCAGGCTGACTGAAACCGAAACCGAAATCCAACTAGTAACAGCTTCCGAATTATCAGAATTCATCGAAGCTCAACGCAAAAGTGACTTTACTGGCGATATTGGTAAAGCAGGGGCAGAAACACTAGCTATCATCCTTTATAAAGAGCCTATTTCTCGAGTAGAAATTGATCGAATCCGCGGGGTTAATTCTTCTTTTATACTACGCAACCTATTAATGCGCGGTCTTATCCTTAGAGAATCTATCACCGGTAACGGTTACCAGTTCCGCATCACACCAAATCTACTAAATCATCTAGGTGTTACGAATAAGCAGCAATTACCGCAATTTTCAGAATTCCTTAATGCCATCGAAGCCTTTGATATTAATCCAACATGATAGAAAACAAAGAACTATTCATCATAGAAAATGATGAACCAACCACCAAAAACACTTTCCCAATAATTGCTCAATTGGGAATATTATCGTTGGTTTTAATAGGTATTTTTACCACCTTATACCTAAGTAGGTCTGATGGTAACGTCTTGACCAACGAGACGCCGCAAAACCAAACTTATGAAGCAAATATTCCTGTAGTCCCACAAAAAATTGAGGATATTTCTTTAACTGCTAACGCGGCTTACGTCTGGGATGTTCGATCTCAAAGAGCCTTATATTCAAAGAATGCCACCGAGGAATTACCATTAGCTTCAATCACTAAGCTAATGACTGCGCTCCTTACTTACGAACTAATGGGACAGGATGAAAAAGCTACTATTTCCGCCAACGCTATAAAGCAAGAGGGAAGTAGTGGTCTTTCGGTTGGTGAAAGAATGGGTATTGAAGAGTTGACAGAATTGGCTTTAGTGTCTTCATCAAATGATGCTGCTTATGCTTTAGCAGCTAATGTAGGGGAACTGCTCGGCGACCAAGACCCCACCTCACAATTTGTTCAAGCTATGAACATCAGAGCTGAAGAACTTGGCCTAACAACACTGCACTACAAAAACATGACTGGACTAGATATCTCGACCACTGTACCCGGTGCTATCGGTAGTGCTAAAGATATTTCCTTTCTTATGGAATACATAATTACCAATTACCCTGAAATACTCAAGCCTACCCAACAAAGTGCAGCCAGAATCTACAACACCGCAGGTTCTTATCATGAGATTAACAACACTAACGAAATTGCTTTAGAAATACCAAATTTAATTGGTTCAAAAACTGGTTACACTGACCTAGCCGGAGGAAATCTAACCGTTGCCTTTGACGCTGGTATGAACCGACCAATTATCATTACGGTACTTGGTTCAACTCGTGAAGAACGCTTTTCTGATGTCCTCAAATTAGTAGATGCTGTACAAGAATCAGTCGGTCAGAATAATTAATATGGAATCAACCTTACTCAGTGTCCTTGTGCCAGCCCTTCTTTCTTTTACGATTGGTATAGCCATCACACCCGTTGTCACACATTTTTTGTATAAATATAAAGTCTGGAAAAAACAGGGCGGGAAGGTGGCCATGGGTGGCCATGAAGCTACCGAATTCAATCGTCTTAAAGGTGGAGAAGAGACCAAAACCCCACGTATGGGTGGAATTATTATTTGGTTAAGCGTTCTTTTGACTCTCGCTTTTACTTATTTGATGGCTTTAATTTTACCAAATTCCTTCTTTCCAGACTTCGATTACTTAACTCGCTCACAAACCCTTATCCCTGCCACCACCTTATTGATAGGAGCACTAATTGGCTTTCTTAACGATTTTTATGATGTGACAAAAAACGGTCAAGGGATTCGCTTATCAATTCGCCTCGGTCTTATCACTGCCTTATCAAGCTTTCTCGGTTGGTGGTTTTATACCAAGTTAGGTGTTACCAGCATTAATATTCCTTTTGACGGCAGTTTTGAAATAGGTTTTCTAATAGTCCCATTTTTTGTACTCTTAACCCTTGGGCTTTACGCCAGTGGCGTAATTGATGGTATTGACGGCCTATCGGGTGGCGTGTTTGCCGCAATTTTTAGTGCCTATGCAGGTATAGCTTTCATTCAATCCCAATTCGACCTGGCTGCCTTTTGTGCGACAGTAGTTGGTGGAATACTAGCTTTCTTATGGTTCAATGTACCTCCAGCCCGTTTCTGGATGACCGAAACTGGCTCGATGGCTTTAACCCTCTCGCTAGCCACTGTTGTTTTTATGACTGACACCTTAGGCGAAGGAAACGGTATACTATTATTACCAATTGTTGGCCTACCTCTTGTTGCCACGGTAACATCAAATGTTATTCAAATATTTTATCGTAAAGCCACTGGTAAGAAATTTTTCCGTATCGCCCCAATACATCACCATTTTGAAGCAATTGGCTGGCCTTCCTATAAGGTCACCATGCGTTACTGGATTATTAGTATTTTCTGTGCTGCTGTGGGTGTTATTCTAGCCTCACTAGCATGAGTACCAACAAACCTAAATCAGTTGACACAGTACTTATCGCCATTATCGGACTAATGGTAGCTGGCGGATTTTTAATTTTTTCTTCTGCATCACTTGGCTTAATGGCCCGTGGCGGGGCCAGTTTTGGCTCAGTCGCTTTCAACCAATTTGTCTTTGGGGTGCTGGGTGGAGGTGGAGTATTACTACTCGTAAGTAACATTTATTATAGGCAATGGCGAAAGTACGCTTTCTATTTGTTTTTTGTATCACTATTCTTAACCCTAGCTGTTTTTATTCCTGGTATCGGCATGTCACACGCTGGTGCTACTCGTTGGCTCGACATCGGCATCACCACCATCCAACCATCAGAATTTCTTAAAATAGGCTTCGTGGTTTATCTAGCTACTTGGCTATCAGGTGTTCATAACAAAATTGAATCATTCAAATACGGATTACTACCATTTATGGGTATTGTGGGAGCAGTTGGTTTTGTAATGCTTCTTCAACCAGACACAGACACTTTTATGATTATGGGCTTTGCTGGTATGGCTATGTATATGACAGCTGGCGCAAAGTGGAGGGACTTAGCTTTAATTATGCTAGGGGCAATTATTATGTTGGCAGTAGTAGCATTCGCCAGACCATACATCATGGACCGTCTCACTACCTTTATGCATCCAGAAGCCGATCCTCTTGGTAGTGGTTACCAAATTCAACAGTCATTAATTGCTGTTGGTTCTGGTGGTATCTCAGGGCGTGGATTTGGACAGAGTATTCAAAAGTTTGAATACTTACCAGAACCAATTGGAGACTCTATTTTTGCTGTTTACGCAGAAGAATTTGGTTTTATTGGCACCATGATGTTAATAATAAGCCTAGTCTTTCTAACTCTCCGTGGCTACAAAACTGCTACTCAATCAAATGACATTTTCGGCACGCTATTGGTGATTGGCTTCATGACCATAATTATTGCTCAATCTTTTCTAAATATCGCCGCCATGGTTGCCTTAGCTCCACTCTCCGGCCTACCTTTGCCTTTTATTAGCCATGGGGGGACTTCACTAATGGCCACTCTGGCTTCACTCGGTATAGTTTTAAACGTGTCTAAATACCGAACTTTTAGAAAGTTGTCGTGATACACTAGTCAGATATGAGAATTGGTTTTGTTGGCGGTGGAACAGGTGGACACTTTTACCCACTTACCGCCGTCGCTTATGAATTAAACAAGAGTGATGTTCAACCAGAATTATTTTATTTTGGTCCTTCACCTTATGATAAAGAGTTACTAACCAAACTCAATATTCGTTACATTTACTGTCCGGCTGGTAAACTTCGGCTATATTTTTCTATTCAAAATCTAGTTGATATTTTTAGAAACTTTTCCGGAATTTTTCTAGCAATCTGGAAACTGTACATAATTTATCCAGATGTAATTTTCAGCAAGGGAGGGTATACCAGCGTACCAATTCTTATAGCTTCTAGATTATTAAGAATCCCTGTAGTTATTCATGAGTCAGATGCTGTCCCAGGCAGAGCTAATCAACTAGCGATTAAATTCGCTCGCTATATAGCGATTTCTTACGATGACGCCGCGCAGTTTTTTCCTCCGGAAAAAACTGCGCTCACTGGTATCCCGCTTCGCCCAGAAATCAAAACCGTTCCGATCAATCCATTCGAAACCCTTGGAATTCCACAAGACAAACCATTGATTTTTATCACTGGAGGTTCACAAGGTGCCGAGCGCATTAATAATGTTATTGTCCGCTCACTAGCTACCCTGTTACCACACTACAGAATCTTCCATCAAACTGGCCCAACTAATCTTGAAAACCTACGTCTTACCGCTCAGAGTTTACTGACTGACTCACCTCTACAGGATAGTTATTATCTTCAAGGTTCAGTCAACGCTGAAATGTTTTCAAACTTACTATCAGCCGCCTCACTAGTCATTACCAGAGCCGGTAGTACAACCTTGTTCGAAATTGCCTATAAAGGCAAACCAGCAATTATCATCCCAATCCCCGAAGACATTAGTCGAGACCAGCGTACGAACGCTTACGCCTACGCTCGCAGCGGGGCCGCTACTGTCATAGAAGAACACAATTTCACTGAACACTTGCTTGAACAAGAAATAAACACTATTATCAAGGATCCACAACTTTACGCCAACATGTCTAAGGCGGCCAAAAATTCCTTCGTTGAAGGAGCTAGTCAAAAAATTGCCAGCATTCTAATCTCAATCGGAACCGAACATGGATCATAAAACACAACCTATAGTCACCAGATTTGCCCCTTCACCAACCGGCTTTATGCATATTGGTGGGGTACGGACAGCACTATTTGCTTATCTTTTTGCCCGTAAAAATAACGGTACTTTTATATTACGTATTGAAGACACCGACAAGTCACGTGAAGTTACTGGTTCAATTGAACACATTCAAGAATCACTTAAATGGATTGGAATTGATTGGGACTATGGTCCCACCAACCCAGGTAAATACGGCTCATGCTTACAATCAGACCGGCTAGATATCTATAAAAGCTACGCGCTTAAACTTATTGAAAAAGGGCTAGCATATCCTGACCCTTACACCGCTGCAGAAATGACCACCTTTCGTGAATTAGCAGACACAGAAAAAAGGCCATTTCTATACCGCAACCACCGACCAACCGAATTCGGTGAGTGGGATGGTACGGAGCCACTGCGGTTTAAAGTACCTGAAATCAAACGCTACACTTGGCAGGACCAAGTCCGCGGCGAACTAACCGCCGGCGAAGAAATGCTCGATGATTTTATTATCATGAAATCTGATGGTTACCCAACCTACAACTTCGCTCATATTGTTGATGACCTAGAAATGGAAGTAACTCATGTCATGAGGGGAGAAGAATTTATTTCTAGCATGCCGAAATTTCTTAGCTTGTATGATGCATTAGAAATTCCTTACCCAATCTTCGTCACTCTACCACCCATCATGGGACCAGACGGAAAGAAAAAACTTAGTAAGCGAGACGGTGCTAAAGATTTATTGGAGTATAAAAATGACGGTTACCTACCTGA
Source organism: Candidatus Nomurabacteria bacterium (assembly GCA_020632095.1). Taxonomy (GTDB): domain Bacteria; phylum Patescibacteriota; class Minisyncoccia; order Phycocordibacterales; family UBA918; genus OLB19. The sequence continues at coordinate 260,123 of JACKGF010000001.1, forward strand.
AGCAATGCGAAATTTTCTCGCCTTAATTGGCTGGAACCCGGGCGGAGAACAAGAAATATTTCCCAGTAACGAATCTGACAAAAGCTTATTCGATGCCTTTAGCTTAGAAAAAATCCAACGCTCGGGTGGAGCTTGCAACGAAGAAAAACTTCGTTGGATGAATCGTCAATACTTAGAGACACAATCTATCGATTTTCAAAACCAATACTTACTCGAAGCTATACCAGATTCTATAAAATCGCTATCCCAATACAGTGACGAAAAACTTCTGAAGATGCGTCCAATAATTTTTGAGCGTATTCACAACAAAGTTGAAATTAGGGCCGCCGCCGAAGCAGGGGAGTATGACTACGCTTTTTCAACACCAAAATACGAAACAGAAATACTTAAGTGGAAGAATGATGATTCAGTCAGTAGCGCAGTACCGAGACTGGAAAAAGCTCTAGAAATACTGTCAGAAGCCGATTTTGACTCTACAGACACTATTAAATTAGCCTTATGGCCCTACGCTGAGGAAGTAGGGAAGGGCGAGTTGTTGTGGCCACTACGGACCGCGCTCTCAGGCCGAACACAGTCCCCAGACCCTTTTAACATTGCTTATATTATCGGAAAAGAGGAAACTATCTCCCGAATCAAAACAGCATGTGATAAAATAAGAGGGTAATGCACAAGAGACTGTTCGTAGCCTTTTTAATTGGGGTTTTATTGCCACAAATATTACTTGTCACTCCGCCAAGTGTTTTTGCAGAGTCTGAAATTGATAAACTTAAAACCCAAATTCAAGATCGTGGTGACAGACTAGCTGAGATCGAAGCTGAAATCGCCAAATTTGAAAACGAACTAACAAAAGTAGGTGGCGAAAAGAAGACCTTGCAATCAGCCATCAACAAACTTGAAATCGAACGCAAAAAAGTAAATGCTGAAATCACTCGCACAGAAAATCTAATTACTTCCACTGATCTAGAAATCAATAAGTTAATTCTAGAGATAAACCGAACTGAAGATGATATAGCCAAAACTGAAGCCGCTATTGGTGCAATTATTCGAGCCGAGTATAAAGCAGGGAATGAAAGCTTGGTCGAGTTAGTCTTAGAACACGATAGACTGTCAGAAGTTTGGAGCACTTTTGGGGCTTTCGAAAATATTCGTAATACTTTATCTTCTAAAGTATCAGAACTGGGTACTTTCCATGATTTGTTAGAAGAACAAAGAGGTACTAGCCTGAACAAACGAAAAGAGTTAAGTTCTCTTAAAAACCAATACTCAGGACAAAGTGAAGTTTTAGTAAACAACAAACAAGAGCAAGCAAAACTACTTGAAGTTACCAAGAGTGAAGAGCGAACCTATCAACAACTCCTAGCCGAACAAAAAACTGCTCAGGAACAAATTCTTAAAGAATTGCGTGACTTTGAGTCAAAACTCCAATTTTATCTTGATCCAAGCACCGTGCCAGTACCAGGTACTCAAGTTTTCTCTTGGCCTTTAGCCAGCTTTGTTGTTACTCAATATTTTGGAGGTACAGAGTTTGCTGCTCGTAATGCTTCCGTCTATGGTGGTCGCGCCTATCACCCTGGGGTCGACTTGGGCGCACCTCGTGGCACTCCTATTCTAGCTCCACTAACCGGAACAGTAAGAGCTATTGGTAACACTGACGCAGTACCAGGATGCTATTCTTGGGGTAAATGGACTCTGATTGATCACGCCAACGGACTCTCTACGCTCTACGCTCACCAAGATGTGATTGGGGTTTCACCGGGCCAAAAAGTTAACACTGGTGACATTATTGGCTACGTCGGCAACACTGGCTACTCGACTGGACCACACCTACACTTTACAGTTTATGCCAAAGGCGGAGTAACTGTGCGTAAATTTAACGAAATCAAGACTGTTACTAGCTGTGGCCCAGCCACCACCCCAATCGCCGCTACTGACGCCTACCTTGATCCAATGCTTTATTTACCTCCAGAGTAAAAATAGTAGAGATATGAAACAGCTCTCATGATGATGGGCTGTTTTTGTATTCATTATTACTTCATCAACAAATGCTATAATGTTTAAATGCCCAATATTTCAGCCACACAAATTATTATTTTAGGGGGTGGTGGTGACTTGAGTCAGCGCAAACTACTGCCAGCCTTACTTGATTTATTCACCAGAAAGAAACTGCCAGAAACTTTCAATATTATTGGTCTAGCCCGTACCCCGAGGACAGACGAACAGTACCGCCAATTTGTCGCTGAAGCGATTGAAGCCCACTGTACCAACCATAATCACACTCTTCAAAATGTAATGGATTTTTGTGAACATGTTTCTTATGTTCAAGGTTCGTTTGACGACATCGAAAGTTATCACCGGTTAAATGAAGCTATCTCAAATTTTGATTCAACAAACTCTATAGCTTGCAATCGGCTGTTCTACCTAGCGGTCCCACCCAAACACTATCACCAAATTTTTTCCGACTTAAAAACCACTGGCGCCGCTGATGAATCGCATGGTTCTTGGACACACATCTTAGTAGAAAAACCTTTTGGTCGAGACCTTGAAACAGCTCAAACTCTAGACACGCAACTAGCTTCTCTTTATCGGGAAGACCAGATTTTCCGTATCGACCACTACTTAGCCAAGGAAGCAGTGCAAAATATTCTATCGTTCAGATTCGCCAATACCTTACTTAAAGTGCCCTGGAATAAAGATTCTATTGAATCGGTCCATATCAATATGTCAGAAACCATCGACGTCGGTCACCGTGCCAATTTCTACGAAGGGGTAGGGGCTTTACGGGATGTTGGCCAAAATCATATTCTCCAACTCCTCGCCCTAGTCGCCATGCGTGAACCAGACAATTTCAATACTGATTCTATTCGCGAAGCCCGGTGTGAGGTCTTGCAAGCATTGAAAGAAATTCCAACTGATGAATTTGAAGCTAGTGTACTGCGTGGTCAATATGAAGACTACCAAAAGAATGACATTGTCGCAGATGACTCGCAAACTGAAACCTACTTCGAACTCAAAGCTGAATTAGATTTATCAGAATGGAAAGGTGTACCATTCTACCTGTCGGCCGGAAAAGCTCTAGATAAAGAAGAAGTGTCAATCGTGGTAAAATTCTTAGACATTTGTTCAGGCATGTTTGTTACTAATACATGTCTTAGCGTCGGCAACAAAATCACACTGACCATTTCTCCAGAGCAAACTATCGCTATTACTTTCAATACCAAAACCCCCGGACTTGGTTTCAATTTAGAATCACAAACCCTGTCTTTTACTTGTGAAAAAGGCGACTTAGACATCAAGAATGCCTATGAAAAAGTTTTGTACGATTCTATCATCGGCGACCAAACCTTATTTACTCACACTAAAGAAGTACTAGCAGCTTGGAAATTTATCACTCCAATTATCGAAGAATGGGACAAACTCCCGTTACACCAATATAAAAAAGGCACTAAAGGGCCAGCTAAATCAATTATTAAATAACCTTAACAATATGCAAAAAGAATTAGTATTCATTGGTCTAGGAAGAATGGGAGCCGCCATGACCGAACATTTGGTAGAAGCTGGCTACACTGTACACGGTTATGATACAAGTGAAGAATCACGCGCTACAGCCGCAAAGTTTGGCGTAATAAACCACAATTCAACTAGTGAAGCCATCGGTGCGATGGCCGGTCGTAAGGTAGTTTGGCTGATGGTGCCAGCTCAGTTTGTTGATCAAGTCATAGACGAAATACATCCTCTCCTGACGGCAGGTGACATCATTATCGACGGCGGAAACACCTTTTTTAAAGACACGATCAGACGAGCCGAGCAAGTTAATCCAAATGGTATCCACTACGTAGACTGCGGAACTTCAGGCGGTGTAACTGGCGCTCGCTATGGAGCGTCACTAATGGTAGGTGGTGAAGCTGCTGCAGTATCTAGCTTAGAACAGCTTTTTCTTGCACTAGCCGCACCAGGTGGCTATGGTCACGTAGGGCAGTCTGGAGCGGGGCATTTTGTAAAAATGGTTCACAATGGTATTGAGTACGGTATTATGGGTGCCATTGCCGAAGGTTTGGCCTTCATCGAACAAAATGCTGATGAATTAAGTATCAATACCAAGGAGACTCTCAAGCCTTATGAGAACGGAAGTATAATATCTAGTAAACTAATGACTTGGATGGCTGAAGCCTACAACACCAAAGGTTATCTCGAGCAAATCTCTGGTGAAGTCCCACGAGGGGAAACTGAAATTGAAATGGAATTTATTGTTAATTATAAACAAACACCAGTACTAGAAGCCGCTCTAAAGCAACGCAAAGAAACTAGAGTAAACCCATCAAGAATCGGTACACTTTTATCAGCCATGCGCAATTTATTTGGCGGACATAACATAATTAAAAAATAGGGAAGGACTATGCAAATTCATACTACAGAGACTCCAGCTAAGTCAGTTGGCGAACATATCAGTCAGAGCATCATTAAACATGACAGGGATGTAGTCTGTTTGCTTTCAGGTGGCTCAGTTCTAGATGTAGTCGAGTTCATAAATATTGAAGAAAAAAACGAATGTCGCACAATATTTATGATGGGGGATGAGCGGGTGAGTAGGGAGGATGATATTAACAATTACTTACAACTTGTCACTCGCTATGGAGACAAGCCAGCGGTGACAGATAATTTAATTTCAACACTACCATTAGCTAGCGAATCATCAGAAACCTTTGCTGAGCGAACCCTAAAAACTTTTTTACAAAAATTAAGTGAGCTAAATAATCCAAAAATAATTTCAATTTTAGGCGTCGGCAAGGATGGTCACACCGCCGGAATTTTTCCCTTGGACCAACAATTTTTTGCAGACATATACCCAGATGATCTAACCTACGTCTCAGTGCCTATCGAGGGCCTTAGAATCGATTCTAGAGCCTCGTTTACGCCGTCCTGGCTACTAAACAAGGCTGATGAAGTAATCGGCTATGTAGTCGGTCAAGGCAAGCAAAACATCCTAAATTCGCTCATTAAAGAAGCAAAACCAATCAACGAAAGACCAGCAGAAATAATTAAGCTACACCAGAACGCACACTTATATACAAACCTGCTTATAGAGTAGTAGACAATAGAAACGCGGCCAAGGCCGCGTTTTCTATTGTCTCTAAACTGACCCTATATATCCAGCTTTACATAACATTGTATGTCGCAAAAGATATATTGTGCGACATAGGGAATTGTAATAATATTTTATATAATTCACCACCTCTACCCGTGGGCTACGCCCCACCCCCACTAAGGAAGTGTTGTAACAATAAATCGTAATCTGCTCGGTGCTTAGTAAGATGAATATTTCTACCCCCTTCTCTAGATAGAACAGATTCTATCTCCGGATGAGCCACTAAATATTTTTTTATTTTTTCTGGTATAACTTCATCTTGAGAAATAAATCTTTTTGAATTGGCAAAATGTTTACGCAAGGCAGACTTGATTTCTGTATAGTGAGTACAACCCAAAACCACCACTTCACTCTCCCCTGCTTTAGTCTCTATATACTTCACAGCACAATCAACCGCCGCTCTGTAGTCACCAGCCTCGATTAAAGGTACTAGCTCTGGCGTAGAAATGGCAACTAGCTCCTGTTCTCTCTGCTCACGTTTATCTAACTCTGTCGCATATTTACCAGACTCAACTGTATGTTTGGTCCCCAGTAGCGCAAACCTAGTTTCAGGACTATTAATAATCTCTTCGACTGTAGGTACAATCACCCCTAGAATTTTCCGATCAGCATATTTGCCCACTAACATAGTCTGTTGTAGCGCTCGCGCTGAATCAGCCGAAGATGTGTTACAAGCAATAATTACTAACTGGCAGTCGTGTTCAAACAGATACTCTACTCCATTCTTAGTAAACTCAAATATTTCTTCTTTAGTTTTATCGCCGAGTGGCAAATGTTCAGTATCTCCAAAAAAATAGTAATCGTACTGCGGTAGAACTTTCACTACTTCTCGTAAAATCGTTAGACCACCTAAACCAGAATCAAAAAAGCCAATTTTCATAATTTATATATTATATACCTAATATAACTGCTTCACCCTTATATAACAAAAAGCACCGTCTGACGGTGCTTTTTGTTATATATTTGCAGCGAGAGTATTACCCCAACACGGCATTGATGCGGACCATGGTCGTGTGCCTTGTGTCTCATAGAGATGCCGGGCGTAAGCCATATTTCCGTATATATCATCAAGATCCATATTTAATGAGTTTGCTTTTGACAGGTGGTAACGCTTATTAATTTGCATTACACCTGTGTCAGCTGGGTCAACTCGTCCTTGAAGGACAGAGCCGTCCGCTAATTGATGACGAAATTCAGACTCACATCTTGCAACTTCGGCCATAACTGGAATATCCTTAAAGTATGAGCGTACGATTGCTTCAGTATTTTTCTGTGATGCAGTTTCCTGCATAACGATAGTCTCCTTTACATCTGTATCAATGCTTCCATAGGCTGTTTCAGGGAGCGTTACTGTCGATGCAGTAACTGCTGTAAATAAGGCCAGAATAACAGTCGATATAATAAGCCAAAGGTCTTATCTAACAAATACCGGTGTGACATTGTTCGTATCAATGTGGAGATACGAAATCAATACACACATGCGACACCGATAACCGGAAAACTATAGCACGAATTACGGATTTTTATTATTATAGCATAGATTTGACTTACAGTCAATACTTTATTCTGACTTTACTACCTTTGCTGCTCCTTTAGTCCACTCGGTAACACCTTCTACCGCTCGCAAGACTTCAAGTGGGGTGGCAAAGATGACAGTGTTTGACTGGTCAGAAGACAGGTCATTGAGGGTTTGTAGGGTTCGGAGATGAAGAGCGCCTGGTGCACCAGCTAATATTCCCGCTGCTTTGGCGATGTTTTCGGCGGCTGCCACTTCCCCTTCTGCATTAATTATTACTGCCCTTCGCTCTCGCTCAGCTTCAGCCTGCTTAGCGATTGTTCGCTCCATAAGTTCGGGTAAGAAAAAATCTTTAAGCTCTACGTTTTCGACAGTGATACCCCAAGCCTCAGTTTCTGCGTCAACTACCAATTGAATCCGCTCTGACAGCTTTTCTCTTTGTGAAAGTACTTCATCCAACTCTGCCCCACCAACCACATTTCTCATGGTTGTTTGTGCAAGTTGCGACACTGCAAACCGAAAGTTCTCCACTTCCAGTATAGCTTTGGCAGCATCTGATACTCGGTAGTAAATTACTGCATTAATACTAGCAGACACATTATCCTTAGTAATAACTTTCTGATCAGGCACATCAACCGCCTTTACACGCAAATCAACTTTCTCCATTTGCTGAAAAATCGGCACAATAATACTCCAACCCGGTCCTCGCAAACCAGTAAATTTACCCATCGTCAAAACCACCCCTCGTTCATATTGTTTTACTTCCCGCAGTAAAACAATCAATCCTCCAATAACCACAATTAACAAAACTGGAAATTCCATATTAAAAAATTAGACTCCTTATGTTTTCAGTATACCCCTAGAGACGTTTTTTGAGAATGGCCATCGCACCATACAGACCAGCCTCATCTCCTAACAAAGACTTGGTGATAAGCGGACTCATAACAAACCCATCCAGCGATTCAACTGTATATTTTCTTATAGCATCAATCTGAATCGCAGGGTCACCAATAATCATAGCCCCTCCAAGAACAATTACATCCGGTGACCAGTACAGAATAGTATTTCTTAAACCTTGAGCTAAATAATCTGCCAATTCATCCCACACTACATCTGATTGTGGTATGTCATAAGCATTAACACCAAATCTCTCTCCCACCGCAGCTCCCGAGACCAAGTTTTCAAGAGTCGGTGATATCTCTTCCCCTAAGACAGTTCTGTCGATATCTAAGATTTGATGACCTGGTTCAAACCCGATACTGGAGTGATCAATTTCACCATCTTCAATCTTAACTCCTCCCACTCCAGTACTCACACTGTGATAAGCAACAATTTCCAACCCTTCCCCAGCACCATAAACCGCTTCGCCAACCCCAGCCATAGCGGTGTCATTTTCCAGATAGATCGGTACTTTATAAGTTTTTTGTAATGCCTCTACTAGCGACTTTCCCGCCCACTTACTCAACACTGAGTCATTTTGAATTCCAGTCTTTTCTTCAGTCAGATAACCTCGAATGCCCCCAGCTATCGCCAAAACTTTTTTTAGCTTAAAACTTTTAACAGTCTCAACAATCTTTTTTACTCCATCATCAAAATTAACTGGTGTATTAAAAGTCTTGTGTTCGCTAATAGTCTCTAAATCTTCAGAAATAGCCACTCGAGTTTTTGTTCCACCAATATCAAATAGTACGTAAGTCATATTTATTTTAGCCCGAGAATCTCACGGGTTTTATTTTTATACAACTCAACGTTTGGTTGGTTAAAGGCGTCGACGTTGGTTAGTTCAGCCAAATACATCGTCTCTCGCATCCGCATCGCCATAAATAGACCAAGAGAGTAAGCTATATCCTCATCAAAGATGGTTGAGCGGTAAGGTAGCGAACGTTCTTGATAAGCTCCCATCACTCCACCATAGAGCGCTGTTGCTACTTCCTGAACCGTAAACTTACCGTAGGTTTTTGCGATGCCTTTCTTAGGAATCGCAAAATCAGTTCTGTCGTCGTCGAAAGTCACAAAATCTGTATAAACACCATCTAATCCACTCATATATAGTTGCCCAACGGAATGAAGTTCAACCGGGGTAGAAATGGTTGGTACAAAACCTTTAGTCACCTTCTTTCCAGCTCGGTCAGTTTCTTTACCTAAACTTTCGGCCACCAACTGCCGGTACCAAGCACCTAGCTTCTGGAGGCGGGGTTCAAAAGCAAAAAAGTTGTAGTGGTGGAAATTTTTACCAATATAATGATAGACCCGTGATGCATTTTCAGCTACTACTGTCTCAAATTCATCGGTTGAAGCGTCGAGAATTCCTGAGATAAAAGCATCGGTATCGTGACCAAGTAGAGCCAAAGGTACCAAACCGACTTCTGTGGTGACTGAGTAACGACCACCTACAATCTCTGGCATCGGCACCAAATTGACCCCAAGTCGCTTACCTGCTTTCATGAAATCTGTGTTTGGATTACCAATGAAAATAGTCTGAGTGTAAATCGCCGTCTTAAACTTTTTCTCTAGTACTTCAAGCAACACCCCGGCATTCACCAAAGTCTCAGCAGTATTTCCAGACTTACTAATCACACAAACCGCCAGCTGTTTAACAGAACGAACAGGCTTAAGTTTATTTATCAACAACTCAATGTCGTGTGCTGAAACGGTATCCAGTGAATGCAACTCAACTTTTCCGTTATCAACCACAAAATGAATTGCTTCGGTACCCAAATTTGAACCACCAATTCCAACCAAGACTAAATGCTTGATACCCTTGAACTGTTTTTTTAAAGTATCAATAGTTTCATGTACTTCAGGATTTTGGGCATGTACCAAAGAATACTCTGGTCTGGTATCATCGTTTTTTTCAACTGTTGCTTGCACCTCTGTACGATAGATATGAAGTTTTTTTAATCCACTTTTAAGATTTTTTTCGTTAACTGAATCAATGTCGAAATAGGAAAAATACATAATTAGGTAATTGGTTTAAAGCTGTCTTAAATTGGTAGTTCGCACGTTTTTGTTGATGTACTTGTAGGCTTCGTCAACACTGTCAACAATTTGAAATAATTCTAAATCTTCCTCACTAATAGTCTTGAATTTTTTCAATAGATCTTTTTCAAAAAATCTCATTAGCGGCTCCCAGTAATCTTTTCCGTATAAGACGATTGGTACGGGTTCAATTTTTTTTGTTTGAATAAGTGTAACAATTTCAAAAAATTCATCTAGGGTGCCGAAGCCACCTGGAAAATAAATGTAAACCTCAGATGCAAAAGTTAACATCACCTTACGAGCAAAGAAATAGTCGAAGTTGAGAGACTCAGTAGTATAAGGATTAAGCTTCTGTTCAAATGGTAGTGTGATATTTAAGCCGACAGAACGTCCACCCACTTTAAAGGCGCCAACATTGGAAGCCTCCATAATCCCTGGGCCACCACCAGAAATAATCGAGAAGCCTTTCTTAGCAAGCTTAGCTGCTAATGCTTCAGCTTCTTTATAATATTCGTCACTAGGTGTAGTTCTGGCACTGCCCCAGAAAGTGGCAGCTAAACCGTGATTGCGAAGCAGTTCAAAACCTTGTACAAACTCGGCCATGATTTTAAACACACGCCACGATTCGATAGCATCTCCATCGGCTCCATTAGGATCTAGTAAATCTGTAACAACGCGACAATTTTTCGGTTGCTTCTTTTTTTTCTTACCTATGAAATTTCCAAACATAAGCTGATTATAACACCTGCCTTAAAGCCAAGGGATTGGATACTGTTTAAATTCGGGGAGAAGTTGAACGTCATTTAATAGACGTGAAGCAACTTCAGCGTGACACAGTGCCCCAGTCAAGGCATTGTGTGGGTCAGGCTCGCTTGGTATACCACAATAGTTTAGTACACCATCAAGATTGAGTGTGCTATGCTTATGTTCTTCGCTTAGTGGTGGCCTTAACCCAGATTTAATCATATGCATCCAACACATAGTGTGAGTATCTAGAGTGCGATAGGCTAAGGTCCAATTGAGACCAGCCCGCTCCGCTCCGGCCCGCAACATGTCCCGATCAAACGAAACATTTTGCCCACACAAAGTTCTGTCTTGCAGTTGTTCAGTCCATTGTAGAAACTTTTCCACCAGCTCAGCTTCGGATAATTTACTAGAATCAGTTATCTGTTCTTCAGTAAAACCATTTACCTCTAACGCTCCATCCATAATATGAGCTCCGTCCCAGATGTGACATTCTTCATAGAAACGATTGTCTGGCTGATTAAAATCTAATGCCCCAATCGATACGATTGAATGTTTTTCATAATTTGTCCCCGACGCCTCAATATCAAGAATTAACATAAGTTAATTTTATCACACTGTATAAATACCTAAATATCTTTCAACCCAGGACAATTAGAGGCTGGAGAATATCCAGCCGCTTCAGCTTCGGCTGTTGAATTAAAAAATAATTTGTTTACTTCCTTAATTTGCCCAGCTCCAGGGCAATTCAATAAATGATACTTTGTCCCAGACTTCGAGGCGACTAGTTTAACTTCTGGTTTTTCAGGCGAAGCAGCTCTTGTCACACCTTCACTAGACGCTTCATTCACTGCTTCAGAAAACACCACACCGGCTGGCTGGGCTGATGCCACCTTCCCTTCAATCGAATGTCTTCCTAACCCAAACGACACCACAGCTACCAAAACAACTAATAAACCCATATATACGGTATCATCGGCCAACAAAGACTTGAGTTTTTCTTGCATATGTCGTATACTCACCCCGTTAAATTCTAATTATTATACCTTAATTGTATGTCAACAAAGAAAGCAGCGGGAACAGCTAAAAACCTGCGTGATTCTAAGCCAAAGTATCTTGGAATCAAGCGCACAGCTGGACAAATTGTAAAGACTGGCGAAATTATCGTTCGTCAAAGAGGAACCAAAATTGATGCTGGTAAAGGCGTAAAAGTGGGCAAAGACCACACTATTTTTGCGATGACAGACGGGGTAGTTTCTTTTCGAGATACTCGAAAGACCAACTTCACTGGCAAAACTGTCAGCAAGAAGATGGTTGAAGTACTAGCGGTAGCTTAGTCCCTCACACAACTAAAAACCACTCAGCTAGCTGAGTGGTTTTTAGTTGTGTATGAAACTCAATAAATTATGAGTCTTGTCGGATTGTGGCAGACTCTATCACTACATCTTCAAGCGGAAGATTGTTTGCACTGGTTTCAACCTTAGCAATCGCATCAACCACATCCATTCCCGCTACTACCCTCCCAAAAACTGGGTGCTTTGAGGTAAGAGGAGGTTTGTCAAAATCAAGATTAGTATTGTCAACGAGGTTGATAAAGAATTGGCTACCGCCTGAATTTGGACCACTGTTGGCCATAGCAATAGTTCCGCGTACATTAGTCAACAATTCACCCTTGATATGCTCATCTGGAATTGAGTAACCCGGTCCACCGGTACCATACTTAAGCACTTCATCAGTCTTAGTATTTGGATCACCTCCCTGAATCATAAAACCATCAATCACACGATGGAACTTAACTCCGTTGTAAAATCCCTCATTAACTAACTTAACAAAGTTACCGGCAGTAATCGGCATTTGGTTCTCATAAAGCTCAATCTCAATTGTTCCTTTATTTGTATTTAGAACAGCTACTGGATTCATATCATTTGTTATATCTACGTCATACGCTTTTAATTCTTCAGCTTTAAGTGGTGCTGGTAGAGTTTCTGTATCGTCTGTAAGCTCTACCTTAGCACTATTTACTCCCCCACCAACCCAATAGGCAATTCCACCGACCAAGACTGCACAAATTGTTAGTAGAATTAATATAGGCTTAGCTTGATGCAAAAAACTATTCATACCTTATTTTTTAATCACCTCGATTGTAAACTCGGCTTTTTGGTCAGCACTAACCAAACCAACCTGATGCTCCCCTACTGCTTTGATTGGACTGTTAACCTTAACCATTGCGAGGTCAAGTTTTATACCAGCAGCTGTAGCCGCCTCAACAATATCTTGCTCATGAACAGCTTTAAAAGAGTGTCCCTTTTCATTCACTTCAATTGCAATCTGAACTTTTTTTTCAGAAAGAGCAACCTTAGCTGCTTCAAACTTATCATTATCGGCTGATTTGCTTGACGCAATCTCAGCTTGAAACTTTTCAATCTTCTTCAGATTAGCTGGACTTGCCTGTTCAGCCATCTTTTTCGGAATAAGTTTGTTTAGTGCGTAACCGTCAGGAACCTCAACTACTGTATAACGACGACCAATCTTGGCCACATCTTGCAAAAGAATTACTTTCATATCTTAAAATTAGCTACCATAAACTGTACACCTATTTGTATAAAGTGTGACTATCATAACAAAACTTAATCTTATTCTCCAGTATTTTGCTGGTTAGTTTCATCAGCCACTACTTTATCTTCAAAACTCTCACTCACTACTTTTTTACCATTAAGAAAATCAATTGCTGCATCTTTTTGTGGATCGATATCAGCTATTCGATTCTCTTGCGTTCGAGTAATTTTGATATCTGGAGCCAGACCACCATTTGAGATAGAAGTGCCGTTTGGAGTCAACCATCTAGCCACAGTAACCTTTAATGACGAACCATCACCAAGCTTGACCAACTCCTGTACTGAACCCTTACCGAAAGTCTGAGTTCCAATAATTGTGGCTACACCATGATCCTTCAAGGCACCGGCCAAAATTTCAGAAGCTGAAGCTGAACCGCCATCAACTAACACTACTAGATTCTTAGGCGTGAACTCCTGTACTTGCCGACCTCGACTGCGCATCACATCGTTTTGACTACTATTGTCACTAAACTTTTCTTGTACTACAACCTTACCAGATGGAAGGAAGTGACCTGCAATCGCAACCGCGCTTTGCAAGTATCCGCCTGGATTACCCCGCACGTCAATCACCAACTTATCTGCACCGCTTTCTAAGTACTTAAGTACTGCTTGTTGAACCTGTTCTTCTGACACAGCATTAAAGCTATAAAGAGCAATGATGAAGGTTTTTCCAATTTGTTCAGTTTTAACGGTTGGAATATTAATAGTGTCGCGAGTAACCGGAATATCTAAGAAACCAGACTCGCCTTCACGATATACCTGTAGATTAACCACCGTTCCTTTTTCTCCACGAATCATGCGCACTGCTTCATCAATACGCATTTTTTCGGTAGTGGTATCATCAATTTTAACCACCACGTCACCAGCCATAATACCAGCCTTTTCGGCTGGAGTGTCTGGCAAAGGAGAAATAACCGTTACCATTCCCTCCCGCAGACCAACTTCCATTCCAACCCCGCTAAAATTACCGGCAATATCAGCGTCGAAAGCAGCTGCGTCAGCTGGTGGGAAATAAACTGTGTACGGATCGCCGTACGAACTAACCAAGCCATCAATTGCACCTTGAATTTTCTCTTCGGCACTTAAAGAGTCGGTTGAACTACTTTGTGAGAATTTTTCATCTAGCAAGTCCCACACTTTCCAAAACTCAGTTAGATCAGCCTTGGTACTTTCTCTTTCTGGCTCAGCTGCGAAAAGACTAAAGATACTAGCAGGCTGGGTTTCTGAAGAAACTCCCTGTCCAATTTGTAGACCAGAGAAAAATGCACCCAATGCAAAACAAAAGGCTAAGAAATAACCTAAACCGCGCTTAGACTTTCTTAAAGGAACAGAAAATCCAGAATCTAAATTTTGTGACATCTGAACATTATTACACAGTATATCCGAGAGCCAAAATAGTTGCTGGTAGTAGCGAAACTTTGGTACACTATATAAGTAATGTTTACTCAAATTTTTGGCAAAAAAACACCCGTTCATGTGCGTGATATAAAGTTATATAACACTGAATCCAGCAAAATCGAAACCTTTGAACCACTTAACACCAATGAGGTAAAGATGTATAGCTGTGGACCAACGGTTTATGATTATGCTCATATCGGCAATTTACGTGCTTATGTATTCTCAGACATTCTAAAACGCGTTTTGATTCACAATGGCTACCTAGTTAAGAACACTATTAATATCACTGACTTCGGACACCTAACTGACGATGGTGATGCTGGTGAAGACAAAATGATGAAGGGACTGAAGCGCGATGGCCTGCCAATTACCCTCGACGCCATGCGACAACTTTCCGACCGCTACATCAAAGCCTTCAAAAACGACATTGAGGAATTAAGAATCCTTCCCCCTACCAACTGGGCCCGTGCTAGTGATTATATTAAAAAGCAGATTAGCTTGATTAAAACTCTCGAAGAAAAAGGCTTTGCTTACGAAACCAGCGATGGCCTGTATTTTGATATCGCCAAATTCCCCAAATATGGCCGCCTGGGCAAAATAGACCTAAAAAAACTAAAAAGTGGTGCTCGACTGGAGATTAATACCGAAAAAAAGCACCCAGCTGACTTTGCTATCTGGAAAAAAGGTTCACTGGGTTGGGAAAGTCGCTGGGGTACTGGTTTCCCTGGCTGGCATATTGAATGTTCCGCTATGGCGATGGACACTCTTGGTAAGCAGATTGACATTCACACTGGAGGGATTGACCATATACCAATCCACCACAACGCAGAAATTGCTCAATCAGAAGCTGCTACTGGCAAAAAATTTGTTAAATATTGGCTACATGGTGCATTCTTGACCATTGATAGTACTAAAGTTTCCAAATCACTCGGTAACACTATTACTATGCGCCACCTGATGGACCGAGGCTTTTCTGGCGATGATTATCGTTATTGGCTACTAACCGCTCACTATCGCTCGACTGTAAACTTCTCTTGGGACGCTCTTAAAGCTGCCAAACAAGCTCTTTTCCGCCTTAAGCGCTATGTCTACGAGGAATACAAACAAAAGACCGCCACACCCGACACTACTTACCTAGAAAAATTTGACGAAAAAATTGCCAACGACCTAGACACCCCGGGCGCTATCGCGGTCTTGTGGGACATGATTAAAGACGATTCGCTCGATAATAAAACCAAGTGCGGAACATTAATGGCGATGGATGAAATACTCGACATCGGACTATCTGACAACCTCTACGAAGGTGTCCGGTCACTAGGAGTCATCGCTACGGATGAACTCCCAGAAAAAATCCAAGAACTAATAGACCGCCGCGAAGCCGCCCGAATCGCCTGCAACTGGACCGAAGCCGACCTCCTCCGCGACGCCATCAAACTAAAAGGCTACGACCTAGAAGACACAACTCACGGCCCAAAGGTGACGAAGGTTGAATAGTTAACATTACTATATAGCTTAAAAAACGAAAAAGCCTCACGATGAAGCTATGAAACTTCTCCGTTGAGGCTTGTTTACTTTTGTCTCCGAAGGGTGGCCCTTCGGAAAAAAACCCAAAATATCGGACTTATCCTCATTAGTACCGTATTACGTGGCGTAAAGTAGTCTTCCGAAGGGTGGCCCTTCGGCTAAGGGGATACGTCCGTTATTTTTGCTATTTGTGTGTTCTAATATTTAACCTAAATTGGGCCTGTTCCTATGTTTAAAACACCAACTGACTCAACTGCTTTTGCTACTCGGTCATTACAGAAATACACGTAAGTTGTTTTCCCTTCCCGTTCGCTAACTCCTGTTACAGCGTGTGCATACTCAACCGGCACTTCCAGCTTTCTAAACCCCAGCTTGTCCAATAATATATGATAGTCTCCGAAGGGTGGCCCTTCGGAGACTCTTCTAAATACCTTTATCTCGCATCAACGGAAAACACTAGGCCACAAGCAACTAGAACTATCATTAGTACCGGCAACGCGCCCAGCACAAGAAACGTTCTACTTGGCTTTCTTTTAAAATATCGAACCAGACCAGCAATAATAAAACCAACACTGACTATGAGCACCAGAGGAGTATAAAAGACGTGCCAAAATACAAGCCACGGTTGACCAAGATTAACAACTTGTTTAATTTCAAGTGGCATATCACTGAACGACATATTGGTCCTGTAATGCAAATATGCTAATACTAAGTTGCCAGCATATATGACACTAAAATAAATAATTCGATTCTTTGTTTTTGAAAAAAATTCTTACATAAAATTATTTTGTTTAAATTAGTAATCGTTAGGAATAAACATAATTAACAACCCAGGGGTAGAACCCCTGGGTTGTTAATTAAAGTGGCCCCAAAATAAACAAACAGAAGAATAGTCCGTATATAGAAATAATGACTATATTATTAGATGCGTTGGCAATAAAATTCATAATTTAATACTACAGCAACACTATCCCCTCTCTCCCCACCACTGTGCAAAACCGCTAAAAATCCCCAAAGTGCATTTTGTGCTAAAATGCTGATTACTTATGTCTGAACACAATCGCGCGCTACGCACTCCCCCACAAAACGTCGATGCTGAAAAAGCCCTTTTAGGTGCGATTATCCTTAAGCCGGACGTTATGCACGACATCTCTGTGACAGTGTATCCAGAAAGCTTCTACGCCGACAAACACCGCGCCATTTTTGATGCTATTCAAAAGATTTTTTCTAAAGGCGACCCAATTGACTTGGTCTCTGTTGTTACAAAATTAAAAGATATGAGCCAACTAGACCGAGTTGGCGGAGCCGCTTACATCACCGAACTAATCGAAACCGTCCCAGCCGCTGGGAATGCAATGTATTATTCTACCCAAGTACAAGACAAGGCGGTACTCCGCAACCTAATCCACGCTGCTGATGATATTGCCGAGATTGGTTACTCCGACCCTGAAACCGTCGACGAGGCCTTGGACCAAGCCGAGAAAAAGATTTTTCAAGCTACCCAAGCTCCCTCTTCACAAAAATTCCGTCCGATTGGTAGTGCTTTAACCGAAGCTTGGGAAAGGTTTGAACACCTAACCGAAAACCCTCAAGATAAGCGTGGCGTTCAATCAGGCTTTACTGCTCTTGATAATGTTTTAGCTGGTTTCCAAAAATCCGACCTAATCATTTTGGCGGCTAGGCCGTCCATGGGTAAAACTACTTTCGCTCTCGACATTGCCCGTAACGCCGCTCTCTTGCACGGAGCTTCAGTGGGAATCTTTTCACTCGAAATGAGCGACCAACAGTTGGTCGACCGTATGTTGGCGGCTGAGTCTGGGGTTGATTCATGGAAGCTCCGCACTGGCCGACTTTCCAACGACCAAGAATACGAATCCTTGCAACAAGCGATGCAAAAGCTGCACAAAGCCCCAATTCACATTATTGACGAGGCAGCGATGAATATTGTGAAAATGCGTTCAGCTGCTCGCCGTCTTAAGAATGAGCATGGTCTAGATATGCTGATTGTGGACTACCTTCAGCTCATGTCTCCAACCCTGACCAAAGGTAGCGATTCGATGGTGCAACAAATCACTGAGATTTCCCGCTCACTCAAGATTCTGGCTAAGGAATTGGAGATTCCAGTTATTGCCCTCTCTCAGCTATCTCGTGCCGTTGAGCAACGTGGTGGTAAACCCCGACTGTCTGACCTCCGCGACTCCGGTTCAATTGAGCAGGACGCTGACGTAGTTATGTTTATTCACCGTGAGGACAAGATGAACCGCGACAAAGAAGCCGAACGACCAAACATCGCCGAGATTATGATTGAAAAACACCGAAACGGTGCCGTCGGCCACTGCGAACTCTACTTCGACGGCGAACACGTCCGCTTCCTCAACCTAGACACCCACCACACCGCCGCCAGTGTGGGTGGAGGAGACGACTTTTGAGCAAAACAAGGAGAAGCAAAGCTTCGACTATGAATTTGCTTATGCAGACGCTTAGTCAGAATGCTGGAAAATAAGGAGCTTGCGACTATATTTTCTGTATGCATAGCTCAGACCTCCAAGGGAGATTATGACTGTAGCGGGCTGCCAACCCACCCGAATTAAATCACTTAAGTCTATTTATAGTGTTACAATGTCCTCTAAATGAACAACCTGGATAAGCTAATTTCATACTTCGAGACTTTTCCTGGAGTAGGCGCGCGCCAAGCCAAGCGGTTTGCTTTTCATGTTTTAACCATGAATGAAGCTGATACGGCAGAATTAGCAAAACTGATTGCAAATCTCAATCAAAGCGTAACCGAATGCGCCAGCTGCCACCGCTTTTTCTCCACCAACAATTCTGCCACCACAGTGTGTACTATTTGCAATTCCAGCAACCGCGACCACAACCGACTGCTGGTAGTCGAGCGTGATTCTGATGTACTGGCAATTGAACGCGCTGGCGTTTACGATGGGTTGTATTTTGTTTTTGGCGGGACTGTTCCGCTACTAAGCAGTAAAGAAAACAACAAGCTCCGTGGCGGCGCGCTTAAGGCAACAATTGAGACTCGTATTCCGGAAGGACTAAGCGAAGTAATCATGGGCTTCTCCATCAACCCAGACGGAGAAAACACCACCCGCTTCATCGAGTCAATTATCGGCGAAATCACTAAAAGCCACGAAGTAACCATTTCCCATCTCGGCCGTGGTCTCTCCACCGGCAGCGAACTAGAATACGCCGACGCCGAAACCATCAAAAACGCTTTAAAAAATAGAGCTTAATTTCTTCACACTATTCCGTCAAAAGTCTCCCGTTTTCCATAAAAAGTTCAAAAAACCTTTAGGTTAACCTAAAGGTTTTTTGGACTTTTCATTATTAAAATGTAGAAAGCCCCCTGTGAAGGAGGCTCTTTGAAACCAAACTCATCATGAGTATGCTACTTCTTAAGAAAAAGTGCCAGACCTACACTACCCATACCGGCGAAGGCTAAGTGCATTGCGACCTGCTCTTGAGTACCCCTTCCCATCATAAAATCAACAACCACCGCTAAAAGCGGTGGTATGAACTCCAGCCTAGAAGGCATAAATTATTAGTGGTTAATGTTAACCTTTAGAATCTCGTTCTTGTTGCCATTTCACATACTTTCGTATCTGTTCTTCATTCAGACCCACACTGGATACACAGTACCCACGACTCCACAGGTGTCTTCCCCAGTATCGTTTGGTCATGGTTTTTTGTTCTTGAAATAATTTGAGAGCAGTTTTTCCTTTCAGGTATCCCATCATATCTGAAATGGAGTATTTTGGTGGTATGGAGATTATCATGTGGACGTGATCTGGTTGGATATTTATTTCTTCAATCGTTACTTGGTCTTTTCTTCCACAGAGTTGGTAGAAGTAGTTTCGTACCAATACTTCGGCTTTTCCTTCTAGGATTTTATATCGATATTTAGGACAAAATACGATATGATAAGTACACAGCCATACGGTGTGTGACAATTTCTTATATTGTGTTTTCATAGCTTCAGTGCCTTCATCACTGAAGCTATGTTAATAGTACTAGATAGACTGGTGGAACCTTTTTTTTGATCACCACCGCCGGAGGCGGTGGTTTAGGCTGGCGCAATTAATGCAGTCGGTTAGTGTGATTAATGAAAATCCAAAAACACACCCCAAAGTTGTCGATAGGACAGCAACCACAAAGAACAGATTACTCCAAGTAAGCCAAGTAAGCATAGAAGTCTCCAAATTTTAGATGATCCAAACAAGCCAAAGAAATTTAAACACAGGCAACAAAAAACCGCAAGAATGCGGTTTTTTGAGCTTTGCTACTTAACTGATTCAATCTTGATCTTAGCGTAGTGCTGTCGGTGTCCGATTCTTCGGTCACGGTTACTCTTTGCCTTGTATCGTACAATTGTCAGCTTCTTGCCCTTAGTGTCACCAAGGTGAGTTGCCTTAACCTTTGTACCAGTGTGTGGAGTACCAACCTTTGCAGTTGTACCATCGTCAGTCAATAATACAGTATCAAATTCGATAGAATCTCCCTCTTTATAATCATGAAGAAGCTCAACCTCTAAAGTATCGCCTTCTCGTACCACATATTGCTTACCGCCGGTAGCGATCACTGCAAATGGGGTGCTGGTTGTTTCTGTTGCCATAGTGCGGAGAGTATACAAGAATTCACAGTTTTTGCAATGTTTTGTATAACCCCAAAGCTGTTTCTATAATGCTATATCACCCAACCAGATTTCAAAATAGTTTAAAAGCTAGATAAGGTGGGGAACCAGTGGTTCCCCGAAAGATGAATCAGACTGACATAAATTGACCAGTCCTCGACTTTTCAGGCCGGCTGGCCTTCGGAGCCGGAGCAACCTGCCTCGACTGAGTCTTCGTTGCCGGTTCGCCAGTGGCCTGACGAACCATCAGACCGATGGTGTCAATGCTGTTCTGGCTAACCTGGTACACTTCGTACCACCGCTTGTCGTCGCAAAGCACCGCGACGTTGACTGGCACCTTCGGGCGATTTGCCTTCAGAAGCGCCAGCTGTTCACGTGTGGCGTGACGCGCAACTACCGGCTTGTCACCGGGTTTGCGCTTTTCGTCGCGCTTCTGGAAGGAACTGAGTTGCCCCAACGGAACTTCCATCGACTGTCCGCCGGTACTCTGCTGACTTACAGCTGATGCTGCAGATCGTGACGTTGCTTCGGCGAGATTGAGCTCGGTAAGCGATACCTTGCCACCCTTCGTCTTGTTGACGGTGAAGGCAGCTATCACTCGTTTTCCGTCCGAAGACAGGATTACAGCTATCTTGCCGTCGTCGAGCCGCTTGGCGACCTCTTGATCCGACACGACGTAGCCGAACAGTTGCTTACCATCCGGCAGAGCGAAGGAACGTCGATTCTCGAGAGACTGCAGACGCAGTTTTTCCGTGCGGCGAGCTTCGGCCGCGGCCGCGGCCTCGACTGCTTTGCGACGACGTTCCTCGGCAGCGGCCTTGACCTCTGCTTGACGACGTTGCGCCGCCGCTGCCCTTTCTTGCTGCTGGCGTTGCAGTTCGTAGTTCTGCTCGGCGGCGCTAAACGCCACTTCACAGACTTCCTGCACAGCGATCAGCCGCTTGAGGCGAACTGCCTCGGCTATGTCAGCCTGATTGTTACGGTCGAGAGGATAATGCACCCCACGCTCTGTAACCAGCCAGACCTTGTCGACGGTCGCGTCGTGAGGCATACCGGTCAGCCGGTAGATGACCCACTGACCGTCGACCTCGCCGATAAACACTAGCTGGTCACGTCCGTCGAGATGATCCTTGGCCAGGAACAGCAACTGCTCCCCTGCCTCGATTCGCGTGAGTGTCTCACGCGAGTCAAAAAACGCTGGAAGAAAGCGAACGACACAAAACGTCGTTTCTTCTCCTGCTTCCAGCTCGTAGTTGTAAAAGGTGCCACCATTGATGACACCAGGAAACCCTACTGCTGTTAGTTTGACGTTCATGCCTTTTCTCTCCTTGGTTAATTTCAAAAGAGATAGCCCGTCATCGACTATCCGCTCAAAGTAGCGATTGCCACCCTCAGCGGATAGTCGATAATCTGATTCGTTGTAAACGAACATCTAAAAATCCTATTTAGAATAATAGCATATTTGTACTAAAAGTCAAGGGGTGTAGAAATTATTCCTCAGTTTTATGTGGTTTATCCAGCACAATAGCCTCGGCGCCGATGCCCTCGCCGGCGATTTTCATTACGTCTTTGTCGATTTTACCTAGTTCTTTTTGGGCAGTATTGTAGTGATTAACGGTAGTTCCGAGACTAGTGCCTAATTTTTCAAAGTAGGAGTTGTAGGCGTTGAGATGACGACCGAGTTGCTCGACTTGCTTGCCTATCTGCTTGGCGCTTTCCTCAATTTTGAAGGCTCTGAAACCGTACAAAACTGACTGTAGGTAAGCCGCAAAGGTAGTTGGTGACACAATAATCACATTCTTATCTTTGTACGCGTAATCAATCAATGAGCGGGTATTCACCTTGACCGATCCGACTTCATTTACCAACAAGTCATAGTAAATGGCTTCCGCTGGTATATACATAAAGGCAAAAGGCAACGTGCCGTCTTTCGGTCGGATATATTTAGCAGTTTCGTCAATCCGCTTTTTGAGGTCATTTTTAAATTCTTTTTCCAATACTTCCCTTTCATTGTCATCGGTCGACTCAACCAAGCGACGATAATTATCGAGCGAGAACTTGGCATCAACCGGAATCATACCGTCCTTGGTTTCGATTACCGCATCGACCGCCTCTCCTCCTGGAAATAGATATTGGAGTTTGTATGCACCGGCTGGAAGGATATTTTCTAGAGCCAACTGCAAGCTAGCTTCACCTAGATTACCCCGTTGTTTTTGGTGTTTAAGCACCTTTTCAAGACTTTGTAGTTGTTCCGCCACGGTAAAGACTTGCTTGGAGCTCTCCCCTACCTCACTCACATGTTTTTGCACATTCAACAGCTTCTCGCCGACACTTTCCTGAATATACTTTATTTGCTCATTTACTTCCTTTGAGATGGTCTGCATTAATTTCTGGCTTTCCGAAAACTGACTACGGGTTCCCTCCTGCATCGCTTTACTTGACTCGCTCAAACGCGAATCCATCGTGCGACTAAGTTCCTGTAACTGTTGTTGCAAAAGCATCATATTATCGCCACTTTTATCTGGCAGCTCCTCCTTAGGTTGGAACAACTTATAAACCACAAATACGTTCACTACTAGCAAGATTATTATGAGTGCAATCAAAATTATTTCCATAGATGTAACTATAGTAACATTTTATTAAATTGAAGTCGGTGTTAATATATAAATATCTATATGTTGGTTGAATTTTCTGTTTTTGATTAAAACTACCAAGAGGCAACCTACATGCGATATTTTCCGTAACTAATCATTCTTATGTCACTTCATGAAGAAATAAAATCATCACTTAAAGACGCTATGAAAGCCCGCGATGCAGTAAAATTACGCACCGTTCGCAGTATGATTACTGCTTTTACCAATGAGCTAGTTGCGAACGGCAAAACCCCGCAAGACTGGTTAGAAAACGAAGCAACCTTAGCAGTCATCAAACGGTTAACCAAGCAACGCAAGGAATCTATTACGCAGTACGAAGCTAACAACCGACCAGAACTAGCCGAGCCTGAAAAAGAAGAATTGGCTGTTTTAGAGAGTTATCTCCCCCAAATGATGAGTCAGGCGGAAATAATGCCGATTGCCCAAGCTAAAAAAGCTGAACTAGGCATAGATGATAAAAGCAAAATGGGGATGTTGGTCGGAGCTGTGATGAAGGATCTTGCAGGTAAAGCTGACGGGGGTGATGTAAAAGTGGTGGTCGAATCATTATTTTAGGAAATAGACTTATGGAATCTTTATCGGAAAAAAGAGAGAGGGTTATTTCATTAACGAGACAAGAACAAGAAAATGAACGATTCGACCCAGACTGGGCCAAGGAACTTAGAGAAGAAATTGATATTCTTGAAGCAGAAATTGCTGAATCAGAAAAAAAGGCAGGGTCACCTAGTGGTGACAGTGCCAGAAAGCCTAATATTATTAAAACAGCAAAAGAAACTTTTGTTACTGACAGAGCAACGGTAGTTTCTAGAACCAATAGCCTCTTAGATATGTTAAGAAAAGATCGATAAAAAAATTTAAACCGACACTAAACCAAAAACCTTATACTTACAGGGTGCTTATTCTAGACAAAATTAAGCATCAGCTACTTAACTACAGAAAACATAACCTCACAAAATGTGTTACCTTTTTCATTCATAACTTCTAAAGATATAGACTTTTCTCCTGGAGTATATTTTCCTCCATTATCATTCAATTTGAACGTAACTGAACCTTGCATAGCTGGCTCAACAGGAGGATAAACCACCATACTACTACCCGCAAAACCTCCCCAACTAATACTTTCAGCATTTGAACTTATCCAACTGACAGTTATAGGCTCATCCAAATTATACAAACCTTTACCAGTACTAATTGAACAGAAAGGATCAGTCGATACTAGATTTGTTTTAACCTCTGTCTTTGGTTTTACATCAGAAGTAATGGTTTTTGGTAACTCACTTTTTGTGTTAGTTATTTTTTGATCAGATTTTTTGTCTAATGAGGGTTTATTTTTCTCTATAATCTCTGTTTGAGGATAGTCCACCCTTATCATCTCTAGTATTCCTGAATCATTTTTCATACAACCTTCAAACATTTCTCTGTCAACAAAATTTTCACCCAATTCTCCATGAGCTATTACACAAGATGGTGACTCTCCCTCAATACTATTACAACTAACATTATTGGTCTCAAGCATAAAATGATGAACCATATCTGAACACTCAATCTCCGTAAAGTGTGCTTTTACTTGTTGATCATTTAATTTTGGAGAAATATATTTATTAAATAGGTAAAGACTAGCAAGAAATAGCAGTAAAATTACCACAACCATAAAAACTTTCTCTCCATTTTTTATTTCATCCATAAATTAAAAATATTACACTTTAATTTTAACATGGATAAAATCATTAAATTAACAACCCAGGGGTAGAACCCCTGGGTATACTTCCGGTGTATGAGCTATAGTAAACGGAGCTGTTCTGTCTGCTTCGTCTTTCCTTGGTTTCTTACGTATCTTTCAACTTGTTGCCAGCTTCCCTTTTCAGAGATAGTAGAAATAAAGTAACCATCACTCCAAAATTCACCTCCCCACAACTCCTTCCGCAATTCAGGAAATTGCTTAAAGAGTTGTTTGGTTGTGATTGACTTAAACATACCCACTATCTCACTACCACTGTATTTAGGATGGAATGAACACAGTATGTGAATGTGATCACCGTCAGTACCCAATTGTTCAAACCAAACGTCATAACGTTCTGTCATAGCAGCAGCAATTTCCCGAATTGCTCTGGTAATAGGTGGTTCTAACAGTGCTTTACGGTATTTCACAGGAAAGACTATGTGGTAGTGGGTATCGAACACGCAGTGGTTACTTTTGACAATGCTCATACTCTTAGTTTAGTTGAAAACCTTAGGTTTTCAAACTTTCCGAAGCGGAGACCCCGCGGCAGAGCCGCGGGGAATATGGGGATTTAAGTTCTAATATAAATTATCAATCAAATCCGCCATTTCAATATCAAAACCTCCAACCTTAATCCGGCGTAGATTGTAAATAGTTGCTGGATAATTAATTTGCCGACCGATTTCCTCAGCTAATGAGCGAATGTAGGTACCACTGCCGACCTTGAAACGCACAGTTGCTACAGCCCGATTTTTCATCAACTCAACTTTAAATAATTCAGTTTCGTAAACTTTCATCATTCTGTGTGGCACTTCGGTCACAATGTCACCAGTTTTTTCGGCTTTGCGGGCACGTTTGTACATTGGGACACCGTCGAGTTTGATAGCGCTGTAGGCGGAGACGGGGAGGGATATTTCGCCGTTTAGGGTGGTTAGGGCGGTGGAAATTTTGCTCTGCAAAATTTCCACCGCCTCCCCCACTTCCTTTTCCTCCAGCACTTCCCCTTCCATATCACCAGTGGAACGCTTCTCACCAATCAAAATTTCCGCAATATATTCTTTATCCAGCTTCACCAAATCAGTCAGCCGTTTAGTCCCCGGCCCAATCCCAATTATCATCTAACCAGTCGCCAATGGATCTAAAGTACCAGCGTGACCCATTTTTTTAATATTGAGTTTGCGGCGCAGTTGCCGTATCACATCAAAAGAAGTGATACCTTTCGGTTTATCTATCAGCAACAATTCTGGAATTTCTTCCATATTAAACAAATGCTACAAGCTTAACTAAGAAAAAAGCGAAGAAAATAAGCATCATTACCCCCTCCCAACGTTGCACTTGTCTAGCCAGCCCATTAACAAATAAAATCAATGACGCGGCAATTAAAATTGCCAAACCAAGCTTCATTACCACCTCTCCTGCTTCAAGCGGACTAATCAAACCAGGAATACCAACTACTAACAAAATATTAAAAGCATTTGAGCCGAATATATTACCAATCGCTAAGTCTACTTCGTTATTCTTAATCGCCCGCAATGAAACAAATAATTCCGGCAGCGAAGTACCAATCGCAATCGCCCCAATCGACACCAAACCTAAAGGCACTGAAAGACCAGTTGCAATATTGACTGCCATATTAACTGTGTAGTGTGCACCGACTAATACTGCTCCAATCCCAAGAAGCACAAAAACAACATCTTTAATAGTCACCTTACCTTTAATATCTTTTGCCTCCATTTCTTCTTTGGCCTTATTGGAAGAGGAAAACAAATACCACATATAAGCACAAAAGGTACCAAACAAAAGCAAAGCTTCCACCCTGTCGATTACTCCATCGTACAAACTAGACACAAAGTGAATGGTCGCAATAAAGAAAATCGGTAACTCGGTCTGCAAGAGGTTTTTGTTAATCACTACCGGCCCGCCAAGTAATGCCATCACCCCTACAATCAACAAAATGTTGGTGATGTTGGAACCAACAGCATTAGCAATCACGATCTCAGTCGAACCCTCTAACACCGCCGCCAATGAAGAGGCTAACTCGGGCAAAGAAGTACCCAACCCAACAATCAATACCCCAATCGCAAATGAGCTCATCCCGAAAGAGGCACCGATTTTTTTGGCCCCTTCAACAAACAAATCGGCTCCTCTGACCAACACATACAGTGACGCAATCAAAATTCCCGACCATTGAGCAAGTTGTACAATATCCATAAGTAACAGTATACCTTAATTCCTTTTAATCTCTGACAAAGATATCAATAGTCGAATGTCAGACTAAAGAACCAACAGAGAAGGGTTAATGATCAGTAGTCCACCTAGCAATAGCATTAACACCCCACCAATCAATAGTGACATTTGCGCATATTTTCCACCATGAGATTGCAACTTTGAATAACCCCAAATCGCCAATCCAAAAACAATAAAATCATCAATCATATAACCTACCGTGTAAACCAGGATGTACCATTGCCTCTCCATGAAGGTCAGCATGTTTAACTCCAGAATTTTGGTGTATGCCTGTGGAATACCAATCGAACAAGCAAATTCAATAATGTTAACTGAGAAAGCAATAATCAAAATTGCAAAAACAGACATAATTGTAACCGGTTGATTTACAATTGACTTAAATTTATCAATCGTCTTTGACTGAGTTTCAATGTCGGTAATATCACAAACTAGGTTGGCGTCTTTATTTTTATGCCACCGCCACAAGAAGAAAACTCCTCCGCCCGTCGCCAAAAATCCCACCAAAGGAGTGACATATTGGTCTAAAGAAACAAAGTCCCAGGTTTTGTACCAAACATTTAAAATTAGATTGTACATTACTGCCTCCGCCATGATGAACAAACCAGCTAAGAAAATCATTTTTTTCTTACTACCAGCCTGTGAAAGAATCACCAAGAAAGTAATCAACACCCACATCGCACAAGGATTAAAACCGTCAATCACCCCCAGCAAAGCCGACAATGAAAACAGTGAGAAAGATTTCAAGTCAACCACCCCAATAAAAGGCAAGTCGAACTCAAAGCCAGACCCTACACCAGCTTCACATTCTAAATCAGCACAACCACTCCCAGCCAACACTTCTTGTTTTGGCGCCCGTTCAAGGTGGTCATCCAAGGAATTTATATCAGTATAATGAGCTTGCTCGATTGCCTCCTTGATACTTTTACCAGTCGTCTCTGGTCCGTTAAAGCCAACAAAAACTCGTTCGCCAATAACGGTGACTGGAGTCACTTTTGATGCATCATGTTTAGCAGTGATTTTATTATAGTACTCTCTAGCTGTTTCATCCGTCTCAATATTTAAATACTCAAAAACTATCCCTTCTTCTTTCAAATAAGCAAATTGCTTCTTGCAAACGGCACAAGTGTCACGACCAAATACAAATACGGTCGGATTCTCAGTTACCACTTCCTCTTCTGCTTGAGCCTGTACTGGTGAAGCCACAGAGCCACCAACTGCTACCAGCGCTAGAAATATGGCTAAAAATATTTTTTTCATACCGCTCATGCTATCACATTTTTAGTAAAATACTCACAAAACAGCACTTGCATAATAGAGTTTACTTTAAGCAATTAATTAAAT
Organism: Candidatus Nomurabacteria bacterium; assembly: GCA_020632095.1. Taxonomy (GTDB): domain Bacteria; phylum Patescibacteriota; class Minisyncoccia; order Phycocordibacterales; family UBA918; genus OLB19. The sequence goes on from JACKGF010000001.1 coordinate 288,649, forward strand.
GTACGGAAGAAAATCCTCATACCCCTCAGCTTCCATCTGGTCTTTTGGCACAAAACGTAGAGCGACGCCGTTCATGCAGTACCTTAAACCTGTACTATCTTTTGGTCCGTCATTAAACACGTGGCCGAGGTGATTGTCAGCTATCGCCGACCGAATCTCGGTACGAGTCGAGAATAGCTTTTTATCCACATGCTCAGTGACCGCAGTCGGCGTAATCGGCCGCACAAATGATGGCCAGCCAGTCCCAGAATCAAACTTATCCTTTGAAGAATATAATGGCTCTCCCGACAAGACATCAACATAAATCCCTGGCTCGTAATTTTTATCAAGTGGACTACTACCAGCCTTCTCAGTCCCCTCATTCTGTGTCACCTTGAATGTTAATTCGTCTAATTGGTTTTCCAAACTGTCTTCACTTGGTTTTTTATAGTCATTCCACATATAATTTTTATTACTGCTAGTAGCCTTCGTTCTCCATGACAGAACCGGACTATGATCATTTACACCCCAATATTTTTCAATAAATTTATCGCGACCAGAAGCGTTGCGGTAATACTTATATTTTAGCTGAGAAAGTGTACCTTTGTAGTAATCCTGATGATAGTCTTCAGCTGGCCAAAATTTCGGTTCTGGTTCTACATCTATTGCTAGCGGTTTATCATACGGTCCATTTTCATTTACATCTTGGATCAAATTATCAATAATTGCTTTTTGTTCATCATTTTCGTAATAAAACGCTGAAGAATATTTATCACCGCGGTCAGCAAAGGTCCCATCGTCGTCAGTTGGATCGGTAGTTTTCATAGTGACGATTAAAATGTCTTCAAATGAAACTTGGTTAGCATCATAGGTAACCTGAACCACTTCACGGTGTCCGCCCGAACCATAGTTACTGTAGGTTGGATTTTCAGTCGAGCCTCCCGCATAACCAGAAACTACCGAAGTCACTCCATGAACTTTCTCTAAATCAGATTCCACACACCAAAAACATCCCCCCGCTACCATCATGGTTTTTATGTTTGGTGTTTGATTATCAACTGATTGCGTTTTTATGTTTGTCATTTCATTTTGATTATCGGTTTTAATGGTGGCGTCCGGGGCGGGCGAAGTAGCGGGCTCAGCTTCAGACATCGCACTCTCAACTTCGCCCGCCCCTCCCCCAACCTCAACTTCAACTCCAAGTTCCCTATCTCCAATTTGCTCCTGAGTCGCAACCACAGGCACCTCAGCAGGCACTTCCATCACACCTCCTCCAAACCCAAAAAAAGCAGCAATTGCTATAAAAATACCTCTAATAAAATCAATCATAAGCTACGCCAACTGATTACTGTTATATCCATTGATACTCTCCCGATCTTAAAATATTTCAAAATAAATTTGACATTATAGCTAAAACATGCTATCATATTTAATGAAAGTACATCCTCAACAACACTACAAAGGAGTAAATCGTGTATAAAACATTCAAAATGGTCTGGACCGTAGCATTGTGCGTAGCTCTCGGTACAATTTTCATTGCCGTCGGAACAGTAGTTGGTGCAACAATCAGCTTCATTCCAGGTTTTGCAAGCAGCTTTGCTTGTGGAAACATGACAATGATTGGGTGTGAATACCCAATCACCGCTGGTGTGATGCTCGGAGCCATTGGCGCCGTCTACTGTCTCATACAGATCATTAGCCGTAGAAAAGTCTACAGCTAGCCGCCCGAAAGAGTCACCTAGACCATCAGGCGGCTTTTTCATTTCTTAGTTTTCAAAACCACAACTACAAACAACCTCTCTTCCACAAGATTCACACCATAAATCATCCTCTACCTCCACAGAAGACTTTGGTGTCTCCTTCTCTTTGGAACTTGACAAATAATATTTCTGAATGGCTAGTAATCGTGCCATCGAATGACCGCCTTTATCAATTTGTTTCAACTCCGCTACATGATTTTTATAATTTGGCATCTGCTCGGCGACCAAGCTCCAGAATTTTTCACGATGGTTTAGCTCTACCAAATGGCACATTTCATGCACGATAATATAGTCACGCAGATGGGCGGGTAGAAACAGAATTTTGTAATTAAAGTTGAGATTTTTGAGAGAAGAACAACTTCCCCAACAACGACGTTGATTGCGAATGGCGACGCGTTTCCACGCCAGATTATAGTGTTGGTTGAAATGCGCGAGGCGCGCGAGCGTCAGCTCGCGCGCCTGTTCCTTATGCTCCAAGTAATGTTTAGTGACACTACTAGCAGTCTTACTGCGTCGCCGTTTTTTCAAAAATCCCCACATAATCTAAATCTTGATTGCTCGCAAATTATTAGAAAAAACATCTATTTATTTTCCAACTGAAACTGCATGCGTGCCAGTCTTACCAAATTATAGTCATATTCTTCCTTGGCCGCTTCATAGATTGGTTTTAATTTCTCCACGCCAAATTTTTCCATTGCAAAATCAAGCACCTTGCGCGCCTGTTTCCAATCAATATCGGTTGGCTCAAGATGTTTTATATCCTCGGCCTTAAGTTGACCATCCTCCACCAACTTCTCCAAATGAGTCCAAATCGTTGTATCGGTCATCGAGCGGGCTTCGGCAATATCGCGCACACTTCTCCCTTCCAACAACAAACCTTTCGTCAAAACATAAGTACTTTCAGGCTGCACTCTGGACTGAGCGTTTTTACGCACCATTCCTATCTCATCAGCTTTTGGCAGTTTACCGCCGTGTGCAACCACAAAGCGCTCGTGCATTTCCAGTACTTCAGCATCTTCCATAGCAATAAAAGCATCTTCGGCCAATTCAGATTCCTTATGAAACTTCGCGTCTTGCGCTACAATCTTCGGGTCAACTTGCAAGGCGTTCGGGTGCATCCCGAGAATTTTCAACCCATCAAACGAACGTACGCGCGACAAAGCTACATAACCTTGTCCATACACAAAAGCTTTGGACAGATCTATCTCCGCCGCATCCAGTGACATTCCTTGGCTTTTATGGACTGTAATCGCCCACGCCAAACGCAGTGGCAGCTGTTCAATCGAAGCCAGCACCTTTCCATCCTCCGCCAACTCCCAAGTAGTCGTCTTCATCAAAATTTCCTTCCCATCCATCGTCTCAATCACCGGATAACTTTCTTCAAAGCGAATCACTCGCGCCAGCGTACCGTTTACATACCCCATTTCAAAATTATTCTTGGTACACATCACCATCGCGTCTTCCTTAAGTAGTAGCATTTCCGGCGACAAACAGTTTTTTGCCAAACCTTCAATCAGCGGTTTTTTGCCCTTCCCTTCCATCTTAAATTTGTGTACGGCCCCCGGCAATTCAGACAACTTCTGCGAATTTACAGCATCAACGTCAGCATTGTGAGTATAAAGTCTAGTGGGTTCGATGTGTTCAAAAGCAATCTCTTTTTGTTCTTGAAGTAGAGTGTAGTGTTCTTCCTCGATTTCATTGCGTCTAATTGAGCCGAGCAAGCCGAGCAACATCTCATCTTCCTGTCGATACTGTTCCGTGATATAGCAAATCAAAGGTTTCAAATTCAACCAAGCATTACACTCAAAAGCATAGCGCATCATATCACCCTGTCTGGTCACCGGTGGCAACTGGAAAAAATCCCCGATACAAACCACCTGAATCCCACCAAAAGCCTCTTCACTTTTCCTGATTGTGCGTAGCACTTGATCCACCATATCGAGAATCTTGCCATCAAGCATCGAGATTTCATCAATCACCAACACCTGGGCTCCCTTGGCGCGCTTCACAATTCTCTCTTTGGTCGTAATTTGCTCCAAGTCGTATGGTGTGAGCATATCCTTAATCCCCACTCCACTCCAGGAATGAATCGTCATCCCACCAATATGTGTCGCTGCGATACCAGTCGAGGCCGTCACGGCTACATTCAGCCCCGCCGCTTCAAGCCAAGCCACGTATTGATTAATCACATAAGTCTTCCCCGCCCCCGGTTCTCCAGTCAAAAATACATTCGCTCCTGTCTTCAGAATATCTAACGCTCTTTCTTGTGTCATAGCGATAAGAATACCATACACACCCCATACATTGACACTCTTGTCAATGTATGTTATTTTATGGCCTGCTTTTTTACGTTCTTAATTGTAGTACAACACTGAAGGGAAATTGTCGTGTCCAAAAATAAAAAACTTGCACCAAGCTTTCGAGAGACTAGCGCAGCTGCGAGAGATGCGAGGAATACGAAACATCAGACACCCAGAATTGCAAATCTACGAGCGCTTTTTTATGAGATTGACAACTCGATAACCATGAGACTGAAGGGGTCTCAAGTGCCACACAACCAGAGTTCGTACAAACACTTCAGTAATCAGCTGTCTGAGACAGACGAACGTGACGCCGTTTTCAAGTTGTTGAATATCGCCATTCATGAATTACTCATCGACAGCTTCGACAAATTTCACGGATGTTTTGTTTTCCTAGCTGATGGTCAAGTCGCTGGAGTACTTCCACCGATAAGACCGGCTGCCGATCCTACCTTTGGCCAAAGACCGACGACCCAGAATGTCCACCGAGGTTCATTCTGCGCAACAGCTCCATAAACTGAGCAATCTTTGACTCACTCCGAAAGCCTCGTACCCACGAGGCTTTTCTAATTCCCAATGTTTGGGGAAAATTATATTACTTATGTTGACAATCAGATGTATACTAAATACATGTCAACAAGTTCTTCGGCTGTGGTAAAGCGAGGTGTCACTAAGCGTGTGGCGGCCAAAAAAGCTGTCCGTAAAACCTCCATCAAAAAAACTCCGAAGAAAGTCCCCCTCAAAGCAAAAGCTATCAATATCAAGGAAGCTGCCAAGTCTATCAAAAACACAGGCGCTATTAAGCGTAATCCTCTCGGTCACTTGCTAATGGAAAAGATGTTCCGCGAAGCTGGTTTTCGAGGTGGTATCTCCACTAAGGAATCTCTCCTCAAAGCCTACAGCACCGATGAGAGTATTTTTAGTATTCGCCCACAAGTTGTTATCCAACCAAAAAATCGAGGAGATGTTGAAATTGCTACCAAGGTAATCGCTAAAGAAACCAAACGTTTCGATTCCCTTTCCCTTACCCCAAGGGCCGCTGGTACTGGTCTTGGTGGTGGCTCGCTCACCGACTCCATCGTCATCGACATGTGCGCCCACCTAAACAAAATTGGTGAAGTAACTATCAAGAAAGACAAAATTACCTTTACAACTGAGCCGGGGGCAATGTGGCGCGATGTAGAAAAAAAATTAAAGACCCATGATGCCTACCTTCCACCCTACCCCGCCTCAAAAGATATTTGCAGTATTGGTGGCTCAGTTGGTAACAACGCCGCTGGTCCCGACTCACTTCGACACGGTCACTGCGCCGACTGGATAGAATCAATGGATGTCGTCTTGCATGACGGCTTCACCTACACTATCAAGCCACTTTCCTACCGAGACTTCAAGACTCTCATCAAGCAAGACCATGAGTATGCCCGCATTGCCGAAAGAATTTTTAATTTAATTAGCAAAAACGAAGCTGAGATCAAAAAGAACAAACCGGCCACTGCTAAAAACTCAGCCGGCTATCCGCTCTGGAGTGTAATACCTGAAGGAGTAGCAAAATTCAAAAAAGGTATCGGCAATTTCGATCTTACTCGCCTGATTGCTGGTAGCCAAGGCACCATTGGTATTATCACCAATCTCACCATGCGCGCCATTCCAATTCCTAAAAACACCACCCTGATTACCATTCCAATTTTTGATTTAGAAGACGCGGCTAGCACTATCACCAAAGTACTGAAGTACAACCCAATCAACGTCGAAATTTTTGACGCCCTCACCTTTGACCTAGCTCTACGCAACCCAAGCTTCTTTAAAGACCGTTTGGACAAAACACAATACTACCGCGTGATGTTTAACATGTACGCTACCTATCATGTCCGCTTTGCTCGCAAAATACCTGAGTTTACAGTCTTAGTCACCCTAGACGAAGACACCACCAACGAAACAGATCCTGAAGAAATCGTAAAAGAAATTAATAGCGGTAAGGTCAAAGCCCGTGTGGTAAGGAATGCGATTGAATCTGAAATGTATTGGCAAATTCGACGTGCCAGCTACACTTTGTCAAAATTCCAAGACAAGACCAAGCGTCCGGCTGCTTTCCTCGAAGACATGACCGTCCCCCCAGAAAACTTATCTAAGTTTTTTGTGCAAATCAAACGTCTACTAAAGGAATTCAATATCACCGCCGCTGTTCATGGTCATGGTGGCAACGGACACTTCCATTTCTACCCCCTACTTGATTTCACCAGCAAAGCCACCCCCGCTCTAGTTATGAAAATGGCTGACACTTTCTTTGATACGGCCGTTAAATTCAAAGGTGATATTTGTGGCGAGCACAACGATGGTATTATCCGTACCCCTTTCCTTGATAAAATGTTTTCTAAAAAAATGCTCGATCTGTTTAAACAAACCGAACACACTTTCGACCCTGACGACATCTTCAACCCTGGCAAAAAAGTAAACCCCCGCTTCGACATCAAAGAAACGATGCGCACTACAAATTAAGCTGAATCTCAAAAATAACAAACCCCGCCTAGCCTCAGGCGGGGTTTATGGTGACCCAACAACTGGTCACGCCATTTGAGCAACGCACTCCGGCTCCTTCCAGACATCTTTCAGCTGTTGTACCACCGGAACGCCCAATGATTTCATCTGGATTGGAGTATTGGGCTTAAGCAACCTCCGTCCAGTACGAGGTATTACTTCCAGAGGAATCGGATGTTGTCCCCACAAATATGGCAAACACCCGAGGAGGAAACCTTGCAACACTAATTCCGCACAATCAGCACTGACTTTTTGCATAAAAAACCTCTTCAGAATTTAATTTTGACCTAGTTGAATATGCCCCTTAAGAACTAACTCTTGATTCCAAACATTTTTATCACATCTTGACACAAAGTCAACCTCGTGTCTGTGAACATCAGCCCTTCTTACCCCCTAAGCCAGTCTTAGGGGGCTTATAACCCTAAGACCGACTTAGGGATGATAAAGGTTTAGGGTCTTGGGAGTAACACAAAAGGTTTCTTTTAGGCGTTATCGCCAGCTACAAAGCCTGTACTCCAGCAAAGCTGTAAGCTGTAGCCACCAGATGGCCTTTCTATATTCAAAATGTCACCTGCCAAGTACAAATTTGGAATTATTCTAGAACCCATCGTTCTAAAATCCACCTCAGTTAACGCCACTCCGCCACTGGAAACAACCGCCTTATCAGCCCCCAACAAACCCTTTACATGGAGTGTTAATTTCTTAAGCATCTTAGCTAGACCCGCTCTATCTTCACGACTGACACTGTGTCCCGGAGTTTCCCTATCAATATTCAACAATTCCAGTACTGGAACTACTAATGAAGCTGGGACAAAGTCACTCAATATATTTTTTAGTTTTTGATTAGATTTTTCAACCAACTGTTCCTGCAAATTTGTCCGCATCGTCCCTACATCGAGCGACGGAAATAAGTCCACTTCCAGCGTCACCTCACCTTCTTTCATCAGCTCACCCACTTGCTTACTTATATTCAAAACCATCGGTCCACTGACCCCAACGTGAGTAAATAGAATTTTACCAAATGAAGACTTCTGCTTTTTACCATCGACACAAAGTGTAATTTTAACATTCTCCAAAGAAACCCCACTTAGTCGACTCACCCATTTATCCTTAAGAGACAAGGGTACTAAAGACATATCATTTTCAATCACAGTATGTCCAAGCTTCTCAAGCCAAACAAAACCTTCACCAGTAGAGCCAGTATCAGGCCGTGAAGTGCCGCCAGTAGCCACTACGCAGGATCGAGCTTGTACCAACTCTCTATTTGTCAAAAAAATATTAAAAACGCTAAATTGGTCGTCGCGAGTTATTTCCGATACTGTTGACCGAGAGCGAACTTCTACTTTCTGTACCTCCAGCTCACCCACCAAAGTTTCGCGGATAGTTTCCGCCGACAAAGTTTCTGGAAACATCCGACCATGATTTTCTTCAACAAAACCTACCCCACGCTCCGCAAACCACTCAATAGTCTCAGCTACACCGTGTTGCTTAAAAGTAGAAAAAAGAAATTTTCCTGACGCCTTATAACTACTCAACATAGTACGTACATTTGGCTTATTGTTAGTCACATTACAACGCCCACCACCGGTAATTGAAAGCTTCTTACCCAGTCGCGCATTTTTCTCCAACAACAAAACCGCCCGCCCGCGACTAGCAGCCCGTGCCGCCGCCATCATCCCCGACGGCCCACCCCCAATCACCACCACATCCCAAACTTTGTCGGTTACAGGTTTTTTAATAAGACTATCTTCTCTAACAATTTTCATTTATAAAGTATACCAGTGTTTAACAATACAACCCGTAAATTAACTAAACAAAGATTTTATCGAAATACTGACGAGCCACTATCCATCTTTAACTCCAACACTAATTCCCCTTTACTGGTAAACAAATATGATTGAACTTCGCCCAACATAGCTGAGAATTCTTGCTCTTTGGAACCCTCACAAAACATCATCGTAGCAGCGATATTGCCAAATGAAATCTTGTTATCTTGCACTTCATAACTACCACCAAGCGAGTTGCAGTCTGTCTGAGCTGAAAAAGTTCCGTCATCATTAAAAGTGACTCTGAAGTCTTCTGGTTTATTTGGTACTAATTCAGTGTCGTTGTTGTAGGTAGTTTTTTGCCAATTCCACGGCTTCATGTCCAAGGTCATAACATTTTCATCAGCCTCACCTTCAAAGTCATTAGCAATCAATATCAAACGTAAACTTTCAACATCAGCTTGTAATATCAAACTTTTTTCGACTGAAGGCGGTGTGACAAAAATCTCATCCGACGAATGGTCTATGTAATTAACAATTGCTTTACCATCAGCGATAGACAATTCCCCCGGCACAATTCTATCGCCCAACAAGACAGTATCAGTGCCCTTGTATTTACCCTCATCATTCACCGCAATGGCCGCGTAGTAAAAAGTGCCACTACCACCTGGTTCATTAATCAACACCAACACAGCGTCTTCATCGCCGTCACCGTCAATATCCCCATAAGCCGGCTCACCAATAATTGATAGTTTGTTCTTAGTCTCAGATTCAAACGAAATATCCTTTTCAGCAAGCCCGTTGACCAAAACGAATGGTTCATTTTCAACCAAATAAGTAGCATTTTGCGGATTAGAATTTACTATTTTTGCTTCATTAATTAATGTGTCACCCACCTTGGATGTACTAACGTAAAAATAATATCCTCCAGCTAAAACCAAAGCGATTATTACTACTGACCCTAAAAACATTTTTTTCATACAAATGATACCAATCCGTTTAACCTCTAAATATTAAGAAGACGATGTAAGCGACATAAAGAACAATAAATATTGCTCCTTGCCATCTTTCCATCGTGTGACGCCTACCAATAAATAAAGCAAAAAATAAAAGTGCGGTAGCAACAATAGTTACAATAATATCTACCGTTAACGCTGGAGAAAAAGGTAAAGGTTTTATAATTGCACTTACTCCCAAAATCCAAAAAATATTAAATATATTGGAGCCAACAATATTACCAACCGCAATGTCAACATTCTTCCTATAGGCAGCCACAGCAGAAGTAGCCAGTTCTGGTAGCGAAGTACCGATAGCGACAATCGTCAGACCAATCAAAGCCTCACTAACACCAAGATTAGTAGCAAAAGCGATCGCTCCATCCACAATCCATTTTCCACCCACCACTAGACCGACTGTACCTCCAACCACCATCAATAATGAACGAGATACCGAAACGACTTTCTCACTAGACTCTTCATCTTTAGCACTCTCCGTAGAATCGCCACTCTTAGCTAAACCAAAAATGTAGTACATGAAAATCACGAAGAACGAAATCAGTACCAGACCGTCAATTCTAGTCAAAGCTGAAGTGGTTGCACCATCAAAATAGGCATCATTAGCCATAAATCCAAGCACAACAACTGCCAACAGCGCGAAAGGAATTTCTTTCCAAACTGTACCTTTTTGTACCGTTAAAGGATAAATCGCGGCTGACACTCCTAAAATCAATAGTATATTCGCAATGTTACTCCCTACCACATTACCAATAGCAATATCAGTATTTCCGTTCAAACTTGCTAAAATGTTGACCACCAACTCAGGAGCTGATGTTCCGAAGGAAACAATGGTCAATCCAATCACCAAAGCCGAAACTCCCCACCGCCCCGCCAGAGCGGATGCTCCAGTGACCAGCCAATCCGCTCCTTTAATCAAAGCAAAAAAGCCAATAAAAAATAAGATGTATGTAAGTGTCATGATGATGATAATTGTAGCAGGTATTTGTTTTTTACTTGTAGACAATGAGAAATGATTCGGGGGACAAATTTTTTTCAAAATTTGTCCCCCGAATCCCTCACTCTACTCTATCTTACTTCCTAGATAAAATCTATCTCAAAGCTATACATTCCCATACCACAAGAACCTCTTAATTTCGTCCCAGCAATTTGTGGCGGAACTTCAATCTCAGTCACTCCAGTCGGCGGTAAATTCCCTTGGTATCCTAGCGCAGGAATACTTAAGGCTGAGGAACAATCAAACGTTGCCTTGGTTTCCATTTTCAGAATTGTCGGTGTATCTGCCTTAGCCTTAGAAACTCTCGGTGAATATCCTCCTTTAGCCGAAACTGTGACTACCTGCTTACCTGCTTCCTCTACAACATTTTCTACCGACGCAACATTCTTGGTCGGATCTTCATTTCCACTGGAAAACAAAACCACACCTCCGATCAAGAGACCTCCTATGATAACTACCAAAGCAACTAACTTATTTGATTCCATAATGACTAAAGACTAAACACCGGACTGATAATACCAGCTGCCACTAAACTATTCATTAGATTTAATAACCCGAAGAATATCACCACTAGCCCAGCTGTTTTAAAGAAGATACTCGACTTAACTTTACTGTGTACCCCCAAAGAGCTAAACGATAGAATGGCCAAAACTGGCAACGTACCCAAAGCAAAAGAAAACATTATCAAAGCACCAGTCATGAAGTTTTCTGATGATAAAGCTTGTATCTGCATCGCTTGAGTAAACCCACACGGCAGAAAAAAGGTGGCCAGACCAAGCAACATTGGCGTTAAAGTATGGTTCAACAATTTCAAGCCTTGCACATGATTACCAATAAAACTTGGTAGGGCCGGTTGAAGTTTTTTTACCCAAGGAAAGACATCTAGCAAATTAACTCCGAGAATAACCAAAATCAAACCGACTAATATTCCGAGGATCATCGTCCCAGTCACACTAAGCTGGAAAGCCGAACCAAGCGCGCCAATTACTCCTCCCAATACAAAGAATGACACCAGTCGTCCGACATGAAACAAAATCTGTGGTCGCACTTTATCTCCCTCCTTCGCAAAGTTAGCTGAAACGGATAACACCAAGCCACCAACTACCGCCATACAACTGGACACCGAAGCGACCAGACCAATCAGGAAAGCCGAGCCATAAGTAACGTCAGAAGAAGTAATTAAATTAACTATTCCTAGCTTTTGTAATAACACAAAGAAACCAATAAAAGCTAACGCGATAGGAACTGCTTTCCAAAATTCACCCCACGCGGCTGAGTGATTTTGTTTTTCTACCGACAACTTATAACCATGCTTAGTTACTACCTCAGAAAGACTATCGGCAATTTCTTCCTCCGTCTTATCTCCAAATTCTCCGGTGATTTCAACCTGATTAAGTTTTAAAGAAGCTTTGGCTTCAGTAATATTTTGTAGGTCAGTCAATTCTCCCTCAATCAACATCGGGCAAGAAGGACAATGCATACCACTAACATGAAGTGTTATTTTTTTCATATTACAATTTTTTAGTCTTAAGTCGTAAAGAATTTGAAACTACTGACACACTCGAGAAGGCCATAGCAAAACCAGCAAATACAGGGCTAAGCAACCAACCGAAGAACGGAAAGAAAATCCCAGCGGCTAGTGGAATCCCAATAATGTTGTAGACAAAAGCCCAGAAAAGATTTTGTTTTACTGTTCGAATAGTCATCTTAGATAGATTAACTGCTTTGACCAACTTAGAGATGTCACCATGAAGCAAAGTAATACCGGCGGTTTCAATCGCCACATCAGTACCAGTCCCCATAGCGATCCCAATATCAGCTTGAGCTAGGGCCGGTGCATCGTTTACTCCATCGCCAGCCATCGCCACCACTTGACCCTCGCTCTGTAGCTTCTTCACATAATCCAATTTATCCTGCGGCAATACTTCTGCCATCACTTCATCAATCCCTACCTCCTTAGCAATCGCTTTGGCGGTTTGCTCGTTATCTCCAGTCAACATTGTCACCTTAATACCCAGCTTGTGTAGATCTTTAACCGCTGCAATCGCTTCTGGTTTTATGGCATCAGCCACAAAAACTGTCGCTAAAACATTATCGGCCGTCGCTAAAATAACTGGCGTTTTACCTTGGGCCGTTTCTGTAGCAATTTGTTTCGCCGTAAAAGGAAGCTTCAATTCTTCCATCAACTTTATGTTTCCCGCATAATACTCAGTCCCATTAATTTTTCCTTTTAATCCCTTGCCTTTAATAATTTCAAATCCTTCCACTATTTTTTCTGCCAACTTATTTTCTTTTGCATATTCAGTCACCGCAAAAGCAATCGGGTGTTCTGACTTTTTTTCTAAAGCCGCTAAAGTAGCAATGATTTCATTATCATTTTCAGTGGAATAATTTGCCAACCCTACTAGCTCTGGCTTACCTTTAGTAATCGTACCGGTTTTATCAACTATGATAGTGTTGACTGAATGCAGTTTTTCTAAAGTCGCTGCGTCTTTAATCAAGATCCCCTCCTTCGCCCCTTTACCTACCCCCACGATAATCGCTGTCGGAGTAGCTAGTCCGAGCGCACAAGGACAAGCAATCACCAATATCGCCACAAAAGAGGTTAAGCCATAAGACAAAGCTTGTGAGAAACCAAAAGTTTCGCTACCAAGGAAGAGCCACGTACCCAGCGTTAAGAAAGCAATCACTAAAACTATCGGCACAAAGACACTGGATATTTTGTCAGCCAAAGCTTGTATTGGTGCCCGACTTCCCTGTGCCTCTTGTACCATTTTAATAATCCCGGCCAACAAAGTTTCCGATCCAACTTTGGTCGCCTTGAAAGTAAAAGTACTATTGGTATTTATCGTGCCAGCTACCACCAAAGCACCGACTGTTTTTTCAACCGGAATTGATTCACCAGTCACTAATGCCTCATCAATAAATGATGTACCCTCGATAATTTCACCATCAACCGGGATCTTGGATCCGGGTTTTATAATAATTTGATCACCATGCACCACTAGATTGATTGGCACCTCCACCTCTTTGCCATCACGTAAAACCAAAGCCGTTTTGGCCTGCAAGTTTAGCAATGATTCAATCGCATCCCCTGTCTTTAACTTTGACCTTGTTTCCAAGTATTTTCCTAAAGCAATGAAGGTTATTACTACTATAGTAGCGTCGTAATAAGTAACCATTGTGTTTACATACGGTGACAAGATTCCTTCAAGAGCAGTAACCAGAAAACTATACAGAAAAGCCACCGAGGTTCCGAGCCCAATCAAAGTATCCATGTTGGCCGTGCCATAACGTAAGAAACGATAAAAACCTAACAAATATGGCTTACCTACTACAAACAAGATGTAGGTAGCAAATATTGGCATTAAGTGGTGAATGAATTCACTTACACTTTCAGACATAGCTGACACCAGGCCAAACTCAGACAAAATCTCATAGACCATCACCAGCACACTGAATGTGGCTATCGGTAAGGCGACCATCAACTTCGAACGCTGGTCGGACAAGTCTTTTAACTTATCGCTTTTATCATCACTCGCTGTGACTTGTCCGGCCACTTCACTTTCCACCTTAGGCACCACTAGTGAATACCCCAACGGCTCAACTAATTTCTCAATATCTGCCAACTGAATTTTTGCGTCATCAAAATCCAATTTGGCTGACTCCGTACCATAACTCACTTCCACCTCTGTCACTCCCTCTGTCTTCTTTAATGTTCTTTCTATAATGCTAGCGCAAGAGGCGCAATGCATACCTTTAATTTTATATATTTTTAACATAAAGCTTTTTTAATAGTGTAAATTCAAACTCCATAATACGAGACAACTATTGGTAATAGCTGAAAGTTATATCCCGTAAATAACACTATTAAAAAAGCTTGGAGTGTAACAGACCACTCGAGAAAGCTTCTCTGAGAAAATTGTAAAAAGATGATTCTTCTTTATTCCTGAACCTTTGTCTAACAATATTAATTGGTGTAAAAAACCATCTTAATAAAGGCCCAAATACAAAAACACCTGAAATTAACAAGATCAGCAACAAATAGTCTTGTGAAAGTGAAATATCACTTATAAGTCCATGAGAAGCAGAAATCATATCAAACAAGCTCATATCACAAATTGACACCCCAGGCATAAATGGACAATCTGTCATATTTCCATCCGACTCCATCCTCATGCCAACATGAGTCATCCCAAACGAACCAGCTAAAATAAGAAGAGCTAGTGCTGAGACAGTAAATTTGCTAAACCAACCTGTTAACATTTTCCAAATTATATCACATTGCTATTCATTACCTAAAATAGCAAAATGACCCTAGGTCTCGGCCCGAGTCATTCTGCAAATTACATAAGCCAGATTATTATTGATTCTAATAATTTCTGCTACTTCTTTATCTCAATCTTTCGCTTTTGCTCCGACGGTTGTTTCTTAAGCACAATGGTAATCAAACCATTCTTAGTGCTCGCCTGAACTGAGTTAGTATCGACCCGCGACGGTAATACGAACTTTCTAGAAAAACTTCCTTCACTTCTTTCCATTCGGAAATAATCTTCTTCTTTCTCTTCGTTGGTTTTTTCAATTTTTCCAGAAATAGACAGAGTACTATCAGTCACCTCTATGGATACATCATCCGAGTCAATTCCCGGTATTTCTGCTCGCACCTTAATCTCCTTTTCATTCTCAGATACGTCCACTTTTGGACTGAATCCTGCCATGCTATCAAATGAATCTAAACCAAAATGAGAGAAAGGTTGCATAAAATTATCGGTAAACAACTTATCCATAGCATCGTGCATACTCCGCAGTGACCGTACTGGACTTAACTGATTCGTTGGCAACCTCGAGCTATTGTCTTCTGTTCTTTTGGTAATTTTCATAATTAATAATGATTACTAATAAGAAAACCGTGTAGATATTTTATCTTTGGCTATCTTTTAAAATAGCTACACAACTCCACACTGTCATCCCACACTGAAGTAGTTTTCAGTGCGTAATTAATAAACACTTGAAACAGCAATAGGTGTCATCAACTTAAATATTTGGCTTTTTTATGTCTATGTTTTTTATCAGCAAAACTAGCAATATCAGTTAAGAGTGTGTATTCCTTAAGCTTTTTTCGAGCCCGCGACAACGTCAATTTGATTGCATTTTCACTTTTATTCAAAATAGTAGCAATCTCTTTAACTTGATAACCTTTTCTGTATTTAAAATACAAAATGTCTCTTTCATTATGATTGAGTTTTTGTATAGAATACCAAAGTCTTTGTGCATTATCTTTATCTTCAATTTCACTCCAAACTTCTTCCGGTACTTCTACAAAGGTCTCCAGAGATAAATCTTTAGGTTTACGATAATAGTTCACCAAAATATTGTGAGCAATAGTTAGCAAGTACGAAAAATATGAAGCGTTTTGAATTTTAAATTTCTGCAAATTCAAATAAGCTCGAACGAAAGTTTCTTGCGCCAAGTCTTCCGCCACATCATTATCGTGACCCACTCGATACCAAAAATAGTTATATACTTTAGAAATATATTTTTTGTATAACGCTTTGAATTGCTCTTTATCCTTCTTAGCGTTAGCCACTAACTGAGCATCTGCAATATCCATGTTTAATTGTCTAAGTATTATATTCCTATCCAGAAAAACTAAAAGCTTACCGCCAAACTCAATCTACCTTATCGGCCATCTTCCTTACCCACTTCCCGTACTTTTCAGCCATAACTTCAAAGCCTGCCTTATTATTAGCAATTTCTTTTTTACCATCCATCATTTTAATATCCGCATTTAACCGAACTGGCTTAGTGTATTCCTTCACCTTTTCCATTCTCTTCAGTCTTTGTTTAGCTTGCTTAATACTTTGCTCGGGAGACATTGTTAATTCTTTTATCAAAGCGCCACTAGACAAATTTTTACCAGTTGCTTCTTTAACACATTCTTTAAAAGATTTACTTGAACCCCAGGCCCACGTTTTCTTCATTTCTTTACCTACCTGTGGATTATCTACAATATAGCCATATTTTTTGTAAAAATATTCCCGCCACTGATTAAGAGCCATCTCCGCTAAACCATAACCATGATAAGTGCACGAACTCTCCCAAGAATATATATGTGGCACATTTAATGCGGCTAGAGAACCCTCTGTTAAATCAAAACACTGCTTATGGTTTTCTCTGGCAATTTTAATTATTTTTTCTCGCGTTGGGCTTTTCAATTCATATACTTCACGTTCGAAATTCGCTACCAAAATAACCCCCAAAATACCCCGCGGCCTCATTTGATTAAAGGCTTTTTGTTTTCTCTTGTGTAGATCAAGGGGATACGCTTCGCCATTTACATCTTTCGCGTAGCGCTGCCTCCACTCAATACTATTGAACATAGTATCAATAAACTTACTATGCGTTTCAGACCAAGCCGTCATCATCGGGGCGTACTCAGTATTTAAACAAACATCTCGTTGCTCCATATTTAAAAAATGAGCAGCATGACCACTTTCATGGAAAAAGGTTTCATAACCAGCCTGTCCAGAACCAACCTGTCCAGCCACCACATGACAAGTGAAATTCGCTGAACCAGACTTGCGTTTACCTTTAATAAAACTAACTACTTCTGGCCAGTGACAAAAGCCATTGTTCCACTTGCCCTTACGATCTAACAAATCTAGTGTCAAAGCTGCCCCTTTAAAATCAATTCCAAGCGCAGAAAAAGACTTTCCCCAACGCAGCAAAACTTGATCAAACTGAAAATATTTATCAGTTTCTTTTGAAAAATCACCATACATGTAATGAGCAAAATTCCAAGGCTTCCTGAAACCAGCAAAGGTTTTTTCCATGGCTCTCTGTTTAACAAAATTCGGCTTAGCGTGTTCTAAAATATCATTAAACAAAGGAAATAATTCTTGCTTGGTCATCTTGGTGATATTTTGTAGCTTAAAATCATAAAAGTCAGCCCAGCCCAAAGCTTTCGCAAACTCATTACGCAACTTAACCAACTCAACATACTCATCAACATTATCAAGCGCTAATTCTTCTCGGGCTTTATAGCAAGCTTTTCGCAACTTTTCATCGCTACTAGTCTTTATTAAAGTGCGCATCTTATGGTTTGAAGCCAGCACAAATTTTTTTGTTCTAGGATCAATGTAACCCTCCTTCCGCTTAGCACGTTTTTTTAAAATCTTTGACTCCAGTTTATCTGCTCGGGCTTTTATTCTCCTAGCTTCGGGCGACATTCTATACTGATCAAAAAAATCAACCCAGACTTGTAGGCGTTTTTTTAATTTAACATTTGCATTTGGCATCATCCTGACCGCCTCATTTCGTAAGACCTCATTACTTCGAAACTCATCTAATTCTGCAAGTGCTTTTTCTCTATCTCTATCTACTGAATGATCCCCCATTCTTGATATCCAAAATAGTTCTTCGTATGTTTTATGTAGTTTAAAATATTTGTTATTTAATTTATTTAAAAATTTTTCAATGACAGACATAAGTAAAAAAATAAATCAATATAGATAGAGTATAGCAAATCAATCCTAAATTATAAGAAGTCATTTAAACTAAAATTATAAAAGTAAGTTGCTTTAAAACTAAATTGCTATATCAACTTCGAACTCCTTCTTCAATCAACACCTCTTCAGTCACCCTTTCTTGTAATTTTTCTTCCTTGGTTAATTTAGTTTTCTTCCAATCGCCCTTCATATACCAACCAATCACAACCAAAGCCATCACCACATTTGAAACCGGAAAGGCCCACCACAAACCATTAACACCTAGTGACGTGTACTTAGAAAGTACAAAAGCTAAAGGGAATTGCAATAGCCACTGAGAAATTAAAGTTAAAGTCATAGCAGTTACCATATTTCCAGAAGCTCTAAATACTCCATTAATAGACATTTGTATGCCCATAAAGCCAAAGGTTAAAGCCATGGTCCGGACATAAACCGTTCCTAATTCGATGACTCCTAAATCACCTGGTACGAAAAACCCTACCAATTGCTGAGCGAACATGAACACCAAAACACCAATACCAGAGAGTAGACTAAATGAAATAATTGCCCCAAGACGTGAAATTTCGGTTGCTCTTTCAATATTTCCAGCCCCAATATTCTGACCAACTAAAGTAGAAACAGCCATCGCAATACCTAGAGCGGGAATAATTATGAACATCAGAATATTTGAACCAACTCCGTATGAAGCAATTGCCATCGTCCCAAAACCGGTCACTAAAAATGTCATCACTACCATACCAATGGCTCTGGTTGACTGTTCAATGGAAGCCGGCAATCCAAGCCGAAACGCTTTTTTCATAAATGAAAAATCTGGCCTAAAATCAATTGCCCGTAAATGAATATCGTACCTCCCACCAAGAAACACTCCTAGAGCAATAACAGATGACAGTCCTTGAGTTACAAAAGTTGCCATAGCAGCTCCCATCACCCCGTGCCCCGCAATACCGCTCCAACCAAAAATAAACAACGGGTCAAGCAAAAAATTCAACATGACTGTTCCCAGCACAATGAACATCGGCACCTTTACCTCTCCCAACCCACGCATGATTGACTGGAACATTATAAAGATAAAAGTAAATGGCAAACCAAGAAAAGAAACTCTCATAAACCCTAGAGCATGATCAAACACATCAGGAGAAACACCAATAGCATTTAAAATAGACGGAGCAAAAATGTAGCCAATAACACTAAGTACGACTGAAACCACCATAGCCATAAGCAAGGTTTGGGCCGCTACCTGATTTACCATTATTTGATTGTTTGCTCCAGCGTATTGAGCAATCAACACTGACCCAGCCATCGCTAACCCTCCACCAATCGCAATCATCAAAAACTGAATTGGAAAACTCACTGAAACAGCTGCCACCGCAGAACCACCCAACCTCCCTACCCAAAAGGCATCGGTAAGTTGATAGAGACTTTGCAAGACATTCCCTAAAACAATCGGGACAGCCAAAGTAATAAGAGAAATTAATATTGGACCTTCTAAAAGTTTCCGATTTTGGGTTTTCATAAGCCTGCTAGTATAGCACTTTTAAAAAATTCCTATGCTAGGCTTTTCACTTCTACTCGACCACATTTGGTGGCACTCTACCTGCCAAAAATTCAATAATGTTTTGCGCGGCGATTTCAGACATTTTTGAGCGTGTCTCTTCACTAGCAGAAGCTATGTGTGGAGTGATAGTTACATTATCTAGTTCGGCTAACCCAGTAGCCATTACTGGCTCATTTTCAAACACATCAATTCCCGCCGACCGAATAATTCCGTTTTTGAGTGCTTCCACCAACGCTACTTCATCAACAACGGGACCGCGTGAGGTATTTATTAGTGACGCGCTTGGTTTCATCATTGCTAAACGCTCAGCGTTAATGAGGTGTTTTGTACTATCCAACAATGGTACATGTACCGACACTACATCTGCTTCTTGCAACACTTCTTCCACAGTCTCTCTGAACTCACAATCAATTTGTTTCTCCAGTGTTTCTGATCGAGTAATATCATAATAGATAACCCTCATCCCAAAACCATTTTTCATCGCATTGGCTACCCCACACCCGATGCGACCAGCGCCAAGAATACCAAAGGTCTTCCCTTTCAAATCATTACCCAGCAATAATTCTGGCGCCCAACCTTCATAGTGACCAGCCCGCATAAATCTATCTGCTTCCACAACTCGCTTAGTGACTGACAGAATTAAAGCCACTGTAAATTCACACACGGTATCGGTCAAAACTCCAGGAGTATTGGTGATGGTCACACCCGCGGCTTTAGCATCAGCTAGATTTATATTATTAAAACCAACTGCGTAATTGGCAAAAATCTTGGCCTGCGGAGCAGCCGCCATGATCTCAGCGTTAATAGGATCAGTCAATAAACACAAAACTGCATCGTATGACTCAGACGAAAGTTCCGCTAATAATTCTTCTTTGGTTAATACTCCATCCTTATCACTCACCTTAACTTCATGCCCTGCTTCTCGAAGAAGATTAATCCCAGATTCAGGAATTTTTCTGGTTACATATACTTTTGCCATATCCATATATAATACAGCTTTGTTAAATTAAAAGTAACTCTAGTTATAATCTTCGTATCAGCTACATAATTAATGGGAACAAATTGCCTTATGGTTACCAAAGGCTGATTGCCAACAGCGCAGTACTCGCCAGCCAGCCAGTTCAAGTAGTGACACGAACTCCGCTTGAGAGTACAGACACACCGGTTCAAAAATCTGAAAAGTCTCAGCGTTTTTTGCATCCAGTGATACAAACCGACTTTCTATAGACAACGTCCTACCGAGATAATCATTTCCAATATCAGACGCCATACCAGAAACTGAAATATACAATCTGTCAGTCGAGACTTTATACAAATACTTTAGTAATTCCAGGGCTTGGATATAAGTTAAGTAATGTAGAGTTCTCTGCATGTATATATCAGAAAATTCTCGCTCGACAATTAGATCAGGCAGGTTCCTGATATCACCTCGAACAAAGGCCAGTTTGTCTGAGAACAAACTGGCCTTTGTTCTATAATTCTCAAAAATATCTTTAAAATCACCCGCATCAACAGCCAATACACAAACACCCGCCACAGCCATCCTCAACGCCTGTCCCCCTGCCCCGCAACCTAGATCCAATACTTTAGCAGTGTTTTTTTTCGAGAAATACTCAAGCGATAATTTATCCAAGTCATCAGCCCGCACACTAGCCACATCAATCCCCCGCCCAGTAAAACTCTCATAACTAAAACTCTTATCACTTGCGGTCATTTTCTATTAGTTTATACAAAGTTACATTCATTCATAATGCTTCTTAACTCTACTGATGAAAGTTTCAAGATCATCAATATGTATTTTCATATCTGAATAATTTCCCGAATTGCCTTCAAATCTTAAACCTTCTCCATAATCATAATCTCCAGCTCCTTCATCATTATCTAAAAATGCAGCAATACTCTTATTTTGACGTTGGAGTTCAGTTGTAGCAAAATCAGCAACAAGTATATAGCCTCTTTCATCAACTTTCGAAAGATATTTTTCTTTCAATCCTAAAGACAAGACCTCACTGTTTTTTCCTTCAATACTCATATGTAATTTTATTAGTAGTTAATATTATTTTCTGACAGCATTTTGAACTATCTCAGGCGAAAAACCCTCAGGGACTCTACCTGTACTGGCGTATTCATACAACGCCACTTTAAATATCGCATTCAAAACAGATGAAATCGCACTAACAGCAATTAATGATAAAACACCAATTGTAACAACCAAAAACAACACCATTACATTTGGAACAAGCAAAACTATTCCAAACCCTAGGACAACAATCCCGAACATAATCAACAACCACCGCTAAAAGCGGTGGTATGAACTCCAGCCTAGAAGGCATAAATTATTAGTGGTTAATGTTAACCTTTAGAATCTCGTTCTTGTTGCCATTTCACATACTTTCGTATCTGTTCTTCATTCAGACCCACACTGGATACACAGTACCCACGACTCCACAGGTGTCTTCCCCAGTATCGTTTGGTCATGGTTTTTTGTTCTTGAAATAATTTGAGAGCAGTTTTTCCTTTCAGGTATCCCATCATATCTGAAATGGAGTATTTTGGTGGTATGGAGATTATCATGTGGACGTGATCTGGTTGGATATTTATTTCTTCAATCGTTACTTGGTCTTTTCTTCCACAGAGTTGGTAGAAGTAGTTTCGTACCAATACTTCGGCTTTTCCTTCTAGGATTTTATATCGATATTTAGGACAAAATACGATATGATAAGTACACAGCCATACGGTGTGTGACAATTTCTTATATTGTGTTTTCATAGCTTCAGTGCCTTCATCACTGGAGCTATGTTAATAGTACTAGATAGACTGGTGGAACCTTTTTTTTGATCACCACCGCCGGAGGCGGTGGTTTAGGCTGGCGCAATTAACCCAAAAAACATTCCTGTTCCAATAGTAACAATAAATGTTTCTCCCCAGACTCTTCTAATCGTGGCTGTTGATTCTTTAAAGGAATCAGTGACGGACATATTTTTAATCACCATCGCTGGTAGCGCAAAAAAGGTCAAAAAACCCCATGCTGCTCCAAGCAATGATGACACAATACGGCCCACCAATTTTGATCGTTCTGAAATAATACTTAATATAATACCTACAGTAGCAGAGATAACTGACCAAATAAAAACTTTTCCAGCCACTTTCTGTGCGACTGATATTCCATCACTAACCTTCAAATCAACTCCATTCATTCGAGCGTGAGCAATCACAAAAATACCAGCCTGGAAAAAATTAATGATAAAAAACATTACAACGTAGTACAAAAACAAAATGACCAGTCCACTCGAATTTAGACTTTCGGTTCCCTCCATGAAAGCATTAAAACCACCTGTTAACCCCATTGCAAAATATAACAGAGCAAAAATTCCAGCCGCTACAACAGAAGCTGCAAATGACATTACTGGAAACCAAAGCATTTCTCTATCCTTTAAGAGTAATGCCCATGAATCTTTAACAATTGTATAACTCGCTGTAAACTTACCAACCCTTCTATATGTCGGTTGATTTACAGGAACAAATGATTGATTTTCTGGTGGCATAAATTTTTAACTAATTTTAACAATAAAAGTATAGCATTTCAGAAATACCTAAAATTGTTTGTCGCTATTTTGAAAACTCCTCACTCAACTCATCCGACTGATAAAATAACGTACCTAAATATCCAAAGCTATAACTCTGTCCGCCGACCTTTATGGTAGAACCGGACACCTTAGGGTCAGCTTTTGGCACTGAAGCATTAAAACCGAGATTAAATAAAGTCACCAAAACATCTGGCCGCTCTGAAATATCATACCCTTGTCGTCGCCACTGACTTTCTACCTCTTTAAGAAAAAGAGCTGTATATAAATATGAATAATAGTGATCCTTTTCATTAGTTAAACGTTCAAACAAAACCTGAGATTGATCGTCACCCTCTTGGTAAGACAACAATGAAGCAGCCTCCGGTCCAGGGTAAAACTCTGACGAAGTACTATTGGCATATTGTTCAATCAAAAAGGCTGTGTCTTGTTTAATCCCCGAAACTCCAAGCGAAAACTTAGACAAAGAAGCCAATAGCTTGAGTGGCTCAAAATATCGCTTAAAAACTTCTCGATTGTCAGCAAAAAATCTAATCTGCTCAGGAGTGACCGCGGCGGCAATCATTCTTTCTGAGACTCCAGTTTCTGCAGAAACACGCTTTATCACTTCAACGTCTTTAATCAGACCCCCTTTAACCACTTCCCACTGAACTGTCTGATCCCACTCACAAGGATCAACCTGACTGTATTTAGACTGACAACCATACTCTGTAGCCAGTGCGATTGTTGTAGTTGGTACGGCTCCAAACCAAGCATTTCGGTTATCAATAGAACCAGGCACATTAAATGAACCTGTCTGCATCCCGATGTACACAGTTGTCACCACCACTCCAATACCAGCAAAACCAAGTATCACTAACTTCCCCAGGTTCTTTAGAATTTCAATCATGTTGCAAGATTGTTATTTTGCACTATGAAAATCTATTTGGGAAGCAGTTTCGTTTATTCGACTACTATGATGCTGTTTAGTCCAATTTCATACCCAAATTGTCACTTTAGTTGAGCATATAAAATTTGAAACCCTTTGCAGTCTGCCCACTTGTCAGCCAAATCTAATATTGTTAACCTTTAGGTTCAATTATTCATTCCTAACACTTTCTATCCTACTCTATGAAATTCCTCATCATCCAGCTTCGACCCGAAAACGAAGCCTCCGACAATGAATTCGCTGCTTTCTTATCTATGAGCGGACTCAAAATTGACGAGGTGGACAGAATCCGCATGGAAATATCAGGTCTGCCCGCCATCTCCGCTCGTGACTACGCCGGTGTTATTGTCGGTGGTGGATCTAGCAATGTCAGTGACCCTGAAGAAAAGAAACCTGATTTCCAACGTAAATTTGAAGCTGACCTGCAACCACTGCTAACTGAAATATATGAATACGACGTACCTTTTCTAGGAGCCTGCTATGGCTTTGGGGCTTTAGTGCAACACCAAAAAGGAATTGTTTCTAAAGAAAAGTATGGCGAACCAGTAGGAGTAACTGTGTTGAAGAAGACAGCAGAAGGTAAACTAGATCCTCTAACCAAAGACCTGCCTGATACTTTTGAAGCCTTTTGTGGACACAAGGAAGCCTGTCAATTACTACCACCAGATGCTGTCAACCTACTTACCTCAGACACCTGCCCCATCCAATTATTCCGCCTGAAAGAAAACATCTACGCCACTCAGTTCCATCCGGAGTTGGATACTGAAGGAATAATCGTACGTATCAATACCTACAAACACGCCGGTTACTTCCCTCCCGAGGAAGCCGATACTCTTATTAAAGCAGTCGAAAAAGAAAATGTCTTTGTCCCAGCAACAATCTTACGTAATTTTGTCGACAGATACCGTAAATAGCTAATTGCTTGAATCAGAACCAAACTACGATTCAAACTTAATACAACAACTGATCCCAGCCTCACAATCACCACTTCCCCCCAAGCAAAATTTTTGTTATAAATACCCTCACGAGCTTAGCCTCTCGTACAACATTTTCTATTTGTAATATAAATTATAAATAAAAAATCAAAAATTTGGTCCCATCGTCTAGCGGCTAGGACACTTGGTTCTCATCCAAGAAACCGGGGTTCGATTCCCCGTGGGATCACAAATCAGCCGGCCGAAATGTGAATACATTTCGGTCGTTGCTGTTTGTAGGTCCCACGGGGAATCGAAGAGAGCTTCTGGCGAAGCCGGACGAGAAAGCCTTCTCGTCCGAACAGAAGCGGCGGGGTCGCGTAACACAATATTTTTGAAGCTTTAGCTGAAGAAAATATTGATGTGAAGGTGACCGATTCCCCGTGGGATCACACATTGACAAAACACTATTTTAGTGTATTATTTTAATAGTTTTGATTATCCTCCAGCTACCCCTCAAGTAGGACAGATTGCTCATAATAATACTCACTCGAAATCCTAAAATCAATACACTCTTTCGGTCGGTCATTCAAGAAGGCATGAATCTCATTCAATTCTTCTTGAGTAACAGACGCAATGTCTCTCCGCTTTGGAACAAAGCATCTAATCCAACGATTAGTATTCTCTACCAGTCCCTTCTCCCAAGAATGATAAGGGTGGCAGAAATAGATTGGAGCCTGTATGATTTGTTCTAGTTCCGTCCAGTGACGGAATGCAATGTCGTTGTCGGTGGTGATACTCTTGACTATAATATTGCTAAACATTTTAGAGAACGCTGCACTGATTGTGTGGCGTTTTCTATTGGGTAACTGACGTACCAAGCTGTATTTAGTTAAACGGTCAGTAGCCACTAGAAGTACGTATGGACTGTACTTAGAGACAATGAAGTCTAGTTCATAGTGACCTAGCTCATGGCTACCAAGAGGACGAATATCTATATATTTACGGCCATCATCAGTTGAGTTTATGTGTGGTCCGTTTCGGACCACTTTTTCTTTTTGTTCCAACGCCAGAATAGTCGATATTCCAGACCACGACTTTCTATGAACTTGTATATAGCTTTGGCGGAACAGGTAACACCGAGCTCTCGTTTGAGATGTCCACTGATTTGTTTAGGGGTCCACTTCTGCTCTAGTTTGTCTTCTACGAAGCTTACTAGGAAACTATCCATTGCCACCTTGAGACACTGACGTTTAGCCCGCCAACGACGTTGACGTTTACTTTTAGTTGGGCTTGCTTGGCGTCATAGACTCCATTAACCCTATTCTTCTTTAGTTCCTGACTGATGGTGTTGGGACTACGTTTGAGGAAGATGGCTATTTCTCTGATCAAACTCCCTGCGTTCAATAACTTTTCAATTACGAAACGCTCCTCAAATTGTATGTGTCTGTATGTTTTCATAGACAGCTAATTTACTTTATAGCTGTCCTACTTCAAAGGTGTCTGGGGGTATTCTTTCCACTAACATGCGAGGTATCGAATGTCCACAACAGCACAACCACAACAACCTTCTCACGACTTTTGGTCAGATCTTGTAGAAGGTACTGATTACAAACCTAAAGGCAACTGGGAACCCATCGGAAGACAGCAAGCTCCGAACGCTGATTGTCACACGGCAGCCGGTTATGTTTACTTCACATTCGATCCGGCAAAGAAGCACGAAATGACTGAACCGATCCCATTTGAACTGCTTCCGGTTAATTGGCTCAAAGAAGACCAGAGATATCGTGCCTCATTCGGATACTTGGTTCGTCGTGCCGACACGGAAGAAATTGTCGCCATCATACACCAAGGAAACGGCTGGTGGTGGAAGTTTCGTCTCAAGCAACAATCAAAGCAGTACCTAGAAACAGTAGACAAAAATGGTTGGGCTTGGCAAACACTCACAAAGTGTATGTTTGGTCGAATCTTCCACCATTTGCACGAGAAGTAACCTCAAGGTAACTCCCCGATCCTAAAGACCATATGGTTCGCCCAGTGGTCTTTTTTATGTATAGACAACATCTGTTTCACAATACGGTTCCAATTCGTACTACTTAGGCCTAAGTTCAATAAGTAAGTGCAACACTTTAATATAATTAAAGTGTTATGCAATACAACCATTTATCAATAGAAGAGCGCGAAAAAATCCAAGAACTTCTCTGGCAAAAGAAATCCATCAGACACATAGCCAAAGAACTGGGGCGTAGCCCCAGTTCTATTGCACGTGAGATCAAGAAAAACAACTCACAACAAAAGAAACGGTACACACCTAGACTGGCACACGAACGCGCCCTAAAGAAGCGCTCTTCTCGTGGTCAATCTAAACTAGAGACTGACGCTGTATTGTGTGACTACGTCACCACTCACTTAAAACTAGGCTGGTCACCAGAGCAAATAGCAGCCACCGCTCCTAGTCACATATCTCATGAAGCTATCTATCAATATGTCTATGCTCAGGTGTACCGAAACGGACACGGTTACGTTAAACCAGGTAGAGAAGACTTGCGACCATATTTAGCTCGTAGAAAGAAGCGTCGTACTCCCCAAGGACTACGTAAATCACACAGAATCCTCAAAGGAACCCTGCCTTCTATAGACGATAGACCTGAAGTGGTTAATCTCCGTACGGAGATAGGTCACTGGGAAGATGACTTGGTCGTATCACGTGAGTCAGCTGATAATTTGAAAACAATTAACGAGAGAGTCTCTGGTATTGTGTTTATCTCTAAGGTACCTGATGGTACTGCTGAAGCTGGTGATACTGCCGTATCACAACGTTTGAAGAACGTTCCAAAGGAATACCGTCAGACACTCACTCGTGACCGAGGGTCAGAGAATGTTAAGTATGAAAAACTGGCTACTGAACTAAACATTCAGATATTCTTTGCCCACCCCTATAGTTCTTTCGAGCGTGGCAGCAATGAAAACCTTAACGGTTTGATACGTCGGTTCTTTCCGAAGAAGACTAACTTTCAGTTAGTCACCGATGCTGAGATACGGAGAGTTGAGTATCTCCTTAACTCTCGTCCGCGCAAGAGACTTGGCTGGAAGACTCCCTATGAGGTATTCTATGAACTTACGGGTGTTGCACTTCAAGTTTGAATCTACCGTATGGTATTTGGAGGGTGTTGCAGTTCAAACCAGAATTTAAGTATCCCCATTACCTAATGGTTGATAATTTGTTGTCTCATTTTAAGGGGGCGGACCGTGCATCACTTCGGATGGTTAATGATTGAAACAATAATGTAGTGAGGATCTACAATATGGAAGTAGAAACGATAACTTTTATTAATTCTTCCTTGCCAAAGATTTTCAAAACCTTGATACTTTTTTGTTTTTAGTGAGGGGTGTCTGAAATCCTCAATCAAATATGAAAACTGTTTATCTGTCTTTTTTTGAAGCTGTTTTGGTAATGACTTATATTGCTTAATCGCTCCATCGGTAAGCCTAATCAACATACTGTTTTAGCTTCTTATGGAACTCGGTAGTGCTACCAAACTCAATATACTTACCCCGCTTGATATCTTCAAGACCTTGAGTAAGTGCTTGTGCTAAATCACTATCAACTGTCGATGTCTGTGCTTCAAGAATTATTCTTCCGTTTACTTGCTGGACAGTAAGTATCTGTCCCTCTTTGAGCGAAAGGGAATCACGTAGTTTTTTAGGAAGTGTAAGCAATCCACGTTGTTGTAATTTGATTGTATTCATGAATTCAGTATATATGAATTTCATCTTTTGTACAGTCCAACATCTCTCTCTTAAATAGCCTCAGACTTTCTAAAATCTTGTATTCAAAACTATGATTAAGTGACGTATTACTCACAAAATTTCAAAATCGGTGGAGTGGTAATGGGGATAAGTCCGTTATTTTAGCTATTTCTACCTTCCGGAGGTCGGTCCTTCGTAAAACTTTTGTGTGCTGTAATATTTAGCGTTAATACAAAGGTAATAGGGATACGTGTTATTTTTGTTTATTTTATGCTTTAAATTAAACTCCATTCAAAAATTACAACCCGGTTTTAGTATAACTACTCCCTATTACCTCTTGAACATTTTACTCATGAGATAAAAAAGACCCCTCTCCATGTGGGGTCTAATTGGTGCCGGGTCTGTGTCTTGCTAACTCCGCAAGCTTGAATGATATCGAGACCAAGCCATTCGCAACTCTCGAATACGGCGTGAGTTGTCGCCACCGAAAGAGATACCTTTCATGACCTTTTCGACATCCTCGGTAAGCACTCCGTTTTTTTTAAGCTCAAACTCTCGCAACAACTCTTCTCTTGTTTTAAGCAACTGACCCATTCTTCTCTCCTTCTCTGTTAAATGATTACTAAAGTAATGCATTTTGCATAATACAACTATCAACATAAAATACAATACTAAATAGATAGGGACAATCATGATTTCCCGAACTCCTACCGTTCTTTCCGTCTTTTCCAGCTTTTATTTTAAAACAATTTCATCAACCCAACTATCCTTGCTATTTTGATCTCCGGTATCAACTCGAATGAGCAGTGGCATGGATGTATTAAATAACTACGGAGGACCGTCCTCCGTAGATGCAATTTTAGACTGGAGCGAAAAAAATGTATGTCATTTTTAACCCACTAAAATCAACCGCCCTTCCCCGCCCTTCACACCGTTCGCAAACTCACGGCGATAGGCTTTATAGGTAAATAGACTAGTTGCAAGCGGATCAAAAAGCTACTGCATGTAATCAATAACAATTTCAATTATGCTTTTAGTCTCGTCAGAGCAATTCTTAAAACTTATACGATCCAATACATTAACGCCGTAATTTCTAATCAGCTCACTCAATAATGCGTGACAAAAAGATTGAGTTAATGACTCAACATTTTCAAAATCTAACACCAAGTCTTCACCACCTTCCAAAATTGGTGTAATTAACTCTAATCTGATGTTCTTAGCCTTATCTTTATCTTCCGCAAACGAACCAGCTATTGGATAAATTTCTATTATTTTCATATAAATTTAGGCTTTTTATATTTTTTTTCTCGTCTGGAGCGGACAGTAGAAGTGTATACCTCACGAATACTTTGTAATAATGCGGAAAAATTTTCGTTATCATCTAGGGTCATATCAACACCAATTACCGTACCATTCCATATAGGCAGTCCTTCTTCTAAAGTGTGACGGTCAGCAAAAGGATCACTATTTAAACCCGTGTCAGGTTTTTGCTTTTTTAACAATTTAAACAAGGTGTCACCACTATATATTACAAAATAGTCCTCATTTATTCGAGAGATAGACTTAGTAAAAAATAAACCCGCTCCTGCATTATAGTCAGTACCACCTTCCTTACTTGTTGTCCCAGTAATTCCTGGTGTTAATGCTAGTTGGATAGCATCCTTATCTGTCTTAACAATATGAAAGCGACTGATTGTTTTTTTAATACCAACCCCGGTATCTACAATTCCAAGGCGTACTGTATTCGTTTTAGCATGATATTGAGCAGCAACAAAAGCTCCATGTTCTGAAGCAGAGTGCTCGAGAACATTTCTCACTAATTCACTTACTATATATTTTATCGACTGAGACTGCTGCTTATCAAGATGAAGTAAAGGAATCATATCTTCAATGAAATGAGAGAGAACTTTTGCATCCTTAATTTGAGTAATCGGTATAAAACGCCCTGCTGATTCATGTTCAACAATATCCATTTCAGAATTCAATTGAAGAAACCGGAAAAGACGCATCCTCTCGAAATAGTGTTTTGAAGTAGCAGTAAATTTCTCGCACAAAATTGGTTTTTCTTGATCACTTTCTGCACGAACTTTTACACCTAAAGAAGCAATCATACACAAAACAACAGGATGAACAGACATCCATTTTTCATTTGCTGTTATGTAAATTTCTTCGGGATTAGAAAAATCTACCAACTTAATAAATGCATTTATATTGCCCAGAAACGCACTATTTGGAATATGTATTTTCATATAACTTACCTACTATACCGGGAATTTACTAAAAACACAATTCCCGGTAATTTAAGCCATATTTTGACAATTTTGTATATTTTTACCGGGAATTTACTAAAAACACAATTCCCGGTAAAATTTCTTTATACTTAGGTACGAACGGGTCCCAAATCGCTCCCTTTAGGGTCACTAGCAGAAAAAGAGCACGCCTAGCGTGCTCTTTTTTCGACACAATATCTAGTTTCAATGATTACTCTTTAACGATAAGTGATTCTGTTAAAAGCCTTTGTTTTCATACACTTTATGTTACTAAAGTGTTGCGTTAGATTCTTGAAGGTAGCTTACGTAAGCTTGACTATACCTAATAAATAGGTTATATTTTAAAGTGGCTGTCCACACTCGGATAAACAAAGGAGAAACACTATGAGAATCAGCACACTCTTTTCCATTCTTTCCCTCTTCGTCATCACCCCGATGGCGATCCACCTAGGAGAAAAAACCGACTGGTTGTGGATCAATGGAGCCGGCAGCCGCGACGCAATCGAATCCGCTTGCGCCATGATCTTTATCATCGGTTGCCTCGCTTTGTGGTACAGGCTGTCTTGGATGTCTATTGACAGTGATCGGCAAGAAAGAGGAGACTTCAATCACATGATCATCATGGGCCTTACAACTATGCTGAGTGCTTTCTGCTTCAGCTATCTGTACGCCTTCACCGTTGCACCAATCAAGAATGGTGTTTGGTTCGACGGATGGCTGATTTACATGGTCATAGGGCTGCTTCCGGTCATCATGGAGCTCAATTGCTCTGTTGGAGAAATTATCAAAAACCGAAGCGCTCGAAGCATTCATTAATGCATCCGCCTGCCAAGGTGAAACAGGAATCGCCTGGCTCACACTTGGGTCAGGCGGTTTTCTTTTTATTTTAAAGAACCCCTTGCAAGGAAATAGAGGAGGAAATAGGATCATCAAAAATGGGGTCATGACCCATTCTTAGGGCGAACACCTCCTCACAGTATGTTCAAGATGCAAGGAATCTATAAGTGCTCCCCGCCATACATCTCCACCTAATGACACGCCATTAACCACCACCTGACGAACTTCCTTGACCACTTATATAGGAATCAATACACACTACTCCCCTGTCGTGTCGCGTAGCTTCCCTACTTCCAAAATTTTTCTTTTTTCTTCAGCGTTTTCTTCACCAGCTACCGAAGCAGGGTCTGCTGGATCTAGCTCATTGTGTCCTAGTTTATCTAAATGAGACAGTACTTCCTCAATGGTGCTATCTACAAAATTTCCGTAGGCCACAACAACAACAGGAATATGATTTGGGTTTTCTAATTTCTCCACTAACTTTCCTTTAAGATATTCTGGCTCAAAAATGTAAATTTTTTCTGGCTGTAGTTCTTTTACTGTTTCAGACAACTCCACCGAAATTGCCTTAAAGTATCTTAGTAGATTTTGCTCGGTAAGTTCTTCATGTGGCGAGCCAGAACCATACCGTATACCATTACCACTTCTAACAAAAAACCCTTCGTTGTCGCTGTAGGTAGCAGGATGCTCTTCCACCTCATCTAAATATGTAAGCTTTCCTTCTTTAAGGCTATACAACTTACCGTGTTCTTTAGCTGAAATCACCACTAGTCCATTTAGTTTGTTTCTATTTTTAATTGTATTCATACAACTACTACAACAAATCTTAGCTGATGTCGCTCACTTATATTTTTCAAACTGATTAAAGGGCCATTTATACAAACCCGAAGCATCTTGAGCTCGTGACATATCTTCCGATCAGATACAAAGGGTCAGGAGCATTTTTTCTAGGGAAAGGGTCGAAATAAAAAGTATTTTTTGACCTACCCTCCCCTCTCCACTAGCTTCTTCAACGCCTCTTCTGTTGCTGGTAAAATGTATTTTTCTACCACTTGGCTGTAGCCAATCTGGTTGTAGTGGACACCATCAGGGAGTTTGTTTTCTGGATTTAGAAATAAATCTTTTGTAATAAATGGAACTAACAACAAATTTTTCTCAGTAGCCACCTCTGCGTAAATAGCATCAAAATCTTGCTTATAAGATACTCCGGCATTGAGCGGTGCCTGCATCTCCAAGAGAATAATTGTTGGTGGAAATTCTGACCCTTCTAAGACCGATACTGTCTCTAAAATATTTTTCTTTGTTTCAGCAATAGGCAATGTCCGCAAGGCATCGTTTCCCCCGATACCCAACAGCACTATGTCTGGATTTTGAGCAGCAATAAATGAGGCTCGCTCCAGATTACCGCGCGTTGTCTCACCACTGACCCCGGCGTTTATAACCGACACCGAATAACCTTTTCCTTTTAGAGCTGCCTCTAACTGGGCTGGATAGGCTTCATTTCGGGAAAGTCCA
The DNA here is from genome assembly GCA_020632095.1 of Candidatus Nomurabacteria bacterium. Classification (GTDB taxonomy): domain Bacteria; phylum Patescibacteriota; class Minisyncoccia; order Phycocordibacterales; family UBA918; genus OLB19. The sequence goes on from JACKGF010000001.1 coordinate 321,860, forward strand.
TAACCGGCAGTCAGACTATCACCAAACGCAATAATTTTAATTAATGAATCGCTCTCTTCCTTAGGCTCTACACTAGACGATACCTCATCATAGGAATCACCAGCCCAAAACCACCAGCCGAGGCCAGCACACACGATAATTCCAATAATTAAAATCCATTTATTCATAAGACAATAATTCCCGTAGTGGCATTGTGTCAGTTTTATATAAGTATAACGCGATAGCTAGTATAAAGACTATAATTAATCCTAATCCCGTGATGAGTTCTAGGTCAAACATAACCCCCGCATCAAGCTTCAAGAACTGCACACTAACAAAAATTGTAACAGCCATACCCACCACATAAGCTAACACTGTAGCGACGATGGTAAGAGAAAGTGTTTCAATCACATACAACCAAAAACCTCTTTGTTTGGTCATACCTAATGCTCTAAGTCGTGCCCCTTCGCGTCGACGACTAGCGTAAGAAGAAACGACCAACATGGCAATCAGCAAGGTCGCAATTAGTAGTGGTGGAATGGTTACCACTAAAACTAAGACGAGCAATGTACTGATAATTTGAAGCAAAAGTGGGCCTAGCGTCTGTGTATCAATCATCGAAACATTCGGCATATTGTCGGCTAAGAACTGACCAAGCTCTGACTGTTGTGCTGGCTCATAATATGAATAGCCAAAATAAACTTTCGGAAACTTTCCTATATCTTCTGGCGATAAAATAAAGTAGAAAAACGGCAGACCAGAGCGCGAGTCTGTACTGCGCAAACTCGTGACTGTTCCTGAAACATCAAATCCTTGTATAGAAAAAGTTAATGTCGAACCAAGTGAGATATTTGCTTGTTTTGCGAAACTCTCATCGACTGAAATCTCGCCGGGACGACCATCTGACCACACACCGGCCGTGACCGACTCACTAGCCAAGAGCTCATTGCGCGCAGTGAGATTAAACTCCCTACCCAATTCTCCCGATACATCAGTATTACCCCTACTCAATTCATCCTGAATCAACAGTCCATCAATCTCAATGATTCTGGCTCTGACATTTGAAAATAATTCTAAATCAGGAAAATTTTGTAACAAGATATCTTTTTGTGACGGCTGCACATCTAGGACATAGGTTGATGGTACGGTACCACCAAGATCATTAACCAAAAATCTCTCTAACGAAACTTGAACTAGAATCAAAGTACAAAGCGAAGCCAGCGCTATAAACAATGATGTGAAGGATACAATTCCAAACAATCCATCTGCATACTTCTGACTAATAATACTGCGTATAAAAAATGAAAAATGTTTTCGTGCTTTATATAAAAGACGAATCAAAAACGAATACGAGACAGCCACCATCACATACACAGCAGCGATTACTCCTATCACCAACAGACCCTTCACCAAGCTGTCTAATAAAAATGAAGCTAGAAATACCAGGGGTACCAAGGTAGATACGGTAATTAGTGATAGTGACTTGAATGATTTTGTTCCAGAAGCTGTCACTGTCTCACCAATCAGTATTTGTCGGGGATTTAATTCCAGACTTTTGCGGACTGCTGGCAGGAACGACATGAAAGCAATCATAAAGACCAATCCGCTACTAATAAGCACACTCACTAATGCACCAGAGCTTGGTAGTAAAATGAAGTAATTACTAGCTATGTATTGTTGCACTACACTAAAAATTGTAGTGCCGACACTTATTCCGATAATGTTAGCCAACAAAACAACTAGTCCTAAAGCCACTCCTAACACGTAGACTAATTTTATTTTTGATAATCCCAGCGCCAACAATACAGCCAAACTTCTTCTCTCAATTGTCACCAAATAGAGAATACTAGCGTACACATTTACCGCCGCCAAAACTGCAGTGATCAATACTGCCAACACCAAAAAATCTGACACTGTTGCTAAACCAAACTGCAAACCACGTTGATCTTGTCCTGCTATATCTATATCTAGCTGTTTATTACTTTCCTGTAATGACCGAAGAGACTCTACTTGCAGATTGCTTAAGTCAGGCGCTTTAACAGCGTATGTGTACTCAGCTCGTAAAAGCTGCGGATCAATACCAGACGCTAAGAAACTTTCTGGACTGATAAATGCCGTCGGAAAAAATTTAAAACCTCCAAAAAGAGCTGTTGGCTCTGCCTTGACCATGTCCACCACAGTTAGTGATGAACTTCCAAATGACACCGTGTCACCGATTTGTGCATCAAGTCTTCTTAATCCAGCTGCATCGAGTAATATCTCACCCTGACTGAGACCTGAGTAGGGTCGCTCTTGTAAGACAAACTCACCGTATAGTGGATACGAATTATCAATCACATTGACTGTAAACGGCGCTGTCTTGCTACTGCTTTGGAGTGTACCCGAGAATGAAAGTTGCTCAGAAACAGCCTCTGGCTTTATACCAACTTCACTAATAATTTCTTCACCCTCGATAGGAAAGGCGCTCCCTAGCACAACATCACCCCCTTGCAGTTCACGAGCTTGGTCAGCCAATAGCGCAGTACTCGAAGCAGTCAATAGTAATACTAAAACTAACACCACGCTGGTGATAGTGAGCGACGCCAGTGGTAAAACAAAACGCCTCCATTCACGCCTAACAATTCTTAAACTGTATATTAAAATGAGTCTAAGTGCGCTCATGAAGTGTCTTATCTTTTAATTCAAAAACCCTGTCCATAAGGCCAGCAATAGATTCATCGTGTGTGATTATCAAGAGAGTTGAACCAACCTCATCGACAGCATCAATGAGCATTGAGAGCACTTTTTCTCCAGTTGTTCTATCAAGACTGCCAGTTGGTTCGTCAGCCAAAATCAGGGCTGGCTTATTCATCAGCGCCCGCCCTATCGCTACCCGCTGCTTTTCTCCGCCCGAGAGCGTTTGCGGCCTAGCGTTACGACGCTCAGAAAGACCAAGCTTACCTATCAATTGCATCAGCTCTTCCTCAGGCACTTTCTCTGTACTAATCTCAATAGGGGCAGCAATATTTTCCTCGACGGTAAACGGAGCAATGAGTTCAAATGACTGAAAAATAAAGCCAATCTGACTATTACGAAAAGCCGCTTGTTCTGTCTGACTGAGTGAGTCAGTACGAACACCGTCAATTGAAATTGATCCCTTGGTAGGCTCATCGAGCAACCCAATCAAAGACAATAGTGTTGACTTACCTGACCCAGAGGGCCCGATAATAGCCACTTTTTCGCCTTTGTTAACCGTACAAGAAACTGCCTCCAAAATAGCCAAAGACCCTTGCTGAGTAGCAAAATTTTTCCCAACCTCGGCAAGCTCTAAAATTGGCTTCATGTTATACCTAATGATACTACAACCCCGCCAAAATATTTCAAATTCTGTATATCGAAGTAAACAGAATATCTAAATTAAAGCCCTAACGGCAATAAACATAATTTAGCAACATTTTAACCATCTTCACTTTTTCATACACACTGATTAAAAAATGCTCGCTCAGGTATAACACTTGTACAAGTAATACTCCTTCATCTCTTTTACAACAAATGGATTGGTGCCGGAATTCTAATTTTAGTAGAATTTTGAGCACAACTCATTCTAAACTGAATCCATAACATATTGACAAAATACATTTTCAGTGTATTGTTTTACTAGATTAGACTGCCAAATTAACCCTCTACAGGAGTATCTGTATGTCTAAAAAACAGGTGGTTCGCAACTGGTCCGACATGATCAATGAAAAGGGTGTCCGCGAACGCATAGCAAGTGAAAGTCCCGATGCACTGCGCATTCTTGACTATCTCCAGAGCAAGGTGAGACCTTACAAGGAAATTGGCTGGACCTCGTTTAATGACTGGCTGGACAAGTGTTACTTTAGTAAAAAAAGATTCATGGATAATCGTCCGGAAAACATCAAGTACGTGTCGCTAGATGATATGCGTGATATCGTGTTCCCGGCCTGCCGTTAGTCCCGAAAGCCGCAATGTCAAACTGACACTGCGGCTTTCCTAATTTTTTCTGTATTATTTTACATACTCACACAATGATCAGACACTACCTAAACATCAGTCATCGGACTATGATCTAAAACTCCAATAAACATTAAATTAATAATTGATTTACTCAACCACATCAAACTTTTCTTTCCTAGCACTTCGGTATTTGATAGCCACAAAATATGAGACAATCATTAGGACAATAAATATCATCCACACAATCTGTGGGCTAATTATCAACAGAAATGTTCCCGCCATTAACATGGCTACTGCACCAAAACCTCTATCTAATACACTATCAACACCAAGTACTTCCCCACGGTAGCGATTCTCTACATGATCAATCAACAATACACCTTGAGCAGAACCATAAAAGGCTTCACCAATAGTGAAAAAGAATGCGCCAGCGATAAATGTATATACTCCAGGTGCAAATCCCATCAGAATACCCCCAACTATTAAACTTACGAATGCAATATTAATCCCTGTATATACCCCGAAATTATCAACCACACGACCACTGAAGAAAAAAACCAGGAATGCAACAACACCAGTCATGGCAAATATTAAACCCATAACCTCCGAACTTGTGGTAAAAGAAAATATAATTAACGGCCAAAGCAACAGCTTAATACTATAAGCGACAGCAAATGAACTATTTAATATAAAGTAATATTTTAATGCAACCCGACTAAAAATATAGCGTATCCCAAAAAAGATATCGTGTGGTTGTGAATTAGACTCACTAAGGTGTTTATTCTGAGCCGGATCTTCATGCAGTAACAGCCAGGCAATTAGTGTACTAACAAGATAAATACTAGCCAGGGCATAGAAGGGGGCCTTGTCTCCTACAAATTCAAAGAGCCATCCCCCAGCATAATGACCAAACGCACCTGAAAGTGACATCCCGCCATAAAGCATACTGAGGTAATGACCACGTCTTGGCATGCCCTGCACAAGACTTTGTAAATACGCACCCAAGACAGGTCCCGTCGCAACCATAGTAAATGCCCACAACGATTTACCGCCCATATACATAAAAATGTTAAGTGATGAAGCGTAGACGATTGGAAATATTATCCCGATACTTAAGCCGATTAACAAGATCTTCTTTCGCCCCATTCCATCTGACAATCGTCCCAAATACAAACCGAGTCCAGCCACCAGTATGGAACCAAGCGCGTATGTCAGGCCGATTAAAAATCCATTGTCTGTCAGTGATGTTAGATATACCGACTCAATGGGGGCCAATATCCACCCACCGATACTTGTAAGTGTTGCCAGCACGCTTCCAAGAAAAAAGAGAGCCAGTGGAGAACGAGTTGTCATATGTCTATATTTTACCATCTCCTGTATAAAGTATTACATGTACCATGTCAGACTGTTGCCACAAAGAAGACGTTGTCACTGTCAGTGACTATAGATAGTAATTAGAAGAATCAATGTTGCTCTAAAGCCCCAAAGTAAAGCTCTACGGGGCTATATTTAATACACACCATACTCATCAAACAAGACACTAACTGAACTCTCAATTACAACTTTTCCTATCAGTGTAATATGTATAAAAATTTACTGTTTTATGAAATAAAATCTTATTATACAAATATTCACATGATATACTTTTAGGATGAATAAGGTTATTGCAATTGTTTTCACATTAATGACATCATTAGCTGTTTATATTGACCTAATAAATTCTGGCTCAATAAGTGGGTATTATTTTGACCTAGGACTATTATTTTTTACCGGTTTTGTATGGTGGTTAGCACTAAGCCAACCAAACATTAGTGTGCGGCCAACTGTACTCGTTAAAAAACTTCCTTCCAAATCAAGAATTTTTAGATTATTTAGATTATTTATCTACATCTTAGTAATACAAGCATCAGGCTTTGCAATTTTTCCAGGATCCTTAGGCTCTAATGATCAACAAGGAAAATTGATTATCTTCCTTGCACTATCTACAATGTTTTCAACTATAGCAATTTTTGTGGCTGATAATTACTTAATTAAAAGTGGTAAAACATTAACAAAGGAAGTTGCTGTTAGAACTCTTCTTTTAATTGGAGCAATATGGCTCGTTATGTTTTTAACAACCTACTAGCCATACTAATGAATTAAACTTAGATGTCGACCACTTAAATTCGCTGTAACATGTAAAGTGACAGCACTATCCCTAGCAATACATACAGAAGGAGTGAACAGATCAACAGAAAATAAAATTCTTACTTGTGGCGCTGTTGAGATGGGAAGGGTAATGTTCCAGTTGTTGCATTTGATTATTGTTTTGGTAGTTATGAAAAAATCTACATACGTCCAAGCTTCATACGAAGCAATAGTATCGTTACAGAAAAGCGCTCATCAGATAATAGAAAGATTTCCTACGCAACAAAAATTTTAAAGCTTAACGGAGTAATTGAGCATAGCGTGGAAATTATGTCTTAGTGTATACCAATAGTAATAATTGTCCTCGTCATTTGACAAGGATTCTTTATGCACAATACAAAAATTAACAGCCTGTTCAGGCTGTTAATTTTATATGCGAATCTAGGTTTACACCTAGTCTACCTTCAATACTTTGTACTTTTGCTTTCCAACTGGGGTTTCAAAATCAAATTCATCACCCTTAGTCTTTCCCATCAAGGCTTCACCAAGTGGTGAAAGATATGACAGTTTTCGTTCGTGAATATTGGCTTCGTCTGAACCAACAATAGTATATTCTCTCTTATCCTTATCTTTATCTTTCTGAATAACTACTACTGAACCAAGACCAATTACATCTCCTCGCTTTTCATGAGCAACAATTTTTGCTTCTTTAATTGTCTTTTCTAGATAACCAATCCTCTCTTCAATCGCTGCCTGCATGTCGCGAGCTTCTTGGTACTCGGCATTTTCTGACAAATCTCCTAGACTTCGAGCGTACTCTAGTGATTCTGCAACTTCCTTACGGCGAACGGTCTTAAGGTGGTCGAGTTCTTTCTTTAATTCATCGAACTTCTCTTGGGTTAAAAAGGCTTGTGTATCATTCATATGCTAAATTTTCCCCAATTATACGCAGTAATCAGCGCGGGTCAAACTGTGGGTAACCATAAACATAAAAATAGCCCTAAATATTGTCTACTTTGTTACAAATTCCGCCCGCACACATCTCTGGTGTACGGGCGGGTGTGACTAGCTATACTGTTTTTTTCCTCCAGGATATTTTCGATAGTAATGTATACAACCGTTTGTAATACTCAGGAAAAATACACTGATACTCATCGTAAATGTAAGAGACCAATTTTGATGAAGCAAGGATTGGATGAGAATCAGAATCTGTAGCCCCCAAGATCCCCACGTCATCCCAAGCGATATTGATCGTGAGTCTTTTACTTTAATAAGCAATTTGATTTGGGGAAGAAACAACATCCATGTGAATAGTCCGGCCGTTGCAACCAGCCAGTCAAAAACTTGAACAAGCTCCGAATTCATCTGAATACCTCCTAAGAACTTAGATACGCAAATATACAGTTTTTTTCCTGCACAGCAAGCACCTTACTCGAACTTCCTACTCCCCTATCTCCTCCTCAATCCCCAAGTACTCCGGCCGGTTAACTGACATCCACTGCACTACCTCGCCCATTATCCTAGTCGCTCCCAAGGCGTTACTGCGCGGTGCATGATCCATCATTAGGATGAATGCATACTTAGGCTCCTCATAAGGCCAAAAACCGGCCGCCCACGAGTTTACATAAGCATTACCTGCCCCAACCTCAGCTGTTCCCGATTTGGCTGCAATGGCGACATCTTTGCGCTCTAACGGTCTCGCCGTTCCACCATTTAAGGTAACCGTCTCACGCATCCCTTCATGAACTATTTTCATCAGGTCCGGATCAATACCAATATCAATTTTTTCACTTGTCTTACCTAATTCAACATGGGGAGTTAATAAGTAGCCACCATTAGCCAAAGCCGCATATGCTCGCAACATTTGAATTGGTGTAGCCAAAAAACCAAACTGCCCAATCGCGGTAAAGTAAGTGTCGCCTAAACGCCAATCATCATCAAACACTTTCTTTTTCCATTCTGGATCTGGCACAACTCCAGCCTGCTCTTCTGCTAAGTTAACACCAGTTAACTGACCAAGGCCAAAGCGCCGATAATTAGCCGCCATCTTGGTAATCCCTAGTCCGGTCAAAGGTGTGGTCAATCCTGCTTGCGGAACCGCGATTTCTGGCAAACCACCACCTACAATGTAGAAATAGATGTTTGAAGAAAAAGCAATCCCTTCTCTCATAGTCATCTTGCCGTGAGCGCGCCAGTCATTAAAGTAAGATGGTTGACTCGGATTGTATGGATTAGGGATAACCAACGACCCGTTACTAAACAGTACTTTATCGGGTGATATGATATTGTTTTCAAGCGCTGCATAAGCTACAAAAGGCTTTACAATTGAGCCTGGTGTATAAACACCTCCAATCACTTTATTCAAAAAAGGAAACCGGTCATCTTGGTTGTACTGCTGAATAAGCTCCGTATCATCACCATCAGCCATTACTTCTGGATCAAACGATGGGAAGCTAGTAAGAGCCAATATTTCACCCGTATGAATATCCATAATCGCAGCCGCTCCACTACGAAAACCTGCTTTTATACTAGAAGTCGAAATAATGTTGTACATTGCTTCTGATAACTCAGCATCAATTGAGATCTTCAATTCCCCACCATCAACTGGTGCATCGATTGCAAATTCACTCACCACTTCAGACAAAGCATCAACCTCAACAATCTTGCTACCATTGCCACCTTTTAAGACACTGTCAAAAGCTAGCTCAACTCCACTTCGACCTAAGTAATCCGTACGAAAGAAGTACCCTCGATTATCCTTCTTTGGATAACTCACATAACCCAAAACTTGTCCCAAACCCAGTCTATCGGTGTATGCTCGAATAGGAAAATCATATTCGCCTGACTCATCAACTTCATTCCAAACCAGCATTTCACCCCGCCGGTCATAAACCACTCCCCGCTCAGCAATAATCATTCCTTTGTCGACACGATTGTTTTCAGCAATATTGCGAAACTCTTCACCACGTACAACCTGAAGCGAAAAAATTTGATACATGAAGGCACAGGTAATAAGCAAAAAAACTATCCAAACTGAACGAACATTCCGCTTGGTAATAGGTAGCTCGCGCTTACCTTCTAATCTAGCACGATTAAACTCGGGAATATTCGAAGAATCAAGTAGAATCTCTTCTACTTCCACACTACCTGAATATCTATCACTGAGTTTTGACATAGTTAATCTCTTGTCGTCGTTAACTTTGGTTTAAAAAATTCGATAAATAAGTACCAAGCAATTGCTATAACACTTAGTACTGGAAATGTATAAAAAGCACCATAATAACCATCAATAATTATAGCTAATGGCACTAAAGCGTAAGATTGATATCTTAAACTAAAAACAAGCCCCGCTAATAAAGTTAAAATTATCCAGTTATGTAAAACTGATACCGTTATTATTAAATATAATAAAATTGCTAAAAATATACTCATATAGATTCTGATTCAGGAGTTGATGAAGCTTTTGTTGAGGTACCAATTTCACCGACTGTTAAACCTTTGACCAACAACTCTGACTTCATTAATTCCAAAATATGACTATCAATTTCAGTAGCGGAATGGGCAATCTGAGATTGTTTACCAACCGACACTTGGAACAAGCTTGAGATAGAAATTTCGGGTGTGATATAGCCATATTGTTCAGGTTGAGTTGGTAGATTTTCCACGTATGAAATTCGACCAAACACACCTGGTTCAACACTTGGAAGATAGACAAGATTACCCACAGTAATCGGAATACCTTGTGGCACTCTTACACGCGCCACCCCACCACCATACCCTTCCATAGTCGCCACCACATTAGGACCACTAATAAATGTTGATGTCTCAAAACCTGACGTAGTAAACAATTCCACAAATGAATAATCTGTGGCCGTATGCACAACTAAACCAATTACCACATCATCCCCAATAAATACCGGCGAACCAACTTCAACCCCATGATCAGAACCACGGTCAATCTGCAAAAAATCATAAGGAAGCTCATCAGGCCGAGCGATCACAGCTGCTAGAATCCTTGATTCCTCTTTCGCTCCCAGTAATTGCCTTAATCTTAAATTTTCTTCCAGCAACCTTTGCTGGGTAACATTCAACCCACCAGCTATCACCAATTCATTTTCTAGTTCTTGAATTTTATTTTGAAAGTACAAACGATCACGCACCATCATTGGAAACAAGCTTGAAGACTCCTTTAGCCACACGTCTGCAGAATGAATTGGATACATTATTACGGCAGCAGTTATAGAAAAAACTTTTGGTAGAGCCAAACCAATCAATACTACCAAAACTGATAATACTACCCATCTGGCAATACTTTTACGACTAGAGTTGTGTCGCGATTGTACCCTCATGATCTAACAATATCTCATTATATTCATCTAGATTTTCTATCACGATTCCGGCCCCACGAATCACTGCCCGCAGAGGGTCTGGCACCACTATCACTGGAACTTGTAGTTCATGCTCAAGCAAGGGCGCTAAGCCAGGAATCAAAGCCCCACCTCCAGAAAGATGGATTCCACGCTGCATAATATCAGCCAACACTTCAGGTGGTGTTTCTTCCAAGACCGCTCTTACTGTTTCGACCATAGTGTCTACCTGACCGGCCACCGCATCGCGCACATCAGTATCAGTAACCACCACCTCACGTGGTAAACCAGTCACTACATCACGACCACGGGCTACCAACTCCTTGCCTGAGTCTGATTGTGAAATAGAAGCAAGAGCAATCTTAGCATCTTCGGCCGTCTTCTCACCAACATAAACCTTAAACTGATCACGAATATATGACATTATAGAAGCGTTGAGATGGTCTCCCGCAATACGCAGATTACGCGAAACAACCAAACCATTTAGCGATATCACAGCAATGTCTGTCGTCCCGCCACCAATATCAATAATCATACTTCCCACTGCTTTGCCAATTGGTAGCTTAGCCCCAATAGCTGCCGCCATAGGCTCTTCAATCAAAAACACATCTCGCGCACCAGCATTTTTGGCTGCGTCTTGAGCAGCTCGCATTTCTACATTTGTAATACCCGATGGTACACCAATCAACATCCGAGGTGCCACCAAAGAACGCATCTCACTTCTAACCTTACCAATTAAATAAGATAACATTTCCTCTGTCACCTCAAAGTCAGAAATCACTCCATCCACCAACGGTCGTATCACTTCAATATGCGATGGGGTGCGCCCTTGCATCGCCTTAGCTTCATTTCCTACCGCTACCAACTGTCCTGTCTTTTTATTTATGGCTACAATAGTTGGTTCGTTCAAAACTATACCCTTCCCTTTGACATACACTAAAGTATTAGCTGTCCCGAGGTCAATAGCCATATCTGTCGACACCATTGAAAGGAGCGCATTTAATTGTCGCGTAAAAACGTTCATTTTGAACATTGTACTACGTAATCACAAACCAGCAAAATGTTTACCTTGTTGGTAGCAACCCTGTCAAAAAGATGTCCCTAGGAATTAGGTCGAAAATAGTCACGGGCTATGAATTTTCGTTTGCTCATTCAGGTAAGTACCTTACATAGAGTTCATTACAGCTCGCCACCAGTATAATCTCCCTTGGTAGGTCGATTCTGCTGAAGCGCCTGTATAAATTCGCAATAGTTGCAAAAATTAAGGAATGAAATGACTATAATTTCTGTATGTCAGAATTTGTTCTGCCCTTGGGCAAATTCTGACCGCCTGACGGCTCCTTTGCTCATTCAACAAAGTCTTCGTATAGTTCCTCTTCAGTTAGATTCCTCACCTCTCCATTAGCGCGAGTTACTACTTCAAAAGTACCGGCTTCTTTGGATTTTTTACTAACTACTACTCGATACGGAATACCAATTAGATCACTGTCAGCAAACTTCTCTCCCGGCCTGGCTTCTCTATCATCATAGAGAACTTCCACTCCTAGTTTCTGCAAAGCAGTGTAAACCCCATCAGACCAATCACGAATCTCGTCGTCATCAGTGTTTAGAGCCACTAAGTGAACTTTAAATGGCGCAATACTTTCTGGCCAAACTATTCCTTTGTCGTCTGCAAATTTTTCCACCACAACCCCCATAACTCTAGTTATACCTATACCATAAGAACCCATCCAAACAGGCACCTTTTCTCCAGCATCATTTTTGAAAAACAACCCGACCTCCTCTCCCTTCTGTCGACCGAAGTTAAATATATTTCCCACCTCGGCGGTTTTAGTTTCTACTAATTCTTCTTGCGTTACACCCAATTCTGACAAATCAGTCTTAGCAAGCACTTCTTCATTTATTGCAATTCCTTTTTCGCGATTAATATAGGTAATATCCTCACCAGCTTCACATACGGTCTGGAACTCGTGACTGAACTCCGTGAATGCCCCACCAGCTGCAAAAGTTACAAAAGTGTCTCCTCCGATTCCAAGTCGATTAAAGACATTTGTATACGCAACTTTGCTAGCTTCATACATTTCTTCATGTTGCTCTTCAGTCTCGGCAAAAGAATACATATCCTTCATAAGAAACTCACGACCACGCATAATTCCGCTCTTAGCTCGCAATTCATTCCGTAATTTATTTTGGAATTGATAAATCATTGTTGGTAGATCTTTATAACTAGAAATATGATTTATCATCATATTTGCCAAAGGCTCTTCATGACTCCAACCAAAACCAACCTCTCCACCGGCCTTAAGTTCGCTTTTGAACCAAACATCTACCACCTCGTCGCTCCAACGACTAGTACGTTCCCACAAATCTTTACGTTGTAGTGTAGTTGCAAGCATTTCCTGTCCAGAAACATTATTCATTTCTTCACGAACTATTTGCTTAATTTTTTCAACAACCTTCAAACCCAACGGCAACAGTTGATATACTCCCGCCATTTCTTTATGAATATACCCTGCTCGAATAAGCAACTGAGCATTTTTTGCCTGTTCGTCAGATGGTGCTTCTTTGAGTGTCTTTGTAAAAAGTCTTGATTGGCGCATGTTTTGTTTAGGATTAAAGAAGTCTAGCAATATCATTGTAGGTCACTGCAATCATCAATATCATCAAAAGAGCAAATCCAAGCAAGTTTACTCTACCAGCCCAGACGGGAGGAATGTGGCTACCAGTTACAGCCTCGATAGCCACAAAGACTAAGCGTCCGCCATCGAGAGCAGGAAAAGGTAACAAATTAATTACTGCGAGATTAAGTGAAATAATTGCGGTAAATGTAAGTAGAGCGGTAATTCCATATGCCGCGGCTTCTCCCACCAAACCAACAATCCCAACCGGACCAGCCACTTGAGAAAAATCTGCCTTACCAGTAATAGTTTGTTTTAACAATGAGCCAAGACCACCAGCAATTCCAGTTAATCCATTATACGTTGAGACGAATCCATCTGAGATTGCAGTGAAGAATGGTTTCCTAACCACCTCAACCAGCGACAACGCCGCTCCGACTAAATATCTATCTGGATTTTCCTTATCCAAACCTTGTACGGGGGTAATCGAGACCTTTTTATCCTCACCTTTGTAAGTATAAAAAACATTTACACTTTCCGGAGCAGCATCTGTCACAAAACGACTAAATTCAGTTGGGGTTGGATTTTCAATTTTATTATTCTCATTCTCAACTGCGTTCACAACTGAACCAGCTGGTATAACTGCAGCGGGGCTATCTGGCAAAACATCCATTATAGACAATTCAGCAGCACTAGTTGCATCAGCCTCATCGACCACTGTCGGCAAACCAATCATGTAGGTAAGACTAAACAAAAACCAAGCAAACAAAATATTCATTGTTACTCCAGCAATTAAAACTAGTGCTTGTGCCCACTTTGGTCTGGCAGCAAAAGAACGACTAACGTCTATCCCAGACTCTTTCTCCTCGGCCGCATCAGCAAAATTTTCACCCCATATCCGTACGAATCCGCCTATTGGCAAGGCGTTAAAGGTGTATTCTGTTTCCCCTTTCTTAACGCTAAACAATTTTGGAGGAAAACCAATACCAAACTCATCTACCCGCATGCCGGTTTTTTTAGCCACGATAAAGTGCCCCCACTCATGAACCAAAACCAAGACAAACAACACTAGTAAAAAAAGTATGACGGACATATATTATTTTATTTATTCAACTCAGCTTCCTTACCTGTAAACAATTCCTCTAAAGACCGGTTAGCATCATCAACAGCTGACTGCACCCCTTCTCTTTGTGAAAACTTCTCATCTTCACCAATATCACCATCCTTCTCGGACTTATCAATTGCTTTCATTGCTTCATCACGTACTGCCCGCACCGAAATTCGTGCATCTTCTAGCTTACTCTTTGCTAATTTAAGTAACTGTACCCTACGCTCCGAAGTGAGTTCTGGAAATATTACCCGTAATCCTGAAGAGTCAGTCACGATTGATACTCCTAGATCCGACTCGCGAACAGCTCGTTCTAAAGCCGCGATCTGTGAATTATCCCAGACTGAAATTCGCAAAGTCCGAGCGTCTTCCACCCCAATACTTCCAACTTGATTAATTGACATGAATGAACCATAGCTTTCAACCTTAACACTATCAAGCAGAGCGGGGTTAGCCTGGCCAGTCCGAATACTTGAATATTCCTTTTGTAACCATTCTTTAACCTCGTGTAATTTTTGTTTGATGTCATTATCCATACAATGTAGATTCTATATACTTATTATAACCTTAGTGTAACATCTTATTTTAAGACCGACGAATTGGCAGACAGAGCGCAAGGTGTTCTAACAAGAATTTGTTTGAAGCACCTCTGGTCAATAAAAAGCGTGCTACGAACTCCAATTCACTCAAAATATCCGATTTTTCTTTTTTTATATATTGAAGTAAACCCTGCTTAATAGCTTGTTGCCAAGCAACATTCTTAGCTTTTAGTACCGTCTCAATATTTGACAACCGCTCGGCGTATGACAATCCTAGGAACTGCTCAAATTCTTCTGTCAGAGAGCTGCTGTCACTACCTAACCTGACTTCAAAAAAACGTGAAGCAAGTGTGGGTAAAACCTGAAAACCTTCTAACAAAATAAAAATGAATTTAGTGGAAACTGGTGGTTCCTCCAAAATTTTTAAGAGTGCATTCTGTGCCTCATGGGTAATAAAATCCGTCCTCACCACCAAAGTTTGAGTTTCAGTATTTTGTGGTCGATTGTTTGCAGTTGTGACCAACCTCCTAGCGTCATCAATTCCGAAACGTTCAATATAACTATCTTGTACTTCATCAAATTCACCAAAACTAGCTAGATTAAAAGCTTGAACCGGTGAATGTTTAATCAAAATAGCATGATGAGGTGAATTCATACCCTCCATTATGACGCTCATGACTATTTTTGCAAATCAAGAATATGACGAATTACCCGACGTAGATAGTGTTCAAAAGTTTCACCAGATTCATAAACAATACCTTGTTCATATCGCCAGCCATTCATATAATCAGTAATACTTTGTTTGATTTCTTGAGTTGCTCCTTCAAAACGACCAGCTAATAGTAGCGGGATCTGTAGCGGTGCTAACTTTTTAAACAAGGGATGCTCACGTCCCTTAGGACCAGTACCAAACAAACCACTTTTCTTAAACAGCGACCACTCAACCAGTAGTTGTTGCAGACCATCATCAACTTCTTTTATGAATAAAGGGTCGCCAACCACTGACGATGTTTTAATGTCAGAAGCTAGCGGTAAATCATTGGGTGTATGAAGTTTTGTACCTGATTCAGCCAACGAAGAAGCTTTAAGGGGAGACACGGGGGCGTCCGGCACTATTGGGGTTGCGGGGGTTTGGGTAATTGGGGGAACAGCTGGTGTATCAACTGTTGTTTGCACTGGAATAGCTTTTGGTGGTTCAAATGAAGCAGGTGTGTCTGGTACAGGCACTGGGATGTTTACTGAGACAGGAGTTTCTTTATTAGACCTAACAGTATCTGTATCTGGACCCCAAGATGACGCTATTAAATTTTCAGACCCTGCATTTAAAGAAGCTGGTGACGAAGGAAGATTATTAGGCACATTTGTATCAAGGTGCGACGGTTCACCAAAATCAATTACTCTTGGAGTACGAACTGGCACAGGGGCCGGAATATCATAAGGAGCTACTACCGGACTATCGGGAATTGATGGTTGTGGAGATATAGGAACTTGAATTGGTGGTGAAAATGTTTCAGGTATTGGCTGTTTATTTTCTGTTTGTGGTACTGACTGAGGAGTAGCTACTGGTGAAGACTTAACAACGTTTGTTGGATTTTTTTCATATTCTTCAATAGTATTTTTTACCTCAATAAATGCGGTTTCTAGTCGCTTCATTGCAGACAAAGCAGAAGAACCACTGTTGAGCTTCTTCATAGCATCCAGCAAGGCCCCCATATACTCTCGACCAACCTCATTGTTTATATCTACTAAATTAACAGGATTACCGACCTTATCGTTAACAATAGATTTAATCTCTCTGATTCGTTGTAAATATTCACCTGGGTCATAGTTATTAGGCTCAGCCACTGGCGGAGTAGGTGCAGAAATAGGCGTAACAGGAGGTTGTGTTACCGGAGGTGTAGATATAGGTGCAGATGGCTGTGGAGGAGCGACTGGTGGTGTAACTGGGGCTGGAGCTGGAATCACTGGATCTTGGGTAACTGGTTCTGGAATAACTGGAGGAGCTGGAGTAACCGGCACTTGAACAGTTGGAGCTGGTGACGGAGGTATAACAACCTCAGGAGTTGGAGTTGGTACTGTTACCGGTACTACAGGCGGCTGAGCAATCTCAGTTGGAACTACAGGGACTTGAGGTTGGGTTGAGGGTTGAGTAGGAGGTTGAGTTTGAACCGGTGATGCAGCAGGCGCTGGATTGACCACCTGCCTAGTAACCGCAGTAGCAGAAAAAGTAGTTGGTGCAGGTCGCGACACACCAAAAGAAAACGCTGGCGCAGACCCCGGAACAACAGCAACAGTTACTGGTACGACACCGTAGAAAACTATCTTCTGCTCAAGTGTAATCCTGACTGTTTGATCTTTACCACCATTTGAATATAAAAAGATAAGATCACGTAGTTCATTTTTTTCGGCCGCTGAAATGTCACTAGCTCTAACAGAAGCCAATAAATGAGCAATACCTTTTTGTGAATCGAGGTCAAACGTAAATTGCTTAACGTCCCCCAAAGAACTATCGTTCGCCATATCTAAACATAATAACACCCTTTACTTTAGTGTGAACTATTAATGCCAAAAAACTGTGTATTACAGGGTTTTGGTTTGAGCCTGATAACTATCCATTTCTATCAAAGTCATCCACTTAGCAAACAATTCTCCAAACTTCATGTCTGAATAAGAATCAAACTCTACCCGCATTTCATCCAACAAATCTACCCACACTACAAAAGAATCATATTTTATATTTTCTTTATTTAGAATTGATTTAACCTCTTCATAGGACAAAGCAGCCAAGCTTTCTACTTCTGAGTTTTTCATATCGCACAAATAATCAAACGGACTAGCTGTCACTTCCTTAAGCCAACGCTCAAGTGCATCTATTGAAGTTTCTTCTATCTGAGCAACTGTTGTGGCAAGTACTCGGTCAAAATATTCAGGTGAACGGAAATTATCTTTAATGAACGACCGGTAAGGCTCTTCCATTAGATATTTTCTAGTTAAAGAATTTTCATGAATTACTGATTCTGCTATTGGTATCCTTGGTACAGAGTCAGGAATAACTTTATTTATAGGATCATAAAGCTCAGTCCTAGCTACAACTCGTGACTCAGAATTAGAAATATTTTTAGGAACGAAGTTTCCTCTCACCTGATTGAATAAATTTAATTTAGGAAAAAATGCTTTAGATTTTTTAGACTTTTCCTGCACAATCTCTTCAGCTTTTTCAGCTACTGTAATAGACACTTTTCCGTCACCTTCAGTATCAGGAATAACAAACATTTCACACCGACGTTTAGATAAAGGTAACCCCGATTCGGACTTCTCTTCCTCACAGATAGTTTCAACAAAAACTGGTTTTTTTATTTCTGCTTTTTTTGTATCACTTCTCTCAACCAATGGCAGCTTGTTATGATCTGAAACAATTTGACCTCTATCTTCTTTTTGTTTCTCTAAAGATTTTGTTTCTTCATATTTCTTCAACAGAACAACTCTGACCGCATCGACGTTTTTTGTAATTTCAACAAATATCTGCTCATATTTTTCCAAAGCCAACATTAGAGCTGACTCAGCTTCTTTCTTTATATCAATTCCTTCAAGCCTAACCGTAAGTTTTTCGATCCTGCTTTGACTAACAGTTAATTCGGACAGATCGATAATAACTTCATCCGTCCGATAAGTAGGAGTAAACAGCGTTTCTAACTCATCCTTTACAACTTTAATTTTATCCAGTATTTCTTTAGCGTTATTTTTAACTTTTAACAATCTTTCAACCAAGTCTCCGATATGTGAATCAATTTCACCTTCAACCTTATTTTCATTATGAATTTTATCTTGTTCCCCAGTAGAATTAACTTCCAAACTGATTGAGTCTTCAGCTTTTTCGGCCTCAGGTTTTACATAATATTTAAATTTAGTTTTGGGAACAATTTCAGTCAAAACCTCTTCTTCACCGATTTCGTTTTCTTCATCTTTTTCTACCTCATCATCTACTTCTTCATCTTCTTCATCTTCTTCATCTTCTTCATCTTCTTCATTATCCTCACTATCACCCTCATCTAAGTAAACCGAGTAAGCTTCAATTAGCAAATTTCGTAAGGAGATTATTTCATTATATAAAGTTTGTAAACGCTCAAAATCTTCATCAGAAATTTCTTCGTCATTCGGCAAGACCTCCAATCGACACCTGTCTACCAAGCCTTTCAATTCACTAAATTTATCTTGTAGCGAATCGTAAACTTTATCTCCTTCAATTTCAGCAGTTTTAAGCTTTTGATAGTCATCAGCCTTTGCGTCCTCCTCAAACAGAGAAGCATCGTCGTAAACTTGCTCAGCCGCTTTTAAAAATTGACCCAAGCCCTCGACTGTTTCTATATTAATAGCTTCAGTATTGTCGTCATCAGAATCATTATCAGTGTTAATAGGTGTTACTAAAGAAGTGTCATCATTGACGACATTTTCAATATCACTATTATCTTTTGATTCAAGAAACAACATAAGAACAATTGTATTATATTCTACCTCATTGATGGCGCTGGTGGAACCGGTGGAGCTGGCTTTTGGTATCGAACGCGGATTTCTTCTTCTATTTCTGCTCGATCATATCCATATCTCTTATAACTATCCTCAATCAATCTTTGTACTCTGACCAAATCTGTCTCGGCTGGAGCCATAGTCCCCATACTAAAAGGAGGAGTTGGGGTACCGTTAGCTAATACCCTCATAAAAGCATTAGCATTAGGTACATTCATCAAATCACTAGCGGTAAAAGTAGGCTTAAACTGTTGTTCCAAAAACTGTGCGTCTTCCGGACCAACCCGAAAGGCCGCCATTGAACCAACGTTACCAAACACAGCATCTTTAATATCTGGCTGCAGCTGTGCGATAAACTGGTGTGCGATTGTCAGACCAAGCTTGTACTTTCGTGCTTCAGACAAAATAGCCGAAATGGAGTTAGTTGAAATATTTTGAAACTCGTCCATATGAAGATAGAACGGTGGGAAACTTTTAGTTGGGTCATCCACTCGTGACAACGCCGCCATCAAAATCTTTCCCACAAAAATCATACCGATCAAACTAGAGTTAATTTCACCCAAACGACCCTTAGCTAAGTTGACCAAGAGAATCTTACGCTCATCCATTACCTTTCTAAAATCAAAAGCGGACCTTTGCTGACCAATAATCGGTCGCATGTAGTCATTGGCAGTAAACACGTCAAACTTTGATACGATGTATGGCACGATATTTTCAAGTGAAGCTTCTCCACCTGCCTTGGTCGCAATTTCAGTCCAAAATTGTATTACTACAGGATTAGTTGCTTTCTCCAATTTTTTCTTTCGAAAAGGAGCATCAACCATTACTCGTCCAATATCCATCAAGGTATTACCGCTCTCAGGATCTTCCATCACCAACATTGTCGCATTACGAAAATACTGTTCAAACATCGGACCCATCGACTCCGGATTTGCTCCATACAATTTTTGGAAAATCGAGAAAAGTTCATTGACTACAAAAGTCTTCATTTCAGGCTTACTGTAGTCATACTCAAGCATATTAAGCCCAATCACCCTATCCATTCGTGATGGATCAAAGTAAATTATGTCTTGCTCACGCTCAGGCGGTACTGCCCCAAGTACATCCTCAATATCAGTACCGTGCGGATCAATCAGACAGACTCCTGACCCTTGCTGAATGTCCTGGATAATCATGTTCTTCATCAAGGTTGTCTTACCTGTACCAGTCTGACCAATAATATAAAAATGACGCATACGATCGAGCTCACTGATGAATATTTTTCGTTCAACGTTACGGTGCCTATTAATACCCAACAAAGTACCTTCGTTTGGCATCTCGGTTGGGGCTGGTGCGGTATTTGAGTGGGACTGCTTCACTTGTGGAGAAGCTAAGGTTCCATCACCCGGAAAATGCATTAATGTTGCTAGCTCTGCCAAAGACAGTGGGATAGTATTTTGAGTAGAAAACTGTCTAAATGAAAACGCCTTTTCTCCCATCCTTAAGTTCGAGCCGCTTAATGTCTTGAATTTAATTTGATTACCCGCGGTTGTATCAAACTGATTGAAGGTTGACTCTAGTTCAGTCAAAATTTGTTCCGCTCGATGCTTTTCCGTCGCTGACACAACCACCCTAATATTAACCTCAACTATTGGCTTGGCTATTTTCTTGCGGAATATTTCAATTGCCTGACTATCTACTTCCTTGACCGGTTCTATTTCACCCTCTTTTTTCTTAGAAGAAAAGAAAAAATCACTAACACTAGCCAAAATTTCACCGCCTACGGTACTGCGAGAAATCGCCTCGCCTGGCTTAGTTCCTTTTTCGACTAACTTTATCACTTCCTCGTAGGTTTTTTGGTAAGTTTTCTTCGGATGTCGAATTACAAACTGAATCGCTGCTCCCCCACCCTCACGCTCAATTTTAGAGAAAGCATTGAGGATCACTGCCAAAGGATCTGTAGAGAATTCGTCTTGGGTCTTGATTGAATAAATCGGGTTTTTCTTAAGTTCAAGATTGGCTACCAAAGTATGACCCTTATCAACATAGATATTGTAATCATGGACTTGTTCCTTCAGAACAGCATTTGGGAAAAGCGATAAGGTCTGCTTTTCAAACAAAGATTTGAATTCATTTGGTACCGCTACATAAAAAATAATATCGTCACTATAATCAGCCACTGCAATCTCAATGACGAAGTGGTTTCCTTCCTTGGCTGAACCAATGGTGCGTAGACCCGAGTATAATTGCTCCATCTTACCCACCAAATCTCCGAGCGCTAAATCATTACCATCAATCGACTTTTGGGCCGGCAATGTCACTTCATACAAGGTCATGTGCAAAACATGCCAAGGTGGTACCCCTTCTTTTAAATCAGCCATTTCTACCCCACTTTGAATATGTTCAATTAGCCGCCTGTGAACCTCATCTATCACGTATGCGTTGGTGGTCTTGTCTAGTACCGTCAAGGCATTACGAATTCCTTTTTCTAAGGCGATCTGCATAACTTCTTCCACCGGATCGTGCGCTGTATCAACCAACTCTACTGACTCAGCCAAAGCTTGCCCTTGTAACTCATAATCCGGATGAAGAATTACTTTTGGTGTAAAGCTCACATACTCTTTGATCTGTTCTCGACCGAGCGTTTCACTATCGGCTTTATCTATCTCAGGCGTACGCGCCAGTACTTCACGCTCACGTTCTGCAATCTGCTGACGTAGAAAATTTATTTCCTCCTCCGGAGAAGAAAACTGCTTAGTATAGCCTTCATTCATATATTGATATATTAACGCACTAAAAAAGTGAATTAGTGTACAATCCCCTATTTAAAAAACTGACTTGATTTTCATTGAATATTAATTACACAGAACCCCATTCAACTTTTTTAGTAAGCTCCTATTTGCAGAAATGTAATCTCCTTCATAAATACTCACTACGCCTAAGTTTAAATCATTCATTTCCGCACCCGCCTCCCTAGCGATTAAACTTCCAGCAGCAACATCCCATGGCTTCTGCTTTAATCGCACTATGCCGTCAATTCGACCACAAGCGAGGTAACAAAATTCAGCTGCCATTGACCCACGACCAAAAACTGGATCAACCTTATTAACATTTGCAAAACCAAAATCTTTTAAATTTACAATGCTCTCTGATAATCTCTTATTCAATACTGCATTTTCTTTTTCATTTCCAGGGTATGCTGAGTAAGTTACTACAACTTCATCCAAATCCTCTTTATCACCTACTTCAATATTTTCGCCATTCATAAACGAACCTCCTCCTAGCACCGCATAAAACAATTCGTTTCTTTTTGGTAAAAACACTACTCCCAGAACTAACTCTCCGTCTTTCTCAAGGGCTATAGACACTGAAAAAGTATCCCTGCCACTAACATAATTATTTGTTCCATCAATCGGATCAATTATCCACCTGTATCGAGAAGATTCGTTTTTTTTACCAAACTCTTCACCCAGAAACCCATGATCTGGAAATTCTTTCTCAAGAATTTTGATTATTAATAATTCTGAATCCCCATCTTGTTTGGTTGTAGGATTTATAAAATCAGACTCACTTTTAACAAACCCAATATTTGACATTAATAATTTACCTGCCTCCATCGCAGCAAATTTTGCAACCGATAAAAATTTTTCATTCATAGATATCAATCCCATCTCTAAAGAATCCCCCGTTCCTTGGCGACTGCCAGCATTTCTTTTACATCTTCGTCTTGCAGTGATTCTTGAACATTAGTCCAAAGATCTAGATTAATCTTTGCCCACTTTAGGTATCTTTCTTTGGCTAGATCTGTATAAAAATAGATACCTTCCGCCAGTAAGGGTGTTTGTTCAGAAACAATCATGTTGGAAAGTTTATAAATATCGACCTTATTTTCAGTAATATATTTACTAGAGAATAAAATGGGAGTAATTGGAAGTATTTTAAAAAGTGAGTCAGCATCGCTAAGTGCTTTTCCTTCTTCCGATATTATATGCCCTCTCCTGCCAGTATGTGCTTCAGACACAACACTCTCAATCTGCATGATTTCCTCACCAGAATATCCAGCTTCAGTTAGAAGCTTGGCACGCAACTCTGAACCAGCTTCAGGCTCAGAGTTTTCTTGCACAACGTAGTTTAAATCATGAACTAACGCCGCTACTTCAACCAATTCGGTATCAGCCCCAATACTCTCCGAAAATTCCACAGCCTTCTTTGACACAAACTGCACGTGATGCCAGCCATGAAAAAGTAGCTTTTCATTATGTTCATCATATAGTTCCTTAACTTTTTCCTTCAAAAAATCTATTTTTTGCATAATTAAGACTATTTCTTGGCTAACACTGCCCGCTTATAAACATCCAAGTGCTCGAGAGCAACGCCGGTGCCTTTTACTACACAAAATAAAGCTTGGTCGGCGACGGCGGCTTTGACGCCAGTGCGGCGGCGGATTAACTCTGGAAAGTTACGTAACTGCGACGTACCGCCAGTCATGATGATTCCACCGTCGATAATGTCAGCCGATAGCTCAGGCGGTGTACTTTGAAACACGTGCTTAATTGCTTTAATCATCTCACGCATTTCCTTGCCAATTGCTCGCACCACTTCATTACTCTTAATTTCGGTTGTTCGTGGCAAACCTGACAACATGTCACGTCCTTTAATCTCCATCGTCAACTCTTCTTCCAGTGGCAAGGCGGAGCCAACGGTAATTTTAATATCCTCAGCGGTCTTTTCACCAATCGCTAAGTTGCGACTTTTCTTGACATAATCAATAATCGCTGCGTCGATACGGTTACCTGCACATTTTACAGAATTGGAAGCCACAATTCCCCCCAAAGAAATCACCGCTACGTCGATGGTTCCTCCTCCAATATCAACTATCATGTGACCTTGTGGTTCATATATTGGTACCCCTGCCCCAATCGCAGCCAAAATTGGTTCTTTTACCACATAAGCATTTCTTGCTCCGGCTTTCATCGCGGCTTCCACCACAGCCCGTCTTTCGGTCGAAGTCACACCAGCTGGCACCGACAGCATGACATCAGGTCGAAATAAATTGTATCGACTCATAGACTTGCGAAGGAAGTAACGGAGCATAGCCTCGGTCACCCGGTAGTCAGCAATTACTCCGTCCTTCATCGGGCGATAGGCGCGGATATTCTCCGGTGTACGTCCAATCATGAGCTTAGCCTCTGAACCAACCGCCAGTACTTTATTGTCCTCAGACACCGCCACCACCGAAGGCTCATTCAAAACAATCCCTTGCCCCGGCACAAAAACCAAAATACTAGTCGTACCCAAATCAATCCCAATCTTCGGAGTTAAGTTACCAAACATAAGTAGTGACCATAGTATCAGGGTGGCGAGAAAAGAAAAGCAAGTTAAATGAAAACCCGATATTACAAAACAAACCATCCGCAACTCTAGGTCGGAAAATAGTACGATTAATCGTACTATTTCGGTTAGTTTTGTTTGACAGGCAGGATTTTCTATATTACTCTTTCCCTGGGTATAGTTCTATTTGTCCGAGATATTCGGACTTGCCCTGTACAACCTTTTCCATAACAGTAGACAATTTGGAGTAAAACGGAATGAGAAAGATTATTGCAGGACTAGCATTCGTCCTCATGGTGTGCACTGGAGTAGCGTACGCCGGGTATGAGGAACCAATGCCAGACAGCGGCTTCCTGAACGGCTTGGGAGCATGGAGCTTCGCCGGCAACGCCCCCGTTTTCACCAATTCACAAACGGTGTCAACTGGGGGGACGGCGGGCTCGGGACCAACATCATTCACCACCATCAGTTCGCCGGAAGCCGGCAATTACGTCGCTATCTACGGCACCGCAATTCTGATGTCGCCAGTGGTCAAGGTAAAAGTTGGCGATAAATTCATGAGCGTCGTGGCATTTTCGGGGGAAGACTATCCCCCATTCAATGACGCCTTTACGGTTGGGCTAATCTCAGTACTGACCGGCAACACACTTGCCTCGGTAACTTGGTCCATCGACACGATCGGTGGAGCCTACAGCCTCATGCCGTGGACACAGTTTTTGCACACGTTCACCGGCGACGACGAGTTGCAGTACTTCGTGAAGATCGAGAACATTCTCGACAGACAGTTAGACAGCTGGGGCTTCTCAACCGCTGGTACCATCCTTCGCGTACCGGAGCCCGCCTCACTGGTCCTGATCGCCATCGGCCTGTTCAGCATCTTCGTACTCGCTGGCCGTCGCCGCAAGCAAAAGTAACATCGTCGGCGTCGCCGGCAAAGAGGCCTACCCGCAGTGGTAGGTCTTTTTTTATTTCCCCAACTGACTCTAGACAAGGTGTATAGCATATATGCTATACTGTAGTGGTATGCAACATATCGGAAATATTATCGCGGATATTCGCGAAACTCAGGGAATTACTCAGCAAGCTTTAGCCAAGAAAATTAATACCACGCAAAGTGCTATCGCTAGAATGGAATCAGGCAATCAAAATGTCAGCGCCGATATGCTGAAGAAAATTAGTAAGGCACTAGGCAAAAACCTCATCACTCTATCCCCTGGCACCGTCAACGTTTCTATCGAAGGAGGCAAGAAGCTGACTGGAATAATTGAAACCAACACCTCAAAAAACGGCGCCGTAGCTCTCCTCTGTGCCTCTTTAATAAACAAAAACACTACCACCCTGCACCATGTACCACGCATCGAGGAGGTCCACCGAATAATTGAGGTGTTGGAAAGTATCGGCGTCAAAGTCGACTGGCAAGGCACCACCGTAGTAATCACCCCACCCAAGCAATTTGCTTTGGATAAAATCGACGAAGTGGCCGCCCGTAAAACCCGCAGTATCGTGATGTTTATCGGACCACTCATTCACCAATTAAAATCTTTTTCACTTCCCCAGTCTGGTGGGTGCAAGCTTGGCAGTCGCACTGTACGACCCCACTTCTACGCTCTGGAAAACTTTGGTGTCAATATCAAAACCACTGATGACTCTTTTGTAGTAAAAGTAGTCGATAAGCGACCGGCGGAAATCATTTTGTATGAATCTGGTGATACAGTGACCGAAAACGCTCTGTTTGCTGCGGCTGGTCGCACTAACACGACCGTTATTAAATACGCTTCTGCCAACTACATGGTGCAGGAAGTTTGTGCTTTTCTACAGCTGTTTGGAGTCAAAATTGAAGGGGTTGGTACCACCACTCTAACTGTTACCGGTGTAGCACATATAGACCAAGCGGTTGAGTATACCCTGTCCGAAGACCCGACCGACAGTATGTTTTTCTTGGCAGCCGCCATTGTCACTCAATCTGAAATCACCATCACCCGCTGTCCGATTGAATTTTTAGAAATAGAACTTCTGAAGCTAGAAAAAATGGGCTTTAAATACAAGAAGACCAAACCATATTTCAGTCACAACTGTTCAACCAAACTAGTAGACATCACGACCAAACCGTCAAAACTAAAGGCCTTACACGAAAAAATTCACCCTTCTGTTTACCCAGGCCTAAATATCGACAATCTTCCTTTCTTTGCTGTGATTGCTACCCAAGCAGATGGACAAACTCTTATTCACGATTGGGTTTACGAAAAGCGAGCTATTTACTTCACGGAGCTAGACAAACTTGGCGCTGATACCGTATTGGCTGACCCGCATCGTATCTACATCAACGGTCCAACCAAACTCCGCGCGACCGAGCTCATCTGCCCACCTGCCCTGCGTCCCGCCACTATTCTGCTTATCGGCATGTTGGGCGCACAAGGTCAATCTATCCTACGCAATATCTACAGTATCAATCGTGGTTACGAGAAGCTGGTGGAGCGCCTCGCTTCGCTCGGCGCCTCAATCTCCTACCTAGACGAGTTCTAAAATTTATTCTCACTATTAAAGTCTATATGAAGACCCTAAAAAAACCTTTTGGTTAACCGAAAGGTTTTTTAGGGTTTCCTAATTACAAACCAAACAAAACCGACCAGTTTGACATTTATATCTGAAATAGAACTTAATTAAGCTCTATTTTTGCATATACGCTACCCAATAATTCCTTTTGTAGCTTTGGTTATTCATTTTGGCGTAGTTAGATTTCTTTTCTAATCTGAGAATAGAAAAATATTTTGAATACAGTTCGATGAAATCTGATTCGGTAAAAACTCGTTCAACTAATCCCATATCTTTATTTATGTAAGTGTCCTTTTCTAAACCTGGGTTTAACTTGATGAGGTTTTTAGTATGCTTGTCGCCGTCCTTACACAAACCCCGAAAAAAGAAGTAGCCCCCTGTTTTTAAAACTCTACTTGTTTCGGCTAGATAAATCTCTCGTTCTTTTTCATTCAACGAATTAGAAGACATAACATCAATCACCAAATCAATCGAATTGTCTTCAAGAGGATATTTTTCTCCAATATTTAAAACACGGTAATTTGTATTAAACAAACCTTGTTCAGACGCTCTTTGCTTTGCCAATTCGACCGCTGTTTTAGACAACTCAAACCCTGCCACTTGAAATCCTAAGTCGGCCAAGTAATTTCCATTACGACCAGTACCTGAACCAAGATCAAGAGCTTTTAAATTATTAAAATCATCACCCTGTTCTTTGCGCAGAAATTTGACAAATATCTTTAAATCCTTGCGTGGTTCTTCGCTCAGAGTAACTAATTTAGGATTATAATACTCCTTTTCCCACACCTCTTTTTGCGCCATTCTAATATATTACACATGTTAGCTACACTTACAAACTAATTACGACAAATTTGAACATTTTTTTACTACTAATATTATAATTTGACTGTGAACATCCTTAAAAAAAATAATTCTAAAAGGATATAATTCTCGCATGAAAGTTACTTTTGAGGATTCTGTCCCTATACCCTATTCTAAAAAAAATAAACCTGCAATCTCTGGAATGGCATCTTTTTTGATTAATAATTCATATGGTTTTATACGTAACGAAAATACTGCAAATAACATATTAGTATTATTTTCTTTAACACTAATTGTGTTGGCTGTTTATATATCAATCTCAATTCTTAAACCCCCTCCTCCTGAAGTAATATATTTACTTGATGGGAGTACCACCTTGTAAAAACTGAATAGTTATTATGAAACAAAAAGAAAAAACCGGATTCACATTAATTGAGTTACTGGTAGTCATCTCAATCATTGGAATACTGGCTACAGTTGTGTTAGCTTCATTGAGTACAGCCCGTTTGTCTGCTCAATACACAAAAGCTCGCTCTGATATTAGGACTATTGGATATTTAATAACTATAGCCAGTCAAGAAAAAAGTACCCCAACTTTGAACATAACCGGCAACACTTGTAGTGAGTGTGCTTGTAGAGCACAAGGAAATATTCATGCACTTGACCCAAATACACACGCTTGCTGGATAAATTATAAGTCAGCAATAAACTCACTAAACCTAGCAACCAACGGTCTTTACTCTGTTAAAAATTTACCGATTGATCCTTGGGGTGGACCATATTTAATAAATGAAAATGAAGGAGAGATGACAGCGTCTTTCCCAGACCCCTGTCACGGTGACAATATATCCTCAGCCGGACCTGACGGTATTTTTTACGACTCAGATGACATAGTTTATGGCCTACCTGTAGTAAGATGCTTATATGACCTAGGACCACACGTTCCAGAAACTAATTGGAATTAGTAAACAAATTCAAAACTAATGTTGTATTATCAGCCACAGCGCCGCTTAATTGGCAAGCCTGCCAATTAAGCGGCGTTTGCTATAATATATCCGCATGTTTGTCATTCAAGTTACCCCTCTGATTCGCGGCACCCAACTTGAATCTCTTTCATACTATTCTGGAGTTTCCTATGAGGTAGGAAGTTTTATTGAAGTTCCAATTAGGGGCAAAAAACAACCCGCTGTGGTGATTGAAGTTAAGTCAGCCAGCCATACCAAAACTGCTCTAAAGGCAGCCACTTTCTCACTCCGAAAACTACCCAACCAGGCTGATCCGGTTATCTTACCTGAAACCATCAGGAAAACCGCCTCAGAACTAACAAAAATCTACTCTGCTTCTGTTGGATCAATTTTATACAGTTTGCTACCACCTGATGTCAGAAGCGGTAGTAGGCCCTACCCAAGATCAGAAGACAACACCCAAAACGAAGAAACTACTCCCCAGCTTCTCACTGCCAAAGTGGATGAGCGTTATGTAATTTACCAAGGGCAGATTCGTAGCATCTTTGCTCACCGTGGTTCGGTATTATTTGTCGTACCAACCGCTACCGAAGTCGAATATGCTGTAACAGCTCTTAGTCAAGGTATTGAAGATCGAGTAATTGTATTTTCCCCTAGCCAAACCAAACGTCAGCGTGACGCTTCATACAAAAAACTTGAAGATACTACTCTTACCAAATTAATTATCACTACCCCAGCTTACGCTTATTTTGAAAGAATAGATTTAATTAATATTATTATTGAACAATCTGCCAGCGGACATTACGTAACCAGACAAAGACCGTACCTTGACCACCGTGATGCTCTAATAACTTTTGCCAAAGTGTCTGGTCGTTCAATCCTGCTTGGTGATCTGACACCTCGCACTGAAGATGAAGCCAAACGTCGCGATGAAATTTACTTAACCTACGGCGAAGAAGCTAAGCGAATTGCTTTTTCAGCCCCACTTACTATCATCACTCAAAAAGATAAACCTAAGCCAGAAACCCCTTTTCAGCTTTTTTCTACTGAATTAGTCACGAGCGTGGAGCGGGCACTGGAGGCACGAGGTCATGTCTTCTTTTATGCGGCTCGTCGTGGTCTCGCACCAGTGGTAGCTTGTATTGATTGTGGCTATATCTTCCGCTGTCCTGACTCCAACACCCCCTACTCACTCATGCGCACAATGAAGCATGGTCAGGAAGAACGTTGGTTTGTTTCTAGCACCTCAGGGCGACGTGTACGCGCCGCTGATGTTTGTCTCAACTGTGGCTCTTGGCGATTACGTGAACGTGGTATCGGTATCCAACAAGTATATGATGAGTGGAAAAATCTGTTGCCCAATTACAATGTAACCATAATGGACAACACCACCGCTTCCACCGCCAAACAAGCTAAAAAAGTCGCTGATGAATTTTTCGCTCAACGTTCAGGAGTATTAATCGGCACTCAAATAGCACTACCTTTCTTAAGTCAAGGAGTTGATGTTAGTGCGGTTATCTCACTCGACGCTGCCCGCACTATTCCTACTTGGCGTGCCGACGAATCTCTTTTCCGGCTATTAATGCGTCTCCGCGAATGTACTCACAAAGAAGTAATTGTTCAAACTCGTACGGAAACTGACAACTTAATGATTCACGCTACCCGTGGCGCCATTGAACGTTTTTATGACGACGAAATTGCCCTCCGTAAGATGCTCCAATACCCTCCCTACAGCACCTTTATTCTACTAACTTGGACAGGCACCAGTACCTCAGTCCTCGAGTTAGAAAAACCCATTAAATTAATATTAGAAAATCAGTCAGTCCAATACTACAACAATCCCAACTCCACCAACAGCAAAACTCTTCGTCATGGCTTAATCCGTATCCCAAATTCAGACAAAGAACTTTACGTCACCTGCCTCAAAGCCACCCGCAATCTACCACCCTACGTAAAAATCGAAATCAACCCCGAAAGGATTGTCTAAAAAATTAAACTCTTCGCTTTTTCGGTTTTTTTTGCTATAGTAGGAAAACTATGGCCAAATTAGTACCATTAAACCACCCTGCCCTACACGCTATCGCAGAAGAAATTACCGCGGAGGAGTTTTCTAATGGGACAGTAGAAAAAATTGTTAAAGACTTGAAAGAAGCAATTAAAACATACGATGTGGATGGTTACGCTGCCGTTGCCATTGCCGCACCACAAATTGGGGTTTCTAAACGAGTTTTTTTAATAGATGATCAGAGTGATCGCAAAGATTCACTACCTTCAATTGTGGCAGTCAATCCCCGTTTTACCAAACTTTCCAAAAAGACTCACGAGGCTGGTGAAGGTTGTCTTTCTATTCCTGACACCTATGGCTTAGTGACAAGACACCAAAACGTCACCATGGAAGCTAAGGATATTAATGGCAAAACCTATTCTCGTGGCGCCGGCGGTCTCTTAGCCCAAATCATGCAACACGAGTATGATCACCTAGACGGAGTCCTCTTTACCGACCGTGCCAACAAGGTTTGGACTAAGGGTAATGAGCCTGAAGAATACGAAAAATAATTATGAAATTTGCCTACTTTGGTGGTGAACCGCTAGCAGTACCAGTTCTAGAAGAATTAAAAAAGGCTGATTTACTACCAGAACTTATTATCTGTAATTCAGACCGACCGGTCGGCCGTGAACAAACTCTGACTCCACCACCCGCCAAGGTCTGGGCCGAAAAAGAAGGTCTTCCCACATTTCAACCAACCTCATATAAAGATCAGTCTCTATTCTCAAAGCTAACAGATTCAGACTGGGATATTTTTGTGGTAGTGGCCTACAATTTCATTCTACCTAAGTGGATTTTAGATATTCCAAAACACGGCGTAGTAAATGTACACCCGTCATTACTACCAAGCTTGCGAGGGGCTAGCCCTATCCGTACCGCTATCAAAGACAACCTGCCTGACGAGGTAGGAGTCTCTATTATGTTGATGGACGAAAAGATGGATCATGGACCAATCCTTGACCAAGAGCAATTAGAAATCTCTGACAAGAATTGGCCTATAGCTGGACCAAAACTCGACAAAACTCTAGCTAGGCTCGGCGGTAAATTGTTAAGTGAAGTATTACCGGCTTGGATAAACGATGAACTATCACCTCAGGAACAAGACCACAACCTCGCCACCTACTGTGGTCGATTCCAAAAATCTGACAGTGAAATTTTTATCAATCCGCTCAAACTTCCTGGCGGGATGGACGCAAAAAAAGCCTGGCACACTATTAATGCTTTTGCTGGTATTGGCGACACATTTTTTACATATCAAGGAAAACGAGTCAAAATCAAAGAAGCGGAGCGAACCACTAGTGGTTCGCTCCGCCTACTTCGCGTAATCCCAGAAGGTAAGAAAGAAATGGATTTCTCTCAATATTTACAATCAATCACTTGATTAACCTTCAAGCATTTGTTCTTTAACCGCTCGCCCCCCTTGTTTATCAAGAGTAATTTGTTTTTCTTTTGCTTTACGTAATTCACTAACAACTTCATCTCTTACCTTGTCAATGGCCTTTTCAAAACTTTCTTCAGTTGACTCAGCCCGATACATAGTGCCATCCACCATCAGATTAATTTCTACTCGGTGCACTTGACCATTTTGTTTTGGTGCCACTTTCTCAAACTCTACATCGCAGGTTATAGATTCATCTCCGTGCAAAAATTTCTCCAGCGCGTTCATTTTTTGGTCTACTACCAGAGCTAATTCTTCCGCCTCCGGAATACTATTGTACTTATAATTGATAGTTGGAAATGTCATAGAATTTAGTTTATTTACTAACCCTCACACGACTCACACACTGAATTACTAATATGTACTCTTGGTTTACTAACCTGAGCTACCACACCAGAATAAGCGTAATTTTCTCTAATATAATCAATGATATCGCTCGACTCGTGCATTGATACACCTTTTTCAATATCAACCAAAAACGGCACTTGACTCTGACCAGCTTTTTCTAGTAATTCATCCATTGCTGTCTCGTCTTCAGAAACATCCTTTAAATCAAACTCTACCTTGAGATTTTCTGCCATTTGCAAAACGCGTTGGCAAAATGAACAGTTTGGCTTGTAGTATAGTGTAAGCATTTTTTCTTCTATTAACTTTTAACTCTTTCCATTATACTACGTTTTCAAACTTGCTAAAGGTCACTTTCTTCGACCTTAAAACAGATAATATTAAATGTCAAAACAAAACACCCCGCTGTGAGGCGGGGTGTTTTGTTTAGGAGATTAAACCTTGTTTACACTTACTGCATTAAGTCCTTTTGGACCTTCCGCTACTTCAAATGAAACTATGTCACCTTCTCGAAGTTCATCGAATTGTACGTTGACTAATTCATTTGAATGAAAGAAAAGGTCCTTTTCTTGTCCTTCGATTGCAATAAAACCGAAACCTCGGTCATTGATAGCAGCGATTTTTCCTTGTTGCATATTGTTTTGAAACTATTTTTTTTAATTACCAAACAAAGAATTCTGCACTTAAACTTGGTTTTAGATTCCGTTCCGTACGGATCCTTATTTGATGTTTATCATGATAACATATCGCATTAATTTTGTCAAGCATTTCTGACTCAAGCATAAGAAAATCCCATCATAGTACAACTGAGAGGACTTCTCGGTTGTACTATAACAGGATTGATTAAGCTTCAACTAGCTCATCTTGTGGTTTTTTCTTTTTTTCGCTACTAATTAATCCAACGTAAGCTAGTCTCTCAGGTAGTATCGAACTGATACCAGTCTGCTCCGCCTTTTTCCAGGTCATGAAAATTCTCTGACCGGGGAGTAAACCTGCAATATACTTCTTAAATTCTGAAGACAAATAATCGACATTCTGTTTATAACCTACATCGTCGCGAATGTATGTAAAAGTAAAGTCCGAAGCACTAATGAAAGTTGCCGGACATATATATGCTTCCGGCATCACTTTCTCCTAGTAAGTTGGTTAATGGGCTATCTTTTTTAACTATAAAGTAAAACCTGTATATGTCAATCAAAATCGTTAATTTGACAAGCCTTATAAATTAATGCTAAGTTGTTCTTGCATATCCTGCTTCGGATATGCCTAAACTCCACATTTTACAGGAGATCCAAATGAACGACGTTGAGACAAATGGTAAATTCGCAATCGGTGGATTTATCAAGTTCTTTCCAGAGGTTACTAAAGACCAGATTCAAGTGACTATCATGTGCTTGAAACCGAAATGGGAACGTAAATTCCCAGGACGGTGGATATCGCCCCACATCAGAACTGCTGGCGATGACGGATCCTACCTTTTTGCTTTCATCCGTGAATCGGATGGCACATGGGATGGAGGTTTTGGCGGAGAGATAATCGAAGATCTTCGCAGATACCTTGGTCGCGACGAGAAAGGCCGTCCAGCCGGAGTACACCAGTGGAACATTGGTGGAAATATAGACATGGTCTAATACCTGTCTCGGCTTCCTAACATGCGCCGCTTAACACTCTATTTAGAGTCAGTTAGGCGGCTCTTTTTATAGAATAATATTTTTAGCTTCAATTTAATTTTTTGATTTGAATACATATAGAGTATAGTGAAGATATGAAAAAAGTTATTGGGGTAGGGGTAATACTGCAAACAGAAAGGGGTACATTTTTATTACAAGAGCGTAATATGAATGCTGAATTACACCCAGGAAGAATCGCACCCTTTGGAGGTGGCATAGAAAAATAAGTAAAAGGGAATCTAAACCTACTTGAAAAAAGTAATCGATTTGAAGACACTCTTCTTCTACTCCCTGACTATACATCTACATTTTCACCTAGTTATCTTAAACGCCAACCAAATTCCAAAAATAGCGCCAAGGGCATTGAAAATAATTGAAGCAAAAGAAAAATAGTTAGCCCCCCAGAGCATTGGAATGTATCCACCTAAAGTCCCTCCGATCAACATAAACATGTACATTATTCTTTTTGACTGCATATAGTCTAAATTATATACCTAGCGAACTTTAAAGTGACTAGTTGTTAACCATATGCCGAAACGTAAGACTGATATCCAAACAAATCACCAATTGCTCATTCCTGTAAATTCAAACAATCGATATTCCAGAGTTTTGATCAGGCTTGAATCTGCGTAAGTTTCATATGGTAGAGAATAGCTCCTACCCTTTTCACCTAACCATTGAGAATCAAAGAAAGCCTGAGCATCCTTGATAGAAGTAGTAGAAGGAACTCCTTCAACCAAAATATCAGTTTCGAGGTTGTAGTTATCTAAATTTCTTCGAGTTAGATTTGCTGAGCCAAGGATTAAAGTTCGACTATCTCCATGAGAAAAAATCAACATCTTACTATGACACTGTTCACCATGTGTATTACACCACCGCACTTCTGTATTACCATTAGAATGTTTAACTAATTCGTTAGCAATCGGTCTATTTGGTATACCATTCTTTTCTCTTCCAAAAGCATCTTTATTAGCATCAAACAACAACCTGAGCTTTACCCCTCTTTTGTCTGCTTCCTTAAGCGCTGAAATAATGTTTCTATCTGAAATGTAAAACATCGCCATATCTAGAGAGTCTCCAGTCCCAAGTGAGTTTAGTGTATTTAATATTTTTTCTTTAATTGCTCTTTCCGTTAAAAACTGAACTGTAATATCTCCAGTTTCTTCTGATAAAGCATTTATTAAATCGCTTGGTGGTGGAGTGAAATTGGCGCCAGAAAATTCGACAACCGATTGCTCACTCCTAATGGCATCACGCCAAACAAAATCATCAACCCGTAAAGCGCTGTTACCATGTGCACTTGAACCATCATGAGGATTGGCTGAGGTAGCTAAAACTGAAATTCCAACTCGACCATCTCGCTCATAGTCAGCTATCAATAATTTACGGTGATTGGCTTTAAAATTAAGGATGTTTATATAAGTCTGAATGTCAACCTTTGACTTCTTTGGATCAAGAGCATTAGGAAAAATACCAACATCTACCTTTTGCGGTATCCATTGCAATAAACTGCGCCAAAAAGCACTATACAACGGATTGCTGTCCCTAAGCTTTTTCAAATCAGTAATCGTGACCGAAATACCGACCTGTTCTAACCTAGAAAAATACTCAGATTCAGATTCACCGTACATAGTATTTAACGGATCAGAAATAACTTGAATTATCATGTCTGAGTTTTCTTGTTTTTTCTTAACTAAGGCTTCTGTCACTTCTTTACTCAACTGTCTATATGATGATGTAGCCACACCGAGAAAATCATTAAACAAAAACATATCCAACACAATATATTGATTAGCACCATCAATCATAGAAATAACCTCATCAAAAATCTCTTGCTCGGACTGACGTACCCCACTATTATCTAAAAAGGAAACATCTTTGAAAAAAGCAATACTGTCTTCTGAAACCTTAAAAGAAGAACCCTCTAAGTTCACCCCAGCAGGTAGTGTTCTAATGTTATTGTACAACCCGACACAAAATATTAAAAAACAAATCAGATAAAAAATTTTCTTTTTCTTAGACAGCTTAGAGACATAAATCTTTACTTTATTCATTATTGAATAGTAACAAAAATACCTGTGTATCAATTATATTTACACACAGACACTTCATATATAATAAATGTTATGAAATACAAAATTTTTCTTTTCACTGTCTTCGCTATCATCTGGGCCTGGGCAGCCTACAAACCACTTTATCCTCATGACTGGCTACTAGAAAATTATCTAGTTTTTTTATGGGTACCAATTATTGTAATTTCCAGTAAATACTTTAGGCTTTCAAACATTTCTTATACTCTCATCACAGTGTTTATGTGCATGCACGTTGTTGGCTCGCATTACACCTATGTTGAAGTTCCTTTTGGATTCACTCTTCAAGACTGGCTTGATGCTGACAGAAATATGTATGATAGACTCGTTCACTTCTCATATGGACTACTTCTCGCCTACCCAATCAGAGAGATGTTTATTCGTGTAGCACACGTACGTGGTTTTTGGGGTTATTTCTTTCCAGTCGATCTCACTCTCGCTTTTTCAGCAATCTACGAATTGATAGAGTGGCGCGCTACAGCAAATATTCCTGCTGAACTTGGACTAGCTTTTCTTGGTGCCCAAGGCGATGTTTGGGACGCCCAAAAGGACATGGGGCTGGCTGGACTAGGTGCATTTTTAGCTATGATTATCGTATTCCTTATCCATGTAAAATATGATAAAAATGTTTGGAAAGAATTGAAATCAAGCGTAAAAATTAACAAAAACGACACCCCTTTAGGCGAAGTGAAACTGAAAGAGATGCTGGAGCAAGAATAATTTCTAATACTTCAAAATTAAACCTGTAAATAAAAAGGCCCGGATGCGTTACACCCCCGGCACCTTTTGAAGTTGGCTCAGTTTTTAAGAAGCTTTAATCAACACCATACTTTTGACGATAAGAACGAATTTCATTAAGAAATTCTGTTATGTTCGACTTAGTATAGTGAGCAATCTTAGCACCACTCTCAACTATCCTTTCGAGATACCTAACAAGGTCAGCCAGCGTTGCGATTGAAAAAACCGGAATGTCATAAAGATATTGCACTTCCTGCACGGCTGAAAGATTACCTTCACCTCGCTCCATTCGGTCAAAAGAAACAAGTACCCCAGCTGGCTCTGCACCAGCCTCCCTTATAAGGTCTACTGACTCACGAACTGAAGTACCAGCGCTGATTACATCGTCACAAATAAGAATTCGTCCGGAAATCGGAGCACCAACTATTTCACCCCTTTCCCCATGGTCTTTTGGTTCCTTGCGGTTAAATGTAAAAGGAAAACTAATTCCATAAAGTTGATCATAGGCCACTGCCAACGTAGAAACCAGAGGAATTCCTTTGTAGGCTGGTCCAAAAAGACTAACGCTCGATAGGCCATACTTCATCGCTTCATTGAGGCGTCGTGCATAGTACTCGGACAACATTCTTGCCCCTCGACCATCACTGAAATTTCCAGCATTAAAGAAATACGGTGAATTGCGTCCAGCTTTGGTAAAGAATTGTCCGAAAAGCAAAGCTCCTTGTGATATAGCAAACTCAACAAACGAGTCTGCTATCGAGGGTTCATCTCCCTTCTGTATAGAACCTTCGCCGATAATTAGATCACTACCGTGTACACCATCTGTAAATCCAACATCTGCAACCATAATTTATTCTCCTCGTTTACGATCGTGGCCCACCCTTGGAACCAAGTATCCAAAAGGAAGAATACTCTAATATCTTGTAAAATCAACAAATTCTACATGAATCCTGATCAGCTCTTATCCTTCCATTTCCTTAAAAACAATCGGGGCGTCAAGATAACGTTTCCATTCTTTTATTTTGTGATTTAATGAGCGATTCTTAAAACCAACAATAGACAACGCTTCCCAAATAAACACCCAACCACCAATAAAGAATCCTTGCACCAATACGTCTAAGAAAAAATTATCTGAAAACTGAGCGTCAGAAATTACCGCCACTCCAAGTAAAGCAATTCCGATAATAAAATTTCTAATCATCCCGTGCATAACCTCAACTCTTTCTTTCTCCAACACATGCACTTTAAACGCGAATTGATTTTTAACGCCATCAATGCAAATGGCTTCTTTTTCTAAATCATGCTCCAAACTTGGCATAGTAAAAACAACGGCTAAAGGATGTTTGATAGAAATATCTCTGGAACATTCCTCTAAAAATGATTGTAGAGCCGGATTCAAATCTCTGCGTATAAACGGAGCCGGGTCCCATTCATTAAAAATGTCCTCATAATTATCAACTGCTGCCTCTATCGTATAGCGATTAGTATCTTCAA
The DNA here is from genome assembly GCA_020632095.1 of Candidatus Nomurabacteria bacterium. Lineage (GTDB taxonomy): Bacteria > Patescibacteriota > Minisyncoccia > Phycocordibacterales > UBA918 > OLB19. The sequence goes on from JACKGF010000001.1 coordinate 360,530, forward strand.
ATTTTGGGTAAACATGCTCAGTATTAACGTCTTGTGATTTCATAGACTGACATCTTACCACGAACAAACTACCCTCTACTTTTCAGGTTATTAATCCCCCAACTCTACATCTTTCCAGACACAGGGTTGTATTCTACGCCTAGGGTAGGCCCTAGGCGAGTATCTCAATCTATCTATTAAACAGCGTCGAAACGGGCTTTATTCTCTCTCATCCATTTCTCCATATCTTCTTCAGTTTTTGATGAATCTGCCATCACATCGCTATGTGATTCCGCATAATGTGGACGAAGAGCCATCATCCATTCTTCAAAAGTCTCCCCTTCAGCCGTCACCTCACACAAATCACATTTTAAGGTTTTCATATTAATTGATAACGTTAGAAATTAATAACTCCATACATCTTACAGGAAATTTTTTGTTTTACTTAAAAACACCAACCAGGTTTAAATTTTACAAACTAATTCAGCGTTTAACAAAAGAAAGTCCACTGTCGGGTGAACTTTCTTGAACTTAAACATTCTTCATTATGTAAAGACTAGGAAACTCGGGAAAACTTTCTGTCCCAGGCTCCATTAAGATGAAGGAACCCATCTTTGAAACTTTCGACGAGATGAGTTCCAGAGGGAGTGCTGTTTGACAAGGTGACCAACATACCCCCCTTTGCTTGCTCATAACTTATTACCGTCGAGCTACGAGCTTTTAAATTTTCGAATGCTCTCAAAAAAGAAACCGATTCCTTCTCGGTAAGAATTGCCGAAAAAGAAACTGTTTGTCCAGCCGGGACATCCGGTTTTTGTAACATATTACGCAACCTACTTTTTCTCCGTCTCATCACTAAACTCCTGTAAAAAGAACCTGCTAGCTATCCAGTTATTAATAATATCACAGCCAGTCTGAACATATTGTATTTGAAAATAAATATTATCGAATGACTTGCAGTAAATAAATATCTGTATACAAAAAACCGCCAGAGGTTTACGAAACATGATGCTTTATTTTTTCTGAGATACAGTTATACTGCAAACCTAAGTTAATACCCTAAAATAAATATCAATATGGAAGAAATGGAAATTAAAGATGTAAACGGAAATGTGTTGAAAAACGGAGACAACGTAATTGTTATTAAAGACCTTAAAGTAAAAGGTAGTTCAGGTGGTTTGAAACAAGGAACCAAAGTAAAAAATATCCGCCTCACCGACGAACTTGAAGGTCTGACCGGAAAAATCGACGGTATGAAAGGCATCTATATCAAACCAGAGTACGTAAAGAAGGCTTAATCTATAGCACTTGGTAGACTAACTTCAAGGCAACTGATCCTACAACCGTCGCGGATCATAGGCCCAATGTAGTATTGCTTGCCTTTGCTTTGGTCGGCAAGACTGGTCACCCGGTCGACAATTGTGAGCTATTTGGGAAGCATGGCGAGTGATGGCTTTCCAGCGTTTAATCTGACGCTCATCATCTTCATGACGACGCCCTAGGTAGTACCGACAATACCACTGAAACCAACCTCGCGGATCATCTTTATGTATCCAACCCTTAGCCTGCCACACCGACAATGGTTGACTAGCGTTTACACCATAATAATTGAGTTCTTTGTGTTGTTTTCCATCAACCGAGAGTTTAGCGTTTTTGAACCAAGCTTTTGGAAATTCCTTTGGTTTATCACCAAAATACAACCCTCCAAACACTCCTAGCTCTAACATCTCCTCCGGGGTAAGGTGTGGTTTAAATTCTGGGTGAAAATTCTCACCAATCTTTTCAGTTATTAAGTAGACATAACCAGTCTGCATTGAATCATCAACAATTATTTCCTTCATAATTATAAAAATGCTTAGGAGGTAGCGGGAAAAATGCACTAGTACGCTTCTTGTACTCTTGAAAAGCAGGATTATCAGCGAAACTCTTTTCTAACATCGGAATTCCTGATACTTTCAATATGAGAAAAGTAATGGTTAAGGGACTAATAAGTGCTATGTAGCTGAATGGCAAAGTAGCTGTCATTAACCATATTCCCCACCACATGGTGACTTCCCCAAAATAATTTGGGTGCCGTGAATATTTCCAAAGCCCCTTGTCCATAATCATCCCGTGTGCTGGCTTACTTTTCAAAAATCTATCAAGCTGCCAATCCCCTACCACCTCAAAGAAATACCCTAACAGCCAAACCAACAGACCAATGATTGTGATTGGACCTAGTTGATAACTCGTCCCATATAAGTTTACGTGAACAAACGAATAACCAACCACGACCATCAGAAATCCTTGCAGTAAATAAACCTGCAAATAACTACGAAGATAAAACCATCTACCCCACTCATCACGCCATTTTTTATAACGAAAGTCTTCAGGCTTTTTTAAATTTCGTAAAAATATCCTGAGTGATAACCTAACTCCCCACAAACCGGCCAGGACAGTCAGTAACAAAGACAGATTTCCACCTGACCCACTATAGTAACTAACTAAAGCAACAATAAATATCCCTATACCCCAAGCCACGTCAGCAATATCATTCCGCCTAATAATTAAAGACAGAAAAAACAGACTGGTCACAAATATACCAATAACAGAAAAAGTTAAGATTGATTGGTCAAAAACCATACATTACAAAAGGAAGGTTTTACCTAAATAATAACTGACAGCTGCTACACTACTAGTGAGAACTGTCCCCCATATCAAGTCCACCACAGTCACTAAGACCGGCCAATCTTTTATCGTTGCGAGATTGGTAAAGTCATAGGTAGCATAAGCAAAGAACCCAAACAATGCTCCCAACATGACTGCTTTCCCGAGAGAGCCAGCTTCCAGCGCTGGATGTACCGCAAAGATAATTATCCCGACAATATAGATGAGATAAAATACAATCGCAGCCACCCAATTGACAGGGCCAAGTAGGAAGCCAATTTGTGACTGATAAAACTTGGTTGCCACTGTTCCAAGCCAAAGCATGTCTATCAGTAAAAAGGCTGGAATTGTCATCAAGTACAGATAGAAAAATTGTATAAATGTCATGTTATAGATTCAAGTAAGTAATCGTTAATTGCGCCAGCCTAAACCACCGCCTCCGGCGGTGGTGATCAAAAAAAAGGTTCCACCAGTCTATCTAGTACTATTAACATAGCTCCAGTGATGAAGGCACTGAAGCTATGAAAACACAATATAAGAAATTGTCACACACCGTATGGCTGTGTACTTATCATATCGTATTTTGTCCTAAATATCGATATAAAATCCTAGAAGGAAAAGCCGAAGTATTGGTACGAAACTACTTCTACCAACTCTGTGGAAGAAAAGACCAAGTAACGATTGAAGAAATAAATATCCAACCAGATCACGTCCACATGATAATCTCCATACCACCAAAATACTCCATTTCAGATATGATGGGATACCTGAAAGGAAAAACTGCTCTCAAATTATTTCAAGAACAAAAAACCATGACCAAACGATACTGGGGAAGACACCTGTGGAGTCGTGGGTACTGTGTATCCAGTGTGGGTCTGAATGAAGAACAGATACGAAAGTATGTGAAATGGCAACAAGAACGAGATTCTAAAGGTTAACATTAACCACTAATAATTTATGCCTTCTAGGCTGGAGTTCATACCACCGCTTTTAGCGGTGGTTGTTGATTGCAAAACAGTCGCAAACGAAACCCAAAGTAGGTACGGAATATTCACATAAACTACCCAAGGAAAGTATGGGTAAATTACAAATCCAGCCCACACCATAGTCCCTAGTACTAACAGAATATCTAATGCTGCCAAGAGATTGTTTTGTAGCCCGAACTGTAGTGGAGTGAAAGCAAAGTTAAAAACTAAATTAAGAATAAAAGGTAACAACACTATGAAAGGAAGAGTCCCTTTCGTGTACTTATACGCAACAAAACCGAATGATACAGCGATTATTAGATAAAGCACACTCCATACCGGCCCAAATACCCATGACGGTGGTGCCCACTCAGGCTTAATAAGTGTTTGGTACCAAGTATAAGTTGACATAAAATTTATTTTATAGGAATAATTATTTCATTACGTAGCACAAGCGGCATAGACAGTGGAGGATTATATCTTGCTACTTGAATTTCTCCCGCAACCTCCAGACCATCTTTTTTCAATAAAGCTACTAGTTCCTGCTTTTTCGTTTCCACCCTTTTTTCAGTGGGATACCAAGTAAAAGCGAGGACCGCTACTTTACGTGCATCAACCTCAGCAATGGTAACTTGGGGATTATTTGGCATCGGCAGCGTTTCTAGTGTGTACTCCGAGGCAACACAAAAGAAATCGTCCTAGAATTCTCATTTTTTTTAGTATCAATCACAGGCACCGTCATGGCAATTTTTTCTGATGTTTCGTTTTCGAGCACGGGCGCGGTCATAGCAATACTGGCACGTGAAGTATTGTTTCCAAATATATAATCAGCAATTATTCCAAATCCTTTACTGGTCGCTTCATTATACTCACCAATCACATCCGTTTCCGCAATAATGTAAGGAGTATACTGACGAATCTCATACCCACTACGCTTTTCAATGGTAGTAAATTTAGGCTCCTCAATATTTCTAATAACCAAATAACTGCCAACAATCCAAATAACCAACAGAGCAATTAACCCTAATCCAATATAGTAATACATATATAAATTATACCATTTTTAATTAACAGCAACGTTAATTAAACTAATCTATTATCACTTTAACCAGAAAACTCACTAGAAGATGTCAGCGAGAGTGGAAGTTTACGAGTTATACCTAGAGCAGCCCTAGCAAAATTATCACTTACCCGAAAAAAACAACGAGAACATCGAAACCTTATATAACAATCATCCTTTATCTACTGTGATTATCTAAGAAAATAGCACGCTGTCTGAGTGTATTTCTTTCAGATATTGCTTATAACGAACATCAGTCAAATGCAATTTGTAATTCAAACGTGTGAAAACGATTTTATACCGCTTTTTAAATTTGCCCCGTATAGTTGTTTGAATCTGAAATGAGGCAATTTTATTGATTGGAATTTTTGCAAACAACAGAGTTCCCAGTGTCACCTGTGTCACCCCATCTCCCCTCACCTTAACCTCAGCTGTAGCAATTGATCCTGAAGCTGACCCTTCAATCTGATACATAAAACCAGCCGTTTTTTTACCAGAAGCAACCGACATTGGAACAAAAACCACTTCCTGTTTAGCAGTAACATTTATTTCAAGAAAAAACTTACCCAATGCTTTATCCTCTTCACCTTTTTTCTTAATCTTCTGAAAGCGACCCTGATTCTTTTTCACCTTAACATCAATATAGGTGTCCTTACCTTCCAATGCATTCGCTTTTACTAATTGTGCCCGCAACGTTTTTATTTGAGCATTTAGTTCCTTTAAAAGTTTTTTGTTGTCACCAGTTATTTTTGCCATAACTTAATTATAGAACAAGACAAAAGGTCTTCGGATAGTAAATGGGAATAAAAATCTTAAAATCAATGAGTGACAAAGTAAACAATGACTGACCTTCCGTTATTTTCAGACGATGAGGCAACAAGTAGAAAAAATTACTTTTGCTCTTTTTTATTCCAACGTAATGCTGCAATGTATATCTCGGCCATTATTTTTTGGATTTCAAAAAATTCTGAAATCAGACGGGTAACCTGTAAGGGAACTTCTGCCAGATTTCCATTTTTTAAAAGGTCGTTTAACTCTCTCTCTATATCATCAGCTCGCATCACCATTTCGTCACTGATATTTTCAACCTCTCTCTTCCAGGAATGTATTTTTTCACACTCTCTATGAATAGTTGGCAATATTTTCTCTTTAAGCGCTTCTCGGTTAGCCTTGGCAATTTCCTCAGCTTCCATAGCACTACGCCTGCGACCATCTTCTTTATGAGCGGCTTTCCAAGCAGTAGTCATCAGGTCGTCAAGATTCTTCTCTATTTCTGCTTGAGCAACCTCGGCTTCTAAAATTTGTCTATCGATCTCATCCGATTCGCGTTTAATAGCTAAGAGGTCATTCTTGTCTTCCTCTCCCGTAAATTCATTCGCCAACTCAGCCTGAACCTTAAGTTCACCAGCTAGTTTTTGCCCTAGTTCCTCCAGTGATATTTGAACCTTATGTAATTCCGCTTCTGTATCCCGATAAGCCTTCCGACTAGGGTCTTCCTGATAACCGCCTCCGAATTCATTTTCTTTCATAGTAAATAAAGTATACCTAAAACCATCGATGTAACAACCCGATATGCACCCAAGTAGTCTATATATCACCACCTGAAGGATTTACCTCAATGAAATATCCTAAGAATAATCCTGCATTTTTCACGCAAAACCACCACATTTTGAATCAATACGCGATGCAACGTTTTTTTGTTAGAAAACTGACTTACCCATGTATACCTATTTCAACTGAGATTTTACTAATTTTGCAAAAGTATTGATGTCGGCCTCTTGAGCTTTTAGCGCTTTAGTGAAAGTATCGGCTTTTGTGGTATCGATTCCAATACTCTTGAAGATATTAGCAACATTATCCGAAGCTCCTGCCGTGAGGAATTGGTCGATTTGTTGTATATAAGAATTATCTTCTTTATACTTAGTAGCCATAATAGTACTCATCAGCAAACCAAATGCGTAGGTGTAGACATAAAATCCATAACGTAGGTGTGGGATAGAGACGAAGCTGTAACCGTCCGCTTCATTCACAGTAACAGCCGGACCCAAGTAGGTCTTCAGATGCTTTTGGGTCATCTTGCGGAACTCCTCTTTAGACATTGCACCTTGTTTGTTAATAGTATTATGAATATCTAACTCAAGATTAAAAAAGGCAATCTGGCGTTGGATAGTCGCAATGTCTCTAGTAATGCGATCATGTAACAACACAGTTTTTTGAGCTACGGAAGCTTGTTTGTACACTACGTCAAAAACAAGATTCTCAAATAAAGTACTGGCGGTCTCAGCGGTTACTGTCGAGTGACCTTCATAAAATGTAGTGCGTTGCTTACTACGTTCAGCATGGATGGCGTGCCCCATTTCATGAGCCAGTGTCTCAAGTGATTTAAAATTGCTAACATGATTAAGCTCGACCTGTGTCGGCAGACCTACCTCAGCAGACATAAACGCTCCACCCCGCTTCCCTTTCTTTGGAAAAACATCTATCTGACCATTTGTAAGCATTCTGTCAAAAATCTGACCATATTCTGTCTTGAGACTATAGAAAACATCTCTACAAATTTCTACCGCTTGGGTGAAGTCAATCGCTATTTCTTTTCTGATTGAGTCATATTTCTGACTATAGTCGATAGTGTCAACACCATGATACTGAGCTTTAATTTTATAAAACTTCTTACTCAAAACAAAACCTTTAGTACTAACTGCTTCTACCAAATTCTCAATGCTTTTTTCAGTATCTTCATACCTAATAGCCGTCGCACTATACGGCTTATGATAACCACGCAATTCATCTTCAGTACGAACATCAGTTATGATAGCGTTAAATTCATGTTCGGCCACTTCAGCGATCTGTTCCATCTGGGCCATTATTAGCTTCCATAACTTTGGTTTTTGCTTACTTGGGAGAGTTTCTATCAGGTTTGATGCTTCATTTATTGGAAGCTCTTTACCAGACCATTTAATTTCACGGTTTCCAATTATTTTCTCAGTCATCTCTGTCCACATCTCATATGACTGTCGACTCTTTAAGTTTACAATTTTCTCTTGATCTTCACTCAGATGATGACTAGCCTTAATAAACACTCTCTCAAGATAATAACGGAAATGCTCCAACACTGGGTCCTGCAAAAGCTTAGTTTGTTGCTGTTTAGTAACTGATCCTAGGGCATGCTTAAAAAAAAGCATCTCGGACTGGAGTTTTTGAAAACGACGATGGATAAGAGCTAACTGCTGATTGGCTAAGCTATCATTTGTATTTAACACCATCCGAAAATAGAAATATCGCACTGGACGACTACTTTCAGGCATACCTGCCAACACCTCTTTTTCAGTCAAAGCTTTTTCAAGTACTTTTGCATCAGAGGTAAAATCCTTTCCTTTCCATTTCTTAATAAAGGCTCGATAAGCCTTTTCGGTTGACTGTAAATCAGCCTCAATCAGTGGGTCTTTTTCAGATTTGTAGTAAAGTTTTTTTAAGTCCCATTCGGTTTTAATAGCACCAAGCTTTGGAAGTTCTCGAGTTGCTTTAAATTTAAACATCTTAACTTGCATTTAACCAGTAAAATAATTGTTGAAAGTATACCAACAACCATCCTCCTAAGGATATCATCTTGTGCTGTTTGTAGGGAGTGTTGAATACACTTACATCCTTCGACTAGGTTTACCCTAGTCAGGGCTTAAAATTTGATATTTTAACTTATTCTTGTTCAGGACAAAGATTTTTACCAACATAATAATCAAATTAAAAAACAGACCTAGCATATTTGCTAGGTCTGTTTTCTTACTATTTATGATTTGCTGAGTTATTTAGCTACCTCCAACTTCACATCGTCAACGTATCCGTAATCATAGAAACTACTTCCGTTCAGGATGAAGCGAAGAGCAAAGGATGAAAGGTAGTTTGTTTCAGCTGGAAGAGTAAAGGTGTAGTCGTGTAATTTACCATCCTCCTCAAGGTCATCATCACTAATCCGAGTTAGCTCAACCCATTCTGAGCCATTGAAGTATGATGCTGCCATATATTCGTCTGAGTTGTCTAGACTTTTAGCGCCCATTTTAAATGAAACTGTCACATTTGAATAATCCGCTAATGATATTGTTTTTTCAATACCACTTTCTCGACGAAAGCGTACACTATGGGTACCATTTTTGGGTGATTTACTATTCCAATTAGCGAATCTGGTTTTATCCCATGAGAGTGATGACTCAAATGTGTCTAAGAAGATGATAGTTGACTGTACAGGGTCAGGAGTTGGTTGAGGATTGGTTGCCGAATATTTCTCTAGATAATCTTCGACAGACCAACCGATGGTCTCTTGATCAAAAGCAACCTTCCACCAATTATATCCATTATCCGCACTTGGACCGGCTATCACGTATCCATATTGACCAGTCGGTATAGGTTTTATAACAGAACCTGACAAGGATGGTGAGGTCCGTAAATTCAGAGGTCCGTCACTAACCCGTACCAAATCATTCAATGAGAATTTCATTGATGGGGGTACAGTCGTTGGATCTGGTGTAGGGTCTGGTGCTGGTGTAGGGTCTGGAGCGGGAGTGGGAACTGGAGTGGGAGTTGGATCTGGTGCTGGAGTTGGATCTGGTGCTGGAGTTGGATCCGGTGTTGGGGTAGGATCTGGGGCAGGTGCTGGGTTTTGGGCTAATGCTGGAGTAGCTAACATCATCCACCAACCCTTGGTGTGATCAGCTCCAGTGTAGTAAAGATATGGTTCTTTAGTTGTTGGGTCAAAGGTGATCTGTGGCGCAATAATCTCGTCTTTTTCAAGGATAACATCATCTTGAGTCAAGACAGGAGTATTACTTGTGCTCCAAGGACCAAAAGGTTGATCAGCGGTAGCGTAAAAGATCGCCTCTTTTTGATTGTAATCACCTGTTCTGACAGCTACAAAAGTGTCGTCAGGCGCCTTTGTTACTTGTCCTTCCATACCAATTGGTGTTTCCACTATTTTGAAGTCACTCCAGGTGTGACCATCATCAACCGAAGTAGCTCCGATCATCCATACCATAGTGACAGAATTTGGCGGAGCGTTCCAACCAATAAAGGTTAAATATAGTATTCCGTCATGTTCGACCACACTTGGGGAGGTCATGGTGTAAACGTCTTTACCAGCAATATTTCCATGTTTAACTACTGGGGCTTCTGACTGTTTGTAAGGACCATCTACAGAGCTTGCTTCAGCAAGATAGATATCTGCTTGAAATAGATCTTCGTTTGGATAACCGATATAATAAATTTGGTGAGTGCCACTATCGGTCTTTCGATAGAAAGGAGTTTCTTTATTGATATCCAAGCCAGAAGGGCCAGTCTTATAAACCACCGGTTTACCAGCTTGCCAGTTAGTCCATGATGTACCGTGTACAAGCTTGATGGCTTGATGATCTTCATAATCACCAGAGTAGATCATATTAAAAGAGCCTGGTTTGTCTATAAACACATGCCCGTCAGCCGCTACCTCGTAAGTGTAGGCTTGATTGTTTATTTTGTCCCTAAAGACTGGATTATTGGTATAACGGTTCCAAATCGGAGTGGTGATAGTCTGACCAGTGAAGGCGTATTTGCTCAGATTATCATTATTACCCGAAAACGCCATCGGTATTGTTTGGTTGAGTAAGCCTGAGTTTAGCAGAGCTTGTTCAGTGAGTGGCCCATAGACCTTACCACTGGCGGTAATGCCCAGTGATGCCTGCAAGGCTTGGACAGCGGTTGCTGTTTTGGTTAAATAATTACCAGTCTCTTCTTCAGAGAAATAACCAAGTTTTTTAAGGACAGACTGTAGTGTCACTACCTGTGAACTTGATTCACCATATTGTATTGAGGCAGTGGGTACAGGGATGTTTTTAGCTGTTGCAACAAATGGCTGTGCTGTGATTGCTACCGTAAATAGTAAGGTCAGTATTTTTTTCATGAGAAATAATTTCTTATTTTTAGTAATTAATATATCTGAATTAATTATACTTTATAAAAAAATCATTATTAACCTCTTACAAACAGCTAGTGTATACCACAAGATAAAGTTCTTACATGTAAAACCTAAACAAAAAATCTACTCTATTTACTTCCATTTCAGGAATGTACAAAATAAATTGTAAAAAAGGTTATACAAAACAGTAAAGAACTGGAATTAAAAATATAAATAACTAAGACACCTTCAATAAAATACCGTCTCGACAATTGCCAATTGTCGAGACGGTATATGTCCGCCTATACTACAGAATGATTGTCCAACTCTGCGCTTCGCAAACATTGACTCTTCATCTCTCAACCTTAATACCGCCCGAGAAGACAGCTTTGAAATCATAGAGGCAATAGCCACTTCCGTCGTCGATATTAAAACGAGACCAATATCCTGGAGGAAGCACGTCATTGCCCAGAAGATCTTCTCCCCAGCTATCCTGATCAACATTCGATGCATAAAGACGATACATCACCAACGGAGTTTTGTTAATAACATCGATATGCCTGTCTAAATTATCAGACGCGCGTACGGACCCGACGATAACCATCAAGCAAAGCATCAGACTCAACATCTTAGTTTTAGCGTTCATTTTGAATCCTCCTTTTGATTGTTGAAACATTCCACCTTGCCCATCTCAACATAAGACGAGCGGTCTAAGTACTCTATACTTGAGAACACCAAGAACGCTCACCTTATATTATTCCACCCTATAAATTAACATAGCCCAAAAATAGTGTCTATCTACAAAAAAGCAGATTCTAACGTGAAATACAACACTTGAAATAACGCAAAAAAAACGCCCTTAATCTAGCATAGCTCCACTTAAGGTTACCTTAAATTGAGTCTGTAAACATTAGTTATGTTTTGTGTCAACATACATCCCCCACCCATTATCAAATTCAACACTAATGTATGGCGCAGTACACCTATACCAACACCTGCTCCGCAACTATTTTAGACATAACCAATATCTCGCCAATCGAACCGCCACCTAAACGACCTTTGCCGTGCATGCCGTAAGCGCACTCCCCAAGCGCGTACATATTTTTAACGGTTGTTTCTCCGTATTTATTAATTTTGATGCCTCCCAGCACAAAATGTGGCTCTATATCAAGAGCAATCCGCTGTTCCCCGTTTACCGCAAATCTTTTTACCGTTTTTTGGTACTCTTTACAAATGTCGTCAAACCGATGGTGGGCATTGTGAGCGCGCACTAAATGATGAGTCAGTACGAGTCTCTGGCTTTTTTCATCCACAAAATCGAAACTATATAAATCATCACTTGGAATACACACTCCTTTTGAATAAAATGGATGCTTCATTACCAAATCCTGATACAAAACCCTACACCCAGCCTCTCCAGCAATCTCAAACATGTTGTTTTTAACCCGCTCGTCTTCAAACTTCTCGGACAGCCTCGCCCTCAGCCCACCAAAACAAAACACCACTTTTTTACAATGAATCTCCCCTTTTGAAGTCTGAACTTCAATATATTTACGTTTCTTATACACTGAAGTCACTTCTGCATAGACTCGACTAAATTCAGACTCTTTACGTATTTTGTTAAGTAGTGACATCGGGTCACTCACCTTTGCTCCTAAGTATGAAGGCTCCATTTTGGTTAAATGACTCAAATAGGTTAACTCATCATCAATATTGTTCACAAAGACATTGACCAGTTGCTTGTTAGCTTTACCATAACTAGCAGCATTCATTGATTCTTTGAGTGAAGTTTGTTTAACCCCTCTAGAGCGAATATTGTAATACGACTTATCGCTAACTGTTTTCATGTCTGGCGCTACTATCAAGAAGTTACGATTGTTGTTTGCAAGTAAATGATGCGCTAGATACAGTCCCGAAAATCCTGCCCCGACGATTAGTGTATCTGTAGTTTTAATTGTTTTCATTTTAGTTATGATTATTCTTTTTATGTTGATATTAAAAAACTGCCTTAGGGGGCAGTTTTTTATTAATGGAGAAAAATAAATCTACACATCAAAACACAACCGCCCCAAAAGCCAGGCAGTCCACCAAGATGTATTGATTTGACGATAACTATTCATATATAAAGTATACAACCCTCATCAGAAAAATCCAGTCTCAATATTTAAACTTTACTTATCTAACCTTGATGAGCCGAGCAGACGGCGTTCGACCGATTGACCGACGATTGCTATCAGTAAACCAAAGAGTAATAAGCTAGTGAACTGAATACCAACAACCAAAAGTTTGGCTGAGACTGACAGTTCAACATTACCAATACCACCACCAAGCAAGGCCATTGTAACCCACAAGATAGATGACGGAATATCTTTGAAAAATAAGTTTGTATCGCCCTCTACTTGATAGAGTAAACTACCAAATGCTACAACAGCAATAAACAGAATGATCAAATAAATTTTAATTGATATACTCCTCACCTCCTCCACCTTATTACTATTTCCGTTGGCAAATTTGCTTATTCGCGCTAGTTTAGCCAGTCGCGACATTCTGAGAAATTGGAGCAGGCGCAATATGCGAGAAGCCTTCAAGAAAGTGAGATTGAGGTAATGGGGATACGTCCGTTATTTATGCATTTTGTGTGTTCTAATATTAGCTAAATTCCATTATAAAATTACAACACAGATTCTGGCATTATAACGGACGCCTCCCCATTCACCTTAATTTGCTCCGCGTGCTGGACGAGTTTCGAACCTTTGATTGAGCGAGATTAGAAAATGAGTTGCAGTATTTTGAGCTTGTAAAGAATTAGGCCTGGCGGGAGTGCCGCCAGGCCAGAGTGCTACTTACGCAGCAAGAAGTTCGTCGTAGTCCTTGCTGAGCAAAAATGAGAGGGCTTCCACCCAAAGAGTTGCTTTTGCGAGGTCTTGTGCGATGCGCTTTACTCCGCGCGCACCAGGAGGAGTCCAGAACTTATTTGCTCCGAGAGGATATCTTGCTTCATAGAAAGAAAAAATTCCCTCGCTCATCCCGTTTCTACCCCCGACGTCAAGAATGTCGCATACGGTATTCCACTCAAACCCTTCACGGGTATGGTTGAACACCACAGCCCCTACGACCATACCGATGTCCCAGTTGACTTTACGGAGGTGGTCAAGATGCTTCCCTCCAAGCCAACCAGTAATGGCTGCATCCTCGACAATCGGCCAGCTCCATTTGTGGCAACCAGCACAGACGAGGTAGAAGTCTTTTTCTCGGTTGAGGTGAACGTGCGATTTTAATTCCGAGAACGTACGAAATTCTTCTTCAAAGGTCATTTCAAGCTCCTTACAGTTAGGAGTTATGTGAAGCCACAATTAGCAACACAAAATAATGATACCATAGTAATACTACTGCGTCAAGTAATGCTCCGGTAGATTCAATCTTGAAGTGCAACACCCGTAAGTTCATAGAACAAAGAATGTTCCAGCTTGATGTATCTTGTGCCAACGTTCGTAATCAAGATACCCTTTGTCCATGACGTAGTACGCACCACGCTCGAACGTAATCTCATCTAGGAAATTCACGTCGTTCACTCTGCCTTCAGTGATAGTGAAAAACGCAGGAATAGAGCCATTTAAATCAAGTTGCATGTTCAGCTTAATCGAAGAATGTTGAGCATCGAACCGGGCCCAGCCGAACAGACTTAAACACAAATCTATCACCGTTGAGTCTAGCAGATAGACTGTCGCATCTAAATCAAGCTCAATGATTTCTTTTGACTTTGGATCCATTGGTCTGGCTCTGGCAATGAGCACCATCGCTAGGTCTCGGTAGATTCTCCAGTCTCTTTTCTGGTTGGCTGAGGCCAAGGTGTTGCGGGCGATTTTTTGTCTAAAGCCAAGGTGATACAACTTTTCTTCGTGAGCACCCAGACAGGTGATAATATCGCGAAGACTTTCCCGGTATGCCAGCTGACCGAAGATCATGGCTGTGAATTGTTGTCGGCAAGATAATTTTCGAATGCGGTACTCACCATTATATCTCTCCACACATTTTCTAAACTCATAATCATCGACAAACTCCATAATTTGAGAAAACACGTAGACACCTCGATTCATAATGATAGATTAAGTCTGATAAACTCAATCTATTATTACTGAAAAAACTGGTTTTGGATTGAAATCGAAAAAACCTAATTATACAAATGATACTTATAAATTAAGGGTTGTTTGAGATTTTGGGAAGTTAAACGGGACACTAGTGGGACAGGGACAATATTTTATTGATTTTTGTGGTGTGATTTTTTCTTCCAGTAGCAGGAGTTTCTCGGCTTACACCGCAGTACAGGTTGTCGATATTTTCGCTTCCTGCGGTCGCAAAATACCTGACCAACCTCTACGAATCCTGATAAAAGCTCTCCCAGAGCTTGCTCTGGCGGCAGGAATTCTCGCCTTACAGGCGCAGTACCCCAATTGGATATTTTATTTCCTTTCAGTCATAAAATACCTCAATCGGGTTTCGAATCCTGACGTAACAGTCCCCCGGACTTTTACTCCGCCGGAGCATTAAAAACAAAGCCACGCCCAAAGGCGTGACTAAGTTTTTATATGCTCGCTTGGAGGGACAGTTTTCGAACTTTCGATTGGGCAGGTATATACTCAGATTTTGACTTCCACCTTAAGTGTATAAATCGTTTAGTAGCTATTGCTCGATAACTAGTAAACCCTTTCCATATCAGCTCCGTCAGAGGAAATAGTCTGAGCTTTACCATCTTTTACTTTTTTGAATGTAATTACTTCTCCAGGTGTGCCAAAGCCAATCTTGTCTTGGTTTTTGAATGAGTGCTGTTTTACTTTTTTATATTTAGACCAAGCCTGTACAGGATTAGATGCTGAAGCTCCAAACCCCACCAAATCATCTCCCGTACTTACAATAACCATGTCACCCCATCGATTGCGGTACATGCCTGAGTATGGCTCATTAGGAATAGACTTTATATCCTTTGAATCTTTGAGGTCATAAATCAACCTCATTAGGTTATCACTAACAGCTCCAGCAGTATTTGACTGCGTATTTGTAAGGACAATTACTTGGACATTATCTTCAATATGGCTAATGGCATTAGTTACATACCCAGCAAAACCTCCTGAGTGTCCGTACGTTTGTTGACCTGTGACAGTTTCGATACAAAGTCCTAATCCATACATTTCGTCTTTACTAACAATACTCTGCACCTGTCGCATTGCTTTTCGAGACTCTCTATTAAGCACACTCTTCTTACTATCAGGATGTAAGGATGATAAGAACAAAGCCAAGTCTTGCACATTTGAAATAAATCCAGTTGCAGGAGCATAGGTATTTGTTTTAATGTTCGGCTCTTTTTGTCGATCTATCACATCTGGTGTCCAGCGTTCATACCCTCTAGTTAGTTTTGCTGGTATCTTATCCGGTAAATCTGGAAGAGTATTTTTTAATCCGAGTGGTTTGGTGATATTTTCAGTGACATATTTATCATAAGAGTCACCAGATACTTTCTCTATAACAGCTCCAAGTATGGAGTACCCATGATTTGAGTACTTCATGGTCGTAGCATTATCAAACACAATTGCTTTTGAAGAGACCGTACCCTCAAGCTTAGTTGGAAACTTATCATTTACCCATTGCTGTGCATCACCATCTCGGAAGAGTCCAGCATTGTGCGAGAGTAGCTGCCGGATAGTGATGTTAGAAAGATTAGTTTCTTTAGTCTTACCCTTAAACCAAGATAAATAATCAGAGACTTTATCATCGAGTCGAAGTTTACCTTTTTCTTGGAGTTGCATAATGCTTACCGCTGTAAACATTTTAGACATCGATGCAACTCGAAATTGGGCATCTGTCTTCATCTCTATATCTTTTCCAATATCGGATAGACCAAATGCGCTAACATATTTAGGTACACCATTTACTGCAATACACACCACTGCGCCAGGCGTATGGTCATAACGGATTTTCATTGGTAGCCAGTTATCTACAATTTTCCCCGCAACTTTGATTGCTTCAGTTAATTCTTTTTTCATAATTTATTCAAAATCTAATAATGGAAACACATCCAAAGCTACTTCTTCGTATGGGTGATTATCTTTCAGAACCTGCTTTAGTAGTGGAAGTTGGTCCTTGGTACAAACAAACTCAATCACTACCTCATCTACTTCTTCTAGTTTACCAGCTTCTCCAATATGAGGATTAGCTTCAACATTTGGCATAAAATAGCCCTTTCCTTTAGTCACAAAGCTACAGTGGCTATAGTTGCCTATTTTTCCTATTCCTGCGTCACCTATAGCCATTCTGACCCTTTCGGAGGCGTCTTCTGGACAGGTTAGCCATACTTTTACTCGTTCTTGCATAGTAGGCAGTATATCAAAAAATCTTCACTTTAATGACATTTAGTTTGTAACTACAGAAAAAGAAATACTCGAAATAAACTCGAAAAAGTGTTAAATCCAGTCGACAAACTGTTTGTTTTAACTTTTAGTCTGTAACAACTTAAATTTAAAAAACGAGAGAGATAACCTGAGAACATGCATTTTCATGTCGACAAGGTATGTTCACTTAGGTTTAAAACTCTGGCTAGGAGTTGATCTATGGCTGGTGAAGCAAGGTCTATGAATTAAAGATACCCTTAAGACTCTGCATGGGTAACGTAGTAACTGCGTTTTTCATACGTATCCTTTCTTATGAGTTTTTTGAACACCCAGTTCAAACTGAGACGTGTGAAGTAAACAGTTTTTAATAAGAGAAGTCAACCAAAAGATCGAATCCTCTCGGAGGTACATAGAAAAAAGCACTATAAATAGTGCTTTTTTCGTTGCTCCGCTGGGTGAAGGACGTTCGAACCGCTAGTTTTTAGTATATTTTATTTTCACAGGTCTGATTATTAAAGTATACTAGTTAGATTATGGGCATCCTCTCGAGACATAAGCAAGAAATGGCGAAGGCTGAAATATTATACAAGGATGTAAAGTTTGTGTTTTGTCCTTACTTTAAAAATAATGTTACCTTTAATTCTGACGGATTTCACCATTTGAGATACAATGGATCTGGTAGTGAACGTGAAAAAATATCTCAAATGAATAAATTCGCTTTATTACCTAAGGCGATTGAGATTATTAGCAAATCAGGTACTTTGCAGCAATACCGAAAACAGTGGGGAGCGGTCGGTCGAAAAAGGAACTCTGATGGCTCAAGACCAATGAAAGAAATGGAGTATTTTGCATTTGAAGGAATTCTTGGGACTGGTGCAAATATGCTCCGGGTAAAAGCAATTGTTCGGCGTGCAGGTAATGGGGAGCCACATTTTTGGAGTGTTATGTCAGATGTGAATCTTAGAAGAAAATCATCATACAAGCTTGCTTCAGACGATATCATTGATGAGTAATAAAAAAGTCCCTCAAGAGAGGGATTTTTTTATATGCCTGCCTTCAGCTTACAGAATATGTTGGCTGAACGGGGCTTTCGCCCACAGGCATATCTAAACTTTATACTAGGTGCTTATAAATTGCAAGAATTTTTGCTGAATTATAATTAAAAAACAACTTAGGTTCGAACTCGTCCTATCAAGTAATGGGGATACGAAGTAATGGGGATACGGAAGTAATGGGGATACGTCCGTTATTTATGCATTTTGTGTGTTCTAATATTAGAAGTAATGGGGATACGTCCGTTATTTATGCATTTTGTGTGTTCTAATATTAGCTAAATTCCATTATAAAATTACAACACAGATTCTGGCATTATAACGGACGCCTCCCCATTCACCTCTCCCCATTCACCTCCGCCTCCCCATTCACCTCCTCCCCATTCACCTTAATTTGCTCCGGCGGCAGGATTCGAACCTGCGACCAATTGATTAACAGTCAACTGCTCTACCGCTGAGCTACACCGGAATGAAAAGAAAATTAGAATCACCATAGACTCCTTTAATTCTTGTTGTGAACGATACAAATACTTTTATATCGAACGTAGCTATACCCCATCTAACAATGATGAAGTAGTGCTATTGTACAGAAAAATTCTGGTAATTCAACTACACACAATGACAATTATCGGGTATTACTTTACCGACCTAAAATCTCAAGTACAATTGAACTATGCCTGAATTACCAGAAGTAGAAACCGTTAGAATGCAGTTAAAGAGCAAGGTGGTTGGTAAAACCATTACTAGCGTGGAGGTTTTTCATGCTAAGAGTGTAAATAATGATGAAACTATTGAAGATAGGTTGGTCGGGAAAGTAATTGCGGAAATTGACCGAATTGGGAAATTGATGATTTTTTCTTTTGTTAATGAGGATAACTTGTTTTTATTGGCTCATTTGAAGATGACGGGGCAGTTTTTTTATTTGGATGAAGGTGGTGAAGCGGTCGGTGGCGGTCACTCAGTGACCGCCACCGACCGCGACCTCCCTGGTCGCCACACCCGCGCCACTATCCACTTCACCGACCACTCCGCCCTACACTTCAATGACATGCGAATTTTTGGTTATCTTAAACTCACTGACAAAGCCGGCCGAGACGCTGCCAAAGCTCGCTTCGGACCCGAACCAATCAATCCCAAATTCGATACTGAATGGTTTTACCAAAAACTAAAAAAGCGAAAAACTCCCATCAAAGCCGCCCTACTCGACCAAACCTTTATCGCTGGTTTAGGTAATATTTACGTTGACGAAACACTGTGGCGGGCCAAGGTTCGCCCTACACGCTTGGCCGACAAAGTCACCAAGAAAGAGGCGGCGGCTATCGCCGCCGCCTCCCGTGATGTCATGAATGAATCCATCAATGTCGGTGGCACCACCTTCCAACATTTCAAAGACACCGGTGGTAAAAACGGCAATTTCAAAGACTACCTAAAAGTTTTCGGTCAACAAGGTAAAAAATGCGAACGTTGTGGTGGTACAATCGAAAAAATCCGCTGTGCAGGACGCGGTACGCATTATTGTCCCAGTTGTCAGAAGTAGCGTGCTAAAATAAATAAATGCTAGCCAAATCTCTTACCTTAGGGTTAATTATAATAATATTCATCAACGTTTTCATGCTTATGAATGGCCGAGATTCAGACAATGAAGAATTAGTTGAGGATGACACTTCAGAGAAAATAAAAATTATTGAACCGACTGCAAAAAACATCAACAGATCTTATGATGAGATAGTAAGTGAATATAACGAAACGGGTGGAATTGAAATTTCTGGGTCAGAGTACAATTCTAATAGGGAGATTCAAGACTTTGTTGATTTAAATAGCAAAAAATCTACCTTAAGTACAGAAACCCAAGCAAACTACTGTAAAAGTAGGCCTTTGGAAATATCTACCTCTTCCATCAAGAGTTTTGATAAGGGTCTAGTCTTTCCAAACCTTAATTACCACAATGAACGTTGGGGAGACGGCGACACCTTGTCCTCATTATGGCTAAGCTGCAACAACGACTGGTCTCGCTCCCCGTCAGACCCAATCACAATCTATACCCCAAGCTCAAGCTGTCACTTAGAGAATGATTTTACATGTAACTACTGGGTTGACTATAACCCAGATGAAAAGCCACCTTTCCAGGTTGCATACAATCATGTAGACAGTTGGGCGGTTCACGAATCTCACTATGTTAGATATAATCTCGACCCAGCTTACACACTCATTGACTCTAGAAAAATTAAATCATTCGACACAACTCTCTATGTCTTTGCTGGAAATGACAGGTATGTGGTTTTGACAGACGATAATACTTTCTCACGCTTTATCGAACTGAATATGAATATGGAACTAATGACATCCTACGTAGACCAGATTGTTTTGCGAAATAACTAGCATCAAGTCTTTTATAACAGCCCTAATTTATAAAACTTCATAGAATGATTTTAGCATTGTATAATCGCACCATGCAGACTAATATTGATCCTACATGGTATACAATACTAAAAGATGAACTGAATGAAGAGTATTTTCAAAAACTAACACAAAAAATTAATCTGGCTTACAAAAACCACTCTGTGTTCCCCACGAGGGAAAATATTTTTAATGCCTTTAGGCTTTGTCCTTTTGACGAAGTAAGAGTAGTGATTCTGGGTCAAGACCCTTACCACGCACCCGGCCAAGCACATGGACTGGCTTTTTCTGTGCCTGACGGAGTAAAAATTCCTCCGTCTTTGCGAAATATATATAAAGAAATTAACGCTGATTTGGGAGTAAAAACAACGGAATCAGGTAATCTGGAACACTGGGCTAAGCAGGGAGTTTTACTACTCAACACCACCCTTACCGTCGAAGCCGGACAAGCTGGTTCTCACCAAGGTTTAGGCTGGGAGACTTTTACCGACACAATTATAAAGAGAATTTCCTACGAAAAAACTCATATCGTCTTCCTGCTCTGGGGCGCTTCCGCTATTAAAAAGTCAGAACTTATAGACGCAAGCAAACATCTTATACTAACCGCCCCTCACCCTTCCCCACTCTCAGCCCACCGCGGCTTTTTGGGCTGTCGACACTTTAGTCAGACTAATGAATATTTAAAAAAGCACTTTATTCGAGAGATCGATTGGTAAATAGACTAGGCGGCACCGAAGGTGCCGCCTATACTCAGTAATTCCAAAGAAAACTGAAAAAATATCTCCTTGCACGGTCAAAAAATGACCCATCCCCGTCTCCGCCCGTCTCCTCTTCAATCTGAGAACATACCGGGCGACCCCAAGGATCATCTGAGTGACCACCGCTTTCTTCTGAGTCACTCAAAGAAGAACGTGCATTTGTTAAGCCAAACTTATCATCAAGCATGATTTTTACCTCCATAAAAACAAAGAACTTACAATGATTAATATGTCACATATGAACACAAAATCAATCCCTTCAAATTTATTTTACTACTCCAAAGATATTTGTCTAACAAAACTGACCGGCGCCTTTGGCGCAGGTCAGTTTTGCATCATAATCACCCTCGTCACTTCACCATTAATTAGCACTATCTTCAGTCGATATCGCCTGACGATGATGAGTCCTGTGCTTTCTAGCCAACTGAACCCGAGTTACTTCTTTGTCGAACATTTCAACTAGCGTAGGATAACTTTCATCTGATACGGAAGCTTCATTCATGATTTTTTCCGCTCTTTGCTTCGCTTCCTCCGCTCGTTCTAAGTCCAAGTCTACTGCCTTTTCCGCTGTATCAGCCAAGAGTAAGAGCACATTGTCGTGAAATTCAATAAAGCCACCAGAAATAGATAGTCTAATCTCTTCATCCTTTGGACCTTTACGGATCGCTACTTCCCCTGATTTGAGCCCTGCTATATAAGGAATATGATCAGGCAAGACCGTCACTTCACCCTCTCGCACCGGTAGAGTGATTTGATAAACCTCATCATCAAAGACAATCTTTTCAGGGGTAATGATTTTAAAAACTATCTTTTTCATTTTAATTAATCTTTTTTCTCAGCTTCTAACAAGACCTCATCAATTGAACCCTTCATGTAGAAAGCTTGTTCTCCAATCTCATCCAACTCACCGCTTAAGATTTTTTCAAATCCTGTAATAGTATCTTCTAAAGAAACATACTTACCTTTGGCTCCGGTAAACTGCTCTGCCACAAAGAAAGGCTGAGATAGGTATTTCTGTACTTTACGAGCCCGACTCACAATCACCTTATCATCTTCAGTCAATTCTTCCATACCGAGAATAGCAATGATGTCCTGCAGGTCCTTGTAGCGCTGTAGAATCTTTTGTACGTCTCGCGCTACTTTGTAGTGACGTTCACCCACGATATTCGGATCAAGAATAGTTGAGTTTGAGTCCAACGGATCAACCGCCGGATAAATTCCCAACTCTGACAACGGACGTGACAACACTACTGTTGAGTCAAGGTGAGCAAAGGTAGTCGCTGGAGCCGGGTCAGTCAAGTCGTCAGCTGGTACATACACCGCCTGTACTGAAGTAATCGAACCTTTTTTAGTTGACGTAATTCGTTCTTGCAATTGCCCCATTTCCTCAGCCAGAGTCGGTTGATAACCCACTGCTGATGGAATTCGGCCCAAGAGCGCAGACACTTCAGAACCAGCTTGAGTAAAGCGGAAAATATTATCGATGAAAAGCAATACGTCTTTTTCTTCATCGTCACGGAAATATTCCGCCATAGTTAGAGCCGAAAGAGCTACGCGCTGACGCGCTCCTGGTGGCTCATTCATCTGTCCAAAGACCAAAGCTGTCTTATCTAGCACACCAGATTCTTTCATTTCGAAGTACAAGTCGTTACCTTCACGCGTTCGCTCCCCTACTCCAGCAAACACAGAGTACCCTCCGTGCTCCTGCGCGATATTACGAATCAATTCCTGAATCACCACTGTCTTACCTACCCCCGCTCCACCGAAGAGTCCAACTTTACCACCCTTCATGAAAGGACAAATCAGGTCGATAGATTTAATACCAGTTTCAAAAACATCAGTCGTAGTCGACTGCTCAGAAAAAGCTGGGGCGTCACGGTGAATTGAACGCTTTTCGGTAGCCTTGATTTCAGCTTTACCATCAATCACTTCACCGAGCACGTTACACATACGACCCAACACTTCTTTACCGACTGGTACAGACATCGGTGCGCCTGTAGAAACAACTTCCATTCCGCGGGCTAGACCATCAGTTGTACTCATAGCCACCGCTCGAACGCGGTTACCACCTAGATGCTGACGTGTTTCGACCACTAGAGTTTCCCCAGTTGGCACCTTTATTTCCAAAGCGTCATAAATAGCCGGCAATGTCTCGTCAGCAAATTCGACATCTACTACTGGACCGATAATCTGTATAATTTTTCCTTTCATAATAAATAAGTAATGCTAATAAGACCTAACTAACCTTCTACCGCCGCCATACCGGCCGACAGTTCTGCAATCTCTTGCGTCACCTTGGCTTGTCGCAACTGGTTGTAAGCTAAGGTAAACTCTCCGATCATATCCTTAGCTGCTTCAGTAGCGTTGCGCATAGCCAACATTCTGGCCGCTTCCTGCGAAGCATTAGACTCCAAGAGTGCGTGATAAAGTTGCATCCGGAGGAGTCTTGGCACTAGAGTTCTCAAAACCTGTTCCGGACTTGGTTCAATAGTGTATTCCGACTCCAATTTCTTCACCTTTTCTAACTTTTCAGTTTTAATCTCTTCATTAATATAACTTGGTTGTGGATGTTTATCCATTTCGTCCAACTCATCTTCCACAGCACCGTATGACAACGGAAGAATACGACGTGACCTAGTCTTTTGTACCATCGGTGAAATGTAGTCGGTGTAGACCAACACTACCTTATCGTACTTTTCAGCGTCAAATTCGTCTCGCAACAAACGAGAGACTGAACTAATTGCTTCCATACTTGGTTCAGACACAATGTCAGGGTATGAAGCAACGATTTTTTTACCAAACCGTCTCAACATTTTGTCTCCTTTTTTTCCGATAGACAAAAATTCTATATTGTTAAGTTCGGCGTTTTTTGCTTCAAGCTTTTCAATTTGAGATCGCACCTCTTTGATAATCTGGGTGTTAAAAGAACCACACAAACCTCGATTTGAGGTCACTACCACAATCAATACATTCTTAACCGTTCGGGTTTTAAATATAGCAATATTCTCTAGTTTTACCGCCTGAGACACTTTTTCTAGCACCTGGAGTGCACTCTCAGCGTAAGGACGAATAGCAATCACCTTAGCCACTGCTTTACGCATCTTAACCGCCGAAATCATCTCCATAGCGGCAGTGATCTTACTGGTATTCTTGGTACCTTTTATGCGCTGTTTTAAATCTTTGGTTGAAGACATGATTAAATTATTAAGCGATTGCAGTGATATCTTTATATTTCTGAATATATTCTTTCAGAAGATCTTCAACGGCTGGAGTGAGAGCTTTTTCTTGTTGCAGACTGTCGATTACTGCCTTACCTTCATTGTTAAGGTAATCATGGAAGTTCTTCTCCCATTCAACTAAATCCTCCACTGCCACATCATCAAGATGACCCCGAGTCAGTGCATAAAGGGCGGCTACTTCATGTTCGACTGATAGCGGTGAGTACTGTGCTTGCTTCAGCATTTCCACTCCACGCTTTCCTCGTTCAATTAGTTTTTTAGTTTTATCATCCAAGTCTGAGCCAAATTGAGCAAAAGCTTCCAATTCACGGAATTGTGCCAAGTCCAAACGGAGAGTTCCCGCCACTTGTTTCATCGCTTTGATTTGCGCTGATGAACCCACCCGAGAGACTGACAAACCAACGTTTAAAGCCGGACGAATTCCTTTGTAGAAAAGGTCAGACTCTAGATAAATTTGTCCGTCAGTAATCGAAATCACGTTGGTTGGAATGTAAGCACTCACGTCACCACCTTGAGTTTCAATAATCGGCAGAGCCGTTAGTGAACCGCCGCCATTTTCTTCGTTCAACTTAGCACTACGCTCTAACAATCTGGAGTGAAGATAAAAAACATCTCCTGGATAAGCTTCTCGCCCAGGTGGACGTCGTAAAATAAGTGAGATTTGTCGGTAGGCTGCAGCGTGTTTTGACAAATCATCATGGACCACCAAAACATCTTCACCTTTATCCATAAAGTATTCACCGATAGCTGTACCAGTGTAAGGAGCCATGAAAGAAAGTGATACCGGCATCGCCGCTCCCGCTACTACAACTGTTGTGTATTCCATTGCTCCAGCCTCCTCTAACATAGAGACAATACGTGCCACCTTAGACTCTTTCTGACCAATTGCTACATAAATACACTTCACTCCCTGCCCTTTCTGGTTGATGATAGTGTCGATAGCCACCGCTGTCTTTCCAGTCTGACGATCACCAATAATCAACTCTCGTTGTCCGCGTCCAACCGGGATTAAGGCATCAATCGCTTTAATACCAGTTTGCAATGGTTGATGAACTGACTTTCGTGTAATAACCCCCGGAGCAATCTTTTCCACTGGATACCTAACATCAGTCTTAATCTCACCTTTGCCATCCAGTGGCATACCAAGCGCATCGACCACTCGGCCAATCATTTTTTCACCCACTGGTACAGAAAGAATCTTTCCGGTCGACTTAACCACGTCGCCTTCTTTAATCACTTTCATATCACCCAGCAACATGATACCCACTTGGTCTTCTTCCAAGTTTAGTACTACTCCCAAGTCCCCATTAGGAAACTCGACCATTTCTGAAGCCATTGCACCAGCTAGTCCGGAAATACGAGCCACACCATCGCCCACCTCCAAAACAGTTCCAACCGATTCTTCAGATACTGACGATTCAAATCCTTCGATTTGTTTCTTGAGCTGTTCAATAATATAGTCCTTATTCATAATAAAATTATAATTACATCGTTAATTTTTACAAAATATTTATCCAATTCGCAACGCTTGGCGAAACTTCACAATATTTTTAACCACACTACCGTCAATCATCTTATCTCCGACTCGTATCATCACCCCACCCTTAAGTTGGGGGACAATTTTTTTAGTTAGAAAAATTTCTTTACCGGGATAAGTTTTCTCCACATAATCCGCGATATTTTTATCACCTTCAGCGTCAAGTGGCTCAGCGCTTTCCACTTTCACACTAAGAATATTATTTTCTTTATTGTATATATCTTCAAACAACCGAATGATATGATGAAGATATTTGGTGTGATGTTTCTTTCTTAAGACCTTAACAAAATCAGACAGGACTAGAGTTATCTCATTTTCTGTTTTACCTTTTGTTAATTCAAACAAAAGCTGGGCATATTGTTTAGGCTGAATTCGTACACTCATAAATAAAACAGAATTTAACTAATTAGACTTTCTTAAATACAGCCTTAATAAACTGCTTATCGTCTTCCGTCTCGTAACGCTTCTGAATTAATTTTTCAGTTGCATCAACCACCAACTTTGTCATATCGTCCTGAACGTCAAACATGATTTGATCTTTTTCTTGTTGAATTTTTAGTTGAGCATCAGCCGCAATTTTCTTAGTTTCAGCTTCAGCCTTACTCAAAATAACGTGAGCACTTTTATTAGCTGTTTCTTGTGCTTCTTCAATAATCACGCGGGCTTCTTTTTTGGCGTTCAAGACAATTTGGTCTGACTCGCTTTGTGCATTTTGTAGTAACTTCTGTGAAGCTTCTACATCATCTGCACTTTGTTTGATTTTCTTTTTTCTTTCTTCAAGCAACTCTAAAACCGGGTTGTAGGCAAACCGATAGAGCACGAAAACGAGAATGGCAAAATTAATTAATTGTGCCAAAAAAATGCGTAAATCAATTCCTAATGCTGTGAGTAATTCCATAGATTCTTTGAAACTTAATAGTTTCTATTATCCGAATAGGATGATAAGAGTTACCACCAAAGCGTAAATAGCAGTTGATTCTGCAATCGCCATAGTCACAAATAGTAGCGGTGTGATTTGACCCTGTACTTCAGGATTACGACCAATCGCTTCCATTGCCTTCGCTGCAATTAAACCTTCACCAACAGCTGACCCGATTGCTCCTAATCCAATCGCCAAACCGGCTGCTATTAATCGTGCTGATTCTATATCCATACTTTTTTAAAATAAATTGTTAATACCCTCTTTTTTAACCCTATGTTACCACCGGGTCTGCCGGAGCAGGCAGCTCCGAGGCCATAGTGATAAAGATAGTAGTCAAAAGAGAAAATACAAACGCTTGAATAATGGCTGACAAAAGCCCTAGAAACATGAACGGTAGTGGCAGAAAATACGGCATCAAAAACAACATCACTACCGCCAATACTTCACCAGCGAAAATATTACCGAACAAACGGAATGAAAGTGAAAGTATTTTTGCCAATTCACTGATAATTTCCATCAATCCCAAGATAAAGTTGAGCGGACTGGAAAAATTAATAAACTTCTTCAAGTAACCAAATGGACCATAGGTGACAATCGCCACAATCTGAACAGTGATTACACTCACTACAGTCAACATTAAGACAATACTATAGTCAGCCATCACAGACCGGAACAATGAAGCTTCACCATAGTGTATGGCTGCCTCCCCCGGCAGAAAACCAAAAAGATTAGTAAACAAAATAAAGAAAAACATTGTAAAGACTAAAGGAAAAACCCTCTTGGTCTTACTATCGTCTTTGGTGATAGTATCAACGAATTTATACCCGCCCTCAATCAGTAGTTCTACGATGTTTTGAAAAGTGCCTGGCTGTTGTTTTAGTGAATACTTCATCCTAACAGCAGTAACAATCAATATCAGTGATAGGACAATTTCCCAAAAGAAAGAATTAGTGACCGGAAAAGAACCGATCGTAAACAATATTTCAGGGGCGAGGAATACCTTAATAGACGCATCAGGGTCTTTTTCCAGGCCGAGAAAAACAGAAAGTGCCAACAAAACACAGATAAACAGTGTAGTGTATAGTCCTGATTTAGTATTAAACATATTTAATATAACTATTCTTTAGTTTCCACTTCAGCTAATCTAGCCTTTTCTTCGGCTTCTTTAACATCGGCCGCTTTGATGTGTTCATTTGAGACTTTCATGAATTTCATGATTTTTCGAAACATTAGTATGTTGGTCAAGACAAAAGCTGTGGCAATAGCAAAAAACAAAAATGTTTTATTGGTGCCAAAATATCTATCCAACATATATCCGGCTCCGCCGAGAAAAAAAACCGGTCCGAGGATGGCTGTTGCATTAAAAAGGAAGGCCTCTCTTAAAATCGTGTTTTTCATAAACAATGAACCCAGAACCCCAACAGATTACACCAAATGACTAATTTTGCAATGATGTTTTTGGACTAACTCAATATAGTAGAAACTAGATCGAACAACACCACAACCGAGCCAAACAAGTCATTTGGCTACTAATTCCTCTGGTGGATAAATCCAATAAAATATAGATAAATAATCCGAGACCTACTCATTAGCCACACAAACTCTCACAATACACCTAATACGGAATCTGGCACTCTTCGAAGCAGTGGGCGTTGCGGTTTAGGGAATATAACTTTTCTCTACCTTGTCTGACAGTACTCACCGCGTCGACTCCTCTTAAAATATTTAAATGATGAGTAATAGTAGGTTGTCGTAACCCAACTTTTTCGGTCAGTTCCGTCACAGTTAGACCATCAACACTTTTTCCTAAAGCACACACAATAGTATAGCGACTCTTTACTCCAACTACCTTAAAACAATCTGGGCAAAGTTCTTCCTCAGAGGTAACACTGGCTTTTACCCATTTTGGCCTCGGGTAGGTAATCGATTCTATTGATTTGTCTGACATATTGTATTCTGAATAGCTGCGTGTAAGTCTATTTTAAAGTTAATAACACTATCCACATAATTAAATAATATATAGATGACTATCTATGTTTATAATCAACCAATAGATGTCCGTCTATAGTACCACGCTCCGAAGGCGAGCTGGGCATATTATTAACTCTCAATTTTCCTACATGAACACAAAAAAACTTAACTCTACTTTAAAGAAAATCGTCAAACGAGATGGTGTAGTTGTGTCATTTAATTCCCAAAAGATAACCCGTGCCGTAGAGAAAGCTATGCGCGCCTCAGGTGAATTAAAAACCTCTGCTCCTCTAAAAATCACAAACCTGGTGACCGACGAGTTGCAAATAGCTTATAAAAATAACCCGTCCTTTATTGTCACCGTTGAAGGAGTTCAAGACTTGATTGAAAAAGCTTTGATGGATCAAAAATTTACCACCACCGCTAAAAACTACATTCTTTACCGTGAACAACATGCTCATATTCGTCGCATGGTCAGCACTGAATCAATCAGCTTGGTGGATAAATACCTCGATAGTGCTGATTGGATGGTAAAAGAAAATAGCAATATGGCATTTTCTTTACAAGGACTAAATAACTACATTGCTTCAGAAGTCAGTAAGACGTACTGGCTAGACAAAATCTATCCCCCCGAAGTCCGAGACGCTCACCAGAGTGGGGATATGCATATTCACGATCTTAATCTTCTATCAGTCTATTGTGTTGGCTGGGATCTGTACGATTTACTAATACGCGGTTTTGGTGGCGTACCAGGCAAAGCCACTAGTAAGCCGGCCAAACATTTCCGTAGTGCACTCGGACAAATGACCAACTTCTTTTACACCCTTCAGGGTGAAGCAGCTGGCGCACAAGCTTTTTCCAATGTCGACACTCTGCTTGCACCTTTTATCTATTACGATCATTTGTCATACGATGAAGTCAAACAAGCTTTGCAAGAATTTGTTTTTAACGTAAATGTTCCGACGCGAGTTGGTTTTCAAACCCCTTTTACCAATGTTACTCTCGACTTGTTAGTACCATCCTTTTACAAAAACCAACGAGTCATACGGGGTGGAGAAAAATGCAAAGAAACCTACGGTGAATTCCAAAGAGAAATGGATACCTTCAACCGCGCCTTCTTGGAGGTAATGAGTGAAGGCGATGCCTCTGGTCGAGTCTTCACCTTCCCGATTCCCACCTACAATATCACCAAGGATTTTGACTGGGACAACGACCGAGTATCATACTTGTGGGAAGCGGCCGCCAAATACGGTATTCCATATTTTTCAAACTTCATCAACTCCGATATGAGTCCAGATGACGCACGTTCAATGTGTTGTCGCCTAAGAATCGATAACCGTGAATTGCAAAAGCGTGGCGGTGGATTGTTTGGTGCCAACCCGCTAACTGGATCAATTGGGGTCGTAACCATTAACCTCCCCCGCTTAGCAAAATCTGCCACCAATCAAAAGCAATTTTGGAAATTATTGTTCGACCAAATGGATTTAGCTAAAGAGAGTCTAGAAATAAAACGAAAAGTCCTTGAACAAATGACTGATAATAATCTCTAT
The DNA here is from genome assembly GCA_020632095.1 of Candidatus Nomurabacteria bacterium. Classification (GTDB taxonomy): domain Bacteria; phylum Patescibacteriota; class Minisyncoccia; order Phycocordibacterales; family UBA918; genus OLB19. Next base: position 390,906 of record JACKGF010000001.1, read on the forward strand.
CCCTACACTAAATATTATTTGGAAAATATTAAATTAGCCTTTGGAACTTACTGGCGCAACCACTTCTCCACCATTGGTCTGGTTGGTACCAACGAGGCTTTGCAGATTCTACTTGGAGTTGATATCACCACTGACAAAGGTAATGCTTTTGCTTCTGAAATCCTAACCAAAATGCGCGACCGTCTAGCTGACTACCAAGAAGCCACTGGTAATAACTACAATCTCGAAGCCACTCCAGCCGAAGGTACTTCGTACCGCTTAGCTATCCTCGACCAGAAAAAATTCCCCGACATGGTGTTTGCCAACGGCCAAGGTAAAGAAGTGATTGATCCATACTATACCAATTCTACCCACGTACCAGTTGATTTTTCCGAAGATGTTTTTGAGATTTTGGAACTACAAGATGAACTGCAGACCAAATACACAGGTGGAACAGTAATTCACTTTTTCCTTGGTGAACGCATCACTGATACTTCTGTCGTTAAACAACTCGTAAAGAAAATCTGTAACAATTATCGCCTTCCTTATTTCACTATTTCTCCAACCTTCAGCGTCTGCCGTTCACACGGCTACCTCCCAGGAGAACACCATCATTGCCCTAGTTGTCAGCAAGAATGTGAGGTATACACTAGAATTGTTGGTTACTTACGACCAATTAAGCAATGGAATAAGGGTAAGCGAGCCGAGTATGGTGACCGTAAAACTATTCCAGTCAATGCTGTCGAGGTTAAATGTGAAGCTGATTTGTGAAATTAGGTGGCTTGCAACAATGTTCATTGATTGATTATCCAGGGCACATATGCGCCGTTGTTTTCACAATTGGTTGCAACTTCCACTGCCCTTACTGTCACAACCCCGAACTAGTAAATGAGACCGCGGAAGAAATAGATGTCGAAGAATTTTTCTCCTTTCTAAAAAAACGAGTTGGACTTTTAGATGGAGTAACAGTGACTGGTGGAGAACCGACGGTTCACACTGACCTACTTCAATTCATCGGGCGAATAAAAGAACTGGGGTTTAAAGTTAAACTCGATAGCAACGGCACTAATCCGGATATGCTTAAGGAAGCGGTGGCTGCTAATCTAATTGACTACATTGCGATGGATATCAAGTCACCTTTGGCTAGATACTCAGAAACTGTCGCCAGACCAACTGATGTAGCTAGTATTAAAGCTAGTATTGATTGGTTACGTAGTGGAACCGTTCCTTATGAATTTAGAACCACTGTCATCAAGTCTTTCTTAAGCACTGACGACTTCCACATCATCGGACAAGAAATCGCCGGCGCTAAAAATTACTACTTACAAAAATTTATCCCCACCAAATTACTAAACCCGAGTTTTCTGAAGAAAACCACTTATTCAGATGATGAGTTCGTGACTATTGCCGAGATAATGAAACAATACGTAGAAACATGTCAAATTCGCTAGATAAATCAGTTATATACTTAGACCACGCCGCATCCACCCCTATCGACCCTGAGGTCTTAGCGGTAATGTCTTTAGCCTACTCTACAACCTACGGTAACCCATCTTCTCTGCATCAAATTGGTCGCCAAGCCGTAGATACTCTCGACACTGCCCGCACCAGAATAGCGACCACGCTTGAAGTAAAACCTGATGAAATAATTTTTACCGGCAGTGGCACAGAATCCGACAACTTAGCTATCATCGGTATAGCCAGAGCCAATCAGATGCACGGTCGACACATTGTAGTTTCTTCAATTGAACACAAAGCTGTATTAGCTGCCGCTCACACTTTAGAAAAAGAGGGATTTTCAATTACTTACATTAAGCCTGATGAGGCAGGAATAATTTCTGTAGAAGCGGTTTTATCAGCCGTTACCACTGACACCATCTTGATATCAATCATGTATGCCAATAATGAAATTGGGACTGTACAACCAATTAAAGCAATCAGTGAAGCTCTGAAGAACATTCGCCCCGACCAGACCTACCCAATTATTCACACTGACGCCTGCCAAGCACCCGGTATGCTACCCATCTCCCCCACCACCCTTGATGTGGACGCGATGACCTTGAATGGCGCTAAGGTCTACGGCCCAAAAGGCGTAGGTCTGCTATATCTAAAAAAAGGGATTGCGATTGAACCGGTCCTGGTCGGTGGCGGACAGGAGGGTGGACTCCGGGCAGGTACAGAGAGTGTTCCGCTCATTCTAGGCTTTGCTTTGGCTTTGGAAAAAGCGGTCGCTAATACCAAGAAGGAATCAGTCCGGCTCCGCTCACTGCAACAATTTTTTATTGCAGAATTAGAAAGTAAATTGTCGGTAGTAATCCTAAATGGACACCGCACTGAACGACTCTCAAATAACATCAATATTTGTATTCCTGATGTTGAAGGAGAATCTTTAGTGCTATTGTTAGACCAAGCAAACATCTGTTGTGCAACTGGTTCTGCCTGTAGCGCGCAAGACTTAGAACCATCACATGTCCTCCGAGCAATCGGCCGTAACGATGATATTATCCATGGTAGCTTACGCTTTAGTTTGGGTAAATCCACCACCAAGAAAGATTTGCAATACACCGTCGAAACTTTAGTTGCTTCAGTCACTAGATTAAAATCAATCACCGCTAGTACCGTATCGGCCTTAACCAAACATAATTTCTATGTCTCTAAAACCTGATGTTAGCGCTTGTAGTAGCAGTCCTTCTTGGCTATACAGCGATGTGGTCAAGGAGCATTTTCTTCATCCCCAAAATCTGTTAATCGACGAAGCGGAATATGTCTCAAATGGTATTGGAGTAGTCGGTAGCCCAGCTTGTGGCGACATGATGGTAGTCTGGATAAAAGTTGATCCACAGAAAGAACGTATTCTTGAGTGCAAATGGCGCACCTTTGGTTGTGCTTCCGCTATCGCCTCCACCTCAATGATGTCAGTCATGGCGACTGAAAAAGGCGGAATGTTACTTAAACACGCCAAGCGACTGACTCCAGAAGCCATCATCGAAAGATTGGGTGGCTTACCGGACCGTAAATACCATTGTTCAGTCCTTGGCCACCAAGCCCTACGTGAAGCAATTGACGATTATGAAAATTCTCAACAGAATTAAATATGGAACTCGAAAAAAATTACCACTGGAAAATTAAGAAAATTAAAGCCGAAACTTCCGGTGTGCAAAGTCTGTTTTTATCTTGCCTAGAAAAAAGACCGGAGTTTGTTGCTGGACAATACCTGACAATAAAACTACCAGAACAAGTCCCAGCTGAAGGCAAAGCCTATAGTATTGCCAGCAACCCAGCCGAGCCATTAGTTCGAATTACTGTTCGTACCATTGGCACCTTTTCAACTTCTATTAACAAGTTAGCAATTGGTGACGAAGTAACAACCAGTGCTCCGTACGGATATTTTTACCCTGAACCAGAAGACAAGACACCCTTAGTATTAATCGCTGGAGGAATTGGCATCACTCCGTGTTTTAGTATCAGCAAGGATTTACTGGAAAAGAATGACCCGCGGAAAATCCACCTTTTATACTCCAACCAAACAGAATCTGACATTGTCTTTGTATCTGAGATCAACGAATTAAGTAGTGCAAGTGATAATTTTTCCGTCACCCACTTCATCACCAGAGAGACTCCGCACTCAACTGGATACCAAACCGGTCGGCTGTCTGGTCCAAAAATAATTGAGTTGACCAGTTATCTAGACCAGCCTGAATTCTTCATCTGCGGCTCCATCCACTTCGTCCGTGACCTCTGGACCGACCTAAAAAACCACAACATTCCACAAGAAAATCTTTTCACCGAAGGCTTCTTTTAGAAAACTAGCTGATACTAACGACTTTACACTACTTTCAATCATCACATCTGCTATAATTTACCCATATGAAAGTCTTATTTTTGTTTATCGGAGGTTTTATATTACTAATGATCATCAACTCCTTCATCGGCGGCAAACCTTTGGGATGAGAAACTCAGATAATATAGTGGCTGTCACTATTTCTCCAGAATTATTACACTACAAATTACTAGTTTATAACGGACATATCCCCATTAGCTCCTCTTGGGTAAAGGTAAAATAGTGACTGTCACTTTTTTCTACACTTTCTATATCTTACTAAAGTGTTGCGGTTATTTCTTGAATTGAGGCAAATAATTCTTGACAAATAGATGGAATGTTCTATTATCAAAATCCGAAACCACTGGAAAGGAGTAATTATATGAGACTTAAGGGTTTGTTCTCACAGAGATGTGTCGATATACAAATCGGCGTACTTATCGCAATTAACGCGGTGTTTGCAATCGCAGATATTTATCGGTCAGAGACGACGGTGCTGGTCTGTGAAAGCTATGCAGTTCTTAATCCCAGCGCCAAGTCATCGATGACTGCACTGACAAGCAGGACAGATTGTCAACGTTACGAATAGTTGAACACCTACACGAAACATGGGATTACACCCACTTCGGTAGGTGTTTTCTCTTATAAATTAACTCCGGAAATGGGGTCAGTCACTATTTTTGAATTAGTGCAGTTAACTGTACTAATTAAGAGCCACATCCGCCATTGACACAAGATACCATGTGTATATACTTTAGATATATGAAAACACAAGTCAATTTAAAGATAGATTCTCGCGTAAAGGAACAGGCTCAAAAGAGAGCTGAAGAACTTGGACTGTCTTTGAGTTCTATAGTCAATGCAACCCTTAGTCAATTTGCCCGCACTGGTGAACTTGAACTATCCGTTGCTCCACGAATAACAGCTTCTTTAGAGGAGCTGGTCGTTGAGGCTAGAAAAGAGTATCTGTCAGGAAAGACCTCTGGTCCCTTCGATACTGCAGATGAACTAATGAAGCATCTCGCATCTTAGTATATGAGAATCACCACGACAAAGAATTTCGACAAGCAGTTCAGAAAACAACCTCAGAAAATCCAAAAAGAATTTGCTAAAAGGATTGAATTATTTTTAGTTGATCTAAATAATCCTATTCTCAATACTCACAAATTATCAGGCAAATTGAAAGATTTGTGGAGCTTCAATGTTTCAGGTGACATCCGGGTGATATTTGATAAGTCTTTCGGCGATATTGTTGTCCTAGAAGCGATTGGTTCACACAGTGAATTGTAAGATTAAATAAGTACTAAACTACCCGCTAGCTGTTTTGGTTTAAAAACTAAACCTTAATTAATTGTTGATGTAGAGGTTACAACATCCTGAGTCTTTAGCTTACCTTTACCAATCTTATTTTTATATTTTGAAGAAGCTTCGACGCTTCCATCTTCTCGCACCTTAACATCTAAATAGCCAATCCGATGATTTCCATCAGGATTTTTATCACTAGCTATCGCAGCATCAATATTTATCATGCAAATGCCTGGTATATAATTCTCGAACTTCTGTCCGCCTGAGGTTTGTTTTTTGTGACCATGCACTACGGTAGTCACTCCTAACTTAGCTAACAATAACTTCACTTTATCGGCTTGGTTTCTATAATAACTCTCCTCTGATTCCCCCATAATCCCTCCCCCTTCTCCCCCATAATTACACTCCTCAAAAACAGCAACACTTTCTTCCGGAGAATCCTTCATCGTAGCTACTGCCTGAGTGAATCTTTCATTAATCAGCCACTCTGATGGATCAACATCACCCGCAAATTCTTCATACTGTTGCACCATTTCTTCCAACATCTCCTCCGTCGGATAGCGATGAGTAAACAACACCGGGCCTTTTTTATGTACTACTCCAAACTCTGCTAAAAATTCAATATGCTTATTTTTCAGGCCAGTTGGCTTTTCTTGTGCCTCTCTGATCAGCAAATCAAGTTCATGGTTACCCACCAAAACCGTCACTTCACACCCCAACGGAGCTTTTCTTTTTAAATGTCTTAATAATTTCAATACTGAAGTATCTGGATTTTGCTTGTTAATACTATCCCCTGTTACAACTAAATGTATGCCTGAAACATCTGGTAACCATTCCCCATCATTATCAGTAATTCCACTTCTCTCTAAACTTGCAATGGCTGATTTTAAATCATTATGGATATCAGACAAACCAATATAATGCTCAACTACTGGTATCCGCTCCGGTTTGTAAACGTCTTCCGGATCTACTATTCCAAAAATCTCAGCTGGATTTAACTGTTCTGTTTTAGACTCAGGTCTATTAAATCTAAAAGGATTTTCAAAACTGGACATAAAATTTATTGTAAAAAATGAAGCCTTATTTATTTGACATCTAGTTCAGGCTCGTTACTAGCCATATGAGACAACTTGTGAACTTTTTAGTTTAAAAACCGATCAGCTTCACAATCTGTTCAACAGTTTGTTCCTTGGTATTCTCAGACGTGCTAATAATCACATCACCTTCTCCCGGTTGGGTAATATCATGATATGTGTTAACAATCTCATCTGATTTAACTTTTTCTCTATTCATATTTCTATTAATGACTTCGTCTTTGGAGGCTGTCAGAAATATAGTCAAAATATTGTAGTCATTTTCCAGTAACTTAGCTTTTAAGCGATCGTAGTATTCGTCATGAAATACTTCTTCAAGGATTATATTGTACCCATCAGCAATTACCTGTTCAAGAAAGTAAGCACCGACATTTCTAGCAATTCTAGTACGAGACTCACTTGAATCACTCGCAATCATGTGCCGAAACACGTCTATACTAAGCAGGACAAAACTAGGTAATCTTTGTTTAAGGGCCTGAGAGGTCGTAGTTTTTCCAACTGCGACTGGCCCTCTAATTATTACCGCTACTTTGTTTGTTTTCATTTGCTAAGTATAGCAAACCTAGTATTAGAAAATTAACTAGATTGACCCACTCCTGTCACACAATCACTCCCAATATCGGCCGCCGAAACAAGTGATAAAAAACAAAAAAACACGCCTAATGTGAATTAGGTCAGAAATGAGGTTAGCCATTATTCTCTAACTAGTACAGTTAACCGTACTAATTCAGTAAACCAATTTGTCGTGAAATTGAGGTGATACTTGATAACATCAAGTTAGCAGTCGACTCTGTCCTAGAATAATGTCATTATAACGATTATGGAAAAGTATATTATACTCCACAAAAAGGTAGGTGAGACGCCATTATCGTGTGCCGAAGACTATCGTCAGACTCATCCGGACTTGATTGGTGTACCGATGGCCTACGCTGGCCGGCTCGACCCAATGGCGTCTGGCAAGCTGTTGATACTTCTAGGTGATGAATGCAAAAATCAAACAAACTATCATGGTCTGGACAAAGAATATGAATTTTCGGTTTTATTCGGGATCGAATCTGATTCACTTGATGTGCTTGGCCGACTCAGTGCCGGCACTAAAAAAACCGACGAGGTGACCGAGGAAAAAATATCTGCCGTAGCTGATAAATTCGTCGGCGCAATCGAACTTCCCTACCCAAAATTTTCTGCCAAAACTGTCCAAGGAAAACCACTGCATATGTGGACCTTGGAAAATCGACTAAATGAAATCGAAATCCCGACCAAACAATCAACCGTCTACTCGCTCAGTCTCACTAAAATCGAAACCTTAAGTCGCGAAGAATTAGTAAACCAAGCTCTCACTAAAGTTAATTCAATTCCTGAAGTAACCGACGAGCGAAAAGCGCTTGGTAATGATTTTAGGCGAGTTGATGTTAGACAAGACTGGGAAAATGTTCGAAATGACTCCTCCCTACCAAACAACTTCCAAATCGCCCACTTCACATGCACCGCCTCTTCTGGTACCTACATGCGCACTCTAGCCAGCCTAATCGCGAAAGAGCTAGACACCTGCAGCTTAGCTTGGAGCATTCACCGCACTAAAATAGGCGTCTTTAACCCCGATTTAAATACTTGGAAAATTGAATACTAAAATATTAATCTTTGGGCTTACTCAACTCCTCTACTTTTTCAATGTAAGCCAAGACTGCCAATACAAATTCGGCGTGGCTCCAGACCAAGGGAGCAGTGGAGAGTTGTTCTCGAGTGTTTGGATGCATTTGTTCGGCCAACACTCCGCTACTAGTGGCGTGTGAACAGGTCCATTCCAAAAGCTCAAGCGGATACTTCAAATCCTTTAGCGATTTGGCACTTTCAATATAATAACGAGCTATCCAGAGAGTGGTGATGACCCAAGGGTTTGGTGACTCGGCATCTTGCATTCGGTAATAAGCATCTGCCTCATAGCGCACAAACCCTTTACTATTCCCTTGCACCTGCAACTTCCCTTCCACCGCTTTTACCATGCGCTTTATTTTTTCATCGTCCACATCAAACACGCGGAAAAGTAAAAGTCCGTATAGACTACTAGTATCTACCGTTCTGTCATACTCTAGTTCGCCATCAGCCGTATGAAAAACATGCTTCACAAACTCGCCTTTCTTTTCATCAAACAAAACCGTACCAATCGCTGACTTAATTCTATCTGCAATTACTTGGTAAGTCCGGGATGGCTCGTCTTTTCCAAGCATGGTAGCAAACTTAGCCGCCGCCATCAGACCGCCATAAACTGAAGCAGCCGTGTAGGTAGAAGTCCCGTATTTCTCTTCCCACAGATCAAAAGAAGCTTGTGGCAAACCAGTAGTGGACTCTATGTAATCACACATGAAGTTAGCCGCTGGCTCAATAAAAGTGTTATACATTGACTCAATAAATTCTATGTCGCGGTAACGCTCATAGTGTTCAAACATCATAAAAATAACAGTGGCTGTTTCGTCTTCCTGAATCGGCAGTCTTGGTTCTCCTTTAATAATCCAAGGATGCCATGAACTACCGAGCACACCGTCAGTTCTATATTTGTGCATCAAGTAACCGTTTGGCTCCAAACAGTTTTCTGCAAATTTATAAAATCTCATGGCTACATCACGGTAACCAGTCTTGTCGAAGGTGTGGGCTATAATCGCTGCGTCGCGTGGCCATACATAACTATAAGTATCACGTCCATGATGAAGCATATCTGTGTCACTGGAAGCGATAATTCCACCGCGATTATCAGCATGCACTCTCATCACCATCAATGAACGTCGATATAAAGTCTGCAATTCAGCCGGAAGTAACGATAGATCAGTTCTTTCTTTCTCCACCCAAGCTCGCCAATAAGACTCAGTTGAAGCGATTAACCTCTCTGGAGTATCAGACAAAACTAATTCGTCTAGAGTATGAACCTCAGAAACAGATTTGCCGCAAACGATCCAGTAGTAGGTATCCTGAGAGGAGTGTCCTGCAATATCAAAGGTTAAACCTATAACGGAATCGACCGAACCATGTTCGATAGGGTTCTTCTCTAGCACTCCATCGTTAGCATCTAGATAAGTCCCTTCCCTGCCCTCAATCCCAAACAAACCAATGTTGTATTCCTGAAATGATTGCTTACCAACTATCGCATTCACTAGTATGGTTGTTTCACCTTTGTAGTGAATTATAGCTTTCACTCTAGGGTCATAGAAACCAGTATCACCTCGTCTTGACTCGAAGATACGAAATTGTTGTGACAAAAATAATTTGACTGTTCTTTTGTCTGAGCGATGATTATGAACAGTAAAGTGTCTAAGGAAGATATTCTGTTCATTGTGTACAGCATCACGGCTAGCAACAGCAATACCAAGTTTCAAATTCTCAGCAAACATAGAACCGATAGAGGTGTCTTCCTCTGCCCCGATACTGATTTTCCAGTCAGGGTCATCAAGCCAGGAAATTTGGTCGTCCACATATATACCGATCCGATGAACGAAACTACCACTAGCACCACTGACGTGATTGGCTTCTCCTACAAAAGGAAAATACAAATCACGTACTTGACCACGAGCATCAAGACCAACTAGTAGGTTGCCGTTTCCAATTGTTACCGAACGAGCCATAAAAGACTAGACTGCGTATAGTTTAAGGTGTTTTGCTACTACAGTCTTAGCCTTGTCAGGTGTATTTGCCTTCGCTAATTCTTTAGCACAATTAATATCAGACAAAACATTTGCCACCCATTCAGCAAAATCATTCTGCTCTTTAGCAGTATGGTAAAGAAAAACTTCCTTTTCCATCTCATCAAGCGCATCACGTAAGGCCACCAAACTATTTAAAATTTGTCCGTCATTGACCCAGAAAGAGGCTTGGTCTGGAGCGTAAACTAAAGTTTTTTTAGCTGATCCTTTTTTTGCTGGTGACTTAGCTGGAGCTTTTTTAGCTACTACTTTTTTAGTAGGAGCTTTTTCAACAACTGCTTTTTTCGCCACAACTTTCTTAGCTGGAGCTTTTTTAACAACCTTCTTTACTACGGCTTTTTTTTGAACTTTTTTTGTTGGCATATATTACTTAAGAACTTATTTCCTAGCGACTAGAACTATTAAAGAACGGAACTGCATCAATAATTTTTTCCCACCAGCGACGAGGTGACGGAGTGGGCTGAACCATTTCTGGCTCTACCTCAGTTTCTGCTTCAGGTCCAAACTCTTCTTCCTCTTTTGGTTGAGTTGGTTTTTTATCCACTGCCGACTCACCTTTATTCAAGGATGATTGCTCCTTAGCCAAATCCTTTGCCTCACGTTCACTTACCGCATGACTTACTCTTAATTGTAAATCACTTAAGGCATTCATGAAAGCGATATATGCATCATATGGGGATTGATACGGACTGAAGTAAGCATGTACATCACCGTCTTGTGACCACTTAGTACACATGTAGTAAAAATGATCGGAAGTTTGTAGTTTGCGCCAGGTTTCTTTTAAATCACGACTACGTGTCTTCAGTACATCAGCTTCCATGCGATAGGTTGCCGCTAGAGCGTCACGCTGGATATCATTTCCATTCCAAGCAGTTAGATCACGGTCGGTGTCAGCCCAAGTCAAAACATCCGGCACATCATACTCACCGGCCACGTCATAACTCTGCACTGTCTCAGTAGCGGTTTTGAAGCTGGTGTCGGGATGACGCATAACCATCTCGGGCATAGCGCGCAGAAAATCAAAGATCCCCGTGTCTTCCCATTGGTGCTCACCAAAACTCTCGTAATCCATGAATAGGTTTACTGTTTGTCCATCGCCATGATGAGCGTGAATCCAATTGGCGTAAGTGTCAGCGTTTAGAGGCCAACTTGCCCACTCTTTATTACCAAAACGAAAAGCAATATCATCTGACAACTTATAGTTCTTTAGCAAAACTTTAATCTTATTACAGCCTTGTGGTCGGTAAAGATAATTTGGACTTCTCCAGCCAAGGTACTTGTCCCAGCCTTCAGCCATGATTCCCAAATAACCATTATCTTCACACCACTTAGCGAGGTCATTACGATAAGACAATTCTGTATTACGAAACACCCGTGGTCGGACCCCGAACAATTGTTTGATACGTCGCTCATGTTGCTTAACTTGTCGCTCAAACTCAGGAATGGAATAAAAGAAAGCTAGTGAATGATGATAGGTGTCAGCCAAAATCTCCACTCTACCGGTCGCTACCAATTCTTGAAAAGATTCTAGAACGTCTGGGGTGTAAGCTTCGAACTGGTCGAGGACAGTACCAGAAAAAGATAAGTTGAAACGAAACTCGGGGTGCCTATCAAGCAACTCTTTAAGAATTTTATTGGTTGGTCGATAAGATTTTTCGGCCACTTTTTCAACAATTCTGCGATTATTTAAATCGGTCTGGCTATTATCATTAAAATATTCTGTGTCATTACCAATATCAAACACTCGATACCGCTTGACTCGGAATGGTTGATGAACGTGAAAATAAGGGCAAACAGTTAACATACTAGGTTGTTACATATTGTAGCAGACTTTGATAAAGCTTTTGAACTTTTTGTGCAGCGATTCGCCACGACATTCCTTGCATTTGCATCTTTCCTTCTTTCACCATCTGTTCACGGATGACTGGATAACGTAAACTGGAAAGAATCTGATTGGCCATTTCATCTATATCCCAGAAATCTACCTTGAGCACATGAGTCAACACTTCTGCCACGCCAGACTGTTTAGAAATAATTGACGGTGTTCCGTGTTGCAAAGCTTCTAGTGGAACTAAGCCAAAAGGTTCAGATACTGACGGCATCACAAACAAATCGGCTGATTGATACATACGGTCGCGATCACTATCCCACAAAGCTCCAGCAAAGCGCACATTCTCTGATAGACCCATCGCACCCACTTGTTCAATAACCTGATGTATCATGTCACCCCAACCAGAAATCACAAAAACTACATTTGGGTCAGCATCTACCACTCGTCTAGCCGCCCGTACGAAGTGATCAACTCCTTTTTGGATACTAATTCTACCGTGAAAGAGAACTATTTTTTTACCCTGTCTTTTTAGCTCAGCTAAAGTTGGAGGTAATCTTTCTGGTTCGTATGTATCACAACCGTTATGAATCACGACCACCTTGTCAGCTGGAACATGATGCTTATTCACTATAATATCTTTTGTGAACTGACTAACAGTCACCACCTTGTCTGCCATCTCAAACGCTTCTTTTTCGATTTTGTAAATAGAGGGGTCGACATTATCACTAGCAGCTTGGTCAAATGAAGTGGCATGCACATGCAAAATCAACTTCTTTCCACTAGCTATCTTGGCTGCTACTCCAGCCAAGTATGATGTCCAGTCGTGAGCATGAATCACGTCAAATTCTTCTTCTTGAGCGATCAAAGAAGCCTGATCAGCGAAGCGATGTACCTCTTCTAGAATAGTCCTCGAACCAATGATTGCTTTACCCACCTTATCATATCCCACAATCACATTGACCCGTCCGCTTGAATGCAAGTATGGAAATAAAGAAACGTCCGTTTGTCGGACTTTTAGTAATCGTTCATCGTCAGCAAACCGAAACTGAGCATCACCCATAGTAGCTTGGGTTTTTGGGAGCACAAAAATGACTTCAACTCCATAGTGAAGAAGCTCACGCGTGAGACCGTAACAGGCGACACCTAGTCCACCATTTTTTGACGGCGGGAATTCCCAACCAAAAGTAAGTACTCTCATGAATGGTTATGTGCTACCGCTTTTCATGCACCACTATTATGCGTTTAGCTAATTATCATAATAACATAGGCCTTTATAAATTAGCTTGTTAGACACTGCGTATAGCTGTTGATTAGTTAAAAATCATTGACAGACCATTATTTACCATATATAAATGTTATTAGCAGGGATTCAAAAACAGGGTTTTAACGAAAAACTACAGGAGATTATAATGGATACTAGTACGAAATACTTCACCACTAGACCAAGTGACATTGAAGATGAAATCCGTCACGAAGCTGGGCTACACTATTTGAAACACTACCTCCCTATTTGGTCAATTGCATGCTCAATGATGGCACTGCTTATACTAACCGGCCTGAAATCTGCTCAACATCCAATATTCAATTTCGCTTGCTGGTTTTTTGGAGGAGTTGGCATACTTGGAGGGGTTGCAATTTATGCACTAGGAACAGTGAGTCAAAAACAAATAAACTCAAGGAGGAGGAATCATTACAATAACAAGGTAAATCAAACAAAAAGAGATCTTTTGAAACAATCTTAGGTTTTGATTACCCAACAGCTTCATACGCCTAGCTCGAGAGTTTCTCTTAGCTAGGCGTTGTTATTTTCAAAAACTACACTCAATATGTTAACTCTGAATACTATAAAAACTTTCCAAACTGTAGATATTGACTTTTTAATGTATTTTGCTAGAATTCTGCCACTATGTCACAGGATTTGCTAATAAAAATGGTGTCACAAGGTGACGAAAAAGGTATCGGTAAAGGTCATGTTTACTATACCCGGTACAACAACAAGACCAAAAAGGACCCGAGTAAAAAATACGAAACCACAAAATTTAACCCCGTAGCTAAAAAGCACACTGTCTACAAGCAGAAGAAGTAGATAAGAAAAATCCCACCAATTGGTGGGATTTTTTCTTATCTACTTCTTTTTAAAATTTTCAACTACAACTTCCCCAAACTAGCCAAACTATTATTCTTAGATACTTCCAATAGTACTCCTTTAGCTTTTTCAGTATTTTCAAGCTTTCCGTCCCAAGCTTTCAGAACTGGCTCTTCAATTGCCCTTGAAAAAGAGAAGGTGATTGGCCAAGGCTGACTTCCCATTTTAGCAATGGCGTTAAGGTTTTGAGTTGAACGTTCGGGAGTTTGTCCACCAGACAAGAAGACGATTCCGGCGCATTCGTGAGGAACACTCATGTGAAATGTTCTTAGCGTAGCGTTAGCTACTTCTTCTGGAGAAGTCTGCTCACTGTTAGTTGACCCAGCCAACACCATTGATGACTTGAGGATCAAACCAGCTAAATCGACTTTATTTTCAATCAATGACTGAAAGAGCATTTGCAAAACCTTGGTCGTAACCATCTCGGCTTTCTGTAACGAATGATCACCAGCGTGAATTACCTCAGGTTCAACAATCGGCACAATACCTGCTGACTGAGCTAGCTGAGCATAGCGTGTCATCATAGCTATATTCATCTTCAACACAGCCTCAGTTGGAGTTTCGTCTTCATCTATATTTACTACCATGCGCCACTTAGCAAAGCGAGCGCCTAAATCATAATATTCAGCAAAACGTTCTGTTAGATTATCTAGGCCTTGGGTCACTACTTCACCCTTAAAGTTATCTAATTCACGTGTACCGGTATCGACTTTAATTCCTGGCACAATTCCCTTTACGGTCAAAACATCTGGAAACGGTGTGCCGTCATCAGTGAAATTTCGAATCGAAGAATCGTACATAATTACACCTGACAAATATTTTTCGGTATCTGACGCCGTGAAAAGAATCTCACGGAAGTCTTGACGATTTTCTGGTTTGTTTGGTAGATGAACCATATCCAGGCGCTTGCCTGCTGTTCCATCACTTTCATCAGCTGCTAAAATTCCTTTTCCTGGTGCTAATAAGGCGGCGGCTATTTCATATAATTTAGTGTTCTTTTTCATACTCCCCTAAGTGTATCAAAGAGCCGCGTTAAAGGTGAGGCTCCCTGTGAGCAACTAAGACCGAATCTTCCAACCACGTTTAAATAATTGAGTCACTACTATCGCCAAAAATACCACTAGCCCTGTGATAATGAAAAATCCTAGAGTTGAATTGGCTTCACTGTAACCAATCATTGAGCTACGTACACCATCTGCAAAATAAAAGAAAGGATTAAAACGCGTGATAGTCGCTGCTAAGTCTGGCAAAAAAGTAATCGAGTAGAATACTCCTCCCAGATATGTCAGAGGAGTAATCAGGAAAGTATTAAGCACTTGAAGTTGTTCAAAACTTTCTGCCCACAACGCAACAATAATACCGAGCATAGCAAAAATTGCTGCAATTGCTGCAATATAAAAAACAAAAGCCAATGGATTGACCAATGATACAGCACCAAACAGAACCCCTGTTAAAAGAATCAGGCCAGACACCATCAGCGAACGAGTCACTGCACTACCGACAAACCCAACCAACATTTCGAGGTATGAAAACGGAGCAATCAAAACCTCTTCAATCCCCTTTGTAAAACGCATGAAGTAGAGAGCAGAAGAAGCACTAGCGAACGAAGCATTAATAATAGACAACATCAAAACCCCCGGAAAAACAAAAGAGATGTATGGTACACCAGCAAAGTCTTGAATCTTAGAACCAATCACCGTTCCAAAAATAAACAAATAGAGTGCGGCCGAAATAACCGGTGCTACCAAAGTCTGGATAACCACCCGTAAAGTTCTTTGTACTTCGCGCCGAAACATTGTATAGAGTCCAATCCAGTTTATTTGCATGTTGTTTTCATAATTTAGTTTCGTTGGTAATAATTATCAGCTTCCCCCGTGTCGACAGCTTTTTCACTTAAGGCTTCGTTAATGGCTGCAGGTCGTTCAAAAGATGTAAAAGCTGTCGACACTAACTAAGCAGTAGCAGTAGCCGACTTATCATCCTGTCTAATAATTTCTAAATATCGTTGTTCGATACTTTTTCCATCTTTCATAAATTCTGCCTTACTCCCCTCGGCCACAATCCGTCCGTGATTTATAACCGCAATGTCATTGCAGAGATACTGAATTTCTTCGAGATAGTGAGAAGTAAGAATGATTGTCTTGCCGCTTTCATTTAACTGTTTCAGATATTCCCAGAGGTCATGGCGTTGTTCGACATCCACTCCAGCGGTTGGCTCATCGAGAATGAGTAAATCTGGAGTATGAATAAGTGCGCGCCCCAACATCGCCCGTCTTTTCAATCCGCCAGACAATTTTTGAAATTTCACATTACGGTGTGCTTGCAAATCAAAACGATTTATTAACTCTTCGATTCTAAGCACCCGCTCTGCTTTAGGAATCGCGTAGTAACCACCCATATAATCCATCAACTGTTCTGGTGTAGCGAAAATATCGACGTTGAATTCCTGCGGTGATAGCCCAACTTTAGTACGAGCTGTTTTGTATTCAGCGACCACATCCACCCCGTCAATTAAAATCTGACCTGAGGTCGGCTGCGAAATACCAGTAATGCAATGAATAGTTGTACTCTTACCCGCACCATTAGGACCCAGCAGTCCAAAGAAACTCCCCCGCGGAACTGAAAGTGAAATATTATCAACCGCTGTTACCTGCTTCTTTCCAGCACCATAAATTTTCACTAGATTTGTAATTTCGAGCATAGGAGTTTGTGACATAGATAATTATTATACTGCTTTAAAACCTACAGACCAAGTATTTGCCAAGCACACTAATAACACATTACATCTGTAATGTTAGTAGATGAGTTGGAAAAATATGAAAAATTTTTGTATCATCCTTACCAACTAAACAACATCGTACGGTTCTGGTTCAAATACTGGTTCACTTCCATTTTCAATATTTTGATATTGTGACATCAACAAATCAAAAACCTCCAACATTACAAGATCCCATTCCATATACTTGCGCTTCTTGTCAATCACTTTCTGATAAGTGGCGTTTAGTTGTGAAAATCGTTTCATTGTTATTTGAGGCATATCAACCTCATGAATATTAGGTGCCAATACATCCATCGATTTTGCATACTTAGCATCCATTGTCTCATTAGCCTCATATTCTTCAAGATATGAGTGAAAATTTGGATGAAGCACCCTAATAGCTGCTTCATACTCATCAACATTATCCTGTTCTGTTTTATGATATGCAAAAATTTCGCCAGTGATTGTCTCCCCAATATCATGGATTGATAACATTACCATTGCACGACCAAGGTTAACTTCTGAAGAATGTTCAATATGTGGGTGAAAATAGGAAGCAAGGATAGGTAAATGTCCAATATGCTCCATTAAAGGTTCCCTGAGTATTTCATTATCGTAATCATTTTTATCAACTAATCCTTTCAAAGCAATTTGTGAATAACGATCAGCTGTCACAAGAGCTCTCTTGGTGAAAGAGTAAGCATTTTGTAGTTTTAAAAAATCTTGAACTAATTCTTTTGTATTCATATTGTTTAATTATACCAAATAGTGATAATGTTTGGTTGAAAAAATTCAGATAATTTTACTTAGTAAACAAGCTTAATCAACTTTAGCTAACAACCCTAAAATAAGCTATGATAGATGATAATGTGTAATACAAAATGTAGCCCTGGGATGAAATTATTAGAAGAAATTGAGGAAGAACGCAAAGAGATACGCAATAAAGCAATTTTAACCTCGATTACTCTAGTCGGATTAATCACTGGTGTTTTTTTGCAATTCACGGTCGGTGAATCAGCTTTTTTCTACACCGCTTTTGCTGTCGCCTACTTAGCTGGTGGCCTCACGGCCGCCATAGGCGCGTTTCGCAATCTCCTCAAAGGCAAGCTAGATATTGATCTACTCATGGTCTTAGCAGCGCTCGCAGCCGCTGGGGTTGGTGAAATACGTGACGGTGCCATTTTGTTATTTCTATTTAGCCTGGCTAGCACACTGGAAGGCTATGCTATGGGCAATACCAAGCGTGCTGTGGTCGCTCTAATGAAACTACGACCCGACGAAGCTAACTTGGAACAACCAGATGGGCAACTGCAACGTGTCAAAGTGGAACAACTAACCATCGGTCAGACTATCGTTGTAAAAGCTGGCGAAAGAATGCCTATCGACGGCACAATCGTCCGCGGTGAAAGTGCCGTCGATCAGTCCCCTGTCACCGGAGAATCTGTCCCGATAGACAAAGCTGTTGGGGATAATGTCTTCGCTGGATCAGTCAATGGTTACGGTGTATTAGCTATAACCGTCCAAAAATTAGCTAGCCAGTCCACTTTATCGCGCATGATTGACCTAGTTACATCTGCTCAGGCCGAACGTTCACCTAGTGAACGATTTAGTGAGTGGTTTGGTTCTCGCTACACGATATTTGTTTTAGTCGGCAGTGTTGTAGCTCTAGTAATTTTTATACTGTTTGGGGTACCAATAAGTGAAGCCTTGTACAAAGCTGCTACCTTACTGGTAGTTGCCAGTCCATGCGCCATTGTCATCAGTGTCCCAGCAGCCGTCCTCTCGGCCTTAGCGGCCGCCGCCAAGTCTGGCATGTTGTTTAAAGGCGGAGCGGCGCTAGAAGAATTTGGCAAAATCGATACAATTGCTTTTGATAAAACTGGCACCCTGACTGAGGGCAAGATGGTTGTCGATAGTGTCACTCCAATCCTAATTACAGAATCAGAGCTTCTGCAAATTGCCACCTCTCTCGAAATCCATTCAGAACACCCACTAGCTCGCAGTATTATTAATTACGCCGAGACTAAAGGGATCAAACCACAAGGCGTAAGTGATGCAGAAACAATCCCAGGTAAAGGCATTCGGGCCCAGATTAATAATACTCACTACTGGGCTGGCAACCGCCGTATGCTCGAAGATTCAAATCTAGAGATGGACGAGACAATTAAGAATATTTTAAGTGAACTGGAGGATGAAGGAAAAACCACCATTATTATTGGTAACAGCACACGGATACTAGGCTTTATTGGTATTGCCGATAAAATCCGTGACACCGCCAAGGAAGCTATAGCCGAACTACGTAAAAACGGAATCAAGCGAATAGTGATGTTAACTGGTGATCACGCCACGGTCGCTCACGCCATTGGGCAAGAGCTAGGTATACCCGAGACTGATATTTACGCAGCCTTATTACCTGAAGATAAAGTATCAATCGTCAAAACTTTGCGTGACAGTGGAACAGTTGCTTTTGTCGGCGACGGTGTCAACGACGCAGCCGCTCTAGTCACCTCTCATGTTGGTATCGCCATGGGGGCAGCTGGTACCGATGTAGCTCTAGAAGCGGCCGATGTGGCGCTACTTTCAGATGACTTACATAAGCTACTCTCGGCTTTCAAACTATCTAAAAAAGCCAACGGGATAATTAAACAGAATTTAATTTTTGCTATCGGAATCTTATCTGTCATGGTCTTTATCACCACCTTCTTCTATCTTCCCCTTCCTCTCGGTGTAGTTGGTCATGAGGGAGGAACTTTACTGGTAGTTGCTAATGGTCTTAGATTGTTATTCTGGAAGTAAATACCGCCCCAGTATGAACCGAGAAGAACAATGGTTATTAAAAGATAAATATGGTGGTGAAAAAAGCGCTGCTTTTTTCACCGATTGTCAAAGACTCGCCAGCGGCGAACCACTTGGATATCTCATCGGTTCTATTCCCTTTATCAACTGCCAAATCTGGCTTGACTCTCATCCGTTAATCCCCCGCCCTGAAACTGAGTATTGGGTTGAGGAGGCTATTAAGGTAATTGCCGGTGTGGCGCCAAAGGCGCCACACCTGCTCGATCTCTGCGCTGGCAGTGGCTGTATTGGTATAGCTGTGGCAAAAGCTATTCCAGAAGCTCGGGTCGATTTCGTAGAAATCGACCCGAGCCACTTCCCCACCATCACAAAAAACATTAAAACTAATTTACCAACCTTCACCAACACCCAAGTTATTGAGTCGGATTTATTTACCAGTATCACAAACCGTTACGATTTTATCTTGTCTAACCCACCCTACATCGATCCTAAGCTAGACCGCACTGAAGTATCTGTTACAGATTTTGAACCACACTTAGCACTCTACGGTGGGCAGGGCGGGCTCGAATTAATTTCAAAAATAATCTCCACCGCCCCCACCCACCTCAACCCCCAAGGCCAACTCTGGCTCGAACACGAACCAGAACAATCGGCAGACATAAAAATTTTAGCTCACGAAAATAGCTTCACTTGTACCACTAAAATAGACCAGTATAAAATCGAACGCTATTCAATTTTAGTGCTACAATAATTTAGTATGACAGAAATAGGCAGAATAGAGATAATGCATTTTCCAATTGAAACAACAGTGATGCTGGTCTTATATTTCATGATTGGTCTATACGCTATCTTCAGTGGAATTTTATATTACCACTGGAAAACCTATGGTACTGACGCTAAAGTATCAGGACTCACTCTCTTACTTTATTTTGGTGTTACCATTCCGCTTATTTTAGTCATGATAACTATAGCCTTAATAATTACTTAAGATATGTTATTCGAAAAAATCGAACTCGAACCATCTGAAGAGGTACTGAAGATTGTGCGTAAGCATTGGTTTGTGATTGTCTCGCAATTATTTGGTAGTTTTCTAATGCTGTTTTTCCCTTTCTTTGTACTTTTTTTAGTTGCTTTATTTCCCAGTGTTATAGCAAAATTTGATTTCAGCCTCTCTCACTACACCTCATTAATAACCTTTGGCATCGCTGCTTGGTCCATCCTTTGTATTATGAGTGGCTTTATGACTTGGACTCACTACTATCTAGACCTATGGATTATTACTGACCGAAGAATTATCATCGTTGATCAAATTCAATTTTTTAATAGAAACGTTAGTATTTTTCGACTAGAAAGATTACAAGATATCGAATTTTCTGTAAAAGGGGTCATACCAACCTTACTCAACTTCGGTACCATAGCTGCCCAAACCGCCAGTGCCTATGAAGGTAATTTCAAAACCAGTGGTCTTCCTGATCCACGTGACCTTCAAGCCATCATCCAAAAAGCCATGGACGACAGACTAACAAAACTCCATCATAATCCAACTTAGCAGATTAAAATAAACCTAATTGACAAGCATTTGTAACTGTTCATAATATAAATTGGCTGTACCTTTCTTATTTTGGAGAACGAAATGAATAAATTTCTTACGGCACTTTTGTGACACTTTCAATCTTTAGTAATCAAACATTGGCGGAAGAAACCCTAGCTTCAACCTGCCAAAAAAATCTAGCAAATAACAAAGAGGTTCTTGGTGTAGCGAATAAAGTTGTCTATAAAAATAATACCTTGGTCTTAAACTTTCCTAACGGAGAAAAGTTTACCCTTTCGCTAGTTTCAAAAACACCTCGTGTACTTACTTTTTTGGAAAAATACATTCTGACCAATGAAGTAATCGGTTCAATCATCAGGAACGACGGTTCGGCCTCGTATGTAATCACAAACGGGATTATATCACTAACAAACATAAACAAACCTCTTGTCTCTTGTTTTACTTTCATCCTAGGTGAACGACAGTCAGTATAGACACCAACGAGACAAGAACCCGCCTTAATCAGCGAGTTTTACAATTAATTTGTTAAATTGCATAACTACGATACATATTACTTGTTAAACTAGAATCCTTTGCTGATTTTTTAGAGAAATAAATAAGCCTTTTACAAAAAATTAAGATAGTTAGGGTTAACACGCGTAACCCCCTATTGCACTATTACCCACTCTCACCTACAATCTTACTAATGACTGAAAAATATCTTTCTACCGATTCATACAAAGGCGTCCGTGATTTTTATCCGGAAGACATGGCTATTCAAAGGTACATTTTTTCCACCTGGGCCAAGACGGCTGAACGTTATGGTTTTGAACGTTATGATGCCTCAATACTCGAACCTTCTGCTTTATACAAAGCTAAGGGTGCCGAGAACGAAGAAATGGTCAACGAACAAACCTATACCTTTATTGATCGTGGTGACCGTGAGGTGACCCTACGGCCCGAAATGACACCATCTGTGGCTCGTATGGTAGCTGGCCAACGTCATGAACTCTCCTTCCCTTTGCGTTGGTACTCTATTCCTAATCTATTTCGCTACGAACGTCCACAACGCGGTCGACTACGTGAACACTGCCAACTCAACTGCGATATTTTCGGGGCTAGTCACTACACTGCCGACGTAGAACTCATTTCCTTGGCATATCAAACCTTAATTGATTTTGGTGCCAAGCCAGACATGTTTGAAATTAGAGTCAACAGTCGTAAGTTAATGCAAGAGCAAATTTCAGACAAACTAATTAGTCCCGACCTACTACCCGACTACTTAAGACTAGTGGATAAAAAAGCGAAGATTTCGAACGATGAGTTTATAAAGGAAGAAAAAAAACTTATTAAAGACGGGGCTAGTGTGGCAATCGTAATAAATGACAAAGTGTCACAAGTTCTCCAAGGGTTGATATCACTGGGTATCCAAAACGCTAAATTCGACTCCACCATCACCCGAGGTTTCAACTACTACACCGACACTGTGTTTGAAGTATTTGATGTATCTGGAGAAAATAACCGCGCCATGCTTGGCGGTGGTCGCTACGATAACCTGACCGAGATGTTTGGCGGCGAAGCTATTTCTGGTATTGGCTTTGGTATGGGCGACGTTACCATGCGTGACTTCCTCGAAACTCACAAACTCATTCCCGAATACATCAGAAGCACGGCACCACACGTTATAGTAATTCCCATGACTGAAGAAGAAAATATGCCAGCCGAACTTATCGCTCAACACATACGAAAAGCTGGTATTACCGTTTCAACCGATATCGGCATCAGAAAAGTTGGTAAAAAAATTGGTGATGCCAGCACCCGTGGTGCCAGATTTATTATTGTAATTGGAGAAAACGAAGTTTCTTCCAAGCAACTAACCATCAAAAACCTCCTCTCCGGCGAAGAACATACCGGCGAACTTGGTTCTCTAATGAATTATCTAGATGTTAAATAACACTTACTGATGGATTCAACAATCAACTTAACTCTGTTAGACAAACCTTAGTAAAAAGAAAGTAAATATATTAAAGCTTACCTGTATTAAGTTGTGTTACAATCTGCCCATGCGCTACATCGTCTTTGACCTCGAAACTCAAAATCTTTTTCAGGAAGTTGGATCAAATGATCCAGCCGATTTAGACATTTCAGTCGCCACTGTCTATGACAGCAAAACCAAAAAATACACCACTGTTACTGTTGATGAAATAGACCGCCTATGGCCGATTATAGAGAAGGCTGATGCCTTGGTTGGATACAATAGTAACCACTTCGACATCCCCCTCTTAAACAAATACTACCCTGGGGACCTGACTCAAATCAAAAGCATAGACCTACTCGAAGACATCAAAAATTCCCTTGGACGACGTCTCAGACTTGATAGTGTAGCCGAAGCTACAATTGGCGCCAAGAAATCAGCGGACGGCCTGCAGGCCGTCCGCTGGTGGCGCGAAGGTAACATCGCCGACATCAAAAAATATTGCGAGCAAGACGTAAAAGTGACCAAAGAAGTTTTTGAATACGCTCGTAAAAATGGCTACGTAAAATTCAAAGATGGCCACCGCAAAAAAGAAATTCCACTGGACACTAAACATTGGGAAGAAGAGGAAGAAAGTGCCCTAACTCATTCCCTGCAATTTTAAATTACAAACCCTGCCCTGCCTTTCTCCTGAAAGGCAGGGCAGGGTTTGTTTTGGTACAACCTAGATACAAGATCTATATTTAAGTAAACAAAGTCACGTACCACACCATGCTGGCCAGAATAATTCCGTACCAAACAAAAGGCCAAAGGGTGTACTTTCTAATAAAACTGAGAAAAAAATGAATAACCAATAAAGCAGTAACGAAAGAAATACTGACCCCAATCAAAATCAAAAACCAATCAACCGATCCCTCATCTCCCAGCAAATCAAGACCTTTCTTCAATCCAACTCCCAGCGTAATAGGAATAGCTAATAAAAATGAAAAGCGAGCGGACTCGTAGCGCGATAAACCAAGTAACATTCCCCCTGCAATAGTAGAACCAGACCGAGACATACCAGGTATCAAAGCCATCGCTTGAAAAAGTCCAATCTTAATTCCTGAACTTAAAGTGAGCTCATTGTGAGCTGGACGAAGATAATATCGCCACTCCGCATACATAAAGAAAATTGAAGTACAAAACAAAACACCAGAGACAATTAGAGGTTTTTGCAAGTATTCAGTCACAACATCCTCTAAAAAGAAACCTAGTAGAGCAGCTGGAATAGTCCCAATTAGCACTGCATATAAAAGAGTGATATCCCTTTCATTAACTGGTAATTTACCCAACTTGCGTAAAGCTACTTGAATTAATGTCCAGATATCAGACCAAAAATAAATTATCACAGCGGCTGTTGTAGCAAAATGCAACATAGCATCAAAGGCTAGTCCATCAGCATCACTAATCGACAACCAGTCTCTCACCAAAACTAAATGTCCGGAAGAAGACACTGGTAAAAATTCAGTTATCCCCTGCACCAAACCTAGAATTACTGCATCTATCCATTCCATAATTTGTGAGTATAGCATATCACGTATGCTATACTTTCCTTAACTTATTAAGAATTAACAAACAAGTTGTATGGAACCAACAACTCAAAAATCTTCATCAGCTATTCCTATCGCTATCGTCTTTGGATTCGCTATGATTGCTATTGCTATTTTCTTTACCAGCAACAATTCGAACACATCGATAAAAACAACTGATACCGAGGACGAAGTTGTTGCAGATAACACCCCAAGTCCAGTCACTAATAAAGACTACATAAAAGGTAATCCTAATGCCCCTATCCTAATGGTAGAATACTCCGATTATGACTGCCCATTTTGTAAGTCCTATCACGAAACTATGCACCAAATTATGGATGAGTATGGCGTTGATGGTCGACTAGCCTGGGTATATCGTCAATACCCCCTAGCAGAACTACACCCAAATTCACCAAAGATTTCTGAAGCTGCACTCTGTGTTGGAGACATTGGAGGAAATGACGCCTTTTGGAAATTCACTGATATCATCTTTGATAAACGAGATATAAAAGAACAAACAAACGTTACTAAACTACCCCAGTATGCTGAAGAGGCTGGCGTTTCAAAAGAAGAATATTTATCATGCGTGAAGAGTGGCCGAGTACAAGAAAAATTAACCGTCAATCTTAAAGACGGATTTAATTCTGGCGCAAGAGGCACTCCTTACACTGTATTGATTGTCGGTAACCAACAAGCAGTAATTAGCGGAGCTCAACCATACGACACAGTAAAAGGGATTGTACAAAACTTGGTCGACCAGCTAGACGGAACCTTTGACCCAGATGCCGTAGAAGTTCCTGAAACAAAAACAAACTCAGAAGGCGTTCCGATTTTAGAGTAACTCCAAACCCTTATAAACCCCAAAGGCAGTCAACTTCGTTGACTGCCTTTTAAGTTCTAATCAAACTACTTCAACAACCTAACTAAATGACAGTAATCACTCTTGGAATCATCACAAGTTTGATTCAAAAACTGCCCACTAATTATTTCCCTTGTTGCTTCAATAATTGACACCTTGAGTTCAGCGATTTCTTCATCAGTCACCACAAAAGACTCTTCCTTTATCACTCCCTTAGCATCTGGCTCAACAAAAGACAAAACCCCCTCCCGACACTGATATCTATCATCATCATACAGAGAAAGTAAAAGTGCGTAAAAAACCAACTGGCGTTTATAACCACCATCAGAATCCTTAGTGTTTCCTTCAATCACATTCCGACTTTTTGGCTTACCAGTTTTGTAGTCAACCACTCTAACCGCCTTGCCATTTTCATCTATATCAATCCGATCTAATTTGCCGGTCAGAATTAATTCTGGCAACTCTGGAATACCGGTTGGTAGATATACCCGCAAAGACAATTCTTCTTTGGTTTCTTTTGTCAGATTTGCCTCCAGATGCGGTAAATAGGCCATTAGCGCCACCAAACCCTTGTCTAACAACCGTGAGTACTCCTCAGTACTAACAGGTAGCTTATTTAGCTCTTGCTCAAGCCTCCTTTTAACATCAGAGTCAGACGGCAGTGAGCCAGTCTTGGTACGCAACCTACTTGAGTACTCCAACACATTGTGAACCGCCGTACCAAATTGCATCGGTAGTGCTTGAGTCTCAGGAATCCGCAATACATTACGATAAAAATAATCCCATGGACTACGCAAATAGTTATTTAATGATGTGGCTGAAAATCCTCTTTCAGCTAACAAATTCTTCACCAAATTTGCATCTAAAGCAATGGCTTTAGATGCGTGATTAAGACTATCGACCGGATCAAAAATTGCCTCCTCTTTACTCGTATTACAAACTTCAATCAGAGATCTATCCATATCATCCAACAACCGTGCTTGAATCAATTTTTTATTGTCGGCATTAGTCTCGGAAGAAGAGATGTACAGAAACTTTTTTGCTCGCGTCATCGCCACATACAACAAACGTCTTTCATCCTCAATAAATTCTGTTGAAACATTTTCCAAGTGAGCAGCTAAGGGAATATCAAAATACTTTTTCTTAGTCGCTCCACTCCAGCCGTTATCTGTTAGGTGTGGCACGAAGACTATTTCGAACTCTAAGCCCTTAGACTTATGAGCAGTCATAACCTGAATAGAGTCTGTGTCAGTGGCAATATAGGGCGCATTAAGCGGTAATCCGTACGAAAGCCTAGTCGCCAACACTTTACTAACTGCCCGTAAACTACCCGCCCCATCACGCAAAACTAACTCTTCTATTTCATCATACAATCGTCGCACCACTCTAGTCCCCTCAAACGGGTCATAAGCAATAACATGGTCTAGGAAGCCACTTTTTTGTAGCAAAAATTCTAGAACACGGTGCGGAGCTTCATGTACTTCACGTTTTCTTGCTTCTTCTATCACAGTTGTCACATTGAATAATGTTTCAACGTCAACCACACCTAACTCAGCCAACTTTTCCTGACTAGACAACATACTCCATAGTGACTGACTATAGGACCGAGCCGAAAGCACTTTTAACAAATCATTATTATCAATCCCCCAGTACGCCCCGTGCAAGACAGTAAATAAGGCTACTTCACTATTGCCTACCACCACATCGATTAAACCTTGAATAGCTTGAGTAATTGGATGTCGCAAAATATCACCGTCGGCCGAAGCGGTGACAGTGAGACCAGCCTTACGTAACAAAGTACTCATAACTTCCACTTCACGGTTGGTGCGCACAATTACAGCAATTTCACTTTTAGCTGTACCCTGCGCAACCGCCTTATTAATCATACTACTAACCCAATCATCTTCTACTGCTTGATGAGAAAATTCTCTCTGAGACAGCGATGATTCTGCCACTGCTTTAGCCATCAACGGTACCCTGAGTTCTTTGAGTGGACCATCCTCGACTTCAACCAAACTATGAGCAGCGTCGAGGATGGTCTGTCCCGAACGATAGTTCTCCGTGAGTGAAATAACCTTGGTTCCAACAAACTGTTCTTTGAAATATAAAAAGTTTTCCAATGAAGCTCCTTGGAAACGATAAATTGCCTGCTTCTCATCACCTACTGCAAAGATATTTGGTGAATCATGAAAAGAGGCTAGCAGTTCTAAAATCTTATTCTGCGAACCGTTCACATCTTGATGTTCATCAGCTAGGATGTATTGATAATTTTCCTGCAGATCACGCAACATTTCTTCATCAGTCGACAAAGCTTTAACCGTTTCGACTATCATGTCTTCGAAGTCGTAAAGTTTTTTGTCATTTAGCAGGGCTTCATACTGAATATAGACATAGTGTAGTTCACGATTTTTAACTAGACTTTTTTCCAGCTTCGCGTACTCACCACGCACCTTTCCTTTATGAGCGCCTTTAGTATGGATTTTTTCAACTCCTTCTAATTCGGTTTCTTGCCGTGCGATAATCTCCACCAATTTCTCTGGCGTTATGTATTCTTGTTTCAATTGACCAATAATCCGCAGAATGTGCGGCACGTAATAAACAGGGTCACCGATTGGTCGCAAATGTTTTACTTCTCCACCATCCAAAATAGTTTCGAGTATGTGTATTTTATCTAAATCACTAGCTGGACGACCGCCAATCACACGGTGATATGAATCGGGATACTTAGAGATTAAATTTTGCGCAAAGCCATGAAAGGTATAGATTGGCACTCGGTAAGCCTCCGCGCCAATGTACTTACGTAAACGCTCGCGCATCGCCTTGGCTCCAGACTCGGTAAAAGTCAGCGCCAAAATACTATCTGGCGAGGTGTCAGTCTGGAGTAAAATATTGGCGATACGTAATGTAAGAATTTGAGTTTTACCAGTCCCCGGACCAGCCACCACCATTACCGGCCCTTCAATAGTGTCGACCGCCTGCTTCTGGGCGGCGTTCAAAGAAGCATACGCTTCTTTGAACGCCGCCCGATCCCTATTTTTTCCTATTTCCATCCCCCTATTATACTTTCATAAACCATTGAGTCCAAGTTATCAAGAAACTAAAGAAGAAGCAGAAAATTACCTCCTTTTAACATGACACAAAGAAACTAAACCTGAAGTGTAAGTATCAAAATATTAAATAAAAAGAAAGCCCCACAAGTAAGTCGTAGTGACTTTCTTGTGAGGCTTGTGTCTACTGCTTGTACTCGGTCGACTTGCAACGTGACGACGCCGAACCTGACACCGCCTTGATTTCGAAAGCTTTTCTGAAGGATTGCATATATTCCTCTAGATAAGTCATCCTATCCTCAATCGGCTTAAGGGCCTGCCGAAAAGCATCGAGACTGACACCTTCCAGACCTCTCTTGTCGTTCAATACATCCTGAACCGGAACGACCAGGCGGTCGATTTCAGTTGAATCCATTCCCGTCTCTTTGAGCTGGTAACGGATGATGTCGAGTTTGACACTCATCATGAGAGGATCTTCCGGACATATCCTTTTCCTCGGAACGCCGCCGAACTCCATAATTGACATCTCCCTCCACGAGGTCGACGATCCTGACGCCGATGCAGCAGATGATGGAACGGGGCCGGATTGCGATGTTATCATCACATCTGAAGATAACATTACCCCAGAATTATCGTGAGCATTTGCCGCTCCGAAAAAAAGTCCAAATAACAGTGCAACCAGAATATTCTTAAACATGGTCGTTCCTTTGCAAAAAATGCAATTGAGAAAAAGCAACAGAATTACTACCTATCTATGATAATAGCACAAAATAGAGAAAAGTCAACTAAAGATGCGGCCTTGGTGCTTCCGTTCTAACCTGAATCGCAACAATTACACCTTCTGCAATTTTCAGATTCGCCTATTGCAATATACACACACTCTGATAGAGTTCGTATATGCGAACTCTATCAAAAAAACTTCTGTGCTGACCGCCACTAAAGAAGATTACATCAGAGCGATTTATTTGCTTCAGAATAATTCTAGTAAAGGCGCCGGGGTGACCAACATTGCTAAGCGATTAGGACTCAGTAAGTCCACGGTCTCCGAACGAATGAAGGAACTGTCGCATGATGGCTTAGTTAGCAACGCTCCTTATACCGGAATAACATTGACTACTAAAGGTAGAAACGAGGCCGAAAAGTTAACCTACAAACATCGAGTCATCGAAGTATTTTTGAATCAGGTTTTACAGATGCATATTAGCCAAGTCCACGCTGAAGCTGAGCAGTTGGAACATGCTTGCAGTGACAAAGTCATTAAGTGCTTAGCCAACTTTTTACACAATCCAAAGACAGACCCGCACGGAACAGAAATAATCAAACCTAAAAATTGGTAGTCGAATTAAACTTAATAAATAATATGAAAAAAACATTACTTATTATCGGAGCAATTGTAATAGTGTTAGTCATCGCTTCAGGATTTAATGAAAAAACAAATAACCAACCAGATGTCGACAACGACAAAATAGTTGCCCTAAGCACCTTTACTATTATTGCCGATATGGTCGCCAATGTTGGTGGTGACAAAGTAGAATCTATCTCACTAACCAAGCCGGGGGCTGAAATTCATGGTTACCAGCCAACTCCAGAAGACATCGTTCAGGCCTCGAGAGCAAATCTGATGTTCGAAAACGGTATGAACCTAGAACTTTGGACTGAAAAACTCAGGGCTGGTATACCCAACATTCCTTCTTACACAGTCAGTCAAGGTGTCCAGGTAATCGACATATCTGAAGATGCTTACGCCGGCAAACCCAACCCTCACGCTTGGATGTCTCCGAAGCAGGGTCTAGTTTACGTGGAAAATATTCGAGCAGCTTTAACCGAAGTAGCTCCGGAACACGCCGATTATTTTGCCACTAACGCTGAGAAGTATTCAGCTGAAATAAAAGCAGTGGACACCAGCTTAAGCACCGCCTTATCACCCCTGCCAGACAATAACCGAGTGCTCGTCACTTGCGAAGGAGCTTTCTCCTATCTAACCAACGACTACAATCTCGAGGAAGTTTACCTGTGGGCAATTAATTCTGAATCACAAGGTTCACCTCAGCAAGTTGCCAAGGTAATCAATATTGTCAAAGAAAAGAATATTCCGGCTGTGTTCTGCGAAAGTACGGTTGAACCGAGAGTCCAAAGAGAAGTTGTTAAAGCCACTGGCGCCAAACTGGGCGGAGTATTATATGTAGATTCCTTATCAACCAAAGAAGGTCCAGCTTCCACTTACCTGAAACTCCTGCAACACACCGCCGAAACTATTAATTCTGGATTAACTGGTGAATAATATTATGGAAAACGTAGCTATTGAATTAAAAAATGTCAGCGTAAATTACAGTACTCAGAAAGCACTGACTGACACAACTATTAAAATCCCCTACCACACCTTCACTGGCGTAATCGGCATGAACGGAGCTGGTAAATCAACTCTATTTAAGGTCATTATGGGCCTAGTTAAACCCCAAATTGGTTCCGTCACTGTCTGTGGTGATGACACAAAAACCGCTCAAAAACACGGCCATGTGGCCTACGTACCCCAAGCAGAACTAGTTGACTGGGACTTCCCTATTTCCGTACACGAAGTAGTAATGATGGGAAGAATTGGTGCGCAAAACATTTTTAAAACCCCTCACCAAGCAGATTTGGACAGAGCGACTGAAGCTCTACTACAAGTTGGAATGCTGGACTTCAAAGACAGACAAATCGGAGAACTGTCTGGCGGACAAAAGAAACGAGTTTTTGTCGCCCGCGCGCTAGCTCAAGGAGCCGACATTTTTTTACTCGACGAACCATTTGCCGGACTAGACGCCACTAGCGAAAAATCACTAGTTGAACTTCTTATATCTCTAAAAGACAAAGGAAAGACTATTATCTTAGCGACACACGACCTAATGTCACTACCCGACACCTGCGATCACGTAGCCCTGATCAAATACACCGTCATCGCTCACGGACCAACTAAAGAAGTTTTCACACAGGAGCTAGTTTCTAAAACTTTTGATGGCGTGCTACATAATATTAAATTCGACTAATATGGAAATTCTGACACAAATATTCCAAACTAATTATTTGGCACTAATCATTGAACCACTACAATATGCCTTTATGTTTAAGGCAATGGCTGTTTCTGTAGTTGTCGGTATTGCTTGTGCAATCTTATCTTGCTTCTTGGTTCTTAAGGGCTGGTCTTTACTCGGTGACGCTATTTCACACGCCGTTCTACCCGGTGTAGTTATTGCCTACATAATAGGTATCCCTTTTGGTCTAGGCGCTTTTGTCTTTGCGATGTTAGCCGTGGTGTTAATTGGCTTCATTAAAACTAATTCAAAAATAAAGGAAGATGCTGTAATGGGAATTGTATTTACTACTTTTTTCGCTCTCGGCTTAATGCTGATTTCTAAAATTGTCAGTTCCGTCGACCTGACGCACGTACTATTTGGTGAAGTACTAGGTATCTCAAACGAATCAGCTTGGTACACCATCAGCATACTGGCGGTCACATCTGCAATTATTATTATCTTTCGACGTGTCTTTATGGTTTTCTGTTTTGACCCAACTCATGCACAGTCAGTCGGAATGCCCATCAAGTTAATTCATTACTCTTTTCTGGTGTTACTAGCCATCACCATCACAGGCTCCATCCAAACCGTCGGAATAATACTGGTGATTGCTATGCTAATCACGCCAGGCTCAACCGCTTTCCTGCTAACCAAAAACTTTTCTACTATGATTTGGATCGCTGTCAGCATTAGTGTGGTGAGTTCAATAATTGGAGCATACGCTAGTTACTACCTAGATATTGCAACCGGCGGAACAATTGTGTTTGTGCAAGGCTGTGTATTTCTTACTGTTTTTACCTACCAAACCCTGAAGCAGAGACAGCTGTAAAATCCGGAGCGAAAACCCAGCGCAACTTAGAAAACATATTGCAAGTAAACATAAAAAGAAGCCCCCTCACACCCATTTGACTTGCAGTACATGACTGATATATTAGAAACAGTAGTGTTATTTAGCTTACTTAGCTAATTTAGTTACATCAATATCAAATATTTGGGAGATTTTCATGACTGTATTTGTTATTATCGCAATCCTAGTACTTCTATTCACCTGGTTATCTTACGGAAATATTAAACACAAAAAGAATCGCCAGCTACTTTTCCTATACCATAACCTAAAAAGCCAAGCCAAAAAACTTGCTACCCTATCAGCCAATCAAGAATCATTGGTCGAGTACCATGAATTAGCTCATAAATACAACAAACAAATACGTAGTCTGGGTTACATATTTTGCAAAAAAAGAACCTTACCTCGAGGAGCCGAAGTAACCCTTCCGATATCCTTCGACACCTGCAACGTCGAAGGACAAAAAAGCCAAAACGAGAACATTTAACCCCTACACGACCTGAAGCATTCAGGTCGTGATTTTTATTTTACATATCCCCTTTCATCACACCCAAAAATATTGCCAAACTACCATTTTCGGCGTATAGTATCGACTTGCCCGCTTACGAGCAAACTCTTATTTAATCAAAATATATGTTAACTATAGGTACAACTCTCGCGATTTTTCTTATCCTAGGTATATCCAGTCTTGCTCTCTTTTGGGCCAAAAAAATCGGACTCCCCCACACAGTGTTGTTAGTTTTGATTGGTATTGGACTTGGTCTCTTAACTCACTTTGAAATATTTTCTTTTTTCTCAGAATTTCACCTGACCCCAGAACTATTGTTCTACCTACTACTTCCAACCCTAATCTTTGAATCAGCCTATCATATGAACGTCCGCAAGCTAGTCAGTGATAGCGGGATTGTATTAATTCTATCCATTGGTAGTTTCCTACTATCAGCCGGCATTATTGCCGTAGCTCTACACTTTATGCTTGGTTTAATTGGTATAGTAATTCCACTTAGCATTACTCTCTTATTTGGTGCTCTTATCTCTGCCACTGACCCAGTGGCCGTACTGGCTTTATTCAAAGAATACGGAGTCCCTAGTCGATTATCTTTAATTTTTGAAGGGGAAAGTTTATTTAATGACGCGACTGCAGTTGCGTTATTTTTAATCATTCTTGAAGCTATCAATAGTGGCGGGGTTTCTGTTGTAACGTCACTTGAGGGAGCATTAACCTTTGCTTCTATGCTAATCGGCGGGGTAGTTTTTGGACTGATAGTTGGAGGTTTTTTTGCTATGTTGGTTGGAATAGTACGTGAAAACGAAATCGCTAGCATTACCCTCACCATAGTTTTGGCACATATTACTTTTATCATGGCCGAGCTTATTTCTGAAACTGGTGTTATCTTCGTTTCATCTATCATCAGTACCACTGTCGCTTCACTATTGATGGGAAATTATGGACGAGCCAAAATTCATCCCAAAGCTGAAGAATTCGTCAGTAAGCTTTGGGAGCAATTAGCTTTCATGGCTAACTCGATTATATTTATTCTCATCGGAATCCTGATGGTTCAGGCTCCAATTCTTGAACCATTGATGTTAACTTCCACCCTTATAGCAGTAGCTGTCGTTGCGAGTGCCCGAGCTATATCAATTTATCCACCAGTATTTCTATACAATATATTTCAAAAAGGAGCTGACAAAATCCCTAGCGCATGGCAACACCTTCTTGCTTGGGGATCGCTTCGTGGAGCGTTGGCAGTCACTATGGTGCTCCTTATTCCGGAAGAACTCAGTGTTCCTGGTTGGACCCTAGACATCTCTCCAAGAAACTTTTTACTTGCTCTGACAGTCGGGTGTATTGCCACAACTTTGTTTGTAAAGGCTACCACTATCCGCAATATGATTAGGCATTTTAAATTAGATAGTTTAACTGAAATTGAGGAAGTTGAATACCAAGAAGCTCAAGCCCTCATGCATCATAAAGTTACCAGCCAACTAGCCGTCTACCTTGAACGTGGCTACATTGACGCTGATATAGCTGATGAACTACTAAAGGAACATGCCGCAGCCTTCAAAAAAGCTTCAAAAAATGTTGCTCTATTGTCTGACGAACGCCGCAATGACTTAGCTTTCCGCGTCCTACGAATTTTTGCTATTGGAATTGAAAAAAGGTACCTAAAAGCACTTTATCATCATAACGAAGTCACCGAGACGGTTTACCGAAGAATTTGGGGCAAACTGCAACTTCAGCTTGAAGCGGTTGAAGAAGGCAATCTAACGCCAGACGTTTCTATACACGCTGATGCCCGTGACGTATTTGAACATCTAGCTAGTTGGATAAAGAGAATAACTGGCAAAAAGGAAATTAATACAACTTTCAAAAATAAGTATATGTACTACCGAGCGCAGACTATTATCTCTCGTAAGGTACTCAAGGAAATTACTCTACTTAAACTTGTATCATCTTCTATCTTCACTTCAGCCGCCGTAGTTCATGTGACAGATTTATACACGACTTTTAAACAAAACTCTGAACAAAAATTAATTGATCTTGCTAGCGATAACCAAGATGAAGCCAGAGTACTCGCCGAAAACCTAGCCGAACACAGCGTACACACAATCGAGGAAAATGTTCTTAATGACATATTCAAACAAGAACTAGTTACTCAGAAGCTATATATTGCTTTAAACGAAGAGATCTCAAAAACTACTTAAGTGCCTATACAACTTTTCTCAGAAAGGTGTATGATTGGGTGTATATGAAAGTCAAAGACATTGTCAAACCAGCAGTGATTGTGGCCGAGACAGACACCTTTGAGCAATCCCTCAAAGCAATGATCACGCAACAGACCAACACCTTATTAGTAGTTGATGAAGACGGACTATTATCAGGCGAAGTAACGGTTGCTGACTTACTAGACGCTATAATTCCAGACACCCTTAATGGCAACGAAGTGATGGAGCATTTCTCAACCGATGAAGCCTTTGCAGCTTCAATAGAAATAGTCAGAGATATCCCCGTCTCAGAATTTATGTCCATGGATTATTCTGCTCTCGAATTATCCGACAATCTACTGGCAATTATTGCAACCGCCATCAGTAACCAAAGAGCCAGAATCCCTGTAGTTGATAAAGACCAACGACCAGTTGGAATTGTTTCTCGACAAGGACTGAAGCAAATCTTGGCAAAATTCTTAGTTGGTAAAAAATAAATCTTCCGATGATCGAGTTTGTCTACCATCTCTCATCGTTTGCGCCTTTGGTAATTTTTATAGCCTCGGCTTTAGATATTTTTTTTGCCACGGGTTTAATCCTATATGGAGCAGCCATGATGGGTTCAGTTGCTATGATGTACGCAAACCACATGATTAGTCTAGAAGCGATTATCATT
Organism: Candidatus Nomurabacteria bacterium; assembly: GCA_020632095.1. GTDB lineage: Bacteria > Patescibacteriota > Minisyncoccia > Phycocordibacterales > UBA918 > OLB19. The sequence goes on from JACKGF010000001.1 coordinate 426,586, forward strand.
TCAGCCTTCAGCGGTACACTGCTAGGCAATACTTTAAACTTTTTGGTTGGGCAATATTTTTCAGAAAAAGAATTTGTAAAAAGAAAACTGAGCCACCCTCGAGTAGCCAGCGCCAGAAACCTACTTGAGAGCCGCGGACTGTTTCTCTTTATGTTAGTCAGTCGTTTTATCACCTTCACCCGTCCCCTTTATGCTATCTTACTCGGCAGCTTAGGTATCAAATACTATAGATTCATCATCTACGAATTATTCATTGCCTTATTTTGGGTAGTTTTTTGGCTCATGATTATCGTCAAAGGAATAGATATCTACGCCTGGATATTTAATTAACCTAAGTTGTTCTATATTGAAAAACTCTCAGCAACACAGTTGCTAGGAGTTTTCAATCTTTAAGTACGATTTGAGGCGTCAGCTTGGATAAATAAGGAATTGAGTAGCAATTGACTGTATTTTTCCAATGCAAGAAGATAAAATTTCGACCTACCGAGGGGGAAAATTTTATATGAAATCTTACTTAGTAAGATTTTAGTCTCCTTGCCTTTTCGTGTTGTCGAATCTTCTCCAATGCTTTGGCTTCAATCTGTCGGATACGTTCGCGGGTTACTCCAAATTCCTTACCTACCTCTTCGAGTGTGTGATAAGTACCATCTAATAGTCCATGGCGCATCTCTAGAATTTTTCTTTCCTTTTCAGACAAAGTGTCGAGAATTTCGGTAATTTGATCGGTCAAAATACTGTGTGACACTTCTTGGTCTGGTGAGGTTATCTTGTCGTCAGAGATAAAATCAGACAAACGTGAACGATCGTCGTCATCTCCCACTGGTAGTTCAAGTGAAATCGTATCCTGACTAATCTTTTCAATCTGATAGATTTTTTCCACCTCCACATTCATCTCAGTCGCAATTTCTTCCGGCATTGGGTCACGTCCTAAGTCTTGAGCCAAGCGTCGTGACACTTGCTTGTACTTAGCCATAGTCTCCACCATGTGAACCGGAATACGGATAGTGCGGGACTGATCGGCTAGAGCACGAGTAATCGCCTGACGGATCCACCAAGTAGCATAAGTTGAAAACTTAAAGCCCTTAGTGAAGTCGAACTTATCTACCGCCTTAAAGAGACCAAGGTTTCCTTCTTGAATCAAGTCAAGTAGAGTCAGATCAGGTGACCGACCAACATACTTCTTAGCAATCGAAACCACCAAACGGAGGTTGGCCCGAGCGAGTAAGTTACGAGCCTCATCATCACCATCAACAATTCGCTTCGCTAAAACTCGCTCTTCATGCGCATTCAAAAGTGGATACTGACCAATCTCACGTAAGTACATCTGAATTGAGTCGTACCCGCTATCACTACGCTTGAAAGCGTTCTTTTGCGCAATCACATCAATACTTGGATCATCTCCCAACAACCCACCACTTTGCAAAACATCAATACCCGCAATTGAGAAATTCTCATACAAAGTATCTAGAAACTCTACATCCTTTTCAACCTCTGGAAATGAACGTAGTAGTTCATCATAAGTTACATAACCTCGTTCTCTTCCGAGACGCATTAACTCTACCGATTTAGCCGCTAGAATTTTCTCACTTTTAGTGAGTTTTGGTTTTACTTCTTCCTTAATAACTATCTTTTTTTCTTCCTTTTTTTTAGGAGTTTTTGTCACGGTTGTTTTTTTTGTAGGTTTAATACTACTAACAACGGCCGCTTTTTTGACGACTTTCTTAACTGCCTTTTCAACTGTTTTTGTAGTTTTTTTAGACACTGCTTTTTTCACAGGTTTTTTTACCGCTTTCACTGGTTTCTTAACTACAATTTTCTTAGCAACGGTTTTCTTCTTTGGTGCCACAGCTTTTTTTATAGAAGCTTTCTTTGGGGCAATTTTTTTATTTATATTCACGGGTTTTTTGACCGCTTTTTTCGCAACTTTTTTTGTGGCCTTTTGGGTAGCCATAATGTCCCCCACTATACAGAAAAACCCTAAAATGTCTAGTCTCTTTCTCCCAAAAAGCCTTCTGCCGTGTAGGCTGGTTCTCGGAGTAAGATTTCGTATATTTTAATCTTTTCCAGAGCTTCGGTAAACCCACTGTCATCCCCAGATAATTCAATCGTCTCCAACAACTGTCGATACTCATTTATTTTCTTCCTTATCAAACCAACCTTAAATTGATTTAACTTGGCTATCACTTCTTCCTGAACCGCCAACTTTGGCAAATCGGAAAACTGTTGCTCTAAAGAAAATATTAAGCCTGTTAGCTCAGATTCTGAAGGCTCAGCTAATTCTCCAACTGTACGTATTTTCTCCACCTCCTTTTTTATTAATTCACCATAACTTTCTTCTAGTACAGTAGCTGCTGCAATCAGAAAAAACATTGCTCTTTCAATAGAATCAGTCTGGACCTTACCCACTTTTTTTTGACCTTCATCAAGATGCCTTTCTGCACGAGAAGATTCTCGAGCATAATCCGAACGGTGTTGTTCCCGCAGTCTATCCAACTCATAACGCACCGCATCGGTAGTGGTACCGATTGACTCGGCTACCTTAGTGACGAAGTGTTCCTGATCTATTCGACTCGGCAAAAGTAGAATGAAGGGGAGTATTTCTTCACGTGACTTTAGTTTAAATGATCTGTCATCTGCAATCTCTCGACGCAGTACATGGAGCAAAAACTCAATCACGTGTACCGACTTCCCTATCACGTGTTTAAAATCTACCGGATTAGCTTGTATTAAATCCGCTGGATCTTTCCCGAGCGGTAACTCCGCCACCTTCACGTCCAATCCTCGACTCAGCATGAGTTGAGCACCTTTTTTCATAGCGTTAATCCCAGCTCGGTCGGCGTCTAGTGCCAATACTACCTTGTCAGAAAGTCGCTCCAATAGTTGTACGTGATGCAACGTGAGCGCAGTGCCAGACACAGCCACAGTATTGGAGTAACCAGCTTGATGACACATCACCACATCAAACTGCCCTTCCACAATCAAAGAAAAATTAAGATTACGAATCCCCTGCTTGGCTTTATCGTAACCAAAAAGTAAATCTGATTTTTTGTATAGTTCAGTCTCAGGTGAATTTACGTACTTTGGTGCTTCACTATCTTTTGCCAAAATCCGTCCCGAAAAAGCGACAATCTTACCGTTTGGCTCTGCCATTGGAAACATGACCCGATCACGAAAGACATCAAACGGTTCCTTACCCGATTCAGCCATTTTTATCAATCCCGCTTTTAACAATTCTTCCCGTTTAAAACCAATTGATTCTAAATATTCTTTAGTCTCACGCCAACCGCGTGCCGGAGGACCTGGCGCGTAGCCAATCCGCCACTTAACAATCGTCTCGGACTTAACTCCACGTTGTTCTAAGTACTTCAAAGCCTCTGAACCTTTAGTTAGTTGATCTGAACAAAAAACAGTAGTTGCTTCAAGTGCCGCATACAACCGATCTCGCTCACTCCGCTTTTGGGGATTTTCTGGTACCAATTCTACTCCCGCCTTCTGCGCCAAAATCTTAAGCGCTTCCTTAAAATCCACCCCCTCCATCACTTGAATAAAGTTGAACATATCACCACCTTGGCTAGTAGAAAAACAGTAATACATCCCCCGGTCGGGCGAAACATAAAAAGAGGGGGTTTTTTCAGCTGAGAACGGGGACTTACCTTTGAAGTTTTTACCAGATTTTTGTAACTCTACATAAGGAGAAATCACATCTATAATACTGAGCTTATCTTTAATTTGCTGAACAGAATCACTCATAGTGTGGCTATTGTACCTAATATTTCAGAATCCTGCTAAATATTCACGAGCTACAGTTAACCATTATGTAACTGGTCTAATCTCAATGTAACGTTTCTTCCAAGCACTCTTAAACTTGGCAATAGAAATCGAACTGCCTCCAGCCTCTTCAGCCGGGTCATTATAGTAGACCTTCCCATCAGACACTCCATTTACCACCACAAGATGTGGTATAGGATTTTGTGGGTCAAAAGTATAGTGTACTGAAGCCATCACTGGACCATCTTCTAAAACTGACTCTAACTTATGAAAAGCCATTTCCATACTGGAATCAGCCAAACTATAGGACTCTCCTGCTAAACCAAATTTTCTGGATAGATTTATCAGTCCAGCATGTGTCCAACCAGCATCCTTAAGAAAAGCACCGTTGGCAATTCCTTGCTTAAGCAAAGCATCGACCGATACTTGATTCGGTTCGTAGAACTCAATCAACATTGCTAAGCTTGCAATTCCACAACCAACCCCTCGCCACTCTGGGGCAGAAATATCAGTGAACTGTGAATAAAACGGGACTGTGTAGGCACCTGTTTTTCTAACCTCTTGAGCTGGGACAATTGAGGAAATAGTGATCGGTGCAAGCTTATCAATTGATCCAAGCGGCTGTACATAAGCAATCTCAGTCACACCAGAATAAGCCGAGACTGTTTCGATATCAAAATAAGTCGTAGCTGAAAAAACATACGTGACTACAAATATTCCAACTAAAGAGAAATCTAAATAATATCGATAAGACAAATCTCGACTATCTTACCTCGAGTCTATACATTGACACAAGTCAATATAGATTGTTTCATACTAATCACGCACCGTTACTGTAGTACCCAGTGTTGCCCAATTATAAAGAATGCGCGCTTCCGCTGGTGACACATTCACACAACCATGAGAATACGGCCGACCAAAACTTTCATGCCAATACGCACCATGAATGACAGCCCCACCTTCTGTGAAATATAGATTCCAAGGTACCCCAGGAAGATCGTAATATTGTTGACTGACTAAATTCGGTAAGGGACCTTGCATGTACCGACTAGGTGTTTTTTTGTAAATAGTAAAAGTCCCGCGCGGGGTTGGAGTGAGTTCAAGACCGGTTGAAATTGTATATTCCATAACCAATTCTTCCCCATCATAGGCATAGAGCTTTTGATCAGATCGGTCTACGATAATATTTTTTGTGGTAGTTGACTTACCATCTTCCCAAACTGTCCGATCCCCTTCATCGTAAAGAATATCAACAAACTCTGCCGCGACATACCAATCCCCTTTTACCCTCTCTGGATAGCGCAACCACTCATCAAACACAATCTTGTACCATTCTTCCCCTTCGTTCATCACCATTCCACCAGCCTTAAGCACTATCCCGTTACGAAGCTTAGCTACCGCTGGATACTCCACCCCTGGACCAGAACGAACGTTGAGGCACTCACCTTCGAAATGAGGGCCACAGCCACCTGTCACTTCGACGTACTCAAATAACACTTTTTCCACTGGTAACACCTGTGGCTCAGGGTCTTCTACTGAAGGAGGATGAACCATCACTACTTCCTCAGCTGACAAAGGAACTTTGACTGGTTCCGTTTGTACAACCTCAATATTATTATTATTTTTTGGTTCAAAAAAACCTGTATGCCCACCGCTTAATACCACCCACACCAATCCTCCTGCCAAAATAACTATTAGCGATAATAACACCAACAAAATAAACAAATACTTTCGCTGGGATATTTCCATATACTAATTAGTATAGATATATCAATACTCAAGAGCAATAGGGTAAATATAATAGAGTACCCGTAAACGACTGTTTATTTAGGTGCAAATTTAGGCTCGACATTGACTTTTGGGTGAATTCATGTATAATGTTAAATAGTAGGTTTGGCCAATTTCGGCCACAACAATTCGTTCCAAGGAGGAACTAAACCATGAATGCAATCAAAACCATCCTCGCCATTCTCGCTGCAGTCACCCTGTTCGCAGGAACATCGGTCGCTTACGCAGCTGGGTTCGCCGAGTCTAGCTTCATGCAATACCAGACGTTGATGTACGCGACAGAATCTATGTATCAGCTAGCCTTCGCGGAGGTCAAGCGCGTTGCCACCTCCAACAACCGCGGCGTCATCTCTGCACATGTTTTGGAGAAAGGGGTGTGGAATTCATACTCCGTAGTAAACCCTGTACGTGTCGATCCAGAAACGAGGGAGATCCTGCTTGCCTACGGCCCCAGCAAAAGAGTCGGCGATAGAGACGAGGTAGTCGTCATTGTTGACAGCAACATGGACGGCGAGGCCGACTACACTTACCGTGAGTGCGCCACAGGATGCATTCGTACGGAAGCAACAGAGCACGACCGTGCGGAGTACAGGAAAAGAATTCTGATGGTCTTCAGCCACATCGAAGACCCAGGTCTCTGAAAGACCTGAACCACCCGGCCCCGATGAAACACCCCAGCTTCATCGGGGTCTTCTTTTTTATATTTGAAGTGACACACGAAAAGACGGTGGGCGCGAAGCGCCCACCGTCTTTTCGTTTTTTCTTCTATTTTAACTTCGTCACTTCCTCCCCTCTTAACTTATTCGTCGAGCTTGCAGGTCTTCGATCATCTTGTACTTCTGACTTCCCTTGAAGCCTGAACCAGCTGGAATCAATTTTCCGATGATAACGTTTTCCATCAAACCAGCTAGATTGTCGTTACTTCCCTTCACAGCGGCGTTGATAAGAACGCGTGTTGTGTTTTGGAATGAGGCGGCTGACAAGAAGCTCTTTCGAGACAATGAGGTTTCAGTGATACCAAGGATAAGTCTGTCACCTCTAGCAACATCCTTGCCTTGCTCCTTAAGCTTATTATTAGTATCGACCACAATCCATTCTTCCACCACTTCGCCGATTGTAAATGGACTGTCACCACGATGAGTTATTTTTACTCTTGACATCATCTGCTTCACAATCAACTCAATGTGCTTTCGAGAAATGGTCACACCCTGAAGTTCGTAAATCTTGTTAACTTCAGAAATAATGTAATCTTGTGTAATCTCTTGTCCACCATATTTGAAGAGTTCTGGAAGAAGAGCTGAACCGTCAGTCAACATTTGACCTGATACTACAGAGTCTCCCTTAGACACCATTGCTACTCGACGATAATGAACTTCATATTCATTATTATCTTTCTTCTTCGGCGCACCTTCAGCGGTCATATCTGGAGCTACCACAATCACTTTTTCTCGTCCTTCTGTTCGAACTCCAACCACTACTCCACTGTATTTACAAACTACAGCTGGAATTTTTGGTTGTCGTTTTTCAAACACTTCTTCCACACGCGGTAGACCTTGAGTTACGTCTCCACCCACTGACGCCGCACCTCCGGCGTGCTTAGTGTTCATTGTGAGCTGGGTTCCTGGCTCTCCAATCGCTTGAGCGGCCACTGTTCCCACAGCTTCTCCAATATCAACGATAGTATTGGTAGTCAAGTCAATACCATAACATTGCTGACAAACCCCCTTGAGAGTCTTACAGGTCATCGGTGAGCGTACAATTACTGACTCACAGGTTGTTCCTTCCACTGCAATTGCGTCACGACGTGAAAGCAGGTGTCCTTTCTTAAAGATAAGATTACCTTTTGCATCAAGCGCATCTTCAGCCAAGATTCGTCCTTTAATCGCCTTTGAGAAGGCGATCTCGATACCAGAAGCAGAGATACGATTAATCTTAGTCCCGGCCTTTGTCTTACAGTTTTCTTCAGTCACAATCGCATCTTGGGCGACCACGAAGAGTCGTCGAGTTAGGTAACCAGCCTTAGCAGTTTGAAGCGCGGTGTCAGCTAGCCCCTTTCGAGAACCGTGAGTAGTGTTGAAGTACTCAATCGGTGTCATGCCTTCCTTCATCGAAGAAAGTACTGGGAACTCTAGAGTTTCACCTCGAGTATTAACAATCAATCCCTTCATACCAGCCATTTGAGCAATTTGTCCTAGCGAACCTCGAGCTCCAGACTTCCACATTTCGTAAGCTGAACCATCTTCACTCAAAGTATTTGGCAGAACCTTTTCAATTTCAGTCTTAGCGCGGTGCCAAATTTCAACAATCATGCGACGGCGCTCATCACGTGACAAAAGTCCTTCTTCGTAATGTTCGATAATAGCTCGCTCTTCAGCTCGAGAAGCTTCCACAATTGCTGTTTTTTCTGCAGGCACGACCACATCGTCGATTCCCCAAGTAACTCCAGATTTCGTAGCGTACTTGAAACCAAATTTCTTAAGCTTGTCGACAATTGCTGGTACGGCTTGAGCTCCACGATCATCGATAATATCAATGATTATTTGGAACAAAGTCTTTTGTACCACCACATCGTTGATGAAAGGATGGTCGGTAGGTAGAACTGAGTTAAACAGAAGACGACCGACGGATGTTTCAAACAACTTTCCTTCATACTGTGCGTACTTTGGAGTATCAGTCGCTAACACCTGCACCTTCGCTCGGAAATCAATCACATCATAATCAAAGGCGTTGATAGCATCGTTTGGAGAAGAGAAGTACTTTCCTTCACCCTTTGCTCCTTCCACAATCTTTGTCATCCAATAGGCACCCAGAGCCATATCAAGCAACTTTTCAGACACCACCGGTTCAGAAGAACCAGGCTTAAGAATGTTGTGATTAGCTGAAATAACATTCTTTGCTTCTAGTTGAGCTTCATCTGACAACGGTACGTGCACGGCCATCTGGTCACCGTCGAAGTCCGCGTTAAACGCGCGACAAACTAGTGGGTGAACCTGAATCGCATTACCTTCAATAAGCACCGGTCGGAAAGCCTGAATACCTTGTCGGTGAAGCGTCGGTGCTCGGTTTAGAAGAACATATTTCTTCTCAATAATATCTTCCAGAATCGCCCAAACTTCTGGCACTCCGTCTTCAATCAGTCGGCCAGCTCCTCGGATGTTGTAGGCTAATTCTTGTTTCAGAAGTTCAGCGATAACAAACGGTCGGAAAAGTTCCAAAGCCATATGCTTCGGTAGACCACACTGATCGAGGTCAAGCTCAGGTCCAATAACAATTACAGAACGTCCTGAGTAGTCCACTCGCTTACCGAGCAAGTTTTGTCGGAAGTAACCTTGCTTACTCTTAAGATAATCAGACAGTGACTTGAGTGGTCGACGTTGAGCTTGACTCATGACTGAGTAAGCGCCTCCGCCGTGTCGGATTGAGTTGTCGATCAGAGCATCGACTGCCTCCTGCATGATTCGCTTTTCATTGCGCAGAATAACGTCTGGGGCTTGAATATCAATCAGTTTCTTCAAACGGTTGTTTCGGTTGATAACCCGTCGGTAAAGGTCGTTTAGGTCAGAAGACGCGTGTCTTCCTCCTTCAAGTGCCACCATCGGTCGAATAGCTGGTGGTACCACTGGGATACGAGTTAGAAATAGCCATTCTGGACGCACACCAGCATTTGCCATACCGCGAACTAGCGCTAGTCGCTTATCAAGCTTTGCTCGCTCCATTGCGCCTGCCTTGGTGTAACGCTCTTCTAACTCTTGTGCCAACTTCACCAAATCAACTTGCTTGAAAAGCTCGTGGATAGCCTCAGCTCCAATTCGAGCTTCGAACAAAGTACTGTATTTGATTGAGAACTTATGAAAAGTTCCTTCATCTAGTACGACTCCTTGCTTAAGGCTTTCAATTTCTTTTTTGGTTTCGTCCATGCGCAACTTCAGAGCGTCACGTGCTTCTTCGTTTTGAAGAGACTTCAGCTTCACTTTAAACTCAGTATCAAGCTCACCTAGTACACGAGCTCGGTCTGCCTCACTTACACTGGTAACAATATAACCAGCAAAATAGATAACCTTTTCCACTGATGAAGCAGTGATACCGAGAATCATTGCGATTCGGCTTGGCACGCCACGCAAGAACCAAATGTGAGATACCGGCACACAAAGGTCGATATGACCCATGCGTTCGCGACGGACGATAGCGCGAGTAATTTCTACTCCACACTTCTCACAAACAATGCCCTTGTATCTAATACCGCGGTACTTCTTACAAGAACACTCGTAATCTTCAACCGGACCAAAGATACGCTCATCAAACAAACCGTGTTTTTCTGGACGCTGGGTTCGATAGTTGATTGTCTCTGGCTTTGTCACTTCTCCCCAAGACCAATCCAAGATTGTTTCTGGATTAGCCAACTTTAAACTCACTCCAACGTAGTTGTGTGGTAGTGGTGCTGGTTTTTTGAAATCAGTTTTTTTGAATGTAGATTCATTAGACATAAGCACAAAGATTAAGCAGACTCATAATTACGTCGCGGCGATTCTTCTTTTTCCAACTTCACATCTAAGGCCAGACCTCGTAATTGATTCAACAACACATTGAAGGCTGCTGGTGTATGCGGATGAGAAATTTTCTCACCTCGTACAATCGCATCAAAGGCAGCTGACCTTCCAACAATATCGTCAGACTTGATAGTCAACATTTCCCGCAATGTATAAGCAGCTCCATAACCCAAGAGTGCCCACACTTCCATTTCTCCAAAGCGCTGTCCACCAATCTGTGCCTTTCCTCCCAGTGGCTGCTGAGTAATAAGTGAGTATGGTCCAATTGAACGCATGTGAATCTTGTCTTCCACCATGTGGTGAAGCTTAAGAATATACATGTATCCCACCGCTGTTCGCTGAGCAAACTTTTCTCCAGTTAGACCATCTCGCAATTGAATCTTTCCGTCTTCTGGGAAACCTGCTTCCACCAATTCTTTCTTAACATCTGTTTCAGTCGCTCCAGCAAAAGGTGGCACAATCGCTTGATAACCAAGAGTGTGGGCCGCCATACCAAGGTGAAGCTCAAGGATCTGTCCGAGGTTCATACGTGACGGTACACCTAGTGGTGTAAGCAGTACATCGACTGGTGTTCCGTCTTCTGTGTATGGCATATCTTCTTCCGGTAGGATTCGTGATATAACACCCTTGTTTCCGTGCCGTCCAGCCAACTTATCTCCCACTGACACATTTCGCACTTGAGCGACCGTGATGTGAATTCGCTTGATAACACCACTTTCTAGTTGGTCACCATTTTCACGTGAGAAGATTTTTACTCCAATCACTCTACCGCGCTTTCCAGCTTCGAGTCGCAATGAAGTATCTTTTACATCCTTAGCCTTTTCACCAAAGATAGAACGGAGCAGTCGCTCTTCTGGGGTAAGTTGAGTCTCCCCTTTTGGAGTCACCTTTCCAACCAGAATATCTCCTGTTCGAACTTCAGCTCCGATGCGGATTACTCCACTTTCATCTAGATTTCTAAGCTTAAGTTCAGACACATTAGGTATATCTGGCGTAGTCACCTCTGGACCAAGCTTTGTGTCTCGCACTGCCACCTCAAGTTCATCAAGGTGAATAGTTGAGAACTTACTCTTCTTCACTAGTCGTTCAGAAATAATAATAGCGTCTTCATAGTTAGCACCATTCCAACTCATGAAAGCCACCATAGCGTTTTGACCTACAGCAATCTGACCATTGTCAGTTGAAGTAGTATCAGCCAACAAATCACCTCGATTTACCTTTTGACCTACTGATACCGCTGGACGATGACTAAAAGCAGAGAAGTCGTTAGTTCGTTGTAGTCCAGCTAGTGGGTACTCATGTACTTTTCCATTTTTCTGCTTAACAGTAATATGACGAGCGTCAGCGTCTAGTACTTCACCAGCTTCGAGTGCGTAGATCACACGACCGACGTCACGGGCAGACATCCCTTCTACTCCAGTCGCCACGATTGGTGCCTCTTGCACGATACAAGGTGTCGACTGCTTCTGCATGTTTGAACCCATCAAAGTACGGTTCGCGTCATCATGATTCAAGAAAGGAATCATTGAAGTAGCTACTGAGAAAGGTTGGTTGGTAGCGATGTCGATGTAGTCAACTAGATCTCGACTAACCAGACGTGGTTCACCCTTAACTCTAGCTTCAACAAATTCATTTTTAATCTTTCCTTTGTCATCAACTTCAATTGCTGAGTGAGCAATCGTAAAACCTTCTTCTTCGTGAGCGTTGAAGTAAGTAACTTCATCAGTCAACTTACCCTTCGTTACCTTCATGTATGGAGTCTCAATAATACCAAAACGGTTTACGCGAGAGTACATTGAGAGACGAAGAATCAAACCAATGTTTGGTCCTTCTGGAGTGTGTATAGGGCAGAGTCGGCCATAATGAGAAGGGTGAACGTCACGCACTTCAAAGCCAGCTCGCTCGCGAGTTAGACCACCTGGACCAAGCGCAGATAGCGTTCGGAGGTGTTCTACTTCAGCAAGAATATTTTGTTGTTGTGAGAATTGTGAGAGTTGGTTTGTCGTGAAAAACTCTTTAATCGCCGCCTGGAGAGGTCGCGGGTTGATGATTTGCATCGGTAGAGAAGTCTCTGCTTCGATAGTAGACATTCGGTCTTGGATATTTCGCTTCATGCGAGTCATACCAACACGAACACGTTGTTGGAGCATTTCTCCAAAGTAACGCACACGACGGAAACCAAGGTGGTCAATATCGTCTGGCATTGCTTGAGTATCATGATTTGAAGTGATTATGTGAGTGATAATCAACTTAATATCTTCGATAGAAACAGTTCGATCAGCGGTTGCCTTAGCGTCAACTGGACGACCAAAACGATTGTTGAAGTGGTGACGACCAATCTCTGAAAGGTCGTAACGTTCTGGAGAAAAGATAGACTTTACAAACTCCCGAGCATTGTCGACAGTTGCCAAGTCTCCATCTCGCAGTCGCTTGTATATTTCCACAAAAGCATCGTCAGGTTTTTTAGCTGGATCTTTTTCCAAAGTAGCCTTGATGTAGGCTTCACCTCGCTCAACCCCCTTCATAAGCTTGATCATTTCTTCATCTTTCTCAAGACCAAGTACACGCAGAAGTGAAGTGATTGGGAACTTCTTCTTACGATCAATCTTTACGTAAATTATGCCATCAGCTTCAGATTCAATTTCCACCCATGCGCCACGAGCCGGGATGATTTTGGCACCAAACAAAGTCTTGCCTTTTGATTCAGCAGCGGTAAAGAAAATACCATAACTTCGAGCCAACTGTGGGACAATTACTCGCTCAACACCGTTGATAATGAAAGTACCGTTATCTGTCATCACCGGAATATCAGTCATGAAGATCTCCTGATCCTTCTCACTTTCAAAAGTCTTGTTTTTCAAAACTACTGTCGCTCGTAGTGGAGCTTCGTAGGTACGCTTGTTTTCCTTAGCAAATTCTGGCGAATACTTAGGAGCGCCGAGTTCATACTTTTTAAACTGTAACTCAAATTTCTTTTCTGAGTAGTCAGTAATCGGCGAAAACTCCTTAAAGATTTCTTTAAGCGCTGTTTCAACAAACCATTTGTATGATTCGCGTTGTGGTTCGATGAGGTCTGGTAGTGGGATTCGCGGCGGCGCAGCCTTCTCAAAACGCCGTTGCGGCAAATGCCCAACTGAAACTTCTTTTGTACCCATAACAACTTATGAATTAATCGAAAACTAATACACCAAGAAAATGACGCCTCCGCGCTTTCTCTCAATATTTAGTTTTCTACCCGATAAATAAAATCATCACGACTGTGATTACCAAGAACCTGTTGCGTGTCTCACCACAAAAATCAACAAATAAAAAATTTTGTTGCGAATCGTCGTAGCAGTCTGACTGGCTGCAATTCACTCGCCACTCGAAGGTGGACATCCGTCCTCCTCCTTGCGTCTCATAAATTTCGCTCAGTCAGACTGCCACTTTGGATTCCGCTGATACACTCAAAAGGTTCTCTACCTCCGCGTATGAATATATCTCCCACTCGTAACTCACTCGAGATCGCATCACTGCGTTTGTGCGGGGATTATACGTGATATTCAAATAAATGCAAGCAGAAGCAAGAAATTACTTCTTTATCCTCTCAACAGTAAAGGGTATGAAGTATAATTGCTCAAATTCATTGAGCTCTTGGTTGAAAATTGACACTCTATATTCATAATCTCCTTCTGTAGTAACTGTAAAATTACTCATATTAATTCTATGTCCATGATTTCTACTAGACCCCAGAAAAGTAACCGTGTTTAATATTTCTCCTACTATTCCCCCAATCGGATCAACCAAAGATATTTTTATATCTGTATTTAAATCATCTGTACCCAAGCTCTGCACCCCCATTCTTCTAAACATAATTACTAACTCATGATTTGACTGTAGCATTAATCCTTTATGTCCACCCGCTTCAGCTTTCACAAATTCTGCATCTGGAATGTTTATCTGAGTAATAACATTGGTTAGTGATATATTATTTCGCTCTTGATCTATTGAGGACATACTGCAGAGCAGACCCCACATTACTCTAATGCTACTTTGTTTAGTTTTGTTACCTGCAGTAGTTTTCATACTTTATGCCAGCACAATTTCAGTAGAAGCAACGTACTGATTTTTATTGTTTTGATTCATTTTATTTAAGGACTCAATTTCACCATCAGCGTTAGGTAAAATTAATTCGGCTAATTCGTTATCAAAAGTAGATAATGAGAATGATCTTTTGGAGGAATCTAAAATTTCTACGCCTAAGACAGCACCTTTTTCATCAATATCTAAAAACATCCAATCGTTAATTATTTTGGTTTCGTGTATTTTACCTTCTTTAATAGATACATACTTTGCATCTACTTCACTATCATATGTAATCTTAATCATATCGTTGTTATTATCACAAACACATTCTTATCAATAGTGTATATCACTGTGATACTTCTGTCATCAATAATCTTAACTGCTTTGACCCTACCCTCAAATTGATTCTCAGAGCTATCTGGTGTTCTAATTACTCTCTTGATTGTATCGACATCTATCCCACGCTCTATACTTCGTATTTGTGCGTGAATAGACATTCTAATCTTCATAAACTTAATTCTATTTAGCCATAAATAAAAGTATTTGTAAACGCTTTTACACCTGATAGAAAAATCCTACTCATACCGCAGCGCTTCAATCGGACTCTTTTTGGAGGCTTGGTTGGCGGGGTAGATGCCGAAAATTAGACCAACTGAAGCGGAGACCCCTACCCCTAAGACCGCACCGAAGATTGGGAAAATGAAGGACCAGTTTTCGGCTACAGTTTGGGCCAGTACTATCGAAGCAATAAATGAAATACCAGCTCCAATCAACACCCCAATCACTCCGCCAATACTGGTCAAGATAACTGCTTCAGTCAAAAACTGGCGCAGAATGTCTACACCTCTCGCGCCGAGTGCTTTACGTAAACCAATCTCTTGTGTTCGCTCTGATACCGATACCAGCATAATATTCATAATTCCGATTCCGCCCACCACTAGTGAAATAGCTACTACTGCCACTAAGAAAGAAGTGAAGACACTAACGATAGTTTCAATTTGCTCGATTACATCCTCTTGCGTCAAAACGTAAAAGTCATCGTCGTCACCATATTTAATGTTATGAGAATCTCGCATAGTGCGAACAATATCAGCGGCCATTTTAGAAGCGTTAGCCGGAATGTCTGCTCTTAGCATAACTTCATTGTAGTAGTTTGTTCCAGTGATGTAGGTTTGGGCGCTGGTCTGGGGTAGCATTACAATATTATCAACATCAAAACCACCCGCGTTACTAGAGTCAGTAAATACACCGACTACTTTAAATTTTCGGTCTTTAATCTGAATCTGTTCACCGACGGCTTTTGAATTGCCGAACAAGTCATTTTTAATCGAATTACCGATAACCACCACTCTGGCTTTTTGTTTAATATCAGCGTCAGTGTAAAGTTGACCATCAGCCAACTCTAATTTCAATAATCCCGCAATAAATTCAGCTGGACCACCAAACAAGGTTGGTCTGTATGTTTGACCCCGAAACTCAACCGGATCAGACATAATCACGAATGGTGCTACAGAAACTAAGTCAGGGACATTTTGTTTACGCTCTAAAGCTTCGATGTCGTTTTGAGTAAGAGACTGAGCGAAAATGGTAGTCGTGATGTCGGTTGGACTCTTCCCCGGTCTTAACACTACCGTCTCAGCCCCCAAACCACTCACTTGGTCAAGAATCAAATCTTGTGCCCCCTGCCCGAGAGACATCACAATAATAATTGCCGCCACTCCAATCACGATACCAAGTATCGTCAAAGCCGAACGAGTCAGGTGGGTGCGTAGTCCGCGGATAGCTGTGATTAAAATGTGTTTAAGTGGCATATTTATTTTACAAATTCAGCACTAGCGTTGCGTCTATTCTTGATTGGCTTATCACTCTCTATCAAACCATCAACAATATTTATCATCCGGTCAGCGTGTTCGGCAGTAAAAGTCTCATGCGTAATTAGGATTACTGTATGTCCGAGTTCGTCATGCAAGCGTTGCAGTGTCTGCATAACCGCCTGACCAGTTTTGGAATCTAGATTACCCGTGGGCTCATCCGCAAAAATAACTTTTGGTTGATTTACCAAAGCGCGTGCTATCGCCACTCTTTGTTTCTCACCTCCAGAGAGTTTATAAGTTTCAAAATCTAATCGGTGAGACAAGCCCACTATTTCAACCACTTCTTCCACTCTGGCTTTCCAGTCTGATTCTGGTCGCCCAGAATAAAGCAAAGGCAATTGCACATTTTCAAAAATAGTCTGCCTAGGTAGTAGGTTAAAAGATTGAAAAACGAAACCCATTTCCGAATTCCTAATTTGTGCAATTTCATCTTCAGTATGCTCCTCGTAACGCTTGTCGTTAAAATGATACTCCCCTCCCGTATGATTAGACAAAAAACCTAGGATATGAAGTAGAGTAGATTTACCAGAACCAGACGGACCCATAATAGACACAAACTCACCTTCTTCTATATTAAAAGTTAGCCCCTTTAAAACCTTCGTGTCAGTCACTTCGCCGAAGTAAGTTTTTTCTAAATTTTCAACTGAGAATAAACTCATGTTTAATTATTTTCGATTTGCTTTATAGCTTCTTCACTAGCAAAGGTAATGATGGTTTCACCGCCGTTTAAACCACTCAAAATTTCCGATTTACCGTCTGAGCCACGTAAGCCAGTAACCACATTCACAGCTGAAATTTGTTCTGTGTCAGACACCACTCGAACAAACTTACCGTTCTCGTCTTCATAAATAGCTCTTGTTGGCACCGCAATCACACCCTCTCTGACCGCTGTTGAAATTTCAATATCAGCAGATAATCCGTCTTTGATTTTTTCATTTTCTTCATCAAAGACTAAAGTAACCTCAAACACTCGCACTCCATCGACCAAAGTTGCGTTAGGAGAAATCTTGATAATATGTGCTTTAAATTCAATATCATCATAAGCATCAAAAGTAACTATGGCTGGATCATTAATTGAAACTTCGGAAATATCAACTTCGGAAATATCAACCATCAACTCGTAATTATTACTCGAAATGAGAGACACTATTGGCGCAGATGGTGAGACAGTTTGCCCAACCTCAGTCTCAACCCGAGTGACCACTCCAGTGAAAGGGGCCACAATAAAAGTATTGTCATAAGCAATTCGAGCTGAAGTGACAGCAAACTGCATTTGATTTACCAATAATTTTTGAGCCTCAATCCGTTCGTCGCGAGCCGAAGATGACACCTGATTGAGTTGTGACTCAACTTGAGCTAAGGCCGCCTGAGCAGCTGCCACTGCATTTTCAGCTGTAGACACAGCCAGATTACGCGCTTCTAAGACAGAATTATAGGCATTTAAATTGGTTAGATAGGTGGCTGAGCGAGTATTAGGGATTGGAATTTCCCACTCAGTCCGCTTAGCAAAATTACTTGGAAACTGGATGTATAAACCTTTCGTACCAAGCGGAGTTGGATTAACAGTGGATATTGCTTCGGTCGCACTTTCCAAACCAGACACTCGATATGAAGATCCAGACAATGCATTAGAGCCATACAACTCTATCCGATATAAACCTTCAGCTTCGCTGTCATAGGTTCCGGTAATAGTTGGTGCAGTATAAGAATAATCGGAATTCTCACGCTCACCCTCAACCAGATAGGCTTGTAGACTAGTGGACCTAAGAGTTTTTTCGGCATTTGCTACCAATTGGTTTTGTTGAGCTATTGTTTCTTCTAAATTTTTCTTCGCGGCATCGAGAGCTGTTTCAGCAGAATCAACAGAAGACTGTGTGACAGCTAAACTGTTGGCATCCGCTCCAGCCGTCAGCTCAGCTAAACGTGCTTGCTCGGCC
Organism: Candidatus Nomurabacteria bacterium; assembly: GCA_020632095.1. Taxonomy (GTDB): domain Bacteria; phylum Patescibacteriota; class Minisyncoccia; order Phycocordibacterales; family UBA918; genus OLB19. The sequence goes on from JACKGF010000001.1 coordinate 444,565, forward strand.
TGAAGTCTGGCATAAGCAGCCGACAAATCGGCTGTCTGTTGTGCCGACCGCAAACCAATCAACACCTGACCCTCTTCAACTCTATCCCCAGCTTCCACCTTAACCTCTTGCACATAACCACCCCGTTCAAAAGACAAATCAACTGAATTAGCTGCCTTAACAAAACCTGTTTCGCTAACCACCTCTTTTACTTCACCACGCAGAACCACTCCAGTTTCAACCCCAGCCGGAATTAAGCTATCGGAACTATTGCTGTGCCACAACCAGCCAACCACCAACACAGCGACCAAGGCAAACCAAAACTTTTTTGTACTAAGAAATCTCTTCATGATTATTCTAAAAGGAATGAATGTTGGCCACAGCTTTTTTTCATACAGACACAACTGAATTCATTATTTGAATTATACCACCCGACTTAGCACGCTTTTGCTAGTTGTTAAAACTACTTAAATCCTTTTCAAAAAGGAGTATACTTATCTCCATATGAAAGAAATAATACTAACCACCACAGACTACGTACCTCATCGCGAAATAACCGAGATTATTGGTATTGCGCGCGGTAGTACTGTAAGAGCCAGAAACGTCGGACGCGACATCACCGCCATGTTCAAAGGAATTGTCGGAGGAGAGATTTCTGAATACACCAAGCTTCAAGCCGAAGCTCGTGAACAAGCTTTACAGAGAATGGTCGCCGACGCTTCAAGAAATGGGGCTGACGCCATAGTCGGTGTTCGCATCACCACCTCAATGATTATGAACGGTGCGGCCGAAGTCGCCGCCTACGGCACCGCTGTTAAACTTCAATAAATATGCCTATCGAACTAATCTTCTGGGGATTATTCCTCGCCGGTATCATCTACTTCGCCATCAAACGCTACTACGACAGCCAAAACGAACACCTAGACGACCGAGATAATTAACATTCTAAAAGGCGGTCCCGCGGGACCGCCTTTATTAATTACTCGACAAATGAACCAGTCCTTCCATTGCCAACCGACAAATCATGAAGAGACCAGAAAGTAGAACCAACTGTTGGTAAGCAGTATCGAGATTGTGACAGCTAAAATCCACGGAATCACTGCATTTCAAACCACAATAATCCACGCCTTCTGGATAAATACTTAGGTCGGTTGCATTACCATATGTCTGCAAGATGAATCTTCCGTCTCCTAATATTAGGCAACCACAATCATCAGCTGCCCCAGAACCGAAGTCAGACAACTTAAGAAAACTAAGCTTCATTGCCTGAGCAACTAAGTCACTCAAGACATACTCACCGTCACCACTCTCAACAACCTGCAGCAACCAGTCGATAACTGGCTTGTGGACACGACCTCCGACCGAGTGACAATGAAAACCGGCTTCCCCCAGCCTTGGGATAAGAGTGTTTATATTAATCAACTCTAAACAGCCTTTATTATCAACCAAGTCATAGGACATACTCTCAAGAGTTTTAACTATCAAGTTAACCATCAAACAAGCATGGCGAACTAATTCAGGTTTAACCAGCAAAACCTTCAGAATTACATCGTCACCATCTCTCGAAAAAGTAATACATCTTCCATAACCAAATGGTTCAATCCCGAATAGGTCTTGTCCAAGTGGAATAAATTCCCTTTGTTGAGGCAAATATTCTGCCGCCAGACTTATCCCTGCTTCGCTATTCACTTTCATCATATTCTGTTCATACACATCTTCAAACAGACTATGATTAAAAACAAAACCTAAAGCTGGTACCCCCTCGATATTTTCCTCTGGAAAAAAGAATGTGGGCGTATAAACAAACTTAGGAAAAGTATGTGTCACAAGAATCTCCTTTGATTGCAAAAAATGTCACGATTCAAAAAAACAAACCCTGACACTACTATGGGTCAAAAATTTATTTACGCAAGTTTTAGGCTAAAGAAGTACTCTTGAAGCACTACCTTGAAGCTCGTCTTTGTTCGATTTCGGCGTGATTACCATTGACGAAAACTGGGGGGACTGGGTATTTCTTTTTCTTGTATTCAAAGACTTCAGGGCGGGTGTAGGTTTCGCCGTTGGTGATGCGGTCGTCTTCTAGTGAATCGTGGGTACCGAGTACGCCAGCCACCTGTCGCGCTGTCGCGTCAATAATCGAAAGGGCTGGTAATTCCCCACCAGTCAAAATGTAATCACCAACACTCACTTCTTCCGCCTTCAAAGCTTCCTTTACTCGACTGTCTATACCCTCGTAACGACCAGAAATAATTACTAGGTGATCGTATTTTTTTATATAATCCTTTGCAAAAGCCTGGGTAAAGACCGTACCGCGCGGAGACATGATCAAAGTCTTCACTTTCTTCTGGTCTTTTTTTCGCCCCACTGCTTTTTGCCAAGCTTTCAGAATTGGCTCCGCCTGCATCACCATCCCTGGCCCACCGCCGTATGGCTTGTCATCGATTTTTTTATGTTTGTTATTAGAAAAATCACGCGGGTTATAATAACTAACCGAAATTTTCTTCCCTCGTACTTTAGAACCTTTCCCCTTGTCCGTTTTCTGCGCCCGCCCCAAAACACTAGCATCCGTATACGCCTGACAAACCTCTGGAAATAATGTAATTACGTGAAAGTTCATAAAAAGCACTTATAGGGGATTGATTTTTAAATTTTTCAATAATTGCGAGTGCAAGGGTGTAGGTAAACTATCAGCCGTAAACCAACCGATTTCATCGTGTTTATCTGGCTCGTTATTTACTACTTGCTCAGGATCAACCAACACTTTGAAAGCAAAACTTATCCAATGTGTAGAAACTCCATCATGTTCCCGAAAAACTTCGCGGTGACCGAGACTCTCTAAAGAAACAATATCCGCGCCATACTCTTCTTTTACTTCACGCGACAATCCGTCGGCAATAGTTTCGCCAAATTTCAGACCGCCGCCGCCAAAATCCCAGCAACCATGCTCATCTCTACAATTAACATTTCGGCGATGCATTACATAATTACCTTTTCCATCATGACAGCGAAAAGCCACTGATACACCAATATAATCAATTCCCTTTTTCATAAACAAATCCTAACATAAAACAGAGTGTGCGACAGCCTTCCTTCACACAAGGAGAGGAGTTGTAGATATCATCACTCCGGTAGCGAAGCATCATTGTTGAGCGAGCATCTGCAGACATCTGGCCAGTCAAAGAAAAAACCAGATGACTATCTGGTTTTTTCTTTGCAGATGTCGAAGCCGAAGTAAAATTCTGCTGAGAATTTTACGGTCGCTCAACAATGATGCGAGTGGTTTATATCTTTAGGTCGTCGATGGCTTGGTCTAGTGACTTAGGCGCAACCGCAGGATTATCTTCTTTCATCGCTTCTGACATTTCTTGGTTCATTCGCTGTCCACCTTCTGGCTCGTTAATCTTAAGATTAACTCGTGCGTCATGCTTCATTCCCACTACTCGCAGTAGGGTTCTGATAGCTTTAGCAGTGTTGCCTGAGCGACCGATAATCTTTCCCATATCATCAGCGTGCACATCAAGTGTGAGCAAAACTCCCATCTCATCAACCGTACGGTTAATTTTAACTGAGTCTGGATTATCAACTAATGCTTTAACTAGGCTCTCTAGAAATTGCTTATCTTCGTGCGTATCCATATTCTTATCTATAACTGGTAAGCAGTCGTTGCGGTAATGCAACGCGCTATTAAAATAATACGAGAGTGTCGCGTGCTAGTCAACCAACAAAAGTGAATTAACTTAAGCTGCTACCTTTTCTGCTTCAACTTCTTCCTTCGGTGCTTCAACTGTTTCAGATTCTGCTTCAACTGGAGTTTCTTCTACAGGAGCACTAGCTTCTTCTGCAGCGGCTTTAGCCTCTGCCTCTTCAGCAGCTTTCTTGATAGCAGCTTCATCAACAATCGGTGACTTCTTTGGTAGAACGTTAATCTTCTTGCCAGTAATCACTTTTTGATTGATTAGAATATTGTGTACTGTATCTGAAGGTTGTACTCCCTTAGCCAACCATTCCTTAGCTTTTTCGGCATCAATTTGTACCAAATTTGATTTTGGGTTGTATGAACCAAGACGGTCGACGTGTCGATCGCTTTTAACACTGGTTCGTTTGTCAGTTACCACAATTCGGAACGACGGATCGTTCTTGCGGCCTACTCGTTGTAAACGCATCATTAACATAGTGGCGACAGCATATCAGAGTATGTAAAAAGGTCAATAGCAAGCCTTGTCCAACACAAGAATACACTAACCTAACTGTAGACTTTTCATTAGGGGTCTCATTAGGGGTCTGACCCCTAATGGGATAATTTATAACTCTGTTTTTATAATATCTCTATTAAAGCACCAAGGAAAGGCCTAGGCGGAATAATCTTAAAGGGTGTGATATGCAGGAATTTTACAAAAATTCCACCTGTGGTAACGTGCACACAGATCAGAACCTTACACAGGAGAACGCTAGTGAAAAAGACTGAACTCTTTACCAGTACTGGCCATGATGAGCTCAGTCTTGAGCTCAAAAGACTTCTTACTAAAGCTGGGCTGAAAAGTTTTAGTCAGCTCTCCGAATTTACCCGCCTTGGTCTACTCGAATTAATCCCTGAGCTCAAAGTTCGCCATTTGGTCAACTTGGAGCTAGCTTTAGAGATAAGAGATCTTTTTTTTCAACCAGACAACAGCATCCAGCTTGATTTGTTCATTAATCAAAGGAAGCTTTTTGAACTATGGAAAAAGGGCGTCTACACCTACGAACAACTCGACAAGTTACCTTTTGCAGAGTTTGCCGTAGCAATGGGAGGGCCACACTCGCGCTTTTTTAGAAGAAGAGTTGATGCCGAGAGTTGGGCCAAAGAACATGGAATAGCGAAAAAACTGTTCGAGATTCTCTACCTTACCTCCCGAACCGCTTGGTTGCTTTATGCCGGCGGCATCACTAGTCTAGAAGAAACGGTGATAAAGAGCGATTTCGAGTTGGCACAGATACTACAGCCCAGTTTTGGTCTCAACGGGATTAAGCTACTGCCTTTGACCAGAAAAAGACTGCTTGAGATCAAATTCGCTCTTTTAAAAGCAGGTATCCACCGCCCCTGCATGCCGCTCTGACTTTTGTCAGAGCTTTTTTTTACAAAAATAATAGGTTCTGATCTATTAGATAATGAGCCAAAAAACACAAAGTATGGGTCAAGGCAGATTTTCAGAATAGTACAGTTAACTGCACTATTCTTGAAAGGGCTGTTTTGGTGTTTAATTAGGCTTCAAAGAATTCATTAGGGGTCTGACCCCTAATAGAAATCACAACTCTGTTTTTATAATATCCCTCTGTTTTGCAATTGAGCGGGCTAATTTTTGTGCTTCTTTGTAATCATAAGGATTTTCTACTTCAGGCAGTATTATTGAGTGAGATTGTTTTTGATAGTGTGGAGAACTGGAATAAAAAACATCATCCCCTCTTTGTACTTTGTGTACATAATGATTTTCATTCACATACACAAAAAGATATTGGTAATATTCTTGTGTATCAATATGAATCCGCTTAAACCTACCCTGCAATAAAGTGCCAGATCGATCGTAACGATCATTAAAATATGATGTATAACCACCCTGAAGCCGTTTCATAAATTCACTAACACCTCCATCAGTAAGTTGTTCGACAATAAGATGAAAATGGTTCGACACCAGCGCATACGCGTGAATTTGTACCAGCTTATCTGAATCCAATCTTTCCTTACTTTTTGCATATTCAAAATTAAAAGTGGGGTTGGAGACATTAAAAACATCAAGAGAATCATAAAACCTTATGTAATCATTTTTTGAAGAAAAGATTTTACGTTTATCAACTCCTCGATTATAAACGTGATATCTTTCACCATTCACTAAGGGAATTACTTTACGTGCCATAAGAACATCATAACACATCTATTAGGGGTCTGACCCCTAATAACACTACAAATTTTGACCCTTTACAAAGGGTTACCCTTGGTAAATTTGTCCTTGGGCGATAAAGGAGAGCTTTGGGGGGCAAGGACAAAAAGTGTTGTTATTGGGGGTAAAAAAGGTATACTGCGTGCTATGAATAATACCCATGAAGGAGTCATAATGATTCGCGGTAAGGGCACAGGATTTGTGGCCCACCCAGATTTTACTGAAGATATAGTCATTAAGCGCGAAGCCCTTGGCTTCGCGCTCGACGGTGACATTGTTGAAATAACCTTAAATCCAAAAGTCCTTGGCCGCCGCCAGGACGGGAAAGTCACACGAGTCATTAAAAGCGCGCACCGCGAGCTAATCGGTGTAGTTAAAGAAAAAACCGAAAACGGAAAGTCAATAAAATTTCTCCAGCCCGATAACCGCCGGATCCACATTCGCCCGTTACTACCAGAAGCAACTGCTAACGACCTCGGAATGAAAGTGGTAGTGGAAATTTCTAGCTGGACGAATCCAACCTCCGACCCAAGTGCCAAAATAGTTGAGACCATCGGCCGCGCTGGTGACCACGAAACAGAAATGCAAGCAATTATTCGCTCAGGTGGTTTTTCTAAAGAATTTCCTGAATCTGTACAACAAGCAGCACATGAACTTTACGAAAACAAAGAACAAATTTTTGCTGATGCTCTCAAAGACCCAAAACGTCGAGACGTACGCGGTGTAACTACCATGACTATAGACCCAGCTGACGCTAAGGATTTTGATGATGCTCTATCTATTCAAACATTACCCAACGGAAATGTTGAGATCGGTATCCATATTGCTGATGTGTCGCACTATGTAGTTGCTGGCGAACCACTAGATCTAGAAGCGATTGAACGCGGAACTTCAGTTTATTTAGTTGACCGTGTAATTCCCATGCTCCCTGAAGTACTTTCCAACGACCTGTGTTCCCTACGACCCAATGAAGACCGCTTAGCCTTCTCTGCTATTTTTGAACTAGATAGCAACGCTGGCATTATCAACTCTTGGTACGGACAAACCATCATTCATTCCGACAAGCGTTTTAGTTATGAAGACGCTCAAGCAGTACTAGATAATAATTCTGGAGAATATCTCGAAGAACTGACAACCATGATGACTCTGGGAAGAATCCTGCGTAAACAACGTTATGCAAAAGGCGCTATCGCTTTCGAACAACCAGAAGTGAAGTTTGAATTAGATGAGCGCGGTGCCCCTATTCGAGCCTACAAAAAACACCGGACTGAAACTATGCTAATGATTGAAGACTTCATGCTCTTAGCTAACCGTGAAGTAGCAACTTTCATTAACAAAAAAGCTAAAGACCAAAACAAGGATCTAACTTTTGTCTACCGCATTCACGATGTACCAAATCCCGATAAGATTGAAGAACTAGCAACCTTTGTACACGCTCTTGGCTACGAATTCGAAACTAAAAAAGGAGTGGTTGATGCTAAAGCTATCAATCAATTAATGAAAGACGTGGAAGGTAAGTCTGAAGAAAACCTAATCAAGACCGCTAGTATCCGTTCCATGGCGAAAGCGATTTATTCCACCAAGAACATCGGCCACTTCGGTCTCGCTTTCGGCTTCTACACTCACTTCACTTCCCCAATTCGACGCTACCCCGACTTAATGGCCCACCGGATGTTAAGAACCCACCTAGACGGACAAACTATCGGACCAAAAGAAACAGCCAAATACCAACAAATCTCAGTTCAGTCATCCGAACGTGAAATGGAAGCAGTCTCAGCCGAACGCGATTCAATCAAGTTCAAGCAAGTTGAATACATGTTGAATAAAGTGAGTGAAGAATTTGACGGCGTTATTACCGGCGTAGCCGATTGGGGTATCTACGTCCAAGACCAAGAATCCATGTCTGAAGGAATGGTTCGACTAGCTACTATAAAAAGTGATTTCTTCGAACACGAAGCCAAGAAGTATCGTATCAAAGGCCAGCGTCACGGAAAGGTGTACCGACTGGGTGATGAGGTAAGAGTGAAACTGGTACGAGCCGATAAAGACGAGAGGCAATTGGATTTTGAATTGATTGAGAAGTAAAGAGACGGGCGGGTAAAGTAAAACGGCCGACGCAAAAAGCGCCGGCCGTTTTACTTTACCCGCCCTCACCCCAACCCTGAGACACATTAACTATAATATTAAAAAGAGCGGGAAGGAGTCATAGTGACCCTCCCCGCCTTCTGTCGCTCCCAACAATTCAGGGCGATTTCTTTACCAAAACCTCAGACACTTTCTTCTGCCGAGATTGAATGTAACCCATCCCAAGCAGGCCGAGTGCCAGCAAAACCAGCGACCCTGGTTCCGGAACGGAACCACTAGGTGGATTTCCGCCACCGCCAGATCCTGAACCACCGCTGGTACTTGGAATCCAGGGGTTGTTTACAGGAGTAAACAACAAAGTAACCGGCAATGTACCACCGTTAGAAATCACACCCCCACTGGCACCGGTCCATACCATGTTAAAAAAGAAAAATGGATATGTTTGACCAGTAACTTGCACAGTAAACAGATCCGACGGATCATCGAGTATCCAGGCTGGATCTGTGGGGACCGAAAGAATCGATCCTGCACCATCAAGCTGAGTACTCACCCACGCATAGAATGAATCACCAGCTATTCCCGACATAGATACATTATATGCAGGAATAGACAAGTTGGTGCCAAACGCAAACGAATAGACTGGGTTTGTTTGACTCAATCCTCCGTTGAAATTTGGCGTAACTTCCAACGGGTTGAAGTCACTGACTACGCTTTGATCGTAAATCTCAACAACAGGCAGCGCAGCTGCCGAAACTGGCGCCGTCAAAAACGAAAAAGCGAACAGTACCGAGGCCAAAATGGCCAAAACTTTCTGTTTCATTGTACTTCTCCTTGTATAAATTACATAGAGCTTGCAGCAGTCGACGACTGCCCTCCTCCAATTTCAAACCATAACATTTATGAAATAATAATCAAGGTGTACAGTCGACTTAAATTGTTTTTTTATTTTCTCTTTCTACCTCAGTCAGAGCCTCGGTTTTAGCATAAACCCTTAAAACATATTCCCTTGATTCACTTCCATATTTTTTCAAATCATTTACATCACTCTCTTTTGCAAAATCGGCAATCGCCAAAAACAACTCCTTGCCTTGAGGAAGCATATCCAAAGTGATTTCACCAGCAATAATTCTTTTGTGTTCATCAATACAATACAGCCTAACAGCCTCTCCTACTCTAGCTGCCCCAACGTTGTAACCACTAATTATTAAAGGTGTCATAAAATCCTGCAGAAATGTAGCTTCACTACTAAACCTCTCTTTAAAATATGAAAAAGCCTCTTCACCCATATGATACTTAACTTGCTTCCATAAATCAGGGATAAACTCATTAAACGCAGCCACTTGCTGTGGTATTGAAGCATAAAAATCGCTTAAATTTTTTGCATAAGCGTTTGCTGTATCAGGTACAAACTGAAAAACTCCCCTCGCTTCTTTTTTACTAGATACATTATTATCAAACTTTGACTCATGCGCACATAGACCCAAAACAAGCCTTTTAACCTCTAAAGCAATTTCTTCCGGCAAACCACTCTCATCAGAAAAATTAAGATTACTCAAAACATAATCTTTTCGACTCAGACCTTGACCAGGGACTGGTTTATTGGCGAAATATTCTATTATATCAATGAACCTGATAATTTTTCCACATTCAATTCCTGTAGCCAGCTCTGGTTCTCTACCTAAATCATAAGCGCTATTAAAATCATTCACTACCGCACAGCGGTCAGCAATTTGACAGTCTGGGTATTTTTCCTGATGCATTTTCTGCACATAGTCCATCCATTCAGTCACAATTCCATTCTCCGGTATACCACCAGCATTTAATGTTCCTGGTGTATATTTATGAAGCTCTGCCTGACCATTCTTGGTCTTATAATCAACAAATTCTCGAAACCTTACTGGTTTACCAACCGGTCGATTATTTCCATCTAAAAACAAAATTTCATCTTTACGTAACAAAGCCTCAGCTTTATAACCAGCCACCTCATTCGCAAAAGTAGGGAGAGATTCACCATTTTGGAGAACATTCTCTATATCACTAGCTGATTCATTATTTACAGTTGCTAAAGCACTTGTTTCAAGCCTTTTTCTAGATGAAGAATCTTCCCCGACCTGAATCAGCTTATCCAACATTTTTGGCAACACAGTTACACCTAAAGCTGCAGCAATAGCCAATCTCAATGATTGCCTTCGTTTCTCTGACTTTAGATCTTCTGCCTGACCACCCGAGCCTTTATATGCTTCCATAACTATTTTGCCACTGCGGCTGCCTCATCAAATTTAACCGAGAGTATTTTAGACACACCATCACCACCCATGGTAATACCGTAGAGAATTCCAGCCCGAGCCATAGTTTCACGGTTGTGAGTAATCAGCACCAACTGCGACTTCTTAGCCAAAGCTTCAATCATATCGCCATAGCGTCGACTATTGGCTTCGTCTAGAGCCGCGTCAGTCTCATCCAAGATAATAAATGGTGGCGGGTTAACCTGACTCATGGCAAAAATAAGCGCAATTGAAGTTAGTGCCCGTTCACCACCAGACAACATGTCCAGTCCACGCACCCTCTTATTAGGAAGAGAGATATTAAGTTCTACCCCTTCTTCAGTTTCTACCTCCTCCTCACTATCTTCGTTCATCTTATTCTTCAGAGTCACTCTTTCCAGAGAAGCAGAACCACCGCCAAACATAAGGGTGAAAAAAGTATGGAACTCAACGGTAATTTTCTCTAACCCACCCACAAATTGCTCCTGCAACTTCGCTTGCATATCAACAATCAACTCTTTAAGATTCTCAACCGAGGCTTCAAGGTCAGCCAACTCTCTAGCTAAAAATTCGTCACGTTCTTTAGCATTGTTGTACTCCTTAAGTAATTCATCAGTTGCACCGATTCCTAGCTCTTCAAGACGAATTTTAAGCTTCTCCACTTCCCTACGACGTTCGCGCTGTACACTCCTATCTTCATTTACCATCTCCTCCTGGTTAAGAACTTCGCCTGACGGAGACAATACTTCATGTGAATAGTAATCAGAGGCACCTCGCCCAAGCAAAGACACTGCTTCTTGCAGTTCATTCTTGAAATCTGCTCTATCTCTTTCTAGCATAGACAAATCCCTATCAATTGAAACCAAGGTCGACTCCAGTTCACGCTGTCGATTCATCGAGGTAAACATTTCTCGTTCGGCTTCACGATTCCTTTCGGTACCAGACACCTGTTCTCCGCGTATCCTCTCTAACTCTTCTTTTTTCCTAGACTCTTCTTCAGTCGCATTCAAAACCTGTTCCTCGACTTTTTTCAAGCTTTTCTGAATAGAAGCCAATTCAGCTTTATCAGCTTCTGAAGTATCTATTACTTCACCTTGTTCGTGTTTTAAAAAGGTTTTTAATTGGTGAACCAGGTCGTTCAAAGCTCTTTCAAGTGATGACTCTCCTCCACGACTAATGGCTTTTTCGGCACTACTCTCAATCATTAATACCAACTTTTCTAATTGAGTCCTTGAGATAAGAGAATTTGTCTCAACCGCAGCTTTTGGTGGAGTGGCAATCCTTCTTTCAATAAATGAAATCTGACCGCTGATTCGACTCATCTCTCGCTCAGCCTCTTGTCTGACGCCTGAAGCCTGCCTAAATTCCTGTTCAGCGTTTTCTAATTCATTAGAAATTGGTTTAGCTTCTGATTCTTTTAAAACCTTTTTTATATCGGTCAAACTCTCTCTTACCTTCTCCAATTCTTCAGCCGGACCCCTCCGCTCTGCGGTCAAACGGTCGAAATGAAAAGCAACGTAAGTATCTTCACGCTTAAGATATTCTGCCAAGTGTGTTCGGAGAAGTTTCTGAACCTCGAGTGAACGCTCAGCTTTTTCAACTTGTTTATGTAAATACTTTAGATGAGGCGCTGCTTCCCTACGTAAGGACTCTACCTGTAAAATATTTTCGCGAGTTTTTTCAAACTTACGCTCGGTCTCTTGTTTTTTTAATTGATAAACCTTGAGACCAAGTGCATCCTCAATCATTTCGCGACGTTCTTTCGGTCCAGCAGCTAATACTCTATCTGCCTCACCTTGCGAAATAATATGGTGACCTGTTGAACCAATATTGGCATTAGCCAGCAATTCGTGTACGTCTTTCAGCCGAACAGTGGAGTCATTTAGTTTGTATTCATTTTGACCATCACGGTGAACGATACGCTCGATTTGGACTTCGTCAAAATCAAGCGCAAAAGTCCGGGCTTTGTTATCAAACACCACCTTTACACTAGCTCGATTACCGCGAGACACTTTCTCCGATCCTCCCCAAATCAAATCCTCCCCTTTTTTACCGCGCATCGACTTAACAGACTGTTCACCCAAAACAAAACGAAACGATTCAGCAATATTACTTTTTCCAGAACCATTAGGACCAACAATAGCGGTAATAGCCGCCGAAAATTCCAACTCGCTTTTTTTAGCGAAAGACTTAAACCCATTAATTGAAAGTTCTTTTAAATACATTTTAATTACCAATCTTCTGCTCCAGCTGAATAAATTGCGTAAACAGACGGATCAGGCACAGCTCCACACCAACCATTACTATAGTTTTTGGGACAACGAGCAAATTCATTTTCAAAACTAGTAACAAATTTTGTTTCTACTGAACCGTTAACTAACACCTTGTATGCATCATGAGTTCCATTTACATGATATATATACCCTTTATCTATTTCAGACTCCTTGTTTGGATCAGTTGGCAACTCGCCTATAAATTCAGGAACTAAACCAACGATATACTCAGGACAATCTGTAAGGTTTCCTCCAAATCCATTCGAATGAGTACCTGGTCCAGTCCAGTATGTAGCTTCACCACACCCTGCGTCTGGATACACGCCATTCTGTGCTTTATAAAGCTTCAAGGCAAGCTGTAGCGACTTTAAATCAGCCTTACGGATATCATCACGAGCAGCTTCTTTGACACTAGCGTAATTAACAACAACTACCGCCGATAAAATACCGATAATTGCAATCACCACCATTACCTCAAGCAAAGTAAATCCAATTTGCAGCAATTTCTTGTTCATTTGCATATCATAACATCTATGTATGAACCATTATCTAAGTAGTGAACACTGTATTAAACTAAATAATCTATTGTTACAACAGTAACAAAAAAACACCTTACATACATTCAGCTCCTGGGCTATAAATAGCAAGCGACGAATAATAAACTGGCGCAGTAGGAACACAGTTTCCTCCCACAGGACAAGTGGGTGCACTTGGGCAGCGAGCAAATTCGTCATTTTGATCTATACCGTTAGAAGGAGAAGTCGCTCCTGCAAAACAATTTTCAGCAATGAGTTTATAGAAAGAGAAGTTAACTTTGTCAACATAATATTTTATATTACAATTTGGATTTGAGGATGACTCATGGCTTAATAACTTAGGAATATAATCTGGAGTTAAACCAGTTATATAATCGGTTAGACCACACAATGTACTGTCGGCATAATTTGTTGCGGGATTACTTCCACCACAAGGCGCACCAGTAGCAGCGTTTGGGTATTTGCCATATTGGCTTTTATATAACTCTATTGCTAACTGCATCTCTTTCAACTCTGATCGAAAAGATTTATTCACAGCAACTTGTCTTGCTCCACCAAAATTTGCATAAATCACTACTGACAAAATACCTATTATTGTAATTACAACTAGTATCTCTATGAGGGTGAAGCCTGATTTTACAGAAAATTTTTTCATATTGTCTTACTTAAGAATTCAAAATTTATTGTATGTCACAAATTATATCTTCTGTATATCTTTCTATTAAATTATTATAATTACCGTTACTAGGGGATACAGTAGGAGTGATGTATCCACCCCACACTCCATAAGATGTCTTGAATTGTGCATTGGACTCACTACACCATGCAGGTAAGTTGTTTGAAGGTAATGTTGTATTACACATACCAACTGAAATAATATTTGACGCGTCACAACTTTTAAAAGGATGACTGTAATCAACCACCTCAGACTCGACTGTGTTTTTAGCCATTAACTTATACACTGTTCCCTCAGTATTTACAGTATAAACATACCCAGAATTGCTACCGTTTAATTTTGGATCCTTTGGTAAAGTTGGAATATATTCTGGAGCTATATTTACAATATAGATATTACTGCCTGATCCACAAGCATACGCTGTGCCAATTTGGCCAGACCAAGTACCAGAAGCATTACAACCAGCCGGGTAAACACCATTGCGATTTTTATATAACTCAATAGCTGTTTGTAGCGTTCGTAAATCACCTTGTCTTTGAGCGTCACGAGAAGCAGCCGAACTATCGCCAAAATTCGCATATAGCACAGCACTGAGTATACCTATTATAGATATAACAACCATTAGCTCAATCAAACTAAATCCCGATGAGAACTTTTTCATATTAAAAGTATATCATGCACCAACTTAAAGACAGTCAGCTACTCACCAAAACTCTTGAATACTACTCAAAAGTTTCACTAAACATTTATGAAAAATTTATCACTCTCCGTCCCAACCTTTTGCTATTACCGCTTTCTCGGCTGCTTGTTGTTCGGCTTCTTGTTTAGAGCGACCTTGCCCCTCAGCGACTAATTCACTTTTAAGATAAACTCCAACCGTAAACACACGGTCATGGTCTGGTCCGACTTGATTGATAGTTTCGTAAGTTGGAGTGATAGAGGAGTGTTCTTGAGCTAATTCCTGGAAACGACTCTTAGCATCTTGCCACAATCGCTTATGAACAATATTTTCAGTTTTGGCAAACAAATGTCCCGCGATAAATTCTTTCGCTGTTTCATAACCTTGATCAAGATAGATTGCCCCAATACAGGCTTCAAAAGCATTGGCCAAAATATATTGTCTAGCTCGACCAACATCCTTAGCTTCGCCTTTAGACATTAGTAGGTATTCATTAATACCAAGTTGTTCAGAAACTTGAGCTAATGAAACTGTATTTACCAAGGCGGCTCGTACTGCCGTCAGTTCCCCTTCGGGCTTTTCTAAATATTTTTTATATAAAAAATCTGTTACCACTAACTCCAAGACAGCGTCGCCTAAGAACTCCAGTCTTTCGTTGTGGTCCCAAGTAGCTTCACGGTGTTCATTTAAATAAGATCGATGTGTAACCGCGGACAGCAAAATATTTGTATCAGTAAAATTAACACCAATTAGGGTCTGAAGTTTTATTAAATCAGTTTGTATATTTCGTTCTTCCATATTTAATTCCTCTAGCGAGGTTTTTAAACACTACCACTATTTACCGCCTCTGCCAACGAGCATCGTTACCGCCTTAGTTACAATCGGTAAAATATCTTCGTAAAAATTCAAATCCAAAATCTCAGCCACTTTGAACCATTTAGCATCGTCCAGTCCACCTTTTTTAATTAATTGAATATCCTGATAAGGTGCGCCAGCTAAAAAGTAGTGCACTTGCTTACGGACCTTTCCAACTTCTGGCTGGGTAGCTACGTATTCGTTTTTACCAAGTTCAGCTTCAATTTGGACTGGTAGACCAATCTCTTCTAACAAAGCGCGAGTAGCACCCTGCTCAACTGTCTCTTCTTCTTTTACCTTACTCTTAGACAGAGTCCAGTGACCGAATATATCGTGCACTAGAGCAAAATACATCTGTCCTTCATGTTCTGAATAAACCACTGCGCCTGACAAACGTTCAATTGGCATCTCATCAAATGGGACATCTTTCTTTCGACGCTTACTCTGCTCTTCTTTACCTGGTTCGCCAATTTCCTTATAAACAGCTCCCAGTACACCATTTACAAATCGACTACTGTTGTCTCCACCAAATTGCTTAGCCAATTCAATTGCTTCATTAATAGCTACTTTGGCTGGTACCTCTGAACGCTCAGCAAAAAGAAGTTCAAATAAACCAAGTCTAAGAATATTTCTATCGACCGGAGAGATACGTTCAATTGGCCACTCAGGAGCAGCTTTAGCGATTACTAAATCTAGTTCGGGTTGTTTAGACATTACTCCATCAAGGAGCTTTTCCATAAACGGCAAATCTGTCTTGTTGGGTGCAAACTCAGTTACGTTGCGATCCAAAACCTCATGCACAACTTTTCGTTCTAGCGCATTTAAATCCCACTCAAAGAGGGACTGAAGAACGATACTGCGTGATAAATGTCGATTTGCCATATTTAATGTACTAAACTTTTACTACCCATTATTGTACCACTAGAAAATGTGTATACAAACACAAATCCACATAAGGAAATTGCTGGACTAAGGTCCAGCAATTTCATGGGATTTGATTACTTAACTTCTTCTTTCTTTTCTTCTGGAGCTACTTCGGGCTCTACCTCTTCGTGCTGAGCACCAATAGCTTCGCGCTTAGCCTCCAGTCGAGCCTCTCTTGACTTCTTTTTTGCTGCCATATCAACCACCATTCGTCCCTTGTAGAAACCACAGTCTAAACACATATGGTGAGGACGATGCTTAGCTCCACAGTTTTGGCACGTAGCCAAAGTGGGCGCTGTAAGCGCATGATGAGAACGACGATTTGCGGTGTGTGACCGCGTGTGACGCATTCGAATTACCATAGTGGCGAAACTATAGCAGAATTACATAAAAACGCAATATGTTTAACCTAATACTGTGATTTTGCTACTTTAATCGTTGTTTTCTAGAGTTACTTTAATCTTTCACAACCTCAATATTTCCACAAAAACTTTGTCTATGTGCAACAGAAAAACCATATTTTTTAATCGCCTCACGATGATTTTTAGTTCCATAGCCCTTATGTCTGGCAAAACCATACGATGGAAATTCAGTGTCCAGCTCAAGCATATAATGATCGCGGATGACTTTAGCCATAATTGAAGCTAGCCCAATCACCTTTTCACTACTATCACCCTTGATAATAGTTTCTTGATTAAATTCTGCTGGTGCTTTAAGCGAACCGTCCAGTTTAATAAAACATTCTTCTGGATTAAGTTCCAACTCCACAATACCAGCCGCAATAGCGCGTCTAATCGCTGATACAATCCCTTTCGAATCAATCGACTGGGCTGAGACAAACTTCACCGAATACTCTAAAAAACCTTGTTTTGCAAGCTCTTTTGCACTATTAAAAATTTCCTCCCGTTTTTTTTCACTCAATTTTTTAGAATCATTCACCCCAGGAATCATCGCCCAATCAAAATCCTGAGCAACTTTCACCAACCCTACCGCCACAGGCCCTGCGAGTGGACCCCGCCCCGCCTCATCAATTCCAATCAGGTATTTAGCTTTCATATCTCCCATTATACCACAGTGTTGACTTTTCATGTATTTTATGTATAATAGTAGAGGCAACAGTCCCCTAAATTCACCCATCATATGGGTATCCGCTATATTATAGAGGAGTAAGTTGAAATGACCCCAAACCGAATGGCGCACACGGTGCTTAGTTGGATGATAGCACTGTTAGCTGTAGGCGCTATCGTTTCAGTATTCGCTCTAAAAAACTATGAGTACTCAACAGTTTGCCTCTCCCTAGTAGTTATTGGGATGATATTCATCCATCATCTGCTAGAAAGCCCGGAGAAAGTCGAGGCCGAAGAGCGAGCGAAGGAAGTCGAGACTTCCGACAAAGAATAATGAGCATCACAGCTCGAAAACCCTACCTCTTTTGGTAGGGTTTTACATTTTTACAGCTAATACTCGCGTGAGCACTTCCACTCAGAGCAAGGTCTCGCTTTAATCCTCCACACTGAGCGAGGGTGTACTAGAAACTGCCATTGCGGAGCCAGCTATAAACAGCGAAGGAAAGACAGAAAATCACAACTGTTTAAACCACACTGAGCGAGGTCTCACTTTAAAACATCACTGCGGAGAGGATTTGTTTTATAGGGAGCTGAAGTAGGAAATTGTGACTGTCTGAGTGTAGCGAGTTTCACAATTTCCGCTACGTAAGCGACCATATAAAACAATCCTCGTAGCATTATGATGTTTTAAAGCGAGACCGAGCGATGCTATACTATCCCAACTATGCCCTACCCCAAACTAACTTCCGACTTCGTACACCTACACGTCCACTCAATGTATTCCCTCCTCAACGCCGTCCCTACCCCCAAGGAACTGGCCGCTACTGCCAAAGCCGACAGTCAGGACGCTCTTGCTATCACCGACGCTGGCGCACTTTACGGTGCGATAGATTTTTACAAAGCTTGCACCAAAGAAGAAATAAAACCCATTATTGGTCTCGATGCCTTTTTAGCACCGCGTACGCGTTTTGATAAAGAAGTAAACATCGACCGCCCACGCTCTCGACTAGTCTTACTAGCCAAGACTTTCAAAGGCTACCAAAACTTAATTCAACTTGTTACTGATTCAAACCTAAACGGTTTTTATTATCGGCCACGCCTAGACGAGGAGTTACTTGCAAAATACAAAGAAGACTTAGTTTGTATCATCCCCTCTTTTGCTGGTGAAGTTGCTCAAGCCCTAAAAGATATTAACCCTGATAAAGCCGCCGAGCGACTCGATTGGTACCGTAATACTTTCGGTGAAAATTGCTACTTGGAAATCTCTCATCACCCAGAAATTTTTGACCATGAAGAAAACCAAAAAAGAATTATTGATCTAGCTAACAAGACTGAAACTCCTTTAGTCGCGGCTCATGATGTTTATTATTTGAAACCAGGAGACCGCTTGGCGCGCGAGACGATGATTAAAATTCAGAGCGGTGGTGTCGTAGACACCACCGCGGACCACGATGGAGGCGAAAATTTCTCTTTTACTACTCAAGCCGAAATGAAAAAGTGGTTTGCTGACACCCCAGAAGCAATTAATAATACAGTCAAGATCGCTGAACAGTGTAACGTTGAAATCGAAATCGGTACTCATTGGTATTTTCCCAATTACATTATTGAAAGTGGCAAAACTCCAGACGATGAACTAAAAGACATGGCCTACAAAGGCGTCGCTTGGCGCAAGCATGACATAACTGACAAAGTTATTAAAGAGCGAATCGACTATGAGCTAGAAGTCATTAAAAATAAAGGTTATTCGACCTATTTCTTGGCGGTGGGAGACCTACTACGCGAGGCCCGTGAACGTGGCATCTACACCACTATTCGAGGTTCCGTAGCTGGTAGTTATGCAACTTACGTGCTTGGTATTACCAACGTAGACCCCTTAGAATACAAACTTCCTTTCGAGCGTTTTCTCAACCCGGAACGACCATCCGCTCCAGATATCGATATGGACTTTGCCGATAATAGACGCGATGAAATTATCGAGTACGCCAAAGAGAAATACGGCGCTGACAAGGTCGCTCAAATTGGTACTTTTGGCACCATGATGGCCAAAGCAGCAGTGCGTGACGTGGCTCGTGCCCTTGGTCATTCCTATTCAACTGGAGATCGTATCTCGAAACTAATCCCGTTAGGGGCTCAAGGTTTCCCTATGACTATCGATCGGGCTATTGAGATAGAACCAGAACTAGCCGAACTATACAAAAAAGACGCCGAATCACGTGAAGTAATCGATCTAGCCAAGCAAATTGAAGGACGCGTACGACACTTAGGTGTTCACGCGGCTGGCGTGGTAATTGCCCCTGAGCCACTAAATCAATTTGTCCCTATTCAGCCCGACTCGAAAACTGGAAAGTCGATTACTCAATACGAAATGCACAGTGTGGGTGAAGACGGTGTTGGTTTACTAAAATTTGACTTCCTTGGTATCAAAAACTTAGCGATTCTAGCTGATGCGGTGAAGCGGGTAAAAAAGATTCGTAACATTGATATTGATATCGAAGACATTCCCCTTGATGATCAAACCACCTTTGACATGTTGGCTCGTGGTGAAACTATGGGACTCTTTCAACTAAACGGTACTGGCATGACTTCGTTCTTGAAGCAACTTAAGCCAACTACTATTCACGACATCAATGCGATGGTAGCCCTCTATCGACCTGGACCGATGGAAATGATTCCGCAGTATATTGAACGTAAACACAACCCAACTCTTGTTTCTTATCTCGACCCGCGTCTCGAAGAAATTCTTGATCGTTCTTACGGCGTTATTACTTACCAAGACGACGTGATGATGACCTCAATTAAGCTAGCTGGCTATTCTTGGCTGGAAGCAGACAAACTGCGTAAAGCGATGGGTAAAAAAGTGCCAGAAATTATGGCCGCGGAAAAGGAAAAACTTTTTAACGGTTTTATTGAACATGGCATGACGGAAGCCAAAGCGGAAAAACTTTGGGCTTTAATTGAACCTTTCGCTGCTTACGGATTCAACAAAGCACACGCCGCTAGCTATGGTCGAGTTGCCTATCAAACCGCCTATATGAAGGCTAATTTCCCGGTTGAATACATGTCTGCGGTCCTAACTGCCGACTCTGGTGATACTGAACGTATCTCCGACAGTATTCATGAATGCGAACGAATGGGTATTGATGTATTGCCACCAGACATCAACGAATCTTTTGAAGATTTTTCAGTAGTACCAGGCACACAGACTATCCGCTTTGGACTAACAACCATCAAAAACTTTGGGGCTGGTATAGCTGACATTATCATTACCGAGCGAAAAGCCAACGGGGCCTTCACCTCCATGCAAGATTTTTTAACACGCATTCACGACCGTGGTCTAAACAAAAAATCTATTGAAGCCTTAGTAACAACTGGAGCTTTCGATAGTTTTGAAGAACGTGGCATACTTTTCACCAACATAGACAACATGCTTGCCTACAACCGCGAACAGATAGTAGGTAAAGAATCCAATCAAGACTCACTCTTTGGCGGGATGGCTGACGTACACAACTTGTCTCTCCTACCAGCTGACAAGGCTACTATGATGCAAAAACTACTATGGGAAAAAGAACTACTTGGCATCTACGTATCAGGCCACCCACTAGACGAATATAAAGCTGAGGTCGATAAGCGTCCTCATATTTCTCAAGTCAAAAAAAGTTATCAGGGCACGACTGTTGTTACTACTGGTTTGATTGAAGTGGTTAAAGAACTCCTGACCAAGAAGGGCGACAAGATGGCTTTTATCAAACTATCAGATCAAGTCGATAGTATCGAAACCGTCACCTTCCCTGAGACCTTCACCCAATACCGCGAACTATTAGTCCCTGGCACCTGTGTGGCCATCCAAGGCAAATTCAACCTCCGTAACGACGAACCAAGTATTTTGATTGATAAGATAAAATTACTAGGACCAAGTAATTTAAAAATTGAAACTCTTTCTTAAGACAGAAAATTGTATTATTAAAACAATTCTTTTCTAGGAAAATTAATTGGGACAATTTCTTTTGTAAAAATACTCATTTTAAAATAACTTTAACACAGAGATTTAGCTCGAACATTTGACAATTTACGTCTGCGCGTTAGGATAGTAGATATAGAAATTGTGGTGCTTACCAAACACCAGAGCAATGCTCGAAGTCAATTTGATTTCCTAATCTGTAATAATGAGCGCTGGTTGGAATACTGACCGGAAACTCGGTGGAACCGCGATCAAGATCGTCCGAGTAAAAATTCAATTTGTTGAATTTTTACTCGGACGATTTTTTAAATGAGCAAATGCCCTGCGGGCATATTGCGAATTTATGTCTCAATCTGCCCCCCTTCCTAGGGCAGATTGCTAGACGAACAAAGTCCAGCCCTGTCTATTTATTATCCAGCGACTATTACGAACGTACATTGCTGGAAAATAATGAGCCTGCGAATATATTTTCTGTATGCTTTGCACAAGATTTGCCTAGCCTTAGAGCAAATATAGAGGTAAGTCACTCTAACTCAAAACAATCTCTTTTCTCTTCCGAAAAGAATTGCTAAACAAAGTCCACACCCTTTTACCAGAAACACTCAAGAAACTAAAATATGGAACAAAAAATTGAACACAAACGACACACACTCGCCCACTTACTGGCGGCAGCAGTATTGGAAAAATATCCTCACGCTAAGTTAACGCTTGGCCCAGCGATTGACACCGGCTTCTACTACGACATCGACTTCACTGGTGGCGACACACCGGGCGACGAAGATTTGAAAGATTTGCAAAAGAGAATGAAAAAACTGATTAACTCCTGGACTGAGTTTTCTCATGAAGAAGTTTCGGTTGCAGAAGCTAGCAAGGTTTTTGCAGGCAATGAGTATAAACTGGAACTAATCAAAGAAATTGCCGAACGTGGTGAAACTATCACTCTCTACACCTGCGGTAAATTTACCGACCTCTGTCGTGGTGGTCACTGTGAGAATCCAAAGGCCGAACTAGCGATGGACGCCTTCAAGCTCGACAAAATAGCCGGTGCTTACTGGCGTGGTGACGAGAAGAACCCGATGTTAACCCGTATCTACGGCGTCGCTTTTGATACAAAGGAAGAATTAGAAGCTTACGAAAAGCTACAAGTTGAAGCCCGCGCCCGCGACCACCGCAAACTGGGTAAAGAGCTAGATTTGTTTACTATTTCTCCGCTCGTCGGGGCTGGGCTCCCACTCCTGAAACCAAAAGGTATGATCATAAGACAAGAGATTGAAAATTACTTATGGGAATTACACAAAGACAAAGGATACTCTCGAGTCTGGACACCTCACATCACAAATATCTCTCTTTACGAAACTAGCGGTCACGCAGAAAAATTTGGTGAAGAACTGTTTCGGGTAAAAGGTGGAGATGAGAACTTCGCACTCAAACCAATGAACTGCCCTCATCATATGCAGATTTTTAGTGACAATCATTTCTCTTACCGAGACATGCCTGTACGATACTTTGAACCGGCCACCGTATATCGTTATGAAAAATCTGGTCAGCTATCTGGCCTCACCCGCGTACGAGCTATCACGCAAGATGATGGACACCTTTTCTGTCGAGTTTCACAAATCACTGAGGAGGTATCGACCATCGTTGGTATCATCAGGGAATTTTACGGCACAATGGGACTGCTTGATGACTATTGGGTAAGTCTCTCTGTTCGAGGTGGTGACAATATGTATCTCGGAAGTGACGATGTTTGGAAAGAGGCCGAATCATCCCTTGAAAAGGCCGCTTTAGACAACAACCTTAAATACAAACGAGTTGAAGGTGAGGCCGCATTCTATGGTCCAAAGCTAGACTTTATGTTTAAAGACGCTATCGGCCGTGAATGGCAATTAGCTACTATTCAGTGTGATTTCAATCTACCAGAAAGATTTAAACTTACCTTCACAAATGAGAAAGGAGAAAAGGAACAACCAGTGGTTATCCATCGCGCAATCTCTGGCTCACTGGAACGCTTTATGGGGGTAATGATTGAACATTTTGCTGGCAAATTCCCTCTTTGGCTTTCACCAGTGCAAATAGCTATAATTCCAGTCGCTGATACTCACGTTGAATATGCCAGTAAAGTGGCCGCCACCTTACGCGAGAAAGACTTCCGGGTTGAACTTGATACTTCAAATGAAAGCATGGGCAAGAAAATTCGAGCAGCTAAACAACAAAAACTCCCCTACTTCATTGTTATTGGTGATAAGGAAACTGAGAATCATGAAGTCACTCTAGAAACTCGTGATTCCGAAACGAATCAATCAATTTCAGTTAAAGAACTTATAGCAAGTCTTTCAGATGAAAGAGACAACCGAGAACTATAGAATCAACCAACATGAACCTAGATGATTTGCTAGCGAAATTAAACAAGGAGGTTAACGTATAAGAAGATAGGATGTTCTTGTAGAGTAATAAAAAGAAAAGACCGGCCACATAGGGCCGGTCTTTTCTTTTTTTACTGCAAACTAATCAACCTCCTTCACTGCTTTCATAATTGCCATTTTCACGGCTGAAGCTTCGTCGTTGTAGGTTCCGTCTAGCGCAGAAGTTAGAGCATTAATCATGTTCTTGATTTGGTCATCAGATAGCTTTGCTGCTTCGGCAGTCAACATATCAGACACAATTTCATTGCCGCCAAGTCGATTACGGTAAACTGAATCCAAGTCGGAAGCCGCGTCAGCCAAAGCAAACATTGGTCGGTGTCCAATCATTTCATAGGCAGCCACAATGTTACCAGTTACAATTGCTTCTGCTAGTGATCCGCTTCCTTCTGGTATGGTCGAAGGAATGAAAGGATCCTCTACTTCAGTTACTGAATTAGCTAAACAAGTATCACACAAACCGCGCATTCTAGTTTCATTAATTACAATCCAACCATCTTCAAGCGGGTAATGCTTTTTTGACTCCTTGATGACATTGTCTAAAGCTTCATTTCGCTCCACCTCTCCAGTAGTATTTCCCATAAAGTAACGAATAGCGTCACTTGAAAGCAATGCCTTTTGTTCATGCGCTCGATTCTCCAAGGCTGTTACTACAGCATCAGTGGCTTGATGAGGATTAGTTGTTTCTGGTTCAGACACAACTTCTTCGACATTCTCCTCAACTGCCTCAACAGCAGAATCAGTGGCATAGTTTGCATAACCAATTACTGGAGCTGCAGTCGGAAGATTTGAAGGTTCAGTATAAACCGGAGCAGAAGCATAAGTTGATGCTGCAGCATAATTGTTATGTGGAGTTGTTTCCACTACCTTTTCTGACTCAACTTTTTTTACAGCTGTTTCAGTAAATACCACACTGTTAATAGAAGCCTGCTTTCTGATTACCAATAAGTAAGTTATGTAGAAGGCCCAAGCAATCAGCAAAGCGTAAAACATGAAAGTCATTATCGGACCAGCTTCAAATCCAGTGTATGGTACTTGACTAAGTGAGATACCAGCTACCAAAGGTTGTTGATCGCGAGTTTGTAAAACAACAACATTATCTTCAGTCTTAACTGAAACATTACACTCAACATCTCTTGAACCTCGTTCAGCCAACAATGTGTATTTGGTGTCTCTGGTTGGCCTCAACACAATTGAGCCATCGTAGTAATCTTTCTTTTCACTAGATAGATATTGATCAGTACTAAACACTACCTTACCCTTATCATCAGTCAAAGTAAGTTCAGTGGCATTTGAAGTGTTCCAGATTAGAGTAACTTTTTCACCACTCTTAATTTTTGAATCAGAGATAGTTAATTCACAACGTGGAGTAGGAGTACCCCCACCACCCCCACCACCAGTAGTCACATCAATTGATACTGGACAAGACACACTGTCACTTCCTCTAGTTGCCTTTAATACGTAAGTGGTGTCAGACGATGGAGAGACTGATTGAGTACCAGATAAAGCAGAAGAATTTATCACACTGATTGATACTGAGTCTACATCAGTTGTACTCCAGTTCAGTGTCGCTGATTGACCTCGCTTAATTGAACTAGCAGAAATAGAAAATGATACATTGTCCTTACAAGTCAAAGCTGGTTCTGGATCAGCTACCACTACTGGAGCTGGACAAGTAACCTTAGTCCCATCAGCGTCAGTTGCTGTTAGCACAAAGTTGGACGATTCGGTAATACCGACAACCTTTGAATCTACTAAGGCCACCGACCCAACAATTGGAGAAATTGATACAGTACTAGCATTTAGAACCTTCCAGTTCAAAGTCACATCTCCCCCACCAGCTGGCAAACTACTTGGAGTAGCTGTAAATAATTCACAAACAGGAACTTTTTTTTCAGTTACAGTCACAGGAACCTCACAGTCTACTGTCTTTTCATCAGCTCCCATTGCTGTCAATTTATAAGTAATGTTTGATAGTGGTGACACTTCAATATTTCCATCCACTGCAACATCACCAATTCCATTATTAATGAACACTCGCGTAGCATTAGTTGTTTCCCAACTAAGAGTTGAACTAGCACCCACTAAAATAGAACTTGGAGTTGCCTTGAACATGTCACAACTTGGAGCTGGAGTAACTACCTTCACTGGAGAATTCCAAGCGACACAATAGTATGTTTGATCAGCTTTCAATCCATCAATGTAATCGTGGTTATCATAGTTGATAACATCGTTATGACAATAAAATTCAGCTGACACATTATCAACGTTGGTGTGTCCATTTTGCCCGTAAGTGAACGGGATGTATCCACTCTTTAGAACTTCACGGAACCAAACTTTTTCTCTAGTTTTGTCACTCAGATTGATCTGCACAGAAGTCTTTCCAAATGAGCCAGTTGGTCCAAAAGCATACCAAGGTGAATTTGCTTTACCAATAAGAGTATCGCCTGGATCTGAGGTGTATGTATCAGTCCATTCAAATTCCCATCCTTCAGCAAACGAACAAGTATCATGAGTCGCTACCCAATTAGCTGCTGTATTAGCAGTAATATCTGGACCTCCATTACCATAATTTGGCAATTGAGCCTCATCGGTACAAATAATCTTTTGTGCTACAACTGTAGCTTTTTCAATTACTTTTTCACTTACTTTAACTTGCGCGTTACATTTTACTTCTCCATCAGGACCAGTCGCAGTCAATAGATAATTAGTATCGGCAAACAAAGCACCGGTGGACTTTGAGCCACTCTGTGCTACTGCACCAAAACTAGAAATATTTACTGCTGTAGCGTTACTAGAAGTCCAATTTAATGTTGCGGTTCCGCCATAACTAATAGTTTGCAGAGCTGGAGTAAGAGTACAAGTTGGTGGTTTAGGAACATAACAATCGTTATCAACCATAGTTTTTACCACTGGGCTGTATACCCAGTTCTGATAGTTATTTAATTCCAGAGCCGTTGCCTTAGCTTGATTCTTTACTTCAAAATCACCACAAATCTCAGGAGTTGCTACTTTAGCAAACACAGAAATAGTACCAGTTTCTCCTGGGGTGAAAACGTCACCATTAAAATGTAGAGTTCGATTTGTGTTAGTGTAGACGGGATTTCCTCCATATCCAGCACTCAGATTGCTAGATAATTGATTGCTCACATAGACTAGATGTGAATCAAGCACATCTTCAATTTTTACACCACTACCAGTACAATCAGCATCACCAATATTCTTTACTGTAATTGTGTATTTTAGCTCGTCACCAACCACAGCAGTGCTTTTATTTACTGCTTTAGTGACTTCAAGCTCACACTTCTTAGGAACTTCAGGTGGTGGCAGACAACCAACATTCACTCTAGCTATACAACTTGAACCGCTTTCATTAAGAGCTGTTAATGTATAGGTGGTATTTTCTTTGATGTTTGTAAAGGTTTTTGAACCCTTGTCACCACTTACTATCTGACCATTAATACTCCAACTATTAAAACCGGCAGTATCCCAGGAAAGAGTAACGCTGTCTCCAGTGTTCACTGTTTCAGTATTAGCAGTTAGGTGACATTCAGTAAACGAACCAGAGGATGATTCTGAGGATGCTCCAGAAGTACCTGAAGTACTGGTGACATAACTTGGTGTTTCGCCAAAACCAGTACCGAAGCTTGAACCAGAGCCAAAACTAGTTCCAGTACCGAAACTTGAATCAAACGCTAACAATGACACAGGGTTAGCTAGAACTGTGAAAGCAAATGCAAACACAGCCATTGCGCTAGCAATCGCTTTAAAATATTTATTCATAAAGTGAATATCTGAGTTATTCATAAGTTTTATACTCCCACCTACACTTTAAATACGTAAGAGTAATTAAGCCCACGAAAATACATTTCTGGTTTATTCTATATTCATTTTTGAACAGAGTATCACTCCTAACAACAAGAGAACTTCACTACCTTATCTATGTATAATATACTAAAAAGTACCATTTGTCAATGGTATTTAGAGTGACTTAACATTAATTTGCTTAGCTTCTACGATATACCTATCATCTACACTACCAAAACTATTGCAGGTCGCCAAAACTAACGTTTTGCCAGTCCCAGCAATTGGTACAGTCACATCTTTAGCCTGCGCCCGATAAACTTTCTCCACCCGATACTCAAATACTTGATTGTCAGAAAAAACCTCAATTGTATCTCCCCACTCGAGATTTTGAATACCATTAAAAGCTTGGAAATTTTTATTAAATACTGTTGGCAAGTAACTGGAGTGTCCGAGCATAAAAACTGTCCCCTCTTGTGACATGGTCGCTGAATCAGGATGTCGTACTGCACCATTAAGCAAAGCTGCATCCAAGTCTGCAATACTTCTTGAGGTTGGATTTGAAACAGACACTACCTTATCAAGTTTTTTTATTGCGATACTAGTTGGCAAAATCACTTCATTGGTTGAACTTGCCTTTTCATCATCGACAACTTGATCATCACCCGTACCATCAATTTGAATTGAAGTTGACTGGTTTTCTTCATTAGAAACATCAACCACCGGTACAGACTCAACTTCTTCCGGTTGTTCAGAATCAGAAGTCGGAGCTTCCGGTAGCCAATCCAAAGCCACTAGAACTATATAAGAAACAGTAAACACCAAGAAAAACGTTAGCAAAAACGCCCACTTTCGACCCCAAATTTGCTCAAAGTTAATTCCCATACTTTTATTCATAGATAAATTATGCTGTAATATATCACACTTGACCTAAAAGTCAAGAGTCGTAGGCAATGTTTCAATACCCTTTCATGTTTGTTTTTCATGTCTTGACAATTAGGTTTGAATATGGTAGCTTTTTGGCATTATGGATAATAATGCGTCACAAGAAAAGAAGACTTCTATTATGAAGTCCCTCGCCATCGCCGGTTTTATTAGTATCATTATTTTAATCGCTTGGTTATCAATTCAGTTAGTTGGTGTCTTACCTGGAGCTTTTTCTTCACTTGCCTCTTTAGCTGAGAGTGTTAGCGAACCGCAAGGAACATCGGTTGAAACAAAAGAAATAACAAAACTGACAGTAACCAGTAATACTACTCTAGTTAACCCTGGTGAATCAGTTGATGTAACATGGAGTAAAATAACCGTTCCTGGTAGTTATACTTTCTCATACAATTGTAAGGAAGGTGTGGCGGTAGATATTCTAAACGTGGACGGCATTAAAAGTATTGCTTGCGATACTAATTATAATGTTGGTGATATCAATACCCTTTCCTTGGCCATTGATTCTGAAAAAGAACGTTACGCTGACTTAAACTACAAAATTTCTTTCTTGCGTACTAATGAAACTTCTCCGAGTGCTACTGGCGAGGCAACTCTAACTGTAGTGAATAGTGCTATTTCTTCACTGGCTATTTCTGATATCGAAACACCTACTGAAACAACGGTTGAAACAGAAACTGTCGAAGAAGTGACTGAAACGGAACCAGTTGTCGAAACTCCAGTTGTTACTACACCAGTCAAACCAACTCCTGTAGTAACCACCCCAGCCAAACCAACTCCGACCTACGAACAGGAATTTATCTATACTATTCCTACCTCTAATCCAAACGGACGAACTGACTTATCAACCCGATTCTTGAATGTTGGTCGAATTACTGGAAACACATTTTTCCCAGGGGCAATAAAACAAAACGACAACGGAGCAATCCAATTCGAAGTCAAGAATCTTGGAACCAAGACCTCATCTGACTGGACTTATACTGTCAATCTTCCAAACGGCGAAACTTACACCTCAAATGCTCAAAAACCCCTTAAACCAAATGAACGAGCAGTGTTAACTATCGGCTTCCCTACTGATAACGATTCCTCTCACCTCTTTAAGGTTGAAATAAAAGAATCAACTGATAATTACACCCTGAATAATCGCTTCTTTGAAACTATTAAGTTTGTTAAGTAAAAAGAGCTGAATTTAGATAATGAAAAGTGCGTGGCCTTCGGCCGCGCACTTTTCATTATCTACAACTTAGTAGACCTAAATATCTAGATTCGCCATTTTGGCATTATTTTGGATAAATGACTTTCGACTCGGCACATCATTTCCCATCAAAATATCGAACACCTTGTCAGCATTGATAGCGTCATCAACTTCAACTTGCTTCAAAATTCGGTTCTCAATATTCATGGTAGTTTCTCCAAGCTCTTCAGCGTTCATTTCTCCTAGACCCTTGTAACGCTGAATTCTTACTCGACCACTCTTCTTAGTAGTTTCTTCCGTCTCTTCTTCACTATCTTCTTCCTCATTATCATCTTCGCTCACATCTTCTCCCATATCCTTTAAGATCGCAAACTTTTCATTATCATCAAAAGCGTAACGCACATCCTTTCCTTTTTGAATCTTGTAAAGTGGTGGCTGAGCAATATATAAGAATCCACCGTCAATCAAAGGTCGGAAATATCGGTAAAATAGAGTCAGCAACAGTGTTCTAATATGTGCACCATCGACGTCCGCGTCAGTCGCAATAATAATCTTATGGTAACGAAGTTTGGAAATATCAAACACATCACCAATTGCTGTCCCTAGTGCAATCACTAGATTCTTGATTTGTTCAGAAGCCAACATCTTATCAATGCGAGCACGCTCAACATTGAGAATTTTTCCCCGCAACGGAAGAATAGCCTGAGTCTTTCTATCTCGACCCATCTTAGCTGAACCACCAGCTGAGTCCCCCTCTACAATAAAGAGTTCTGAGTCCTCCGCCCGTTTACTCTGGCAGTCGGCCAATTTACCCGGTAATGACATTCCTTCAAGTGCTCCCTTACGCAACACACTATCCTTAGCCGCTTTAGCTGCCTTACGGGCTTTTACTGCAATAATAACCTTATTGATTATTGCCTTTGCGTCATCTGGATTCTCTTCTAGATACATTCCAAAAGAGTCACCAAAAACCGACTCTGTAGCACTACGAGCCTCAACCGAACCGAGCTTGGCCTTAGTCTGGCCTTCAAATTGAATCTCCTGCATCTTAACCGATACCACAGCAGTAATCCCTTCCAACACATCGTCACCAGTAAATCCGGCGTCTTTATCTTTAGCGGAAAAGAAATTATTTTTCTTGGCGTAATTATTGAGAGTTCTCGTTAGAGCGGTTTTAAAACCGGTGATATGAGTACCATGTTCGGGATTGTATATATTATTAGCAAAAGCAGAAATTCTTGGTGCTATGTCATCAACATATTGCAAAGCCACTTCGACTGACATTACTTCTGGTGTAACATCATTTTTTTCTACATAGAAAATATTCTTATGAACTGGTTTTTGGTACTGATTGTTGAAAGCAACCAATGAACGTAAACCGCCTTCAAAATAGAAATTTTGGTGTGGTACTTCCAGATGTTCCTCACTTAAATAAAACTTTCCTTTTAGGTCTAACTTTTTTTGCTCCGCCTCAGTCAATTCTCTCGCGTCAATAACAGTCACCTTCATAGCTTTTACCAAGTAAGCCTGTTGTCGTAAACGACTTACAATTCTTTTGTAGTCGTAAATGATTTCCTTGAAAATACTGATGTCAGCTTTAAAAGTTATGATAGTACCCTTACTTTTTGAAGCACCAACTTTCTTAACTTTAGCCTTGGCTTTTCCAATATTAT
The DNA here is from genome assembly GCA_020632095.1 of Candidatus Nomurabacteria bacterium. GTDB lineage: Bacteria > Patescibacteriota > Minisyncoccia > Phycocordibacterales > UBA918 > OLB19. Next base: position 475,807 of record JACKGF010000001.1, read on the forward strand.
ATTCCTGAATGTAGTACCCCCCATCACGATGAACTTCAGCAATGAGATGAGTCGACAAAGCGTTCACTACTGACACACCAACTCCGTGTAAACCTCCGGAAGCTTTGTACCCAGAACCTTCACCACCAAACTTACCCCCAGCATGAAGAGTGGTCAAGATTGTCTCCAGGGCAGATACTTTTGATTGCTTGTGAGTGTCGACCGGAATACCGCGTCCATTATCAACCACTCTAATATAATCATCCGGTAAAAGAGTAATTTCAACTCTATCCGCAAAACCACCCATCGCCTCATCGCGCGAGTTATCAAACACCTCCCAAATAAGGTGATGAAGTCCGTCTGGACCGGTAGTACCGATGTACATTCCGGGGCGTTTTCGTACCGGCTCTAAACCTTCAAGGACCGAAATTGCTGATGCGTCGTATTTTTTCTCTGCTGCCATGCTGACTAGTATTTACACGTAATAATAAAGTCTATTATACCAGAAAAAGGTACAAAATGGGGCATTTTTTCACAAAATAACACATCTCCTCTCACCTAGGAACCTCTTCCCTAGGAAGTACCTAGGGAAATGTTAAGCACCCATATAAAACATCCTTAAAATAACAACCTCTTTGTTTTTCAGTCAAAATTACCGGACTTCCCAATTGTTCTGTTTAGCCACTTCATTGATTTTATCCATTACCTTATTTACTTCTTCGTCAGTTAGGGTTTTTTCAGGAGACTGAAATACTAATCTGAAGGCGTAAGAAGTTCGACCGTCTTTGGTAAAGGTGTCAAACAAAGTTTGTCTAACACAGAGTTCACCAGCGGCAGAGACTATAGTCGATAATACCTCGTTGTCTGTCTGCCCTTCCTCTACCCATAGAGCAATATCACGAGCAACTGCAGGGTAAGGAGAAATCGAACGGTAAGTAACTGGGTCACTATTTGGAAACACGTCGTAAGTAGTTGGAGCCGGCAACTTATCTAGCAAATCTGTCAAATTCATTTCTGCCACCCCCTTTTCAGTCACCCAATCAACTTCTAACCCTAAAAAGTCAGATACAGCCCTGCAAGCCGCTTGAACGATTTTTTCATCCTGTCCAGAGTAGCCATTACCTTTGGTTCTAGCACCCAGCGTCAAGGCAACATATTCCTCCACCTGCGAATTTACCTTGGTAAAGACAGTACCAATTTCAAATACGCGCACTCCGCTAATGCCCAACAAGTCAGCGTGCACAAAGTTTGCGTCTAACACATTGTTAATATTTTCAACCAAAGTATTTCTGACATAACTTTTATCTTTGGCTAAAGCGTTATGGAGTTGTATCTCTCCTTTGTTCAAAAATGATGTCGTGATGACTTCGGAAAAGCCTTGCTCAAGTAACACCTGTCTCAACTGTTCACTATAATACTGACGAGCATTTACTTCTGATATTTCTCTCACCGCCGGTACCACAGAAACTATTTTGTTCAGACCATAAATACGGCCCACTTCTTCAATGTAGTCTTCGGCAATATTTAGGTCAGTTCTTTCCCACGGACCAATTGCATATATCGTCTCTCCTTCTACTCTAACCTCAGATCCAGTACGTTTAATTATTTCTTGAACAGCTTCAATACTTAAATCCAATCCCAGTAGAGAATTCACCTGCTTGATTGAAACAGCCACTTCTGTTGATTTTTTTTTGACTAAATATTCATCGTGTACACCTTCAAATTTACCTCCCGCAATATCGACAATTAATTTTACGATGTCGCGCTGAGCATAAAGTGGTAACTCTCTTGAAGGTTCATTTTCGAAACGTTTTGAAGCATCAATCACAATCCCTAGACCACGAGCAGTCTTACGGGTAACAGTCGGATGGAAATGAGCCGCCTCTATGATGATATTTTTTGTTCCAGCGTGCACTTCAGCATAACGACCACCCTTTACTCCAGCTAGACCAACTGGAACATCGGAAGAGCCGTCAACAATCAAAAGCTCAGAGCCAGTCAACTCAACAATCCTGTCTTCGGTCTTTCCTCCCTCTGCTAGCAAACTAACCATTTCACCCACCTTTGCAAAGCGCACATCAAATTGCCATTTTCCATCAACCTGAGGAAATAAATCAGCATCATAGGCATGAAGGGGTTGGCCGATAGCGTACATGACATAATTAGTCGCATCGACAATATTATTGATAGGTCTTTGTCCTAAAGCTTTCAGACGAGTCTGCAACCAAGTCGGAGACTCTTTGACTTCAACATCTGTAATTAAAGTAGCGGTGAAACGCGGACAAGCTTCTTGATCAGCAATATTAACTTTGATCAAATCAGTTGTTGCTAAATCGGGTATCACCTGTAGAGGATCTTCAACCATCTCAACACCTAAAATAGTTGCTAGTTCGCGGGCAATTCCACGATGACAGAGACAATCACTAGCTCTGTTTGGTAGCACATCTACATCAATAACAGACTCCCCTTCCACCTCTTCCACCCCATCAACTTCAAAAGCATGGAAGTTCAGCAGCTCCTCTACCTTACGAGCATCAGGCAAGACATCACCAACATATTCTTTTAACCAACTGTGAATGACTTTCATAATTAAAATTGATTAACGAATCTTAAATCTCCAGTATATAAATCACGGACATCTTCAATGCCATACTTCATCACACCCAAACGATCAATACCCATCCCAAAAGCGAATCCAGAATAAACATCAGCGTCAATGCCGGCGGCCCGAAGCACATTGGGATGTACCATACCAGCCCCCATTACTTCTATCCACTTACCCGCCAATTTACTATCGCCTTCCAGTAACTTCATATCAACCTCAACCCCTGGCTCTACAAAAGGGAAAAAGCTAGGTCTGAAACGGACTTCAGTTTTTCCACTGAAGAACTTTGAGAAAAAATATTCCAAAGTTCCTTTAAGATCTCCTAGACTGATACCTTTATCGACACACAAACCCTCCAGTTGGAAGAATTGAGCTTCGTGGGTAGCATCAGTTGCTTCATTACGAAAAACTTTACCCGGGACAATTATCCTAATCGGTGGTTTATGACTTTCCATAAACCGGGCTTGTACTGGACTTGTGTGAGTACGAAGCACAGTCGGTTCTGACACGTCTTGTGACTTGAACCAAAAAGTATCTTGCATATCACGCGAAGGGTGATCTTTAGGTACATTTAATTGGTCAAAATTATAATGCTCAGTCTCCGCTTCTGGTCCTTCAGCAAAATCAAAACCTACTTCCGTAAAAATACTGTTTATCTCTGCAATCATTTGCGATATAGGATGTTGGTGCCCAACTGGTTGATTCATAGACGTCTAGTTTAGCATGTGATTAAAAGCTGTCCAAAATATTTTTAAGTTGGCTCAATTTCTGTCACCAATTCAAAATACAATCCGTCTTCATGAATAAATATTTGCTCATTTTCTAATACTACTTCAAAGTCACTTCCCGGATAAATCAACTGTGTATTCTGCCAGGACCGATCATCAATCTCGGTTACATATAACCCATCTTCAAGTTGCAACAAAACTAAATCAGAACTAGTTGGTAAGAAATCATAAAAATATACATCTTGTCTCTTACGATCAATTTTTATTTCTGGTCGGCAAATTTTATTTCCATTTACAATCATTGGCGTAGTAGTAGACAAACGCAAACGCTCCGTCTCTAGCGCCACGTGCTCGCCATATCTTTCAGCTAAAGTACTGGAGGAAACGTCAGTGGTACAAAAATAGTAAGGGATACTATTATCTGAACCTTTCCAAACTGCATACAATTCTCCTTTTCTGTCTAAAAGTTGCATACTACCACTTGTAACAATAGACTCAGTATCGGTTGCTACACCACCCACATTTGTTGATGTGGTAGCAAAACCAAACCGACCAACTTCATCCATAAAACGTTCAAAAACAGATTCTTTTACCGCCGTAGAAGTACTAAACAAACTAGACACAAAAATATACTCCTCATTTGTCTGATAAGTAGTTGTCGCTTTCTTGGTTAAAATAACGTATGGCGTTGTAGTAGTTGCTTTAGGAAATAAATTTATTGTTGTTGATGCCAATATATAAACTTGCTCTCCAGCACTAGTATTATACTTTGCTATTGGCCTCACGTGAGGTATGGTCGGCATATTAAAGGCTGCCACCTCTGCCACAATGTAAGAGTCTATCGGGAGAACTTTTACCCAAGTTTGCAGATCATCCCTCTGCACCACCACTCGATGTAACTTAGCTTCGATGTTTTGGATGTAATAGGCTGATCTAAATAACCGAGGCCTTTCAACCTGTTCTTCATCTAAATAAACATCTACTTCCAAGTTATCAGTAGTAATGTACATACCCCCAGTTGTTACAATCGAAGTTTCCTCATTTTCAAAACTTAAACGATAGCCAGTGGTATAGAAAATAAGTGAAGGTAGAGCCACTAAAAAAATCACCACTAACAGCCAGAAAAAGTATTTTCGACTGTTGCGTGAAAGCGTTTGAATCTGTGGTTCTAAGAGCATAATTTATTTTATTTTATTCTTTTCGGAGTTACCCAGAAGCCCATATAACGACCGAACATCAATCTCGTCTGAGCATCAAGACCAGGAATAGCGCTAAAGAAAATCATTGTCATTGGTACCATAATCCACTGCAATGTCATTACTATATACCTGAAACGACTATGTCCATCGGGACGCGGTGGAGTCAAAGAAAGTGAAATAACAGAAGAAACCACCAAACCAAGCATAGCTACAACCAACAAGTTACGGACCATGATTGGTAATTCATACGACAGAACGGTCTCGTGAAATTCTCGTGTCCCTAGAAAAATCGGTGCCCAACCGAGAATAAACAACATAATAGGATTGGTCACTAGTGACCAATAACCTTCTCCTTGAATCGCCGAAATAGCTAACCGCTTCTTGAGAGGAATCGCTTTGTTTTTGGTAAAGTGATAAATCAAGTAACACCAATTCTCTACTCCATAAGTCCAGCGTCGATGTTGACGATAAATATTTTGAACTGTCCCCCACAAAGTTGGAGCTGTAGTAGCGTCCATAGCAATCGGATATGACAGAGATACGACTTCAAATTTTCCATCGTTAGCCAACAATAAATTCCAGAAAATTCGTGAATCTTCACTCACCACATTGGCCTGGCCATAGCCAATTTCATACAATGCCTGAAAACTAACTGAGTGTGAAGAAAAAGTTGCTGCTTTCTCTGGGCGTTCCTGCATAATCATCTGCCAAAAAGTACTAGACATCGCCATCACCCGAGACAGAGCCGTAGCTTCCCATAGGTTATTAGTAAAAAGTGGCACTGGCTGGAAAGCACTTTTGTATGGATTCTCAACTGTCATGAAGTGCCAAATAAGACAATTGAAATAATCTGGGTAGATTACTGTATCAATATCAAAAATCGAAGTTAAGATATTTTTGTACGGAATGTTATTAGCATCAATTATCTTCTCTCTAACTTGATGAAGTGCGAAGTGGGTATTTGAACCCTTACCAGCTATTTCGCCAACAATGTTTTCTGGATGAATAGTTACTAAAAAATGTCCGAATTTCTGACCAAACTTTTTCTCCATTTCATTGGCTAATTTCTTAGCCTCCTCTCCTGCTCTCTCCTCCGCAGCTAAGACGACAATAATTTTCTTTAAGTCATATTTTGAATCAGCTAGACCTTGTAGGGTCCCCTCAAGTACTTCGCGTGGTTCTTTATAAAAAGGAAAAATTACCAGATGATAATACTTGTCATAATTAAATCTTTGTACCAAAGATCCCCAATCAAGTTCCATATGGTGTTTTAACCTTTTCCAATTGTGCCGTACATGGACTGATAGAAAAATGGTTTTAAGTACCCAAAAGACTGAGAAAGCAATAATGAAGTAAGCAGCGAAGAAAGGTGCATACATAGATGCTAAAATAATTCCAACAATTGTAATCCAAGCTGATAGCCCAGGAGCAATTTCTAGAAAACGATAAAGCCTCCGATCAGAGCCGGATAGTTCACTGGCACGAGCAACCTTAAAGTCAGGTCGCCTTGCATAAGGTAGCAGATAAGATGTGTCGTCTTCTGACATGTATAACAGCGAGTATATACTTATTTTACAATAAAATAAAGGTGATTTTTGCTATTTTAGTGGTATTACACTTCCAAGGACAAGTGCTAGAATTTTTCTTAAAACCTCTCTATGAATGATTAACCCAATGAATTCAAGCCACCTGTATGACAAGCATACAGCGTGGCCTCACTCGGAAGTGACCACGTCCGGCGGGGTTTAGGACGTTTGATTTGGTTTAAGTTTTAGAGTTTGTGGCCACCTGTATGACAAGCATACAGCGTGGCCTCACTCGGAAGTGACCACGTCCGGCGGGGTTTAGGACGTTTGATTTGGTTTAAGTTTTAGAGTTTGTGGCCACCTGTATGACAAGCATACAGCGTGGCCTCACTCGGAAGTGACCACGTCCGGCGGGGTTTAGGACGTTTGATTTGGTTTAAGTTTTAGAGTTTGTGGCCACCTGTATGACAAGCATACAGCGTGGCCTCACTGGAAGTGACCACGTCCGGCGGGGTTTAGGACGTTTGATTTGGTTTAAGTTTTTAGAGTTTGTGGCCACCTGTATGACAAGCATACAGCGTGGCCTCACTCGGAAGTGACCACGTCCGGCGGGGTTTAGGACGTTTGATTTGGTTTAAGTTTTAGAGTTTGTGGCCACCTGTATGACAAGCATACAGCGTGGCCTCACTCGGAAGTGACCACGTCCGGCGGGGTTTAGGACGTTTGATTTGGTTTAAGTTTTAGAGTTTGTGGCCACCTGTATGACAAGCATACAGCGTGGCCTCACTCGGAAGTGACCACGTCCGGCGGGGTTTAGGACGTTTGATTTGGTTTAAGTTTTAGAGTTTGTGGCCACCTGTATGACAAGCATACAGCGTGGCCTCACTCGGAAGTGACCACGTCCGGCGGGGCCGGACTAGCCAATAAAAATAATACCTAAGGAAAAGTTAACTTTTCCTTAGGTATTATTTTTATTGGCTCTCTTCCTTCGTCATCGAGTCACTTCTCTCGTATCGGAGCCACCTGTCAGATTCGAACTGACGACCTGCGGTTTACAAAACCGATGCTCTACCAACTGAGCTAAGGTGGCGGTTGCAGATTATATATCTGCGCACTGAATCCTATCAGATATCAAATTATTTTTCTACCCTTCTTTAGTGCTTTCCTTCCAAATTCTTATGGCGTAATTTTTTCTTTTGGGCTGGAGTCAATTCGGTATCTTCTTTATGAGCGGCCATCTGACTTAAATGATTTGTAGAATTTAATTTCTTCTTTTCAGACCTCAGTTGTTTGGCTCTAGCTCTATTTCTTTCAAAAATAGTTTCAAAAATAGTATAAAACTTTACCAAAACCTGTAACAGCGTTTTTAGGACCGAATGGATACTGTAATACCAATGCAGTTGAACAATATATTTAACAAAATGTTCAAGGCTCCTAAGCAACCAATTTCCAAACGCATCAATCTTATCGTCTAACCAATTACGTATTCCAGTAGCAAAAAATCTCCGTCCACGCTTACCTTCCTTGTATACAATAGTCACAAATACAAGAAAAACAACAATACTGATTACACAATAGATCGCTGCAGTATAAATCATTTAGGCTATTTTAGAGACATTCGAGAGAATTGAGCAATCGATACATTCTCGCCAAATTTCTGTACAGCACCAGTCACCATCTCTCCAATTGTTTGATCTGGATTCTTGATGAAATCTTGCTCCATCAAAATCTGATCCTTAAAGTATGACGCTAGTTTTCCAGCCATAATTTTTTCCTGCATTTCTGCTGGCTTCCCTTCTACCTCAGCCGCAAACACTTCTTTGGCTTTTTCAATTGATTCAGCTGGTAGCTGGTCTTTACTAACATACCGTGGATCTGTCGCTGCTACATGCATAGCAATATCTTTTGCCAACGCCACAAATTCCTCATTCTTTGACACAAAATCAGTTTCACAAGCCAACATAACCATAGCTGCAACTTCGTTAGTGTTATGAAGATATACCCCAACCGCTCCAGCACCGAGGGTACGGTCAGACTTTTTGTCAGCCGCTTCACTACGCTTTTTCTTTAGAATGATAATGGCCTTTTCCATATCACCACCAGCCTCAGTCAAAGCAGTCTTGCACTGCATAACTGAAATACCAGTTTTTTCCCGTAATTCTTTTAATTGAGCTGATGTAATTTCCATAGAAAATTTCTAATGAACTAAGATAATGAATATAAAGTGCGACTTAACTGCAAAAGCAATTATCGTCGAACTGGAGCCTTTCTAACTTCTACTGGCTTTGGTACGTAAGCAGCTTTTCCTTCCTTGTAAGAAGTTGCTAGCTCATCAACCAACAAGGCCACACTGGTCTGAAGTGAGTCGTTAGCAACCACTGGTACCTGAACTTGCGAAGCGTCGCAATCTGAACTCATGATAGCAATAATCGGAATTTTTCGATCATGAGCTTCTGTTACAGCAATTGACTCATGTCGAGGGTCAATCACCAACAGGTAATCAGGTAATTTTTTAATAGTTGAAATACCAAAGAAGTTTGATGTTAATTTGTCAGTTTCGCGACCAATCAATACTCGCTCTTTCTTAGTGTACTTTCGCTCCAGCTCACCTGACTGCTTTTCGTTAGTCAGAGTTTCTAGACGGTTAATCCGCTTTTTCATTTCACTGAAGTTTGAAAGCATTCCTCCAATCCAACGGTTAGTAACATAAGGTGCGTCAGCTTTTTCAGCCGCTGCTTTTACGATTCTCGCTGACTCATCTTTAGTACTAACAAATAGTACTGTCTTTCCTAGTAACCCAGCTTGCTTGATTGTTTCTTTAGCTATTTCAAGTTGCTCGGTAGTTTTTTCGAGGTCAAAAATATCGTTACCATCCTTAGTTGTAAAAAGGAATTTAGTAACAGTTGGATGACGACGTCGCTTCTTGAAACCAAAGTGTGAACCGGCCTTAAACAGGCGGTCGATTATTGATGTTTTATCAGTTGTAATAGTTGACATAAGTAATTATAGGCAAAAAGCGTAAGACCGCTTAGCGACGAGATGGTACCACAGCCACCACTTGAGTGCAATAGCTATGGCTATACTGAAACCTTAAAAGACAAAGTGAAACTAGCAATAATAGTTGCTCTTAGATGGATTTTTAGCCGTCTTAAATTTTAAGATTGCACATCAACCCAACTTACTATTTTATAATTCATCATCATTAAGCTCAGCCACCACTCCCTCCTCACCATCACCAGCGGCCACAGACTGTAGAGTTTCAACAATTGGAGCTAAATTACCCCCCAAGGTAGCTTCTACTGTATGCCATGACTGTTTGATACGGTGATCAGTAATGCGGTTTTGCGGAAAATTGTAAGTACGGATTTTTTCTGAGCGATCACCGGTACCAATTTGGTTTTTACGGGTTTCTGCATGTTTACGGACTTGCTCCTCTTCGTGTGCCATTTCTAATTTTGCCACCAAAGCAATCATCGCTTTCTCGCGATTCTTAAGTTGAGAACGTTCACTTTCACATCGCACATCAACCCCTGTCGGTCGATGAATCAATCGCACTGCTGTTTCCACTTTGTTCACATTCTGACCACCCGCCCCACCAGAGCGAGAAAATTCCATATCGATGTCAGTCGGGTTGATTTCAATGGTTGGTTTTTTACGCATTGGTAAAATCGCAACTGAAGCGGTCGAGGTATGAATTCTCCCCTGCTTCTCAGTCGCTGGAATACGTTGCACCCGATGTACACCTGTTTCATAACGCAAATGATCGTAGACGTCTTTCCCCATAATTTCAAAAGAGGCATCCTTATACCCTCCCGCTTCAGTTGCAGACACGGAGGAGCGTATAGTGGGCCAACCATTAATCTCGGCGTACTTTAGATACATAGAAGCCAGCTCAGCCGCAAACAAAGAAGCTTCGTCTCCCCCAGCGCCGGCGCGCACTTCGAGCATTACCCCGTAAGGTTTAACCTCTTCTTCCTTGTCGCCTTCAATAATTTTCTCCATCTCTTTATAAGATGAATCTAATTGTGCGTCGAGATTGGAAATCTCCTCCTTTACCAACTCAGCCATTTCCGGATCAGCATCAGCCATCTCCTCAGATTCTGTTCGTTGTTTTAACAGCAAGTCAAACTGACTCGCCAAAAATTGCGTTTTATGATTGTCACGAAATGTTTGTAATATTTCTTCAGAAAATTCCATAGAGTTTATAGTACACAAAAAAGAGCAGTGTGTCTTCGACACACTGCTCTTTTTAATTATGCCTTCTTCTTTCGGCCATCAGTTTTTCCAGCTCGAGCTTTGAATCGCTCTACTCGACCAGCCATGTCCATCACCTTTTCTTGTCCAGTATAAAACGGGTGTGAAGCACTAGTTACGTCAACGTTAGCCATTGGGTACTCTACTCCGTCTGTCCACTTGTCAGTAGCGGTTGTTTCAATGGTAGAACCAATCAAAACTCGCTCGTTACTTGAGTTATCATGGAAAATTACCATACGGTAGTTTTGTGGGTGAATATCTTTTTTCATATCTATAATACTTCGGCGTACCCATGAGACTATAAAATAGACTCTGGAATATAATAAGCGGGTACACCTAATTTCTTGTGCCAGATACTATAACAGACAATGCCGTTTTCGCAACTTTTCCAAGGCTGTCCTTGGAAAATTCCCGTGGGATACCCTACTCCTCCCTAAGCCGGTCTTAGGGATTAATAGATTTCAGTATAACTGTATTTTCTTCTTTTAGACTAGCTTCATTTTCCATAAATTAAGCACAACTACTACTGCCCAAGAATCTTGATGTTCTCGGCCATGTTGGCTTTGCGGTTCATCACTTGGTCACCGTAGAAGGCGTTAGCTGGGTTTGATGCTCCTCCCCAACCAGCGTAGTAACGAAGGGCTGCCAACCTATCGCCTGAGAAAGTACCGTTAGCTCCATTATCTCTAAGCAATAAGGCAGTAGCGATAAAAGCGTCTTGATTATTAAACGGATTGGCTGGACCAGAACTCTTATTGATGCGACGAATCGCATCAGCAGACTGACTGTATTCCCAACCATTCCCATAATTAACAATTCCACCGTAAATCGCCCAAGTAGAAGGAATGAATTGTGAAGGACCCATCGCCCCTCCCCAACCAACCCGGCTGCCATTTTGGATAATTGGACAAGAAACTGTTCGGGAATACGGATCAAAACCAAGCACTTTTGCAATCGCTAAGAATACTGGCTCATCTCTATCAGGATGCATTACTGGCTTACTACTGTGACTGTCGGAAAAGAGACAGCTACCGAGGTTGGAGCCAAGATTTGTTTCTTGTTCGAGAATAGCTAAAATCAAAGCCGCATCTACACCCGTTACTCCAGACGCATACTTAGCCAAAGACACCGCTTCAGGCAACGGAATATTTCCTCCTCCTCCAAGCAACTGAAAGAGTTGATTACGAAGCTCGGCGGCAGTGCGCTGGTGAGATTCTAATAAAGCTTGGTAGGTTTTTTCCTCTCCTTTAGTGACAGTAAGAATTTGTTCTTTCTCTTTTTCCTTAGCTTCAATTTCTTTTTTTTGTAACTCCTGAATCCGCTTCATCTCAGCCTCAGTCTCTTGCTTACTTTCAAGTGAACTTTTTTGTTCGTAAGTATCCTGTCGAATGCTGTGTAAAATTCCTAAAGACTCATTGAGTGACTCTTTGATTGACTCATAAGTAGCAACATCGGTAAAAAATTCTGAGAAATTTTGTTTACTCAACATCACCTCTACTAGAGAGTATTCATCCAGTAGCGCAGACTTTCTGATCAGGTCTGCGAGCGAAGCCTGCTGTTTGCCAAGACGCTCCTGTAGTATATCAAGCACAATTTCTTTATCCCCAATCTGGTCTGTTAGTTGCTCAATTGCCACTGCCCTAGCCTGAATTCCTAGCTGAGCTTTTTTGATTTCTCCTTCAATCAAATTAATATCGCGTTCGAGCGAACGACGTTCTAGCCGGGTATCTTCTACCAATCGCTCTTGTTGGAGCATTTGTCTTTCAACGTTTTGAAGCTTAATTTCAAGCTGTTTTCGGATTTCTGCGTCCGACTGACTTTGTACACCAACAGGCGGCACAAATAAAACTAATAGGAAAATACCGACAATCAACTTTCGTATCATGCCGGTATTATACCAGAGTCAGCAGTTTTTGTAGTCTCGACAGAAACTATTCTGCAACCTCTTCTTCTTTACCTTTCTTCTCTACTTCAATTGCTTCCATATCTACTTCCGCATTTTCTTCATCCTCTGTAGACACTCTCGCTGCACTAACCACCGCTACTGGACTTTCTCCATCCTCATGAATAACCACCCCTTTAGCCACTTTCAAATCAGACACATGAATCTTGTCCTCAATATTAACCAAAACACTAACATCAACATCAATATGTGAAGGTAAATCAGCTGGCTTACAAGTAACTTTCACATCCTGAAGAATATGAGTCACTGTTCCACCATGAGTAGTTTCTACTGGAGCGACTCCAATAAACTCAAGCGGTACGTGAGTGGTGATTTCCTTACCTTTTTCAAGAGCGTAAAAGTCCACATGAATCACTTGTTGTTTCACTGGATTGAATTCCACATCTTTAATAAGTACTTCCATCGCTTTGTCTAAACCAGTAAGTTCAATAATGGTAGATTCACCGGCTTCTTTTAGTACTTTATCAAACTCTTTTTTCTCCAAAACTATTGATAATGGTTCTTGTTTAGGGCCATACACTACGGCCGGCACATTGCCATCAACCCGCAGAGTATCTAAAGATTTCGCTTTGTCACGAATTGTGACTGGTAATGTAATTGTCATGTTGAGTAGATTAGCACAATTTTATGAAATGAAAACAGTTTACAATCAAAAGTGAGTATTCCCCTACCTCTAATAATCTGATACGACATGAGTGATATACTCAAACATATGTCACAACAGTACGATTTTGTCGCCATTGGCGACATTCTAATAGACGCTTTTATTGAACTTAACAAAGACGAAGCTGATGTTTCTATCGACCTAGACACCGGCCGAAAAACCCTACACATGCCATTTGGTGGTAAGTTACCTTACAACGATGTGACCGTAATCAACGCCGTTGGTAACTCTCCCAACGCAGCAGTTTCTGCTCACCGGCTGGGCCTAGAAACTGGTTTAGTAACTCATCTCGGTAATGACCGAAATGGAAAAGATTGTTTGGAAGCACTGCGAACAGAGGGGGTCCACACTGATTTTGTGAAGTTACACGAAGATAAAAAAACTAATTATCACTATGTGCTCCGTTATGGACCAGAACGCACTATTCTGATTAATCATGAGAAATACCCTTATTCTCTACCAGATTTCCCCGTTGCTCCTAAGTTCTTTTATTTCTCATCCGTTGGCGAACACGGCCTACCCTACCACCACGAAATTGCTGAGTACGTAAAAAACAACGAAACTAAATTAGCCTTCCAACCAGGAACATTTCAAATCAAAGTTGGAATTGATGCCATACGTGACGTCTACGAAAATACAGAAATCTTTTTCTGCAACAAGGAAGAAGCTCAAGAAATACTAGCTTCAACCGAACAACATATTCCGACTTTGATTCGTGGCATTCGTGAACTTGGCCCAGTCATTCCAGTGATTACTGATGGACCAAACGGAGCCTACACCGTCGACGCTGATGATCAAGCTTGGCACATGCCAATGTACCCAGACCCAGCTCCACCAGTCGACCGTACTGGTGCTGGTGACTCATTCTCATCCACCTTCACCGCCGCCATCATTCTCGGTAAAGACCCTGCCGAGGCTCTATCTTGGGGACCGATTAACTCCATGAATGTAGTGCAACACGTCGGTGCTCAAGCAGGTTTACTACCCCTCGAAACCCTCCTTAAACACCTAGAAAACCGCCCAGCGGATTATGTAGCTAGTAAAATTGTTTGAGAAAACGAGCTTAGATAATCACAAAACCACCGCTCTGTTGAGCGGTGTTTTTAGTGTTTTAGGCCCCGAAAAGTTTCTTTATCCCTAAATATGTCATAATTCACTAGCTACTTTACCAACCTGTCTGAATGAAATCATATACAAAAAACTCCCTAATTATAGTGAGTGTTTTCGTGTTATTTAAAAAATTTTAACTACACCAGTTTCCGGGCTGCAGCTTCAATTCCAGCGGCGTCTAGACCAAAGAAAGAAATCAATTCCTCCGGCTCACCCGATTGACCAAAGACATCTTTGATACCGACTCTAATCATTTTGGTTGGAACTGTTTCAGACAAATGTTCAGCTACTGCCCCTCCCAAACCACCAATCACTTGATGTTCCTCGACTGTTACTAGAGCACCGTGCTCAGCTGCAAAAGCTTCCAAAGCCTCACCGTCAAGAGGCTTGATAGTTGGCATATGAAGCACCGAAGCGCCAATACCGCTTTGCTGAAGGGTTTCTGCAGCCATAAGAGCATTATAGAGCAGAGAGCCAGTTACTACGATTCCTACCTTTTTCTCGTGCTTTTCATCACGCGAATACATCCGCAAAGCTTTCCCGATTTCAAATGGAGTTTCTGGTGTAGTAACTACCGGAGTCGCACTTCGACCAAGTCTAAAATAAATTGGTCCTTCATACTTAGCCGCCGCTAAGGTGACCTTACGCGCTTCATGAACGTCAGCCGGAGCAATCACAATCATGTTCGGCACCGCCCTCATAATAGCAATATCCTCGATCATTTGGTGAGTTGCCCCATCTGGCCCCACCGACACACCAGCGTGTGCGCCCACAATTTTCACATTGCTATTATTATAAGCAATTGTAGTGCGAATCTGTTCCCAGTTCCGACCTGGTGAAAAAATGGCGTAAGAAGCAATAAACGGAATCTTTCCCATCGCCGCCATACCCGAACCAACCGACGCCATATTTTGTTCTGCAATGCCGATCTGAACAAATCGTTCTGGAAATTCTTCAGCAAAAGAATTGGTCTTGGTGGATTCTGTTAGATCACAACTTAACGCTACCACTCGACTGTCGCGCTTCCCTGCTTCAAGCAGACCTTCACCATAGCCATTTCTAGTTGGCACCTTTTCAACTGAGTCACCAGTTAGATTTTGTTGTATATAGTCAGCAAACATATTATGAGATATCTTGAGCTTCGATGGTTCCGGCTAAAGTGCGGAGCTTCTGTAGAGCAACGGCTGCTTGTTCTTCGTGAGTTACTCTATCTTCAGGTCCTTTACCTGGAGGATTGCCATGCCATCTAAAATCTCGCTCAAACACATCAACTCCTTTAGAAGCAATCGTGTGCGCAATAATTAGTGATGGTTGACTATAGACCGCCTGTGCTTTTCCAATAGCGTCATTTAAGGCGCGTATACTATGACCATCAACTTCCTGTACATCGAAGTTAAAGGCTTCAAATTTTTCCGCTAACGGTTCAAGCGGCATTACATTTTTTGTATAACCATCAATCTGAATTCCGTTCCTATCGACAATGACAATTAGATTATTTAATTTTTCTTTTCCAGCTAATAGTGCCGCTTCCCAAATCTGTCCTTCATTGAGCTCACCGTCACCCGTCAGACAATAAAAGAATTTTGACGAGTAAGGATTATCAATTCTTTCTGCTAAAGCCATCCCTATCGCTTGAGAAAGACCTGAACCCAGTGGACCAGAACTGGTCTCAATCCCTGGCAAAGCTCCCTTGTGCGGGTGACCCTGTAGTCGTGAGCCCAGCTTGCGTAAAGTCATCATTTCCTCCATAGGAAAATATCCAGCGTGGGCTAAAGTAGCATACAAAACTGGACAGATATGACCATTAGACAAAATCACTCGATCACGCTCTTCCCAGTCAGGATTCTTAGGGTCGTGTTTTAGAATTCCAAAGTATAGCAAAGTGAACACGTCAGCCATTCCCAGTGGTCCAGCCGTATGTCCACTACCAGCTTCAGTTAGCATCTCAATGATACTTTGACGAATATCATTAGCCTTGTGTTCTAGGGTTTTTATTTCTTCAGAAGTAAGATATTGCATAAATGTACTGATAGTATAACAACGAAATTTGCTAGATGAAACTTTACTAGTTAATAAGTCCTAAAAGTGCTTTATGGGCCACTTCTGGGTTAGGTTGAAGCACTATAGCTGATCCACAGATAAAACGATCTGCACCGGCATTATAGAGTCTTTCGATAGTGTTTTTATTGACACTACCGTCAATCGTAATCGACATCTTTGGAAAAACTCTTTTCAACTCTGCGATCTTAACAAAGACCCCTTCATCCAGTGGCAATCCTTGAGCGCCAATTTCGTAGATACCCATCAATTGAATATAATCCGCATATTCCGCATATGAGATTAAAGTTTGAAGCGGAGTATCACCATGAGCACTCACTCCAACCGAAACCTTGGTGGTATTAGCAAAATTCTTAAACGTGTCTAGTGATAATGTCTCCACATGAAAGACCAACATGTCTGCTCCTGCTTCAATCCACTTAGTCGCCGCCTTGATTGGTTCTGCTACCATCAAGTCAACCTCCAAAGTATAAACATCTAAATATGGTTTTACAGCCAAAGGTTCCCCCACCGGTGCGTAGGGCCAGGAAATAGTTTGTACAAAATTACCATCAACGATATCTAAATGGAACTCACCCGAAAAGGCCAATACTTTAGAGAAGTTTTCAACCTCAGCTTGGGACTTTGGTATAACAGCGGGTACGATAGGAGAATAGATCATGTGTGAATTTTTTTGGTTATGACAGAGATTTTTTTATTTCTTCGTTGGTATTTTTCTTCAGTAAAAAAGTCTGTATGCAACCACTTCCAAACCATTTTCTTGCAGGTATCAATATCAACAAATCTAGCCCCTATCGATAAAACATTAGCGTCATTATGTTGTCTCGACAAACTAATAATTTCTTCGTCGCCTCCATAATAAACTGTCGCCCGCACATTAGGAAACCGGTTGGCTACCATCGCCTCCCCTTGCCCCGAACCACCAAACACAATCGCTTTGGCTCCAGCTGGGTTCTTACTCACTTCAGCCGCTGCTAGTGAAATAAAATACGGATAATCGTCCAACGGATCATCCTCGTATGCACCATGATCTACAATTGTATAGCCTTCAGATTTTAACCAAGTCGAAACCGCCTCCTTGTGAACGAAACCGGCGTGGTCTGTAGCTAGATGAATAACCATAAGTTTTCGATTAAGATTTAATGTGAGAAGCTACGGCGGCCACATGCTCTACCAAAGTCTGAGTGTAACTAGTTTCATTATCGTACCAAGCCAGCACCTTGACTAAGTTTCCGCCGACCACTTTTGTAAAAGACAAATCAGCAATTGAACCAACTCTTGAACCGATAATATCCGAAGAGACAATCTGCTCATCAGTCGCCGCAAAAATATTAGTCCACCTTGGGTCAGTCGCTGCCTTAAGTAAAACTTCATTCACTTCTTCGACTGTAGTATCGCGTGAAGCAATAAAAGTCACGTCTACGATAGAACCAACTGGTACAGGTACCCGCATAGCCAAACCATCAAACTTCCCTTTCAACTCAGGATGAGCTTCAGTCGTAGCAATAGCAGCCCCAGTAGTAGAAGGAATAATATTAAGCGCGGCTGCCCTACCTTTCCTCATGTCTTTTCCAGATGGACCATCAACTAACGATTGGGTGGCGGTGTAAGCATGGACAGTATTGAGAATCGCCTTTTCGATTCCAATCGCTTCTTTCAAAATTGCAATCAAAGGACTGGTTGCATTCGTAGTACAAGAAGCATTTGAAGAAATATCACAAGTTGCTAACTCACCTTGATTAACCCCCATCAAAACCGTCGCTCCTCTGACCCCAGCTTCCTCAGCATCATTTTTAGCTGGAGCCGAAATCACTACTCGCCTAGCCCCCGCGGTCAGGTGTTTTTTAGATCCAGAATAAGCGGTGAAGAATCCGGTCGACTCGACTACAATATCAATATTCAAATCGCGCCACGGTAATTTTTCAGGGTCACGCTCTTGCACGAAAGCAATCTCACGTCCATCTACCACCAACTTGCCGTCACTTACCTTTACTGAAAAAGGGCTACGGCCATAGACAGAATCGTACTCAAGTAGGTACGCCAAATTTTCCAGACTGCCCAAATCATTTATCGCCACTACTTGGAAATTCGGATTCCCGAAAGCCAGTCGAATGAAAGTCCGCCCGATTCTACCAAATCCATTTATTGCTACTCGTACCATATATAAAATAATAACTGATTAACTCCATATACTATACAAGCAATTCACTACACCTTCATCATTCTTTATCCTCACCTTGACGCCGATAAATTACGTAAATAATAATTAAAATTATCAATAACAAAAAAAATACCACCGAAAACAATACTATTTTTGATGGCCGAAACAACATATCTGGAAACACCACCTCACCACTCTCAACCATCGGACCAACAAATGAAATTGGTCCTTGATACTTAGCCACCACCAAGGCTTCGTAGTCATAAATTTCAATAATTAATCTTGATTTACCAACCACCCCAAGTGATGAGACCATCGCTTCATAAGCAGACTGGTCTTTGTTGATACGCAATAAAAATGAATACTGTTGACGATTGTCAGTTGGGTCTAACAATGTAACTATGATTGATTTTAAGTTACCAGCGATAGTTTTCTGGGGAATTGATATCTTGAAGGTTCGATCACTTGTGAGGACAATGTCTGTATCAATCAGTGAATAATTCTGCTCTCCTTGCTCGATGAATATCTGACCAAGTTCGGGCATTTTCATATCAGGTGTCACTCTTTCGACAACCACACTTGAGGTCGCTTCCTCGGTAATAATTGGTTTACCAATTGGATTATTTACCCCAGAAGGATAACCTCCAATTTCTCCAGTAACACTACTTGAATCAGCAAAAACAATGGTCACTGCTCCCGAAGAGACATTACCATAGTTATCGACCACAAAAGCCGTGTAATAAACGGGAGAATACTGACTTAGGATATTTTCATCAAGCACCGAGGAACCGGTTCCTTGATATACTATCGCACCATCTTGAGGATGAGCTGGAAATCCAATATAACTACGGAGAATTCGAACGTATGAAATATTGTCTCCTTCCGGTATCTTCCAACTTAATTTAACATTTTCGCCTGTTGCCTCCGCTAAAAACCTAGACACATTAACTGGCGGTAAAACTAAAGCTTTGCTTAAGGTGGTAAATTGACCATTTTTAACAACCGTCTGGTGACCAGACGGAGTATAGCCAATTATCTGATACTCATAAGTTGTCCCAGGCTCCAAATCTGTCAATAAAACATTATGTGACTTTGTATAGGCTTCACGAACAACATAACCTAATTCATACGAAGTACTCTTTCCCCATCTTAATTCAAGCCTGGCCGGAAAAGATGAATTTGCTTTTATACTTGTAGTAGATACCCCCGGAATGATTTGAAAATCATTTAATACTACTCGAGCTACGGTACTCTCAACTGGATTACTTTCAGGTTCCACTGGCACAACTACCACCGGGTTATCTGGTGTTGTAGTCGATAACGAATTAGACGAGGTTGAATAATTAAGAGCAACATCAAAAGCTCTCACAGAATAGGAATAGGTAGTTGAAGCAGTTAACCCGGTATCGGAATAACTGGTCAAAGTTGTTGTTGCGATTGGTGTACCATCACGAGATACTGAGTACCCAGAAACTGCATAATTATCGGTAGACGAAGACCAACTTAAATCAATCTGAATTGGAGCAATTGGGACAGCCGAAAGTAGAGTTGGTGTCGATGGTGGAATAAAATCATCAATTATAAAAGTCCTGACACTGAAAGAACCCGTATCAACCTGAGCTAGAGCAAGCTGTAGCGGTAAAAAAAATATTAAAAATAAAGCTATTTTTTTCATCACAAAGGTAAAGCAGTTATAGTGGTGGTAGCTGTATAAACACCAGCAATTACACCAGCTCCACTACCGATCCCGACCCTGAAACGCACCGTAGTAGTAGCTCCAGCTGGATGATTTGAACCAATACCTTCTGCTATCGACACTGATGTGGTCGACAAACCATCCCAACAAGTCAGCGTATTGTTATATGAACCTGAGTTACAAGTACCAGCATTATCATCCAGAAACTCTTGCACCACATCAACTCCCTCCGGCGTAAAACCAAACGAAGCAGTTCCACCACTGATAAGGAAAGATGGATCTGGATCAACTCCAGCATTATAGTCAGCAATTGTGTAAGGGCCATTTTGCATCGCTGGATCATTTTGAGCCTCGATCGTTAGACGATACCCAGACGGACTATCTGTAATAACAGTAAAGGTAGTTGACCCATTGGAAGTACCCCCAGTTAGACCAGGCAAATCTGGTGACATAACTACATCTCCAGTCGTAGTTAAGCTAACATACACTTCTTGCATCTGTTGATATCCCGCTCGCAAAGAGTAAGAAGTACTATCAGACGGACCAGTGGCTATTTCACCGACTGTACTCTCCTGCACATAAGAAGTTGAAGACGAAAAACCGCCACCGATATTTATACTATCACTTTGTAACTGATAATTAGTACTAGTACGAACCTGCGCTTGAGTAACATTTAATAACAGTAACAACACTGTCAGAACTGCGGTAGATACTAAGGAACTGATGATTTGCTTATAGACCATACTTTAACCTTTACGCTTAAATTCAAACGTACGGAAAAAGGCTCTAATACCGAAAATTATAACAAACAAAACAAAGAACATTCCACCGACAATTTTCCAGGGCATCACCCAAAAAGAAACTGATACCTTATCAACAATATCGTCATAACCACGGTTAACTTTGGCGGTTGCAGTATACCTACCAAGCAAGAATTCTCTGTCCCAAGTAATCTCTCGCAACCGGAGAGATTTCGGCAAAACAAACCATGGTTCAAGTTCAATAAACCCGACTTCTTCACCAAACATATTTTTTATCGACAGTTCACCATATGGGTTCACATGAACAGAACCAGTATTTTCGTATAAGATACCAAAATCAATTGGACCTTTCTCATACCACCATTTGTTTCTAGTTAGTGAGATATCCGATGTTTTTCCCTCAATTACAACGTCACCTCGCACCCGTAAAAAGAACAGCGAGCCAACCCTAGCTATAATCGGTGAGCGAGGAGCCGCAGAAACTTCAGAATCAGCCTTACGCACTGTAGAAACTAAAACACTACCATAATACCCTCCGGGCGAGGTGTTGGGTGGAACAGTTATTGTAATTGGAATACGAGCTCTTTCACCCAAATCAAGAGTGAAGTTGTCTTCCGGAAAACTAATAAAGTCCCTAATGCTGTATGGCCCTACTTTATCACCCGTCAAACTAACAGCACTACTACCATCATCACTACCAGTAATGTCTTCAATCTCAAGCAAAAAAGATCTGTCAGCACTAATACGGTTTGTAACTGTTATTTCTCGAGTTACAGTCTCTCCTGGACTTACTTCTATCTCCGTTCTACCAGGACCAACCACGAAATCACCAACGTCTATGTTTCCTGAGATTCTCTCTGAACGGTACCACAACTCATCATCTTGAGTTAAATCAATCGGTACCACTAACTCGGTAGTTGAAGCGGTAGACGAAGAAGTTGCTTTAACATTAGTAATATCGTTTTTTTGCTGCGCAAACACCTCTCCAGTGAGAGGTGTAGCAAGAAGCAAAATTGAACAAGCAACACTAATTCTTTTAACAAAAGTAGTCATATCCATAATGACTACAGATTACCTTATTGGGCAAAGAGTGACAAGGTTGCGGTAGCTGTATAGGTCTGAGCAGTCGGAACTGGAAGAGCTCCACTTGGCACATTAACTTTAAATTGAATGGTCGAGGTAGCTCCAGTCACAGCAGAAGTCGTCCGATCAACAATTCTGAAAGCGGTTGTGGCCGGAGACTTCCAACAAGTCTCTGCAGTTTCACTGGTGTCGTTATTACAAACAGCACCGTTGTTATGGAAGGAAGGATCGGTATCACCAATAGTAGCTGAAGTAACTGTGTAAGCAAACTGAGCCGCTGTACTAGCAGTAAAACCAAATGATGGCTCACCTCCAACATCACTACTGTAGTCGCGAAGAGCTTCACTAGCATCATTGTCACCAATCATCGCCTCTGGTGTACCATTGTTCTCAAAAGCTATTTCTACATAATATCCAGTAGAATTGTTTGACTGAACAACAAAATCTGTTGTTCCTGTAGCATTACCTCCTGTCACACCACTTATACTACCAGCCATAGTCACATTACTTGGGTACACCAAGAAAGAAGTTTCATCGGTGATAGTTTGGCGAATCCTGAAATCTGGCGCCACCTCATCTCCATAACTAATCATTGGCTCCGCCAGAAAAAAGGAGGCGCATAGTAAAGTAACTATGGTGCCAGTAGCCGTGAGAGCGTAGAGTGCTGACCGCTTGTAGTGTGTTTGTGTTCTATTTATCATGATAATGCTAAGTAACTTATAATCTGCTTAAACTTATAACCTTATTATATCAGCATAATTTTGTAGGGATGTCTGATTTATACAGAGATATGTGTATATCTACTATAGTTACGGTAGATAGCTTGTGTTTTTAGCTACCTGATTGTCAATATCGTAATTAATAATATCCTTGGCATCGTTAGGGTCCATATTTATAGCCTTTGCCACCAACTCTGCAAAAGCGTCTCGTGCGTACAAATTAGTATTATTATTGAAGTAGTCATCTACAGCATTACCTTTTAGAGCAGTTATGTAAGGATGGAGCCAGACGTAATATGCTTCCCAGTCATTCCCAAATTGTTGAGCTACAATATCAACTTCCAATTGGCTTCCACTACTATAAACATCTTCCTTACCACTTAAATTATTGATTACGACTGCCCATCCCCAAATCGGGGTATTCATACCAGTAGTTCCATTTCTTTTTGCAAACAAGTGTATTTCATCAATTACGTCAGGAATAACTGTGACAGTTTGAGTGATCATCGCAAATGCAGAAATTGACACACCAAAGTCAGTCGCCAATAAATTCAGAACTTCAGTAGTGGTGGTACTGTTGTAACTTTTACTAAAAGAACCATTAGTATTTGTAAATAAAGTAACTAATGATTTAGAATTTGGCAGGTCAATTTCAATAGCAATTTTAGTCACACTTGGTAGAGAAACATTTGAAAAATTGGTTACAACCTGCGTTCCAACAGGAGCTGATGGTGAAGTTAGTAACTGAGTATAATTGCTAGCTATCCACCCCTGCGGACCACCAGCAAATCTAACTTTGTACCACAGTATCCCTCCTGAGACCTGAGGATCATCTATAATAATAGCCACTTTATCCTTAGGAACAACTTGTCTAACTGGATTAAAAATGCCTGGTCCAGTCCTAACATTTAAATTATCAGTTAGCTTTACCCAACTAGCAATCAACGGTGATCTGGGGCTTTGTTGTGCTGGTTGCACAGAACCTAGCATCATGTTTGCTACAGAAGAGTAAGCGTCTCCATTGTCAGCCTTAGCGACACCCGGATTTAAACAAATTAAAAGTGCCAACATGGTTAAAACTGAACCTGTTGCAAGATAGTTATTTTTAATTAAAGCCTTCATAAGAATAATGTTATAATTAGATAATTTATAAACTTAGTAATATTATACGCAAAACAATTAATGGTGTTAGCTAAAAATATATTATTTGGGGATAGTCCTTTTTAGCATCTGATTACTCTAAATTTTTAACGAGTACCTTAATCCCTAAATCCCCCCGCCCCCGCCAGCACCACCGCCACCGGCTTGGTGGAATATGCGGACCTCCAGAGCGTCGAGATTGAGGGTATTGCCACCGGGTTGAGCGGTCACCCTTAGTCTGAAGAGTGCATTGGAGAAGTTGGCTGGAGTCCAACTGCGACCCCATTTGTCTGACGCTCCCCCCACGGTGTAGACCACGTCGGTACCAATGAGGGCTGGGGTGGCTTTAGCGGTGGTGTATGAGCTACCACCATCCCAAGAGAGTGAGACATCGACGGTGCCACTGGCAGTAGTACCGGAAATGTCTAGTTTAACGGCAATTCCTTCGATGGTATTAGAACCAGGGATATTGAAGCCAAAGGTATCGTAGCTTTGTTTGAGGTTGATGGTTGCCGCAGTAGCGTAGACACCATCGGAGAGAAAGGCGTTGGATGGATTGGTCCACTCATTGTCTATATCACCAGTGGCGGTTGGTCGGAAGAAGTTAACGTCAGCGGCGATGTTTTCGCCGTCGACTGGTTGTCCGACTTCCCCACCTCCATCATCGCCACCCCCAAAGACATCACCATCACCATCCGGTGGAGCGCCGCCAATGCGGTCAGACTTGCTACCAGCGCCGTGTTGGTTACGGATATGTTGAATATAGTCTACGGTGTTAGTCATGGCGGTCGAAACATCTGCTGTGATACCAATAGATGGGAGACTAATGACAACCGCGGCGTTACCGTTGATGGAGACAGTGTCTCCGATTAGGAGGTAGTCGGCACTGGAGGTAGCACTGAAGTCGCTACTGAAAGTGATAGCGCCGTGTTGACCGTTGATGGTTAAGATACCGGACGCATCTATCTGTGTGTCACCACCGTCTAGGAGACGGTCACTGTTGTTGTCTTTGTATAGTCTGAGATTAATAAGGTCACTAGTGTCTAGCTTCTGGACTCCAGAGAGAGTGAAGACTAGGTCGGTGATAGTGATAGTTGATTCGGCTTCGAGGTTGAAGGCGAAGAGAGCGGTGTCGGTTTTGTTTTGGAAACTGAATTCATTGTCGACTTGGCCAAGGGTATGGTTGGTGGTGGTCGCGTTGACTAAAATTTCGATGAAGTTCCAACAAGTGTTGTTGCCGGCGTCGTAACCAAAAGGATTGTATAGGTCAGCTGGACAACCGTTATTATCTTTGACATTTACGTAGTTGACGGTTTGTTGCGTACCTGGTACGTAAAAGTTGGCTTGCGTACCAGGAGTGGAAGAACGGAGCCAGACGTATGATCCGCTGGTGCCTTCGAGAGAAATATCTTGGAAGGTGGAGGTGGCACTTGCGGGGAGTTGGAGAGAGGTAGAGGCGAGCATGGTGAGGGTACCGGTGGTAGTGACTGGGTCGGTGAGGATGACAGATTGAGAACTACTGCCCATACCACTCTGGTTGGTGATGGTTAGACTGGCGAAGGATGAGGTGGCGGTCATGGAGCCGGTGAGGGTTTGAGGGGTGGTGCCGGAGAGGGTGAGGAGAGATTCGAGGTCATGACGCGGTTGGTGCCTGTTTGCGCCACCGCCACTAAGAGACCGTTGCCATAGGTGACAGAGGTCCAAGAATTTGCCTCAGAAGCTGCTCGGGCAGTCCAGGTGATACCGTCGGGAGAGGTCATGACGCGGTTGGTGCCAGAGTCAGAAACTACCACAAAAGGCCGTTGCCGTAAGTAACCGATAGCCATTGGTTTGATTCAGCCGCAGTACGCGCTGTCCAGGTGGTGCCGTCGGGGGAGGTCATGACGCGGTTGGTGCCCCAAGCTACCGCCACGAAGAGACCATTGCCGTAAGTGACAGATGTCCAAAAATTTGCTTCTGCTGCAGAACGCGGTGTCCAAGTGATACCATCTGGGGAGGTCATGACGCGGTTGGTGCCATTACCTGACACTGCCACAAAGAGGCCGTTGCCGTAGGTGACAGAGTACCAAGAGTTTGCCTCAGCGGCGGAGTGTGATGTCCAGGTGATACCATCTGGGGAGGTCATCACTTGGTTGGTGCCGTTACTAGACACAGCCACGAAGAGACCGTTGCCGTAGGTGACAGATCCCCAAAAATTTGCTTCCGCTGCGGAGCGGGCGGTCCAATCAATACCGTCAGGAGATGTCATTACCTTTCCGCTTCCCGACACCGCCACAAAGAGACTGTTACCGTAGGTGACGGAATACCAATCACTTGTTTCAGCCGCTGTACGGGCAGTCCAGGTGATACCGTCGGGAGAGGTCATGACGCGATTGGTGCCGTCTGAAGATACCGCCACAAAGAGACCGTTGCCGTAGGTTACAGAACGCCAAAGGTTTGCTTCAGCGGCCGATCGCGCACTCCAACTCCTCCCAGCCCCGTTATCGAAGGTGCCGTCGGTGTTGGTGTAGTCGCCAGTGACCGAGAGATGTTGAGGGCCACTACTATTGATGAAGTACCAATCGAGAAATCTGAAGTACTGGCGTTGTTTGAAAAGTCTTAGTCCCTACTCCAGTGAAAGAGACGTTCCTTAGAGCAGAAGTGCCAGTCATGGTGCCAGTGGCGGTTTGGTCGTTGTCGCCATTTAAGGTGACGAGTGAGTGGGAGGTCATGACGCGGTTAGTGCCGTCTTGTGATATCGCCACAAGTAACCGTTGCCGTAGGTGACAGAGTACCACGTGTTTGCTTCAGTGGCAGAGCGAGCGGTCCAGGTGATGCCGTCGGGTGAGGTCATGACGCGGTTGGTGCCGGTATTTGAAACTGCCACAAATAAGCCATTGCCGTAGGTGACGGAGCGCCACTGATTGGCCCCTGCAGCCGAACGAAGAGTCCAAGTGATGCCGTCAGGGGAGGTCATAACTTGGTAGGCGCCAGAATATGACACTGAAACAAAGAGACCATTACCGTAGGTGACAGATAACCAAGTAACAGCACTAACAGAGTGAGAGGTCCAGGTGATGCCGTCGGGGAGGTCATAACCGTATTAAATCCAACAGCCACAAATAAGCCGTTGCCGTAGGTGACGGAATACCAAGAAATCGCAGCAGCAGCCGTACGAGCGGTCCAATTAATACCGTCGGGGGAGGTCATGACTTGATTAGTACCGTCCCAGGACACCGCAACAAAGAGGCCGTTGCCGTAGGTGACGGAATACCATTGATTTGCTTGTGCGGCAGAGCGAGCGGTCCAGGTGATGCCGTCGGGGGAGGTCATGACGCGGTTGGTGCCATTTGTAGATACGGCCACAAAGAGGCCGTTGCCGTAGGTGACGGAATTCCAAGAGTTGGCCGCGGTGGCCGCGCGAGCGGTCCAGGTGATGCCGTCGGGGGAGGTCATGACGCGGTTGGTGCCTGAGTTTGAGATAGCCACAAAAAGGCCGTTGCCGTAAGCGACGGAACGCCATGAATTTGCCTCCGCCGCTGACTGCGAAGTCCAGTGACTACCTGCCCCATTATTAAAGGTTCCTTCGTTGGTGTAGTTGCCAGAAATCGCTAGTTGCTCTGGCGCGACGACAGTCGCGCCAGCATTGATGGACACATCATTCGCCAACACCTTCGTCGCCGAAAATGTCTTCGTCCCCGCCCCGGTGAAGACCGCGTTACCGAGGTGGGTGGTGCTAGAGGCGGTATCACTAATACTCTGCGCACTAGCGCCGTTGAAGGTAGTGGTGCCGGTCTGTGAGGTCATGACGCGGTTGGTGCCACTATCTGCAACCGCCACAAAGAGGCCGTTGCCGGATGTGACGGATCGCCATTGGTTTGCTTCAGCCGCCGCGCGAGCGGTCCAAGTGATGCCGTCAGGAGAAGTCATGACACGATTACCATCTGTTGTAGCATTACACCACGTCGTATTATAACCACACGCCACTGCAACAAAGAGCCCATTGCCGTAGGTGACGGAGTACCAACTATTTGCCTCAGCGGCAGAGCGAGCGGTCCAATTGATACCGTCAGGAGAAGTCATGGTGCGGTTGGTGCCGTTTTGTGCTACTGCTACAAAGAGGCCGTTGCCGTAGGTGACGGAATTCCAGCTGTTAGCTTCAGCGGCCGCTCGGGCGGTCCAGATGGTTCCGTCGGGGGAGGTCATAACTTGATTAGTACCGCCCCAAGACACAGCCACAAACAGACCGTTGCCGTAAGTGACTGAGGACCATGAATTGGCTTCAGCCGGTGTACGGTCAGTCCAAGTAATGCCGTCGGGGGAGGTCATTACATCTCCAGTACTAGCCCCATAAGAATCATTATATGGCGCCACAGCCACAAACAGGCCGTTGCCGTAGGTGACGGAGCTCCATTTTCTTACAACAGCGGCCGAGCGGGCCGTCCAGGTGGTGCCGTCGAGGGAGGTCATGACGCGGTTGGTGCCAGATTCTGCCACCGCCACAAACAGGCCGTTGCCGTAGGTGACTGAGGTCCAAGAGTTTGCCTCAGCCGCCGAGCGAGCGGTCCAGGTGATGCCGTCGGGGGAGGTCATGACGCGGTTGGTGCCAGATTCTGCCACCGCCACAAAGAGACCGTTGCCGTAGGTGACGGAATTCCAAGTGTTTGCCTCAGCAGCGGAGCGAGCGGTCCAAATACCTGCATATGCATCATAAGTACTATTATTAGTAAACTGTCCACTCACACTAAGCTCTTCAGCTACAACAACCCCATCATCATTCACTAGATTGGTAGTGGAGGCAGTGGTATTGATTGTTTTATTATTGGTACCAGTAAAAGAAAGTGTGTTGAAGGCTGATGTGCTTGTGGCTACACCATTAATTATGACTGAATTGTCACCAAGAGCGGTAACTAGGCTACTGGAAGAAGCAGTCATAACACGGTTGGTGCCGTCAGATGATACAGCTACAAAAGTACCGTTGCCGTAGGTGACTGAAAGCCATGTGTTTGCTTCAGTAGCAGAACGAGTGGTCCAGGTGATGCCGTCGGGAGAGGTCATAAGTGTTCCACAAGGATCAATATAAGATGAATCTAGATTACATACAGCAACGAAAAGGCCGTTGCCGTAGGTGACTGATTGCCACTGATTTGCCTCTGCAGCAGAGCGAGCAGTCCAGGTGATGCCGTCGGGGGAGGTCATAAGATTATCACAAAGACTGTAAATCAAATCATATGCACACACCGCCACAAACAGGCCGTTGCCGTAGGTGACGGAGTACCAAGCATTTGGTGAGGTAGCAGCCCGGGCGGTCCAAGTGCTACCGTCGGGGAGGTCATAACTTGGTAGGCGCCAGAATATGACACTGAAACAAAGAGACCATTACCGTAGGTGACAGATAACCAAGTAACAGCACTAACAGAGTGAGAGGTCCAGGTGATGCCGTCGAGGGAGGTCATGACGCGATTGGTGCCGTCAGCAGATACAGCCACAAAGAGGCCGTTGCCGTAGGTGATGGAGGTCCATTGGTTTGCCTCGGTGGCAGCACGGGCAGTCCAGGTGACACCATCGGGGGAGGTCATGACGCGGTTGGTGCCGTCAGCAGATACAGCCACAAACAGACCGTTGCCGTAGGTGACGGATTTCCATGAGTTAGCTTCAGCCGCTGCACGAGCCGTCCAAGTGATGCCGTCAGGGGAGGTCATGACGCGGTTGGTGCCGGTGTTTGAAACCGCCACGAAAAGGCCGTTGCCGTAGGTGACGGAGAACCAGGAGTTTGCCTCCGCCGCACTCCTCGCCGTCCAAACCGTCCCCTCATTCCCAAAAGTCGTCGTCCCACTATTATGAGTAAAGGTACCATTGTTAGTATAGTCACCCGTAATCGTAATGTTATCGGCCGGAGCGACTAAGGTAGCGCCAGCGTCGATAGTGATGTCTGTAGTGGTGGCATTGGTAGCAAAGGTGTAAGTACCAGTTCCCCCGAACT
Organism: Candidatus Nomurabacteria bacterium; assembly: GCA_020632095.1. GTDB lineage: Bacteria > Patescibacteriota > Minisyncoccia > Phycocordibacterales > UBA918 > OLB19. Next base: position 505,415 of record JACKGF010000001.1, read on the forward strand.
TGAGGTTACCAATTGGTTGGGTAGCAGTGATAGTCTTCCCTGTCGTACTAGCATTAAAGTAGATAGTGCCGTGGTTACCGACTAGAGCCGTCGAAGAAGCTGATAGATTACCAGCGAGTGTAGTGGTACCACTAGTGAGATAAGTAGCATCGGTGGCAATATGCATTGAACCGTCTACCCCACTGCCAGCGTTGCCGTAGACAGTAACCTCTCCGCCAGGGATGAAGAGTTTGCCAGTGTTTATATATAGTTTATTGCCAGCGTTGACATCAAACGTAGCCGCCGTGGATGAGGCGTTGTATTGAATGTCGCTGTCATTGTCGTTATCGTAGAAAGCGAGGTCTCTGATACTGGTGGAGGTACTAGTGGTGGCGCCTTCGTGGGAGATGATGACTCTGTTTTGGTAGATATTTAAGTCAGGAATACTGTTCACGGTACTGGAAGACTTAGTGAATATAGAGCCTCGGACAGAAGCATTACCATCTACCCAAGCGACCACTGGTGTGCCCGTTGCCAGTGAAGAGAACGTGAAGTACCAGTCGCCACTGGCGTCAGTGGTGGTGGAGTGGATAGAAGGTGGAGTTGAAGTACCGACCGCTAGCTTGATAGTTTCAGAAGCAATTGGAGTAATACCTTCGTCTGAGTAGAGGGTTCCCGAAACCGTGAGAGCATGAGCTTGGGTTGTAAACAAGAAAAAAAGAAGAGTAGTGAGGGAGAATTTGAAGAAAGTAGACAGAACGGAAGATGTTCCAACTTTATTATCACAAGTTAAAGTGTTTTTGAAACAGCCAAACAAATCAGAGAAAATCTGACTGAAGGTATTTTTTAGTTTTGGATTAAAATTTATCATAATTTACCTATTGGTTTGATGTTTCAACTACTACTTCGGGGACTTCTGGTAACAATTCTTCGACTTCCATCTCTGGCTCTTCGACTACTTCCTCTATTACTTCTGGCTCTGTATTTTCCTCTTCTATTTCTATCGGGGTCTCATCCTCAACTATCTCCCCTACTTCCTCAACCACACTTTCCTCATTCACCACTTCTACTTCGACTGTTTCCTCCTCGGTCTCCTCGCCAGTCGTGTAACTTTCTTCCTCTGGTATAACTTCTTCAGGTGGAGGCGGCGGAGGTGTACTATCCTCCACCACCGTCGTTCCACCGCCGCCTCCACCACTCGACTCTTGACTCTTATTAAGGATTTGTCGCAAATCATCGGCGTTGACACAAACCCCATCGACACACAATTCCTCCCTCACCTCCACCCGCTCCGCCTTCAAAGTAAACACCGACAACACTCCATCAATAAAGTTATTAGCCAGCTTCACCATGCGTTGCCAGACGGTTTCTTTGGTGTTGGTGGTGATAGCTTGATTAGTGTAATCAGTCGCCGTGGTACTCGCGGTCATCAGAAGTGAAGCCAACATATTTTGTCCTTGTGCATCAAAGTAACGGTAACCAGCCTGCACAAACATCACCACCTGCCCTACCTGCACTGTTTGGTTGTTGGCGAGTTTGAGTTTCTGGCTTGGGGTTCTTGCTAATTTATCTAGAGCCGCTTTTTGAGCCGCTGCGAGAGCAAGAGCTTCCGCTTCTTTGATACGGGCGTCAGTGGTGGTGGCAATTAATGGTACACACGCTTCTTCCCCCGAGGCGTTACCCGCTCCAAAGTAGCAACCGTCGTTGATACGCGGGTCATTGTCACGGTTGATTGGCGTGAAGACTGGTTCTACTAGGTCATCACCAAACTGATTAATATATGTATTGGAATATTTACGAGTATCATCAAAGTCTTCCAGCGCAATACCGATAGTGACTCCAGTACTGGTCGCTTTCATGGCGATACCTGGTAGTGAAGACATCATCAGTTGATCACCTTTCTTGATTGGTCCAGCTTCGGTAGAGAGCTTAACTGGCACACGTCCTGATAGAGCGACTGGGAAGGCAGTTTCACCGGCGTTGAGTGAAGTGTCGTCTGATCCAAGCAAGAGACCCGGCTTGGTGGAGACGACTCCGAGGATTGGCGTGGTACTGTCCTTGGTGGCACGATTGATCGAGAGACCACCGGCTAGCGTGACGATTTCACCTGGTTCTAGGTCGGCACTGGAGAAATAGTTTTCAGCCAAGTCGGAGTTACCGGCGTAGGTAGAGACGGAAGCAATCCGGCCTTTGACGGTAGCTAAACAACTACCATCATCATCAACACAGAGTCCACCGTTACCAATCTGGAGTCCAGCCCATTTGCTGGTGGTGCCGTCACCAATGGTGGTAGTACCGTGAGCAGAGACGGTAAAGACGGAGGTACCACCGTTTTGGAAGTCGAGGTATTTGGAGGTGGTACTAGAGAAGCTACCACCGGAGTTACCGAAGTTCATCAGAAGACCAGTGCCAGTGAAGGTAGAGGAAGCGTGGAAGAGTTTCATCAGAGCCGCACTGGTGATGTATGAAGAATAACCACGGATAGCGTTACCTTGGGAGGTACCGTCAGTTTGACCGTAGATACCAGCCGGTTCGAAAGTTCCACCAGCATCTCCAGCTGTAGTACCACGAACCCCGAAAGTCCGAGCAAAGCCAGAGAGCGCAGTGTTTTCGCCTTGGGTGTTGGTGCCACGGTCGGTTTGGACTTCGAGACCACGGATGGTGTTGCCGTAGACGGTGCTGTCTTTGATGCGGAACATGCTACCGACGGTAGTAGTAGTGGCAGTGTTGGCAGTGTTCAAGTAGAAGCGATTACCGTACTGGACGGCTGAGGCGACGCTGTTTTGCGTGTCGAGGTATTGATCGAGACCGACCACGCCCGCCCCCGAGAAGGCGGTGTTTTGGATTGATAATCTTGCGTTAGGAGATGAAGTTCCTATCCCAATATTACCAGTTGAAAGAGTAGTACCAGTACCATCAACCCCCGTACCAAAGATAAGGTTACCGATATTTAACACATCATCAGCTGTTGTACTAAAAGCGTCGATGTCGTAACCAATGAAGATACCGCGGTCGACAGTGAGGGCATTGTCGGCGGTTTTGTATCCGATGGCGATAGTGCCGGTACCGTTGTTGTTGTAGAGAGTATTGTATCCAAGAGCGTTGTTAAACGAACCGGTAATGTTTGCAATTAAAGCTCCGTTACCAAATGAGTTGTTGTTGCCTCCTGAAGTGTTTGAGAATAAAGAAGCGTAACCAAAAGCTGTGTTGTTGCTTCCGGTGGTGTTTGAGTAGAGGGCTGAGTTACCAAATGAGTTGTTGTTGCTTCCGGTGGTGTTTGAGTAAAGGGCTTGTATACCAAAGGCATTACTGGAAGAACCAGTGGTGTTTTGGTGTAGCGTGTTATAGCCAATAGCATTGTTGAATGAACCAGAAGTGTTTGAATGTAGGGATTCAAAGCCAAGAGCATTGTTTCCTGAACCACTCATACCAACTCCTTGTAAGGCTTCTAAACCGACGGCGAAGTTATTATCTCCATCGACTAGATTACTCATAGCTCCGTCTCCAATAGCGTAGTTGTAGGTGGCGCCGTTGGTGAAAGAGGTTGAAGAAGCACCAGCGAAGAAATATGTGTTGGCGGTGGTGGAGCCGGTTAGGACTGGGGTGGAGTTGATACGATAGCCAGCAGTAGCGCTGGTGGTGTCGTAGATGTTGGCGTCACCGGCGATGGTTAGTTTGTAGTTGGGAGAAGATGAGCCAATACCAACGTTGCCTGCACTAGTAATAACAAAGAGTGATGATCCAGTGGTAGACGCAACGTTAAATACATTATTGTAGGCAGGATTAGCAGTGGTGGTGGTAGTACCAATATTGAAAGGACCCCCGAGAACACTCATACCTCCTTGGTAGATATTATTGTGTACAAGCATGTTAACAGATGATTTGCCAGAGGTTATTATCAGGTTAGTCCCACCCCCACCATATGCCACAACCACGAAGAGACCATTGCCGTAGGTGACGGAATTCCACCACTTATCTGAACCCGCATCACGGGCGGTCCAGGTGATACCGTCAGGGGAGGTCATAACTTCATTAGTTCCACTACTTGATACAGCTACAAATAGGCCATTGCCGTAGGTGACGGAACGCCAACTGTTTGCCTCAGATGCGGAGCGAGCGGTCCAGGTGATACCGTCAGGAGAGGTCATGACGCGGTTGGTGCCATCCTCAGACACCGCCACAAAGAGACCGTTGCCGTAGGTTACAGAAATCCAACCATTAGCCTCTGATGCGGAGTGAGGTGTCCAGGTGATACCGTCAGGAGAGGTCATGACGCGGTTGGTGCCGGTGTATGCCACCGCCACAAAGAGACCGTTGCCGTAGGTTACAGATTGCCAGGAGTTGGCTTCAGCAGCAGAGCGGGCGGTCCAAGTGATACCGTCAGGAGAAGTCATGACGCGGTTGGTGCCGGTGTTTGCCACTGCTACAAACAAACCTTTATTATAAGTAACCGAGACCCATTGATTGGCTTCAGTGGCAGAGCGGGCGGTCCAGGTGATACCGTCAGGAGAAGTCATGACGCGGTTGGTGCCGTCGTACGAAACTGCTACAAAAAGACCGTTGCCGTAAGTAATTGAAATCCAGCCATTAGCTTCAGCAGCCGAGCGGGCGGTCCAGGTGATACCGTCAGGAGAGGTCATGACGCGGTTGGTGCCACTATAGGACACAGCCACAAACAAACCGTTGCCGTAGGTTACAGAACCCCAGCTGTTAGCCTCAGTAGCAGAATGTGATGTCCACTCAATTCCAGCCGATATCAACTGCCCCGGCAACTCAAGGTTTCCATCAGCCAGTATAGCTAGCATGTTAGACCCCGTACTAGAAGCCACCTTAAATACATCAGCTACACCAGCTGTCCCTTGAATCGTTAATTTAGCTGAAGGCGAAGAGGACCCTACCCCTACATTACCCGCAAAATACGCATTCCCGGTCGTCGTAGAATTACCTGAAACAGTCAATCCTCCTCCAGCGGTACCGTCACCAATCGTTGAGGAAGCGTAGGAACGGAAGCCGGTCAGGAGAGGGTTAGTAGCAAAGACAGCGAGACCAGTGCCGGTTTCGTCAGAGAGTAACGCAGCGAGTTCGGCAGAGTTGGTGAAGGCAGAAGAAAGACCAAGTGACGTGGTGGCAATCTGACTCCAAGTGTTACCTGCTCCACCAATCAAAAGCTCGTTGGCATTGATAGTGTTAAGACCAGTACCCCCGTTAGTAGCGGCTAGCGTACCAGAGACATGAGTAGTGAGCCCGACCTTACCCCAAGCTGGAGCGGTGGAAACACCACCAGAGATGAGTACGTTACCAGTCGCCACTCCAGCCAATTCAGAAATCACACCCGCCGCTGAACCATAAAGAATATCGCCTGTACCAATAGCTCCACCACCGAAGTTGTTACCGTCAAAAGTACCAGTCATAGCGGAAGTCAAGAGAGCAATGGTGCCAGTAGTGTTTGGAAGTGTCCAAGTTTTATCGGAACCAGTGATGTTTGTGGTAGTTAATAAACCTTCGAAAGCATCGGCACTGGAACCCTCAAAAATAAGACCGGTACTACCGAAGTAGGTTTCACTAGCACCAAAAGTTGGGTCGGTACCGATGGTGGCCGTGTATAAAATATCAGTGTAGTTGATTGAGTCGTCTAATATCATCGCGCTGGTGATAGCGTCAGTGTCTACAGAACAAGTGGTGCCGTTACAAGTAAAGCTGCCGAAGTCAGTGGCGGTTAGTTCGGTTGGATCAATGGTTGAACCAAAGAGATTATTGAGAAAACCGAGGGTAGTAGTTGATACCCAACTTACGCCAGTGCCAGTGGTTTGTAGAACTTGACCGTTGGTACCACGAGTAGCGGAGTTGTCATAAATGCCGCCAGTGAGAGCGATGTCGCCGGTGACTGAGAGTTTAGCGAAGGGTGAAGTGGTGCCGATACCAATTCGACCATGCTGATCGATTGTCATCTGAGTTTTTAATCCATTAGTAGTTGACGAGGTTTTGAAGTTTAACCCTCCTTTACCATAATTAGAAGCATCAGTGGTATAAAAAGTAACAGCACCTCCTGGAGAGCTCATGTCTGGAGAGTTATGAAATAAAATACCATTCTCCTGCCCCACCGTATACGGTGTTCTTATTGATAGACCAGCACCAAAAACACCAGAAACTCCATCAGACAAATTAAATTGTGTAGCGTCAGTAAGGATAAGTGGGCCAGAATTACCATCTGGATTAAACTGTACACCAACAGTTGATCCTGACGATCTGTACAGAGATTGAATCAGATATTCATTACTATAGTTATAGAACTTAGCCAGAGATGCACCACTGTTATTGGTGATATTCAAACCCGTGGAGCCAGGTACTGAGTTAATAGTTAATTTTGCATCTGGACTAGAAGTCCCAACCCCCACATTCCCATTCGCCAGCACAGTCAAAAGTGAAGCCCCTGTCGAAGATGCAATATTCAACACAGCGTCAGAGCCAGCGGTACCTTGAATGGTCAGTTTAGCTAACGGAGATGAAGTCCCAATTCCTACCTTTCCATCATTCAAAACTGTTAGGACTTCTCCGCCGGTGTTAGACAAATTCAAAATATCACCGGCTCCAAGTTGAGTGATGGAGAGCAGAGTCGAAGCCGAGGTCGCGGACATCGCGTCGGCTTGGTCGGAGCGGAGGAAGGAGGAGGAAGCGACGCCACCGAGTTTGAAGGCTTCGAAGGCGGCTGGTACGGTGCCGAGGGGTTTGCGGGGTGACATTTCTCCGTCCCAGCTCACGGCGCCTGAGCCACCGATTTCTAAACCGAGGTATAGTGCTTGATTGAAGTCGACACTAGTGAGTGGAGTGGTGGAACCGAGCATAACCGAGAAGAGTCCGTTGGTGACTTGAACCTTATTGGTAGTAGTGAGGGTTTCTGTCCAGATGGCAGTGGTGGTCGCGCCGCCGATGGCGTTGTACAAGTAAAAGCGCATGTTGTATGTGCCGTTAGGGACGGCGACACCAGCAGAGTCAGTGAGCTTACCTTGGTAGTTGATGGTAGGTGTTGGACCAGCCGCTTCTACAGTAGTCAAAAAAACAGCAAACACGATACAGAGTATCGTTGCCAAGAAACTAAAACTGAAAAGGCGGGAAGTCATCATAGATTTTTTTCTTCAGTCTTAACTGGAATTATCACCAACGGAATTTCTTCTCCTACCTGATTACCATCAACGTCAGTCTTGACCGCTACTTGTTTACCATTATCCAAAGTACGGATTATGACTTCGTCAGAAAAAACTTCTTCAGCCGCAAAATCATCAACTCGTTTGTTTGGTAATAGTAAAATACCGTTGTCAGCTACTGACAACTCGCTAACCTCCTTTGAAAAATAAGGCACTAGAACTTCTCCTAATTCAACATTAGAAAAAACGGTTTCTAGATTAGTCTCTACCACAATGCCAGCAGACTCTTTAACAACGAAGTCTGGATGTGTGCTAACAGTAGTAGAATCAACTGTACGTGCGACTTGGACAGAACTGCTTGGCTGAGAAAAATTTACAAACTGATTTAAAAGCAGACCACCGAACAGTCCAAAAAACAAAACCATTGCAGCTTGAGCGAGTGATTTTGACTTAACTGTTTTTACCCAATCGTCACGACTTTGATTTTGTTTATCTATCGAATCACGCAAAATTGACTCTTGTTTACGATCTTCACTTAGTTGTTTGTTGCGAACTTCTTGTTCAAACAAAACTAGTGACTCGTAATCTTTTAACGATTCGAGATCCACGAACCATTGTCGACCAACATGTGAAGCGACAATTTTTTTCTCTCTAGCCAGGCGAGTGATGTAGTCTCTGGAGTAGGAAACTTCCTTAACCACATCCTTGATTGGATGTAATTTTTTTCCGTTAATTTCCAAAGCACTAGTCATATCGATTTAACTTTAATTATATAGTTAAATCAGATAAAATTTTGGTATAACTGTGTATAAAAAATATCGCTAGCGATTAAAAATTTCTAGCAAATTTGCCAACTGTAAAACGACCTGAGAATCGTAAACTGTACTCGAAACATAGACAGACGAACTGGCAGAAAAAATCAATCCCACGCAAACAATCGCCAAAAAAGTTGCGATCGCCGGAAGGTAAACAAGCGCCCTGGAAGGTGGTATGTCGGGGACTGGATTTAAGTTACTTGGAGAAAAATCTATCTTCTCAAGAGAAACACTTTTATCCTTAGTGTCGTTAGATAGATTTTCACTATTGCTCTGTACCTCCTGACTCTGAACATGGCTAGCCCTCGAGACATCAGGCACAACGTTATGTCCAACAACCGGTTTAATCTCAGAAAACTTCTGAGGTGGATTCAGGTGTGGTAAATGTGGCAATTTTTGTTCAGTTTTCTCAACCACCTTAGTTAACACATTTTCTGGCTTATCCGAGATAAGCTTATTTTTAGGCTCATTCTCAACCTCAGGTACTTCCTCCTCCTTATCTTTGTAGGTTGTAACATTCAACTCACCTGATAAAGAAATCTCAGGCAACTCACTAGCTTGAAAGTCAGTATCATGCTCACGATTCTTATTAATCTTGATTCGCTTAGCATCAGCTGGCTCTACAAAAATGCTCCTAGGTGCTTTGGCTTTGACTTTAGTAATTTTTGGTATCAGGTAGCCATCATCAATCTCATAAGCAACCTTGATACTTCGAGTTTCGGAATGTTTGATAATATTACCTTGCGAAATAACTGGTCTTACCACTCTTCTTTGTTCAACCGGTTCAAAACTATTCCGTGATGACTCTATTTTTATAGCTAGTTCAGGATTTTTATCGTCTTGCTCTGAAACCGTTTTAACAGACTGATACTTACTCTTCTTGTGTGAGTGTACAGAGTCGAGATTAACAAACCAAGTTCGACCAACCAAACGAGCGTCAATTTTTTTAGCACGACATAATTGACCGAGGTAATCGGAAGTATAGCGAAGCTCCTTAGCGGCTACTGAAGCTTTTGTATATTCAACACCATCAAATATTACCTTGTCCATAAGTTACTTTAATTCTACCAGATAAAAAGTAAATACCCCTCGGGTAGAGGTGTATTACTTTTAGGTTAATCCGAGATAAGTCTATTTAATTGAAGATTCTATCAACTCTTTTAGACGAGCTGGGTTAGCCGCACCTTTTGTTTTTTTCATTCCTTGCCCCACTAGAAATTGAATCGAAGACTCCTTGCCCTCCTTGTACTGCGTAACAGCGTCTTGATTCTCAGCAATCAACTCGTCGACTACTGTCTGCAGTGAAGCATCATCGGATACCTGTAGTAGGTTTAATCTAGTTGCTGTAGCCTTTGGTGACTCCTCACTACCGAACATACCGTTAAGTAGATCTTTAGCGACTCTGGAGCCTATTTCGTTAGCCTCCAGCATCTTAATCAACTCAACAAAGTGAGCCAATTGCAAATTGTCTAAGGAGTATTCTTCATTGCTTAACAAAGCAGTGATATCTGAGGTTAGATAGTTGGCAGACAACTTAACAAACTCAGCTGACAGACCCTCCTGAGCTACTACCTCAGCAAAGAAGTTGTCTAGGCTGATGTCAGCCATAATAACTTCAATCGTGTCACTCGTTAATCCGAGATTTTGATATAATTCTCTTTTTTTACTTGGTAAAATAGGCATTTTCTCGGTTAGAACAGATTGTCTAAAGGCTGTATGTTCTGGAGTGAATATCTTTGGAATATCAGGATCTGGAAAGTACCGATAATCTTTAGCTGTCTCCTTAGAACGTTGGACAAAAGTTTTTAATTTGTTCTCCTCCCAACCTCTGGTCTCTTGATTAATTTTGTCACCATTTTCTAACAATTCTATCTGTCTAGAAATCTCATACGCTATGGCCGACTCAACGGACTTGAAAGAGTTTAGATTTTTTACTTCCACCTTGGTACCTAGTTCACCCTCGACTTTACTAACAGAAATATTCGCCTCGACCCTCATCTCCCCTCTCTCCATATTGGCTTCAGAAATTTTTAGTGTTCGGAGCAGGAGTTGTAGCTCTCGAGCAAATCGTCCTGCCGTCTCTGCATCGTGAATGACTGGCTCTGTTACCAGCTCCATCAACGGAACTCCCGCTCGATTGTAGTCGACCAAACTATTCTCTCCTTTGTCGTGTTGACTACGGGCGGTGTCTTCTTCTAAGTGGACTCTGGTCAACTCAACACCTTGGAGTTTGCCGCCAGTCAAAAATGGAAAAGCGTATTGACTAATCTGATAGGCTTTTGGGATGTCCGGATAGAAATAATTTTTTCTATCAAACTCTGAAAAAGTTGCGACCGTCGCTTCGACAGCTTGTCCGAACATTAGTACCATTTCAATCGCCTGCTCATTTGGTACTGGAAGAGTTCCGGGGTGGGCCATGCAAACTGGACAAATGTGAGCATTTGGCTCACTGCCATGTGGTTCGTTTTTACAACCACAAAACATTTTACTTTTTGTATTTAATTCGGCATGAACTTCTAATCCGATAGTGGGAATATAGGTCATAAATTTTATCTAACAATTAATAATTGGATGTGAGTATTGTACGTTTCATCTTAGGACGACACAAGTGTATGTTGTCTTTGGTGTCACCCCACCCCACCAAACTAAATTTAAGAAAATTTTGATTAAAAAATTACCCCCGAAGGATTTCGGGGGTAATTTTTATGATGAACTTTACTACTTATTTATTTCTTCTTTGGCTGAATCAATTTTTCGAAGATGAGTCACTAGAGCATCTTTTAGAGTTTTGTATGATTCTGGGTCATTTTGACCAATAACAAGCACACGTTTCTCAGTTTTGGCAAGTGCTTCTATTACCTTATCAATATCTTCTTGTTTTACAAGGTCTTTTTTAGTCAAAATAATCCATTCTTCCTTCCCTACTAATGAACTATCATACTTGGATAGCTCTTCTCTGATGGTGTAATACTCTAAAACGGGGTCTTCATGCTCTAAAGAGACCAAATGTAGCAACATCTTAGTGCGTGCTACGTGACGTAAAAACTTATGTCCAAGCCCCTTTCCATCGGCGGCACCAGCGATTAATCCCGGAATGTCTGCAATTACGTAACCGTATAAATCTCCTAAGTGCGGTTCGATAGTAGTAAACGGGTAGGCACCGATTTTGGAAGTCGCATTGGTTAGTTCATTGAGTAAAGTAGATTTGCCGGCGTTCGGAAATCCGATTAAACCGATATCAACCATCAAGGCTACCTCGATTAAAAAGTCTCCTTCTTCACCAGCTCGACCATTCGTAGATTCCACTGGAGATTGGTTGGTAGATGACTTAAAATGCTTGTTACCAAGACCACCACCACCGCCTTTTAGAATCCTTTCTGTTTCTCCCACGTTCATCAATTCAAAGTAGCGATTACGATGAATGTCTTTAACTCTAGAGCCGACCGGGATATCAATAAAAGTATCAGCGCCGTTTTTGCCAGCCTGACTTTTGTTAGTACCAGCTTCACCAGACTCAGCGACAAAGGAATTATTACCCGTGTATTTAGACAAACGGTTCAAATCCTTAACAGCGCGTACGTAAACGTCGCCACCGTTACCACCGTCACCACCAGCTGGACCAGCCATAGGGCGATACTTTTCGTGCAACCAACGAACAACGCCGTTACCGCCGTTGCCTGCTTTTGCGTAGATTGTAAGTTCATCGACAAACATATGTGTTACGAACAATACCGCAATCGCGCATAATATGCAATCAGTCTCTGACTTCTCGGTAAACAGCCTTTTACTTGGTCTTTTCTCCGTTGATAAACTTATTACCAATAGTGCTAATAATACTCATGAGTAACGAACCTAGTAAGGCATACCAAAAGCTAGTGACATCAAATCCATCTATAAATGAAGCCGCGAATAAGAATAGGGCGCCATTAATAACAAAGGCAAAAAGACCGAGGGTAAGAATAGTGATCGGGAGAGTTAAAATAAACAAAATTGGTCTAACAATCAGATTTAGTACACCCAGTACCAGAGCTGCAATCAAGGCTGGATAAAAGCCGGTCACGTGAATTCCAGGTAGATAATTGGCAATTAATAATAATCCTAGGGCGTTAAAAATTAAACGAAGTATCAGTGTCATATGACAGGTATTTTAAACTTGTTGGGCTATAAATACAAATACAAAAGCGCCTTCACTTCGTGAAGGCGCTTTTGTATTTGTCACTATTTTTACTTGGAAGTAATGTTCCAACCCGAACTTAACAACTCTTCAGCTTTCTTGTATTTTATTTCTTTGGTCTCTTCGCCATTGGTGATAGTCACCAGCTCATTACGACCAAATTCTTTAGTACTGATAGCTGGAGCTTGTTTAGCAGACTTGTTATCCTCTTCAGTGACGCCAGCCGCGGCTTGAGCAACCTCTGCTTCATGCTTACGTGTCTCTTCTTCCTTGACTACAATCTGAGGCTGCACGCTTGGTAGCACTTCAGCAATTCTTTCATAAATAGCTTGTTGCATTTCTTTAAACAAACGCGTACCTTCTTTGCGGTATTCAATCAGAGGATCGCGTTGTCCATAAGCACGAAGATTAACACTAGAACGAGTGAAGCTCATTACTTCAAGATGCTCAACCCAGAGCATATCAATCATTTGCAAAGTTAAGCGTCTGAAAATATCCATGAATATTTCGTCTCCAAATTCAACTTTTTTGGCCTCAAGGACTGCCTGCATCTCTGGGTGATTTTCATACAATTCACTAACGATGTTCTGCACTTCAGCCTCATCCCCCATCAATAGCTTACGACGACGAGCGTAAATAGTCTGGCGCTGTAGGTTCAACACATCGTCGTAGGCCAAAATTTGCTTACGAGAATCGAAGTGAAAACCTTCAATTTTTGTTTGAGCGCTTTCCAAAGTACTTGAAATTAAGCCCATTTCAATTGGTTGATCTTCCGGAATCTTAAATTTACCCATCAAGTTTTTAACCCTCTCACCACCAAACACCCGCATCAAAGAGTCATCCATCGAAACAAAAAATTGGGTCTCACCAGGGTCCCCTTGTCGACCAGAACGTCCTCGGAGCTGGTTGTCGATACGTCTAGCTTCATGACGCTCAGTACCAAGTACAAACAGTCCACCTAGATTTTTAATCTCTTCCATTTCTTCTTTAGTGGCATCTGGGCCACCGAGCTTGATGTCGACACCACGACCAGCCATGTTGGTAGCGAGCGTAACTGCTCCCCACCTACCAGCCGCCGCAATCACCTCTCCTTCATGTTCATGATTCTTAGCGTTGAGCATTTGGTGATTAATATTGGAAGCCGTAAGCGCTTGGGATAAGCGTTCATTTGACTCAATGGAAGCTGTACCAATTAGCATTGGTTGTCCAGTTGCATGCACTTGCTTAACTTTTTCAATCAAAGCTTTGAACTTACCTTGTTCATTTTGGTAGATTTGGTCGTTTCTATCAATTCGCTTAATTTCCCGATTAGTTGGAACTGGAATCACCTCAAGGTTATAAACGGTGAAAAATTCTTCTTGTGAAGTTAGAGCGGTACCAGTCATGCCAGACAACTTGTCATACATACGAAAATAATTTTGGTAGGTAATAGAAGCAAAAGTCTTGGACTCTTTTTGAATAGTCACACCCTCCTTGGCTTCCACCGCTTGATGAAGACCTTCTGACCAACGACGACCTGGTTGCATACGTCCAGTGAATTCGTCAACAATTACCACTTCGTCGTCACGTACCACATACTCTTTGTTCTTAATAAAAAGTGCTTTAGCGCGCACGGCTGTTTCTAAGTGGTGTACGTACTTAATACCTTTTTCTGTATAAATATTTTCCACCCCAAGCATCTTTTCAGCCGCCTCTACACCAGCATCTGTCAGAGTCGCGCTCTTTAATTTTTCATCAACCGTAAAGTGTTCTTCAACATTCAATTTACTAGCAATCTCAGCAAAAGTTGGGTAAAGATTTTCAGTATCTGGTGCAGGAGCGGAAATAATTAAAGGGGTTCTCGCTTCATCAATTAAGATTGAGTCAATTTCATCGATGATAGCGTGAGCGTGATGTGGTTGACGCAAACGATCTGACTCGTATTCAATATTGTCGCGCAAGAAATCAAAACCAAACTCACTGTTGGTACCATAAGTAACATCTGCCTCGTAAGCTTCTTTACGAGTACAAGGTCGCAAAAATTCATAGATGACTTTGAATGAACCGTGTTCATCTCTCTCTTCGTCTTTATCTTGATGGTCAGGGTCATATAAATATGAAGCCTCGTGATTGATGATTCCAACAGATAGTCCTACTCCAGCAAAAACTTGGCCCATCCAAACAGCGTCACGCCGAGCAAGGTAGTCGTTCACCGTCACAACATGCACTCCTTTACCGGTCAGAGCATTTAGTGATGCTGGTAGAGTAGCTACCAAAGTCTTACCTTCACCCGTACGCATCTCAGTGATTTTGCCGCGATGTAAAATAACTCCACCAATCATCTGGACGTCGTAGTGCCGCAACTGAAGAGTACGTTTGGCTGATTCACGCACTAAGGCAAATACATCTACCAAGACATCATCAAGTGACTCTCCTTTTGCCACACGCTCCTTAAGGGGCAATAATGACTGCTGTAGGGCTTCATCAGTGAGAGTACTAGTCTCTGCTTCTTTTTCATTAATTTTAGTAATTAGAGGCTGAATTTCTTTTAATTCTTTCTCATAAGTAGGTCCAAAAAATCTATCCAAAAATGACATAATGCCGGTAGTATAGCCGAATTTAACCCAAACATAAAGCAAAATCGCCCAAACGGGCGATTATGCAATGAACTTGACGCGAAGGTTTCTTACCGTCTCCGCTCCAACTACTTTTTTGTAGATTTCTTTGCGGTTTTCTTTACCACTTTTTTTGCAACCTTTTTGACAACCTTTTTTGCAGGTGCCTTCTTGGCTACTTTCTTCACTGCTTTTTTGGCAACTTTCTTAACAGTCTTTTTGGCTGGTGCTTTTTTGACCACCTTCTTGACCACCTTCTTAGCTACCTTTTTTACAACCTTTTTCGCTGGCTTTTTTGCAGCGACTTTTTTTGCTGTAGGCATAATGTGATGAGAGATATGTTTGGATAAAAATCGACCGCAATACCTTCTCGTTTTCAAAGAACTAACAGAGGGAGAAGATTTTTGCTTTAACTTATTATGACGCGTTATTGCTACTAATACAATTCATTTTGTAAAAAAAATTTGTGGATAAACTTTTTTAAAAAAATAAATTTTATTTTAAAAATTATTTTTTTAAAAAATTTCAAGAATATTTTTTATAAAAACTAAACATGAAGGACTTCTGGTTCGATAGCAATGCCGGTTTTTTTATTCACTTCATCAATTACAAAATTTTCAAATTTAATAATTGCCTCGGCCGACTGAGATCCTATATTCACCAAGACTAATGCTTGTTGTTCATAAAGACACACCCCATCACGGCAAAAACCCTTTAAATTACACACTTTATCGAGCACCCAACCGAGTGCGACTTTAGTCTCTGTTTCAGAAGCTGGGTAGCCTGGCAAATCTGGCCACTCAACTTTTAACTTTTCATACACTTCATTTTTAATAATTGGGTTTTTAAAAAATGAACCAGCGGTACCAACTCTGTGCCAATCAGGAAATTTTTTAGAGCGAATATTAATTACTTCATTACGAATCTGCATTGAAGAAATATTTTTTATTTCTTTTAGTGAAATTAAATCTTTGTATTCAAGTTGCGGAGAAATTTTTTTTGATAAATTAAAAGTAACTTTAGTCACTGCCCATTTTTTTCCCAGCGGAGTTTTAAAGAATGAATCACGATATCCAAACTGACATTCAGCATTGGTAAATTTTTTAACCTCAAGTGTGTCTGCCTGCACGGCTTCAACCGAGGTAATTAATGATGATACTTCAACTCCATAAGCACCAACATTTTGAATTGGCGTGGCACCGATAGTACCTGGAATCGCACTTAAATTTTCCAACCCCCAATAACCACGAGCGACTGTATCAGCTATAACAGTGTCGAGTTGTTCACCGGCACCACAAGTAAGCAACACTTTATCTTGGTCGCTAGTGTCGTATATCACACCCGTGATGAGATTTTTGATTACTAAGCCATGGTAGCCAGCGTCAGACACCAAAATATTGGAGCCAGAGCCGATGATGAGTGGAAGGGTTGCGGTTTGCTGCGCAAACCGCAACCCTTCCACCAACTCCTCAACCGTCCTCACCTCCACCAGATAATCAGCCGCCCCACCCACCTTGAGGGTAGTATGCTCAGCCAGAGAAACGTTCTTCTCTATCAGTAATCCCATATTATTTACATCCTTCCTGAGGTTCGCGTCCGTTTTCAATATTTCCAATGATACAAGTAGCAGTCGGTTCGAAGCTTGGGATATCTGTTTTAGCTACATTTAGAGTCTCAATTGCCTTTTCATTATCTCCTAATTGGTAATAAAGAAAAGCTAAGCTTGCTCTAGTCTGTGCATCTTCCGGATTATTTTCTGCGCGCACTTTAAACAACTCCACCACAAACTCTGTCGCACCCGCCTGATTGGCAGCCCCCACCAAAAAATCACTTTTAGCAAACTGCTGCTTAATAGCCTCGGTTTCTTCTGGTGTTTCCATTTGCATTAAGCTAATCGCTTTATCGTTTTCCCCCACATAAAATAGCGAAGCGGCGTAATATTCACGAGCTTCAGAATTGCGTTCATCTAACTCAAACGCTGTCTGGAAAAAGTCTCTAGCTGCTTCATTCTTCCCTTCAGACAACTCCACGAATCCTTGCTGCACAATGATCGCTTGTTTATTGGGTGACAATTCGCGTGCCTTAGCCATGTGTTCCCTAGCCTTTTCTAACTGACTGGTTGCTCTGTAATAACTACCAATAAAGACCTCGATTCTAGCGTCACCCGGCTTTTCTTCAGCCAACTTAGTCAACTGTTCTTCAGCCGCGGCGCTAAATTTTTGTTTCATTTCGTCCGGCACTTTTGGATCACGCACCATGTTCATTGCCTGTTGCGCCAGCTGTTCGGTAATTTCCTGATGAGCAAATGAGTTTTGCGCCAAGGCTGCATCAAAGGCATCTAGTCTATCTTCAAGCTTCTGAGACCTAAAGGCGTCAATAATATAACCAGCCGCATTCATACCAGGCACATGGAAAAAATAAATTCCTGATACCAGTAACACTCCCACCACTGGCGCGGCAATCTGAGTAATGATTGAGTTATCTATTTTGATTTTTTCCAAAGCCGGAGAAAGAGTCCCTACCCGTGAATGAATCAGACCAAGAATAATAGCGAAGAAAATATAACTAACAATATTATCGAATACCACCAGATTGTGGGTGAAGTACCCAGCTAAAATACCGAGCAAGATTCCTCGTTCCAAGACAGTGAAAGTTTCATCATCTTTATGAATCAAGGGACGTACCAATAAGTAATAAAGGCAAGAGCCAAAGATACTGAGGTAAGCAATCAAACCGAGGAACCCTCCAGTTGTAAGCCAATCAAAGAAAATGTCGTGAGAGCGGTCAAACCATTGTTCTTGAGCGTAGAGTGACGGGTCATAATACTTGTTGAAAACGTAGTTAAAGTTACTCTGTCCATACCCAAGCAAAGGCCTTTCCTTTACCCCTTCCCAAGCCATTCCCCAAATAGTTCCGCGGACTTTCAAGTCACTAATAGAAATATTGGCAATACGAGCCATGTTTTGATTGTTCTGAATAAAATCTGAATCACGGCCAGCGATAAAAGCCCCTGCTGCTATCACCAAGAAAATAAATCCGCCCACCGCATATTTGCGATACTCCTTGAACTTGGTGCCAAACAAACCAACGTAGGCTGTCATCACCATCACTCCCACTGCCAAACCGACCGCTGTACCACGAGTACCAGTTTCAATCAGCACAAACACAAACATGAGAATCAAACCGCCATATATCGCCTTAAGAGTTTTATTCTTTGTTTCCACAAACAACCAGAAAGTCGTAAAAATATGGAACAACATGTAGATGGCCATATAGGCAGCGTTACCGAGTCGACTATCAATACGATTGGAAGCCCCTTCAATCATGCCACCATACTGAGCCAGACCATAGAGAGCCACCATAAAGGCCACTACTAAAGAAGTATTGAGTAGGTACTGCCATTGCTTAATGGTCGACAGCATACTACCAAGTACGAGCATGTACAGGAAGGTGTGAACCAAAGAGACATAACCATCCATACGCTCAAAATTACTCCAGAAGCTAGATTGTGGATGTACACCAAACTGATTGGCAAAAAACATCACTATCAGCAGTATCCCGAAGCTCCAGACAATACCAGACACCTTAGGCCGATACTTCACTTCATACATGGCTAATATTACCCAAGCCGCAAATAAAATATCAACGATAATTCTAAACCCAAAGTTTTTACCAGTAATATACGGGAAGAAATAATCGTTTTCTACATAAAGGGTAAGAAACGGGACCGCAAACAAGCCCGCCATTACCACCATTTTCAAAACATCTTTCATATGGCAGAAACTATAACATGTCGAAAGCAAGAATAATCCCTTTACGAACTGGAAAATAAAGGTGTAAGGATACTCGGTTCACACCCTCAAATTGAAGCACTCTCAGCAAACAAAGTGTGGTCTGAACCCAAAACTCATTCGTTCAGTAAAAAATGAAAGTTTTAGGTTACGAGTACGTCATATTATACAGAGCTACTGTGGATACAAGATTATATTTGAATATTAAAAATTAACACTGTGTACATCTTTTTTAATTTCAACCAAGAATCATGCCTATTTGCTTGATTAAACAGTGATATAGTTGTATAAGATGAAAAACATTATGAGTGATTTTAAATTTACTAAAAAAGATTTTATTCTTTATCTTTTGGCCAGAATAGAACCCAGGAGAGCAGATTTAGTATGTCTAAATAAATTAGCTTTTTTCACTGAATTTTATTTTAAATACAAAACAGGCAAAGACTTAAGCGACTCAAACTACGCTGCCATTGACTATGGTCCAGTTATCGATCACTACCGTGACTACTTAACCGAAATGGAAGTTAAAGGCTTAGTAAAATTAAGCGAATATAAGATATCACTTTGTTCAACAGTTGATCTAAATGTACCAGAAGAAATTCAGAACCTAATCGACCCTATAATTGAAAAGTATACTCAACTCAACAACAGTGAACTTATTAGTTTGTCACACGATACTGACTCCTACAAAATAACCACTGACAATGAAAAGGTAATGGGTAACATGATAGATAAAAATCTAGCTTTGTTGGAAACTTTTTTTGATTATGATGAGTCACCCGAATATTCTGAAAATGAGCTTGACGAACTTTTGCCTGATGTCGACCTAAAAGACCTCAAGAAAAAAGCTCATGCCTTGGCCGGAAAATAATGGTGAGTACACCATACTCAAAAGTGACGAGTACGAGCAATCACGCGACAGCTTAACAACTGGACAAGTCAAGCTCTAGACCAAAAATTAGAGTATTTTAGAAAAAACCCAAAACACCCCAGTCTGAACACTAAGCCACTTAATCCTAGTACTAAGAAAAAGAAAAAACTCAAAAAACAAGGGGTTAGTAGAGTTTATGAATTTTATATCAACAGAAAAGAGTGGCGGTGTGTAGTTTATATTTTTGAGGAATTAAAGTTTATCTTGTCAGGATCATGAATCATGACGAAGTAGTAAGACATGTGAAGTAGGTCCATGACACAGAAAGACGTAGGTCTAATACACTCTAGTTCACATGCAAAAAACTAAGTCTGCTATAATCAGAATTAATATGATTGAAAATTTACTTGAATACACAAAAACTCACGATGCTAGAGTAATGACCTCAAAGACCTTTAAACGAATTGCCGACAGATACGACCTACCTAATAAGAGGGTAATCGATATGGGTTGCGGGGTTGGCTCATATCTACAAAGGTTTGGCGCCGATAGTATTGGTATCACCTCCAGACCAGACGAAGTCGAACTTGGCAAAAAAATTAACCGCGACTTAAGATTAGGTAACGTTGAGTTCTTAGCCGACTCACTATCTGTAGAAGAAAAATTTGACGTGATTTGGTGTAGTAACATTTTCGAACACCTACTCTCCCCGCACGCTTTTTTAGTAAACTTAAAAAAGTTTTCTCACCAAGACACACTTCTTATCATGGGTACCCCAATGGTGCCGATTATTCCGGCTCAATTAATGTTCAAGGCTTTCCGTGGCTCACTAGCCACCGCTCATATAAACTTTTTTAATTACCATACATACGAATTAACCACCAACTTCGCTGGTTGGTCGACGATTACTAGCAGTTCATTTTACTTCGAAAATAATTTTCTAAATAAGTTGGTCAATCCTTTTGTACCCACTGTTTACATAGTTGCGAAAAACAACCCTAACTATCGTTACCACAGCAAAAAATTGACTGAATGGGAACATGACCCCCACTATCAACCCCTGATAAAGATTATGAACCCTGATTGGCAGCCACCTTCTTAAAGGTCACGATGAATTCCGGAAAGAGTTGCAGGCCAGTCCATTCATTAAGTTTGTAACCAATCATGCGAGGCCAATACTGTTGCTTAAACTGTTGTTTACTCGGTTTAGCGTATTCAAATGTCTCCAACTTAAAGCCAGCTTTTTCCAACTGACCAATACAGCGATTATTCCAGTAATTAAGATGTCCACCTGGTTCTAGGTATAAGTACCAAGGAATCTTATCGGCGCGACCAATCGCCTTAGACACAACATACTTCAAGTATGACCAATTACCATTAGGTAACTTAAGAATCAACCTACCTCCCTCATCCAACATCGAGTGCATATTGGCCAGTGCCAACCAGAATTTATCGACGTGTTCCAACACATCAAACATGGTGAGCAAATCAAATTTTTGTTCAGTTTTGAAAGTTTCAATGTTACAAATGTCACCCATATAACCGAAGTAATCTTCGGTCAGTTTTTGGTAGGTTGGGTCGACCTCAAGAGTACGCAAGTTGCTAGCACTGGCCCCACGCTGTTCCAATTCATTAAGGAAAAATCCTCCACTAGCACCGATGTCTAGCGCCCGCACCGACTCGCCATACCACGCACTCACCCTATCGGCATACAACTTATAAATCATTTTTCGGGCGTGGTCGTCTTTAGGGTATTTCTTTTTCAATCTTTCTAGATGCTCGGGTACCACCCCTTGTTCTGAAATAAGATGAAAGCTTGCCTGTTGTCGCGCGCGCTCTGGCAAAGACACAAAAAAGAACGAGCAATCACGACACTTCAACATATCGTGCGTCAAAACCGCAACCCTCTCACTTTGACACAACAAACATTTTTCAGACATATCCGAGATTATATCATGTGACGTATTGGTAACATCAGTACAACTTTGTAATTTAGGTAATAGGCTTACACATTACCCCATTTTGATTGACATCAGAATAACTAGGAGTATAATATTGACATCACGACGAAAAGGGTTCCGAACGGTTAATTGCCTAAGGACCCCTTTTCTTTTTTACCAATTTTTATCCTTATACTGGGTTCCGATAGATCTGCGTAATAAGTCGCACCTATTGCTTTATATAAAGATGATGCAAATCTCCGTTTTGGAAACAGAATTTTTTCAAATTTATTTTCCTCTATTAAAAAATCTACCAGCATTTTATAGTCACCATCTCCAGAAACCAATATGACTTTATCAAATGGCTCTTTTTTATATAGACGTTTCATAATTGAAAACACGATATCAGCATCAACATTACCCTTTTTGGTACCCTTCATAGCAGAACTATGTTCACGAAAAACAAGGATGAAACCGGCAGACTGTATCTCTTCATACAAAGTCTCAAAGTTGGCACCATCCTGAACATAACCAAGATAATAATAGGCCTTTTTAACTTTGTATTTTTCTTTCAAATAAACGCGAAACTTTTGCAAATCGACAATCCAGACAGGCTCACGTTTAGTTGTACCCATGTACAAATTTTGTCCGTCGATATAGGCAATATTGTTTTGACTGTTCTCCATATGTATATAATAACAGACACCGAACCCTTCTCAGTCTTAAATTAAAAAATAGCTTTTTCTAGTATTGACCCGCCCAGGAAAGGCCTAGGCAAATCTTCTGGTTTCATATACTCTGCAAATCTTCTTCAAACAAGCCAGGCTCTTCCCCATCATTACCCTCAATATCTAAATCCGTACTAGTGCCATAAATTTCAAATTCTTCTTCATCTACTTCTTTACCAAAGGTAACCCTAGGCACAACTAGGTAAAGACACAAAAAAGAACGAGCAATCACGACACTTCAACATATCGTGCGTCAAAACCTCAACCCTCTCACTTTGACACAACAAACATTTTTCAGACATATCCGAGATTATATCACGCGCAAGACATCTGTTAGTATCGAAAAAGTTTCACAATTTTATCAATTGATTTTACCAACAAAAAATGATGTAATGCATGCCTACTTAATACCTGTTGTATTAAGAGAGTACCGAGGAGTCACTGATGACACATCAAAGTACCTGTTGCTTCTGTGGAAACAACACCCACGGACAGGAACACCGTCATTGCCAAGTATTGAGCAGCATAGAAGGAGCAAGGGAGATGTTGGTCTCTCTTCTGGAACAGCACGGACAGCTATTAACCCCGCCGGACACAGCGTTGCAGATTAACGCTGTAGAGCTATACCGCTTGAGATGGTTGCTGGGAGTACCAAAAATACTCACCCTTACTTTCCCTATACAAACAACTTCCGGACAGACCGAAATGCTTTTCTTTGCCAGTTCACAAACAGCAAGAAACGCCCGTTGGATCGTGCTAGCTCCTGGAAATGACGTTTACAGACTGGTCTTCCCGCATCAAAAACCACCGTTCCTTTTCGAAGATTATGGCCTACGAGAAAGTGTTCGTAATCCAAGACCATTTAACAAGGCGAACATCAGTGGTGTACAACTTTGTCAGTGGCTACGTACCATTGAATTCGGTATGTACGCAAACGCAACTGCCGTTGAGGCCTGAGACTAGAACCAGACCTCAGTCCCGCCAACCCATGCCGTCTGCCCACAAAGCAGGCGGTTTCTTAGTACCAAAAACCCTCACTTTACCAAGGGTAACCCTAGGCACATTTTATATTGATATCACGACGAAAAGGGGCCCGAACGGGGAGATACCTAAGGACCCCTTTTCTTTTTACAAAGATAGTGCACGTAAAATGAATACCAAAGTTGCCCCGAACCATTTCATCCAAGCCGACGAAATGTTTGGGAACAAACTACATAGTCTGCAAATCTTCATCCAACCTAATCACTGCCTCTGTATCCACTTCAATCGCTGACGTAGCTTCCAACAAATCACTTTCATCGCTTGGTAAATCCATCACTTCCCCATCATCTACATCTAAAACCTTATTAGTGCTAGTGCCTTCAAATTCTTCTTCATCTACTTCTATATCAGAATCAGTATACAAATCCGAAACAGTATCCATATCCTCAACATCAATTTCTGATTTAGTTGCAGTCACTTCAGTCGGAACATAAATCTCTTCAAACTTTTCATGCGCCATTTCGGCCCCCAAAAAATACCCTCCAATGGAAATTAATATCGCTACCACCCCAATAATTGAATATTTTAGTTTCATGTATAGTTAATAAATTTTTGCTTATAAAAGGTCTAAAATGCGTTTACTGACTTGATTGTCCCAAAAAGGAATAGTCTTGGGGTTAAAATCTGTTTTAGTTAGATGATTAATAATCTCATCTGATTTCATAGATTCTATAGGAAATAATTTATTTGTACCTAGAGTAAGCGTAACCGGTCGTTCAGTATTGTCACGTAAGGTACAACAAGGAATCCTTAGATGGGAGGTTTCTTCTTGAATTCCTCCAGAGTCTGTCACTACACCCTTTGCGCCCAATACTAATTTCATAAAATCTATATATCCGACTGGTTCAATAACCACTAAAGATTCTAGGTATTTTCCTAAACCGTAGTTTGAGATTAATTTTCTGGTACCTGGATGTAAAGGAAAGACGACTTGATTTATCTTCGACACATCACAAAGTATGTTTAGAATTTTTTCTAGTATTTCTTTTTTATCAGTATTCTCTGCCCTGTGAATTGTCGCAACAATGTAATTTTTCTCTTCCAGACGCAAGTCATTGATAA
This sequence comes from Candidatus Nomurabacteria bacterium, assembly GCA_020632095.1. Classification (GTDB taxonomy): domain Bacteria; phylum Patescibacteriota; class Minisyncoccia; order Phycocordibacterales; family UBA918; genus OLB19. The sequence goes on from JACKGF010000001.1 coordinate 529,552, forward strand.
TTGTTGACTGATCAAAAGTATCTTTAAAAATTTCGATACTTTCAATCATTATGTTACCCACCAAAAAAATTTTATTTTTATCTACCCCTTCAAGCACAAGGTTATCTACCCCCGCTTGTTCTGTAACAAATAATTTACTGGAAAGATGGTCTGTTATTACTCTATTTAATTCCTCAGGCATACGTCGATCATGACTACGTAAACCCGATTCAATGTGAATTAATTTTTTAGAAGTTGATGACGCAGCAATTGCCCCAGCTAAAGTAGAATTTATATCACCAAACACTATAATACCTTGGTACTTTGGATCTTTTACAATTTTCTTCAAAGCAGAAAACATTTTACCTAGTTTTTCAGAATATAATTCTCCTTCAATTTCAAGCTGGATATCAGGTTTAGGTATTCCCATTTGATCAAAAAAAATTTTTGACATGTTTGTATCAAAATGTTGACCAGTATGAACCAGAGTGAACTCTAAATCATTATATTCTTTAACACGCTTAAACAAAGGGGCTGCTTTAATAAAATTTGGCCGAGCTCCAACAACGACTAAATAGGACTTCTTTAAACTCATACTTTCAATCATAACATTAAGATAATTTAAAATACTCTATCATATAAGTAACTTATCTACACAAAAACAGGTTACAATGTCCAAATGAAAAGTTTTTATAATCAGTTTGCTAATTATATTGAAAAGCGGTTTAAGGTAGATGCTCACTACTTTTTAAAGGGTGGTTTTTGGTTGACAGCAGGACAAGCAACCTCAATTTTGTTTGGTTTGATTACTACCGTTTTGTTTGCTCATTATTTAAGTGAATCAGACTATGGTATTTATAAATATTTAACTGGACTAGCAGCAATACTAGCTTCATTTTCTCTTACTGGACTAGGCCAGGCAATACTCCAAGCTTCTGCCAAAAAAATTTACGGTTTTTACAGAAAAACCATGGTGATTAGCTTCAAATATAATTTAACTGTAGCTTTATTCTCATTAGCTACAGCATTTTATTACTGGTTTAATGAAAACATGGTTTTGGCTTTAGGTTGTTTGATGATAGGTATACTTCAACCCTTCATCAACACCTTCCAGTTCATACCAACTTACTTACTTGGTCGAAAACAATTCAAAGAAACAACCATACTACAAACTGTAAAAATGTTGATTGTCTCTGTAGTTAGTATAGTCACACTTTTTTACACAAATAATATAATTGTATTATTTTTTGCGTACTTGTTTATTTCACTTATAACAAACCTTGTTAGTCACCTGGTATATAACCCTAAAAAAGAGGAAATTCAAGAGGAAATTTTCGCTAAATATCTAAACTACGCTAAGCATACAAGCCTTAGAAATATAATTTCTGTCTTAGTCCAAAAAGCTGACACTGTTATCATATTTACCCAGCTAGGAGCGGTTGAGTTAGCCGTATATTCAATCGCAACAGTCGTACCAGAACAAATTAAAGGTTCTTTAAAAAATCTTTCTAATCTTCTTCTGCCAAAGTACGCTGCACATAGCAATTTAGAGCAACTAAAAAAAAGTGTCCCTAAAAGAAGTTTACAACTATTTGTATTGCTCCTATTAATTACAATTATTTACTTAATTGTAGCGCCTTACTTGTATCAATTTATTTTCCCAAAATATCCAGACGCAATATTTTATAGTCAAATTTCTGCGCTTTCACTACCAGCTTTCATTCTCTTTATTCCATTCAATATTTTGCAAGCTCAATTACAAGAGAAGGTTCTGTACAAATTAACTCTCTACAGCTCTTTATTTCAAATAATAGTAGTCGCTGTAGGTATATTATATTTTGGTTTACTCGGAGCAATAATAGCTCGAATAGGGTATCGGATATTTTATATGGTAATAGTATATTTTTATTTGTATAAATCTGAATTTTTAAAATCAGATTTGAATTAGTTCTAAAGTTCTGAATTTTTAACAAAAATAAAATCTGCATGGGTTAAGCGATCATACCTCTATACATTGCGACCTTCTACTATATTGTATAAAGTAAAAACCACTTTCTCTCATAAACTGTAATACATCAACATAATCTGAGGAATCTGATGTCTAGAGACCATTTAATTTGAATTATAGACTATCAGTATTTACTTAATAATAACAGTGAATTTATACTGCTGTTTTGAAATGTCTAAGGACTATCTATCTTTTGCCAACATAAACAAAGTCTCATCTTTGTATATTGATCCACCCTCAGACACTAGGTGTAATAGTTTTATAAACAAAGCTACAAATTTCGTCTTAATCGACTCACTCATAACCAGACCATCATTGATATTTACTTGAAGAATAAAACCATTTTCTTTTTTATGAAATTTTAAAATACCGTTCAATAACTCAATTGCCTTATCGTGGTAACGAATATCATTGGTACATTCATGTAATTTTAACAAAGCTATTGCCATGTCTGTTTCACTGTCAAAATAGCTAACTTGAGAATTATAATTGTTTGGAAATAACTTTGTCACACTAACCGGTAAGCTAAGCCAATATTCTGCCAATTGTTTAGCCGGTTCAAGATACTTAACTTCACCGATTAACTTGTACGCGTCACATGATAAATCTATAAAAGAAAAGCTGGATAATAAATCAGAATACACATCTTTAGTAAGGCTATTGTTTAGACTATTGTTTTTAGCATGATAACTCAATACTTGGTGAACAGTATCAAAACTATCCTTAGCTAATTCTACATCTACCCCTAAACGAATCATATCTAATAGCCCAAAAAGATAATTGGTATTATCCTTCATTACATTAACATTACTAAATTTGTCAGCGTAAAATCTTTTAACAAAAAAACCAAAAGGGCTATCTGTGTAATGTAGTGGTATTACTTTAGACTTATGTTCTGTATGGATACTTCTAAAATATTGATGCGCTTGGGTAGCTAAGGAGGAGTACTTGCTGTCACCTGTCTCTCTAAATAATTCAGTCCAAACTTCAATAAAAGTTGAGTCAATGCCATTAGTTATTGGCAGAGTCATACCTAAGTATGAAGCGGAGTATGTTTTACCCCCTCTCACCCACCTATCTTTCACTTGTTCAGCCAATTGTATCGCCAACTCCAGTGATTCTTTTTTCATCTCACCAATCCGACTGTACCAAATAAGACCAAGTATCAAATCAGTATAAGCAAAGGCTCTTTTAAAACCTAAGTTGTTTATATTTTTCTGAATAAAAAAAATATGATCTCGACACATATCCTCTCCACCGTATAAAGAAATAAATGGGGCAACGTCACCAAAATCATCAATTATTGGATTAGTAATTATCTCCTCACCCACCCTACCTTGAATAAAGACTCCGTCTTTATTTCTATATTTATCACGTAGAAGTTTAGTAATTTCTCTCGCAATATCTGTGAGTTCATCCTTATTGTTTTTTGAATATTGCATAATATGTTTGATTAGAAGCTTTTCTGTTTTCAGAGCTTATCTTACCACTAGTCACCAAATTAAACCCTAGCTGGTTTAATTTACTTTTAATAAATTTATGAGAGACCACAGAGTATGGGCCAATTTTATAATATGGATTATTTTCGTAAACATTGAACGTTTCTTTCTTAAGGAAACATTTAAACTTAATGAATGTTTTTCTTAGAAACCAAACCAAACTGGATTGATTATCCACTGCTACCACCATATATCCACCAGACTTTACTAATCCTGCAGATTCTTTCAGTAAAGTTTCATAATGTGGCATGAATTGAAGTCTGTGAATTATAGTGACCAAATCGAATAATTTATTCGTACCAAAAATATTAGCCTGACTAATTTTAACTGTCTCTACTTTCCTCCCAAAATCATCAATCACTCCTAAAATATAATCTAGATAATCTGATGTAGTGATTTTGGCAGTTTTATCTATTTGGTCAATAAACTCTTTTATGAAAATACCATCATAAGTATTAACGTCTAATATTTCCATGCCCTGCCCATTTAACGGTATATTTTCTTTAATTGCTCCCACCAACTCCTTAAAGATATTCGGCGCATATATTCCTAGACTAAAATGATTTTTGTACCGATATACTGGCGAAATACGTCGCCGGTAATTAATCAAATCAGAAATACTCCAATCGTTAGCGTTAATTGATAAATTAGTCAGCCCCTTAGTTTTTACAAAACTGTTCCAATGAACACTTTCTTCCAATAAAATTCTTTCTCGTGGTTTATCTTCACCTTTAATTTGTTTAGGATAGCCAATTCCTAAAACGAGTATTAACTCGAAATAATCCGGAATTTTGAAAAAACTTTTTATTTCATCATCATTTGAAAATCCAGCCATTGGGCAAGCTGCTAACCCTAAGTCAGTAGCAGTTAACAGCATATTTTGCATAGCTGCCCCCAAGCTCATAACCGCAGAATGACGTTTTGTTGTCAATCTTCCGTCAACCATCATCAAGATATTTATTGGTGCCCAAAGAAATTTTGCTGTTGCCACCGAAGCCATTCTGTTTCTAATTTGTTCATCAGAAATGACCAAAAACTGCATCACTTGCATATTACAGGAATTTGGAGCATGCCAAGCTGATTGTAAAATTCCTTCAATCAATTCTTTGTCTGGCACTTTGTCACTATATTCTCTTTCTGAGTACCTTTTTTTAATTACTTCTTCAAGTTCCATATTAATTTTTTACTGCGCGCAATATATATCTTTTTTCACTAATCTTTTCTATATCCAATTTAAAGCCAAAGAAATATTTTTTAATATCATCTAGAGTGAAGTCCATTAAGTCCAAATGAATCTCGCCAATAAAAGCGGTCGATAAATCCTTAATTTTGGAATTTTCAAAAATATAAGACTCTGCTCCTTCAATATCAAATTTAACCAAATCGAAACATTTAACTTTTGCTAGATCACAGAAAGCACCAAAATCATACGTCTTAACAATAATCTCATCATCAACATTGTTACGATTTGTGAAAGAATTTCCAAAAGTTGTACTTGAAATAAATAGTTTTTGAGTACCGACTTTAGAAGATAAAGCACCCTCAATCGGCACTATGTTGTTAAATTGTTTAGACACAGCCTCCAACCTTGAGTACGGAACAGGGGTTGGTTCTACAGCAAAAATAGTTGCCTCAGGATAGTTTATTGCGTAGTAAATTGAAGAATCTCCCCAGTGTGCGCCTAAATCTAATATATTTGTTACGCCATGTTCAAGAGGCCACTGATACTCCTTGAGAACAAAAACCTCAGCCAGAACAGCTATGTCGACCACTGAATTCAGAGTGAGACTAAATTCTTTATTTTTAAAAATGAAATTAAATGTTTTATTCTTTCCTCGCAGGATAGTTTTTCTTGTTATAAGAAAAAACCATATCTCAAACAAAAGAGCAACCTGGGCGAAAAAACCCGAAGCTAATTCAATAGCTAACTTTGGAGAATAATTAAAGAATACCCTTACGTAATATGTAAATAGCGACATACTATTTTTCTAAATATAAATAGTAACCAGCCACCTGATTACTGCCTTTTTTGTAGAAGACACCATCTAACCATCTAGCTATTTGGACAAATGGATTGTACCTACCAAATGGAGTGAGTCGACACAATGTTTCAATCGGTAATCTAACTGGTACAATTTCTGATTTTGAAAATGGTTTAGCAAACATTTCTAGAGTATCAATAGTAAATCTCCAATAATCACCATAATATCCTTTGTGAGCGTGATAATAATATAGAAAAGGTACGTATATAAGTAATTTACCACCCGGTCTAAGAGTACGGTGCATTTCACTCATTGCTTTAATTGGATTTTCTACGTGTTCCAGTACAGCCAAACAAACTATTGCTTCTTTAGAGGAGTCGCCAAACGGAAGACTGTGAATGTCCCCCACGATGTCTGGATTATAATCTGAAACTGGGTCAAGTACTTTATAATCCACCTTTTTCATATAAGGTACCAACCACTCTCTGTCTGACTGAGTCCTGTTATTCTTACTTCCATCAATCCTTAAACCACCACCAATATCAATAACCTCCTTTGAATTAGTAAAAATATCAATGCACTTTTCTCTAAAAAAAATATCCCAAGAAATCATAACCACATTATACCCTAAGCCTTAACAAAACTAATGATTGATTCCGCTCTCTTGGTCCAAGTGTACTTTTTGGATATTTCTTTTAGTTTTTCTGATTTTTCAATTGACTCTTTATTATTTGTTAGCACAAGACTAATACATTCTGACAGTGATGTAGCATTATCTGGTACAAACAATGTTACTAAATTAGAACCCGTGACAGTTGTGATACTCGGAATATCTGAAGCCACCAAAGGTACCCCTGAAGCCATGTGAGCAAACAACTTAAGCGGTGACGTATATTTAGAAGACAAATCATTCTTGGCTGTATTTGGTACCACCAAAACATCTGCTGCTTGTTGATTATTTCGTAAATCAGGATACGGCAACTGACCCAAGAAAGTAACTTTAGGATACTCATCTAATAGACCGCTGATTTGCTCATCACTACCCCCAATAACCACAAAGGTTTTCCCTTCTCCAATTTCAGATGCTTCACAAAAGGTTCTTATACCTTTCCACTCATCAAGACCTCCGATATACATAACAACTTTTTTTGACTGATCTATAGAGAGTCTCTCTCTAGCCTCAAACTTTGTGTCTACTTTATCAAAAAAAGATTCATCAATCCCATCATAACCAACTTTTAACTGTGCCTCAGGAACTCCAAACTTTGCATATGTTTCAAAAATTCCGTCAGAGATTACTACCGTTTTAATCCCTAGAGACAAAAGTCGACGAGCTGGTAAAGACAATTTGGCTTCATGTGACTCCCAAATTAGCTTTTCTGATGGAAGCAGGTAACTTAAGAAAAATAGTATCCACTCACTTCTAGAATACACAATTTCATATTTGTTTTTTGATAACCTAAAATAAAAATTTACAGCAAAAATAAATTCACTTAAATAAAACACTGATTTTATTTTTGTACTAAAAAAACAAGACTGCATTCTAATGACATTAAATTTTGAATTGAAGCCGAGTTGTTTATCCATATCTTCTTTTGTCGCAACAACTCGCTTACCAACAACCAAATCAACTTCAACTTGATTATTTGAAAATGCCTGACACATATGACCAATCTGGGCTGCATGAGCTCGTTCACTTGGAAACCGTACGTTAGCTAAATAGGCTATTTTCATTAAGTTATATTTTTAGGACCGTACACACCATCGACTAAGTCTTGATTCTTGTTAGTACTTTTTAATAAATCAAGATTCTTTTCCTCTAAAACCTTAAGGACTGCCAATCCCTTAACATCATCAGAAATTTCTTCTTCATATAAATGTCTAAATGCAGCCATATCTTTAATGAAGCAGTTACCCCCAGCGCCACGTCCACCTTTATGAACTGGAATATTGTAGTACGGTGACATCATCACATCATTATCCATCATAGTACTTATGTCATCCCAATTTGCACCAATTTTTTTACTCACTTCAAAAAGTAAATTTGACAAGATAATTCTAAAATACCCATTTAGATTATGTGCATATTTTAATATTTCAGCTGACTGTGACGATACCATATGGTTGAAATCAGACTTAGGCAAAATGTCCATAACCATATCTGCAGCTTTACGGTAATCTTCTGTATCTTTCGGGAAACCGATAATGTTCATAATCGGATTCGCAGCGTCATAAGCCGCTGTTTTTTCACTTAAAAATTCGGGGGAAAATAAGATTATTTTATTTTCATAAAATTGTTGTAATTTGAGAGTAGTTCCAGGCAAAAGAGTAGATTTTATAACCACTATTGCACCATCATTAACTAAAGAAATGACTTCTTTAACAATACTGTAATCAAATCCGGAAGAGGTAGTTGGGGTTGGAACGCCAACAAAGACAATTTCACAATCCAGTATTTTTTTAGCATTATTTTTATACTCTTCCTCTAAAGCATATCTAACAACTTCAAATCCACGATTTTCAAAATCATCTGCAATATTCTTACCTACAAACCCCTGACCGATACATCCAATTTTCATAAATTAATATTATGCTATCGCTACTACCTAATTTACATCCGATAAATAATAACACTTATTCTCAAGATTATAATTAATTACCGTATTTCTATTATAGTACCAGTGTATACTACTACTCATGAGCCTAAAAAGTAAAATACAAAAACTAATTCCACCAAAATATATATTTAAAGTTCTTCACTGGCAAAAAACGCTGCCTTTTTTAGGAGGAGCTGCGTTGAAAAGTTACTCTGGAAATGGCGAGGACATCATTCTTCTTAACTACCTATTTAAAAATAAAAAAAATGGATTTTATGTAGATGTAGGAGCTTTTCATCCCAAAATAATTTCTAATACTTATCAGCTAAACAAAAAAGGTTGGCGAGGAATCAATATTGATCCCAATCCTCAAAGTATTGAGTTATTTAAAAAATATAGAAAAAATGATATAAATTTACAAATAGGTATTTCCGAAAAAAACGAAGTGAAAACTTATCACAATTTCTCTTACTCGGGAGCAAACACTTTTGATGATGAATTCGCCAAGCTTAAAACTGAAAAAACTTGGAATACTTTATTGTCAAAAGAAAGTATAGAGTGTTTTCCTTTATTTGAGGTATTTGAAAAATACCTACCCTCTTCAGGCCAAAGGATTGATTTGCTAGACATTGATGTAGAAGGATTAGACCTTGAAGTTTTAAAATCTAACAATTGGAATAAATATCGCCCCTCAGTAATTCTAGTTGAGGATAAGAATTTCAGAAAAGAACTAAGTAAAAGCGAAGTTTATGAATTCTTGGTTAACCAAGGTTACAAATTACACTCTTACATGGATATCACCCTAGTTATGGTCGATAAGGATTTTAAACTTAATTCCTAAACTCCAGATTCTATATACGTACTCATCTTTGACACCAATGAAGTCAGACTATGCTTTTCTTTTACTACTTTAAGTAATTCTTCTTGTTTTAGCTTCAACGCCTGTCCAGACAGAACAAAATCTGCAATTGTTTTTGCGGAGTCTTCCTTTAGTTTAAAATCTAGACCAATAGCTTCCATGTTACCCGATGTTGTAACAGGAAACACTCCGTTACACATAGCTTCTAACATAGTTTTATCGATTGTCTCAGAAGCCATATTTATCATTATACGATGCTTTAGATAAAGTGACCTCAGCTCTGGCATTGGTACAGGTCCTTTAAAAACTACCCTGTTCTCTAAATTATGTTCTTTCACTAAGGCATTGAGTTCCTTGTAGTATTCCTCATCCACCGGTCGCCCATAAATGGTTAAAGTATATTCTTCAGGTAAAAATCTTAATGATTCAATCCCTAATTCAACTCGTTTAGATCGAGATAATCTATGTACCATTAACATCTTAGTTGGATCTAGACAAATATTTTTTTGATACCAATATCCAACGTTTACACCGTGTCCAGTAACTATTTTTTTATCACTTGAATCATACTGAGGAAGACTTTGCTTAGTAGCAGCAAACATTCTCTTGCTAAAGAGAGAGGCTAGTTTGAGATGAATATGAGTAGTGTAGTGTGTATACCATAAATACATCGGCGTTCTGCTCGCAAACCAATACCAACCCCCAAGGGTAAAGTATTCAGGGTTCATGTGTATAAAAACTCTATCGCAATTATGAGAAAAAATGTATTTATAAAACGAAAAAATTCGTTTTACTTTACCGGATCCTTTTTCTTTACCTAATGACTGGACGGTAAATCTGCCATCAAACTTACCTTTCTCAAGACATAACACTTCAACTTCAAAACCACTCTTAATAAACTCATCAATCCACTGAGTCACAAAAGCTAAATCGTCATCTTGTTCATCTATTTTTTGAGTTATAAATAAGAGTTTCATAAGTAATTTATTTTGCCCGAGGGCCACCCTCGAGCAGGACATCTGCGGTCAGACTAAAAGCCAAAAGCAATAATGACATCCGTTTTGACATTATAACACCAAACCCCACCGGACCTTGATTGGTCGGGTGTAGCGCAATTCTACACCCAACTCATCAAGGCTTTAACGAAACTACCACCTCAGCCCTAAGCCGGTCTTAGGGTTACACGGTCTTAGGGTTACAAGATTTGAACGGAAAGTTGGGGGCGAAACCCCAGTTCCGGCCCTTCCCTTCGCTTCACTCGTCTTTAAGGACGGACCAGCGGTTTCTGCTAGCGTTTGGCAACTACGTCGTAATGGACAGCGAAGTAGGGTTTTAGGGAGGCAGGGGTGATTTTTTCTAGGAGGTGGTTTATTGGGTTGGCGAAGCCAAGTCGATAAACCAACTCGAGTGGACGAGGTAGACCAATGATGGTTTTAGGTAAGGCGCTATACCCGACTGGGCGTAGCTCGACTTCAGAAAAATCAGCGAACAGCTTATCAATTTCTTTATGACGATAGAAACGCACGGGGCCATTTTTGAATGGTCGGCCAAGTAGGTTGAGGAGAGCTTGGTAGCACTGTCCTTGGATACCCATCAAGGTCGCAGCGCGCGGGAAGGAAGAGTAGACCAACACTGTCCCACCTGGTTTTATGACCCGAGTTACCTCGGCCATTGCTTGTTCGATAATACTTTTGTGATTATGGAGAAACACCGCGCAAACAATTATTACATCTACTGACTTATCTTGGAGAGGTAGAGTATGAATGTCTGCGTTTAGGAACAAGGCTGGAGTGGTTTGTTCAGCTTCGGTCATATTATATCGCTGCTTAAAAAGCGACAGCATTTCGTATGAACTATCCACTCCGATATAGCCGCCGAGTTTGAAGTTTGGTAGTAGATACTTCGCTACTCGACCATAGCCCGTACCAAGGTCGAGTAGTACATTGCCTGGCTTAAGATATTGTTTGATGTCGGTGATCTGAGCCTCAGACTTACGAGCGGCATCTTCTTCATTCTTAGCGGAAATAACTGCATCAGTCGGATTTTCTATAGCTAATTTATCCCACACAGTTTTATCTGCAATTTCTTTGGCCACAAAAATACCGTCTCTTTCGACAGTGCACCTTTCTTTCATCAGTGTTTCCAATGTATTTTCGTTCATATTGTTGGCCATAATAACACATCAATCAGACTGAGTTAATCAGCACTATCATCTTTTCCATCACCATCTACATCATCGACCGAATTACGCTGCTCATCTGTCTCAACAAAAAAAGCTTGTTCAATACTAGTGCGGTATGACTCACGATAAGCTCCTGGGTCACTATGAAATTTGCGTCTTATAATATCTTTACCATTTGATACAAATTGTTTTCTTAAGTCAATATCATTCAGTAAGTCATCAATACGATCAGTTAATGATTGAATATCAGCTGACTCACAAAGAAAAGCCGATTCACCGTGAACAAAAATATCATCGCGTCTTTCGGTACGAGTCATCACCATCGGTATACCAGCGGCCGCGCCCTTCATTACGACATCTTCACTATCACTATCAGTGTCAGTCACAATCATTAAATTAGCAGACCTTAGGTACGGCTCTACATCAGTTACTTTATTCTCAAAAACCACTTGATTTTCTATTTCTTGTATTTTAGCTCGCTTCTTAAATTCATCCTGAGCCGGACCATCACCAAGTACTATCATGCCCACCCGAGGATTTTTTAACACAAATCTGGCCGCGTCTATGGCTTGATGAAGAGTGCTGTTATAGGTGAGCTTACCCACAAACAATATGATAAATACAAATGAACGATACTTTGCTTTGAGATCAATTGACTTATCTGAATTCAACATCGCATCATAGTCTTGGAAACGTGGTAGTCGGTCTATATCAGGAATAGTAAATTTGCGCTGGAGGAATGATTGTAAGGCGCTAGTTTCGGTGCGAACACTGAGGAACTTTGGGACCGTGAAGTGAGGCATATATTGACGCCAAAAATTGTGAGAGTTTTTTTGCAAAAAATCTTTGGTAGTGTAGTCTTCTAAAACATGTAATTGGGTTGAACGACCATATTTCTCTCCAGCTTTATAGGCCACCACAGCCGACTCAAAAGGATCGCGAGCAACGATTAGATCTGGTCTAAAGCCAGAAGCAAATACCAACTGACTTTCAATCATCTCTAGACCAGAGCCTATACACTGCCACCAATGCCTAGTCGAAACCGTATAAATCCAGACATTATCAGAAACTCTGATAACTGGTTTTTTAGGTGGAATACCCTCTCTTAAAATAAGTATATGAACTTCATCGAATAACTCAGAAATATCAACAAAGCCATCGAGTGTTTGTTGGGTAGGATTTAGTAGATTTGTGTCACGAGAGATAAAAAGGACTCTGGTCACATCACGATTTGAAACAGACGAAAATACCCGAGTGTCAGTCATTGCCTGCTCAACCGTAACACTTGGGACTACAGGTTCTTTAGTCCTTTTTTCACGCTTAATAACATACTCCAACTCTGAAGCTGCGTGCGAAGATGCATCACGATGAGAAAGATCACGTCTTACCATTACTGGATATTATAACAGGCTTTGTTTAACATCCTTTATCATCTCAACACTAATAGTTTGATTTATAATGTGTATGAATCTAAAAACCTCTGTAAATATTCGTCTTTAGATAAACTAAAGGATTTGGCTTTTTGGTGGGCATTTTGAGCGTGTTTAGATATGAGTTCGGGGGTGGTGAGGTAGGTTTGTATGGCCGCGGCGTAAGCCGCGGCCTGTCCGACCGGTACCACTAATCCTTGTTGGTTATTTTCAATAAACTCTCCAGCACAACCAACATTTGTAGTGACTACCGCCAACCCAGCGGCGGCCGCTTCTACTAACACCATCCCCCACCCTTCATGATTGGAAGATAAGCAAAAAACGTCCACCTCTCTCATAAGACCAGCCACATCATTGGTCCAATCAGTGATTTTTATTTGTGCTTGCAGTTGGTGTGATTCGATAAATTTTACAATATTATTTTTTTCTGGTCCGTCTCCAGCCAGAGTAAGAGTGGCTTCTTTATGATTAACTGCAACTTGTGAAAAAGCTTCCAGTAGTAGACTGAGGTTTTTTTCGGGAGAAAAGCGGCCGACGTAGAGGAAGTGGGTTGGTTGGGCGGAAGCGGCCGCAGGCCGCTCCCGCCCAACCACCAAAAACTCCTCCAAGTCCGCCTGAATCGGCAATACGAAAATATTAGATGCCTTCACCTCCAAAGCGACCAAAGAATTTTTTATTCGCTCCGACACTACCCTAATATTCGCTGTGTGCCTCACAACATATCGTCCATACATCACCCGCAATTTCTGGAAAAAATTTCCTTCGCTACAAATCGGATTAAAGACATCGCCATGAATCTGTACATGATTAACAGCCTTTCGACCACAAGAAATTAAACGGCCCACCAAACTGGTTTCAAATGGATCTTGGCAAGACACAATCCAAGGAGTTGCTTGCTTCTGTTTAGTAATTCGCCTACCAATTTTAACAACCTCAATCATCATACCGATTCGGGTCTTGGCATTGGTACCATACAAGAAAAGATTGCCATCCTGCTGAAAAGCAGGCAGCTTTTCACTCTCTCTGGTAAAAACAATTACATGATATTCACTCAAAACTGAAGCGTACTGCCCCATACGCAATCGCTCACGAGAACCAGCTTCCAGCGCTCGCTTGGCGTAGCCAATGGCAATTAATTTAAGCGATGGACTGGGCATATAATTCTTTTAAAACCGCTTCGATATCCGTTACTACGACTGACTTATTAAATTCTTTTGAACGTAGTCTGGCTGATTGGGTCATTCTTTCGCGTGACTCTGGATGATTGAGTACCCGTGCAATTGCCTCTTTGAGTTCAAGCTTGTTGTTGTACTCAACCAAAAATCCATTGACTCCGTCAGTAATCAACTCAGGGTTACCACCGGCCTTAGTGGTCACAATCGGCGTACCGATATCCATCACTTCAATTAGTTGGTGAGCCAAACCTTCATAAGCAGTGTTAAGCACAAAAACATCTGCCGCTCTAATAGTCGCCCCTAACGCCGCTTTGGATAAGCGTCCAGTGAAACGTACACAAGAGTGTAGATCGTTTTTTGCTACTTGGGCTTCGAGTACCGCTTTATCATTTCCATCACCCACAATCACCAGTGAAATCTCTGGATAGTCCTTTCTTAATTCCGCTACCACTTCTATTAAGATTCGAAATCCCTTCCATGGTACCAAACGTCCAACCGAGACTATGGTCGGATTAGTGTAGTTTAACTGCACTCGTAAGTCATCACGCAGTCCAGTCACCTCAAGTGGATACAGGGCGCTGTATATTACTTGTATTTTATCTGGTTGCACTCCCCACTTTTGAATCACTCCTTTCAGATACTTACTCGGTGCAACTACTCTGTTGGCCCGACTAACCACAAAAGATTGCAGCCAGGCTAATACTTTAACCGGCAACGGCCAATCTTTCTTATTCTCCAAAAAATCATCGAGCATGTCAGTTACCCCAAATCGCACTCGGCCTTGTTCCCAAGCATAATCACCCCCCAGACGAATCACAAATGGTTGTCGACGGAGACGTGAAATCAGCAACGCTGGCAAACCAACACTAATCGGGTCAAGGGCATAAATCACATTTGTGTCCTTACTCGCCTGCCACAACTTCCAAGCATACACACAGTGCCGGATAATTTTCGGATAATGCCTGACCCAACCAAAAGGGACAGCATTGATAGTAATTCCTCGGTCCGGTAATTCTGATTCCAGCATGGCCGCATAGGTGGCCGGTCCACCCATCTCCGGCGGATAAAGCCCAGCCGCTAACGTAATTTTCATATAGTCACTATAATAGCATTTTGTTGGAATGTGTTGGTAATAAAATCATTACCAAACCATAACTTAAAAAGCCTTGCTATTTAGATCTCTCCGAAGGGTGGCCCTTCGGAGAGTTTTTGCGATTTGATATCGCATATCATTATCTTTCGAGATCCTTATCAGTGCGTCTACCGTCGCAAATTTTTTAGAAGAGTTTTTTCTGCCTAGGAAAGGCCTAGGCAAAACATTATTAACTACTTTACAGAATACGTATCAAGATCAATGTTATTAAAATCAATCAGCTTTTTACTCTCTAGGTCATAATGAGCATTTTGGTAAGGATTCTCATCCCAATTCAACCTAAAAGGATTAAGATTATAGAGATAAATCATTCCCTTGAGAGGGCGCCCTGGATAGCAGAACAAAACCCACTTTTGTTGATTCTCTATATATTCATTTGGCAGTTTTATCTGACCTTTTGAAGCCAGATAACACATCAGAAATTCTTCAAGGAAGAAATTTATCTGATTATCTTCCATCACTCGGCCATAAACTTCACAATCCTCATTTACGTACTTTTGAAAAAGAGAGTCGTTGGAGTAAATCTTTTTTACAGAATCAAACTTTTCGGAAAAATCTGTAGTGCCCACATACAACTGATTCCATACCAGATAATTAAAGGCGTGTTGAATCTGGAATTCAATATGATTTTTCGCTAGAGTTTTTTGAATTGAATTTTTATGATTAATAACCTGACTCATAAATGACTGCTTAAGCTCTGGGGCTGATTTGTTTGAGTACAAGTATAAAAAATCGGAATATATAAAATTTAAGCCAATCAGCGGTTTCGTGATTTTTTTAGGAGAAAAAATCCTGATATCCTCTAGACAGTTCTGAGCATTCTGACGATTATCCAACTTATTCATAGACAGACCAAATAAAAGCAAACCCTTTTCAGCCGGAAGCTTATTTATGTCAAAAAATGTATTTTTATCTAAAATTGCCATTGGTTTAGCATTATATCAGATATGACTATTGAACACATTTACTGAAACACTGCAATTACCAAGAGCAGGTAAATTTACTTTCCGAAGTTTGTTCTCCGAAGGGTGGCCCTTCGGAGAGTGAACTTCAACCAGCCTACACTACCTCTCCTCCTTCAAAATACTCATCACGCGCTCTGCTAGCTTGGTGGAGTCGTGTCTAATCAGACTACGTTTTAGAACATCACCTTTGACGGTCTTTACGGCTTCGGTGGCCAGTAGGTCTTCAGCAATTACCAGACATTCACTGCCTTGGTAATCATTTACCACTGGAAATTCGTTGTCTTCAGCATATCTAGCCAGCAGGTCAGCTGGGAAAGTACCAGTATTGACCAACACTACGTCTGGTGCCCGCCCGACGTAACGAAAAATTTGCTTAATGTGTTCTGACACACCCATACTGGTTGTTTGTCCAAAGCGTGTCATCAGGTTACACACGTACACTAGCTTAGCATCAGAATTTTCAATTATTTCTGCCACCCCATCCACCACACAATTAGCGAGTACACTGGTGAACAAATCACCAGGACCAAGCACTATTAAATCTGCATTACTGAGAGTCGACTCGGCTGATTCGCTTAGTCTGGCCCGTGGCGTCACAAAAAGCTTAGTGATTGTATGCTGAGCTCGTTCTTCACTTGGCTCATCAATTTCATGCTCACCTACTACTTCCGATCCGTCGCTATAAGTAGCGACTAAATCTACCTTTTCAGTTGTCACTGGTACCACATTACCGCGTACTCGCAGCACTCGTGCCGCCGCCTTGATTGCTACTTCTTCCGAACCAAGAATATCGGTTAGTGCGACTAACAAAAGATTGCCAAAATTATGCCCACACAAACCTTCACCTTTATCAAATCTGTACAAAAATAATTCTCGTAATAATTCCTGATGTTCACTGTCGTCACCAGCCAAAGCCACCAACGCCCGTCGCACATCTCCGACCGGCAAAAACCCAAACTCGTCCCGCAGGCGACCAGTCGAACCGCCCGAATCGGCCATCGTCACCACGGCCGAAATATCAATTTCCTTCTGAAATTTCTTCAGTCCACTAAGTAGATTGTACGTCCCTGTACCCCCACCAATCACCACCACCCGTTGTTTTTCCATTACCAAAGTATAACTCAACAAAAGACAATTGAGTTATCAAATTTAACAAGGGTAACCCTCGGCATTCTTTTTTTACCAAGGAAAGGCTTAGGCAGAAACTAAAACTTCCGAAGTTTATGAGGTTTCGGGAGTTTAGGTTCGGAGTTTAGGTGTGTTTTTGAATGAGGGAGGAGACAAAAGTTTGGTATGGAATTCCTTCGCGCGCGGCAGCTGCTTTGAGTCGCATTAAATTACGCTCAGATACACGAACTGTTATAGTTTTATTTTTAGCATTGGTGTTTTTAGCAATCTGTTTTAAGCGAGCTATCTCCTTTTCACTTATTGGGCGCATAGAATTCCAGTCAACTGTATTATGCATTGCCTGTTCTTCTGTAGTTAAATTGAAGTTGTGTTTAATTTTTGTCATAGTTACTTTTTAGGTATTTTTTGGTCGCTTCATGGGACGGATGTGCTGTCTTGAAAAAAATCTTTTCATCATCTTCTACATACGGCACTTCATATACATACTCATCTATTAAAATTAGAAAAACTCGTTGATGTTCGTACGGTGGGTGATTGGTTACATCCCCTACCACCTGACCGTTTTCTATACATTCTTTGATATATTCAAACGAAATACCCCGCTCGCGCATGAGCCACTCATTCTTCTCGTCGTCCCAGTCAAAATACTTCATGCGTTGTTATTATGATATACAATGTATATCAAGTTGTCAATCTAACTTAGAACCCGTCAGGCACACGGGGTACACCCTAAAGACATCCGTTGGCGAAATAAACTTCCGAAGGTCCGCCCTTCGGCGCTTTGGGGCCAACTGGGCAGAGTTATGCTTTTAAGCGTCGTCTCATAATCACAATAAAAGGTAATGTAATAACTGCCAATATAACCATTCCTCCGAACACAATTTGACTACGGTCTACAGCAAGAACATTTGAAGACAAAACGGGAGTATTGGCAGTAATTATTAAAAGACCCAGACCATACCACCAAGCTATTCTTTTAAGCCACAATTTAAAGATTACCTCTGGGAAAAAGAGAAAGATAAATGAAAACAAAACCATTACCAAAGCAAACGCCCCAATAGGCTTGACCACACCAACAATTGTCTCAACCCCAAAACCATGATCAACACACAGCATCAGAAAAAGATATCCTGCCAAGGTTAACAGGGATAATATTAAAGTTATGAATGGTAACCTTTTAAACGATAAATGATTTTTCATATAATTTATTTATTATTTAGCAACGCTTTAATATGTTCTTGTAAAATATCTCCTTCCCCTACATCAATCCATCCTTTTCTACTATACAAAGTAACTAGCTTACTAAGTTTTTCTAGTACTTTATTGGATAGATTAGTAAATGCCTGGTGTTTTTTAGCTTTATTTGAGAACTTTTCAGCAAGATTAACTAGTAACAAAAGACCTTTTTCCTTTTGTCTGGACAAGCTGAGTGATTTTATGTCTGACCGTAAAGTATCAAAAGTGACTTCGTCTTCAGTTTCTTCGACTAATTCTCCATCGAGAGTGGTGACAAAATCAATTTCTCCATCACCATCGATATCAGTTTTGAGTTGAGTGTAAGCACCTCCTATTCTTGAAAATGATGCGACGAGGTTTGGGGTCGTCACCGCATTAACCAACTCACTAACCACTACCTGATCATCATCTTTTGTTAAAGTGGCAATTGTTAGCGTATAACCCCCATAATCTTCCCCGTAAAGAGTAACCTTAGCATCAATATTTTTGGGTACAATTAGATATTTGGTGCCAGCAAACTCAAAATATTGGCTATTAGGAATCTCCTGCAAAATAACTTTTTTACCATCCTTCACAATTACCCCTGTCTGATTACCTTCACTATCTTCTTCTAACACTCTAACCGGAGAATCAATCGATGTAATTTCGTATTCAGTGGTAAAATTTGGCTTATTTCTTGAAAAGTACTCTATCGGGGTAGAGGTACCCGTTATTACATTTTTAACAAAAGACTGCACTTGTTCTGTTTCAGTAAAGTTTGCATGTTGATTTGAAGCGAATGGATTAATTAAGTGCAAGTTATAATCCTCAAAATCAAAATAATACTTCTCTCCCGGCACATCTTCGGCCGACAACGCTGTCACCGTCTCGTCTCCGTACTGAGTAAAGTGAGCGTAAGGTCTAAGAATATTTTTTGCTTCACTACACACTGGCATTCCACCAGCTGCACCAGGGACACAGGTGGCACTCTCGACCACATTACGATACTCAATCGCTTTAATCGTACTAAGTCCAACCCCGACCACATCGTAAACAACAATACCGTTCGGAGCACTCCAGTTATCTAGAACATTATTATGAAGGTTTATTGACTCTTCCAAAATACTCTTATTTGCTGTATACGGAGAACTGATATTGTTATTGTCATCAACCCGACCGTCTGCACCCTCTAAAAATAACTTGTAGTTATTTGCGTCTGAAATTATGCTTCCATAAACATCAATAAAAGATTGTGTCTTTTCTCCTTCAGAAAAAGTAATAATCGGTTCAGCTGTATTAGCGATATATTTTTCACTCGGCAATAATCCATAAGCACCAGGCATGTTTTTAATAACATTTCTAGTAACAACATCATCAATAACAATTCCACCTAATCTTTGTTGGTCATAACCATGCAGAATAGTCCCAATGGCTTTTGGCGTCCCGAGATGTGGTGTGCCAATAAAAACAACCTTATCTACCAAATGCTCTAGTCCGAATCTTTCTAATTCTGTAATCAAGACCTTTGCCAACAAACCACCATTTGAATGCCCTACAATCGTAACCTGTCCTGACAAAGAACCTTGAGCCAATGATTCAACTTCATCAATCAAGCTCTTTAGCTCATTTTTATACCGGGTACCACTATAAACTATATCTTGTACACTGTACCGCCAATCATAAGCGAAGGCAGAGTAGTCTTTTATAATCCCATCTTCCTCCAAGCCTTCCAGCATATTAAGAAAACCTTTGTAAATATTCCCTTGGAAGATTGGTAGTATATTTACCTCGTCAATTACATCCTCAGTGTATATACTATTTACACTATAACCTGAATCAGTAAATTCAAGCTGTTCGACATCTGAACTTATATTTGGTTCCCAAACCTGATCTTCAGTTCCAAAGGCTCCTTCTGTATATAGTCTACTCGCTTGAATCCCCGGCAAAAACAACACGCTCGAAGCTCCAGTTGGAACCGGACTTTCATACTCAACCGTAAACGGGATAGCTACCACGTCGGCATAATCTGGAGAGTAGGCCAAGGCGGTCAGAGGCAGAAAGACACTTTTTAACCATTGTCTCCAGAGCGGTTCGCTAGATGACAGTATCGGGGGTGACTCATACAGCAAAACCGCTACGTACTCCCCTTCAGACAAAGGTGACAGTTCGAAGTTATTATTATGGACAGCTGCAACTTGGCGGTAATCTTCCCCTTCTTGTTTATATATTTGCAAAGGCTGTGCAGAGAAGTTGCCAGGCCTATCTATGTGAAAAGCACCTGACACCGACTCAGCTTCGGGTACAATGATAACTGAATTTTCAGTTATCATTTGCCCATTAATGGTTAGTTCATAGGTAAATGGAGCTGGGTCATCAGCATTGAATGGATTGTTGCAATTTTCGATGGGGTCTCTTTCATCGACCGGACCTTCCCCGTAATCATATTCAGTAATAAAGTCACCACAGCTGGCGTGAGTGTATGAAACTAAACTTAAGAAGAAAAATATTGGTACTAGATATTTTATAAATGAATGGGCTGATACAAATATCATAAATTGGGAATTAGGTTGTGGAGACTCCGGTGATTAGAATTATTACTAGAACAGTAGCTACTACCGCCACAAAGCTGAAGAGGAATTTATAGAAAGTCTTGTTTAGGAGTTTAGAGTTTTCTCCGTTTGGACGTGGAGGGATTTGGGGTGACCATTGACTCATATTGGTCAGTATAGCAGAAAGAGTCACCAGTTTTCAAAAATAACCACAGCTACCAAGGGTAACCCTAGGCATTCTTTTTACCTAGGAAAGGCCTAGGTGGAGATTAGTTGAGGGAATTATTGGGATGGGGTAAGCTATAATTCTGATATGAAATTACTAATCGTTACACCCCTCTTCCCTCCTGACACTACAGATTCTGCTAAACATGTTAAAGAATTGTCTGCCAGACTAAGTAAAGATGGTGTGACAGTGCTTTTATATGGTCATTTGCCGGAAAAATCACCAACCATAAATTATGTTTGTGTCGATAAAAGACAAAGCTTGTTGGATCGTGTTTTTAAATTTACACAAAGCTTTATCCAAGAATCAAAACAAGCTAATGCTATTATTTTGCAAAACGGGCCTTCAGTAGAGTTGCCGGCTCTACTTGCCTCATTGTTTACCAAGGCACCAATTATTTTTATGTTGAGCGACACACCCGCTTTACTACGAACCAAAAAACATTGGCCGGCTAAAATAATTCATTCCTTATTACGCCAGAGGTGTGCCCATATTTTAGATAAAAAAAACATTAGCAGTTGGCCCCCACCAAAACCAATCATCCACCCCCTTAAACCCTATCCTGAATCAGCCATGAAAGAATTTGAAAAAAAGTGGAATGAATATTTAACATTAATTCGCCAACTTTTTTAAGGATTATGTTTAAATCACAAAAACAATGGGAAGATTTTACTGAAAGCGAAATTGCCGCCATTTTACCGACTCTACAAGCCAAAGGTATTGAGCTTTTGAAAACCCAACCCCACATCAGCGGTGAACGTTATTTAATGAGTGGACGTAAGATTGTTTTGATTGGTCGCCAGATAGATTCAAGTAAAAAAATAATTATCAAAACCAGCGCTGATAAGCCAAGTTTAGCCGAAATAGAACACGAACGCATCACCCGAGTCACCCTTGAGTCTCTCCCTTTCGCCTATCACCCATTGCTGGCTCCCAAGGAATTGTGGTCTGAAAAAATTGGTGAACGGGTAATTGTGGCCGCTGAATATATCGAACAACCAGTGTCATACTTGTCACTCCCGCTTGAACAGCAATTTGATTTGATACTACAAGCCTTCACTATGTTGGAGGGTGTTCACGCCACCACTGCCGCTCACACCAAGAGTATCCAAAATATTTTTGGCGTTTGGCGAGCCAGTGATTATCTAAAGTCAGCTGGTGACTTTGTTGCTCAAATTTCAAATACTGACTGTATCAAGTCACCAGAACCCTACCAACAAGCGATTGAAATTTTGTGCCAATCTATCACCGACGTTGAACGCTACTGTGATTTCCTTACCCACGACGATTTCGCCTTACATAACTTCCGTTTCAATGACAATAAAATTTATTTAATTGACCATGCCTCACTAATCTTTGGTAACAAGCACGAAAGCTGGGCCCGCTTTATGAATTATATGTTGCTCTATAACCGCGATTTGGAGCAAGCCTTGGTTAAGTACTTAAATGATAACACCGCGCCAGAAGAAACAGCTTCATTGCGTTTAATGCGTATCTATAAAGCTTTGGAGTTAATCTGCTACCACTGCCAAGCCACTAATAACGCCGAGGGTAACCTGCGTGAGCTGAGCAAGCAACGTGTATCTTTCTGGACCGAGTTACTAAAAGCCCTAATTAGCGACCAACCTCTAAACGAAAACATTATTACCGACTACAAAAACAACCGAGACTCCCTGCGGAGCACAGAAGAATTAGCTCGCCAAAAGGAGTTGCAGCAACTAACTTGATTCCAGCAGTTTGATGAGCTCACCGGCCATCGCTTGATTATTAGCAACATATACGCGCTGTGATTTGTTGGAAATTTCTAAAGGATGACCTTCTCTATCACAAACCACGCCACCGACTTCATTCAAAATTCCTACCGCGGCGGCAATATCAAGCGAGGAAAATGTTCCGGCTACTACACCATCCACCCGACCGGCGGCCACATAACAAAGCCAAAGGGCAGACGAGCCAAAAGTTTTTATTTTACTGACTGAGGTTAAAAGACTCTTATATGATTCTCCAGCCCATTCACACTGACTGTCTTTACGACCCGCTGCAAACAAAACATAAGACGATTTCAAATCCGTTATAGCAGAAGGCTGTAGCATCTCGCCATTCATCCACGCTCCTTCCCCTTTTCTGAATGAAAAAAGTTCATTGGTACAAGGGTCTAATACAGCCCCAAGGATTGGCATTCCATCTTTCAGTAGACCAATCGAAATAGCGTACTGGGGAATCCCGCGTGCAAAAGAGGCGGTGCCATCTATTGGGTCAATCGCCCACTGATAACCATTACCGGCAATTTCCACAGCCTCTTCATTATGAATACTATGGTCTGGATACTGAGCTAAAATTTTATTAGTAATAAACTCACCCAACTCTACATCAAGACTGGTTAGAATATCTTTCGGATTACCATTCTTGCAAGAGACGCAAAAATTCTGCTGCTTCTTCACCTCCAATAATCTACCCGCTTCTTGAATTAAATCGAGAGTAAAGTAATAAGTATTCATATGTCACTATATTGGCTTTATTTAAACAAAAAAACAACCCGCCAGATGTTATTGGCGGGGTAATACTTCGGGGCAAGTCAGACAACCTGTACAATATAGATATATCTCTCCTTATACCGCTGAGCACAGACCACCTTAACTCGATGTTCGACCTTGTCATCCTCAGGGCAAACAAGGGTGAGGATACTTCCTTGTGGAACTATTGATTCTTTGAATGAATCGGCATCAACCGCAGCAACACCTCCTGCACCCAATGCCATAATGGTAAATATATCAACTATCACTTCTTCCACGTCATTTTCCTTACTTATACTCGGACCTCTTTTATACCACAAAACACTAGTTATTCAATACTTTAGGTCCTGAGTTCATAAACTAAAACTAAGTATCCATAAGGGGTTACCCTGCCTCAAGCAAGGTTCGTGCTTCCATGACTGAGCCAGCCGGCAAGAGTGATTTTGTCTTTTCGACCGCTGCCATGAAAGCTTCATAATTCTGAGTTACTCGACTAGGATTGATTGTGAAGCCGGTGGTGATGTGTTGTCGAAGCGTAGCGGTTGCCCATTTTCTAAATTCAATAGCCACTTTTGAATTGGTACGATAGCCAACACTAAGAATAATATCCAAGTTATATCCTTGAACTTGATAGGTTTTTCCATCGTTGGCAGTATGTGCAAAATTTGCACATACTGCATTTTTGTCCAATTCACCATCCTTAAATACATTCCGTATATGCTTAGTTATCACTGATCTTTCAACACCAAAAACATCAGCTATTTCAGCCTGCGTAGCCCACAGTGTTTCATTATGAAAATCCCCACGCAATTTAACCTGCCCCTTTGAACTGGTGAAAATTACTATTTCTGCCTGTTTTTCCTGCTTGTTCATTGAAGCTATTTTAACACGTAGGAAAAAAACTGTAGTAACTTTGTTTAAACAAAAAAAACAGCCCAGCTGCACGGTGTGTGCGGCTGGGCGTTATCCTTCAAGGTTTACTTAGTCCTGTACAACTGCTCCTCCCTAGGAAGGACCTAGGGAGGAGTTAGAACTGCTAGGAAGCCCGTCGAGAGAGCCAGGGGTTGGGACGTTCATTCCCCAACAGCAATTCCTCGTACCCCTCTCCATCAAAAACCTCGATGGTGGGGGTGTCGAGGTTTCGCTTTAACTGGAAAACGAGTCCATGTTAATTATAATGACTAAATATCTTCTGTTTCACATTAGAAAAAACCTGCTCTTTCATATTTTGGGCGATGTGGTTCCAGTTGTAGGTAGTAGTAACCATTTGGTAGGCGTTCTCGGTGACTTGTTTTTTGATCGATACTCAACTAAGCTGATTGAACCAGTGTTCATACCAACACTTAAATACCCTATCATTGAGAGTCATCTGAGACTTCTCTCCTATAATAAAAATAGTAAATAACCAGACTGCCAATTATTAACACGAAGTAAATAGCGCCCTCTGTATCGTCAAATTTATATATACTACGTAAAGAAGAACTGGTAATATCAGCCACCATAGGGAAAAGTGCATTTGCCAGAATTAAGAATATTGGAGTAACCATTAACTTCCGTGACTTTGAAGAAAAATTTAAATTATTTTCCTTTTTAAAACCTAGCTTTATTCCCACTAAAAGACTTGTCCACATCAGTAAAGCCAGAGTAATCAAAAAAATAAAATTTTTATCACTACCTCCTAGAGCAAACCCTAAAAACAAAAAGGGTGTGCTCGGAATAAACAGTACGAAATAGAATATAGCTAGCGGTTTTACCCAACGGGGCTTTGATTTAGAAGTAATAGTATTTCCGTACATGTTTTAATCTAAATAATTTTACTAAATAATATCAACTTGTAAATATCTCCTTGGTAGCAAAGTTATTTTTCAATATCTTATCAAAAACCTGTTCTTTCATATTTTCTGCGATGTGGTTCCAGTTGTAGGTGGTGGTGACCATTTGGTAGGCGTTCTCGGTGACTTGTTTTACCTGCTCTGGATGGGCGAGAATTTCTTCGACCGCTTTGGCAATTTGGTCAGGTGCGTCTTTGTCGACAGCCCAGCCAGTGGTCTCCTTGTCTGGATTGCGTTTGGCATCAAATAAGAAATCGGCAATCCCTCCCTCTTGAGTGGCAATCACTGGTAAACGTAAAACCATGGAAGAGGCGAAAGAATTACCGAAACCTTCCGAACGACTCGGACGAATGAAGATGTCGGAAATCTGGCGATACTGCGCGGTCATAGTACGGTCGACGTGGCCGGTAAATATCACCCGCTTTCCAACTCCTTCCGTCTCAGCCAAAGCTTTGAGCTTATCCTCATCTTCCCCTCCACCCACTACCAATAATTTATAATTAGTTGGTAACAAAGCTAAAGCTTTTATTACATCATCAACGGCATTTTTATGTACCAATCTGGAAACTGAAATTAGCATCACATCACCCTCCTGCTTCCCAACCGATTCACGCAAAGCTTGCAAAGTAGCTTCATCAGCGCGTGCGCCAGCTGACTCGGTACTGGCGCCATTGGGAATAAATACTATATCTTTGGTGTAGCCCATATCCCGCGCCCACTTCTCGAGAAAATGCGATATAACTTGAATCACATCAGCTTTAATAAAAACTCTTTTAAACAGTGGCCAAATCGGCTTGTATAAACGCTCCATATACTCAGGAGGATCGCCTTCTTGCAGAGTTAGGATGCGCGTTACTTGCGGGTAAAACAAACCAAATATCGCTTGTGGAACGCCACTTGGGTGAGCCATCATTGACCAAGTCGCATTAAACTTAAGTTTACGATGCAACAACATACCCTTAATCGGTGCCCAAAAAAGATATAGGTGTTTGTTGTAGTGTAAAGGAAACTTACTCAAATCCTCCAACTCAACATTACTCTTAGTAAAACCGATGCGATGCACATGGACATTCCCTTCCTGACTTTCCTTCGGTAACTTGCTGTCGTAACCCAGACAAACCATGTGAAATTCGTATTCATCTGGTGGGATACGGTCGGTAATTTCTTTGACTGCCACTTCGGCTCCGCCCACGTGGTCGGGATAATAATTTAGGTCGAAGATGAGGATTTTTTTTGGCATAAGTAATTAATTATTTTTCTTTTCGGCGATATAGTCTTTTAACGAATGAGTTGGTTGCCAGCCGAGAGCAACGGTTTTATCTATTACAACGGTCGAGGATGGCCGACTGGTTTTGCGAGGTGGTTGCAAGTCAACTTCTAAGCCGTAGAGCTCCGCTAATTCGAGCGGTGAAAAAGCTTCGTCTGAAGCAATACCAAATTCATCACCGACACCTTTTTCTGCAATCACAAGCAAAGCCTCTACTGTATCTAACACATGGGTATAGTTTCGAGTTTGCGTACCCGGACCATTAACTCGACATGGTTCGCCTTTTTTAAAGTTCTGATAAAAAATTTCTACCACTGTACCGTAACGACCAGCTAATTCTCGTGGGCCATAAACATTATAAAAATATGAAATGGCGTAAGGTAAATCGTACCAGCGGGCGTAGTTGGCTACCAGCTCAGTATTAACCGCCTTACTCCAAGTGTAAGGAGATAGGTCGCGACCAGAAATACCATCGGAACGATCGGGGGCACCTTTGGTCGAAGAGCCAGCATAAATCAACTTACACTTCCGCTGTCGCCACCATTCAGCCACTGCCATCGTGCCGGCCGTATTTAAATCAAACACCGTCGCTGGCTCATCCATCGCCACCGCTGTACGAGAATATTCACCCAAATGAAACGCAATCTCGGGCTTTTCTGGAACCAATTTCTCAATATCCTTTGTGTGACCTTCACGATAATCAACGCCGGCGACATGGTTGTCACGAGAGCCAGTGAAATAATTGTCTAATGATATGACTTGATATCCCTCCTTCACCAACCGTTCACACAAGTGCGAGCCAATAAATCCCGCTCCGCCAGTGACCACTGCTAATTTCTGTATTTCCATAATATTCCAATCATACCAAAAATACCGAGCCTGTGCTCGGTATTTTGGTATGAGAGGTTTTAGATGTGTCTCACTGGTGCCGTGTTGGTATTTTCTTTTGCATCGGCTTTCTTTTCTATTACTACAATCAAGTGCCCAGCAAACTTTTTATGCCAATCTGTTTGATTCAATTTTTCGTCAAAGGATTCTAATCGCTTAGCACACCATTCGCCCAACTTAGGGTAAAGTTTATAAATAATACGTAGAGGAGCAAACATAGCTGATTCAGTACTCGCTACCACATTGAAATTATCTTTAAAATATTTCTCTGTCTCACTCGGCGACACAGCATCACAATAATTGATAATTGGTTTACCAAAATATTTTTCTAACATCAGTTTGAAGTAATAAGAAAAAAGAAAACCATCTAGAGCGTAACGGTTGACCAGAGTCACCACCGCAAAACCACCTGGTTTTAGCACACGCAGAATTTCAGCGTAACCCTGCTTGATATCAGCGGCCTCAAGGTAACGAAAAAGTTCAATAGACGTAACCGCGTCAAAGGTATTATCTGGAAATGGTAAAGCACTGATGACGCCATTTTTGATTTCGGTTTTAGGATTTTTCTTTTGGGCTCGTTCGCGCATTCCATCGGCTGGCTCAACCCCAGTCACATTGTAGCCATTGGCTCTCAGTACTTTGATGTAGTAACCTGTTCCACAAGCAGCCTCTAGGACATCTCCCTTACCGTCTAATCGGTCATCAATAATCCGATTCATCTTTTCATACAGCTTTTTGCGACCGTAGGCAAAAGCACTGGCATAGGGATTAACGTCCAATACAGCGTAACGGTCAAAGAAAACTGGTGAGTTGAAATCGTGAGAATTAACCGCCTTAGCACGGTATTTTAAGGTTTTTTCGTTGGCATTTTCTGTCATAAGGTGATTATTATACACTAAATTCTAGTAGCAATCTGTTGCATAGTTTGTACTTCCAGTTTGTCATTTTGACGCAATGAACCTACTAACTTTAAAGAATCCTCTAAGATTTCTAACTGGATTTCTGTGTCATAAGAAAAATTCGAAGGGTGAAACCAGAGGTGAAAAATTTCTTGTCGTTCAGCAGCTTGCTTGATACCAGACCTAATTTTTCTTTTCATCATGTTGGGCGTGATTATTTTTCGTAGTCCATTACGCCCAAGTAGAAGCAAACTATCAGGAATATTTACCAATCCAGACTCGTGCCTAGTCGGCACCACTGTGCGACAGCCTGGAATAATATAATCAAATAAACGTGCCGAGCGCCCGAATACCCCTGGTAACTTGTGATACCAAAACTTGCTCTCACCCCGATAACAAACAAAACCAGTATCTTTTAACTGTGCATGATACCCTTCCATGTTGCGCGGGAAGATGAAGGATGCGAGCGGTAAATTATGCTTGGTGTGAATTTTTTTAACTTCAGCCAGATCAACCGTAATTGCTTCTCGTTTGATAGTTGGATGACCGTATAGAATATGAGCGTATGAGTGGCTGGCGACTTCGTGTTTAACAGGAGAATTTTTAATTAAATTAATCACTCCGGCACTATCAAACCATAACGGATCATTAGTGTCGCCAGCCGGCGGATGGTGAGCAAACCAATCAAACTTACTATCGGTGTAGATTTCGGCCGGAAAATTACTATGTACTTTCCCTTCACACACAGAGCAGTCGTCCTCTAACAAATGCCCCACTATCGCCCAAGTGGCAGGAATATTGTATTTTTCAAATAATTCTAATATCCGTTTTGATACCTGAGACTCCTGCCTCACCAACTCCTTTTGTGCTTCATTCAACTTAACGTCCGCATAGCCCAGTTCATATTCAAAATCAATACTGATTACAAAAGTTCCTTTACCAGAATTCATATATTTCTATTTTACCAAATCTGACTGTTTAACGTTGCGTTTAGGAGCGGCGTAAACTCCGAACACGCCAACTAGCATCGTACTAGCTAGCGCCACGTAAATCCAACGCTCGTTTGTCGGGATGTCAGTGGCACTGACTGTCGCTAACTGAGAAGTGGTTGAAACGTAATCTGTCGAAGTTGGCTCTACATCATCAACAATTATCTCATTAACCTCCTCAGTCATTAAATCTGTTTCGCCCACAACTGATAAATCCATCATTCGACTATTTGCAGTGGCTGAAATTTTCTTAATAGGCTCTACAGTGTTGTCTGTGTAGGCCATAGCCAGACTAGCCGAAATAGGTTCATTGAATCTATTAGGCAATTGAGAAGCAACCAGTATTTTTTCTGTGTCGTAAAGAGCGACCATTGCTTCACCACCTGAAGTTATTTTTTTACGAGGAATAGTGACGGTTTGATTGGGTAATATTACTGAGTAGGGTGGAAATTCGAACCCCTTATTCCCTGCTAATTTATAACCAGAGACATCTATCTCATAAGGAGAATCATTATTAACCTGGATATCACCGGCTTGATTTTTAGTTAAGGAAATCTCAACTGGTAATATAGTAATTTCGTGACGAGATACTTGTTTTTGTCGTTTAAATTCACCGACCACCGTCACTACGTAAGTACCAGGATATGAAAAGACATGACTAGCCTCTTTTGTGTTTGAAATTAAACCATCACCAAAATTCCACTGGTATTGCAATGAATCAATTAAACTTTCACCAATTCCACTCGGAGTTACGGAAAAATTTATTGACTGGTTTACATAACCAAGTGTCTGCGCCTCAACATTAAGTTTTAAAGTAACATCTGGTAATTCCAATTTCACCGGTTCACTTTTAGAAACTTTCTTAGTCGAAGTTTTACTAGTAGTTGTTTTTGTTGCTACCTCTTCTTCACTGTTTGACACTACTGTTTTAGCGCTACCAGTTGGCGCTGACGCACCTGGAGTAGCTTTAGCTGTTACCCAACCACCACTGGTATACTGAGCAGTTTCTTTGGTTGTATTATCTCCGCCAATATTTTGCCAATTTTCTCCGCCACTAACTTGATCGACTAAAGAACCATCAGCCCGCATCAACTTTAGTGTGGCTCCAGTGTTGACCAAAGCACCAGTGTAGATTAAAAAAGCATTTCCAACAGCTGATTCATCACTACTACGCTCCAGTACTACATACTGACCGGCTGGTATATTACCAGACAACTCTATCGATAAATTCATCCCATCATTCAATACCCAACCTGATACATCAGTCGCTTCACCGTCATTATGTAATTCTATCCACTCGTAATTAGCTGACTCAACCGAACCCATCCAAGCTACTTCACTAATCGACACAGCAGCCCAAGCTGGAAATGGTAATAATATTCCAAGCAATAAGTACAACCATTTCATACTAATTGAACGGTGATCTTTCTTTATCGTTATGTTGCAACATACGCTTGATGTCGGCCGGATTTAAATTTGATACTGGTTGTTGTATTTCAACTTGTGGAGCTGGTGATTGAAATGTAGGAGTAAATCTTCTCTGTATCTGAGGTTGAGGTTGAGGTTGCAATTGTGATTCAGCCTGTGTTGGTTGACCAACAACATCTTCTCTAACTTCTACCTTTCTAGGTTCTGATGGTTTTTGATTAAACTGATTATCTAAAGGTTTCCTGTTTCCTACCTCAGATTTTACATCTGGAGATTCTACACTCTTTAAAACTCCCGCTAAGGCGTTTTTCAAATCGCTTCTATTTTGACTTTCTTGTTTTGCAGTTTGTTTGAAATCATCCCTATTTTGATTCCCTTCCCTTATTGGTCGTCTTAGGTCACCCTTAGCTTGATTTAAATCTTGATTTCGATTCGGTCGTTGGTTCTGGTTCTGGTTCTGGTTCTGGTTCTGGTTCTGGTTCTGGTTCTGGTTCTGGTTCTGGTTCTGGTTCTGGTTCTGGTTCTGGTTCTGGTTCTGGTTCTGGTTCTGGTTCTGGTTCTGGTTCTGGTTAGATTGTGGAAGTGATGGTTTTGTTTCTTGCAACTTTACATCATCATTTTTTGTTGATGAATCTTTTTGAGCAATCTTAGCTAAAATACTCCGCAAATCATCAGGGGTTTTCTTAACTTCGAATTGTCTATTTGGTCTTTGATTTTGACTAAGATTTTCTTGAAACCGGCCTTGATTATTTTGTCTAGAATCCTGATTTGCTCTAGATGTATCTGGTTTTAATTCAGAATTGTTAGAAACTTTTTGATAATTCTGGCGATTATTTGAACTGTTTTCTTGAGGGGGTCTTGTGACATCTGTAGCCGTAACAAGCGGTGCTGATTTTGATGAAATATCCACACTTGGGTTTGTTCTCTGAAAAATTTGTTGTGGAGACTGGCTTTGATTACGTTTCTTTAACTCTTCAGCAGTAATAGTAGGCACTAGTGGTGGAGCAGTTTGTTTTCTCTGAGGAGCGTTATCCTTCTTATTATCACTAGGTTGATTGGGGGTTGGGTTATGCAATTCAGCTACCAACTTTTCAACATCAGCTTTATTTTTTGCATACAACTTTCGACTCTCCTCTATCACCATACCCCGACATGATACTGGTGGTAACTTAACTGGTGGTAACGTTTGCGCAGAGAAGGGTTGAGAACCAATCCCGTCAATCATCAAAGTCAGATAAATCTGTGCAAACCCTAAATTAACCAAGTCAGCCGCTAAAAAACGAGGAGTGAATACTGTTTCTAGAACCTCCGCATCAAACGGTCCAACTCTAAAGGCAATAGTGGTACCAACGTTTCCAAACACTGCACTACGCACATCCTCCTCCATCTGCTCAATGTACTGGTGAGCAATAATTAGGTTGAGGTGATACTTACGCGCCTCAGACAAAATATTGGCAAAGGTAGCATTGGCAAAAGACTGGAACTCATCAACATAAAAATAGAAATTGGGCATCTTCTTCATCTGCTCCACCGGTATATCAGCCCGACTCATGGCGGCCAAATAAATACGAGTGGTCAACATAGAACCAAGCAGGTTGGCATTTGTTTCACCAATCAAACCCTTAGACAAGTTCATGATAATTATCTTCTGATTGTCCATCAGCTCTCTAATATCAAAACTGGAATGAGGCTGCCCGATAATATTACGAATTAACGGATTACCGGTAAACTGACCGATCTTGTTTTGAATCGCTGGCAGAGCATCGGCAGTAAAACGGTCGGTGTAGTTGGCGAATTCATCCACCCAAAAACTCTTAACCGCCGGATCCTGACAAGCTTCAACTACTTTCTTTCGATAGGCTTTATCGGCAAAAAGTCTGTTCACAGACAAAAGTGTAGTGTCTGGGTATTCAATCAACACCAGCAAAGCGTTGGTCAAAATGTATTCCATTCGAGCACTCCAAGCATCAACCCAAATTTTCTTAAAGGTCGACATTAAACCAGATACCACCAGGTGACGTTTGTCGGGACCAACATCTTCCATCACATTGAAAGAAATCGGATGCTCAAGATCAAACGGAGCAAAATAGACGACATCTTTGACTCGATGTTCTGGCACATACTCTAGCAAGGTTTCCGCCGCTGAACCGTGAGGATCAATAAAAGCCATTCCTTCGCCATTTTGAATATCTTGAGCCGCCATATTCTCCAATAGAGTCGACTTACCCATACCTGTTTTCCCGACCACATACATGTGACGTTGTCTGTCTTTAGCTCTAATACCAAAGGGAATATTTTGACCGCGAGCATCAGTCTTGGCAAAAAACGTGATCTTATCTGGATCGTACAGTGTCATAATAAACCTAGTATACCACTACCGACCAAACCGGTTCTCTACATAATTAACTAAAGCTTGTACA
Organism: Candidatus Nomurabacteria bacterium; assembly: GCA_020632095.1. Lineage (GTDB taxonomy): Bacteria > Patescibacteriota > Minisyncoccia > Phycocordibacterales > UBA918 > OLB19. The sequence continues at coordinate 562,735 of JACKGF010000001.1, forward strand.
TCAGCAGTTCTACTATCAGAGCCGAGCAAGATAACTGCCACCACTCTTTCGTTGCCTTGAAAAGTAATACTATGCAATGAAATAGAGGTCTGTCCGGCCGCTAATGTCTCACCTACCTTACCTCCAACAAAATTATCTAAATCTTTAACTTCATTAAAATTAATTAGACCGTCAAACTCACCTCCAACATGCGCACCTGATAAAGTTTTATTGGCAGTAATTTCAAAGATAAAACCGCGATTATCATAAATATATTTAGTCAAACGATACAAATCACCTAGAGTGGAGACATTTTCAGAACTTAGGCCAGACGGATCGGCGAAATGAGTATTCATCATACCTAGCTGAATGGCTTTTTCATTCATGCTGGCAATAAAATCGTCTCGGCCAATTTCACCAGCGATCGTCTCAGCCGCTTCATTTGAAGACTCTACCAACAATAACTGAAGCAAACTATACATAGACACACTACTACGCTCAGACAGACGAGGAATAAGTGAAGTTACGAAGTGCGGTGAAGTAACCTGCACCCGACCATCAAGGTCGATTTTTTCTGAAGCAACCACAGCTGTCATAAGTTTAGTCAAAGAAGCTATCGGAGCTGGTTTCTGCAAGTCAGTAGCTGCTAAGATAGTGCCATTTTCAATATCAGCGATAAAATAATTTGGTGTATCTAAATCTGGCACTAACGGTTCATAAACAAAAGTGTCTCGAGGAGCTTCACTAGCATGTACCAAAACTGGTGTACCGACTTGAACATTTTCAAATAAAGCTTGGGCCGATTCATCACTCAGGCGAATTCCGCCACCATTAAAATCAGCTTTGACTGGCGACTTATCTGGATAGGTCGGCCATCCATGAATAATAAAGTTACCTTGAAAAGTTAAGCGCCACGGCAGATAAACCTGACCAAGATTAGTAAAAACTTTCTCATCTTTCTGTTCTATTTTATATAAACCAGACGGTGTCTCCCACCAAGAACCATCTTCACCAATTCCAAGAATTTCGGCACTTTGCACCAATATTCCATCTTTAAAGAAGCGTAATTGCTTTCTAGTCATATCTGCTTCAACAAAAGTCATTGCCTCGTCAACAAAGGCATCACGGGTTTCAATAAATAAATTATTTTTAGATAGAGAAATCTGCGGGCCATATTCAAGCGCAGTCGATGTCTGAGTGTACGGATCGACAATCATGACAGTTGGAGCGAGGGCGAGATTGGACTTGGAAGCCAGCCCAAAGCCAGCCGTTCCCAAAATTATTAAGGAGAATACTCCAATGACTGAAATTGACACTCGACCAACGGAACGTACAATACTACTGTAGTCTCTAGTCGACACTCTTCGTCTTTTCACATCAACTCCACGCGGAATAAACATCCCTCGACCATCTCGGGGCTTATCATCATCATATGACAGCAACCGTACTGACTGACCTGAATCATCTTGCATACCTATATAATACCCTACCTCAAAACAGTAAATGGCCAATAGCTAACAGGCTAGCAGAATTCAAACAAGTGCTTATTTGTAATAACTTCGGTACCAACTGGCGAAATTTTTGATACCTGTCTCAAAGGTAGTTTTAGCTTGCCAGCCTAGCAAGGCTTGGGCTTTGGTTGTGTCGGCGTAAGTTTCGTAGACATCACCTTGTTGCATAGGAAGGAAAACTTTTTTGGCGGTTTTACCTAATTCTTTTTCCAACAACTCCACAAACCGCATCAGTTCCACTGGTCTACCATTACCCAGATTAACTATTTCATACTGCAACGGCTTTTCAACAGCTTTAACAAAACCAGCCACAATATCATCAATATAAGTAAAGTCACGACGCAAATTTCCTTCGTTATAAATCTCAATCTCCTCTCCCTTAGTAATTTTTTCCGCAAACTTCAACATGGCCATATCGGGTCGACTCCATGGGCCGTAAACAGTGAAGAAGCGCAAACAGGTGGTTTCAATACCGTACTGAGCGAAGTAATTATAAGCCAATAACTCAGCCGAACGTTTGGTAGCGGCGTAGACAGATACTGGTCGGTCAGCTGACTCGTCCTCACGAAAGGGTGCTGGAGTAGTAGTACCGTAAGCCGACGATGTCGAAGCAAAAACCATCCGCTTCACACCATGTTTTTGCATTACTTCAAAAATTGTTTGGGTACCGAGCACATTAGTGGTGACGTAAACTTCAGGTACCTCCACCGAATACCGCACTCCAGCCTGAGCCGCAAGGTGGCAAACCACATCAAACTGGTACATTTTAAATAAAGCACTGAGAGCGTCTTTGTTATTAATGTCTAAAAAATAAACAGGCACATTCGGCACTAACTCCGCCACCCGATTACGTTTTAATTGGATGTCATAATAGGCATTAAAATTATCAACAATTATAACTTGATGACCTTCAGCCACTAAGCGCTTCGCTAATGCACTACCGATAAAACCAGCCCCTCCAGTAACGAGAATATTCATACCTATTTAATACCTTTTTATACTACAAACAGTAACGTTACAAACCTTAATAATTATTGTGTACTTGCTTCTGGTCCAAGCAAAGCGGCTTTGGTATAGATATTTGAAGGCGCCCAAATCATCCAGCTATTTACCCCAGCATCGTAGCTAGCCTGAATTTGGGCCCGTACATCGGCCGCATCGTAATCTCCCCCGTAGTCAAAGTCTTGAATCCAAGTGCGGAATTTGTCTCCAGTGTAGACTGGCTTGCTGTATAAACCAGTAGCGGTCACTGTACCACTGGCGTTGGTAGTAGTGATTGGAGTATGAAGAAAACCTTTCATTGGAGTGGTACTAGATAACATCCGATCAACCCCAGACTGCATAGCGAAATTTACCACCTTATATGGATAATCATTAGGGTTTCCTAAGCTAAGAAAACTATTTGGATAATGAGACGGGTAAACCATTGGTGCCACAAAATCAAAATACGGCGCCGCCCTGTCTTGTACCTGACCAATAGAAAGATCGTCAAAATTGGTCGTCGTCATACCAAATAAATCGACTGAAGTGTAAGGGGTGCTGGAAGCTCGACCAGTGTTGGAGTGTTTGAATTCGGCGAAGCGGTCCTCTTCATCAAGTTTTTCATTAAGATATTTGAAGAAGGCCTCAAGGTTGGCTTGCCTGTCCATGCCGTATTCACCAGCCACGCTTTGGGGATAATAAGTGTCAGCCATATTACCATCAGAAGGATACCGCACGTAGTCAAAATTAAGTTCATCAAAACCAATATTGTATGACTCTTTCGCTAGATCAATGATGTAGTCCCAGTATGGTTTGGAGGCGACATCTATAAATGACAAACCTTTGTGGTCAGTCCAAACTGTTTGTTTGTCACTTTTAAGTACAGCCAACTCGGGATGTTTGGGTGCATAAAAAGGATCCTGAAAGACTGTTATCCGGCCAATTACAAAGATGTGATTATCATGTAACATTTGGACCAACTCTGGCATATCCTTAGCCCCACAACGAGCATTTTCCCAAGCCGGTTGCCATGCAGCGCTCTTGGTCGGAAATGAAATCGTTCCCGAGTAATCCTTAATATCTATAACGACCGAGTTAATCTCAGTCTCTTGCATTAATTGCACTAGCTTCTGTCGAAAGGTCGGAGTCCCTGCTACACAAGAAGTCATGTAAATCGCCTTGACCGACTTTGGTAGTGGTACATGCTTAACCTCTTGCCTATCATCAACCATTACTTCCAGCTCTGGCGTGTCATTTTTACCCACCAGCTCTTCAGGAGTAATGACCGAAGCATTATTAGATAATCCCTCCGACTCAACATCAAATACCCCCAGTGGTACAAATGATAAGGTCGCAAAAATTAAAGCGATTAACAAAAGTGGAGTACCAATCTTATGCATAGACTTATTCTAGCGAACGTTCGTCAAAAAGCGTTTCCGTGGTTTCAACAAAAGAGTCGGCTCCTCGTTCCCCATTTCCTCTGTCAATCTCATTTAAATACACCCCACGACGTAAGGCGTAGCCAATAAATATTAAAATAATACCAATTCCCAAGATTGCGTATTGCCGCCAAGCCTCCGGCACCCCCAAAAACGGTACGATAGTGAGCAGGATTCCGAATATAAATACAAAAGTTTCTTTGCTCATAATTACAATAGCCTAGATTATAACGCAAAAAGTGAAATGATGCGAAATAACGATTATTGTGTATAATCTAGCCAGATAAACCAACCGAAGGAGTACGAAATGTTTTCAGAAGTAAATCTGTGGGTTATGACTATTATTTTCTTTTTCGTCTTTTTGTCACTAATAATGCCACTTATAAAAGAATTTAATGAAGTCCACAAACCGAATAAACACCCCTCAGCAGCAGCTGAAAACACCGTGAAAGCCTTTATACTTTCGTTGGCTCTGGCAATATCAGGCCTTCTCACAGTAACCTTCACCATCCTTGGATTAATCAACCAGTGAGGCAGCAACGCAAGTTAGCTCAGCGATACTCTCTTCTAGAGAGAGTTGCTGGGCTAATTTTTTTAAGTAGAAACAATGATAACGAACTTGAATGAATAAATGAGCGTAGCGATTATTATGAATTTATGTCCCAATCTCCTCCTCGCCTAGAGGAGATTGCTGGACCAGTCTTTTTTCTGTAGAAACAATCACTACAAACTCCCCCTTCTGCCTCACTGGTTCACCCTCCAGCAACTCACGCAATTCGTCTGCAGTTCCAACTAACATTTCTTCATACAACTTGGTGAGTTCGCGGGCTAGGTATATTTTGGCTTCTGGTAGCTCCTTGTGTAGCGAATCAAGTGTTTTTATAATGCGATGAGTTGACTCAAAGAAAACTACAGCATGTGGGCAACCAACCAACTCTCGGAAAAAAGTCTCACGACCTTTCTTTTGGGGAGCAAAGCCAAGAAAAGTAAATTGGTTGCCGGCGATACCCGCTAGCGAGACAGCCGCAGTGACAGCGGAAGCACCCGGGATGACTTCTATTTGAATACCTGCGGCCCGTACTTGCTGCACCAACAACACTCCAGGGTCACTAATCCCCGGTGTACCAGCATCGCTCACCAGAGCAATTTTTTGACCTGCTGCCAAATCTTCCAAAACCGACTCGTGTACTCGCTCTGAAGTATGAGCGTCGTAACGCTTCATCTTGGCCGAAATTTCATAATGTTTCAACAGCTTTCCTGTCACCCGCGTATCCTCACACAAAACATAATCCGCTTCCTTAAGAATACGAATGGCCCTCAGAGTCATATCTTCCAAGTTCCCAATTGGGGTCGCCACCAGTGATAGTTTTCCTTGTTCATTCATGACTCAAAACTAACATCCCGCGTAAAAAAAGGAAAGGCCAGCTGGTAATCTACCCAACTGACCTAAACCACAAACAAACTAAGGGATTACGCCTCCACCCAACTAAAGTGGGAAGTTACACCATCTTGTGTTTCTTCATAGCTTACACGATACATTGATGGAGGAATAATAGCCGTTGCATAATTTTCTGTGTATCGTGAGGAAATACCCGGATAACTCGGCGAGGTTCTTGTGTTTACAATAGGAGTCTGGATACCCTCCAGTTGATATTCACAAGCCTTTATTTCTTCTCCTAACTCTCTGGCTATTGCATCTTCAACAGATTCATTCGGTTTCATTTTTCCTGACACAGCCCCGAAGTCATTCTCTCTAACACGAGTCCTACCGTCACTAAACTGTTGATATTCCATTCTTAGACGCAGACGTTCACCGGGTACTCTCTCAAAATACACATCAACACTGATTATGTTAACAATCCGTATAAGCTCACCATTCTCGACAACTAATGATGACTCTCCCGCATTTATCTCTTGCAGTAACTGATCTAGAGTCTTTGCTTTCCCGACTCCATACGCCGACATATCGACGCCATACCTTTGGAAAAGACTGGCCAATTCTCGTGTGTTCATTATCGATTCCTTTAGTTGGGGTGTACTTTCATTCACGACCTATAATGTATCACACAACGTCTACGTAAAACAACGGCCGACGCCAAAGGCGTCGGCCGTTGTTTTAGTTCCTAAATTTAAGTAAATCTATCTCAGTCTACTTACATTACAATTTAACCACGCCGATAATTTTTCTAGGAAGGAGCACCCTTTGTCCAGAAAATACTGTGTAAATCAAGGAGTGAAACGACTATGATTTTCATACGACGCAGTGATTCGCAAGCTCATTATTTTACAGCATAATTACTGGCGAAAATTTACAATAGTCACTACGTTCCTTTGTTCATTTTTATTTCCAATTAAACCCTCGGCCAAAGTGGCCCCATTCGGCGGTTTTGCCGTAGATTGGCGCATCTAGCTCTAGGAATGAGCGAATACCGTTCGGCGTTAAATCATAACCTTCTACGTCTTCAGGTACGCCGTCCACGATAGCTACTGCCATCAAAGCTTCCGGGTGACCAATGGCGTAAGCCAGCTTCACTAATACCGCTTGTGCTTCGGGATATTTTTCTAGATAATCAACCGCCACGCGACGTGCCATGTAGGCCGCTGAACGATCCACCTTACTCGGATCCTTACCAGAGAAAGCTCCGCCACCGACTGCAATTTCTGGTCCATAGTTATCGACAATAATCTTGCGTCCAGTCAAACCGGCGTCAGCATCAAAGCCACCCTGACTCCAGTCACCTGTTGGATTGATATGATATTCACTAGCTCCAGGAATAACGCTTTCAACAAGTGGCCGCAGTTCTGATGTGGGTGCATTTTGAAAACTGCATACCACCGAAGAGATTTCTCCTTTGTCATTTATAGTCACCTGTGTCTTACCGTCATAAGGATATTTTTCATACACCGCCTGACATAACTCTCGAGCCAATTCATATTCCTTAGGCATGTACGAATCGGTTTCGCGAGTAGCGTAACCAGTCATAATCCCTTGATCACCAGCTCCAGTTCCTTCTCCAGCCGCATCAACTCCTCGTGCAATCTCAGGACTCTGCTTCACTATATGAACGTCGATTTGATGATCAGTACCAGCGATACTTTCAACAATTTTAACAATGTCTACGTCCTTGGCTAAAGTTGTCACTTCACCAGTCACAAAAATCTTTCCGTGCGATCCAACTGTCTCAACCGCTACTCGACTCTTTGGGTCTTGGGTCAAATAAGCATCTAGTACAGCATCGGAAATACGATCACACATTTTATCTGGGTGCCCCGGAGAAACACATTCAGCAGTTTTTAACATAATTTTTCTTAAATTTACTAATCACATCAGGACTCTTGGGTTGAATGAAATTCGCGGAAACCAGGAGCGAAAAGTTGAGCCGTATTCTTATACAGTGAGACTTCGACCGACGCCGGTGACAAAGAAGTTCGTTAACCCAAGAGTTCTGAAACACAAAATGCGTCATATGACGCACCAGAGGAGTTACGCATCTACCTCACTTGCGTGAGTTGAAGGTCGCACCGTTTCTTCAATGAAGAGTGGTTGCGGACGGAGTTTTGGTGGGTGGAAGATTTTGCTAGCAAAATCTTCCACCCACCTACGGGTCAATTCCCTACTCCGTTCTCTGGATACTGGTATTTAATTGTGTACGCTTATTATAACTTAAATAAAACAAAAAAGTTACTTATAGATTATATAGTAGTGGGATTATCAACACCAAAGCAAGACCTAGAACCTCTCCGAAGGGTGGCCCTTCGGAGAGGTATTTACTCATATTTCAACCACTCCATCAACTCCGCCTTTATGTCATTATGATTTTTAAAGTATTCAGGAAAAGAAGAATTATTGATGATTTTGTTCTCTTCTCTACTCGCACCAGTGTAGTCAGCCAAACTTGAGTATTTATATGATGAGGCATATTGGTAAGCTTTATCTTCGTCCTGTATTCCTTGTTCTTTCCAATCAGACTGAAACAGCTTAACTGGATTTAAGTGGATATAAGAATACAAATATTTCAAGTACTCATCACTGTCACACCACTTTGCTTTAAACTTACCTTCAAATAACGCACCCTTTCTGTTGTATCTACGATTAAAATACATCGAGTAACCTGTGCAGAGTTTATTCATAAAAGTACTAACTCCATTTTCTTGTCGCGGGGTAAGTAATATATGAAAATGATTTGGCATCAAACAATAAGCCCCAATATCTACTAAAGATTCACCTCTGTCCCACTCATAGATATATTCATGTGATTTTCTTATTTCTCTCATGTCTATTGAAACCAGCGTGTTAACTACGTAAAGTAATTCAACGAAGCGCATATAATCTGTTTCATCAAGAAAAATAATACGTTTTTCTACACCTCTATTATAAACATGATAAAACTCGTCAAGTGAAAATTGAAAGGAGCGAGTTGTCATAGCATAATCTTAACACATCCTCTTTCCGAAGGGCCACCCTTCGGAGAGGCATAGTCATATATGTAACACTCTCCCTAAGCTGGTCTTAGGGAGAGTTTTTAAAACGTTGTTTTCCCTAAGACCGGCTTAGGGCTGGGGGAAGTTCCCTGGGTCCTTCCTAGGGGGGTGTCTTATGTTTGGGCTATGATAGCAATTCTTTAGTCAGTTCAGTCACATCCCCTGCTCCCATAATTAGCAGAACATCATTTTCGGTTAGGGTGTTTTTTAGGATTTTTGCGGCATCAACAATAGAATCACAATACGTAGATTCAGAAATATATTCCAAAGATTTAACAGCCAACTCTCGACTGGTCACTCCGCTGACATTATTTTCCCGCGCAGCATAAACCGGTAGAAATATTACTTGATCAGCCAATCCAACCGCTTTGGCAAATTCATCAAACAAGGCCTTGGTGCGGCTAAACATGTGAGGTTGAAAAGCAATCACTAGTCTTCGCTCAGGATACAGTTCACGAGCAGCGTCGATAGTAGCTCTAATTTCAGTCGGATGATGAGCATAGTCATCATAAACCAAAGCACCATTAACTTCACCCTTAAACTCAAAGCGGCGCCAGGTACCAGTGAAATTTATCAAAGACTCTTTAGCTTGTTCCATGTCTAGTTTCTCGTGCCTGGCTGTGGCTAAAGCTGCAGCCGCATTAATGCGGTTGTGCATCCCTGGTTGCTTAAGCTTAAGCTCCAAATCTAAGCTACTCATATAGTTGATAACCGGCACTTTTATTCCCTCTATAACTGGAGCAATCCGCGGGTCTTTAGCGTTGGTAATCACGACACCATTTTCATTTACCCGGTCAATCATTTCTCGGAAAGCACTTTGCACATCAGAGAGATCTTTGTAGTAGTCGACGTGATCAAATTCAATATTAGTAATAACCAAAACGTCAGGGGTGAGATGCAAAAAATCTCGCTTGTATTCACAAGCCTCCACAATCGCAAACTTACTCTTACCGGCTCGGTAGTTACTCTTGGTCTTGGCTCGTAATGAACCAATAACTGCTGTCGGATCTTTACCTGCTTGTTCAAAAATTTCAGTTAGCATGGCTGTAGTAGTGGTCTTACCATGCGTGCCGGCCACGGCAATTAAATAGTACGGGTTCATCGCCATTCCCAATGCTTCAAAATAACTGACACACGGAATCTTAAGTTTCTTAGCTTGCTCTAACTCTGCCCAACCATCACTCCCTTCGGTCACAGCGGCGGTATAAACTACCAGCTCGATATCCTTGGAAATATTGCTTGCCACTTGTTCACCAAACACTTGAATCCCTTCACTATCAAGCGTTTTAGTAATTGTAGACAAACTTCGATCAGAGCCACTGACTTGCTTTTTTTCCGTCAAAAAATGCCTCGCTAAAGCAGACATTCCAATGCCACCGATACCAATTAAATGGATACGTGAAATTTCATTTAGATTAATTTTTGCCATGTGTTGAAGTGTCTATAATAACACAATTGGCCTTATTTTAGTACCTCAGAATATTGAATGTAGAAACTTAAGTAAAATAGTAAGCTACTCTAAACTACGGATTATAGACACAAACTCATCATTGCGCTCGTATTCGTTTTTAAACATTCCAAACGAAGCAAAGCCGGGGCTGAAGAGGAGGATGTCGCCAGGCTGGCCAGAGGCCAGCCCAGCTTTTACCGCTTCCTCCACACTTCCTACCACCTCTGTCTCAATTCTATCTTTGAGCATATCGGTACCAGTCCCCGCCAACAAAATCACTTGCTTACAGTACTTTGGAATTTCATCTACCAAAACCTGTGGATCGACTTCCTTGTATGCACCACCAGCAATCAAAATTACATTCTTCGTATCAATATTACCAACCGCCTGCAGTCCCATTACTGTCGCCTGCGGTGTAGTAGCATTGTTGTCATTATAAATTTTCACACCTTCAATTTCTCCCAAATATTCTAGGCGACCCTCTACCCCAGGAAAGCTCGCCAAACCAGCAAATATCTCTTCGTCTTCCAAACCAGTGGCGCGAAGCGCTTCACAAGCTAAAGCTGCGTTGAGTCGGTTATGTTGACCAGGCATTGCCAACAAAGTGTCTTCTGGAATAACAGAATCGTCCACCAGAACTACTTCTTGACCCAAGGTCAAACCAGCTAATTTCTTGGCTCGCTCAAACACTGCTGGAATAGTAACCAATACTCCACTCTCTTCTTGGTAGCGAAAAATGTTTGCCTTGTCTCCAAAATACAAATCCATCGCCTCTTCCCTACTCCGTCCTCCCGCTTGATAATAATTTAGGTGGTCTTCCATAAAATTGGTAAATACAGCCACCTGAGGACTAATTTTGGCCCAACCAAAGCCTTGTAGCTGCCATGAATCAAGCTCCATTACTGCTAAAGAATCTTCCTTCACTTCCTTTAACAACTGGAGATTTGATAAACCTCTAACATTTCCACCCAACAACACTTGACCATCAGTAGCTTGTGAAAGCACATGATGGATCATGTGGGTGGTCGTAGACTTACCTCTGGTGCCAGTCACCCCGATAATCGGCACGCCAGACAACTCAGCAAACAAAGCAGCTGATTGTTTTAAAACTACTCCAGCTTTTTTAGCCGCAGCTAAAGCCGGCAAATCCATCGGTGTACCTGCCCCCACTAAAACAAAGTCACAGGAGGTAAAGTCGTCCGTATCATAGGGACCAAACTTAAATTTAATATTATCGTATTCTTGTAGAGCATCAACCGAAGGTTGCATCACCTCCTGAGAGGCATCATCCACTACCAAAACTTCAGCCCCCATTTCGGCCAAAAAAGCCGCGTCACCCACCCCCCGGCCTAATAAACCAATCCGCATCAATGTCACCTTTTTGTTTTTAAAATAGTCTTGAAAATTCATCCCTACATGATAATGAAAATCTAGATAAACACAATGAGTATGACGGTATCACACCAAGTCGTGTTATGCTTAAATATATGAAAGCATTAGCATTAAAAAACGAAAAGGCTTTAGAAAATTATCGGGTATTCCCTTTTATTGCCTGGGGATTAGTAATAATTTTTGCATTATTTGTTTACAATATAGCACGCGAACTTAAAGAAGTAACAACCAGCCTACAAACTCAAGCGGACTACATCCAACATAAAATTGACGCCAAACCAGGTGAATTGGTTGATTTTGATAACTAACCATCTTTTATAAAAACACTTTTATAAATTTCTAGCCAACCCTAACTCCTGTTCGCAAGCTCACAACGGAGTTTTCCTCCCTTCGGTCGGAAACGGGAAATTCCTGCCACCTGGCAGGAATTTCAGCTCGCGCGGACTTAAATTCTTTGTTGCTAGAAAATAAGGAGCCTGCGACTGTATTTTCTGTATGCTGTGCACAAGCGCTCTAGGATTTGAACTCTACGAGTTCAGTACAGGTTGTCGCTCTTTTACCCAAAAAGAGCTGGCAACCTCCTAAAATTGTCCCCCGGACAATTTTAGCCTAGGACCCTTTGCATGAGATAACGAGCGTAGCGACTATATCGAATGTATGTCAGAATTTGTCCTGCCTTGGGCAAATTCTGACCTGAGTATCAGGAGTGCGCCCTAATTTCAAAAGAACGAAGCGACTATTGAAATGGAAGTGCCCTTTAGGGGCCTCTAGCCAACCCTCGAGTCTCGTAAACATCGGCTCGTTTCTCCCTTTGGTCGAAAACGGGAGAAATTTAAAGCAATTTAAATTTCTCAGCTCGCGCGGACACAAAATCCCGTCCTGTGTCCGCGCTCTAGGATTTGAACCTAGGACCCTTCGAGTATCAGTCGAATGCTCTAGCCAACTGAGCTAAGCGCGGACACAGGACGGGACGATGATTTCCGTCTCTGTAAGTGGTCAGAACTATAGCAAATATTTTGCAAATATGGAAGCTTTTATGAACAAAACAATGGATACTATCGATATGATAGACACATCAATTAACTAGGAATTTAAATCTATAATGTATAATTTAAAGTATGAAAAAAATTCTTTCCATTGCTTCAGGATTATTATTACTACCACTAGCCGCTTCTGCTGCACAAAGTGCCCAGACTTTTATAGGTAACTTTATAATATTTATTAATGGTACCTTAATACCTTTCCTATTTGGGATTGCTTTTTTATTCTTTATAGTTAATGCCTTTCGTTTCTTTATCTTGGGATCAAACAATCAGGAAGGTCAAGAAAAAGCCAAAGCACTTACACTGTATAGCGTTGCTGCTTTTGTTTTTATAATAGTTTTCTGGGGAATAATAAACTTAGTTTCAATCACTTTTGACCTAGGAGGTTGTAGTATGCCACACTCTGACTACTATCTAAAAAGTTTTGTCGGGCCACTACAACCAAACTGTCCGTAAATAGTAATTATTAGAAATACAGAAAAATCAGACGATAAAATCGTCTGACTTTTCTAAATATTTATATATCCTGAAAGCAAGGTCATAACTACAGCAAACAAAGATGTCACTCTTTTGTCTTATCCTTTGGTCCGGTCTTTCCCTGGAGTCCAATACCATTTCGAGAGAATTGAGTATTATTTCTCGTTAGATGCTCAATTGAGGCATCTAACATCGACCAATTAGTCATCATTGTAATTTGTTACCAAACTACGACAACGTGTCCAATTGGAATTAATCCACGACCAGCTTCCGCTAGCCGTGCCTTGTTACGACTTAGTCCTTGTTACCGAATTTACCGTCGGCCGTGATAAACACGGACTTCGGGCACTTCCGACTCCCCTGACTTGACGGGCGGATTGCAATAAGTTGGTTAAACTTTTGCGTTCCCACGTAGCAAACGGATTTCCCGTACTACGCGAGTCCCAAGTATATGCACTGAAAAGTGGTGGCGAGTTTCCTCGCCGAATGGCTCAACACCTACAAAGTCCGAGCCGCTGAATGTTCGAGATATTGCCGGAACGCTTAAGTTCCTGAACAAACCCCGCAAGGATTGTTTTGACTTGTTCTTCTGGACATTCAAAACAAACATCGATTTTCATCACCTGTTGAAGTATAACAGGTAGCATTACGGACTTCACGTGAAGTGAAAACCGGTAGCTTGCTACCCATGCTGGCCACCCTCTTGTTTCATCCATCTCTTTCTCCACTGTTGTTACCACTTTTCAATGCATATACTTAGGTTTTGTCCTTCTCCAGCTCTACTTTATTTTGCTTTAGCAAAAAAGTAGGGCTGGGTACTACGACTCAGCTGACTTCTCGTAGGTTCAGCCATAACCTTTTCATTCTACGAGATCTCCCCGGGTCACTCTACCTACCTTTCCAAACATCCAACTACGATTTTTGTGTACGTTTCCTCAAAACCCACCAGAGTGAGTCACGTACGTCGTTTTGGCTATCGTGTATTTCTACACGGAAGGCTGTTTTTTGCTACTAAGACCCTTCAGACGCTCCCTCGCGGGACGCGTCCTGTCTGTTCGCTACGCTCTTATATATAACGGTAGTCATATATAGAGGGATTGATTTTAACAATCTGGCATACAAATCTATTGCTAGATTTTGTAGAGCTGCCGGGCACAGTTATTTGTGAGTACAAGGCTCGGGAACGTATTCACCGTGACGTGCTGATTCACGATTACTAGCGATTCCAACTTCATGTGGGCGAGTTGCAGCCCACAATCCGAACTGAGGAACGTTTTATTAGGATTTGCTCCACATTACTGTATTGCGTCCCGTTGTACGTCCCATTGTATCACGAGTGCAGCCCAAGGCATCAAGGGACATGCTGACCTGGCGTCATCCTCACCTTCCTCTCCCGTGAGGGAGCAGTCTCGCCTGACACTTGTAACAGGCAACGAGGGTTGCGTTCGTTTCCCCACTTAAGGGAACACTTCAAAGCACGAACTGACGACGGCCATGCATCACCTGCTATACACCCTCGAAGGCTTCCCGAGTTTCCCCGGGCGTGCAGTATAGTTTCTAGCCTTGGTAAGGTTTTTCGCTTATCGACGAATTAAGCCTCATGATCCACCGCTTGTGCGAGCCCCCGTCTATTCCTTTGAGTTTTAAGCTTGCGCTCGTACTACCCAGGCGGTCTGTTTAACGCGTTAGCTTCGCCTCGGAGGGGGTCGATTCCCCCCAAAGCCAACAGACAACGTTTAGGGCGTGGACTACTCGGGTATCTAATCCGATTCGCTACCCACGCTTTCGTGCCTCAGCGTCAAGAAAGTCCCAGTAAACTGCCTTCGCATTTGGTATTCCCCTCGATATCAACGGATTTCACCCCTACACCGAGAGTTCTGTTTACCTCTGACTTCTTCTAGTATTACCGTTTCGAATGCGATTCTGGGGTTGAGCCCCAGGATTTAACACCCGACTAATAACACCGCCTACGCACCCTTTACGCCCAGTGAATCCGGATAATGCTTGGGGCCTCTGTATTACCGCTCCTGCTGGCACAGAGTTGGGAGCCCCTTATTCATGAGGTAACGTCAATAAACTTCCTCCCTCATAAAAGGTGTTTACGTGCCTAAGCACTTCATCCACCACGCGGCGTCGCTCCGTCAGACTTTCGTCCATTGCGGAAGATTCTCGACTGCAGCCTCCCGTAGGAGTATGGACCGTGTCGCAGTTCCATCGGTGGGGGTCAGGCTCTCACCTCCCCTAGCCGTCGTAGCCTTGGTAAGCCGTTACCTTACCAACAAGCTGATAGCCCGCAGGCCGTTCCTAAAGCGATAAATCTTTACCCCGAAGGGACCATCAAGTATTATTCCGACTTTCGCCGGGTTATGCCTGACTTTAGGGTACGTACCTACGTGTTCCTACCTCGTCTGCCATGAATATAAATTCATTCGACTTGCATGCCTCATCCACGCCGCCAGCATTCATCCTGAGCTAGGATCAAACTCTAATTTAAGACAGGGCACTGAAGATAAATCTTCGTGCTTCTGCGTTAGAGAACATAATGCGCGCATGTACTTCATGTGCCGCGCGTTCAACTAACTATTTTACCTAAAGGATAAGACAAAAGAATGTTCAATGAAACAAGACTTGAAAAGTCTATGTTGAATTGACGTCTCGATTTCGCCCTTCATAGGCGAAATTGCTAGACGATCTTACAATAAAATCTTTTGTCTAATTGTTTACATATTCTTGTGGAAAGAATATGTATTATTGCTGTGATGCATACCATCCTATTACGTAATAAATTACGTAATAGAAATAATACGCTTCGCTTACCCATATTATGGGAATATGGGTAAGAGTTATGAAATCGCAAGGAACGTATCCCCTACGACCCTTGCCAACAGGTTTCCGAACACAACGTATTGTGTGAAGAAATCTGTTCGCAAGAACTGTCAATTTACAGTGTTCCCGTCGAAAGTCTTAAACGAAAATCATTTCGTCTTTTAAGCACCTTCCGGTGCGAGCAGACCCCCGTAGAACAGTGACCAGCATTATACAGATAGTGAAATAATTTGCAAGCTCTTGGTGTGGTTATGTAACTTGAGACAAAAATCAATCATTAAGATAGGTGCAACAATTAAACCTTTACCCGCAAATTAAGCCCTAATTTGCGGGTAAAGGTAGTAAAAATGGATTGTTTTTAGACCCTATGGAATAGAAAATATAACTTTTTATAAAATGTTTTTTCACCTAAAAACATAAAAGCCCAAGCAAATGCTAGGGCTAACAGTAGGTCTTACACAATAATATGTAAGACGAAAAACAATATAATAAGAACAACAAATGAAACTAAACAGAAATCTTATACAGCAGGACTGCAACACAGGAGTATCAACATGGTAAGCGGCACAGGGTACTCGGAACAAAGTCCAAGACGGAGGCGGCAAACGGAGTGACAAACGAGGTCGGAGCGGTGCTGTACGACTGACAAGAAAAGGGCATTCCAGAAATAGGTCATCGAAATTAATTCGAGACGAACGGAGGAAGCGGATTTACAAGTCAAATCAAAGAATTCTTTGTTTGAGTGTACGACGGACCAGCAAGCTGGTCCGTCGTAACCCTCACACTACTTTCAACTGCACAGGCGGTTCGCAGCACCCTCTCTTGGCCGCATCATGAATTGCTTTGAAAGCATTCATGAATACAACTTCAATGGGAGCACTTTGGCCTTTTCTGCGCTGAGCTCCTTCGACTACAACTTTATCAGGACCAACCCGGTACAACATGAGATTCCATTTAACACGCGGGTTATTCCGTAAAACAACTGGCAGAGAGATGGGTTTACCTCCATCCTTCTTTTCCACCATCTCAGCAAGTCGTTCCGGAGCAATGTACTTCTTGTCAAACCAAATCGGACTGTCGCCCGATTGGATTTCGTTAATGTCATTCTCTTGACGAGTCTGACATTTTTGCACTTCTTCAACCTTACCTTCCACCGCTTTTAGGCGTTTTCCGATTGGGTTGTTAAACAACTTGTTCACTCCCAAAATCAGGAGGAACAATGCCGCCGTCAGAATCGAGAAAGATAGCGCGAGGTTTCGAGCTATCCAACCCTGTTCAGCAACCTTTTTTTCGATACGTCTGTCGACGATGGTGGTGACTACTTCTTCGGTCATACCAGCCGCTTTCGGCGAGTTTTTGATGACATCGAGAAGTCGCGCCTCCATAGCGTTATCCTTTCTCGTAGCATCATCCGACGCGACTTCCATGATACGTGCTTCCATTGCAGACAGCTCAACCAGCCTGTCGTCTATATTTTTCAAACGATTAACCAGCAGAATCTGCAAATCTTTCAATTGCTCGGTAGTGAACTGACTGTCCGTTGTCAACGTTGCAACGGCGTTGGTGAGTGCAGTTGACGTTTTTTCAGACGCAGCCAATCTGGCCAAGTCTGTCCTAAACGCCTGAATTTCAGAAGGTAACAAGTTACCCTCTTTCTGCGCTCGATCGATACTGACAACCTGCCGGCTAAGACTTTCCACCTTAGCTTGCAAATTAGACAGCTCCGAAGCTTTTTTCCTAACCGCCTGAACCTCTGTTGTTGCGTTTGCTTCTGATGCTTGTAGATTGGCTATCTTAGCGAGTTCAGCTTGAACCTCTCCTTTTGTAGGGACGTAGAAGCCACGTTTTGCACTTCCTACCTCGCGAAACTTATCGATCGGAATTTCCGATACGAATATTTCATTTTTCTCCCAGAGAAATTTGGAACAAGCACTTAGCGCTTCTTTAGAAGCACCGTCAACCAGCTTCCCTTCCAGACACACAAACTTCCCAAAAGGAACCAGGTTGAATGTCTCACCGTCTTTAGACAAATACGGTGTATTCCTTATGTCTGAAAGGAAATCGACCCACGCGTTCCGATTCCCTTCCGCTGTTTGTTTTTCCAGCAGTCTCTTGCCATCTTGCGCCGACGCCGTTACCGGGACGACCAAAAGACATGCAAGAGTCAACATAATAAATCTCATAAACTTTTCCATGTCTTCTCCTAGTCAAAAAGTATCTGATTTAAATTTGGTTTACTTGAATTAGAGTCGGTGAGCAATCGACAAATAGTCGACCGTTCACCTTCTCCGTGTTTCTTCTAGTACAGATTCACCTTCGGCAACGAATTGCCCGAGGTGGCGCTGGAGGCGGTATTGGCTTTTGCGTTGGCGTCAGCAGCAGCAAAAGAGGCTGCTTCACCACCGATTCCAACCCCGAACCCACCTTGAACATTGTTGATAACAGCTGGTACTGCGTCAGCACAGCCAGAACAAGGCAAAAGCTTTCCGATAATGGCAGACAGACCGCCATTGGCGAATCCGCCTCCAACTGCCTTCAGCATTGCCGCCGAAAAATCTTCGGTAGCTTGGACATTGGACAACAACGGAACCGGCCTGATTACACCATCTGCATACTTCATGTAGACAAGATCTCCGTTCTTACGTTCATTACCATCGCCGTCTTTATCACCGGCTTTGTATGCCAGACCCAAGAACATTCCTTGGTGAACAGCACCCGACAAGCCTTCTGGATTGTGACCTGGATACACAGCAACTGCATTGTACTTACCAGGCAACTCAACTAGCTGTTTGGTGTAGCTTGTTGCGCCATCACCATAAAACACAGGTCTCCCGTCTTGGAATTCCGCTTCCTTTTTGGGAGCAAGAATGGTTTTTGTACCCCCAACACCAGACACATAATCTCGCTGAACTTCTTCTGTCGCTGACAAATATTCTTCATCAGACATCTGAGGTCCAACAGCACGCGAAGTTGCACACCCTCCAAGGAGGAGGAGTGGCAATAGCGCAACTACAAGAAATCTATTCATGATTATCTCCTTTGTTTGAGTGTCTAATCACACTCGATTGTGTAACCATTTGATGGATATCGTTCTGACTCATTGATATACGTTGGTATGTAGGTTGAACCTTCACAACAACAATTGTCTTGAGCAAAACCTTGATATATCTGACTACTCGGCAAAAGGCCGTTATTCCTTACTGGCACTTGCCGACAGTTGCCTTTTGGTTTTGGCGGTGTGACCGCAACTGGCTTTGATTGTGGAACGAAGACGAAGGCGACATTGTTGCAGCTCTGGTTGCGGATACCCGAAAACCAGTAAGCATAAACTCCGTCGTTCAAGTCGCATAATTCTGATAGGTCATCTCGCCCAAGATTCTTGAGCATGTTAAACCATACGCGCGACTGGCCTTTTTGACGGCCAGTCAGGATATCGAAAACGATTCCGTCAGGAACCATGACATCCTTCTTACATTCGCCCAGTGTGAGTTTTACTTTGAGTACATCACACTTTTCCAAGGTCAATGGGTCACTGTCACTTAACGCCGCGTCACGTTCACATTGTTCAAACGCCGAAGCGATTGTCCCGTCGAACGAACTTGGCACCATATGTTTCCATTCGCCTTTAGCCGGCAGAACCGACGTAGGCAAAGTTGTTTGGGCGCTGGCGGACTGAGCCGTCAGCATTCCAAAAGCGACAAGCACCGAAAGGAGCCACCGCTTAAGGAACATCACCCATGGCTTGTTTTCCATGCGTTTTCTCCTTTCTTTCTATATTTAGTTTCAATTGTCAACGAACATCACTACACCACACATTATTGCGTGATGTCAATTCGTTTCCTGAAACCTTTGTAGCATACTTTTAAGAAAAAAGCAAGCCCTGATTGTGATTTATCCTTAAATTTATATGAAAAAAAGCCAATCCGAAGATTGGCTCTGGGTGGTCCGCGCCTGAGATGGCGCGGACCAGACTTACTTAATGATGCTGGTATCCGCTTTTGAAGTCGGAGTATGCCTTGCTTGCTCCTGCGGCTTCAGCGTTACCGCTGGCGTTGCTGTTGGCCGTACCACCGGACGTCTCGATGAACGTGGCCGACCGTTGGAAGGCCGATCCGACTCCGCCGGCTTGGGCGATGTTCGCGCAAGTTTCACCCGTACAGGTCGTGCCGTTGAACGAAAAGTTACCGTTGAACGCTCCACCCGATTCGGACATCGAACCGCGAGTGACGACGGGGCCGGAACCGTTGTTCCAGCTGCCACCATCGGCGAAATAACTTCCCGAGGTTTGACCCCATCCACCGGCCGTTTGGCTGGGGTAGAGGTAGTCTTGGTTGCCACCGGCCTGGGCCGATGCGGCGAAAGTGATGGTGGCGACGGCGGCGGCAACGAGTCCAACAAACAACGTTTTCGTGGTTTTCATGGTTTTTTTCCTTAAAAGAAGAACAGATTTCCAACACAAAATGTGCTGGCAGGTTGACCTCACAAACGTGAGTCAAATGATGGTTTGTCCCGAAGGATTTGGCCAACCTGCCCACGTAAGTGAAGTTGCAACTAAGCTAGCATATATAAAAAATTTGTCAAGCGTTTATTGGGCATTATTCATGGGGTTGCGGTAACCCTCTAAAAAAGGCTTTATTATATGGATGGATTTGGTGTTGTTTCAAATTCAACCGAGGTTTCTGCTGGTTCTTGAGTAGGTTCGCTAATCTCAGACTTTAATTTTTTTGGAGTTTCTGCTGAGTTTTTATCTATATCAAGACAGGTCGTTCGGTCTCCTAATGGCACCATGATGGTCTTTTTGTAGCCATCGCTATCGACACACCAGTCAACTTTTCCTGTTGAAAATGATGCTGCATAACTACCTTCACTTTCAATACAATCAACTAAACTATATTCTGTATCTGAAGACTTGATTGATTCACATACTCCATCGTATGAAGAATTATTTGTATCAAAGTATTCTCTGGCCAGATTATCAATCACGCTGAGTTGCTGTTTCATATCAATTGATTCAGACAGTGCAGTATCGCTATTGGATTGATTATAAGAATCTGTATTTTTTATTACTAAACTGATGAAGAGGATAGTTAAAACTGGAGCTAAGATTGCCAATGTAACATACTTCCATTTATCTGAGTCTGGCTGCATAGGGACTTGAGGTGGAGTATTGGTAGACAAACCGCGATACAAAGCCGCTCCAGCGTGAACAAAAATTATCACCATTAAGGCAGATAAAACCTGCGTCCCAAAGTCAAAAAATAAATCGAAGGTCTTGCTGTTCCCTGCTCCTGCGGTAGTGAAACCAATAATCAATCCCAAGACAAACATCACCCCCAGAAAAGTGATGCCCATCAAGCCAATTCTAACCGCAATTGGCCACCAGTTATTTTGTACTAAGGCTCGACTTCGCATTAAAGCATTAAAACCACGCAATCCTTCGCTGACATAGACATATTGTGAAAAGTATAGAAACACCGACACAATAATCCCTGGAATAATAAACAAGTAAAAGCCCCCCAAAACAACCAAAGAAGTTAGCATTGAAATCCAAAATAAACTAAAAAAATTGGATTTAGACCAAATAAAAGCTTCTTTATACCCTATATGTCTTCCACTATTTTTTGACACTACAAACAACAAAGCATTAACACTTAGTAGGTAGAGCACTATAGCAATAAAGTTTAATATTGGTACCACATTAGCCAATATGGCCTGACCATCTAGCATTGAGCTGTTTGAGAGGTAGTCAATGATTGCTAAGGACAATAACGGCAACATTATTGGCAGAATGAAGTCGGTGCGATTTTTAGTGAAAGCCCAGCCATTTTTTATCAGCTCTGAAACACTAGGCAGAGACGATAGCGGAATCGGCTGTAACTCTAAATCAATCGGATTTGCTATTTGTTGTTCGGCAAGTTTAAATGCCTGCCCCACCATTTCATCACTATGACCAGCCTGATGGAGCTCATCGACAATACTTTCCCTCGATCGACCGAGAATGATTCTTTCTTTGACGGCTTTAATTAATTCTGGTGACATAATGATTTTTGTTCCTTAATAATACTTATTATTATAATAACATTTTGCAGCTTGGCCAGACTGGCGTACAATGCACAATGCATATGAATACCATTGAAACAATAGTAATGTCGGTTGGGGGTTCTTTGATAGTTCCAGACCAAATCGACACAGACTTCCTTACTAAACTTAAAACCTTTGTAGACACCGAAACGGCTAATGGCCGTCGTTTTATTATCATTGCTGGCGGTGGTAAGACTGCTCGTCGTTATCAAGATGCGGCCGCCGAAGTGACTGAGTTAACCAACGACGATCTCGATTGGATTGGATTGCATGCTACCCGTCTCAATGGACACCTACTGCGCACCATCTTCCGCAACAGTGCTCACCGAGAAGTGATAAAAAATCCTGATGATATTCTGGATGTTAACCCCGAAGAAAAAGTGGTGATTGCAGCTGGCTACCGGCCGGGCTGTTCGACCGACCTACGAGCAATTCAGATTGCGGAGCGGGTGGGAGCAAAGAAAGTCATTAACCTTTCTAATATAGATCATGTTTATACAGCTGATCCACGAATTGACCCAACAGCTACTAAAATTGAAAATATTTCTTGGGCAGATTTCCGAGCGCTGATTCCAGCTGAATGGGATCCTGGATTATCTTCACCATTTGACCCTGTCGCTGCAAAAGCGGCAGATGAACTCGAAATTGAAGTAGCGATAATTAACGGCGACAAGCCAGAAGCTCTAACGAATTATATTAATGGTGAAGAGTTTTTTGGGACGAAAATTGGGGGATAGTTTGGAGGCGAAGTGAATTAAAAGGGGTGGGCCTAAGGCCCACCCCTTTTAATTCACTTCGCTCTACCGCGCGTGCACCAGCTTCCGCAAATACCGTAGCTCAAGGGCTTCTAACACAACCAACACAATTACACTTATAAGTATCAAATAAACACTAGTAACTTGCACTAAAGTAATAATAAATCCACTCATACTGGAAGCTTCAGAACTAACTGGAGTTGAACCTGATTGATCGGTCGAAATGTTAGTCAGCGGAATTTCAACTGACGACACCCCGAAGCTCACAGCCGCCGCTAAACAGGCTGATTGTCCATCAGCACAATACTTGGCTATTTGTTGTATAGTCACCGTACTAAAGGAAAGTAATCCAACCATTAGTGAAGCAGTAGCAATATTTCTAATTGATTTTCGCATAGATTAATTATTAAGGTGAAATAAAATCTGACTGATACTGAGGAATTGCATCTTCCATACTTACACTTGATGTTACAGATGGGTCTTCTGGTAATCCTGAAGGACAACTATAAGCACCCTCATCCGGCGGTAATAATACTTCCCAAGCTGCTCCTGTACTATCGATACAAAAATATGTTGGTTCGTATAACAAAGCCGTATAAATAACATATTCTGAATCGTTGGCAGAACATTCAGTAGCGACCGTATAGATTGGATTGCTTCTTAACTCTGAACAAACGGAAGCGTAAGAATAATCGTTTTCGTTATAAATCAACTCCGCCATTGACCTCATTCTGGTTAATTCTACTTTAACTGTCATATCGTAATTATCTTGCTGATACTGCTTTTGCATTTCAGAAAACATGTCTGATAAAGATTTAGGATGAACATTATCAGGCATAGTAATATCAATCGCTTCGTTATTATGCCCAAAAGTTGTCTCAAATTTTACATCTACTTGAGCCTTCACCTCCCCACCACCTGGAACAAACACACTTCCGACATAAACCCCCTGAATACTTCCGTCAGTTCTAAAAGTGAATTTTAGGTCAACCAATTCATTAAACACTTCAAAATCTTCACGCGACGGTATTTCTCCCATCAATACACTAATGTCTTCGCCTCGACCGTAGACACTATGACTCTCTTCTGCCATAGAATTAATAAATGTCATTAAATTATCGTAGTCAACATCTACCTCATATTCATACAAAGTCTCTCCATCTTTCACAATTTTCTTCGGGTCACTAACAAATTTTATTGGTGGGTTTTGCTCCAATGCAGCAACGGTGTACTCGACCATATGCTTTTGATCATCAGTCATAGCCGAAGTCTGCAGACCCAAAGCCTGCACACCGCTAGCTAACTGATTTACAGCGAAACCATTTTTCGATAGAACTGAGTCCTCACCGACCAACAACAAATTGGCAAACAATGTGCTATTTAAGCCTGAAAATAAAGATTCAACTGGCTTGAGCGTCTGTTTCAAAACTGGTATATCTTCCATAAAACGATCTTTTTCTTCTGCGCTGGCCAACAAAATCCAAGTATCGACAGGAATTTCCATAGGCATTTGCGACTTAAACATGGCTGGAATGTCGGTTATTTTTGCGTACAGATTTCCTTCCGTTAGCCGAACTCCAGCTCCAAGCTGGATGATAAATGGTTCTAGCAGAGCATTTAAGTTCATATCTAAATCAAACTCTGGGTTTGTCTCATCTCTAATATCTACCAAACCAGAAATAGAAAAGTTTAGATTACCTTCGGTCGGAATCTCTTGCCCACTCAATTTTGACAAACTATCCAAATCACTGTTTTCATAAACCAGAGTCTCAGGCGCTCTTGGTTGTAGCTCAACGTTATAATCAGTGTTAAATGAAAAAGCTTTCATTTGATAAGAAGTGGAGACCAGACCAGTTATCATCTCTCCCTCATTTTTGTAAGGAGCTGATGACAAAAGGCCACTGAAATATTCCTGTATGGTTTGAAAACCCCCAAAAGCGGCCGCATAAATAAATCCAGACAAAACAACCACTAACGCAATCGCTAGTACAATAACTAAGGTTCGGTGATTGGCAGGTTTAGGTGAAGATGTAACCAAAGGTGACGAAGGAGAGGTTGATTCTGATTGCTGAGAAGTTTTTGAATTATCATTAAAACTAACCCCTTCTTCTATAACAGCAGGCTGAATGACCTGAGCTTGGGAAACAATTACCTCTTCAATTGGTTCATCAATCGGCAGTTGCCCTTTCACCGAATCCTCTTTAATCACCGTTCCATAAACCTCAGCTGCTAGGTCTTCAGGGTAACCAGCGGCCACTAACTCGTTGATAATTTTTTCCTCTGAATAGCCGAGAGACAACCGTTCTCTGACAGCGTCTTTAGTTTCTTGATCCATCAGATTAATAATAGCATGAGGGTTTTAGATTATTTGGCTTAGGATTGGAAAACTACAGCCAGTCCTTTGGCCTGCCTGTAGTTTTCCAATCTGCACGTCAACTTACTCCAATTCCTCAAATACCTCCTTTTGCGCTTTATTCAAGCGCTCAGCTACCATCTTGCAATAGGGATTGTATTTATACATATCAGCAAAAAGATTCTGGTCACCAGCTACACTCTCCACCGCGTCCATTAAAAATTGAAAAGCGAGTACGTCACTATCCACTCGAGTAAAACCAGCCTTCAGAATTGATTTGCCAACATGATGAGTCAAGAACAAAGTTTCAGAAAAACGTTTGTCATGCTCGTCAGCAGTCATTTCTATAATATTAAAACCTAACGAAGCAAAAGTGTCTTTAAGAACTTGATAACCATCATTTCGCAAAACATAATCCGTTACTACAATTGTAAAACCATTCACATCACCCTTGTATTTTTTATAGCTATCAGGACCAAACATCGGATGAATAGAGATAAATTTATTATTGATACAATATTTATATAACAATTTGCTTGTATATAGCTTGACTGTGGCCACATCAACAATAATAGTCTCCGACGACGCATGCTCTAATACACTGATCAACTGTTCTTCATATTCATTAATTGCTCTACATAAAATAACAATGTCTGATTGTGCTACTGTCTTAAGGTCAAAAAAAGTTTGACTGTCTATCTCTTCACGCCGTGAATAAATGCGAAATTCAACTTCCGGAAAAAACCTACTGCCTAGATCATGCAAGAATTTGCCAAAGTGACCATATCCAATTATTCCAACTGTGTTAATCATGATATTGATGCAAAAAATTATCCACCTGTCGTTCTAGATCCTCTATCGAATCAGAGTTCATAATTACAAAGTCTGATTCCTTAAGTGCCCCGAAAATATCTTGTTTGGTTGGATCATCTGGGTTTGATTCACGTATTTCTTGAGCACGCCATTCTGCAAAGGAAACATGATCGGTTTCACTACCCCTCCTCACCACTCGATCATATCGTACCTGAGGGTCAGCATCGACCCCAAGCACCACTCCACCCTGTTCTTTTACGTATCTAACTTCTGCAACCGCCCTAAGACTCTCCACCACAGCATCACCACCACACGCTTTAGCTTGTTCCACTAATTGCTCTAAAATATATGCTGGCCCATGAGTCTTTCGTAAATCATTAGCCACTACTGTTGTGACATCTCTATCAACCAACAAACCACGTTTTTTGATTTCTTCAATTATAAAATTTCGGGCAGAAAAATGTTTGAATCCTTTTTTGCTCACCAAATAATCAGCTACACAGCCTTTTCCTGCCCCAAATGAACCTGTAATTCCAATTATCATAAGTGAATTTTATTATAAAACCAAAACTAACCCTAATTTAGGGGTTCTGACCTCAGCTATACATGATACTCCTACTTATAATACGGAGCAAGTGAAGTAAAATTTCTATTTGGCAACGGCTTTTTTCTCGTCTTGCCACTTAGCGTAAGCAACCACCAGTGGACTAGCAATACAGATTGAGGAATAAGTTCCGGCCACCACCCCAGCAATCATAACCAGAGCAAATATCTGTGTCGCTGCGCCACCAAAAATATACAGTGCAAGCAAAGCAATTAAGGTTGTCATCGAAGTATTGATAGACCGAGACATGGTTTCTGAAACAGCACTACCAACAATTTCTTCATAAGGTTTCGTAAGATTGTAAACTACAGTCTCGTGAGTAACTCCAGCTTCCACTTTTTTAGTACGCTTTTCAGTTCGATTTAAAATTAAGTTTTCACGCACACGGTCAAACACTACGATGGTGTCGTTAACGGAGTATCCCAGTACCGCCAATATTGCCATTACAAAGAGAACATCTACCTCAACCCCAGCAAAATGACCCAATGTGCTAATAAGAGCAGTTGGTACTAATACATCATGAATCAATACAAAGATAGTAATTCCACCATAAGTCCAAGAACTAACTGGGGTACCGATACCAGAAAAAGCAAAGGCTACGTAAAGAATAATCACTGATACTACTCCAAAAATGGCCCACACCGCTTTGTCTTTTAGCTCCTGACCAATCACTGGACCAATAGAAGTGAAACGAGTGATTTCTCCACCTTCACCAAGTGAGGTAAGGCTTTTGGTTAGAGCGTCATGTTGTTCTTCAGTCAAATCCTGAGTGCGGATTAGGTAAGCCGAGCGACCAGCCTCATCTTCTGAGGCTCGAACTGATGAAGAACCGTCAAAATTTTGTTCCGCCACAGCAGATTCAACCTGATCCTTTTCAGGAGCAACCTGATACGACACTTCAGTTAGAGAACCCCCAGTAAAGTCAATTCCCAACTTAAGCCCAAGCACACCGACAATAACCACACTTCCTACCATAATGAAAGCAGCTATCAGCAAAAATATTTTTCTATAAGTAATTGCAAACATATTATTTTTTGAATGAAGTAATGAGCGAAGCTATTATACTGAATTTATGTCAGAATTTGTTTTGCCTTTAAGCAAATTCTGACCTAGACCGCTACCGAGTAAAATTGCGAATATTCCGCCGTCTGCTTTCTTAATGTCAGGCAACAAAATCAGGAAAGTTCTAGTAATTATGAGAGCAGAAAACATTGACATAACCACTCCCATTCCAAACACTAACGCAAAGCCTTTCACCATAGATGAACCAAACCAGAAGAGAATAATCGCGGACAAGAGACTAGTAATATTACCATCACGAATGGCACTCCAAGCGCGAGAAAAGCCAACTTTGGAAGCTTCTCGACTACTGGCTCCGTTCCTGAATTCTTCTTTCATTCGCTCAAAGACAAGAACATTAGCATCTACTGCCATACCGAGTGAGAGAATAAATCCAGCGAGACCAGCCGCGGTTAGAGTAACTGGCACGAGCTGGAAAAAGGCCAACATCACTGTGATATATGACACTAAAGCGAGACCAGCCACCAACCCAGGCAAACGGTACCAAAGTATCATAAAGACAAGCACTAGAGCAAAACCATACATACCAGCTTGAACACCCTTACCAAGTACTTCGGCCCCAAGTGACGCTCCTACAGTCTGAGTGCTTTGTAATTCAATCGGTACTGGCAAGGCACCGAAGTTTAAGTTTTGAGCTAGATCCTTAACCTCTTCACGCGTAAAGTCTCCAGTAATAACCGCTCTTCCCCCAGAAATAGCTTCGTTGATTCTTGGTGATGATAGCAATTGACCATCTAGAAAAATCCCCAATTGTTCACCAACGTGAGCTTTGGTTATTTCTTCAAACAATTTACCCCCTTCATCATTAAATACAATATTTAAATATGGTGAAGTAGAAAAACCAGAACCACGATTATTTTGTGGCAGCATTGCCTCTGCACTCTTGAAGTACCGTCCGGTCAAACCAGTATCTGAAAAAGGCGCCTCGTCCATAATACTCTCATCGATTGCTTCCCCGTCGATACTCACATTACTGATTGAAGCTCCAGAACTACTAGAGTTTTCTTTAAGAGATTCTAGATTACGTAATTGGTCTTGTTTAGCTGCTTTATCAGCATCATAAAGCTTAAACTCAAGCAGTGGGGTCTTGCCTATTTCAGCCACTGCCATACTAACATCAGTCACCCCAGGCAGCTCAACTACTAATCGTTCGATTTTATTATCAGTTACAAAACTACTACTTTCCACCTGCACAATTGGCTCTGATACACCGAAGGAATTGACTCGGCGTTCAATCACGTCCCTTAACACACCCATCAACTGCGGGACTTCGGTTGGATTAATACTAGAAACATCGGCTTCATATACTAAGTGAGAGCCACCCGCTAAGTCTAAACCAAGCTTAAATGGGTGTGTTGAATCATCCTTAGTAGCGTTTTGATAAACCCAAAAGGCAGCGAAAACAATGAGCCCAGCTACTACCAACGCTCTAAAAGCCCGTAAGAAAGCTTCGGTTTGAGGTGAATTTTTTGTTGTAGGTTCTGACATATTTAAATACTATGGCACCTTTTATAACATAGTAGAGCTTATTTATACAGCTTACATAAAGGAATAAAGTGTTTTCTGTTTAATCCTCGTCCAGGAATGACCTAGTTTTTAAGGAGAGATTTTCTCGACTTTAAAAACGGAAATGACTGCTTCGCTCATTTACTCACTTATATTGACGGACTAACCGCAACAGGTTACGCAACAAGTAAGCAATGGTAATTGGCCCGATGCCGCCTGGCACTGGAGTGAATAAACTAGCCACTTCAGCCACTTCGGGATGAACATCGCCCGCCAATACTCCCCCGTCTTCCGAGGCGCCCGCGTCAAAAATAATCACTCCATCTTTGACTAGTTCTCTAGTGATGAAATGGGGTTGACCGATTCCACTGATGATAATGTCAGCAGTCTTTAACTTAGACTGGTCAAAAGTTTCTTTAGTAAAAATAGTTACCTCAGCTCCGTTCTTTTCAGCGTAGCTGGCGGCGGGCTGTCCAACCAGTCTACCTTGCCCCAAAACTATCACTTTTTTACTCGCCCAATCAAGATTGTACTTGGTGGAGATTTCGTCAATCGCCCCGACAACAGGAGGCAGACAAGCTCCCTCCTCCCTGCCGTATAGAAACCCGTCCGGATCTTTGTCGACCGGAACTGCACTCAGGACAACCTCTCTGTCTATCTGTGATGGTAACGGCAACTGAACCAAAACCCCATCTGACTCTTTAGCCACTTGCTCGATACAATCGGTCACATCTTTAGTAACAGAATCAACAGCCAGCTCAACCACATTCAAATTAATCCCCACCGCACCAGCCTTTTGCTTCTTCATTTCCAAATACTTCTGCGTCTCAAAATTCGGCGCACAAGTAATAACCGACAACTTCGGCACGTAATCTAAAGCGGTAACCTCCCTAGCCACCGCTTCCAATATATACCCCGCAATCGCTTTTCCATCCACTAACATGAGCGCAGTATAGCAGAAAAATAAAGCAAAGTGATATTAAAATACAACCTCCCTCTAAGCCGGTCTTAGGGGAGAAAGGCGAAGCTGTCCCACCCCAGCCCCCTCCTCACCGACCAATACCAATTAAGTCCCGGTGCGCATAATAATCGTCGCCACGGTCTTGAGGGCAATTTGCATATCGAGCAATAAGGATCGTCGTTCTAGGTAAAAAAGATCATAAGAAAGTTTGGCGGTAGTACGCTCAACATCTACTCCACCTCGTGGCACATCAAAGTTATTGATTTGCGCCCAGCCAGACAAGCCAGGTTTAAGAAAATGACGGGTGTTGTAATACGGAATTTCTTTGGCATAGACCTCAGCTAGGGCTGGCATTTCCGGTCGGGGACCAACGAAAGACAAATCTCCCCGCAACACATTAATAAGTTGTGGTAATTCATCAATCCGTGTCTTACGCAAAAATATTCCCACTCGCGTATCAACCAAAGTACTACTAAGAGCGGCTGCACCTTTATCAGCGCCGTTCTTAGTTCTTAATTTATAGATGGTAATTATCTCATTGAATTGCCCGACTCTAGAAGTGGTGTAAAAAAGTTTTCCCCTATCTTCTAATTTGATAGCCAGTGCGGCAAAGGGAAATATTATCAGTGCTGGAACTAACAGTGCTAACGCTCCTATTACATCAATCGCCCGCTTAACAGCATCATAGATAGCACTTTTGGATTGAGAAATATTAGAAATAAACCACTCGTATTGCAACATATTGACTGGTACTCGATCAAAAGTATCTTCGTATAATTTATTAAAGTCTAAAAACGTGCAAGCAAAATGCAGAAAAGACAAGTTAAATAAGACTGGCAAAAACGACCGAATGGCCTTTCCTTGTGGATCAGCTACTATCAGTTCAATTTTCTCCCGCTCCATTAGAGCCATTATTTTTACTTCAAAATCTTTAGTATTGGTTAGAGTCTGTTCATCAATAATCCGAATGAAGTAGTAGTTATACCGGTCGTTATTATTAATTTCGTCAGCCAACTCAATTGCTTCGGGACCATCAGCAATTAACACTGCTTTATGTCGCTGTTTGGACGATATTAATGGTACTAGTTTGATTCGCCAGAGACTAAGCAAAAGAATTGATATTACCAAATAAATAATCAGGTTTGTCTTCGGAGTAATACCAAACGGAATTATGAAAAACAACACGCCGGCTACCACCACATTTATTATCTGCGCATAAAGAATCCGGTTGACCAACAATTTTTTGAGAAGATTAGTGTGCTTATCGTATAAACCTAGAATAAAGAAAACTCCTAGCCATACCGCCGAGAAGGTTAGAAACGGTGACATATGTGCATTCCACAACTCCCAGCTCGGCAATTCTAAATAGCGCACAAATAGCGTCACCCATAAGGCCACATTGAAGACTACTATATCTCCGGCAATCAGTATAAATAATTCTCTGGTTCGCTCACCCATAAATATCGTGTTGAATTATCAAATCCTACCGAAGTTTAGAATATAAGCAAGTTAATAAGATTGTTTTGATTTACAACCGTGTATAATGTTGATATGAATGAGCGGCTTAAATTTGAAGAAGGACAACCTTCTTTGAGGCAAAGTGAACCTTCTAGTTCATATTTCAGTATAGATAAATTTTTTTTACGTAAAGGAATAGCCAAAACTCAAAAAAGTGCTTCTTTACTTAGTTTAATAATTATGTTGCTAATAATTATTATTTGTACTCTTTTTATATATAACTCTAACATCACTAAAAACCAGATTCCTGACAAATATCGTTATGATCCCACCAAAACAGATGCAAATTCTTAAACCAAATAATAATTCTTACGGTTTTACCTTAATTGAGTTATTGGTAGTAATTTCAATAATTGGTTTTTTAGCTTCTGTCGTTCTCAGTAGTCTAGATGACGCTAGAGCAAGCGCTCGCGACACTGTTCGAATGTCAGATATGAAAGCCATAAGACAAGCGTTGGAACTTTACCGAAACAAAAACAACCACTACCCTGGAAATGCAGAAGGTATCGGTAACTCTGGTCAAATAATTGGGGTTGGAAATCCCATAGATGTCGCAATTGGACCTTATTTAGCAGGTGCTGTACCAAAAGATCCGCTTCATGATGCGGGAAATGGAGTAACACCAACGGCTGGAGCTATCTACTTTTATTCTTATGATCCACTACATAATATCGACAATTGTGCCTCCCCGAGCGTTGTACTATACAGCGCTGCACTTTACGGATTTAACCGCGGAGAAACAATTTCAACACCCGATAAAGACACTTGTTCTGGAGGTGACGTGAACTTAAACAACGCTATTTTCAATAAACAATTGTGAATATAAATTTAGTATACATAAAAAGGCTTAAATTTATGGACATCTGTCATAAGTATACATATACTTAAATTAATTATGTCCAAACCCCTTAAAATTCTTTATATCATTACCAAAAGTAACTTGGGTGGAGCGCAGAAATATGTTTTTGAGTTGGCTTGTAAGGCTAAGGAAAATGGATACGAGGTGACCGTAGCTTGTGGTGGCACCGGCGCAGCCGGTGCCACCACAGGCCCCCTAGTCACCAAACTCTCCGAACAAAAGATACCCTTCATTGTAGTTAAAAACTTTGTGCGTAACATGTCATTTGTAAGTGATATATTGGCCTTTTTTGAAGTCTGGAAAATCATCCGCAAAGTTAAGCCTGATGTGCTACATGTCAGTAGCTCAAAAGCCGGCGGAATTGGTGCTCTGGCAGGGCGATTGTCCTTAGTTCCCAGAATCATTTTTACCTCACACGGACTCACCACCGATGAAACTTGGCGACCTCGTTGGCAACAATTTCTGATTTATTTAGGCACATGGATAACCATTCGTCTCTCTCACTTTAGCATCATGATTTCAACCGATACTTTCAAAAGAGCTAGTCAAATGCCTGGCTTATTGTCACGTGTACGTTTGATCAAAAACGGTGTGGCCCCGATTAAGTTTTTTGAACGCGGTGAGGCGCGAGCGAAGCTCGCGCCTCACGTACCCCAAAAATCATTATGGATTGGCGGCATCGGAGAACTACACCCAAACAAAAACTGGTCAGCTGCTATTATCTCTATGTCCACCCTATCTCCTAAAAACCACCTTCTAATCATCGGTGAAGGTGAAGAAAAACTTAAGCTAGAAGAGCTAATTGCACAACATAATTTATCAGAACAAGTCCATCTACTTGGTTATATTAACGCCGCTCAATATCTCAAAGCTTTCGATATTTTCATTTTACCGTCAAAGAAAGAAGGTTTGCCATATGTATTACTGGAAGCTGGACTAGCTGGAGTCGCTACTATTGCTAGTGACCTCCCTGGTAACCACGACATTATTGAATCAGGCCAGTCCGGTCTATTGGTAAAACCCACTCCCCAACTAATTTCAACCTCACTTGAAATACTTCTCCGCGACGAAGGTATGCGCCGTAATCTGGGCTCAAATCTAAAACAGAACACTGAAACAAATTTTTCTCTAGAGAAAATGTGTCAGCAAACTTTTGACCTCTACCAATCAAGAACACTGTCTGACTGATGAGTTTTAGTAGCATACCTGCGCATACCCATTACCATTCCGACCGCGATAAACTCCGTAAATAGATGAGATCCCCCGTAACTTAAAAACGGAATTGTGGTTCCAGTCACTGGTAACAATCCAATATTCATACCAATATGAACAAAGAAGTGAGCCACAAACAAAACACATACGCCAGCCGCAAATAAACGTTCGAAGTTGGTTGAACCCTCAACCGCATATTTAAGTAAACGCCAAACCACCAAAGAAAAAAGTATAAAAAGTAATACTACCCCTGCTAGACCCCACTCCTCAGCAAAAGCAGCAAAAATAAAGTCTGTTTCGTATTCTGGCAAAAATAAAAACTTGGACTGGGTACCATATCCAATCCCCTTTCCAAACAACTCTCCTGAACCAATCGCCACAGTTGATTGATATGCATTGTAGCCAGCCCCTTGAATATCAGACAAAGGATCAATAAAAGTCATGATGCGATCCTTTTGATAATCAAGAAAGATAAATTGCCACATTATTCCTAAGGCTACTGCTCCAAGCACAAAAACAGTCGCTAAATGTCTGAACTTAATTCCAGAGACCAATACCATACCCAACCAAACAAAAAATAAAATAGCCGCCGAGCCAAAGTCTGGCTGAATAAATACCAGACCAAATACTCCAATCGCATATATTCCAGAAATTATGATGTGCGAAAAATCGCCAATTAATTCATGACGTTTAGCAAAGTATTTTGCTAACACTATGATAAGTGCTAACTTAGCTGGATCTGACGGTTGTAATGAAAAGAAACCGAGGTTAAATCGACTCTGTGCGCCAAGAGTAATTTCACCAATTACTAGCACCAACAACAACATAAATACTGTCACGACATATATATAAAAAGCGGTATTACCAGTTCGCAGAAAACGATAATCTGGGACCATGGCCATTAACATCGCCAACGTAGCCAATAATATCCAGACAATTTGCTTATTAAAAAAATCGTTATCGCCTACATGGGAATACATAGTCACCAACCCCATAAAAGTAAGGCCCATAACGCCCAAAAACAATACCGCATCAAACCCGCCAAATAGTGTTCGTAATTGACCCATAATTAGTATTGTACGTCACTAAACAACTCTCGTAACTTGTTTCAATTAACGAAGTGGTGTGAAATTGGTTTTTGTTTTGGCAATAACATCAATCTTAGTCGGACCAACTTCACAGAGTGAAGTGGTTATTTCCTTATATATAGCCTCTAAATCGTTACCAGTAGGAGCAAAATAAGCATTTGATTCATCTGAAGCAATCGCTTTAATGAATGTCTGATCAACATTTTTTCCTAGCCCGATGGCATAAACTTCAATACCATTTTCATTGAGTTCAGTTGCAACTGTTATTGCTTTTGCTACTGCATCTTCATCTCCACTCTCAGTCGGCAAACCGTCAGTCAAGATGACCAATACTCGTCTAGCGTCTTGGTTATGTCTTTCAGAATTTAATTCAGTCTGCGCAGTCGTCAGTGCGTCTGAAGTGTTGGTAAAGCCATGTTCCTCGACTGGAGAAATACTGAGCGCCTGAACAGCATTAGCTACGGCTCCATGTAAATTGGTGAGTCTGGTAATTGTTTCTGCTCTTGTAGCGAAAGTAACAACCGAAACTTGGTCCTTTTCTTTTAACGAATTTACAAATCTACTAGCCGCGCCTATAACATCTGTAATTGGTTGTGGAGGGTTATCCCCGTCATTATTCATACTACCAGAAACGTCGATTCCAATCATTACGTCAGTAGGAATCTCACAACTTTTTACAGTCTTAGCAATCGGTGACGGCCAAGTGAAAACTAAATCTTTACTTGATCTTGCTTCAATTCTTTCTGTAAATGTCTTAGAAGCTGTTACTGGTCGACCAGATTCATTAAAGATAGTCGCTACCACCTCAACATTATTAGCTGGTGTTAACTCAGTATTCTCCAGCTTAACATCAAGTCTAGGCTTAAAATCAGAACTAGACAACTTAATGTCTTGAGAGCGAAACTGACTATAGCCAACCGTGGCTGGTATCCACATATCAACTGGCTCAAGAATAATTTTTGTTTCAGTGACTTCTTGTCTAGAATCAGTTAATATCTTACCCTCAAAGATTGGGTACGAACTATTCGGAGGCAAAACTGTTGTTCCGGAGCGTTCAGCCACCACAATCCCATTATTAAGAAGTTGAAACTTGTAATTTAACTCTGGTGTTGCCGCGATTTGGTTTTTATTTTCGATATAAGCCACCGCATTGTACTGACCTTCAGTTATTTTAAAACTCTCTGTCCAAACAACTTGTGGGGAGGAAACACCGGCTGCACAAATACGAACACAACTACCCCCACAATCAATACCAGTTTCATTGCCATTCATAACCAAGTCAAAACAGTTTGCAGGTTGGTAAAAATTTATATAAAAAATTAAAACTCCAACTAGACCCCAAAAAGAAAAGAAGCCAGCCCCATATTGAATACGCCTCCAAATTGCCCACAACCTAACAGTTTTTTTACTCATACTACACAAACATTATAACAGGTGAATTGCTATATATTAGACAATCACTGTGTAGCAGAACCAAAAAACAGCCAGAAGGCTGTTTTTTGGTTCGGCTACTTTTATCCTATCTTTCTTCGACTGATGCTGTCACATCAATCCTCTTTTGATCAGAATCAGTAAGCAAAGGAGAACCGACCAATACACACTCTACACGCACAATCTGAGTGGAAGTAAGAGCTAATGTATCATAAGGATAATTTTTTGTGTCTCCTACTACCGCTGGTGCAGTATGATTAAATACAACTGGACTATTGGCTGCCGTTTCTACACCATATAATTCGCATTGCATATCATAATCTGCTTTAATCTCAATATCTAGATGAGCTTTTTCACCGTTTCTTACAAAATCTGAATTAGTCACAATACTTACCGTTGGTAATAATAGACACGTAGCGGGTGTATTACCGACCGCCCAAGCACCACCTGGTGCACATCCTATATTTAGGGTCTTCTCTTTGTAGAAAGGATCTCCCAAATCATCAAGCTTGAATACAGTACTACCAAAATCTACAGGCCTCACTTCAGAACCAACAGAATTACTACTGAATTGTGAAGCGTTCTGAGTAACTGAAGTTGCACCGACAAAGTTAGCTGAAGTCCAAGTCACAGTACTATCACATGTTGAATTACCATTAGCGATTGTACAAGAGGAAGCATCAATTGACCCAGATGGTGAGAGGCAAGCATCACCTGTACCGGTCACTTGACCAAAATCAACCCAACCAACCACATTTGATCCCCAAGCAAAACCACTCCAACTACAACTAGCAGCCGGAGAATTAGATTTTACTCCATTTACGCCAGCCGCACTAAGACTAATCCAACCATCCCAACCACCAGCATTTGCTCCAGCAGATAATGGACTGAGAGCACGCGCCCAGCCAGAAACTAAGCCAGCTACTGGATCAAGCACTGGAGCACAAGACCCTAAAGGACAGCCCGACAAATCAGCTGGGTTAAAGGTAATCCAGCCAATGTTATCCGACCAAGCATAACCGGATAGATTTCCTGAACCATCAACCCTTACACCATAATTAGATGTACCGCACGAACCATCGTTAGTACAATTCATCGAAATCCATCCGATAGTATCACTCCAAGCATAACCAGCGACATTATCCCCCGCACTTGACTCTACTTTATCTACTTGAGTACTGTAAATGACTCCTAAGACTGAGGCCACTGCTAAAACAGATACGACTGTATTTAGAAGAGTTCTGTGCAAGTTTTTTATATTTTGTGACATAAATAATATCTTGGTTTTTAACTTGA
Organism: Candidatus Nomurabacteria bacterium; assembly: GCA_020632095.1. Classification (GTDB taxonomy): domain Bacteria; phylum Patescibacteriota; class Minisyncoccia; order Phycocordibacterales; family UBA918; genus OLB19. Next base: position 599,872 of record JACKGF010000001.1, read on the forward strand.
AATATAGGTTTACAATAAATTATTTTATAAGACCAAAAAATTATTCCTATTGGACCTTACAACATACAACCTCTTGTTCAATTACTCCTGCAAGAGGGTCTGAAGGATTAGTAACAGGACTATCTCCTGATCCTCCCCAACCATTTGGCACTGGACTTCCAATAGGTCCACATGCAGTTACGTTACCATTTGTAGCAACTCTACATCCTCCTCCAGTAGCTATTTCTCCAGCTCCACAAAAGGCAGCTGGGCCAGTTCCGTTTGGATCTCCAACTGCCGTAACAACTCTACAACTTAAAGGCTTTGAATCTACGTAGTCCTTTGTCACCACAGTCGCTCCAGGGTCAGTTGCCAACGTAGAATTTGAATAAATCTTACCACCTACAACCATGTTTTCACCCACACCTAGTCCAAAGCCAGTTGGAGAACTTAAAGAAGCATTAATATTCAAAGGACCTCCTTTGGATTGCCAATCATCCGAAATAGTGAGTGGACCGGCCACATTTGGGTTAGGCGGGGCTCCCGCTGGATCAGTCCAAGCAGCAATCGCCCCTTGCACGCCGACCATAAGAAACACGCCAGTCATTAAACCAAAAATGGTGTAGGTGATGGTTTTGGTGAGTGATTTGATATTTGTTGTCATAATAATGTGATTATGGTTTTGTAAGTAGATCTAACTGGGCTTTTACTTCTGCTTCGGTTACGGGTTTAGGTGGTGTTGATTTTGACAGTATTTCTAATTGTTTCCCAACATCCTCTTCGGTCGGTGACTGAGTTTGATTATTAGTACTTAGTGCCTCAAGCTGTTTCTTCACCACTTGTTCTTCAGGTCTAACTGCAACTGGTTCAGCTTTAACCTCGTCGTAGACTATTTCAGTTTCCACAAGGTTTGCTTTGGAATTTAAATTAGTAATTTGGTAATAAAAAAATGCTAAATTGAGCAAAATTAAAACACCTACGAGAGACAAGAAATTACGCTTTAGGTTATTTTCTTCCATTACTAATAGTTTACAGGCAAAAAACTATTAATAACCTTAGCCCTGTTGATAAACTAATACTATCCCCAAGCCGATCTTAGGGCTAAGACATCCACAACCATCAGGTTAGTTCTTTCAGGAAAAGACCCTAGCCTATGCTAGGGTCTTTTCCTAAGAGTATTGAAAACTCAATGTTAAGTGAACAAAGGAGTCTTTAGACGACTATTGTGAACTTATGTCGACGCAACACTAGTTTCGACCTGCCGAGGGAGAAAATAGTGTAGCTATACTCATTTACTACAAACCTGTCTAAAATCTTGGAGATGTTTTGCTTATGTCGACGCAACACTAGTTTCGACCTGCCGAGGGAGAAAATAGTGTATGCAGTCCGACTACTACGGAATCTGTCTCGTATCTTGGAGATGTTTTGCTTATGTCGACGCAACACTAGTTTCGACCTGCCGAGGGAGAAAATAGTGTATGCAGTCCGACTACTACGGAATCTGTCTCGTATCTTGGAGATGTTTTGCTTATGTCGACGCAACACTAGTTTCGACCTGCCGAGGGAGAAAATAGTGTATGCAGTCCGACTACTACGGAATCTGTCTCGTATCTTGGAGATGTTTTGCTTATGTCGACGCAACACTAGTTTCGACCTGCCGAGGGAGAAAATAGTGTATGCAGTCCGACTACTACGGAATCTGTCTCGTATCTTGAGATGTTCAACTTATGTCGACGCAACACTAGTTTCGACCTGCCGAGGGGAGAAAATAGTTTTTTGCAGTCCGACTACTACACGAATCTGTCTCGTATCTTGCAATATAAATTATTAATAAAGTGGTCTTAGGGCTGACATATTTCTTTGATGAAGATGTTTCAAACATATCTGATATGGAGTCACGATTACATAACCGGAATCAGTTCAATTAGAATAGCTTCTGCGGACAAGTGTTTTTATTATGTCGAAAACACTAGTCTGATAGACCTGGCTTCCAAAGAAAATAGTGTATGCAATCCGACTACTATGTTGAGTGAACAAATCTTGAGATGCCTTACTATGTCTTGATTTACTTTACCTAGTTACTAACCCTAAGCCGGTCTTAGGGCTGACATAACATATGCGAGCGACGGGCGCTCACCCTCGCTGCCAACTTCTTAAGTTGACTCTCCTAACAAAAGAACCACTCGTACTGAGTGGTTCTTTTGTTAGGAGTATTGAAAACTTAATGTTGGCGCCTACCTACTCTTCCCCCGAGGGAGTACCATCGGCGATGAAAGGCTTAACTGCCGTGTTCGGAATGAGAACGGGTGGACCCCTTTCGCTGAAGCACCAACATTAAATTTTCAATCACAATATTTTAACAACTTATATTAAATATGGTAACAAGGTGCCGTAAGACTAAAACAGAATTTATTTCACATCTTGTTTCAGCATACGGCTGGTCGGGGCGAGAGGATTCGAACCTCCGTCTCACACGCCTCCCGAAGGCGCGGCTCTACCTAGGCTGAGCTACGCCCCGACTGTTTGTAACAAAAGAACTTCGTGCCGAGAGCAGGGTTCGAACCTGCGACCTTCGCCATGTGAGGGCGACACTCTACCAATTGAGCTATCTCGGTTGTTCGTCAGGGGTACATAAGAGTACCCTTTTAGGCACTTTATACAAGTACCTTGTTACCACATTTAATATAAGACTAGCATCTCTACTAGTTCGCATATTCATTGTTTGTTGTCTGGTGTGAGGAAGGTGTGACTAACTAAATAATCACACAAACACAAAGAACTGGTGCCGTTGCGGCGTAATTTGGATTGATAGCCCAAACTCTGATAGCCGCAACGGCGATGGGAGTTACCTCACAAACTAGCTGATAGCCAGCCGTGAAACCCTCCTCACACCAGACAACGTAGGTAAAAAACACTTTTTGTACACTCAAAAATTGTACAGTTTGCTCAACGTTCCGTGTAAAAACCTGTTACATACTGATATGCAACGTTCCTTACAGGAAACTACGTCTTATTAGTACACCTCGGCTCCATACATTGCTGTACTTCTACCTAGTGCCTATCAACCTGATCATCTCTCAGGAGACTTAATGAATTCTAATCTTGGAGTTGGCTTCCCGCTTAGATGCTTTCAGCGGTTATCCATTCCGAACATAGCTACTCAGCAGTGCCACTGGCGTGACAGCTGATAGACCAGAGGTTCGTTCATTCCGGTCCTCTCGTCGTGAATACTAAATGCAATATTTAGCATCTTTCCCCTATTTCTAGGAGCACAGACTATATCTTCACCCGTCTAGTGGAATACTAGCGAGGGCGATGGCATGTTACCCATAGCAGCTGTCATTTTCAAAGAAATGATTCCTCATACTATGAGTCCGCGCGTCTTTCAGCGCAAGTCGTTACGGGGTCAAACCCAAACGATGTAGCAGTGTCTCTTTGGTCAATACACGAGTATCTTGATAGAGGCAAATTGTTGCCATAAATCTTACGGCGCGAACTGTGTCGCGGCGTAATTTTACTTGCAACATAATGCTTCCGTCTCCATCAAGAAAACCCGCAATGTATGCTAAATCTGTTTTAAGTCGACTTCCCACGGTATTATCGTATCAGGTTTCCGGTCCTCAAGCGAGTTTAATTAACACTGGACCGTGGCTAATTAACCTCTAAAACCGGAGCTGACTTAGACTTCACCGTTATAAGCCATGTTGTCATCAGGGATCTCTCCCTGAAGTAGCAATTTCTTACTAGGAACAACTCTCCTCAAAATTCGACGCCTGCAGTAGATAGGAGACCAACCTGTCTCACGCATCTTGTTAACTTCAATTACTTGAAGGATCGGACTATAGCTTCTTCCAAAACCTTTGGAAGTCTGACGTGTAGTCTCTACGGGCATTTACAGATTTTAGGGGGATACAACGAGAGATTGTAAGACAGCGGTCAGCTGTTCTCTCGTTGCAGAAGGATACTGGCATTTGACAGCCTATACATCCGACACCACTGGGTGTCGATAAAATCCTCCTAAAATCTGTAAAATTCCCTCGGTATCGCCCATTCTAATGAATTAGGGTTTTACCGATATTAGTCAGCTTCTCAAAACATATTACTATGCTTTGCCGCCGTGATGATGTCTTTGAGTGTCTCCACACTCTCCTCGGGTTTAGATTGGTTCAGGTTCCGATTACTTTTAATCAGGACCTGAACGGTCTAAACCCAGCTCGCGTATCTTTTTAATTGGCGAACAGCCAAACCCTTGGGACCTGCTCCAGCCCCAGGATAAGATGAGCCGACATCGAGGTGCCGAACTGTACCGTCGCTATGGACGCTTGGGTACAACTAGCCTGTTATCCCCAGGGTAACTTTTATCGGGTAATCTCCGGCGGCATCTAAAGCCAACCATCGGTTCACTATGCTCTACTTTCGTATCTGTTCGGAATCTACTCCTCACAGTCAAGCTGGTTTATGCCATTACACTATCAACACGGTTTCCATTCGCGTTTAACCAACCTTGAGACCCCTCCGTTATTTTTTGGGCGTTTCATTAACCAATTTTTTCCTCATTGAAGGAAATTTTTGTACCAATGGTGCAACTAATTCAGTAAACTTGCTTGCTGAATCTGCTCCGATGTACATTCTCCATGAATCATTACGTTGCGAATGCAACACTACCTTGATACCAAACAGATTTTTTAGTTTACTTTGCGTCATTTCAAGTTCTGTTTTGGTGTATCCAAGGGTATGAATGTTGTATGTCTTGTGCCTGGCAGATTTGCGCGAACCATCATCCATAAACCAAACTGCCAAACCTTGCGGTGTAAGCATTTTATGGATCATTGGCGGTATGCGTTTTTTACCATCAACATAAAACTGTTGACCATAAAAACGAAAGCTACCGACAGTTCGCGTGGTAAAACCAACGCTAATTCGTCCATCCTCGCGTACCCGCCGATATAATTCGGTCTGGTCACAAAGATTTTTGAATACTGAATACAACCATTCTGTATAATCTAATTGTTTTTCTGAATGCTCTACTTTTAATCGATATGTTCGACCGTTGTTTCGAGTTTCCAAATGACCATCACCTAACAATAAACCAACGATGATTTCTTGTTGTTCTTGGGTGAGTTTTGTGTCAATTAAATTATTCATGGGATTGGTTTTGCAATTACTTGCACTTGCTGTCGCCAACAAGACTGGACTATGTCTCCAAATCAGTATTACACATTAATTCTGATTTGTTTCAGCGTGTAGTCTCTGAGGGATCTTATAAATTTTACAAGACTTCCCTGCTCATTATCCGCACCGCGTAGATTTTTACCATTGCTGGTACTAGCGGATACTCCGGACTTTTAAGCATATAGCTAAATGTCACTCTTCCTAAGAAGTATGCCCCCCGTTTTATTTGTTTTGAGCATGATGAGGTCTCAATCTCATTTCCGATATTCGCTCTGGAGGCGCCACGTTTGGCATTACCATCATTACTGATGACAACGCCAAGGGTAGCGCCCCACTAAAACTGCCTGCCACGCACTGTCTCGATGTGGTTTTACCACACCGGTTAGAGACTACCAAAATGAAGGGAAGTATTTCACTGGCGACTCCACGGTACCCGAAAGCCCGCTTCAAAGTCTTCTTCCTATGCTACGCATCAAATCAATAGCCCCAATACGAAGCTACAGTAAAGCTCCTGGGGTCTTTTCGTCTAACTGCAGGTACCCGGCATCTTTACCGGGATTGTATTTTCACCGAGCAGGTCCTCGAGACAGTTTCCCACTCATTACGCCATTCGTGCACGTCGGAACTTACCCGACAAGGAAATACGCTCTATATTTCCTTCTCCTACAACTTATTTGTAGACATTTCACAATAGGACTCTATCTTAACCCGTTATTCCGAAGAACACTTGGGTCTGCAACATTTGGTCTCTTGTTGGTTGCATTTGGATTATGTTTACATTTCTGCAAACAAGGTAACTATGGCTAGGCTGTTTAACCTATAACCGTTCCAATCCGTCGAGCGCACTATTTATTGGATAATGTGCTCGACCTTAGAACGATTATAGTTATCGCTGACATTTACCGGGGCTTATACAGTCCAGCATAACAATCCGAAGATCATTACACCCCCCGTATTTAACCTTCCGGCATAGGTCAGGCGTCACCCCCTATACTTCCACTTTCGTGTTTGCAGGGAGCTGTGTTTTTGTTAAACAGTTGGCAGGAAATCTTTCGCTGCGGCCCAATACACCACTTTAGTCTCAACCAGGTTTGATTTTTAACTAAAGTACAAATCGTTGCCTCAAACTAAAACCTTGATTCAAATTTCAGTGTGACAACATCAATAGTTCCGCCGGATTCAATATGCTTTCCAGTCAAATCTCCCAAGGGAGAGATATCTGCAGTAAAGCGAAACTCACAACTATCGCCATTGGCATCTACGCCACTAACGATGAATGTTCCGTTCGGATTGTCGAGACTTCCTTGCAATAAAGTTATCTCGACTGACCCTATTATTTTCAATTTCATTCCACTTTCTCCTTTGTTGAGAACAAAGTGGTGTATTGGGCAGACCTTATCCCTAAGTTACGGTCGCTTTTTTGCCGAGTTCCTTGAGGACCTCTCACTCGTTCGCCTTAGTCTTCTCGACTCTACCACCTGTGTCGGTTTGCGGTACGGAACCATTATGCTTAACCCAAACGAAGTTTTTCTCGGAAGCGTGCTCCCCACATCGGATCGGCCGTAGCCTCACCTTCAGACCCTACTCGGACTTGTGCCTCCCGGATTTACCAAAAAGACATCCTCATAGTTCCAACTCCAATCCAATAAGGAGCTGCGGGTACAACGCTCCGTCCCTCCATAGGAACATAACAGTGTGCAGGAATATTAACCTACTATCCATCGGGTCCCCCATTCGGGATTCCCTTAGGACCGACTAACCCTTCGCTGATCAACATCGCGAAGGAAACCTTGGTATTTCGGCGGGCAGGGTTCTCACCTGCCTTGCGGTTACTTGTGCCGGCATTCTCACTCCTCCTCGCTCCACCGCGGCTCTCGCCTTGGATTCATCGCAGAGAAGGACGCTCTCCTACCACTCGTAGGCTTCATTGAGGATTCAAGCATTGCTTGAATCAAGAAAATATTGATGAGGTAGATGGAATCGAACCAACGACCTTTACCTTTACAGGGTAACGCTCTACCGTCTGAGCTATACCTCGTCTAATATTTTCTCAAAGAACTTTTCCTCAATGAAGCCTACGAATCCGCAGTTTCGGTAATATACTTGAGCCCCGATCATTTTCGGCGCAAGGACTCTCGACCAGTGAGCTATTACGCTATCTTTAAAGGATGGCTGCTTCTAAGCCAACCTCCTGGCTGTTGAGGAATCCTCACCTCCTCATTTTGCACTGAGTATATATTTTGGGACCTTAACTGGCGATCTGGGCTGTTTCCCTTTCGACCAATGGAGCTTCGCCCCCATAGTCTAACTGCCGCGTTCTTGACCTGCTGGTATTCGGAGTTTGATAAGAAAGACGAGATTTCTCCCTGTTCTTTCTTTCCAGTGCTCTACCCCCAGAGGGAACACGCGACGCCAACCCAAAAGCTGTTTCGGAGAGAACCAGCTATTACGGAATTCGATAAGCTTTTCACTCCTTACCACAAGTCATCCGATGATTTTGTACGGTCAACCGGTTCGGGCCTCCACGACCTATTACAGTCGCTTCACCCTGCTCATGGCAAGCTCATCCCGCTTCGGGTCGTACCCCTACCCTATATTCGCGCTATTCACGCTCGCTTTCACTACGCCTCCGTGGGTTGCCACTTAGACAAAGGATAAAGGTACACTCGCCGGCTCATTCTTCAATAGGCACGCCGTCGCCCCGCAGGGCTTCGACTCCTTGTAGATGTATGGTTTCAGATCTATTTCACTCCCCTCTCCGGGGTTCTTTTCACCTTTCCCTCACGGTACTTGTTCACTATCGGTCTTCAAGAATATTTAGCCTTACCAGTTAGTACTGGCAGATTCACCCGAGCTATTCATGTCTCGGGCTACTCAGGAGTAGAACCAAAAGAGTCAGATACATTTCGAATACAGGGCTATTACCTACTGGGGCCACGCTTCCCAACGTGTTTTCCTATATATCTGTTTTGTAACTCTCCGCAACTAAATGCAGATTCTATCCTACAACCCCATACATATAAATACGTATGGTTTGGGCTTCTCCCGTTTCGCTCGCCGCTACTTAGGGAATCGCAAGAACCTTCTTCCTGATTATAATGGCACAACCGAAGTTGTATCTAATCAGAAAGAAAATTCCGTTTATTGCTTTCTATTCCTACAGGTACTGAGATGTTTCACTTCCCTGCGTACGCTCCCTCATACAAGGGTCACTGCCGATGACAGTGGGGTTTCCCCATTCGGACATATCCGGGTCAAAGGTTATTTGGCACCTCACCGAATCTTATCGCAGCCATATCACGTCCTTCATCGCTTCTTGAAGCCTAGGCATCCACCATACACCCTTTGTTCCTGTAAGGAACGTTGAACACCATCGCTACAGCGATGGTGTTCAACGTTCCTTGCTTTGTTCGCTCGCTCGATCATGGAAGAGTAAACTCTTCCGCGATTCTCGCTCGCTCCAAAGTAAGGAACAACACCATCGACTGTAATAAGGTTATTACGTTCCAAACAAAAACGCTGTGCACCGCTGCACAATTTTTGAGTGTCGTCCGGAGACTATCGCGTTACAAACATAGTCGGCTGACGCCTTCTTGTTTGTGTAACGCTCCGCATAAGTAAATCATAGTCGAGCAAAGCTCTCCTTGATTTTCTAATATATACTCCGGACTCATTCGTACTGCACTAGACGCTTTTGAAAATCTAGGGCAGTACTGTGTTTTGTTTTGATGTGTGTCGGGGACGAAAAGACCTGTCCGAAGACAAACTCTAACCCGACACACTACCTACTCTGTACATCACTCACTTGCGTGCGTGATGTACAGAATTTGCCTACCGGGCGTCGATTCCACGGTAGGACTTTGCGAAGTGGGTCTTATCAACCCCACCTCAGTCCGAAGACTGAAGTGCTTTACTTCTGAATATGCGATTGTATGGTCAAGCCATACAACCCCCATTCGTTCGGTCATACGAAAGTAAACTTTCGTGCGACGCTCACTCATGGGAATTGTCAAATATCGCGTACCTCCTTGAGTCTGAATAAAAAAGCCGCAATCTCGCGGCAAGTCACATCGCTAATGCGAATCTCTTGCTACGAAGCTTTCTTTTTTCTCAAACTCATAAATACGTGATGGCCATAATATAGAATTTGAAATAAAAGTCAAGCATTATCTCTGGATAATTATCAATGATTTTGTCCACAGTTTTTCCACAGAAAAAACCGGCGCTAGAAGCACCGGTTTTAAGGTCAAAATCGACCAGCTGTGGACAATCATCATTCGTAAGGAAGAACGATAAACACTGGACTCAATTCCTGCTGTTCTTGAGTTAACCACCCAAATTCTTTCTTCCCTACCACTCTTCGAATGTGTTCACTCAATCTCTTTGCGTCTCTGGAAAACATTCCAACACAACCATGACTAGCATTTTTACCCGGCGCAGGGCGGTCATGAAAACCTAGTCCACCCTCAGTTAGGCGTGTAAAGTAGGGCATCTTCGCACACCTGCCGCGACTTATAATATTGCCAGCACTATCTTTCTGAGCACAGCCAACTGGATACGCACTGGAACGTCGATTCGGACCAGCCACTTCAATGAAATGATATATGCCTTCCGTGGTTCGACACCTTCGACCGATATCTGGACACCAATCTTTACCACCTACTGCCGGCCCCCAGGCCACTAGCTTGCCTTGCAAGTAATGTCCCCACGCTAATTCTCGGGGAGAAAAAACTATCACGTCGCTTGAGTCTACTGTGTACCCCAGAAAAACTAAGTACTCAGGCAGTGGCGATAGATCCATCCAGTTAGTCTCTGTCGGAGGCAACACCAGATGCTGCCTTCTCCTAAGTGGTGTGTTCTGGCGGTTATATCGTTGTACGAAGTATCTATAGGACTCGTCGTCGGCCAAGTCAGGGATATTATTCCAACTCTGCCCTTTTTTGATAACCAGACACCGCCAACCTACCCCCAATTTTCCCTCGCAAACCTTCTTAGCAAACTCATTGGCTGAAGCAGGGGATGTGAAAAAACAAAACGAAAGAACAACCACCAACAATCTAAACATTTCCTTCTCCTAATGTTTATGTTTATTGAACCTACTTAGAGATTAACTAAAAAAATATAAATTGCAATCAACTTACCCAACGTCATTTATACAAATCAAAAATCTTCCCGCTGGAAGATTTTTGATTAACAAATCATTAATAAATTAAATTAATGTTTCTTAGTAACATCATCTATGTACCGTGCCGCCGCGTCTTTCCCTCCCAAACCAAACGCCAGTCCAGTCGCCAAAGCTAAAGCAAATACGATACCAGTAAATAATGTGTTAACTAGTTCATCAGCAATCTCCAACTGATTTAAAGCAGCCATAATCGCGAAAGCAATCACCAGGTAGTACGCAATCCGGCCAAACAATTCTGGCTTCTTACCACCACTTGCCCGCAATGAAGCTTCGAGAGTCGTACGAGCCAAACTTGCAATCACAACTGCTGCAAACAAAATCAATACTGCAGCGAACACCTTTGGTAAGTAGCCAAAGACTACGTCGTGCATAAAGACATTAACTTGTGACAAGCCGAGAATATCAAATGCCACCATCGCGAATGCCAAAATAACAAACCACTTAACCAACGCTCCCACAAAATTACCAGGCAAAAACTGATGACCAGCCTTCTTTGATAATTCATCCACTCCTGCCTTGTCTAAAGCTTCATTAATCTTAAATGTCCGAAATAGTTTTCGAACTGCACCTCCAGCAATTCCGCCAATAATCCAACCTACAATTAATACCAGTACGGCCACGGCAATCTGAGGTAAAAATTGGTTTGCTCCACCCCAAAGGTTTCCCATCGATTCACCTAAGGGGCCATATATGTTATATCCCATAATATTATTTACTTAGTTTATCTACTAATAATATAAGTTTACTATTACTTGAAGGTTTGTCACCCTGTATTTAATAAGAACAAGGACATTTAGGGTGGTGTAAAATCATTTACATTATGTTAATCATAAGGCACTATGCTGGTTGCAAAAAATAAAGTTTTTTCTAACTGTGTTTTTTAGGGAGGGGTTAAATGAGCAAATTTATGATATACAGCCTGACGGTTTTGGGAGGGTTCGCAATCGTTTCACTAATTGCGATCCTGATAATGTACCTCTTCGGAGCTGACATCCCCAAGATGTTCAGCTGGGCTTGGCTGACCCGTGACTACGGGCTGTGTGCGATGCCCACGAATATGATTTGTCGATTGCACTAATTTAGACAACAAGGGTCTAAAAATCACGGGCTAGTCTACCAAGACTGCCCGTTTTTTTATATTTAAACTGGGGTGCATTCACCCCAAGAGTACTTCCATTTTTATAGTCGACTGACGTCTCCTTAAAAATTAGGGCGCGCATAGGCCCTGCTGAAGTTGGTTTTTGTTGGAGATGGTTGGTGGTGCGCCGATATTTTGCCCTAGGAAAGGGGCAAAATACTGGCGATGCATTCACCCCAAGGGTACTTCCATTTTTATAGTCGACTGACGTCTCCTTAAAAATTAGGGCGCGCATAGGCCCTGCTGAAGTTGGTTTTTGTTGGAGATGGTTGGTGGTGCGCCGATATTTTGCCCTAGGAAAGGGGCAAAATACTGGCGATGCATTCACCCCAAGGGTACTTCCATTTTTATAGTCGACTGACGTCTCCTTAAAAATTAGGGCGCGCATAGGCCCTGCTGAAGTTGGTTTTTGTTGGAGATGGTTGGTGGTGCGCCGATATTTTGCCCTAGGAAAGGGGCAAAATACTGGCGATGCATTCGCAATAGGCCCTTTGGGCCTTTGCTCATGCTACATTCTATAGCTGTTGGAGGTGACTTCGTCTTTTGCTCCGATTTTATCGATTAGGACTTGGTGATTGTAGTCAAAGAAATCGCGAGTTAGTTTGTCGTACATACCAATCCGATACATTAAATCTTCGGAAGACATCGCGGCAAAGCGAATTTCCATGCCGATTTCAGCTTCGAGTGAACGGATAGCTTTATCTACATGCGACTGAGAAAATTTCTTCATCGCCAAAAGGACATCAAGCCTTTGTTCAAAATCGCGCACAAACACTCCCGCTATCCCAACGAAGTCCAACACCCCCGCTTGGCGTAGGTGCTTCAGTAGATTCTTGCCGTCTATCGGTGCGGTTTCAAACAAGAAAGTCTGGAGCGCTTGAAGCTCCGGAAAGTCTTTATTAACGCTGTAGCCGAGCGCTTTGAGCTTCTTGTCACTATCTGGAACATCTAAATAGATAGTCTTCTGCTTTATTACCCCGGCTTTTTCAAGCGAAGTAATTTCGGTCCGAGCAGTGCGTCGCACCAACTTGGCCCGCTTGCTAATATCATCAAAAGAAAACTCCTTAGAAGGATTAAATAGGAAAAAACGTAGTAATTTTACTCTCGCTTGACTACCAAACAGAATTGAAAGTGGGTCAGACATACCTGTGTGCGCCGATTATATCACAGATATTGAATAGACAGCTAAGTCTAGAAATGTTGTAAATTGTGCAATATATAAAGCCAAAACCGGCGCGGACCAAAGGTCCGCGCCGGTTTTGTCTTTTTATTGAGATTACTTAAGGGTAACCTTAGCTCCGTCACGAATCACTAAGCTGATTCGCTCGCTTCACTCGCGAATCGGCTAAGTGTTCTCTACCCCGCCTCACCGCTCGCGAAAAAACAGTCTCCCAGACTATTTTTTCTGATACGCGCTTCCGGCCCTGAAGCTAAGGTAATTCTTTTTTGTAATTAAAAAGACCGTCTAGGCGACGGTCTTTTTAATTACTTAAGAGTTACCTTAGCTCCAGCTCCTTCGAGCTTGGCTTTTAGTTCTTCAGCGTCTTCCTTCTTTAGACCAGCCTTCACTTCTGCTGGCGCTCCGTCTACCATTTCCTTAGCTTCCTTAAGACCTAGTCCGAGCACTTCCTTAACCACCTTGATAACAGCAATCTTCTGCGCTCCAGCTTCTGTTAGTTCAACAGTGAACTCTGACTGCTCTTCAGCAGCGTCACCGCCAGCAGCTGGACCAGCTACTGCAACAGCAGAAGCAGATACACCAAATCGCTTTTCTAACACCTTCACAAGTGAATGTAGTTCCAGTACTGACATGTTTTCAACTTGCTCGATAAGCTTCTTGAATTCTTCAGGCACTTCTACTGATTCATCAACGTCTGATACAGCTTCTTCTTTTGCAGCTTCTACTACTGGAGCCGCTTCTTCTACTACTGGAGCAGTCTCTTCGACTACTACTGTTTCTTTTTCATCACTCATAGTAATTTTGTTTAAGTTTTGCCAGAGTGTTCTAGCAATTTCCTCTAGGAAACGAGGAAATTGAGAACTAAATTCAGAATAGTCGCTCGCGCTCCTTTCTTTATTTATCGTCTGACATATTAATATTATTAGTTTAATCCTGAGTCTTTTAGAAAGTGGAATTTTGCTTTAGACACGCGAAGCACAAGGAAATTTTTGTGAGCCGTACAAGTGTACGGTGAATAAAAATTTCTGCAGTGCGCCAAAGTGAATGAAGTGAAATTACGCTTTCTTATCGGCGATAGCGTTTAGCCCGATAACTAGACCCTGAATCGGAGAATTGATAACGTTTACAAACATACCTCGTAGTACTTGTAGTGGTGGGATTGAAGCAATCTCAGTCATTTCACTAGCGTTCTTGTATACGCCTTGGAAGATTCCTCCAGCGATAGCAAGATTGTTCTTGTACTTAGTGGTAAATTCTTTAATTTGTTGCGCTGGAGCAATTGCGTCTGCACTGTATGCAACCGCGATTTCTCCGTCTAGAGCGGGCATTTCGCCTTCGTAGGCACCATCAAACGCTCGCTTCATCAATGTCTTCTTGGCCACAAAGTAACCAACATTTTCACTTCGCAACTTAGTTCGCATCGCAGTTGTATCAGCCACGGTCATCCCGTTAAACTTAACAAACACGATTGATTCAGAGTCATTTTTAACTCCAGCGAGTTTATTTAGAATCGTTTCTTTTTTTGCTTTTGTAATTGCCATGATTGTATAAAATCATTGGATAAAAACAGGCCCATCATATATATGAGGGGCTCGACCACGTATCCAAAGAGGAGTACGACCTCGGCCGGCGAAGCTTTTGCTTCATTACCGCACTTAACCGTGCGACCGACTGTCATGAGCCTGTTGCTGGATACTTTAGCAGAAATACTTAAAAATACAACTGTTTGTCTAAGTAGGTGATAAAAATGCTGTTTAATCCGAACAAAGGCCGGCTTCCTACGGAAGCCGGCCTTTGTTCTAAGTTCCTTCTACCCTACCTCATTTTTCGCCTGCTCTGCCTTATGTCCAATCAAATTGGCAATAATCTGCATAAAAGTCGCCACACTAGACAAAGCCAAGAAAACCACCGGATAAATCGCATACGGCGTTATCAAATAGAAAAACATCACCATCGCTGTCGCCCAAATACCAAAACACCAAGGACAAGACATCAAGTCAGCAATAGTCCGGCGCGGCCCAGTCACAGGCTTTTCTAGCTTATAGCCCCGCCCTACTTTAACCAAATCCCAAAACTGCTCCCGAATAAACTTTGTAATCGCGTCATACAGAAACAAACGCACCACCCGCCACGAAGCCAGTGTTATCAGTACATAATCAACTAATTCAAGTTGTTCCAAAGGAATCCGAGCTTCAGTCTCAAGGATAATCGCCCCCATAATCACCAGCACAATGAAAAACACCGAAAAAACAAAATTCCAAAAATACTGGTCCGTAATCCGAATCATAGTAAAACTATTATACCACCCCCACCAATCTCACCAACCCTAAGCAAATCGAACAATCACTCTCCCTATTTAGAGACTCCCTAAGCCGGTCTTAGGGAGAGTAGTTACTTTCCCTAGGAAGGACCTAGGGAACCCCCTTTATGCCCCCTATAAATCTGAATTGTCGAACCAATTACAAACACTGAATATAAAATCACAAGCTCAATCAAACTAACTTGATCTTCTATACTAAACCAACCTCCACCATTAGGGTTGGATTTTAGATTTATGTAAAGTGAAATTAAAAAAATAACTGGAATAGCAACCCTTGCAAACTTCCACCAAGCATTAAAAACACTGTCTTTTAGTTTAAATGTGAGCAGAGAGAAGAATAAGATGAAGGGGAAGAAAATAGAAAAATTAAAAATAACCTCAGAAGTTAAACTACACGCTATCGCATCAGAATTCTCATAACAAATTTTAGGAATAGGAATTATTCTTAAAATAAACAAGTAAACCGTCCCTAACAACGAACCCCATATGACTATTCTTTTTAATTTATACATACAATTACTTATTATCTAATAATACACCGACAACTTCTTCCAACTCTAAATTTTCTTGAGCTGAAATAAATCTCAAACGCTCAAATATACTAGCTTGTCTTAATAAAAGTTTAAGAGCAATTCTTTCCCTTAAAACAAATTTTTCATTCTTTAGAGATTTTTTATAAGCTTTTTCAGCAGACTTAACCAATTTATGCATTAGTAAGTTAGGTAACTTATCAAGTTCAAAACCTTCAACTATTTGATACAAATCTTCATAGGTTATCTTTTTAGATTCTTTTATAGCCCCTTCAGTATCATAAGACACGTCTTCAGCTCCATCATTATCATAATCAACTACCAACACAGTATCCGAAATTGGTACTTCATTGCTTATTTCTAAAGTAACTTTTGTCCCTTTTGTAGACGGTATAGCTGAATAGGTATGCCTGGTAAATGACTCCCCTCTGTTTTCTTCCTCAACATCTAGAGTAAATGAGCCAGTTGCCTGACCATCAAGCATGAGGGTGAATTCCTCATTACTAGAAATAGAAATATATTGCAGTTCCCCATAACGTCGGTAGGTGGCAGAATCTACTTCGTTGGTAGAACTACTAACTTTTTTACCAGACGAGGTAACTAGTGACATATCCAGAGGAGAGTGTAGCTGAAAAACTAAACGCTCACCCTTAACGAGTACTGGTTCATTATCAGTCAAATAATCATAAGATTTGTCTGACCCAGAATCAATAGTGTTAGCAACAAAATTTACTACATCAGGAACTTCTAAAATATTGTTATGTTTTCTGTCTATGTTGAATCTATTGTAAGCAGATAAATTCAACCACCACCGCTCCACCTTATCACCTGTCGCCAAAGTCAAGGCACTTGGTACTGTCACCGTCTCATCTCCATCAATAGTCATGTTTATTCGGTAACTAATCTTAGGCTGGTATTCATTGCAGATAAATAGAGTCCTAGAAACACACTCTCGGTCAGAAAAGTAAGTTAGACTAGAAATGGTCTCTAATCCAGTACCCCCTATTTGATAAACTTTCATCCCCTCACTTGGTGCAAAATTTTTCTGTACTATCTCTGTAGTTTCTGCATAATCAAACAGAAAATTATCTACTGTTTCAGGAGCTTCTAAATCTTCAAAATCTGGTTTAACACGCCCACTGTCTTTACTCAAAAATTGATAGAGTTCATCACGACTAGAAATATTTTCTCCATAAGTTTCAATCCATCCATTTGTAGCTTCTCCTGCCTCAAAAATTATTAACGGTGTTTCCACTGAATCAAAATAACTGGTAACTGGTAACAAATGACGTGAAAAAGGCATAGTATTCATCAAACGTCTAACAACAGACTGTGGCATTACAGGATCTAAATCATCACCATGTAAAATCCCCAGAGCCGCCTTAGGTGAACCTATTTGCGGCACAGCTACCAATATAACGTTGTCTATCTTATTCAAAAGCGGATCATTTGAATATTGTAGATTACTTATCAGTTGTTTTATTACTAAACCGCCATTTGAATGAGCAACCACTGTCACCTTACCATTATCTGACCTCTCTGCTAAATCACTTAAAGTTTTGTAAAGAAGACCATCCTTTATGGTTTCCGATTCCCCTAAAAATATATCGTCTGTACCGATTCTATAATTAGACTTGATTATGTCATCAAGCCTACCGCGCCAATCATAAGAAAATGCCACATAATCATCAATTAACTCGTTGTCTTTCATCTCTTTCAATTTTTTGATAAAAGATTTGTAAAGATTTAAACCTACCGCCTCATCTAATATACCCTCCGCGCCAAACTTTGTATAAACCTGATTAGTGCTTTGTCCGATAAAATTTGTTGTGAGACGAAGTTGTTGGCATTTATTGAAAGAAAACCAGAGTTGTCTTTCAGAATTAGATTTTTCACAAAATTCTCCCTCTTCATACAACCTAGAACCCATAATCCCCGGTAAAAACAAAACGCTCGAAGCTCCAGTTGGAACCGGACTTTCATATTCAACAGTGAAGGGAATGGCCACTACTTCAGTGTAATCTGGATAGAAAGCATAAGCTGTTAGGGGTAGAAAAACGGCTTTAATCCACTGCTTCCAGAGCGGTTCGGCAGATGACTGTAAAATGGGTAATTCATACAATAAAACAGCCACGTACTCCCCTTCGGATAGAGGTGCTAGCTCAAAGTTATTCGCGTGGACAGTTGCCACCTGTCGGTAGTCATCTCCTTCATGTTTAAATATTTGTAAAGGGTTAAAAGTAAAGTTATTAGGCTTATCTATAGAAAAAGAACCAGATACTAGCTCAGCTTCTGGCACCGATATAATTGAATTTGCAGTTACAGTTTGTCCATTGATAGTTACCGCATAGGTAAATGGAACGGGATCATCAGCATTAAAAGGGTTATTGCAGTCTACTATCGGATCTCTTTCTTCGACTAGACCTTCCCCGTAATCATATTCAGTAATAAAGTCACCGCAGCTGGCGTGAGTGTATAAAACGAAACTTAAGAAGAAGAATGTTATTGGTACTAAATATTTTATAAATGAAAGAGCTGATACAAATCTCATAAATTAGACATTAAGTTGTGGTGATACCAGCGATTAGAATCACTACCAAAACAGTAGCCACCACTGCCACAAAACTAAAAAGGAATTTATAAAAAGTCTTGTTAAGGAGCTTGGAATTAGCATCACTTGGACGTGGAGGGATTTGAGGTGACCATTGACTCATACTGGTCAGTATAGCAGGTGATTAAAGAGGGTTTGGGAAAGTATTAACAGGTAACATGTCTCTGAGGCGGAGGTCGGTCCTCCGGAAAATTAAAGTGTGGTGTAATTTCACACTTTCGAGCCTAATCAATCTTCCACTTCTGTATAAGAAAGCCATTCTTCCATTTCGTCGTCGTAATCTTTCTTATCTAGAAAATACTCTGGGAAGTTTTCAGTATTTAGAATTTTGGATTCTGGTCGCACAATACTATGGTCTAAATAACTAGAGTGGCTGTAATTTCTAAGGTATTCTAATACTTCTGCCTTATCTTTTATCCCCTTCTCTCGCCAATCACTTTGAATCAATTTCACTGGATTCAAGTGAATATAGGAAAATAAATATTTAAGATACCCATCATCGTCAACGTGCTCCGACTTATACCTTCCTTCAAACAATGATCCAGTACGAAAGTTCTTCTTGTTAAAATACATCGAGTAACCAGTTGATAATTTCTTCAAAAAGGCAGTCACTCCCCCATCAACTAGTGGTGTGAGCAGTATATGGAAATGATTTGGCATTAAGCAATACGCGCCGATCGCGACTTGCTGTTGACCTCTGTTAAAATCAAAAACTTTATCTTTATCAATATCTCGAAACTCAAACGAGGTAGTTCCATTCGAAATATATAATAACGCACTAAATCTAGCGTAATCATCACTTGTGAGGAAAATTGCTTGTCGGGAGTTTCCTCTATTATATATATGATAGTACTCTCCTTCAGCAAACGGAATTTTTCTTCCTGACATCACTGGATTATACCACACATTATTTTTCCGGAGGACCGACCTCCGGAGTTAGAGTACCTGGAGAGGGTTATTGGGATTCGGGGGTGATTTTCATGCGATTGCCCTGGTTATAGGGGACATTAGGGATTGGAGAAGACTCGAAGTTGCACTTTTTAAAAAAGACTGTACTATTATAAATACAAAGTGCCGCAAGGCTCCGAGAAACCCCGCGAAAGCGGGGTTTCGACTTTTCTACCCAATTCTTTTACGGACTCAGAAAACTTCTTAACTTCTCTTTAATCTGATTGAGCGTTGCCTGTGGTATTTCATACAACTTTCTATTGAACCGACGCACACTCACTAATTTCATCTGCGCTAGAATTACCGATACTTTCTGCTCGTGTATATCCATGAAGTTAAAATAGAAATCTAAATTTTTTTGCTTTGACGATAAGGGAACACACCAGAACATATGATTGTTGAATTTTTTAATGACAAGCAGTGGTCTTGAAAAATTGCTTCCACCTCCATTTTGTTCATATCCAATATTCTTACCAACGGCAGACATCCAAACCTCTCTTTCCTTAGGAAAGAAGCCCACTTCAGCAGTGTCTGATTGGATCTTCTTTTTTAATGAATTCCAACCATCAAACTCTTTCAAATCGTCCATATAATTAATAATAATATTGTATCACGCAAGAAAAACTACACAGACCTGTCTTTTGTAGACGTTATTACACCACACATTATTTTTCCGGAGGACCGACCTCCGGAGTTGATCTTTGTAGACGTTATTACACCACACATTATTTTTCCGGAGGACCGACCTCCGGAGTTGAAAACTACACAGACCTGTCTTTTTGTAGACGTTATTACACCACACATTATTTTCCGGAGGACCGACCTCCGGAGTTGATTTTTTCGGAGGACCGACCTCCGGAGTTGTTATTTTTTTCCGGAGGACCGACCTCCGGAGTTGTTTGTTTGGGACACCAAAAAGCCCCGCGGAGGCGGGGCTTTTTGTGGCTTGGGCTTGCGCTTTGGCCGTTAGGTCTACAGTTTAGACAAGAATCTTAGCTGTATGAAATCTAAATGGATTAGATTTCAAGAGCGTCAGTTTCGAAGTCTTCAACTGGTCGAGCTACTTGTTGAGCTGTTGATTTCCAGCAGTAGTCTTGTAGTTCAAGCCATATACTCGAACTCCGTAGAATCCAGCTGTGGTTGGGTCTAGACTTACAGTAAGAGTGAAAGTCTTAGTCTCACCTTCTGAAACCTTGTATTGTGTACACAGTCTTAGCGTCTGAAGACAGTGATTGTGTTGGAGTACCAGCATTTACTACTGTTCCTGAGCCATCTGTTACTTGGTAGTTAACACCAACAGTTCCCATTGCAGTTCCTGAAGCAGCTGTCTTGTTGATGAACAAGTCAGTATCAAACGCTGTTACATCAAACTTAAGAACGAATGTTCCTGAATCGTCTGTAGTGGTAGCGTCACTGTTTAGCTTCAATGTTTCAGTTGAGCTAACGAATTCGATTACAGCACCTTCAGTTCGAAGAGTGTGTTCGTCTCCTGTAGCTGTACCAGTTGAGGTAACATCATCAGCACCTTCACCGTCGATATCACCGTCAGCATTAACGTAAGCTTGAACAGTTGTACCTTCGTTTCCAGCAGCTAATGACTTGAAGGTTAGAACCAATTCAACCTCAACTCGATCTCCTGCGTCGATAACCACGTCACCATCTACGTTGAAAGTAAGAATTGCAGTAGAAGAAGCATTTCCTTCAACATCAACATCACTTATTTTAACGCCGTCGATAACAAGTTCTGCATCGTCAACGATGTTACCGTAAGTTGATGAAGAGACGTCAACGTATACAACAACTTCTGTAAGTTCGATGTCATTTGTACTGTCATCTGTATCGATATCAAATGCGAATACAGTGAAGTCATCTGATTTCTTGTTTGTTTCAACCTTTAGAGTAGTAGCGTCTGGGTCGTTTGATGAAGTCTTTACAATAATTTCATCATCAGCACCAGCTTCTTCTAGTGTGAATTCTGCAGTTTCGTTGTCTACAGTAGTATCTGTAGTTGCAACGCCATCAGCATCGAAGAATCGCATTGATTCTGTAGTTACAGTCCAAGTTGAAAGTTCTTCAGCATCAAGGTTTCCTTTGTACAGAAACTGCTACTGTGATTTCCACAGCTTCATCTTCCATAGCGATGATGTCTAGACCTGAGAATCGGATGATTCCGTCATCTTCGTCACCTAGGTAATCCTTCTTTGAATTTGCATCCTTTTCAGCCACTTTGTCACCGTCTACCCATAGAGAGACAGAATCAAAAGCGTCCCAAGCGTGTGCATTTGCATCATCACTTACGAAAGCAACGTCAAGTCGTGAGATTGAAGCGTCACCACTAGCAAATTCAGCGGTGAAAACAGCAGCTTCTGCATCTTCAGCTCCTTCACTGATAGTGTCGTCTGAAGCGTCATCTGCTTCGTATGAATCTAGATCAGCTTCTCCTGAAAGAGTAACTGTTTCTGAATCTTCTTCGTCCATGTCTTCATCTGTTGTGTCTTCTGGTGTCTCTACAACTGGGGCTGTTACACAAAGTGAGTTAGCCTTAGCTCGTGAAGATGGACCAAAGTATCCAGTTGGATTTACAAGTGCAGCTGGAGACAGGATGTCTGCTCGGTACTTAACTTGTAGCTTTGAAACAGCAGCTGCAGTCGCAGGACCGTAGAATTCTGTTTCCATTCCAGCTGAACCAGCGCCTTCAACTGCCACTCGTGTGTCAGCGTCAGCGTTTAGGAATTGCTGTAGCTTCATTACGTCTGCTCCCTTTGCGCCTGAAGACAGGTCACGTGTCCATGTGTATGGACATACTGATGCTGCAGAAGTACCACCTTGTCCAACTTGTGATTGAAGTGAGGCTACTTGTGCAAGCAGGTCATTGATCATTTTTTGTAGATCTTCGCTTGATTGTGCTCGCGCTGCTGGAGCGTAAGCTGCGAAAATCATTGAAGTTGCCACCGCAGCTACTGCTAGCTTTGAGACAACTGATTTTGTGATAGTAGTCATAACTATAATTATCTGTAATTTTGTTGTGCGTTTATTAATACGCATGCTCACTTACGTGAGCTTTATTTTGATAAGTCTAATAATATGAATTAATTCATATTCGTAAACGGCTTATCAGGCTACTTACGTAATATCACTAACTCCATACCCGAGAGCATGAAGGTTAGCTGCGAAATGAGTCTGTGTGTCTGTGGGGCAGTCAGGACGGAAAAAGGTAAAGCGGGACACAACCAAAAGAAATTGGGTGTGGATTTGTTTTGTTTTATATATATGGAGAGACTTAACATAAGAAAGCGTTAACTTATCCTGCGAAAGTAGGTCCAGCGATTCTCCCTAGGAAAGGTCGAATCGGGACATAAATTCGTAGTAGTCGCTACGCTCGTCTACTCATTTATCAAAGAACGTTACAACACCCTGTGCTTAATCTAGGTAGATGGAGCTTGCAGGTACTGCCTGTTTGCGTCCGCTCGACTTAGAAAAAAAGCGCACATGCGCGTATCTAGATAATAACACAAATTAAAGAATTCGTAGAGTTCACAGACTGTGGATACATGTTGTTATAAGATAACTAAATGTAAACGTAAAGACCGTAAACCTCTCATTTATACTTTAAAAAATATCATCTCTATCTGCTGTTTATGACGATACATCCTGCCAGTTCTTACCGAGTAAAATATTACAATACAATTTTTTAAGGTGGCAAGTTTTGTTTGGGCAGGGGTTTGGTGGGACAAAGTCCCCACCAAACCCCTGCCCTGTCTCAGAGAAGTATCAGCCACTTTGAAGATGTAACAATGTCTCATATGAATGACAGCTCGTCTGTGTCAAAGTACTTTATCTCTAAAATCTTGTCTGCATTATTTTTGTCTTATATTTAAAAGACGACAAACAGTATCAGACATTACCTACTAACCGAATACCTAGACCAACGTCTTTCTCCTTCCCTAACAACTTGTCCTTTTTCTATGAGACTATTAAGCTCCCTTTGAATTGTCTTTTCGGAAACATCAGTGATAATTTCTGAAATGTCTTTAATCGTGGCTTGCGGTTTGGCTTCAAGGACTGTCTTTATTCGCTCCGATCTATCGGTCAATTGGCTATGGACCAGATAGGCATCAGTACTAATGTCCCCAGCTGGGACATTTACTCGGCGGCGACGCACTTGGCTTGATGTTCTCGTCTTGTCTCCAGCCAAATGTTGCGATGAGGTATACGGAGTTTCAACCAACTCTTCGACAGCAATACCTTTGTTCTGAAGATAGTGATGATTCAAATACCGCAGGACGGAGTCGAGTTGGTCAGCCAACAAGAGGAAAATATCTTGCGGAATGACCCCCGCCATCTGGGCGACTCTGAGTGTACTCTCAAGGGCAACTAGTCCGTATTGGAATTGTAAAAGACCCTCACTTTGTTCGTGTGGTTGCAATGCTAGTGTCCTTAATGACAACTCATGAGTCTTTAATGCTCTGTCCTTTATTATCTGAATATGTGTCTCTATGTTGGCGTTATTTCTTGTCTCAGACAAAATGTAGAAAGTAACAGACACAATCTTCTCTGTCTTCTTAAAGACATTGTTATAGTAGTCTGTATCGTCTGAGAGTCTTTTAATTTTTATTGTTTTGTCTTTTTCGGTTTCCATATCTTGACTGTTCTTTAGAATGTATTAAAGACTAATTCTTAGTTGTACTTAATACCACTATAAAGACATCTGGACAACTTTGCAAGGGGTGTCTTTTTAGGATTTTAACCTTGTCTTTTCTGAACTAAACCTTGTATCGTGATATTATGTTGGTACCGATTACTGAATATATGTACGTACGAATTAGCTATTATGGCCCGTAAGAAATTAAAAAATAAAATTGATAAAAAACCGATGTTTGACGATTTGTCGCCCCACGCCAAGCAGGCTATTTGGGCGGTCGTGATGGGGGTGTTAGCGATGTTCTTTTTGCTGTCACTACTCGACTACGCTGGTCCAGTGGGTGGCTACGCTGAAGTGACTTTAAGGATACTATTTGGGACAGGTGCTTGGCTGGCTCCCTTGGTGTGTTGCATCTATATATATGTACTACTAAATCCAAAAGAAGATGATAATGAAGTTAGTCTCTCTAAAATAATTGGGACTGTTCTTTTGTTCATTTCTCTTCTCGGAGGTCTGGAGTTATACAAGGAGGACTTAGGTGGATTTATTGGATTAATGTTGGCCTGGCCACTGTCTAGCCTCCTTGGTAATGCACTAGCCGGAATTTTAATTTTTGGCTTAGTACTGATTTCGATTTTTCTACTATTCAATACTGGCCTACGGATGCCGTTCAAAAAATCTGACTTGACTCCAGCTGACGACGATAGTGACTTAGAGACTCTGGAGCTACCAGAAGAATCAGGTCAGGAAGCCGAGGAGGAAGAGACAGAGGAAGAGGAAAGTAGCCCGACCGGATTTGCCGCTGTGACCAAAAAGATGGCCGGACTGACCAAAATTGCTCCCAACAGCATCATCGTTAAAAACTTCAGCGGTACATATATTGCTCCGGCTATATCACTTCTTAATAAGGAAAAAGGTAAAGCGCAGATTGGCGATGTTAAAGCCAACGCCAACATGATCAAACGAACACTGCGGGAATTTGGTATTAGTGTCGAAATGGACGCAGTTGAAAGTGGTCCAACTATCACCCGCTATTCACTCAAGCCAGCGCAAGGGGTTAAAATTTCAAGGATTGTGGGACTGCAACAAGAACTCCAACTCGCTCTTAAAGCCAGCTCAATTCGAATCGAAGCACCGATTCCGGGTAAGTCACTGGTCGGTATCGAAGTACCAAACCAAATTCGAGCAACTGTCGGACTAGCCTCTATGCTCGCTACCCCAGAGTACACAGACTCACCTCATCCACTGATTGTTGCTCTTGGAAAGGATGTGACCGGACACGTGCATTTTGCCAACATCGCACGTATGCCACACGGCTTGATTGCGGGTACTACTGGCTCTGGTAAGTCAGTGGCTATCCAAAATATCATTATCTCTCTCCTCTACCGCAACTCACCCGACCAGCTCCGCTTCATCCTAGTCGACCCAAAACGAGTTGAACTCACTCTATACAACAAAATTCCTCACCTCCTCACCCCAGTTATCACCGACGCCAAAAAAGCGATCCGTGCCTTATCTTGGGCAGTGAAAGAAATGGAACGCCGGTACGACATTCTAGAATCAGAACAAGTACAAAACATCACTTCCTACCACAAGAATGTCTACCAAACCGCCAAGAAAGCTTGGGAAGACGCTGGCTCACTGGAAGAAGAACAGGCCAGCCTGCCGGAAGCATTACCATACATAGTAATCATCCTCGATGAGCTCAACGATCTCATGCAAGCCTACCCACGCGAGCTAGAAGCCTGTATCGTCCGACTAGCTCAAATGAGTCGTGCGGTTGGTATTCACCTCATACTAGCCACCCAGCGTCCGTCGGTAAACGTTATTACGGGTACCATCAAGGCCAACGTACCGACCAGAATCGCCATGGCGGTAGCTTCCCAAATCGATTCGAGAACCATTATCGACACCGTCGGGGCCGAAAAGCTACTGGGTGCAGGAGATATGCTTTACTTGTCTTCCGATAGTCCAAAGCCAGTCCGACTCCAGTCTGCCTACGTGTCAGAGGAAGAAATCAAGAAAGTAGTTGAGTACTTGAAGCAACAAGACGCTCAGCTAGACACGCTAGACCTCGACACCGTTCATGAAGGTAGTAACGACGCTATCTACAGCTCCCTAACTGGCGACAAGGATGAAGCGGAGGATGAACTCTATCAAGACGCCAAAGCAGCTGTGATGGACGCTGGTAAAGCCTCCACCTCGTATATCCAACGAAAGCTACGAGTTGGTTATTCACGAGCGGCCAGACTGATGGATCTACTGGAAGAAAATGGAGTGATTGGACCAGCCGACGGCTCCAAAGCCAGAGAGATTCTATCGCATGGCAAGGTCCCGGATTCAGAATCATACGATGACGACTCTGATGAAGATTTTGAGGAAAATGAAGAAGATGACGACACAAGACGATACTAAACATGTCTGAAAACATTTCTTTCCGCACCATCATTAAGTTTGTTTCAGGTTTAGTCTTATCATTATTAGTATTAACTTACGTCACTTTTCAAGCCAGATATTTAATTATTGGCCCCCAAATTATCCTCACTGAAGACCAAGAAGTTACGCAAAACCAAAGACAGATATTTCTAGTCGGACACGCCTACAATATCTCTCACTTGTGGTTAAATGACCGGTCTATATACACCAATGCACAAGGGGATTTTAAGGAAGCATTAGTCCTCGAAAACGGCTATACTGTAGCTACCCTCCGAGCAGAAGACCGGTATGGACGCGAAACCAAAATAATCAGATCATTCGTCTACACCCCAGCGTGTTTTATTAAATGAAAAAACGAGCGTAGCGACTATTTTGAATTTACATCTTTTCTCAGCCTTTCCAAGCTGAAAAAATATGTCAGGGCTCAAACGCTGCAGGTTGTCTCTCTTCCAGAAATAACCTAGCGAGCTGCTAAGTACCCTAAACGCCACAGGTTATCTCTATTCCAGAGAAAGCACGTAGCAATCACTAATAGTCCACCCGCTCATTAATACCCCCAACATTCACCTATGGCAGCAAAACCAAAGAAAAAAGCAGAAGTAGTTGACATTGATACTACTGAAACAACTAACACAAATGAATCAAAAGAAATCCTCGAGACTATAAGAAGTATCAAAACCAAGTTCGGTAACGAGTCTATTATGACTCTCGACCAAACTAAAAAAGTCGATGTGGAAGCCATCCCAACTGGCTCTATTGGTCTGGATGACGCACTCGGTATTGGCGGTTATCCTCGGGGTCGAATTATTGAAATCTATGGTCCTGAGTCTTCTGGTAAAACCACCCTATCTCTACATGCCATTGCCGAAGCACAAAAGGCTGGCGGAATCTGTGCTTTTATTGATGCTGAACACGCCATGGACCCAGTCTACGCGGGAAATTTGGGAGTGAAACTAGACGAACTCCTTTTCTCACAACCAGACAACGGGGAGCAAGCTTTGGAAATCGTTGAATCCCTAGTGCGGTCAGGCAAAATTGACGTGATAGTGATTGACTCTGTCGCAGCCCTTACCCCGCGTGACGAAATCGAAGGCGAAATGGGAGCACACCATGTAGGTAAGCAAGCTCGTTTAATGAGTCAAGCCCTACGTAAATTGACTGGTATCGTATCAAAATCTAAAACAGTAGTTATCTTCATTAACCAAATCCGCATGCAGATTGGCGTCATGTTCGGTAACCCCGAAACCACCCCTGGTGGAAAAGCTCTAAAATTCTACACTTCTGTCCGACTAGACATCCGCCGCATCGCCCAAATCAAGAAGGGTGATGAAGTGGTTGGTGGGCGTCACCGAGTGAAAGTAGTGAAGAACAAAATCGCTTCCCCTTTCCGTACCACCGAATTCGATCTTATATATGGAGAAGGTATTAGTAGTGAGGGTGAATTGTTGGCGCTAGGTGAAAAGTATAAGCTAATTGCCAAGGCCGGCTCTTCCTACTCTTATACCCCACCTGGAGGAGACGAATCTTCTATCGTGAAGCTTGGTCGTGGTTATGACGCTGCGCGCAAGGCTTTGAAGGCTGACAAAAAGCTAATTACTGAGCTGCTCAAGCATATTCGTAAAGCAATGAAAGTCGAAGCTGAGAAAGCTTAGGTTATTTCATTGAAGTACCTACTCGGTGTACCGGGTCACAAAAAGGTGCGGACTGCGTCCGCACCTTTTTGTGACCACCCTCTTTCCAAAACAAACCCCCTCCTCTACGCGTGAGCTGAAAATCGATGTTGAGATAAAGCCAACTGAGCCAGTCTAGCCAATCGGTACCCGCAAGAAACAGCCACACCCACCGCTAAAACAAAGACCAGCACGGTCATAAATTCACCATGAGTAGCCGCCCCTACGAAAGCATTGGCCACATAGCTCGGGGCTCCCCCTACCGGTACTGCCAGCAAGTTATTTACAATACTAGCCACAAACAACCACTTAGCTAACAGATAAGCTGAGATACTAAGAAAGGCCCCTTGCCAAAATATAGGCATCGAAACAAGGCTAATAAAATAGCTGTAGTAGACACGGCGCATAATAGCTTTTTGTATACTTGGATTCATATACCTACTTATACAAAACTATTCCTAAAAAAGTTACATCCCCACCATCAAATCCAAAACTCCTACAAAAGCGCTTCCGCTTCACCATCTTTCCCTTCCTTACGAAAAGCGGCTTTGGCACGGTGGATTCTGGCTTTGACGGTGCCGACATTTTCACCAGTTTCTTCCGCAATAGCTTGGTGGGACCAGTGTTCTAGGTAATGTAGTCTGAGTACGTAAGCAAAATGCCCCGGTAATCGCGCCAAAATCCGCTCGATACCATCTTTCCTTTCTTCAAAACCACTATGCTCTTTCATCTCACCAAACATTTGCTCGTATTCTGGATCAATAGCCGTGTAGCGTTGACCATCTTTAATTAATTTCTGATACCGTGTAAAAGCCGTATTTAAAAGAATTCGATACGCCCAAGAAGAAAATTTAGCGCCAGCTTGTGGTTCGTATTTCTCCGCATTAACGTAGATTTTGGTAAAAGCATCTTGGACCACCTCTTCGGCATCCAGTGGATCCCGTATGATTCCTCGTGTCTTACGCATAAAAGGTTCTTGGTAACGCTTGACCAAAATCGCAAACAGCCAAGGTGAAGACTTCGAACGCAACAAAACATCTTCATCAGTCCAGTCTTCTGCCTCATTATTGGTGGTAATTCCCAGCATATCTTAGTTGCCATCCTACCACTTTTACAACGCTACGAAAGTTGCCCTTTGGTCATTTTTGAGGTGAATTACTCCCACAACAACCTGGAATAACTATTACTTCTTAGCATCCTATTCCCAATAGATAATTTCATTCAATATTTAAATAATTGCAATTAATCAAAGATAAACCTATAATCACAGCGCAAATTTACCACTAACGAAAAAATAAAATGGCAAAAGTAGAATATAGTCAGGTATTACCAAAAAAGACCGTCGAAATGGACGGTGATCCTTACTTGGTCCTCTCATCTAATATTTCTAAAAAAGACCGCCAAAAAGCTAGTAATAACGTGCGGATGAAAAATCTGCGTACCGGAAATGTCATTGAGCGCACCCTTCACCAATCTGATGTCCTCCAAGACGCTGATATCGTCAAACAGGAAGTTAAGTTTTTGTATGAAAATCGTGGTGAGTTTTGGTTTTGTGAGGTTGAAAATCCTAGCCAGCGATTTAATCTAAGCGCCGAAATAGTTGGCGACCTAGGTAAATTCGTGATGAGCAATAGTGTGGTTGAAGCACTATTGTTTGATGACGTGATTATGAGCATTTTGACTCCGATTAAGGTTGAGCTGAAGGTCAAAGAAGCGCCAGATGCGGTCAAAGGCAATACTTCCAGCGGTGCCACCAAGGAGGTAATGTTAGAAACTGGGTTATTAATACAAGTACCGCAGTTTATCAACCAAGGCGACATAGTCGCGGTTAATACCGATACTGTTACCTACTCGGAACGGATAAGTAAGGCGTAAGTAGATTACAAACATAAGAAAAGCCCGGCGATGATACATGCCGGACTGTGGTGGCACGAGGCCCATCAAGTATAGTTGTGAGCAAGGTACATCAGTACCATACCGAGCCCAAAACCGAGAATATCCATCCTCAATTCTTTGAACATATGCCGCAAGTATGTAAACGGCTTCTGTCCCAGAACCAAACGAACATTTTGCATCTTTTCCACCTTTTAGTGTACTTAAGATATGTGTATTATGGCACGAAATTATAATAAAAGCAAGAAAAGGGGTGGGTGCAAAGCACCCACCCCTTTTCTCTGTCCCCTTTATCAACCTATCGATTGATATAAGGTAGCAAAGCCATAAATCTTGCTCGCTTGATCGCTTGTGCGAAGTTTCGCTGTCCCTTGGCAGTAAAGCCGGTTCGCTTGCGACTCATCATTCTAGCGTGTGGATTCACATGATTTTTAAGTCTAGTGATATCCTTGTAGTCGATGTGATGCAATGGTGCATTGACTGTCTGTTGTGTTTCCATTGAGTGAAAATTAGTGTAGCAAAGTTTGAATCTGATTCTAAAACCGCTCAACCTCTATACTACTGGGTTAATAATTAATTATTCAAGATTAGAAAGGAATGTCTTCCGGATTGATTTCTTCTTCTGGGTAAGCCGGTACTGAAGGGGCTTTATTATCGTCGGCTGGAGCTGCTTGCTCATTAGCCGGTGCTCCACCACCGCTAGTACTACCTCCCTTGGGACCAAATTGCACTCTGTCAGCGATAATTTCTGTCCGATAGTGCTTCACCCCATCCTTCTCCCAACTATTAGTTCTTAGGCTACCTTCTACATAAGCACTGTTACCCTTCACTAGATACTTGGCGCAGTTTTCTGCTTGCTTGCCAAACACAGTAACATTGTGATAATCAACTGCTTCCTGACGCTTGCCGTCTCGGTCGTTATAGACACGATTAGTAGCTAACGACATTGAGCAAACTTGCATACCGCTTGGTAACGCTTTCATTTCTGGATTACGAGTTAGATTCCCGTAAATCATTGCCTTGTTAAGATACATAATTAGTTAAATCTTTAGACGGATATTCAATATTATACCTTGTCTTCTGATTCTTCTCCATCCTCATCCAACTTTTCATCTGATTCGTCAATATCTTCAGAATCAACTTCTTCCTCTCCTTCCACCTCAACCTCTTCATCCAAATCAATAGTCTTAACCTTTTGGTCAACTAATGCTTCGTGGAAATTGAAAGGATTAGCTTCTTCGACTTTAGTTAACTTAACTAAAATATGTCGGAGTAATTCAGGCATTGCTTCCACAGCCTCACTCAGATGAGCCACAGCTGAAGGTTCAGCTGTAAATCGCACCCAACCAAAGTAGGCACTCGTGAACTTGCGGTTACGACCTTCAAGATACTTGATGATTTCGTAAGCAAGGTCAAATCGAGAGGGAGCTTCTTCGACAGTGATGACAGCACCAACTTTAGTAATTTTGTCTTTCAAACTTTGAAAAACAGTTGCAACTTCCCCTTCAGCAACCGTTGGAAGTACGTGGAAAGCTAGTTCGTAACTTACTCGCTCTGGAGCATCAGTTACTACTTCAGCTTCGGCTGCTGGCATTTGTGTTTCTGACATTGTATTTTTTTCTTATGAACTAAAACCTAGGCTTTTCGTCCACACTGATAACGCGTGAACATTACCACAACTTTTAACACTATTCAATACAGCATTAGTAGGCTCGTGCTAGAATACAGCCATGAAATGGTCGTCTACCGTCGCAACATACATTCTGGGAGCTATTGCTGTGCTTGGCATTATTGCCTCAAGCTACTACGTAATAAAATCTGAAGACCAGCAAGCTAAAATCGAGATGTTGTTGCAAGAAAGAAATACTTTCTCTAACGAAAGTAAGGCTCGTGGTAATGCTTTGAAGGTAGCCAGCACGACCATAGAAGGATTGGAAATCGAACTAGAAAACATAAAAAGTGACCTTAATGATTTAGCCGATGATTATCGCGACGAAAAAAACCGTAACGAAGACTTCGAAAAACAAATCCGCGGTTTGTCAGGTACCTTGGGCGACTTAGATAAGTTGGCCAAGACAGATAAAGAACTATTACAGAAATATTCAAAAGTATACTTTTTAAACGAAAACTATACCCCGACTAAACTTAAAGAAATTGACAGTAAATACATTTTGAAAGGTAAAAAAGACCAATACTTCCATGCGGAAGCGATTGATCACCTTGATGACATGCTCAAGGCCGCTGCTAAGGATGATATCGATTTGAAAGTAGTCTCAGCTTACCGCTCATTTGATGAGCAGACTGATCTAAAAGGACAGTACACGCAAGTGTACGGTAGTGGAGCTAACACTTTTTCAGCCGACCAAGGCTACTCCGAACACCAGCTCGGCACTGCTCTAGACCTGACCGTCGAAAGCGTTGGCGGTACTTACCTCAGTTTTTCTGAAACAGAAGCCTATAAATGGTTACAGAAGAACGCCTACCGCTACGGATTTATTATTTCCTACCCCGAAGGTAATAATTTTTACATCTTCGAACCTTGGCACTGGCGCTTCGTCGGCATTGATTTGGCTCGCGACTTAGACCGCAAAAACAAAACCTTCTACGAAATGGACCAACGTGATATCAACGAATATCTACTTGGATTGTTTGATTAACTCCCCGTCCCCAAAGACCCCAAAAAAACCTTTCGGTTAACCGAAAGGTTTTTTAGTTTTTTCGACTTCTCACTAAGCCATTTCTTTCAATACTCCTTCGATATCTATCTCCAGAATATCTACTCCCAACTTCTCAACCACTTTGGCAGACAATGATGAGCCTAGTCTTCCGGATTTTTCAGCGCTCCAACCGTGAGTTAGTCCATACAAGAACCCAGCCGCGTAAGTATCACCAGCACCAGTAGTATCAACCGCTACGGTTTTAACCGCATCAATTTGTATTACTTCACCCATCATTGATACTAAGGAACCTTTTTCTCCTAGTTTCAATACTGCAATATCCACCATCTTAGCCATTTCTTGCAAGGCTTCCATTCCCTTCTTACCGGTAAAAGTCTTAGCCTCAGTCTCATTGGCAAACAAGATATCTATATCGCGACTGACCACCTCTTTAAACAAAGCTAAATTACGCTCAATTAAGAAAGCTTCAGCCAAATCAATTGAGATTAAGGTCTGATGTTTTTTTGCCAAGTCAATCGCATGCAGTACCACATCCTGAGTTGGACCCTCTAACTGAAAGGCTTCTAAATGCAATATCTTACTCAACCTAATATCTTCCTCGATAATATCCTCCTTCCCAAGTGTCAGTGCCGCTCCGAGATGAACCGAAAAAGTCCGTTCTGCGTCGGGAGTAATAAATGTAAGGGCGTGTCCAGTAGTGGAAGTATGCTTTCCGATTCTAGACTTTACACCATGCATCTCTATTGCTTCAATATACGCATTTCCATGGCCATCTTCACCCACCTTAGCAAACAAGACTGATTCACCGCCGAGTGCAGCTACTCCTTTAATTGTGTTAGCAACCGCTCCGCCTGGTGAAGTCTTCAACTTGGTGTCTTTCAGACCAACCAAAATCTTCTTAGCACTCTCTTCATCAACCAAACACATACTGCCCTTGGTTAGTTGAGTTGCAGTCAGCAATTCTTCATCCACTTCCACCAACAAATCCATTAGGGCATTACCTAACCCTGTTACATCAATAGTTTTTTCAATTTTAAAATCCATTCTTAGTATCGGTAATGATTTGGCTTGTAAGGACCTTCTTTAGGAATACCTAGGTATTTTGCCTGACTGTCAGTCAACTCTTCAAGCACTACCCCCAGCTTAGCCAAGTGCAGTCTAGCTACTTCTTCATCAAGCTTCTTAGAGAGAACATGCACACCCACTTCGTAATCTTCATTCCATAAGTCTAGCTGTGCCAACACCTGATTTGTAAAGCTACTACTCATCACAAAACTCGGATGTCCAGTACCACAACCTAGGTTCACTAAGCGACCTTCAGCCAAAACAAAGATTTCCCGACCATCAGCAAAGGTATACTTGTCATACTGTGGCTTAATTTCTTCCTTAACCGCACCCGACTTAGTATCAAGCCATGCCATATCAATCTCGTTATCGAAGTGACCGATATTAGACACAATCGCTTGATTTTTCATGGCTTTAAAGTGTCGGTCGACAATAATGTCTTTGTTTCCAGTGGTAGTGACAAAAATATCCCCGATTTTTACCGCCTCATCCATTTTCATTACAGTATAACCTTCCATTGCAGCCTGCAGGGCGTTAATTGGGTCAATTTCGGTCACAATCACGCGACAACCGTAACCTTTAAGTGACTGAGCTGATCCCTTACCAACATCACCGTAGCCGGCCACGACCGCTGTCTTTCCAGCCAGCATCACATCCGTTGCTCGCTTAATACCGTCCACCAACGACTCGCGACAACCATACAAGTTATCAAACTTAGACTTGGTCACTGAGTCATTAACATTGATAGCAGGAATCAGCAATTCTCCCCGCTCCATCATTTGGTATAGACGATGCACTCCAGTAGTCGTCTCCTCTGATACTCCCCTCATTTCCTTCACTGTGTTTTGCCAAAATGACTTATCTTCAATTTCGGTCAACATCTCATTCACAATCCGTAAATCTTCGTTACCTCCGTCGTCTTTTAGTATAGAAGCGTCCTTTTCTGCGGCCACGCCACGGTGGACCAACAATGTTGCATCTCCGCCATCATCCACAATCATGTTTGGACCCTTCCCTTCAGGGAATTTGAGTGCCTGCATCGTGCACCACCAATACTCTTCCAAGGTCTCACCCTTCCAAGCAAACACCGGCACTCCAGATTCTGCAATTGCCGCTGCGGCGTGATCTTGAGTTGAGAAAATATTACAAGATGCCCAGCGTACATCGGCTCCCAAATCTACTAAAGTCTCAATCAAAACCGCTGTTTGAATGGTCATGTGTAATGAGCCAGTAATACGTACATCTTTCAGCGGTTTTTGACCAAGGTATTTTTCCCGCAGTGCCATTAAACCTGGCATTTCTTCTTCAGCGATTTTAATCTCTTTTCTCCCCCATTCAGCTAATTTTACATCTTTAATTTTATAGTCGTTTGTCATAATTTTATGGAACCTATTGTCTCGTTCCTAGCCAGAAAAGTCAATTTCAAAATGTTGTTTAATTGACCAAAAATTACGCCAAGTACTAGGAAGTCCGGCGCAAACGCCGGACTTTTTCAATTCAATTTGACTTCACTAAGCCCTACTGTATGATCAATTTCAGGACATTAAAGGGAGAAACTAGAGGTGAAATATACTCTCAAAAGTTTTTTAGTTGAATTTGCAAATTCAGGCACGGTGATATTTCTTTTATCACTAAATATTATTTTTGTGATACTGATGTGTTTTGCTACTTTTATAGTCACAGAAGCTTTATGTGACTGGTGGTTAAACTCAACGCTATCACTTGCTACAAGCTTAAAACTCAGTAATATTTTGAGTTTACCCCAATAACATCATACTGAACATTCTCACCAACTCCAAAAACTTCACCCTCGCTAGCCTTACAAGCCGGCGAGATTTTTATATTGAAATTCCGTAAAACTTTTGGGCATTTTTAAGAAGCTGTAGCCTAACTTCTTCTTCGTCCAAACCCTTAATATTAGCGATGGTTTTATAAACTTCTTGGACCATCCAGGGCTCGCAGCGCCGGCCCCGGTACGGGGCCGGCGCCACAAACGGACAATCTGTCTCTCCGTGGATGAGTTCGAGTGGCGCGTTTTTTACCAACTCGACGTAATCTTTAGCAAAGGTAATTACACCCGTAAACGAAATTGTCCCGCCGAGCTCAAAAAAACGCGCCGCTTCCTCCATCGTCCCAGCATAAAAATGCACGTTAAACGGCACTTTGGCGTATTGTTTAAGAGTTTCGTAGACATCGGTGTAAACACTCCGCCCCGTCGGACTAGCTATCCCAGGCTTGGGACCACGAGTATGGATCATCAACGGTAAATTCAACTCATTTGCCAGCTTAATCTGCGCCACAAAAGCTTCCTCTTGCACTGCATAGCTATCGGCCTCCGTATGCCAATAATCAAAGCCACACTCACCTATTCCCACCACTTTAGCATTCTTTGCTAACTCACGATAAAATTCCAGATTAAACAATTCCCCGCGACTCTTAAAAGGCTCACCGCCTTCCCCAATCTCATCCTCGTCATGCATCCCTGGCACCGTCTGAATCGGGTGCAATCCAATAATGGCATAAAGATTTTCGTACTGTTCCGCTAGCTCAACCGCTTTAGCACTAGTAGTTTCCTTAGTCCCCACATTAATCACCGCCACCCCATCAGCGACACATTTTTCCACCACCTCACCCACATCCTCCCGAAAAGCCGCCAGATTTAAGTGCGAGTGAGTATCTATATATTTATATTTCATTTCCATACTTATAGTAGTGTTAAGACGAAGCTAAAAATTAACCGAGTGCTCTAGTGCTCTGTTGCGAAATGTATTCATCACTCTGTCTTTCATTCCAAAATCCTACCATATATCAAAATTTCCACACCACCAAACTTCCCCTATAGTACGATTAATCGTACTATAATCCTATGACTCATGTTTCAAAACAACAACTTGAACCGGAACACCTGGACCAATTATTCATTCAGTTGAGTAGTTCCGCATCTTTGCTGACCAAAAAAACTGCATCTGGTTTCTTAGATGATTTACTTGGCCATGAAGAGAAGATTATGCTAGCGAAGCGCCTTGCCGCTATTGTAATGCTGATTGAGGGAAATTCTTCATACCGTATTTGGCAACTACTTAAAATGAGTCCCTCCACCACTGACAAGATTCGCCTGAACTACGAAATTGGTAAATATAAAAATATTGAAAGAATAATTAAGTCCAACAAAACCTCTTATGAACAATTCTGGAAAACTTTGGAGATAATCCTCCAAGCCAACATGCCGCCCATAGGCCGCGGAAGATGGAAATCAGTGTTAAAGAGAATTTAAATAGTACGATTAATCGTACTATTTAGATTTTGTGGGAGTTGCTGTGTGAGGTTGGGCGTGAGTTTCAATACATTTGTAGTTCCTAATAATTAAGACCTAAGCGTCCAAACAAATTTTCGGGTTTTTGGTTGGCTAGGATGGCTTCTTTTATGATTAAATTTGTTTCAGGCATGAGTGGGTAGAGCATGCGGGCGATTAAGTATAAATCGTGTACTAGTTCCTTAATGATTACTACGCCAGCCTCCTTATCATTTTTTACCAATTTAAAAGGCTCGGTAGCAGTAATTTTTTCATCAAGTTCACCTACTTTACTCCACACAAAATCACTAGCCCCTTGAAAATCATATCGATCAAGAGCGCTGATGTACTTTTCATCGAAACCACTCACTGCTGGTTTTTCGATTGGACCGTCTAAGTGAGTTTCCGCCATCTTCATGATTCTAGCTGTCAGATTACCTAAGCCATTCACCAGGTTAGCGGTATACCACTCATCCATTTTTTCCCAGGTTAAATCGGAGTCATCGGTGGGATGAACGTGACGGAGCATGATGTAGCGGGTGGCATCGGTACCGTAACGCTCTACCAGTGCGTAAGGGTCGATCACATTGCCGAGCGACTTGCTCATTTTGAGTCCACCACTATTGATAAAGCCGTGGTAGAAAATTTTGTCTGTTGCTTTTATTCCAGCACTCTTAAGCATCGCTTGCCAGATAATAGACTGGAAACGCACCTGGTCTTTACCTGCCAACTGCAAAGTTTCTCCCTGCTCCCAAAATTTAGCAAATTGACCGCTCTTATCCTCTGGCCAACCAAGGGTGGAAATATAATTGGTCAAAGCGTCAAACCAGACATACATGACGTGATTGTTGTCTCCCGGCACCGGCACTCCCCAATCCATGCGGGTTTTTTCGCGCGAAATACTCAAATCCTCCAAGCCACCAGCGACAAAATTGAGCGCCTCTTTTCTACGCCATTCCGGCAAAACCGAACCTTCCTTACTTAAATATTCCTCTAGGTAAATTTGGTAATTGGACAGTCGAAAAAAATAATTTTCTTCTTCCACTTCTTCTGGAGCCACTTGATGGTCTGGGCACTTGCCGTCTACCAAATCAGACTCAACCTTGAAAGATTCACAGCCCACACAATACAAGCCGGTATATTTCTTTTTATAAATATCCCCCGCCTCATCACACAGTCGCCACATTTCTTGAGCGGCAAATTTGTGTTCGGGGCTAGTAGTACGGATGAAGTTATCATACGAGAGATTGAGGGCGGTTTTTAGATTATCAAATTCAGCCGCGTATTTATCGACGTACGCTTGCCTATCAACACCAGTTTCATCGGCCTTACGCGAGACTTTTTGCCCATGCTCATCAACCCCAGTATTAAAAAACACCTCTTCTCCCAAGAGTCGCCAATACCGCGCCAAAGTATCCGCCTGCACAAATTCCAACGCATGCCCCATATGCGGCGACGCGTTTACATAAGGCAAAGTGGTGGTGATGTATTTTGGGGATTTTTCAGTCATAGTTAAAATACTGTATCATAAATACGCTGGAATAAAATAAGGTGGCAATGTTTTAAAAACTTGATTAAACCTTAATCCCAAGAATTATAATTTTTAGATTAATTAGCACCTGCATTATATGCCGCTTCTTCAGCGTCAGCATCAGCCTTAGTAAAAAATGACATCCCATCCTTAAGAGTAAAGGATATTCCATCACCATTGGCAAATCTATAAGAGAAGGAGCCATTTCTCAGACTTCTTTTTTTAGCAATTTCCTGTACCTCTCCATTTATTGTCACCGTGTCACCATATGTGTTTCCTGGAGTAATTTCACCCCTTCTATCATTATAGATAGCTATCTCTAACGTACCGAGCTTTGCATGTTCTACAGTAACTACAATTCTTGGTTGTCTAGATTCTTCTATTGAATGTGTAGTTCCACTATCAATATGTTGAGCCTGGTCAGCTGCCATACTATCCGTAGGAGAAACAGCTGCCATAGAAGCCGCAAAAATAGCGGCTGCATGCAATGGAGTTTTTTTGTTTGGTCCTAAATTATCATTACTCGGCTCTGATTCTTGAGAACTAAATTTAAATGATTCAAATTTCATATCCTTAAAGTTTAGCACGACTATGTCCCCTGAGACTTAATTTGCTGACAAATACCCAACCAATTCAGTA
Organism: Candidatus Nomurabacteria bacterium; assembly: GCA_020632095.1. GTDB lineage: Bacteria > Patescibacteriota > Minisyncoccia > Phycocordibacterales > UBA918 > OLB19. Next base: position 638,781 of record JACKGF010000001.1, read on the forward strand.
ATCGCTACTCTCTCCTGCTCGCCTGTGTCGCGATTACGGACAGTCACAGTGTCAGCCAACTCTGGCTTTTCTTGACCGAGGGTTTCAAAGTCGATAGTGACACAGTGCGGTGTTCCAATTTCATCTTGACGACGGTACCGCTTGCCAACATTACCATTATCATCAAATTCTGCCCGCATCTCAGCCGACAACAAAGCAAAAACTTCTTCTGCCTTAGCTACTAACTGTGGTTTATTTTTGAGCAACGGGAAAACGGCGACTTTTATCGGAGCTAGTTTCTTTGGGAAACGCATCACTACTCGAGTCTCACCACCCAGTTCATCCTCGTCATAAAATTCAGTCATGACCGCTAGGAAAGTTCGATCAACTCCCACCGACGTCTCAACTACATGAGGAACATACTTTTCGTTTGTATAAGGATCTAAATACTCCATAGAAACACCAGAGAATTTTTGGTGTTGTGAAAGGTCATAATCACCACGAGCATGTACTCCTTCCATTTCTTTAAAACCAAATGGGAAATTGTATTCAATATCGAAGGCTGCTTTAGCATAAAAAACCAAGTTCTCATGTTCATGCCAACGCAAGTTTTCAGCTTTGAAACCAAGATCTAGATAATATTGCATCCGCTTCTCTTTCCAAACTTCATAAACTTCCATCTCCGCTTCAGGCGCCACAAACATCTGCATTTCCATTTGTTCAAATTCGCGCTTGCGGAAGATGTATTGTCGTGGAGCAATTTCGTTACGAAAAGCCTTACCAATCTGAGCAATTCCAAAGGGCACCTTCACTCGAGTACTATCTAAAACATTCTTAAAGTTGATATAAATTCCCTGACAAGTTTCACCGCGCAAATAAGTTGGTTCTTTGGTCCAGTCTTCAGAAAAATTACCAAGGTTGGTTTGGGCTAACAGATTAAATTGTCTAACTGACCCGAAGTTTTGCTTACCACACTGAGGACACTTGAGCTTAGATCTATTTTCATCAAAAACACCATTTATTTCCTCTACTGTCATTTTTTCGTCAGCAAATACTTCAATTGCCTCCAAAAGATGATCAGCTCGAGAACGAGTATTACAGTCTTTACACTCTACCAATGGATCAGAAAAACCACCAACATGACCAGAGGCTTCCCATACGCGCGGATGAGTAACAATAGCTGAATCTAGACCAACAATATCCTTCTCTCGATTCACCATTGCCTGCCACCAAGCAGACTTGATATTCTGGGCTAATTCAACACCATAAGGACCGTAATCAAACGCACCAACAAATCCCCCATAAATCTCACTACCTTGAAATACAAAACCGCGGCGCTTAGCCAGCGAAACAATCTTCTCCATTTTGTCTGTTGATTTTTCCATAATTTAGATAACTTTAACTTCTATTGCTCAACCGTACCATTACCCTTACTGAAGCCCATTTCGGTTGAGAGTTCATTTGTAACAGCTGACGCTCTATCTTGCAAGAGTTCGCCGGTAAACCGATCATTTGCCCGGATTGTTTGACCATTTACCAAAACTGGGATTTGTCCTACTTGTGAAATACTTGGCTGAATACTTATTTGAAAAGTCAGTTCTTTCTTACCTCCAGTAGGAATATCTCCCACTGCCCATTGAATTTTCTTGGCAACAGAATTATAGGTTACAGAACCTTCAGCTTCATATCTATCAAGCCATTCTACATATAAAGGTAAAGATGTCTCAACCACAGCACTAGTCATATCATTAGCTCCAGCTTCAGCAATTAGGGTCACAGAGTAAGTAGTAGTTTCTCCAACCTTAGGTGGAATTGGTCCTGTATCAGTAAATTTACCAACATTTCTACCGGCTTGTCTACCTAGCGACACACTGGATGAATATTTACCTTCTGACCTTGCTGTACCAATCAGAGTTTCTGCGGCACTACTTTCTGCTACTCGTCTTGCATAGACATTGACCACTAAGTCAAAAGATGAAGTTGTTTTGTCTGAATTTGGCTCAACGCTAAATGATAAGGAACGAGAGTCTCCCGGAATAACTTGACTGAAGGTTTTATTATTGGACACCTCCCATCTAATAGTTCCAGTGTTTGAATCATAAAATCCACTACCGCCTCCTATAGAATCTCCATCTAGAGCATTTCCTCCTGGCACCACTTCCACCACCATATCGTAAATAGTTTCATCAAGCGTATTCTTTATATCAACCGTAATATTTGGCTTGGTAGACTCAGGCAGAACAACCACTTTATCTTTCTTTCCGTTGATAGCGACTGAAACATCAAGGAAAGGCTTTTCGATTGTAAAGTTTGCACTAGCTTCTGCTAAGACCGAGCCGACTATATATTGATTATCTGGTTCAGCCGGACCAGCGCTGAAATTGATTCTAAATGTCTCTTCATTTTGACCACTAATGACTCCCTTTAATTTAATAGTTTCAGAAGAATCTGGTTTTAATTCTTTAATCTTCCAGACATTTTTACCAAACACTGGTTCTGGTTCTGATTTCTCAAAAGTGAAACCATTTGGATACGAAGCACTAATTAAAACATCATTAAGAACTGATGGTGCGTTTGAAACTATTTTAAGATCCACATCAATTATCTGACCAGAAGCAACTTTATTTACACTTTCAACTTGTATTACTAACGGCGATGAACTAATTCTAAACACTAATGGGTCTGACTCTTTGTAGAAAGTTCCATTTGAGCCTTGAATACGATACTCGATAGTAGCTGTTATATTTTTCTCAGTGTTTTCTTCCCCAAATATGACAGCCTGGAACGACATATTTTCAACCCCACCCGGCTGAATATCATCAATCGGTATTCTTTCTTCAAATAAATTCTTCGGAGAATCTCCAACAGAACGTGTCCCCGGTGGATATTTAACAATTAAGGTAGCTGACTCTATCGGAACGGTATTTTGATTGGTGACTCCTACTTGTAATGACATCACTTCACCACCACCAATCGAAAAAGGTCCTTGAACAGCAACCTTAATATTTTCACTGGAAATTTGATTCCCACCGAAATACAAGAATAATGATGAGATACCAGCTACTAAAACGAAAATTATTATACTTCCAATCAAAACAAAACTTCGATAACGACGTTTTTTAGGCTTTTTCTCCTCCGCCTTTGGCTCTACCACTAATACTTCAGGCACAGACTCAGCAACCACTCCCTCTCTTAAATCAGAAACTTTAGTTGTTGTTTTGGTGTTTGCAGCCCAATCTCTTGAAACATCAATCTTAACATCAGTCAATTTATGCCTGACACTTTCACCAAGATTAGCTCCACGGTCATATAGTCGCTTGCGCATTTCATCTATTTGCTCCTGCGAATACCCGTCTTTCATAAAACTAGTATACCACTGTATTACATAAGCTTATAAATGACTAACTGTAACTGCCTGTGTATAGAGTTTTTCAATTTGTCTATATATATCATCAGAATATTGTTTAGACACATCATCTGGATCAACACTCTGTAAGTTAGCAGGGATATTATTTATATCAACATAACCTAACTTAGCTAAGATATGCACTTGCAGTGCCATTTCTAAAAAATTTCTTTCTGTATGAACTTTGATTAATTCTTCTAAACTAGCCAAAGTGTAGTTAAATAATTCTTGAGCTTGCTCTTCTCCTTTTAGAAAGCGTCTCAGTAGTCGAAACAAACTTACCACGCTACCGCGGGATTCTTTGTCTCTGGCTTCATGATAGTAGTTTTTCTGCGCTTCGATACTACCAATTTTCCAACTATTCTTACCCTTAACCAAAGACACCCGAACTAGAGAGAATTCCTGTAGCGCGTAACGCTGACGCGAACGCTCTTCGCGCACACTGCGGGCGTCTGCATAAAGCATGCCAGCTTCGCGGGTGAAAAGTAGGTACGAACGGTCAGCAGTGTTGCGATTGAAGACACCGCACACCAACGCCTTGGTTGTGTACGTCAGGTAAGCCATTATTGCTTAGCGATAGTGAAGCTAAATTGGAAGTCACCGGCCGTTAATTCTTCCCCTTCGGTAACCTCGGCAAAAGTGACAATTGGAGCACCGACGGTTTTGGTCAACATTTCTTTATAATCATTGACCGCTTTTTCTCCGGCTTCATTAGTACTAATAGTGAGAGTTATTTTATCCTGCGGTTCCAGACCGGCAGTTTTGCGCTGCCCCTGCACCGCCCGCATCAGTTCACGTACGGCGCCTTCGGTTATTAATTCTGACGTAAGAACAGTATCAATCGCTATTAACTCAGATACTTTATAGGACTTTGCGTTCAACTCATCGAGCACAACTTCCTGTAAATCTGGAGACAATTCAGGACCAGACACACTAGCAATTGGTTGTCGGACTTTAATATTAGCTTTAGTACGAGCTTCGAGTGCAGTCGTCACTAATTCCCTGACCACCTGCATTTCTTCGGTTATTACCCCGTCAACTTCCTTATTCTCTGGCCACGCTGCCAAATGTACGCTTTCAGCATCACCCTCTTCCTTCACCGCTCGCCACAAATAATCAGCGTAAAAAGGCATCACCGGTGCCATCACTAGCGCGAGTGTCTTCAGTGTATAGCGAAGAGTCGACAAAGCTAAAGCTTTATCAGCCACATCATCTCCTTTCACTCGGTCACGCGAACGACGCAAATACCACACTGACAAATCATCTATGAAGTCGGTAATTGGTCGAGTTGCTTTGTCGAGTTCGTAGTTTTTATAACCAGCAGTTGTTTCATTGATCAGCTCGTTAAGGCGCGCGACAATCCATCTATCAAGTACATGACTGGAATTGTCGCGCGCCTTTGTCCCATCCGCAAACATCTCATACATCGCCAACACATTGTGTAGCCGACCGAGGTTTTTACGCTGCTGTTCAATTACTTCCTTTTCAGTAAAGTTAAAATCCTCACCTTTTACTGCTGTCGACGACAATAAGTAAAAGCGCATAGCATCAGCTCCAGCTGTATGTGCCACGTCCATTGGGTCAGGATAATTCTGCAATGACTTACTCATTTTACGACCATCCTCTGCAAGAACAGTTCCGTTTACTACTACGTTCTCAAAAGGTGACTTACCGAACAACGCAACACCCAATACAATCAGCGAATAAAACCAACCGCGGGTTTGGTCGAGTCCTTCGGCAATGAATTTGGCTGGAAAATTTTGCTTAGTAAACTCGGCTTCATTTTCACCCATGTAATGATGTTGTCCATAAGGCATCGAGCCACTCTCAAACCAGCAATCAAACACATCTGGCACTCGCTCCAACTTCACCCCTCCTTCAAACAGTTTAACCTCATCAATGTACGGCCGATGAAAATCAAGCTCGAAGTTATCGTTGCGGGGATACGGCGTATACCCGAGTGGACGCACTTCTGCGTTACCTAGGTAAGCATTCCGACCGTCAAAGTATTTTTCGGCTTGCTCAGCATCAAAGCCCCAAGCTGCACACTCAAGGGCAAACATCGGCCCAGCATGACTCACAATCAATATTTTCTTCCCTTGGTAAGTCCTTTCTAAATCCAGCAAGAATTCTCCCATCCGCTTTTGCACATCACGCCGATTTTCCGAACCAGGTAGATTCTTAGTAAACCGCTCGGCCCAATCAGCAAACTGATCGTTGTATTCCGGCCACTTCTTCCCTTCCAAATCGTCTGCCAAATCTAATTCTCTAATCCGGTCATCCTCAATTATTTCAGCTTGTGGTAACTTTGTCGCCACTACTTCGGCTGTTTGTTTGGTACGCTTAAAGCCAGAATGGATGATGATGTCGATGTCTTTAGTGATAGCTTCAGTCGCCAACAAGGCTTGCTCTTGCCCCAACTCAGTCAAATTATCGTCATTGTCCTTATTGCAACTAATCACATCAGCGATGTTACTTTCACTTTGTCCGTGACGCATCATTAAGTAGGTATTGCCACCTTTGGGTACAAATTTTTGCAAATCAGCGAGCGAACCAATCACTTTGTATTCTTTGGTTTCCGGATTACGCCAAATCGGTAACGGTGCGCCCCAGTAGCGCTGACGACTTATCGCCCAATCGCGTGCGCCCTCCAACCACTTACCAAAGCGATTGGTTCCGACGTGATCCGGCACCCAGTTCACTTTATTGTTGGCCGCCACCAAATCCGCTTTAATTTTGGTCACCTCCACAAACCAAGACGTGGTGGCGTAGTTCAAAAGCGGAGTATCACACCGCCAACAGTGCGGGTAGCTGTGCGTGATATTTTCTTTCTTGAGAATTTTTCCAGCCGTTTGGAGGGCTTTAAGGATTTCAATATCAGCATCTTTATGATTGACTCCAGATTCCTCATCGTCTTTTGGCTTTACCAACTGCCCAGCAAAGTCAGTCACAAAATCCATAAAATGCCCCGCTTCGTCAACGTGATGAATTATCGGCACATTGTGTGCTTGCGCCAACTTCATGTCGTCATCACCGTAAGCAGGAGCAATATGGACCGCCCCCGTTCCTTCTTCGCCCAGCTCAACATAGTCAGCATGGTAAATAGTCCAAGCGTTTTCTTTGCCTTCGAAGTCTTGGTTCTGCAGGTATGCAAACGGCGGTTGGTACTTTTTGCCAACTAATTCGGAGCCTTTGAAAATTATTCTTTCATCTTCTTTCGGTAATCCAGCTATTTGAACCATTCTGTCTCTTGCTATGACAAAACTTTCTCCAGCATTAGCATTAATTTGAGATATGACATTTCCATTTTCAATAGTCCCAGATTCATAACCAGTAGCTACATCTTTTACAGTCACCTTTACATAATCAATTTCATTATGAACCGCAGCAGCCATGTTGCCAGGTAGTGTCCATGGTGTTGTTGTCCATACAAGCAAAAAGGTGTTGTTATCAGTTACAAAATCACTAATCTGTTGACCAGCATCAAGCTTCAACTTCACCGTCACCGCAATATCTTTGATATCCCTGTACCCTTGATTAACCTCAAAGTTTGACAAAGTCGTCCCACAACGTGGACAAAGGTGCATACTTTTGAAACCTTCATACACCAAACCTTTTTCGTGTAGCGACTTAAAAACCCACCAGACACTTTCGGTGTAGGTGCTATCCATGGTTTTGTAATCGTTCTCCATGTCGGCAAAGCGGCCCATCCGCGGGATGATACGCTTCCAGTCGTCGGCGTATTCCATCACGGCGTCACGTGCTTGTTCATTAAAATTCTTGATACCGTACTCTTCGATATCGCGCTTAGTCGCCAAACCAAGCTTTTTCTCAATCAGGTTCTCGAGGGGCAACCCATGACAATCCCACCCCCACTTCCGCCGCACACGGTAGCCATTCATCGTCCAAAAACGCGGAATCGCGTCCTTGATAGTTCCTGCTAAAATATGCCCGTAGTGTGGCAAGCCAGTCGCAAACGGTGGCCCGTCATAAAATACAAAATCTCCCTTCGGCTCCACTCCCGCTGGAGCCGCCAAACTTTTATTAAAAATATCCGCCTCTTCCCAAAAAGCCTGCACCGCTTCCTCGCGCAAAGCGACGTCGGACTTCGGTGTCTCAGCTACTACTTCGACGCTATCATTTTCTCGATGGTGTTGTTTTTTCATATGAATTAACTATGTATATCAGACATAAATAAAGCATGTATATCAGACATGCAAGGCCATAATAGCATAAAAAGAGTTATGGCCCACAATCAAGGATTGTGGGCCATATATTTTTTACCTAAGAAAGCCTTTCCAGAGCTTTCCTCTCATGAACCACAGCGGCTTGGTCAAGCAGAGCTGCAAGCTCACACGCAGCGAGGTAAGGCATCCTTGTTTCCTGCAAAGCCGCGAGAATCCGTGCTCCAAACGGACCAAGTCCGGAAAGGCTCATCTGTGCCACAATGGCATCTGATTTCATTTTTTGACCCTCCGCGAAAGTTAAAATCTTAGACAATTCAAACTCGAAGTAAACAAATTGAGTTTTCCTTTGATGTAACCTTCTTTGTCGGCCGATTCTGCCAAGCCCTTCTCAAAAGCATCAAGCTCACTTAAAGGGATTAGCGCGATGATGGTATCAGCTTCTCCACCATCGCAGACGAGCGCCTCTACAATCAAAGACCTGATAGCAGCTTTTTGTAGCTCTCGACTATCTATCGACAAAGCACCATTTTTTCTTCCCACCTTAACTCCTTCTTCGAAAGACAAAATGTTATCTTTTCCAGTAACCACCCCGTCCCTTGCGACCTTGCCTATTATTCTGATAAGCCCGCTCCCTACTATTATCAAGCTTGGGCTTGGGATATTGTCGAGCAGCACTAGCTTGAGCTTCGCTAAATTTATAGTCAGCAATCATGAGACGAAAATCTTCCACCTGTCTTTCTAGGGCCCGCAAAGCAAAACCCTTTTCTACACAAGGTAACCGGTTATCCGCCAGTAAATAATACATATAGATTACTTTCCCACCGTCAGAGAAGAATACTCGAGTTGCACTACGCAGGCTACGTAGCAAAGCAAGACGAGCATCTCCAAACGAGCAACCAAGGCCCACCAGCACAACCCTTGTTTCATTTTCAGGTTCACTCATTGATACCCTCCATCGAACAATTTTACCCAGCGGTCAACCGCGAGTTTCTGAGCAAAAGATTACATAATAAATACTAAAAAAGCAAAGTGACTTAATCAATCCTTACTTGAAACGGTTGGGGCTGGCCTTTAGTGTCAATTTCTACGATTTCTCTGCCTAAAACTTGCCCGCGCTTTGTTTCTACTGTACAGCGCCACAATCCACTACGGTAATTCTCTAAACTGGTGTATCCACGGTAACCACCTTCGTTAGCTCCAGAAATTTTATAACCAAAGCGAAATTGTTGTTCCCAATCACCATTAGCGTTCTTATATTCCCAACGATGGAAAATTTCGGTCGACAATCTGGTGGGAGCGTAAACGCGGGCAAAACAATCCACCGTATCGTATTTAGGATGTATGACCGGCCACAGAAATGGAATTTGTCGGTACCAAGGTTGAGTTTCAAATTCGACTCGATAATTACCATTAGCTTGTCTATCGACCGACTGCACAATTTCTAGCTCCGTGAGAGACAAAGGAATCGGAGGGATAATATTGGTAAAATAAAGAAAGTTAAGGGTAACAAAAATACTACCAATTGAAATAATTATTCTCGTGGTGTTAAGTTGCATGAAATTAGGAATAATTTTATACAAAGTCTGCACCACAAAAGTAACTATCATCAAGGAAATAAGACTACTTAAAACAAAAATCTCATCCCCCATCCGACCCAGTAACACTGGTAGGACCAATACCACATAAGAAAATAAACCAACGAAGTATAAAGCAATATGAAATAAGAGTTTGTCTGAACGCTTAGCTACCAGCTCATTACCCAACACCACCGCCACTATCATTAAAAGAAATGGTGCGCTAGCCAACCAATCGCCACTCCGACCATAGAAAATCAACATCCCTGATAACAATCCCCCAAAAGCGTACTGCATCAAAATTGGGGCGTAACGCTTTAAAAACCTAGCCAGAAATTCCGGTCCTCGATCAGCTACCCCAACATATAGAAGTAAAATAGAAACGGTTGCCAATATAGCGTAAAAAAGTAGAACTAAGTTGTCAAACAAATTATCAATCCGGTTTAGCAGAATGTTGTCAGTAATAAAACCAAGAACAAAACCAAAGGTTAACCAATGATTTTTTATATGTTTATAAATAGTTTTAACTATAGACATATAGTAATCATAACAAAGTCTAATTATTTAGATACCAAATACCCACCTTAGCTTGAAGCTAAGGTGGGTATTTGCAAGTTCTATATGTTTAATTAAATTTATCTGGTACCGGAAAAGCTTCACACAAAGCCTGTACTTCTTGTTGGATAATTTTCTTCTCAGTCTCATCGTCCTTAGCTTTGAGTGTCCGAATCATTAGTTCAGCTAGCTTAGTTGCTTCAGCTTCTTTCATGCCACGAGTGGTCATAGCGGGTGTACCAAATCGAATTCCAGATGGGTCGAGCGCGGTGCGAGTTTCGCCAGCAATCATGTTTTTATTCAAGGTAATACCCACTTCATCGAGTACTGTTTCCGCTTCCTGTCCAGTGATTCCAAGCGAACCATAAACATCGGCCAGCAACAAGTGATTGTCAGTTCCACCGCACAACAAGCGAACGTTATGTGCTTTGAAAACTACTTCCATCGCTTTAGCATTTTTTAATATTTGAGCGGCGTATAGTTTGAAAGAAGGCTGGAGAGCTTCGCCAAAGGCGACTGCTTTAGCAGCGATATTATTCATGTGTGGTCCACCTTGTATACCCGGAAAAACAGTCTTATTGATTCGTTTCGCAATATCCGCATCCTCTCTTACCAAAATCATTCCCCCGCGTGGACCACGCAGAGTCTTGTGAGTGGTAGTGGTAATAACATCAAACCCATAATCAAAAGGGTTTTTAACGGCTCCACCCGCTATCAAGCCGGCAATGTGAGCCATGTCCGCCACAGTGTACGCCCCCACTTCTTTAGCGATGGCAACGAATTTTGTGTAATCGAGTTCCCGACTATATGCCGAAAAGCCAGCGAGAATAACTTTTGGTTTTTCGCGTAGTGCTACCTCTCGTAATTCTTCGTAATCAATCTCACCAGTATCAACGTCCTTCATCTTGTAGCGGACAAAATTGAAGACTTTGTTGATACTGGTAGTTGGGTGACCGTGAGTTAAGTGTCCGCCGTGGGATAAGTCCATACCGAGTACAGTGTCGCCTGACTCCATCAGAGCGAAGTACATCGCGACGTTAGCGGCTGCACCACCGAGTGGTTGGACATTGGCATAACCAGCCTTAAAAAGCTTCTTGGCTCGCTCGATAGCTAAAGTCTCAATTTGGTCGGTAAACTCTTGCCCTCCATAGTAGCGCCGGCCGGGGTAACCTTCGGCGTATTTGTTGGTCAGGACCGAGCCGTTCGCTTCGCGAACGGCTCGCGATACGTAATTTTCACTCGGTATTAATTCCACTCCCCTTTTTTCTCTCTCCTCCTCTCCTATCAAAGCTTTGTATACTTCAGTATCTTGGTCTTTAATATATTTATATTCATTCATAAAATAGCATTAAATCAGTAATAATTGACCCTCTAGAAACTTGAAATATAACCTTAAATCATATAGAAAAATATTTATGAGGTGATTATATCACGCTAAAAGGCTGGGCGCGAAGCGCCCAGCCTTTTAGCTCCCACCAGAAAACTACAACTAATCTTCCTCCGGACCTCCACTTAAGTCAGCTGCTTCAATCAATTGCATTTTATGAATCTTCTGTACCATTAGTTGCGCCACCTTTTCTCCAGCCGTAAATGTCACTGCTTCTGAACCTTTATTTTCAATCTCAACTGAAATCTCATCACGATAACCAGAAACCACCATGCTATCAGATACTTTAATTGGGTCAGTAATTGAAAAGCTATTCCTGCTCCAAACCAATCCTACGTATCCAACCGGTATTGCCATTGCCACTCCAGTTGAAACCACTACTTTCGCCCCCGGTTCAACTACCACTTCATTAAGTGAATAGAGATCAATACCTGGGCCAGCCTCACTACTATAAGCAGGTAACTTAGCTTGGTCGTTTAATCGTTTTATTAAAATTTCCATAAGATTAATTTGTTATTAAAGGCTTAATAATATCGTGTAGCTCTGCACTAATATCTTCCTTACTACGTAATTTATCATCAACCACACAAGAAACTGTCAGCCACTTCTCTAACGCAGCAATATGCTTAGCTCCATCCTGCACGGCTCGCTGATACTCTTCATCAGTTTCAGTGTGACCAAGATTTGGTTTTTTTTCATCGGTTGTTAGAAGAGCGTGTCTCATCTCAGCTGGCATATCTAAGTAAATAGTTAGGTCTGGACGAGGCATCTTGAAGACATCATATTCGAGTCGCCCCAACCAAAGCAGAAATGCTCCTCGCTTCTCTGTGTCATTTATCTTAGCTCCTTGATGAAGCATACTGGCGCTAGCATAACGATCTAAAATCACATTTTTGCCTTCCTTAAGATAACCAGAAATAGTGTCTCTGGTTTCAAACCGATCACCAGCAAACAAGATCGAAGCCAGTCTTGGATCCAGATCAACGAAATTGCCATGAACTTCATCAATCCATTCTTTAATATAAGAGCCAAAAAATGTATTTTCATAACGCGGAAACTCCATAGTTTCGACCGGAACTCCTTCAGCTTTAAAACGCTCCCCCAATAACTTAACCTGCGTCGCTTTACCAGCCCCATCCGCCCCTTCAATAACGATTAGTTTTCCTGACATATTAATTTTTGTTTATTGCGACAATGTTAACACACTAGTCATTCTTTCTACTCAGTCACGAACAGCTAACTTTTTTTGTTTTCGCTGAATCCTCCTATGTTTGCTATGTCTGCCTTTAGTGACGAATGAGCTTGATAATTCTCTAAGGTTATATCATCTATTGTAAAACTATCGATATCTTTTATTTCTGGATTTAGCTTTACTTCAGGAAATGGCATTGGTTCTCGCAACATCTGTTCTTTAACTTGATCAAAGTGATTGGAGTAAATGTGCACATCACCAAAACTGTGAACAAATTCTCCAGGTGGAATATCCACCACTTGAGCTACCATTTTAAGTAGTAAAGCGTAACTAGCGATGTTAAACGGCACTCCTAAAAACAAATCGGCGGAACGTTGATAAAGTCCCAAATTCAGCTTTCCGTTAGCTACCTGGAATTGGAACATAGTGTGGCAAAACGGAGGAACATGTGACTTCTGACCTTCACTGGCCATCTCATATATAAAGTCTGGATTCCAAGCACTGACCAAGTACGACTTACGATCTGGCTTATTTTTCAACCCTTCAATTACCCAAGCCAGTTGATCAATCTCCCTACCATCTTTAGCTGGCCACTTACGCCACATGCGACCATAAATAGTAATAAGATCGCCCCATTTAACCACAAAAGGGTCAGTCGCTGGTAAGTCGGTTAATTTTTTTATAAATGACTCCTGTGTCAGGGTACTTTTTTCTTCACCTTCTTCCGCCCACATTTGGTAATGTTTCCAAGCCCATTCGTCCCAAATATGATTATTTACATCGATCAAAGGTTTAATATTTGAGCTACCAGATAAAAACCACAACAACTCAGTAGTGATCCCCCTCCAAAAAGTTTTTTTGGTGGTAAGGAGAGGAAAACCTTCACTTAAGTCAAACCGAATTTGTCGACCAAAAACTGAACGAATGAAAGACGGTTCTTCACCTTTATTCTTATATTCCTCCAAAACTACATCATTAAAAAAAAGTTGTTTATCGGCACCGTTATCAAGAATATCCTGACATAAATCTAAATATTGATACTCTGGGTGTTTTTTTGACATAATATATTTTGATTATTTTTTCTTAGCTTCACTAAAGTGGTTGGAATTTTCGCTGTCGTATCGCCCTACCCCATCTTTCCCTAGGTACTTCTTGCTTGACTCACTGGTTAGCTGTGCAAACAATAACTGCGCTACTTCCATCCCAGGTCGGAGAATAATCGGCACGCAGTTGGTGTTTAACAATTCAAAAGTCGGATAAAAATGATGTCCTGGGTTAAATAGCATCGCGGTATTATGGACCACCAAACCAGCCCTCGCTAAAGAACTCTTACCCGACAAAAGCATCAGATGCTTGTGGTCAACACCAATAAATTCCTTTTGTTTACCCAGTACCGTCTCCCCCGGATGCAACACAAACTCCTCTCCATCAGCAATTTCTATCCGCCGAGTCTTCGGAAAAATTTTATTAACTGGATCAATCGCAGTGGTATTGTACCGATCTGTTACCTCAAATTCATTACCTAATGTAACATCATAGCTAGCCAACTGTAGCTTTTTTTCATCAAACGGTTTAATAATAATTGAACCATCTTCTACACATTTTTTAATATCAATATCGGAAAGAAACATAGTTAGGGTATTACACCTTCTTTATTAAAGCCTCTAATAAATCCTCTGAAAACAAATAGGATTCGATTCCTGCTGCTCTGGCTGCTGCTAGATTTTTTTCTTCATTGTCCACAAAACAAACTTCTTCACCCGGAAGATTTAACTCTTGCAAAACCGCCTCAAAGAATTTTGGGTCAGACTTACTAACCCCTAATCGACTGGAAAAGAAAAAGCCATCTAGTACATCTTTCTCTTCTAAAACTTTTTGGATATATTCGGCTCGGTATTGCTCGTTATTGGATGCCATAAAACACTCGACTCCTTTCTGTCTCAATTCTTTAACTTGCAACGAAAGTGTTTCATTTATGGTGAAGTCTAGCTCAAACCAATATGACAACAACTCTTCAACACCACTCTCCCAATTCCACTTTTCAAGATAAGGCTCAATGACTTCTTTTAAATCGGCTTTTCCTGCCTGACATAAAAGGTACTCTTTCCGAAAAAATTCAGTAACAGTCTCTTCTGGCACCCCTTGTACTCTAGCCAAATGAATACTGAAGTACTCACCTTTCCCGAGAACCACACCGTCTGCATCCAGTAGTAAAGCTTTCATAATTTATTACTCAATATTAAAAGTTTTCTCTGTCCCATAATACTCTGGCCAGTTTTCGTTGTAGTGGGCGAACATACGTTCTAGTCTGTCTTGTGGTAGCTCCACTACTCCAAGCTCCGCCATCAATTCCTCAATTTCTTGTCTGACCCCATCTAGCTGACTTTCATCAGCCACAATCTTTTCAAATTCAGCTAAATATCCATAACCGGCATTTTTGTCGAAGCAGACATTCGCTCCCTTGTATTCATACTCCTCACGTTCGCGTGACCATTTAGCTTGATAGGTAAAACCAGACTCCAGCACCAGAGCATCTAATTCATCCAGAGTAATTGACACTGCTTCCTCAAACTCCAAGCGAGAGACCGTGTTGGCACTCGTACCGCTATCAATCGAAGCTTTCACCACCAACAGCACTTCTTCGTCTCTCTGCCTAGTTCGCACCGAAAAACTAGACCCTTTCTCCGCTATGTGCAAAAACTTGGCTTGGTTTTCTTCCGAAAAAAGCTGGCTGGTTTTTTTATACAATTCCATCACCTCACCATCCTTAAAATAATGATTGAGTTGTTTGTTGGTCGAAACACAAGCGCAGTTCGGATCTAGTTCGTTCATTTTAGCTTTTACCTCATCGGCTCGGTCTTTAGCGCCAAGCAAGCTTTTAATTTCAATTTCATAGTGAGCCATATATTCACATTATACTATCCCAATTATTAACCACAAAAAGACATAAATAATTCCTTATGTCATAATGTACTGATGAATCACCCACGCATCAGTATCATCGCCGCTATTGGCCAAAACCGCGAATTAGGTAAGAAAAATGACCTGATTTGGCGTATTCCAGAGGATCTCAAACGCGTCAAAGAACTCACTACAGGCCACACCATAATCATGGGCTTAAACACCTATAATTCTATCGGCCGACCCTTACCCAACCGAGTCAATATAGTTATTTCAGATAAAAATAAAGAAATTGACGGATGTATAGTGGCCAGTTCTCTAGACGAAGCTTTGGACCTAGCCAAACAAAATGAAGCTGAAGAAATATTTATTTTTGGTGGCGCGCGGGTTTACCACGACGCTATACCGCTTGTGACTAGGCTCTACCTTACTCTAATCAAAGGAACCGACACTGAAGCCGATGTCTTCTTCCCTGATTATTCAAACTTCACCACCACCCTAAAATCTGAAGATTTCCCCGATGCAGAAATCCCATTTACCTGGGTGACTTTAGAAAAATAAATTAATCCTTCTGGTCGTAAAACGGCTTAAGTAGTGGGTAGAAAATATCCTCTTTCGGTGCTCGGAAAACTTCGTGCCTAGTATCATTTTTAGTAAATTCCAACTTCGGGACACCACGAACAATAATCAACGGCGTACATTCGTCGGTCTCTCCGCTGACCGCTCCACTTCCGGCGGCGATACAATCTACAATGTTAGTAGACGCATACACGATTGAACGGCCAAACAAATCTTGCTTGCCTTTATGGCTTTCTATTGGATGAAAACCCCACCACCCAATTGACACCCCAATCGCTCCAGAACGCATTGGTTGAGAGTGACTATCAGTAATTATGACACCTACATTTTTCAACTTATGAACGCCGGTTAAGTACTGCCAAATACGTTCAGCCTCATCAAACGGTTTATCGGGTAACAAAATACTATGCCCATCTGCGTTCGATTCGTCTATCCCCGCCGCATAGAATAGGGCGTGGTGCTTAATCGCCAAAGGCGACATTTGATAGCGCGAATGACCTTCAAGTAAATAATCCGCTTCTTGTTCAACCAATTCCCGCTTACTCACTTCTCCAATCGGCACACACCGCCCCTGATGAATAGAGACAATCTTCGAAGTAACTAGGAGAATATCGCCGTCTTGCATACCAGACACTGACTCAGCGAGTAGTGAAAATAAATCATCCTGCGGCGGCTGCATAACTCGGGTTTTGATTGGGATATATTGCATCGACACAGTATAGCGATTTTTGGGAAAATATAAATAAGGCCGTGGTCTCCTGCGGGAGACCACGGCCTTATTTATATTTTCCTCTAACTACCCCTCCACCTTTACCCCCATAGTGAAACAAGTTCCTTCGACAATCTTCATCGCTGCTTCGATTGAAGCGGCGTTTAGGTCAGGCATTTTTTCTTCGGCGATTTCACGCACTTGAGCTTTAGTAAGTGTACCAATGAAAGAAGTTCGATTCTTTGAAGAACCCTTATCCTTACCTAGCTTTTGTAGTACCAAACGTGACATTGGAGACACTTTAACCACAAAGTCAAAACTGCGGTCATCGTAAACATTGATGATAACAGGCACAATTTGTCCCATTCGTTCCCGAGTTTGCTCGTTAAATTGGTTAACGAATTCACCAATATTAATACCAGCCTGTCCCAATACTGGACCCAGTGGTGGAGCTGGCGTAGCCTTACCACCCTTAGCTTGTACCTTGATTTGTTTTAATAGTTTTTTAGCCATGTTTCTTTAGTTAATTTTTTGTGACAAATGCGTTCCATAACCACACCCATCTGAAGCCCGCGTATCGTACAAGAGAAACCGTTGTTTTGCAAGAGTCCGCAAATTAGACCGTAATTCCCAACTTGCCCAAATCAGACCAAAGTTGTTCATTATTTTTATACAAAACTGGAGTGTAACCCAAAACATCTGCACTTTCTAAACTCTTGGGTGTATCGTCAATAAATACCACCTCGCTTGCCTCTAATTCCAATACAGAAAACAGGGCGTCGAAAGCTTCTTTGCTCGGTTTTTGAAAACCAATTTCACCAGAAATAACTACCTTATCAAACTTATCCAGCAACCCATTAGCATTTAGAATCTCGCGTAATTGTTTTGTGTAGTTACTAAATACTGCGACCAGATAACCTTTTTCCCGCAAAAGAGAAATATTACTAACTAATTCTTGATTAATTACATTGCACTTGTCTCTTTCTTCACTAATTCTTAACACAAAATCCCTTGCCTCTTGAGAGGCATCGAATACAGCAACCACCTTGAGAAACATCTCGTCCCAGGAATCACTACCTACATTAGCTAAATGATTGTATTTGAAATACTCACTCTTAAATTCCTCTAGAGGCACATTCAAATAGTCAGCCACAACACCAAGTATACTGCCGTAAGTATTTGTCTCTAAAACTCCACCGTAATCAAAGACAACTGCTTTGTATTTATTATTGTTTGTAGGGTTCATAGAGATATTTTATCAGTTCAATACTTTTCCAAAAAGTGGAGTAAAGAAACTTTTCGGGGCCTATTTAATCCCCATCTCCTTTAAGTAACTGACTGATAAGCTTATACCTGCGATCTCTTCGCAATCCATGGTGGGCAGCGATTTTCTTTTTAACGGAAGCAAAGTACCCATCTATGGTGTTGGTAGTATTTGGAATATTGAGACTAGGATATCTCTGATAAGTGAATAGATTGTATAAATTTGTCTTCAACGAACGAAGCGCTGAACGCACTTTTTTATGTGTGTATTGAGGACGATTAAGACCAAGTATAATGGTCTTCTCTTCCAGAAAAGATTTCCATTTATTCTCATAATCCACTAGTGCTTTAGAGAATGTTGTTTCATTAGTTTTGGTGAGAGTGAGAGCTAATACTCGCAACTCTTTACCGGCCTCTGTCCTTGGTCTCTTGGTGAGGTATTTGGTAACAGTATGTAGTTGGTGAAAGTGGCAGACTTGAACTGGTATATCCTTGAAAACATTGGCTAAACCCCGCCTACCATCGATTACTGCAGCCGAGAAAGTCCAACCCTTGTCTTCCAAGATTTTACAACCGTAGTGATAGTGAGCTACCCGCTCAGAAGCTACTTCACCCCACCATAAGTTTTGTTTTAGATCCCAAGAGCGAAAGACACAAACTCCATAGGAACGACCCCAGAAGGTAGTGTCGGCCACAATAATTGTCGCTTGTGGCGCGAGTTCTCTTGGTAGTGGTACGTTTGTCCTTTCTAGTAGCTTGCGTACCCACACGTGACTCTTTCCATATGATTCACTCAACTCCTTAAGTGTTTGTTTACCGCTAGAATATTCTTTCCACAGCACAGCTTCTCGTTTTTTAGTGTTTCTCTTCGCTCTGAATTTCTTTCTACATTCATTACATTGATATCTTTGCACACCATCTTGTTTACCTTTCTTTTTAGTCCGTAGCGACATACAATGCGGACATCTAACCTGTTTTCTAGACATTGGGTTAGATAATCACAAAACCACCGCTCTGTTGAGCGGTGGTTTTGGTGTTTTAGGCCCCGAAAAGTTTCTTTAGCCCCAAAAAGTAGATAAAGTAAGGTTTGTTGTCGCTACAAAGTAAAAGTGCCACCCTCCTTAGCAACCCGCTACAGCAGATTCTCCCCTTGGCAGGCCTGAGCCATGCATACAGAGTTTATTGTCCCTGTCCCCTTTTTTTCTGGGGCATTTTTGGGCAAGGCTAGTTACCAACACCTTGTCTACTTAGCAAAAGCTGTTTGCGGCGATATAGTCTAAATACCTAGGTAATTAAAAACTAGTCCGTAACGATGCTTTAGAAGTTATCGTGTGTTGCGGGTGTTCTTTTGAATTCGGATAGTTCATTGACATTCTTAATAATCAATTCTTCGTATTGAGGATCAAACGTTGCAAACGGTAATTTTTCTTTCAAATCAGTCATGAATCGTTTGATGGTTTCTAGGGAATAGTTAGCTTCACGAACTTGCATGAGTGGGCCGTCGTCTCCGTAGAAGGCCATAAATGAACCAAAGTTAGAAATTAGAATATTCTGTCTCACCCTCCTAACTTCCTTAACGTTGTGAATTGGTACTTTTTCAGATCCTCTGAAATCAAACTGTCCAGAACTAATCAATTCACTACCCGTGATTTTAAGCCATGTTTTCTGATCAAGCCACCAAGCTAATAGTAATGGCGCAACTAACAAACTAACAGTTAATGAATCTAGTTCTATATCAAATCCGCCCCGTTCAAGATAACTAATTAATAGTATTGCTACATGAGCACAGATAATAGTAATTAGAGAAGAATAGTTTGATGAATATTTTTTAGTCATGGTCATCATTCTTTTCCTCTTCACTACCTCTAACAAATGCTTCAAAGGCTGCCACTTTCGCACTTGACTCTGTTATGAGCTGTCCAAGTTTCCCCTCCGAAGGTCCGTCCTTCGGAGTTATTAACTGCTATATATTCTGATTGTCATCACACAAAATATGATCTGGATAGTTGCCTCTGGTATTTGCCTTAGGGAAATACTGAACCATTGATCCAGGCTCCAAACGTACTACAGTTTCTCTTTCTGAAATTCGAACATCAGGATATACCCCGTCATAGTTCCAACTCTCACTATCACTAATCACATGCATCTTACCTTTAACAAGTTGCCAGGACCATCCAGTGCTATTTCTCAAATTTGCACTACTTAGAGTGATTAAATCATCAGGTTTCACTCTGACTATCGGGCCACGAGGTTTTATATTATATTCATAATCAGGTGATGCAACTAGAATATTGCCTGGCTCCAGAAGTCTTTTGTTGTTTAACTCTGCGCTGTCAGTGTATATCTCTCTTTCATCTAAAGTTCTACCAACATACTCAGTAAGTGCTTGTAATCTAGCGGGTAATGAATCACCTTGTTTAAAATTGGCTAGATATTCACTTTCTATCCCCTCTCTATTGACATGACTACTAATTTTGTTAAAAAACTCAACTGAATCTTCCTTGTTAATAATCCGACTAATCACATGATGACATTTCCAGTAGGTATATTTAGGATTGTTTTCTTCATCAACTTCAGCTGACTCCACTTCATCATACATCTCTTTTACTAAATATCCATCAATTACATAAGTCCCCGTATCGTGATCAGCACTGTTAGCCGGAGTACTGTCCATAAAAATTGGCACGTCTAGAACTACCCCCTCATAATCTATATCATCAGAGTCCTCACTCAGCTTATCTTTTAGCTGAGAAATCGTATTCAATACAGAATCTGGAATAGTATAACCATACATCACACCTTCTTTTGAAGCCAGGTCAGGATTAATTGTCTGATAAAATGATCCCGGACTTATCTCCCTTCCAATATCTCTCAAGAAATAACTATCATTATTTGAAACATACTCCCCTGTAGCAATTTTATTTCTTAGTTTTTCTAATGAATAATTTCTTGAAGACTTTTCTTCTTCAACCATATTATGTAATTCTTTTAAGCCGAGAGACGCAACAGCCTCTTTTCTCTTATCAATCAAATCTATAGAGTCATCAGGGGTAGATGTAGGTGATGTTTGAGGAATATTTTCTAAACTCATATATAATGGCCCTGTTGCCAATCATCCCCACCCTCTAACCAATAATCCCCCTCAAAAAATGTTATAATATGGTCAATTAACCCTTAATCCTAGCCATATTATGCAGACTCCAGCCGACCCAACCACTAAGTTAAACCTTTCCACCGAAGCTGAAGTCTTCGCTCTCATCATTACTCCGAACCACCCCTTCAAACGCATCAACGACATCATTGATTTCAATACGCTAGCTGAACCAATGCGCGCTACCTATTCCACTATGGGAGCAGCTGGCATTGACGTTGAGAAAGGCATCAAAGCTTTGTTAATCCAGTTCTGGGAAGACTATAGTGACCGTAACATGGAGAAAGCTCTCCGCGAGAACCTGGCCGTCCGCTGGTTCTGTGGTTTTGGTCTAACTGACCCCACTCCAGACTTTTCATACTTCTCTAAACTCAGAAAGCGGATTGGCACCAAACGCATCGCTACCATGTTTCAAGATATTAACGCTACCCTAGAAACCCACGGTCTCTTTGGTAACGTCTTCACCTTCATTGATGCTTCTACCATCATCACTAAAGCCGCCCTGTGGGAAGAGCGAGATAAAGCGTTAGCTGATGGAGAAAAGAAGCTGAACAACAGCAATGTGCAGAAGTACGCAGCTGACAGTGATGCTAAGTGGGGAGCAAAGTCTAAGAATAAGATTTGGTTTGGTCACAAGCGACATCTGTCTGTCGACATGCGTCATGGGTTAATCGTCAAGTCAGCGGTCACCAATGCCAGTGTGCCTGATTTCAAGACTGTGAGAAGTATCCTACCGAAACAAGGAGCGGTCTTTATGGATAAGCTCTATGATACCAACTTCACTAATCAGGTGGTGACCGCTCAGGGTTGTCACGTCGCTACCATTCAGAAAGATAATCGAAAAGACCGAGACAGGGACCTTAACTCCTGGCGGTCAAAAACTCGCATGCCGTTTGAGAATGTATTTTCCAAGTTAAACAAACGTGCTCGCTACCGCGGACACGCTAAAGTGACGATGCAAGGGTTTATGCAGGCGATGGTTCATAATTTGAAGAAAGCTTTGGTTCATATACCACAAACTACTTGAACGAGGGAGTCCTGGGTCTGGACAAAGAAAAAGAGACATAATTATAACCAAAACACTCTCCACTGAATTAAAATTCAGTGGAGAGTGTTTTGGTTGAGAGGGCTAGAGTGGAAAGTGGAGTTTGGCAACGGGGCCATAATATCATTAAACTTTTATATGATATTATTATCTCAAATAATATTGTATTAATCTAGGGCGTAGTGAGTCGCTACGCTCCTTAAACCTTCTTGTCAACCCGCTGCAGCTAGATTCTCACCTTGGCAGGCCTGAGCCCTGCATACAGAAAATATTGTGTAAATCAAGGAGAGTAGCGACTATGATTTTCATACGACGTAGTGAGTCGATAAGCTCATTATTTTCCAGCAATCTAGCTAAGCGTCTGCATAAGAAGTTTATTGTGTAAATTAAGGAGAGTAGCGACTATGATTTTCATACGACGTAGTGAGTCGATAAGCTCATTATTTTCCAGCAAAATCCTAAGCTTCTCAGGGAAAAAGAAAATTAATTGCGTTCGAGTTTACGTTCCATCAATTTGGCCTAGGACAGGGCCAAATTGGGAACTAAGAAGTTTATTGTGTAAATCAAGGAGAGTAGCGACTATGATTTTCATACGACGCAGTGAGTCGCTACGCTCGTTAAACCTTCTTGTCAGCCCGCTGCAGGCTTTTTCTCCCTTGGAGGTCGAAAAATCCTAAGCGTCTGCATAAGAAATCTATAGTCGTAGCAAAGCTACTCGTTAGATCTTCTTAATTTGCAAGAAATCCAATTCTACTGGGGTTTCGCGGCCGAACATGGAGACTAGGACTTTGACCTTTCCGCTCTCTTCATCTACTCCACCCACCTTTCCTTCAAGGTCTTTAAATGGACCGTCGGCGATAATAACCATGTCTCCAGCTGAGAAATCAACCTTATGCTTAACAGTTTCATTAGACATTCGCTTCATCAAAGAGTTGTATTCTGCTTCGGTTAGTGGCACTGGCTGTGTTCCACTGCCAACGAATCCTGTCACTCTTGGAGTATTTCTAACCACAAACCATGATTCATCATCAACTACCATTTCCACCAAAACGTAACCCGGATAAATTCGTTCTTCTTCAACAATTCTTTTACCACCCTTAACCCGGATCTTCTTTTCAGTTGGAACTACGACATCAAAAATCTTATCGTTCATGTTTAATGAAGCAATACGTTGCTTTAGGTTACGAGTCACAGCGTTTTCGTATCCAGAATAAGTGTGAATAGCGTACCAATGTCTTTCACCTGTACTATGTTGTTTTGCCATATATTTAGAAAGTATCGACTACAAATTTGATAACTTGAGAGAAAAGGAAGTCAAATGCGCCCACGTAGAGGGCCACCACAGTAGAAATACCAATTACCAATACTGTGTAAAGCATTGCTTGGTGTTGGGTTGGCCATGAAACTTGCTTGAGTTCATTGGCGGTGTCACGAAAATATTTTGTTAGATTGTCCATAATTATATAAATTAGTTGTTTGTGGGTTGTTTGAAGTTGTTTTACTTAGGTTAGAATACCTAAATCTGTCATTTTGCAGCCGGTTTTTGCAGCGGAATTCGTCCGTCTAGCAATTTGTGGCAGGCTAAAGCCACAAATTGAGACATAAATTCGTAATATGTCCGGTAGACATTTACTCATTTGGTCAGAATTTGCCCAAGGCAGGACAAATTCTGACATAAATTCGTAATATGCCCTGCGGGCATTTACTCATTTAAAAAACGCCTTCGGCGGCGGATTCATATATAATACGCCAAATAAAACAAAAGTAAAGGGTTTTACGCCTAAGTTCAAGAAATAACCGCAACATATACTACACCACGAAAAAAGTCGGGAAAGTTTATCTTTCCGACTTTTTGTTTTAAATTTCACTCCCTTACCGCACCTCAAACGTCACATTCACCTGCGCGGTCACGCTCTGTTCTCCGACTGGTAGCTCTGGACCGCTAAATTCTCCTCCAGCAGAGTCCATGGCCATTACTTTAGATTCGGCGTATTGTGCATAAACTGGTCCAGTTTCCTCATAGTAACTAACCAACCGTACTACTCGTACTCCCAAATCACCAGCCAAAACCTTAGCTTTTGTTTGAGCATCTTTAATCGCTTCCGCCAATGACTCAGCCTTTACCGCATCAACATCGTCGACGGTAAACTCTAAACTATCTATATTAGTCGCACCCTTATCCCCTACTCCAGAAATAATTTCTCCCGCTTTATCGATATCGCGTACCTTAACGGACACTGTCTGATTCACAGAAAATCCGTCTTCCACTCTCTCGCCTGGCGGACAGTATGAGTTAAACCCACAAACTCTTTCTTCATAGCGATATTTTGGGTTCAAACTATAATTTTGTGTCTTAATATCTTTTTCATCTATTCCTTGAGCTTTTAAATAGGTAATGATGTCGTTCATCTTAGTTCCTGATTGTTCCTTGGCCACCTTAGCAGTTTCACCATCAGCGTTGACTGAAAATGAGAACCGTCCAATATCTGGCACCGCCAAAACCTCCCCCTTACCCGTCACTGAGATAGTAGCAGGCATTGGATCCACAAATTCAGCTTGCTTGAAATTTAATGAAGCGTATGACCCTAGGGCAATAATCACCATCAAAAGTGTTAAAGCGCCCAGGATTCGCATTTGTATGGTATTAAAAAATCCTCCTTCCATATTTATTTTGTCTTAAAATTTTGATAAAAATTCGCGAATTATTCGCCGTACTTTTTGACCAGACGACTCTGCCACACCGCAAACTTCATAGTAGGCTAAAACATCTTCAGTCGATAATAAAGGCTTGTTACTCGTGTCTTCCATTAAATAATACATGACAGATGAGTTACCATCAACGTGTTCGATACCGAGGGCATGTCCAAACTCATGAGCCAACACCCTCACCAATTCATTATCATTAGAAAACTTATAGACATGAATTGAACCATCTGACTGATAATCACCCTGAGTAAATTCATGTTCAAAGCCAAATTCAGCGTTATACTGATTTACCTCACGATTATATGAATCTACCAATTGATTACCCTTTTCACCCAAACGATTAATTTCCTTAGCTAACTCGTTCAAGTCATTGGCGGCTTTTGTCAAAGCTTCAGCTTCGGCATTTAAATTTAAACGTTTTTTATCAAGCTCAGCAAAGACATCGGAAGGAGCGCCGCCTCTATCGTTATATTTGTTAACCTCAGCGTTATATTTTGATAAATTTGACTCATACTGACTGGACTTGGTTTGGTAGGCCCTGCTTAAAGCTTGGTATTCTCGCTGCGCTTTTTCGACCGCGCTCAACACTTGTTCGTTTTGTTCACTTTGTTTATCCAAAGCTTGCCGTTTTTCTTCTTCTAAATTAGCGGTAGCTTGACGTTCATCAAACACAAAATCAATCACAAAATCTGCCGTTTCATCGTAGACAAACAAATCACGCTTAACATTATCCTCCCAAACAGCTTCGGCTTCAGTAATCCTATCCTTAGCTACTTCCAGAGATAAATTAAAGGACGGGTCAATATCACCTACTTTGTAGTGTAGCGGAACCGGACAGACACGCTCTCCCGACTGATACCAATAAGTACCAGCTATCACCAGTGTTATCCATAAAGCAAAAAAATAAGACTTCCCCATAACTATCAGCTAATCATACCAGAACCAAAAACACAAAGGGCGCCCAGCGGGGACTGCGTAGTCGCGATACGTAGTCCCTGGTGGGCGCCTGTGTGAGGCAAGCCTCATATAAAAAAATATGTCCGCAAGAGCCGAGACTCTTACTTGCCTACATTATACATCACTAGCCAAAAAGTCAGCTGGAGATTTCAACAGTCGACCAGCCTCAGAACCAGCACTTACATCATATAAATAAGATGGTTTGATAGTAATTATTCCGTGCAAAGTTCTTTCAGGGAAACGTTCTTTCATTTCTTTGGTATAAGAATCAAACATCTCTCCTGACTCTACATAATCTGCTTCACCCTTTATTTGGATACCAGCCAATCCAGACCAAGCGATCAGAGCCACAGTTTTATTTTCCTTTAAATTTTCCACTGTCTTACTCATAAAAAAATTAAACAGATGAATTTCTGTTTCTGAAACATCAATTACCGAAAAAGGCACCACATTGATACCGTGTGGACCAGTAGTAGCAAGAGCTCTCGCCTCGGCGTTTTGCAAGGCATCAATTATATCTTTAGTTAACATACCCTCATATTATAACTCTGCTTAAACCATCATTTCAACTAAATAACATGGTGATCTGCTACGATATTACGCCTTGGTAATCCCAAACCAACACTATGGCACTTGATCATATTGACCTATAATCTATCTATGGAAAGTTTTTTGACTAACGTAGATCCAAACCTTATTTTTATACTTAATATCTTCCTCTCCCTGCTAGCCGGACTAGCCATTGGTATCGAACGAGAAACCAAAGGAAAAGACGCTGGAATCAGCACCCATTCCTTAGTAATCTTGGGGGCAATGTTATTTACCTTCCTCTCTGCTCAAGTTGACCCCGACTCAACCTCTCGCATTGCCTCACAAGTAGTGACCGGAATTGGCTTTCTCGGTGCTGGATTAATCCTTAAAGAAGGCACTTCCGTCCGCAACCTAACCACCGCCGCCAGCCTGTGGTTCTCCGCCGCCATCGGTATGGCCATCGGCTTCGGTTACTATGTCCCCGGGATCTTATCGGTACTGGTAGCCCTCCTAGTCCTCCGCATCCCCCGCATCATGAAGAAGAGTCAAAGTCACGATTAGTCACGTATCCCAACCAAACATTTCCAATAGGTAACCCTCGGGCAGGATTTTACAAAAATTGAAAATATTTTTTTAACTTTTGTTCCATTTTTTTAGCCTTTTCTTCGGATTTTTCTATTGTTAATTTAAAGATGCCTTTTGTTTGCACGATCTGCTCAATTTCTTTTTGAGCTTCAATTTGCAGTGGCAAACGAGAATGCGTAGCCACAAACCTATCAAGTTTACTTGCTACTACAGAATCAAATTCGGCTTTAAATATGTATGGACCGAGAAGGTTGTAGTAGGTTGTAGATTTTTGTTTTAAAGGGTTCTCTCCCATTGTGTATTCAATAAGTTTTCCCAGTTCCTTCTTTCTTGATTTCAACACAACCATATCAAGCACGCCACAGTGAGTTAACAAGATTCGCGATAGGCGTTTCGTCTCAAGGTGTTTTTGTATCCAGTATGCGTCTGTTTCCGGACGAACATAAGGATACCAATCGTGAGGTTGAATAGAGTACGATGGCGCGGAAATATCAACCTGTTCAGCACACTGGAAATACGAATGGGTCCAAAATAAGTCTATTTCATTGAGAGTATTGAAACTAGTAACCATTTTCTTACTCTTCTTTACTTTTGTCAGCTCATCAAAATCAACCGCCGACTTGTAGGCCTGTTCGGCAAAAAGGAGTTTTTCTTTTTCCTGTGCAATCCATATTCCTGATAGGGCGATAAACTTTCCATAAACAAACACAACCTCTTCGGCTTTAAGTTTTCGAACTGCTTTATACACTCCTTGCACCGAAACATTTGTCACCGCAGAAATATACTCGACCAAATCTGCTACCCGCCACGAACCGGTGTATAGTTGATTCAATATTGCTTGTTCAATAATCCCTGTCCGCATATTTAAACTTATGGTTTAATTTTACCCAATATAATGCCTTTCATTTGCCAATAAGTCAACTTTTGACCTAAACTCCTCTCTAAAACATCTGTTCCCCGTTCATTGACAGGAGGTTATATGAAAAATAGTAAACTCAAAACTTTTCTCAAGTGTTTAAAAGTTTTTCTCTTCAAGTACTTTCTGCCCGAATATTTTCTCGTACCTTGGAAAGTTACCCGAGTACAGGTGGCCGATAAGTACAGTACTATTAACAAACACAAGACGACATACTGTTTGGTTGTTTCCTTAAAAAGAATGAACCAAACAATAGAAGCTGATGAAGAATATTGGAGGCAAACCGAAATTGCAGACAACTCTTACATCATCTTCCGGGAAAGTCGAATCCATAACGATGTTAT
Organism: Candidatus Nomurabacteria bacterium; assembly: GCA_020632095.1. Classification (GTDB taxonomy): domain Bacteria; phylum Patescibacteriota; class Minisyncoccia; order Phycocordibacterales; family UBA918; genus OLB19. Next base: position 666,748 of record JACKGF010000001.1, read on the forward strand.
TGGGGGAAGAAAATTCCAATTCTATACTAAAAAACAGAATTTTCCCGTAGCATTTATGCACGTAAAATTCTTTATGGAGTTGTATGTATGGCTAGTATTGTTCCGCTATCCCTTATTGCTTTTGTTTATCCTGTCTTTCCCGTTTATTTTTGGTTAAAACTAAACTCAACTCACTGCCACTGGCAAAAGGAAATTCAACATGATGTTTAAAAACATATTACAACACTGCTTCAATCTGCTGAAAATTGTTCTACTAATGATTCTAAATCTCTGCCGATACTTGGGCTTTATAGACGAATATTTTCTCATGCCGCGTAAAATTGAAAAAGTGAAGGTAAAAGGTAAAAGTTACCAAGATTGGTCATTTCGGGCAGCCAGTGGACGGAGTCATTTTCTGATTGTTATTGTCGACAATCATGTTGCCAAACTATGGCTGACCGAAGAAGATTGGCAAACCTACCAATCGGGTAATGAAATCACTATCAATTATCGATTAAGTCGAGTTAACGACCTTCGTAAAAACGGTAGGTATTTAGACGGTGAAATCGTCCCAAGTGACACCAAATTGAATCCGGAAGAAGTAGCTAGCGAGATAAAAAAAGACTGGTATACGCAACTAGAAACCGCGACAATGTATATCCTCCCTATCATTTTTGCTTACACAATTATCACAACTGATTCTGAGTCATCCTCGCAAAATACCAGGTGGAGTTATAGCGAAACAGAAAGCTCACTCTATACCTGTCTAGAAAGTAAAGAAGAGAGGTGTACAGCGGTTGTATTAAGAGACGACACAACTGCCCCAATAACACCGGAGTTAAGGGAGGAAATGTTATTATTCTGGAATAATAAAGTGGATTGTGGAAAAGTATTCAAGTGCTCGTACCTGAGGAATGATTTAATCATTCAAATCAAAAGAATTGAGTTTAAAGAGGTTTCCGATGGAATAAAGAAGGAGTAGTGAAATGATACGGAAAATTATATTTTGGTGCTTGAGAAACTTTGGTGTACTTTTAAGTTTTTCTATGTTGCTTTTTGCTTTTTGGACTGTATACGATTTTTATGTAACAGACCCAGAAAGATTCTGGATTAGCCTATGTAGTTTTCAATCAAAGTAACCCTGAAGACAACCAAAATCGCTCGGAGCCTAGGCTCCGAGCAATTTTTATTTTTTTATATTCTTTCTACACCCCACCATTCTCTTTTTCCTTCTCGGCTAGACGCTTACGCATCATTTGTTGGGCGGCGTTCATGCTGTGTTGGTAGTAGAGAGACTTTACACCCTGCTTCCACGCTTGGATGTAAAGTTGGTTAATATCTTTGACCGGTGTGTCTGGTGCTACCATTACATTGAGTGACTGTCCTTGGTCGATGTATTGTTGTCGCTCCCCAGCCTGCGCCAACACTTTACTCTGATCTATTTCAGAGAAAGTTCGGTACACTGCTTTCTCATCATCAGACAGGAAGTCTAGATGTTGCACTGAACCATCATTATCACGAATACTATTCCAGACCACTTTCGTATCCTTCTTCTTTTCTTTCAAAAGTTTAAGCAGCATTTGGTTCTTGATTGGCACCTTCATTTTGGCCACGTCTTTTATGTAGCAGTTGGACCAAATCGGTTCAATCCCTTGTGATACCTGACCAAGGATGAAGGCTGATGAGGTGGTTGGAGCAATCGCCATCGTGGTAGTGTTTCGTCGGCCGTAACCCTTGAGCACTTCTGGCTCGCCCAATTCTTTAGCTAACTTCTTAGATTCAGCATCAGCTTTTTCTTGAATATATTTGAATACCTCACGGTTGATTTCCGCCGCTTCATCACTTTCAAACGCCAAACCTTTTGCTTGTAGCAGTGAGTGATAGCCAAGCACACCAAGTCCCAGCGCTCGGTTCGCCTTAGCGAAGTTGTAGGCTCGTTCCATAAAATCAAAAGCGCGACGCTTTTCTGGACTTTCCGAATCACGCATCACTTCCAACTTCACAATAAAGTCTTCCATTACTGCATCCAAGAAAGCAATCATCGTTTCTACCAAATCTGTATCCTTCCAAGCATCGTAATGGAGCAGGTTGATGGAAGACAGACAACAAACAAACGACCAATCGTCCTTGCTCGGTAACATAATCTCACTACACATGTTACTAGCGTAAATCTTTAAATCTTTATCCTTGTAGACATCAACGGTGTTTTTGTTGGCAGTGTCGTTGAAGAGAATATAGGGATAGCCCATTTCGCCTCTCCGTTGAATAATCCGCGCCCAAATCTTTCTTTTCCCGTCGTCACCAGCAATCATTTCTTCCATCCACTTGTCTCCCACAGTTACTCCGTGAGTTAACTTTTGGATTGGGTTTCCTTCGGTTCCGATATCGAGAAATTCCATAATATCTGGATGTTCTACTGGCAGATATGGTGAGAAATTACCTCGTCTGACTGAACCTTGACTAACTACGTCTACCAAAGTTTCAAACAACTGCATGAAATGAACCGCGCCAGAAGAACTTCCATTATCTCCAGAAATATTTGCCCCCCGCTCGCGCACGGCGCCAAAGTAGCCTGAACATCCACCGCCGTACTTACTCATCATCCCCACTTCAGCATTCGTAAATAGAATACTACCCATGTTGTCATCCAAATATGAACCAAAACAACTAATCGGTAGGCCCCTATCGACACCAAAGTTTGACCACACTGGTGACGCCAATGAAATCCAGCCTTTTGACATGTATTTATAAAATTTGTCCGAAAAACCTTTTCGTTTCAGTGTTTTCTCAGCTTTGTCAGCAATTACTCGCACTCGTTCTTCGGGTGTTTGTTCGGGAGATAAGTATCCTCGAGATAGAAATGTGCGACTGTTTTCGTTCAACCAGTACCAAGGTTCCATAAATGTTCTATGATTAGTCTTTAATAATTTCTAAAATAAGTCGTCGCTAGTCACGCTTGATGAGCGTTTGTTGTAGTTGATTGAGCGTTTTTGGAAGAAATCTACGTGCTTAGTAGCAATAACTTCGTTATCAAACCAGTCTGTTTCCTCCAACAACGGCTCACTGACTTCAAATATCCGCGGTAGCCCGATTGAAGCTAGTGAGTTATTGAAGCGATTCTTCACAAATTCTTTCACATTCGCCGATGGCAAGAAATCCAATTCCCCTTGCTCAAAAATCCAGTCAATAATCTTACTCTCTGACTCATACGCCTCCTCACAAGCTTTAATCAACATGTTGTTACACTCATCATCAAACCATTCTGGATGCTCTTTTCTAATGATATTAATCACGTCGATACCAAACATACCATGAAGATTTTCTTCCTTCGAAGTCGCCTCCACCGCGTTACTGATTCCCTTAAACAAGTTTCGATGTCGGTTAAATGACATAATAATAAGGAACTGAGAAAATAGCGACACATGCTCCACAAACAGTGAAAAAAGCATGATAGCTTGAGCGTATTCCTTGTCTTCAGTCGTGCGCGATAGTTCGTTCACCTTATCAAGATAATTCATTCGATCCTGAATAGCTGGAATGTTCTTAATTTTAGTGAACTCGTCATTAAGACCGAGGATTTCCAAAAGATGAGCGTAGGCATCAGTGTGACGCACTTCACTTTCAGCAAAAGTAGCCCCTACCGAACCGATCTCTGGCTTTGGCAATTTCTTGTAGATATCTCCCCAAAAAGTCTTAACCGCCACTTCGATCTGTGCAATCGCCAACATAGCATTCCTAATAGCATTTCGCTCCGACTCGTTTACATTGACATGAAAATCCTGCACATCGGAAGTGTAATTGAATTCGGTATGGACCCAGTACGAATGTCGAACAGCATCAGTGTATTCATACAATTCTGGATATTCATACGGCTTTAAGTTTTGCCGCTTAGCAAAAATATCCCGCTCGCGTAGCTTGCGCCGTTCGTTACGGTAAATAATGTACGCTTTAGCAGTAGCAAAATAATCCTTCTCCATCAAGGCTTGTTCTACCAAGTCCTGAATTTCTTCCACTGCTGGATTACCATCCACACACTTATGTGAGGCTGGGTCGTCTGGATCTGCGGCATGTGCCTTAACGCACATGTCTACAACTTTTTTATGAGCTAGTTCAGCCACCGCTTCAGCATCGACACGGTTTCCTTCGCCGGTTTCTGCCAGTGCTTTTGCGATAGCACTGGTGATCTTGCTAATATCAAATGGTTGAACTGACCCGTCTCGTTTTCTAATACCCTGAATTTCCATATCAATCTTTAATAAATTGGAGCTAATAGTGACTACAAGGATTGCGAACAGACATAATTGGTGGAAGAATTACTGTTTAAACAGTCAATTAGGTCTATGTGCAATCAAGGTCGCGACAAACACACAACCAGATTAACCTGGTTACAAATTCTTTTTGAGAATTGTGTGTCTTACCTCCGACACACGATGGCTTCGTGTGATGATCCAATATTAACATTTATTTGCTTTCAGTATCCATATCTTGCGTACGTAAACTAAGGGTATTTTATAGCTCAGGTACTTAAATCTGTGGATAACTACTGCATAGCAAAAATAGAAATCATTATTGCTAGCCTGCCAATATATACATGGTTATTTTTTTGTTTCCCATTAGTAAAATAAGTTGACAACGCGATTATAAATTTCCTCTTTTGGTAAATTAACTGGTGTAATTAACAAATTATCTAGTGAATTTACCAAGCTGTATAGCGAAAAACCGCTTCGATTGGACGATAATCTACTGGGTGTTTAGCAACTTTTTTAACCCTATGATCAGTCGACACCACTTCCCCTTTAGACAAGGCTAAACCAACATGAGCGTTTGAAGTACCATCCTTAAACTTAGTTTTAACATAAAAAATCACATCCCCAGGCTCAATGGTGTCAACTTCTACCGTCTGCCAATTACTATCATTAACAATTACTTCCTTTAACTTCAAAACGGTCGCTCGAGGCTTTTCAATAACTCTCAGCAACATCAAAACTGAACTCACATAAAAAGCACAAGAGAATTCCCCGTCGTTAAGAATATCGGTAACAGCGCCCGAATCTTTCAGACGCACAAACATCGAGTTAAACATCTTGCTCCCGATACTATTCTCAATAATTATTAAAAAAGATTCCTTTCTCAAGATTTCAATGTTTGAATCTGACATGGCTTAATTATAGCAAAGCAATTTAACTCTTTTGGAGTTTTTAACGAAAACAGCCAAAGAAAAATCCCGCCGGTGAGGGCGGGATTTGGTTAAAAAACGAAATGACTAAAGAACTTCGTTGGCGTAATCTGCCAACCGCGAACGCTCACCACGCTGGAGAGTAATATGGCCGGCGTGCGCCCATCCCTTGAAGCGATCGACGACATAGGCGAGACCGGAGCTGCCCTCGGTAAGATAGGGCGTATCGATCTGGGCAATGTTGCCGAGACAGACCACCTTTGTCCTAGGACCAGCCCGCGTAATCAGCGTCTTCATCTGCTTCGGCGTCAGGTTCTGTGCTTCATCGATGATCAGGAATTTGTTGAGGAAGGTCCGGCCGCGCATGAAGTTGAGCGACTTGACCTTGATCCGGTTGCGAATCAGATCGTGTGTAGCCGCACGGCCCCAGTCGCCGGCATCGTTTTCGCTCTTGTTGAGTACCTCGAGGTTGTCTTCGAGGGCGCCCATCCACGGCCCCATCTTCTCTTCCTCGGTCCCCGGCAAGAAGCCGATATCCTCCCCCACCGACACAGTGACGCGAGTCATAATGATTTGACTGTATCTCTTAGAATCAAGGACCTGCGTCAGCGCTGCCGCCAAAGTGAGTAACGTCTTGCCAGTGCCAGCTTGACCAAGCAAGGTAACGAAATCAATTTCCGGATTCATCAGCAGATTCAACGCGAAATTTTGCTCACGGTTACGGGCATTGATTCCCCAGACATTGTTCTTGGGGTGAGTATAGTCGGTCAAAGTTGAAAGAACGGTTGCTCCGTCCGATACCTCACGCACCATTAACTGAAAAGGTGTTTCTCCTTCCATTACAAGGAACTGGTTGACTGGATACGGCGGGCGAGACGTTCCCTTAAAAGAGTACAAAACATGCCCATTGTCTCTGCCTGTCTCCATTCCTTCCGCGTACTCATTCCAAAACTCTGAACTCAATTCACGTACGCCGGTGTACAAGTTATCGGTGTCTTCCAACACCTTGTCGTTAAAGTAATCCTGCGCTTGCAGCCCAAGCGTGCGGGCCTTGATCCGCATGTTGATGTCTTTGGACACCAGGATCACCAGACGTTTCGGATGCTGACGTTGCAGGTGGATAACGACCGCCAAAATCTGGTTGTCGGCTTTGGCCGTCGGTAGTCCTATTGGGAGTTCACTGGCGATTACCTCTGTCTGAAGGAAAAGGCGACCGTTGGCCATTCCACCAGACAGTCCGTTGAGTGCGATACCCTGGTCGATGGCGTCGTCCGTACTGTTGACGATCTCGTCGAGTTTTCGTGTCGCCTCACGAACATTGCGGGCAACCTCAGACACTCCCTTCTTGTGATTATCCATTTCCTCAAGGGTCATAATCGGCAGAAAGACGTCGTGCTCTTCGAAGCGGTAGACACTCGTCGGGTCGTGCATCAAAACATTTGTATCGAGAACAAACAATTTCGGACCTACCACCTCAGCGACTGCAACATCAACGGGTTTTTTAGTGGCCACGGTAAAACCTCCATATTTAATCAAAAAGACCAGAGTACCACTCTGGGTACAGCTATGACTGTTATACACTTACTTTTTGAGCAATACAAGACTTGGGGTTTATGGAGAAACAGCAAAAAGGCCCGCGGCGAAGCCGCGGGCCTTTTTGACACCTTTCTACTTCTGCAAACTATCGCGAATCTCCCGCAGCAATTGAATTTCCTCTGACGGCTCTTGTGGTTTCTTGGCTTCTTCTTTTACCTTCTTTTCCTCCATTAGACCCTTAGCTTTATTGATGGCTTTGACTAAAATAAAAATCACTAAAGAGACAATTAAAAAATCAATGATTGATTGCAGGAATACACCATATGTAATCTCAGCATCACCCACGATGTACTTCAGACCAGAGAAATTTTCTCCGCCCATAATCAAACCAATAGATGGTGTAATTATATTACTCACCAGAGAAGAAACTATTTTTCCAAAAGCAGTTCCAATAACCACTGCGACTGCTAGATCAATTACATTCCCCTTAATCGCAAATGCTTTAAACTCGTCAATAAAACCTTTCATAGAAAATGATTAAGTGATAATAAATCTTGCTACATAAAACCCAATTCCTGCTCCTAATAGAAAAGTGAAAATAAGGGTTATCATCATTGCTACTTGATCCATATTTAATAAGTATACATTGTATGAGAGTAATTCGACAGCTAAGCCCTCGACTTTTGCGCCAAAAATAGGTATAACTATGGCCACAACGAGTGTGGTGCGGTGAGGCATACGCCCCACCGCACCACACTCGTCCAAAATGGCGGCTATAGTATAACGGTTAATGCATCGGTTTGTGGTACCGATAATTCGGGTTCGATTCCCGGTAGCCGCCCAATAAAGTAGCTAGAAACATTTGATTCAAATAATACCCAAATATTATACTTTGGTATTGGTATATGAATACACATACTATTTTGAATGTTAAAACCGACAAGAAGTTGAAAGCTGAGGCCAAGAAAAGCAATCAAAAGCAAGTGCCGAGAGATGTTGGTGTTCAACCATTAGGCCGCACGGCCTTCACTTTGTATTGACTTTCAATACTTTTTTACTATTCTAAATCACAGAAACTCAATTACACCAAAGTGAGGTGAACATGAATCGTACTATTATAACCATCACTGGTGCATCTGGTGTTGGCAAATCAACTCTTGAAGAAAGCTTAATCGAACACTTTGGTGGTGGCAGAATCGTCTCACACACATCACGAGACCCACGCCCAGGAGAGATTAAAACAAACTATGTTTTTTGCCAAAAATGGAAGTTGCGTTTTTGGATGTGCATTAACATCTTCTGTAGGACGGATTATTTATGGGTTATAAATGCCCATGGGAATCTGTATGCAGCACACACATCTCAATTCTATACTGCACTCAACGAGACTGGTTCGATTGCGTTTGGCTGCATATCGGACGGGTGTCATCAGATAGTGGCCGATAGGTTTGAACCTGAGGGTATTGTCTGCAAAGCTATCCATCTGCTGCACCCAGGTGATTCTGAATTACGCCGTCGACTTGAAGGGCGCAAAGAAGATCCAGTCACCATTGAGAGACGCATCGAAAACTCCACAAAGTTAGAGAAAAAATCTCTAAAAAACCCTAATCTTTACCTGATTGAACCAGGTTCACCAGAGCAGGTTTTCAATCAAGTTATAGATATAATACACACCACCTAACCAAAAGCGCTCTGCAAATCCAGAGCGCTTTACTCATTTACAACGCCACAACTATTTATGAACGTGCTACTATCAAAGTATTATGTCTACTAAATCATTACCCTCACTACCAAACTGCTTCTATCGGGTCAGCATAAAAGGACTCATACTAAATGAACAAAGAAACAAGTTTTTAATTGGTAGAGACGAGGCAGGCTTTTGGGATCTACCTGGAGGCGGTCTAGAGTGGGGGGCTGCGCCGCAAGAAGATCTTACCAGAGAGATTGAAGAAGAAATGCAGTTGGCAGTTACAAAAGTTGCCGATCGGCCATGCTATTTTCTCACTGGACGACAAACAGTGAATCCAAATGTTCGCATCGCAAATGTTATCTATGAATGCCAAATTGCCAATTTTGATTTCACTCCTACGCCTGAATGTCTAGAAATCCAATTTGTAGACACAAAAGCTATTATTGATTTGGAAGTATCAGACACCGTGAGAGAGTTAATAAAAATATTTGATCCACAAAACCACACACAGCCGATCTAAAGAGCTTTTGTTATTGAGGGAAATATGAAGTTGAGTATTCTACTCAACAACAACCCTTGCCTCTTCTAACCATTCCACCACTAAATCCTCAAACTGTTTCCCCCCGAGAGACAGCACGTGCCCAACATTTTGAGGCTTGTCTACAAGCTTATATCAGATACCTTAGTGAAAGGGTTGAATTAATAAGTGTTATGAATAATCTACTCTTATGCTTCCAAAGTAGCAATATCAATCTTTTTCATTTGCAGTAACTTCTCCCAGGCACCTGGAGTGAGCATTATGTCCTCGATGTTTTCGGGATTGATCTGCCACGATAGACCATACTTATCTTTACACCATCCACACACACTTTCTTCTCCACCATTCCTTGTTAGCGCATCCCAGTAGTAGTCTATTTCTGCCTGGTCTTTACAAGCGATATTAAAGGATACTGCCTCATTGAAAGTAAATTCATTTCCTGCATTTATTGCCACAAATTCTTGTCCCAGCAATTCAAAATAAATAGCAAGCACCTGACCAGCAAATGGTTCCTGGAAATCCAACAATCCCTCGGTCGGATAATATGACTTGGTGATGATTTTTGCGTCTTTGAAAACTGTTAGATAGAAGTCCACTGCCTCCTCGGCATTTCCTTTAAACCAGAGGTTTGGAGTTATTTTTTGCATAGTTCATTTTAACACCATATTAGGTATGTATATAGTCGGTTCATTTATTTGCTCGAAAGTAGTTCGAATATTCTCCACTACGTCTTCCCTCCAGTGAAAATAACTTGTTTTTACCAAGGTATACATACATATTTCAGTTCTGATATTTCATAACTTGCAAGCTTATTATAATTTGTTATGATTAAATCATATTAAATTATCATATAATCCTATGACTACTCTATCCGTACCACTTACCCCAGAACTCGCAAAGTTCGTAGAAGAAGCTACTAAAAGTAGTGGACTTACTAAGTCTGACATAATGCGTCAAGCACTAACTTTTTATGCAGAGGAACAGGCTGTACGCAAAATACTACTTGCTTCAAATGAACCATCTCTTAAAGGTGATTTACGTGAACTGATGAACAAAATAAATTAATATGCTCATCAGCTATAAACCATCGTTTGTTCGAGAGTTTAAAAAATTACCTGTTGAACTACAAGAAGAAGCAATGGAGAGAATAGATCTTTTCAAAGACGTTAAAAATCATAAAAAATTAAAAGTTCACAAACTCAAAGGAAGACTCAAGGACTTCCACAGTTTTTCTGTTACTTATTCACATCGTATCGTTTTCAGTTATGAATCAAAGGAAGAAATAGTGCTTATCGCAGTTGGAGACCACGATGTCTATAAATAGTGAGTTGGTGTAGAGTCACTTACGTTTACTCCATTTCAAATCCAGGCATGAACTGCCCCGATGCAAGGATGCGGAGTAAAGTTGGAATATACAACACTGCATCTCACTTTCCTTGAAACACAGCTCAAACCCCTCTTACTGACGCTGTTCAGGTTGTCGCTCTTACGAGCTGGCAACCTCTTGCAAAAATGCCCCGCACTTTCTCACTCTACGACGTCGCCCCTAAAGAAAGTAACTCCGCTTGACGCAAATAATACCAAAGTATATACTTTGGTATATGAATACACATACTATTTTGAATGTTAAAACCGACAAGAAGTTAAAAGCCGAGGCTAAAAAGTTTCAGAAGAATTGGGTGTGCCTTTGAGCACTGTTATTAATCTTTTCTAAAGCAATTTGTGCGCGATAAAGAGATAACTCTTTCCGCCAATCAGTACCGCCCTACCCCATACCTTGAAAGTATCCTTGAACAAGCTCAGTTAGAGTACGAAGCTGGTGATTTTGTAGGACCATTTAAAACTGGGGATGATTTTACTGCTCACTTGAAGTCTTTGTAGTATGCAGTACATCCTTTCGAGACGATTTGAAAAAGATTTTGCAAAACTCCCCCCAAGCAACAAAAAAGAAAGCTATCGCTACATTTGAAAAATTTGTGGAAAATCCTCAAAATCCTACCCTCCGAAATCACAGCCTACCTGGAAAATGGAAGGGGCACTTTAGTATCAATATCACTGGTGACACTCGCGCAATATATTTTGTTATCGAAGACGATGTGGTGAGATTTGTAGCGATTGGTTCACATAGTGAATTGTATGGTTAGCAATATATTTTAGTTGGTTTTTCTTCCGACTGTTTTTGTCCAGAAATGCTATCGTTTCTCCGACAACTTAATGTAGTGAAGACAAATACCGAGCCTGCAAGCTCTAAGTAGTAACAAAATCTTACCGAATCCCAGTGTCGCAGGATAAATTTTTGATTAGTAGCTTGTCTGATTCGACAGTAATTTCCTCCCAAGCACAAGTGGGAAAAGGTTGACCACCGAGCGCTTGCAGGCGATATTCGCCGGGTGGCAGCATGACTTTATAATTACCCTCCTTATCTGTTTCGACACTGGCAAAGAGTGAGCTCCTCGAACTATTTTTTTCAATCACTTGCACAGTGGTTACAAACGGTTGGTCATCACACTCGGGTTGAGGTGGGTTTTGTATGACGGGACAAATTGGTCCACGCAAGACAACACCTTGCACCCCAGATTCAAAAGGTAAAATACTAGTTGGCCCTGATGGTTTTTCTTCTCCAAACTCAATCGGAATTTCTACCGCGTCGTCATTTTCCGGCAGGCCAGACGGATTGTCTTTTTTCAAAATAATCGCCCCCCGCCGATACGGAGTACTGGTCGCTAAGTCATAACTTACAGTGCCCGTAAATGGTACAAATTCCTCGGTCATCCAATCACCGTCGGCCGTAGCAAAACCAGTCCCGATAATTAACCCATCCCAATCGACCACCACAAGCGGGAACGAGGCTTCGAAAAACCAACTTCCTCTCGCTTGGCCAGTAACGGTAACGGGACTACTAATAACCTGCCCCGCCTGTGGTGAACCAACCCGAATGAGTTCGGTTTTAGTCACCTCTTTTTCCGTGTCATCGGTAATCGAAATTTTGTCACCTAAAAATTTTGGTTGTCTGTTAAAAGCCAGATTTAATACGGCTTTCTCGTTAGCAAAAATCTCTCGTATATTATTTCGAAACAACATATGTCCAACATCAGCATTGACCCCATAGGCTTCAATCCCCAACTGACGGGCGATAAAAACTGAACGCGGTAAGTGAAATGATTGCGTGCAAATCAATATCGAAGAAACCGAAAAAATATCTCGGGCACGGTACATTGAGCTATAAGTATCAAAGCCAGCGTAATCGAGAAAAATATCTTTGTCTGGCACACCTTTATCCATCAGATACAACCGAACAGGATTAACCTCATTATATTCGATAGTACTGTTGTCTCTCGAAACTAAAATCTTCGTAACCTTTCCAGCTTGATACAAACCTATGGCCATATCAGCCCGGTCTGTAAATATTGGTGACAATGAGCCGTCAGCTAAAACTGCTGCCCCGAGTACTAGTGCAGTTTGGGCGACTGGTGCTTCAGTCACACTCTCGTAAATATAAGGTTTAGTTGTGGTATAAATATAAATATTTGAAACCAAGACACACAAAATCAGCAGTCCAAAAACTCCCAAAATTATTTTAATAATCCCTTTCATTGCAATATTATACTCTCAATTTTAAAGGTTGTGTTTTTAGACGACTGTTTCCCTCTCCTTAGCCCCGAATAAGCTTAAGCAAAGCAAGTAACACCACAGCCCCAATCACCGCCACCATAAAACTGTAGAGATTGAAGCCACTAACTCCACCTTTATCAAAGAAATTCATAATCTACCCGCCCAAACTTGCCCCAATCACACCCACCACAATATCCAGAATTAAGCCTTGGTGTCCATCGGTCCCCATAATCATAGACCCCACCCAACCAGCCAACGCACCGAATATTACCCAAACTAAGATACTCATATAGTTTTATATTATTTTTGTAATCTACTTTTCCTTTTTATTACTTGTAACAAGTGGCTAACTTAAGACCTTCAGTAAAGGATGGATTGGCTCCGTTGGTAATCTCATCGATTCTAGCCGGACCCAAACTAGACTCCGCGCACGCCACCATTTCCGGAGTGACAGTAATGGAGTCAGTGTCGATACCAAGCGCCCCGAGTAATTTTTTCTGTCCCGCTGTCAAATTAGAAGCCGAGATGATTTTATCTTCAGTTACCGCTACGTCACTGGTGATACCAGACCCGTCAGAGCTTGTCGTGTCTGATGCAGAAGTTGGCACTGAGGTTGAACCACTTATATATGTGTTTCCTACCGAACTAAACCGTCCGATCATAAAACCAACAGCAAACACTACTACGATAAGAATTCCCAGCAACACGTTTTTAGTATTCATAATATTATATTTTTTGCTCGTTTAAGAGTGCGCGCAATTTAGTAGTAATAGGCAATTAAAATTACCCTCTTATTCATTAACTATAGCACTTTATTACTGTATGTGATAGATAAAAATAAAGTTACGACTCTAAAATTTTTACTTTCATTTATTGTCGGTAATGTTGCTATACTATTCACATGATAATGTGGCACCACAAATCCAAGCTGACATCCTGCCTAGTAGTCACTTCACTAATAGCTGTTATTATCGGCAGCACATTTTTATTTCTAACCTCGCCAACTACTCCGCCCCCAGTACCCGATAAGCCTTTATATTTAGACGCTTCATTACCCATAACAGAGCGTGTTTCTAATTTATTGTCATACATGACCCTGGAAGAAAAAATTGGGCAAATGACTTTGGTGGAGAAGGATAGTATTAAAAAATTAAGTGACATTAGCGACTATCACCTCGGGGCGCTCTTGAGTGGCTCAGGGTCTAAGCCCGAAGAAAATACCGTGACTGGTTGGAAACAAATGATCGATACTTACCAAGCTGAAGCGACCCAATCTAGGCTCGGTATTCCATTACTCTACGGTTCTGATGCAATTCACGGACATGCACACGTACCTGAGGCGACTATCTTCCCACACCTGATTGGCTTAGGTGCGAGCGGAGATTCTGAATTAGTGAAAAAAATAGCCTCTGCAACGGCAGTAGAAATGATGGCCACCGGTGTGAATTGGAATTTTGCACCCAACTTAGACATGCCTCAAGACATCAGGTGGGGTCGGGTGTATGAAACTTTTTCGGACGACCCAACCTTAGTTACAAAACTAGGCGCAGCCTACGTGCAAGGCTTACAGACCGCCGCAAATAATACTGACGAGCAATTACAGGTTCTCGCCACCCCGAAACACTTCGTCGGACTCGGAGGAATGAGCTGGGACACATCACTAAACAAAAACTTTAAAATCGACCAAGGAGTTACCGACGCGAATGAAGCATTACTAAACGAAGTTTATCTACCGCCCTTCGCTGCCGCTATAGATGCTGGCGCCTTAAATATTATGGTTGGTCTCAATACTTGGGGTGATGATCGTATGGTTCGACAAAAACATTTGCTGACTGATGTATTAAAAAAGCAGTTGGGGTTCAAAGGCTTTATTGTCTCTGACTGGTACGGAGTGCATGAGGGCACGCATAATACTTTTTGGGCCACCACGGTCGCAATCAACTCTGGCGTCGACATGGTCATGCTTCCTTTTGACTATGAAACTTTCACTCGACAGGTGAAGTGGGCAAATCGACTCGGCTTAATATCCGACGCGCGCATTGATGACGCTGTGAGCAGAATTCTCTACGCTAAGTTTTCCCTCGGTTTGTTTGACCAAGCAGGATCTACGGAGACGCTTACCACCATTCCCAACCAAGCTCACCGCGCACTAGCCCGCGAAGCGGTAGCCCAATCCTTAGTGTTGCTCAAAAATGAAAACTCTATCCTACCCCTCAAAACAAATGTTAGAAAAATTCGCGTGGCTGGCAGTGCTGCCAATAATATTGGAAAACAATCTGGAGCTTGGACAATTGAATGGCAAGGTGTTGATGGTAACTGGCTTCCTAACAGTACTTCAATTCTGGCTGGGATTAAGGAAATTGCCAATAAAAATACTCAAATTGAGTTTGAAGAACAGGCACTATTTTCGACTGATTCCGACCAAGCCGATGTTGGTATCGCAATTGTAGGTGAATCGCCTTACGCTGAAGGTTGGGGCGACAACGCTAAACCATCATTAAGTGATGAGGATTTGACTACAATTAAAAACCTTAAGCAAACCAGTCGATCGGTCGTGGTGATTCTAGTTACCGGTCGCCCACTCATTATTACTGACGAAATCAAAGACTGGGATGCAGTTGTGGTGGCTTGGTTACCAGGCAGCGAAGGAGCCGGTGTAGCCGACGTACTTTTCGGCACCAAACCATTCACCGGCTCCCTCCCCCTACCTTGGCCTTCAAATATTAATCAGCTACCAATCACCATAAATGGCGAATCAAGCAATGACAGTAATGTGCTGTTTTCAAGATATTTTAAACTCCTCTATTAAAATTAACAACCCAGGGGTAGAACCCCTGAGTATACTTCCGGTGTATGAGCTATAGTAAACGGAGCTGTTCTGTCTGCTTCGTCTTTCCTTGGTTTCTTACGTATCTTTCAACTTGTTGCCAGCTTCCCTTTTCAGAGATAGTAGAAATAAAGTAACCATCACTCCAAAATTCACCTCCCCACAACTCCTTCCGCAATTCAGGAAATTGCTTAAAGAGTTGTTTGGTTGTGATTGACTTAAACATACCCACTATCTCACTACCACTGTATTTAGGATGGAATGAACACAGTATGTGAATGTGATCACCGTCAGTACCCAATTGTTCAAACCAAACGTCATAACGTTCTGTCATAGCAGCAGCAATTTCCCGAATTGCTCTGGTAATAGGTGGTTCTAACAGTGCTTTACGGTATTTCACAGGAAAGACTATGTGGTAGTGGGTATCGAACACGCAGTGGTTACTTTTGACAATGCTCATACTCTTAGTTTAGTTGAAAACCTTAGGTTTTCAAACTTTCCGAAGCGGAGACCCCGCGGCAGAGCCGCGGGGAATATGGGGATTTAAAAACATTTAATATTAAATTGTGATAAAATTTGTGAATATGGATATTCTCGGGCAAAAAAATTCTAACCCAACGATAAAGAGTAAATCTATGTTTAGTCACAAAAACGTAGTTATTGTAGTTTTTTTACTCACTCTTTTTAGTATTGGTATAATCAGTGACTACAGTGAAAAACTGGCTAGTGTAGGAGTTATTCTTTTTATTACAATATGGCCAGCCTACATTTTGCTATGGTCTCACATAAATAAAAAAAAGTTATTAACTCATACTGACTCAAATACTGCTGTTACTGATCCGGAAGACTCAAAATATTTACTTAATCGAACTTCCACAACAAAAATTGACTCAGAAATAATTAATTTGACACCTAAACTTGAAGCTAATCAAATATCGCTCTTTCGACCATCTTGGGTAAAATACTTAGCATTTTTTAATTTATTATTATTTGTAGTTGGAGGTAAATATATTTTAACTCTTCCTCTTGCAACTTTTATAGGTCTGGCCTGGGGTGGTAGAAGTGTTAATTTAGTTCTTGTAATGAGCATTATATCGTCCATTGGAGCTCTATGTTTCGTAATATTTTCCACTCTTTCAATTATCCTTGGGTTTAGAAAAAAGTATTCAAATTACTTTACCAAAGCATCAAAAATAATAATGTTTATTCCGGTTATCTCGCTCATTCCAACTTCAGTTTTTATTCTTTACTTAATATTTTCCTAATCTTTATCTCACCAAGACATAACCAGGAGTTTTTATCAGATTGAAAGTTTTTTACAAATAAAAACCACGGTTACCAGAACTATAAACAATCTCCCTAAACCAAACAGTAATTTCACACCTTAAAATCAAAATGATATACTAGCAAGTATGTCGAATTATGAATCAAAAATCGAACACAATGTCGCACAAGCTATACGTAAATTAATTCAACAATTAAACGATAATGATTTTATTTGGGGTAGAGATGAACTGAGAGGACTTGGAGCTGAGACAGCTCTTAAAGTAATAGTTCAAACCGCTTGTGATCAAGGAGGTATTAGTGAATTAGGTAATCTGGAAGAAACTTTGATACAAATAGCCAAAGCTACTTCACCCAATGCTGACTTAAACAAACTTGAATCAAACCAAGGAATTGCTGACCAACCTTCCCCAGAGAAGGTCTTATCCGCGCTTGAAAAGCTAGCGACCAAAACCTATTCCCTGTCTTCAGAATTAGCCGAAGTTTATCTACAAAATCTAGAGCTTCAATACACTTCAGAAATAACAGCTTGTGAACAAGAATCTAACTGTATAAATAGTGTCCTAGCAACAGCTGTAAAACGGGCAGTCTCTACTGGCATTGACGGCGAACAAATAAAAGAATTCCGCAGCAAAATTGAATCTTGGGCATACCTCCCAGAAGCAGCGTAACAACATTCAAATTGTAATAACTTAAAATGAACTACCCCGGCCTGAAGGCGGGGGTAATATTCCTTGAATATACAAAATCACAGCCACTTACCTGGTGAAGTTTTAGACTGACTTTGAGTGCTATATTTTATGTAAAAACTCTTCATATTATCCTCACAATCTTTCAAAGAGAATTTCTGATAAAATAAAGTCATGTCTATAGAAAACCAAACTACAAATACCGAATCTTCTGGTGAGAAAAAAATTACTGAATATATTGAGAGAATCTACCAAGGGGAAATTGATCCAGATGACATCACTCCAGAAAAGTTAGGACCATTTTACTCTAAAGTTAGAGATTATTTTATTGAACAGATTCCTTCTCGATATAGCGACGATTCATGGCCAATAGAATTAGTGGCAGATATGTGGAACCCCGCCCAACCAATAGACTCAGAAGATGTAGAAAAACAACGCCTTACCCGTAGAATTGCTCTACATTGTTACGAACTTAGTCTGAGTGAGGCTCAAAATAAAACCATTGGACATTTACCAGTCGGAAAACTGCCTGACCCAGTCGTCCGAGAAACAACAAGCTTAAGTGCTTCAGAAGAAATGCCCACACCAAATCAACCTGCCTCAGAAACCAGCCATTCTCTATCGGTTGAAGAAAGAAAAAAACTTAACGGCTGGCCGGCTAGCTATGAATTGGCTAAGATTGCTATTAAAGAAGGTGTCGATTTGTCTTCTTTATCACGTGAAGAATATGCATCATTTGCAATTCAAAATCACTTAACTATTGACGATAGCCAATTACGAACTGCTCCATGGCAAAGGATGTGCACCTCGGTTGAAGAAATAGTCTCAAAAAATAAAGAAGAGGCTTTAAAAATAACCGAGGAATCAGACAAATCTTTTGCCCGCTTTTGTTACGAAATGAAGGATAAAGCTAGTCAGCGTGATCGCTTTATATCTGACAATATTAGAGTCCGAGAAGGAACCAAAGATTCAGATTCATGGTTATATTTCGGAATCAATACCGACAGTAATAAAGAAGGCGCGGAAGCTTTAGAAACATATAAATCTTACGTCTCTATTAAAGACCTCAACTCACTAACTCCCGATAGGTTCACAGAGTTTATGCGCCTCCTCCAAGAAACAAACTATAAAGGTGATGTTAAAATTTTCCAAGACATGGCTGGACAGGGTATCAAACTAAACGACCAAATTGTCATACACGGCAGTTCAGAAGCAGACGCCAGACTAGGACTTGAATTAGCCGAAAATTTTTTCGGTAATGACTTAGACCAAAAAAGCTTTGGCAAGGATGAAATAATTGACGGAGAAAAAATGAGCTACAGTCAAATTTTAGCCCAACAAATCACAAAGGCCATTCATACTGAAAACTCCTAAATAACAATATTCTTTAAATAGTCAGGACAGAACGAACTATTTACTGATATTCCTTCTAGGTATTAATTTTGAACTTGCCCAAAGACCATCAAAGAAAACCTCCATTGTATTACTAATTTCAATAGATTTAATTAATACGGCTGAGGATTCATCATACGAATTAATAAAAGCTACACTGTTATCAAAGATAATTATTGTATTACTGAACTTACCCTCAAGAGCTTTTGGAATAATCCTCGGCTCCCTAAACTCAAAAGCAGTTTGACTAATTGTTCTTTTCTTCAAAAAGCTTGATTCCCACAATGATCTAGCTCTTATTCCTCGTTGTTTTCTAATTTTTATAAAATAATCACTGTATTCCTTACCACTTTCTGAAAAGAAATTTCGTGTAGGAGAAATTATTTTCCACTTTCGACTAGCACAATATAGAGCTGTATCAATAACAGTTTTTACACCATCGAAACCATTGTAAGCAAATACTTCAGTAGCAATACTGTTCTGGGTTGAAATTTTATCAAATAAAGGCAACAAATTGATAAAATCGAGTTGTTTATTTTTTAACTCATCAATTTTTTCAACAAAACTCCTTTCAATAAGATTTGGATCTTTCATGGTGTATTTATTTACTCCCGTTTGTATATGCAAGCCAACCAAACCCTTCTGTTCCAAACTACAAAGTGCACTATGAGCAGTAGTTCTTTTGATACCAGCCCGTTTTGCAATCTCAGCGGTTGTCTGAGAGCCAAACTGTAAACCAGTTACGTACAGAGTAATTTCCGTTGAAGTAAGACCTATCTGACTAAGGAATGATTTTATATCACCATTTATTTTTTTCATATAAATCCTATAATACATAATTGCTACTATTTGTCGACGACATATCGTCGTCACATATTACCAAAATCGTTTTATCAAACTAAAATAATGATTGTAGTTGTTCTTTAAAATCAATCATTAAGGAGATTAAAAGTGGCTTCCAATAAGAAAGTTCATATCATTAGTGGCGGAACCATCTCGAAGGTTCGTCCTCATTTCGCTCTTAGCGCTCCGGCGTATGGTGCGGTTGGAAAGACCCTCAAAGAGCTGGCAGTCGCTCAATTCCCCACCATGGACATTGTTCTACATCTAACCCGGATGGCAGGCGGAAACCGCAATCTGGAAACAGTTGAAGATGTAGGCCGGCTGGTAGAAGAACTGAGGAATGATTCCCTTACTAAAGTGATAATCATGGCCGTCGCTATGGCTGACTTCTCTGGCGAAGTAAACGCTGAAGTTGGCCGTCTCAAGACCAATACTGGTCCACTTACCATGCAACTCACACCCAACGAGAAGATTATCGATAATATTCGTAATCTTCCCAATCAGACTGGCGTGGTTCGGAAAGATATTTTCTTGGTGAGTTTTAAAGCGACTGCTGGTGCCACCGGTGCCGAGCAGTACCAAGCAGCGCTCCATAATCTGAAACGTTCAAGTTCAAACTTGGTATTTGCCAACGACCTTGAAAACCATCGTTGTATGGTGGTAACACCAGAAGAAGCCCGGTATCACGAAACCACTAACCGACTTGAGGCGCTGCAGGGTTTGGTCGAAATGACTGAAATGCGCTCCCATTTGACGTTCACCCGCTCGACAGTAGTAGATGGTGTTCCGGTAGCTTGGGCTTCCCCGCTGGTGCCAGAAGCTTTACGCACTGTAGTGGACCACTGCATCCAAGGCGGTGCCTACAAGCCTTTCCATGGAGCAACAGTTGGTCACTTTGCCGTGAAGTTAACTGATACTGAATTTTTGACTTCTCGTCGCAAGACGGACTTCAATCAATTATCTGAAACGGGACTGGTCCATATCAAGACAGACGGACCAGATAGTGTCGTTGCTTTCGGCAGTAAGCCATCGGTCGGCGGACAGTCACAGCGCAGTATTTTTCGAGAACATGAAGGTATGGACTGCATCGCGCATTTCCATTGCCCGATTCGGGAAGGCTCACTAGTGCCACAAGTCTCACAACGTGAGTTCGAGTGCGGCAGTCATGAATGCGGACAAAACACTTCACAAAACCTCGGTATTTTTGGCAGAATCAAAGCTGTCTATCTCCAAGAGCATGGGCCAAACATCGTGTTTCCACGAGACATAGACCCGTCTGAAGTAATCGACTTCATCGAAGCCAACTTCGACCTTTCAAAAAAGACTGGGGGTTACCAACTGGAAACTGCCTAATAAAACCTAGACGTGGTTGGGTTGGGATAGGTATCCCAACCCAACTCTGTCACCATCAATTTTTGAAGTACTTTCGTACCCAAGCCATAGTCTACCTATGGCTTTTTTGTATAGATTACGACACACAACATCACGTCGCTATATACCCACTAATAAATATTCATCTCTACACACATTATATTAAATTAAGATATTTCCCCGACCTTGAACAAATTACCCCTCATAAAAAATCTCCCCAATCACACACCTTCTCTTAATGATATTCCTAAGGTGTTCAGAAGACTCTAAAAACCTTTCGGTTAACCGAAAGGTTTTTAGAGTCTTTGGTGTGTGGTATTAGAAACACTGTATTAATTAATATAGGTGTTTGTGCGTTTGAGGTGGGGATTCAAGGGGATAATTAATCAGTTGACTAAACCGCCTTTCAGTAAAACAAACCCCGACTTCGGTCGGGGTTTGTTTTATATCTAAAAACCTTCGGCTTCAGCCGGAGTGTACGTTTGCAGGCAACGCATACACTAAATACAATACGTATACGCAAACGTACCATTAAAACCCTATCACATTGTTATTACGAAATGAAATACCACCTGGTATGGACTCCAAAATACCGAGGTAAGGTACTAGGTCCACAAAAGGTTAAAGACGAGTTACGAAGAACCTTTGAAACCATAACAAGATGGAAACACTGGGAAATCATTGAACTCAATATCCAAGAAGACCATATACACATGATTCTATCAGCTTCACCTAGAGACTCCATCTCATACATAATGCAGATGATTAAAGGCACAAAAGCTCAGCTTGGTTAAAAAAGAAAATTAAAAGAGCTCATGGTCTTTATGAACAAAAGTCACCATGGGCCAGAGGCTATTTTGTTTCTACGATTGGTCTAGATGAAATGATTATCTGTCGGTATGTTAAACACCAACATCACCATAATCAAGTTGATCAACCATCTCTCTTTACCAAACTTATCTCTGATTAACTATGTATCTGCCCGCTTCGCGGGCCTGAAGCTCACGCCGTTAGGTTGAGCCAAAGCCACCGGCCCTAAGGCCGGTAGTTGTTTACTTACAAAACCAACGTCCGTGGTTCATTACAGATTGGATAGAGTTTGATTAACTTAATTTAATAGAAAAAATTATTAAACAAACATCTACTCGTCCCCCACCTAAAGAAGGTGACAAAAAGGAGGTTTTTGACAATGATGATTAATATTTATAAAAAATATTAATCTAGATCTAATGATGGGTTTTATTGGATTTGTGTAAGTGAGCTATTTTTAATTCTACCTTTCAAAACAAATTGTTTAAAATAACAAGAACTTTACTACTACAGATAACTCACTTCACCTGTCGAGCCGTTAATAGAAATGGAGGATTTTTCAACCAATGGTTTTTGGACACAAACTACTGGTAGACCAAGCTCGCGAGCGACAATGGCCATATGTGATAGTAAGCCACCTTGTTCGGTTACGATTCCCACTATTTTATCTAGATGTTGAGTGAGGTCGGGGGTCAAAAATTTTGTATACAAAATTTTTGACCCTGACACAGCATCCAAGTCCTCCACTCGCACCAACGACCCTTCCGTTACTCCAGCCGAAAGGCCAATGCTTTCCTGACTAAGATTTTCATCCTGATAAATAAAACTAGCAATTCGCACTGGAAAACTAAACTTTTGATTATCTAAATATTGAGACTCTCTTTGCTTGCAAACTTCAAGTGATATTGACTCACTTACTAATTCATCAACTGTAGCAAAATAAACCAGCTCTGACTCTTCTTTAAATACCACTTCCCCATAATCTTCAACAGCACGCCGCACATGACTGATCAGACAAACACTAGCAATCCGCGCCTTTTCCCGTAAGGCCATATAATCTCTAGCTTTCTTTATGTAGGGAGACAATCCATGCCGACGCCACTCTGGTAACCGGTTCCACCAATTATCAAACTGTTTCGTATTTTCAATCACTGATTTATTACCTGTTTCTACAAAATCAGATTTATCATCAATCGAAACCGAGTTACCAACTAGACTATCAGATTCATAAGTGAACTTATTTTGCTCAAAATTCGCCAACTGAGGTAAATCGTAATTCAACAATCCTGATAAATTTGTCGCGTCATTTTTTAGCAGATGTCTCAAAGTAGTTAACGCCTTCTGTGAACGTAGGTTTACTTCAAAAATCAAAGCATAATTTTCTATAAAAAACTGCCATTTTTTCTCAAGAGAATCTGATTCATCTAAATTCACACCCAGCAACTCATCCACCCTTTGATTTAATTTTTGATACGGCGCTAGAGACATAAAACTTAAAGCGACTTGATTGGCAAAAGTCACAAAGGATCCAGACAAACATTCAATTTTAGGTATTTGTGAATTAAACTTTTTATAACCCAATATCGGAAACAACGAACGTACTTCTGCCTGCTTATCGACAAACAATTCGTTTCCAAACATTCTCAATTGATCAGTAGCAAAATATTTTACCCCACACTTCTTATAAGCTTCTTCAATCGGCCCCCCCTGCGCATACATAGCCTCAAGCATTGATAAAGCTAACGGACGTGGTTTAGTGAAGGTTTCTGCCAGCGTTGTTTGTTCAAAATAGTAATAATCTTCATTTTTTAACTCATTTTCCAAATATTTAATTCCCTGCCAATTTGCCTCCTTAACACTGGTGACTGGTCTGGTCTGCAAAATGTATACCCTTTCATCTTTAATCGCCCATTCGATATCCTGTGGCCACTGATAAATATCTTCTATTTCCCTAGCCAACTTGGCTAACTCTTCTGTATGTGAAAATTTAAATTTATGTATATATGAACGCTCAAATAAAAACTTTATTTGTTTAACACTCTCTCCTCCCACCACAGTTTCACCTACTCCATGATTGTATTCCAATACCATCTCCCGTCCGCCGGTGGGATTTCGTGAAAAAATAACACCCGCTAGATCCGGGTCTATACATTCTTGAATAATTACTGAAAATCTAAAATCATTACCTAGTTTTAACCTTGCATCATCCACTACTGACAGAATCGCTTCCGATAATGTTTCTTTAGTGACTTTAAGTATAGTTTTAAACTGACCAGCGGAGGAACTGGTTTTTCCATCTTCTATCAATGCCGCCGATCGAACAGCGTAAAAATCAGTCGGTAACTTTTCATCAATCTCATTCTGGAGATTTACCAGCAAATTATTATATTCAGACGATTTATTTACCTTAGCCTGAACTAAATCACCAACAACTTTAGTCGGAACCACTACAAACGCTGGAACATTAAAACCGGCCGCGGTAAGCTCGCGTAAGCGTTGTGCCTTAGAGCCAATTTCAAACCCTATCTTTAGATCATTTTCGTTTAATAACAACATTTTTATTTAACCAGATGTAAAACTCCACCAACGGCTTTTGTACCCGAAGCATTGGTCACTGTGCCAGAAACAATCGCTCTGATTCTTTCGTCTTCTTTTTGCTTAAAAGGTACCTGTGAAGCTAGGGTAAAAACCGCATTATTGAACCCAGGGGCCCTTACCTGCCAACTTATTTTTCCATCGTTATCTTTACTAGTCTCAACCTCAGCCTCAAAACTTTTCTTACTTGTTCCCTCTTTCTTATTTTTATAAAGCAACCAAGTGTGTGATGGGTACTCCGGGGTATTTGACTGCACTACGGAATTATCTATCAAGTAAAAATTTTCATCCTCATCCCATAAGACGAATTGATGAGTTGTGGCTTCGACATCTTTATAACCTGGGAAGAAAATCTTTTTACTATAGTCTGAAGAATAACTACTCTCAACTAAAGCTTGAGCCGCAAAAGTTTGACCTCGATATTTAACTTCTGCCGTCCCCACACTCTGAAATTGAGTATAGGTTGGTTGATTTCTTGTGACAAAATCTCCTGCAATATCTGAAATAGTTATCTCCATCGGTTCACCGTTTAACAATACTGTTGTTTGATACTTATCTCTCGGTGATGAGTCTGAAGCCCACTTTTTTTCAATACTTTTAACAAACCGATTTGTCACTAAATCTGTACCGTCAGAATACTTTGCATCATAGTCTGAAAAGAAGCTGTTTTGGTAATAACCATTTAAAAAAGTGTAGTGGGAAAACATTCCGTTACCTCTTTCAATTCGATTAAAATCAACTTCCAAAATGAACGGCGTAGATGTTGCTCCTCCATAAATTGTAACAGCATCACTTAAGAACCGTTTATTACTACTGTCACTACTAGTCGACACGAACGAATCAGGTGATGGTAGCGGGTACTTTTGATTCAACCTTTTAATTAATTGTTGATAATCAGTTCTTGGTACACTCTCTTCTATCTTCTGTTCCAAACTAGCCTTAACTGATTCCAATAACGCAATGTGTTCCAAGTAACTAACTTGTTGTCTTTTAACTTCTAAACCATAAGATATTGCAATTGCAACCAAAACTATCGTAGCAATAACACTAATTATCAACCAAACCTTTTTGTTGGAGAGTGCCAACCAACGGCGACCGGTATAAACAATACTAGAAAACACTCCCCCTACCACCAAAGCAGCAATGCTGAAAAACTGTACTACCGAAGACCCCACACTAAATATCATATCCGGAGGCAAAAGCGCATGGGCTGGCTTAGGAATGAATAGTATGAATATAAAAATGAAAATCAAACCTGCAAAATTCATCACTAAATTATAGCAGGCTAAACAACATCTTTCTCGTCTTATCTGAGTAGTTTTACATTTAAATACACACTGTTAAAATAGTGTCATGGAAAAAATATCTATCCCAGAAAACTCTCTACCAAAAATAGGTGATCTTAAGGTAGTAGAGGGAGTTACTTATGAATATGTTGATTCTGGATACACTCTACGAAGTTACTATTCCCACGATGGACCTGGTTGGGACACTAAACACCACCTAGCCAACAACGAATATTCGCTAAAAAAATTTGGTCGAACTTTTACTGTTAGGGAAGCTTTTGATCCACAGTTACTGCCTGAAACTCCGTATCTAGTATGGAAAGAAGTTATAGAGTAGTTTCGAGTAAAAAATAACAATTTAGTATTGATGATTATTTACTGAGCTGAACTTAATTAATGTAAATTCATTTTATTTGAATAATGTAGCTGAGCCAGTTTAAGAGCCTCTAAAGCTATTTCCAATTCTTTATTAACTTTATAGGCATCTATTGGATGCATTAACACTCCCCCGGCCTCATTAATTTCACTCACCTTTCTTACTGCCAAATCATAGTTAGCTTTAGCTTTTTTTAACTCTTCATAAAGATCAGGATGTCCCTCAAAATTGTTAATTCCATTGTCTAATGGACTTTTTTTATTAGGCACATTACTTCTTGGTGTATTTTCCATTCCTGTATACATAAATTTATTATACAGTATTTCACATTAGGCAACATTTTTAGTATTGCGTTATCTTTCAAATTAGGTATATTCAATATTGGCAACCGCCCTTTGTAATTTAACAAGGAGAACATCGTGAAACGATTTCTTATAGTACTTTTACTGGGGGCCTTGCCCCTTGTTACCACAGGCTGTGTAAACGCAGCCGTGATGGCTCTAAATCTAGCAGCAACTGGTGCAGGCAACAAAGTTGCAGCCAACGCAAGAGGTAACACCTGCTACAGATTGGAGTCATCAAATGAATATAAAAATATGTCACAAGCCGCTCAACACAGGGCGAGAATCAGAAACAACTGTGACACATAAGAAAACACGTCACAAAATTCAGCCAATAGTTTCCTGTTGGCTGAAATCTTTTGACGCGAAGAGACCAAATTTTAATACAAAATCTCCAAATTATCCCAGAGTTAAGTAAATCGAAACCGCCATCAAATCGCTGTCTGCCCATATTGTTCCCCTATCGCTAATATAAAAGAAGGCCTCATCTATCACAAATTTGTGAAGTCGAATATTCTCATCATTTGTAACCGGGGTTTGAGTAAAGAGCCGACCAGTAACAGTGTGCCCATAAAATCCACCCCAACCATCATTATAGAAATCGGCTGGCTCTTCGTGAGTACTGTTGATATAATTGGCATTAGTATAGACTGCCGGTACTTCGGCCCACGCCAACTGAGTAGGCAAAAAGCTACCCATCAATATAGCCATCATTAGGAATCTCTTTTTCATAATCACTATAAACCACAGATTTTAATATTTAGCAACTGGTGTGCTTGAATCCCCACCTCAAAAACGCAAAGTTGCTTATCTTGTAATAAAAATAATTTGAATATATTGATACAATACAAACAATGAACAGGACCATCAAAACACTTTTGATTCTTTCCACTCTATTTCTACCCATCGCTTTTTTGGGTGGAGAACCAGCTTCAGCCCGTGGATTTTACTATCTTATTTGGCTATACCTTTTTGCCCTCTTTACCAGAAAGCAAAGTTTTTTTGAAAATCTAGTCAACCAAATACCTTTTAGTGATGCAACTAAATTCATCGGCCTAGGAATACTAATGATAGTTATTGAAGAAACAATTGCTTCTCTAGCCGTAAACATACTCTCCTACCCAAGCCCCTTAGAACTCTTTAACATCACCTTACAATTTTATGCCAATAACTTATTACTATTGCCAGGTTTTATCATAGCTTGGTATTTTCTCCTTAAAAAAATCAACTACACTAAACGTGAGGTTTTTATTTTGGTTGGTATATTTGGACTATTTGCCGAAAAAACAATCCTGCACGTCATACTCATTTTTCCCTTTGGGCTAGCTTTAGTATTACCAACAATGTTTACCTATATGGGAATTATCGCTCCTTCTCTACTTTCATTAAAACAAGTTGGCACTAAGGAATTATCCAAAACCTTACGCTACGCACTTGGCCTACTGCTACCAATACTATGTTCTGTTCCCTTTCTAATTATTCACACCATTCTTGTTCAAGCAGGATATATAGATGTAACAGTCTTAACAAAATAATACAGCAACTAATTAGACCTAACGACTAACTCTTATCTCATTCCTTATCCTTAACAAATCTGGGTACTGATAAAAGAAATTTACTTTTTGATTTTTAACCATGTCACCAGACGGCCGAGTCAGCAAAACAAAATCTGTAAAAGTTTCAGAAAAATCTTCTTCTGGACTCAAGGCAGCATAATCAGTCACGTATTCATTTCTATGATTTTTGTAATATTGGTAGGCTTTTTCAAAAGAGTCGTCGCTGTTTGCAAAGATAGTCGCCCTGGACAAATCTTCGGTTGACCAAAACTTTTCAACGAAATCTGCTATATATGAATTTTCAAACGGACACCCTTTTTCTGCGAAATATTTATCACACTGTGCATCTACCGGTAATGGCACGCCAAGCATCTCATCATACGAAAGAACGTGTGCAAATTCATGAACTATCAACTCAGTATTTGCATTTGAGTCAACATCATCAATCACCTCTTCATTGGCACCAAACAACCAGCTGACGTGGTGTGGCGGGATTGTTTCCACATATGCGTCGATACCTCGGTCACTATCAGAAAAAACTACAAAACGTTCAATCCGGTCTCGATATTCCAAGGGGAACAATTCCACCACCCGATCAAAATACTTCCAGTGTTTAACATTAGTTATATTTAGACTACCCTGCCCAGAACCAACATCATAGTTAGACACTACCTCAACTGATTTTGTAAATTCACCTAAAAATTTTTCCGATTCTAATTCTTTTTGTTTTTTCAACTGTGCCTGCAGGACAACGATTTGTTTTTGTAGTTGAGCAATAAGCTCAAGCGCCAGCTCTCGATAAGCAAGCTCGCTATCTGTCGTTGCCGCCTCAATTGTAGCCAGTGGAAAACTGAAACTTAAAACTAAGATAAAAACAATTATTATTTTTTTCATACAATTAAGCCAGACTCCTTGTATCCAACACCTCAACCGGCAATGTCACTACAAATTTTGTACCAACATTTTCTTCCGACTCAACCGTAATATTACCTTTCAAAATTTCGACTGATTGCTTAACTACATATAACCCAAGCCCTGTCCCTTCTGTTTGGTGAGCTTGTGCATTACTGGCTCTAAAGAATTTTACAAACATTTTATCCAGCTCTTCCGCTGGAATACCGATACCAGTATCAGCCACCACAATCCTGAGAGTATTACTTCTCAAATCATAAGTTAGAGTCAGAGTTCCTTCCGGTAAAATATATTTAACGGCATTCGAAACTAGGTTACTGACAATAATATGAAACAATCTCGTGTCTGTTTTAATATAAGCCTGTGGTGGTTCATCACTCCTCTCAATCTTTAATTTCTTTTCAGTAATTTTTTCTTGGAATTCATCCAGAGCCGAGTCAAAAAACTCGGATAAATTCACCTCCTCTATTCTAGTCGAAAAGGTTCCCATCTCTAATTTAGAAACACTCAGGAAATCATTAATCAAACTAATCATCCGCATTACATTGCGTTCAATTTTCTTTAGATATCTGGTTTGATCTGGAGTAACAGTTTCTCGCATGTTTCGTTGTAGTAATTCAACATTCCACCTAATAGCCGCAATTGGTGTCCGTAATTGGTGAGTTGCCAAAGCCACAAACTCTGACTTAGCAGTGTCAACATTTTTCTGCTCTGTAATATCCACTAAAGAAACCAGTCTTTGTTGTTTATTTCTATGATTATAAACAGACAACATTACCCAGATATTTTCTCCTCTGGCAGACTGAAGTAACACCTCTTCATCATTGATAGTCAGACCCGCAGAAATCTTTTGTTGGAGAACTGACACATCCATTCCAGTATCTGATGAAACTCTCTGATAAAAATTTACCTGTCCCATGGTATCGGCTGTGGTTTGTAATAAATTAACCGCGGCGGGATTAAAATTCACAATAGCACCAGACACATCCATTGTGATGTACGCTACTGGACTACGCTCATACAAAGAATCAAAAACCTGACTATCAGAAAACTCACTTTTCTGCGACAGGGTTGCATACCAAGCATCAAGCTTAATTCTGATAAAAAGCAATAGGAATAACAAAAAAACAATGAGACCAGCCCCTTGATACAAACGTGAATCTGAATATGATCCTCCGTGCAAAAGCCAAACCGAACCCAGTACCACAACTATCAATAAGAATATTAAAATTAATTCTAATATTCTAAGAAAGGTAAATACTTTAGAGGAATACATACCACCATTCTAACAAGCTCTACTCTTTCTTGGTAGTCATACACACACTCAAAATCATGCTAATATTATTAGATATGGATAAGCGTATTTTAATTATTGAAGATGAACCTGATATTCGAGAAGCGATGGCGGAAGCCATTACCCAAGCCGGCTATGAAGCCCTGACCGCTGAAAACGGCCAAGTTGGTCTTGAGATGGCACTTGCTGAAAGACCAGATATTATTTTACTAGATATTATTATGCCGATTATGGACGGCCACCAGATGCTGGCCAAACTACGAATACACCCGTGGGGCAAATCGGTTAAAGTAATTATGCTCACCTCGATGGATGATGTAAAAAATATTGGTATGGCCCACGAAGGTAGTATCACCGACTATATTATAAAAGCCCACAGTAGCCTCGATGAGATTGTAAGCAAAGTAAAAATGGCGATTTATACTTAAAAAGTGTTTAGCTAAAACATAATTAGAAAAGCCGTCGGTAATGATACCCGACGACTTTCTTCGTTTACCTCCTATCTGCGATATGGTCCACCATCATTGCGGCGATAGCCTCGGTGTTCACTGTGACTACGGTCATCGTATCCCTGCCGATAAACTTTTCTTTCTTGACGAAAACAACTAGCCGGCAACTCCACGTAGGAAGGATAATTGATATTTTCTTTACGGGCAAAAGTCTCAAAGCCGATAGCAATTGCACAGTTCTTTGGAACGACACAAGCACCAAAATCTTCCATGTTATCACGTTTACAGTGTCTGTAATCTCTGTAGACACGAAACTCGGACGCTTTAAAAGTAAAAGCATCTACAAAGGACCAGATTAGATTGTCACCCGCTTTGTCGATCTCCCAAACGGCCGCGATAATGCCATTTTGTTCACTGAAATCTACAAGATACGACTCGTAGAACTGGTTACCTACAGATCCCCAAAAACACGATCCCCCTAGCGGTATATTTGAGTCACTGGCGGCATATAACTGCTCTTGGTTTAAAACGTTACCCAAACTGAGGTAGATTTTACTCTCCTTAAACGGAACTTTGGCTTCCCGAAGCACCGGGACACTACCAGACATATCCACACGAGTGACCAGGTAGTTTTTTTCAAAACATCCCAACTTTCCAACTTTAGTTACCTGTGCATGAGCCGAAGCTGGGAAAGCCATCGTGATGGCTAAGAAGAAGACTGCAATCAAAGTGCGCAACATACTGATTCTCCTTAAGAATTGTCGAAACAATTAACGTCAAAGAGCAACGTCTATACCTACCATTATAGCACAAAAACCTTGATTTTTCAAGGTTTTATTAAAATACGACTTACTTATTACTCAGAATACTGCTCCAGAAATTGCTTAACTTCCACAAACATTGACTTGGTATCTTGATAATCCAATCTTTCAGCTGCTTCTTCTATAGTGTACCAACCAGCTTCCTTAACTTCAGACGTTTGTAGGTTTATTTTTGTATCACTGATAATTCCTAAATAAAAAATCACCTCCTTATTGATTCGTACCCCATCAAAAGAGAAAACGTACTTGAGAGAAAATGTTGGTTCAGGAAGTATTCTGTCGGCTGTCATTCCCACCTCCTCAAACAATTCCCTTTTAGCCGTTTCAATTTGTGTCTCACTATTTTCTGAATGACCCTTCGGAAAGATCCAATATGAGTTGTTTCCAATTCGACTAAATTGATGAATGAGAAAGACCTTCCATTTTCCCTCCACTTTAGTTATCGGAATAATCCCGAACGATTTATCTGTTTTAGATTCCATAGAGGTTTAGTATAACAGTTTGCTTGTTTCGTGGACACAAAACACCGGCAAAGGCCGGTGTCTGTTTTGTGTCCACGACTGGAGTTGGTCACAAGTTACTAAGTATAATTGTTCACTTCGTTCCAATTCTACTAAGTACTTTCGACCCCGCCTCGACTGCAGCATAGCTGCATGTCTGCGGCCTTCAACTCCAGACACAAGCAAAGCAGTTTGCTTGTTTCGTGGACACAAAACACCGGCAAAGGCCGGTGTCTGTTTTGTGTCCACGACTGGAGTTGAACCAGCATGAGGAAACCCTCACTACCCCCTCAAGGTAGCGCGTCTACCAATTTCGCCACGTGGACATAATTTGAGGTCGGGTCATTATGCCTGATGTTACTTGGTAATTCAAGAGACGACAATACTTTAGCAATGTAAAAGGCCGTCGCATAGCGTCGGCCTTTTACTAATTATTGAGAATAATTATTAGTCTTTCTTCTCCTCTGCCACTTCTTCAGTTACTTCAGGAGTTTCGGCTACCACTTCTGCTTCTGCTTCAGGATTTTCCATAACTTCCTTTACAGCTGCAACCGCCTCAACTACATCGACAACTTCGGCTTCTGTAACTTTTATCGCTTCTTCTTCAGCCACCTTTGCTGCTGCCGCTTCTCGGGCTGACACTTCAGCTCCTGATTCAGTAGACATAGATACTAGACTCATTCGACGCATTTGACGCTTAATCTCTCGATTAACCTTTTCACGAATGTGATAAAGCTTTGCGCGACGAACCTTCGCTCGCTTCACAATTTCTAACTTATCGATTAGTGGTGAGTATAGTGGATAAATCTTTTCCACTCCTACGCCACTAGCAACTTTACGAACTGTAAAAGTAGCTCCCGGTTCATTACCGTGCTTACGAGCTAAGACTAATCCTTCAAAAATCTGGATACGAGTCTTGCCCTTATCCTGAATTATCTGGTGGACGCGCACAGTATCACCTGACCTAAGGCCAAGCGCTTTGCGTTCCTCCATGTTTACTGGGGAAATGTTTACCCCTGCTAATGCTGCTTTCATAATATTTGTTGAATAATTAAACGAATGAGCCGTTTAAACGTGCCACAATCTACCACAAAGCGCCTTATTCTGCAATGCGTTCGGCCGCTTCTTCAAACTCTTGCGGAATCGGTGCAATAAATCTCTCCTCAGCCCCAGACGGGAGAGTCAATTCTAAGATGTGAGCATGGAGAGCTAAACGTTTTATTTCGAGATTATTTGAGTTTTCAAGTTTATAATCCCCATACAGTGTATCCCCTACAATAGGCCTATCTACAGCCCTTAAATGAGCTCTTAGTTGGTGTGTACGCCCGGTTTTAGGCACAAGCTTCAGATAAGAAAAAGGTTCATCTAAATACTCGCCCATCCCAATCCGTTCAAATTCTGTAATTGCTTCTCGCAACACGCCCTTGGCTCCCCGCTCAGCTGACCGTCGCCTGTGATCCTTTCCATTTCTACCAATCGGACGATTGATAGTTCCCCATCGATCATTCATTCTGCCGTAAACCAAAGCCCGATATTCTTTATAGACGGATCTATCTTTAAATAATTCCTTTAAATACTGATGAGCCTCTTGATGTTTAGCCAAGATCAAAACTCCAGATGTTTCTCGGTCCAGTCGGTGAACCACTCCAGACCGGTTCAACTCATCACCCTTAGGTGAGTAACCTTGCTCCCCGACGTCGCGTGCTTCCGGCACGCGACCAACAAACCAATCCACCACCGTCGGCGCATTTTTATTAAAGCCATCCTCATGCACCAACCAACCGTAAGGCTTGTTAATAACCAGCACGTCAGCATCCTCAAAGAGGACAATCGGTTCACTCTTAGACGCCTCCTCCACATTCTCGATTTCCATATTCATGAGTATGTCCTCAAAAACAGTTTTGGTCAAAGCCAAACAGGGCCTATCTGTTGAATAAAGCTCACTTTATTAATGAATGATTGAAAACTCATCAAACGACTTGCTCGGACTACGCCAATCTACCGCCACACTAGCGACCCTTGACAACGAAGACCCTTCATTTAAATATTCCACAAAAGCCTTCAACTCGTCTGGAAAACCTTGAGCTACTACTACGACCGAACCATCTGACTGATTCTTCACATAGCCAACCAATTTTAATTCGGTCGCCGAATCCTGAGCATAAGTCCGATACCTTACCCCCTGAACTTCGCCAGTAACTACACAATAGATTTCTGTCATAGCGAACAGTATACCCCGCAGGAATAAATTGGCACAATATTGTCAAAATCCTAAAAACTTCATGGATTTTAACTTCACGAGAAGTTAAAAAACCCGAACGAGTCAAAGGTATCAGTAAAGAAAAAAGTCTTTGCCATTTAGATTAAAATGTACTACATTTACGCATATTATGGAGCATAAGAAGTACGCACAAGTACTCAAAAATTCTCTAAAGAAGACAGTGGGACCGAAAATATACATCCGTGGTGACGGGTATTACGACCATGGGAGAATTGATAATTTTGATATCACGGTAGCACACAGTGATAGTACAGTAACAATCGAAGGAAAAGTAAGAGGTACCCGTAATTACAAAACATCGGGAGTATATGATTCACACAAAACGACATTCACTAATCTGAACTGCAGTTGTCCATATAGGTACAATTGTAAACATGCCACGGCACTGGCGTTGAAGTTTATTGAAGAGTGTGAATACATCTGGGGTGATTTTGCCGATAACCATGACCCGTCTGACGCGTCGCGCCAGAGGCACGACGTATCAGGTGCGAAAGATTTTAATGAACTATCCAAAAGACTTAACTTTTTAGGAATTGATACTTCCAACCTATCGAAGGATATCTTGGAACAATTACAAGAGGCCGTAATAAAAACTAATCCCCTTCAACCACTTTTTTCTGATCTTGCAGACATGCAAGATCACACACATTTGAAACAGGCCACACAATCAATAAACTATACAGCAACTAAAGTGGGGTCCGAGCAAAAACCATTTTCTGAACGTTATTTTGTAAACATAACTGCACATTACACTAGTGTAAGTATACAATTTTCTCAAT
This sequence comes from Candidatus Nomurabacteria bacterium, assembly GCA_020632095.1. Lineage (GTDB taxonomy): Bacteria > Patescibacteriota > Minisyncoccia > Phycocordibacterales > UBA918 > OLB19. Next base: position 701,685 of record JACKGF010000001.1, read on the forward strand.
TTAGTAATAATTACTATTACAACAACAGTAGTATTCCAGAACTTGATAAACTGTTACGTGAAGAAAATCTCACCAAACAAGAACAGGTGCTCATTGAATACGTAAAACACACCCACGCCTTCATGTATTCAAGTAATACGACAGATTATGGTGAATTGTTTAAACTAATAAGGGATTCGGGGCTTATCGTGCGTGAAGCAGGTCAATATGGTAAAGCCATGTCAGATTTTCATTTTGCAGAAGAACCGAAGAAGTTGCCAGCACGACTGTATGATGCGTCTGAAAATGTTGAAGGCTGCATTCCTGAATTTATTTTTGAACTCGATCCAAAGTATAGCTACAGCGCATCCATGTCATTGCTTGTAGGTAAAAATAATCTCGTTGTTATTGATAAGGATAAAATCTACATACATAAAATACCTAGAAAGATACTACAACTTATCAGTCGTGCTACTGAAAACCAACACACTTCCTACGGATATAAAGTAAGTGAAGATAGCCCGCATACAACATTAACTCATAGCGAGGTAATACACATCAACTCGCTTATAACGAGTATGCATAAATACTTAGATTACACTGGTACTTTAGAAGCCAACTTCACAGTAACAGAAAAAGCCAAAGCCAAAGCAGTGATTGTGGCCGACTATGATTACGGATCACCAAAACTAATCGTTTCACCATCAATTGACTACGGTCTGAAAAACATACCAATTGGTCAATTGCTTATGTACCGTGCTTCGAGCTATGGTAGCGGTATCAAGCGTAAGAAGGTACCTGGACTAAGTAGTACCATGTTGCTTTGGCGTGAAGGTAGCTCCATTTGGTATGTCAGAAGAAATAAAACTATGGAAATTAAACTCTTCATTGACATAAATGAGAATCATGCCGCTCTGGGATTCAATCAAAAAATGAGTGTTTATTTAGCGAGTAATAAAACAATCAATGAGTTCATCATCTCCTTTTGGCCAAAAATCGAAGCCCTTGGATACGACATCATTTTTCCAAATGACGACTTCACAGTCGCGCCAGAAACTTTTACCGCAAATGCAGATATTAATCTTGATACCGAAAATGATTGGCTTACTTTTGATGTAGAGACATACTGTGGCGATGGTAAGGTCGATCTACAAACTTTGCGCAATTACATCAGTGGTAAAAGTGAGTTTTTTAAAGATATTGATGGAAACCTGCGTAAGGTTGAGAATAAGGATGATTTGGAACGCTTCATACTGATGCTGGAGAGTTTTTATGAACGCGAAAACGGACTCTTTGAAGGACGAACATACAATGCCTGCGAACTTGAAAGCGTATTCACCGAATCTGATTACTATACCGCAAAGTTCAATTCTGGTTTCAAAAAATTTACCCAAGAAGCTAAACGAGGTAGACCAGTGAAGAAAGTACGCCTGCCCAAGCACTTTGAGGAAATCATGCGCGCCTATCAAAAAGAGGGTATCGACTGGGCTCATTTTTTACAAAAGTATCATTTCGGTGGTGTGTTAGCTGATGACATGGGACTAGGAAAAACCCTACAGACCCTAGCCCTCATTTCAATGTCCACAAAAAAGAAGAACAACCGACCCTCTCTAGTGGTGGCACCAAAGTCCTTATTATATAACTGGATGGATGAAGTTACAAAATTTGCTCCACATCTGAAGGCGGCCACCCTTGATGACCTGCCCTCAGAACGCAAAAAAATTCTTAAAAACGCAGCCAAATATGATGTACTTATTACCTCATACCCTATCTTACAAAAAGATTTTTCTGAATATGAGAGACTCAATTTAAAATTCAATTATTGCATCTTGGACGAGGCCCAATCGATTAAAAATCACCAGACCAAAAACGCGCAGGTTGTAAAAAAAGTGAATGCTTCTTACCGTCTAGCTCTAACTGGTACACCGCTTGAAAATACTGTTGCAGAAATATGGTCGATATTTGAATTTTTAATGCCGGGTTTTCTGGGTAAAAATTCCACGTTTGTAAAACAGTACCAAAACCCAATAATGAATAAAAATAGTACCGCTGCTATCACTCATCTACGTAGAAAAATTTCCCCGTTTATGTTACGTCGAACAAAAAGTGCTGTGTTGAAGGAATTACCCTCAAAGATAGAGCAAGTAAGTCACGTTGAATTAACAGACGCCCAAAATGTCCTCTATCAAGAAGTGCTAGCGAATATCAAACAAGAAGTGTTTGATATCGTAAAAGAGAAAGGATTTAAAAATGCCCACATTCACATTCTTGCCGGATTAACTAAACTTAGACAGGTGTGCAACCATCCGTTTTTATTGCTGAAAAAAGGAGACTATCGTGAGTATGAGTCGGCAAAAATGGAATTGTGTCTGGAGCTCGTGCGAGAAATTTCCTCAGCAGACAGGAAAGTACTTGTATTTAGTCAATTTACATCAATGCTCGACATCTTAGCCTGTGAACTGGATGGCCAACAAGTGAGATATTCTTACCTTTCAGGAAAGACCCGTAAGAGGCAAGATGTCATAAAAGCATTTACTGAGGACCCTAAAATATCAGTGTTCCTGATTAGCTTAAAAGCCGGAGGTACCGGACTGAATCTAACAGCCGCTGATAACGTAATTATATTTGATCCATGGTGGAACCCAAGTGTGGAACGACAAGCTATGGATCGAGCACACAGGATTGGTCAAAAAAATTCCGTGAATGTGTATAGGCTTATCACCAAAGGAACTATCGAGGATAAAATTGTAGCCCTCCAACAACGCAAAAAAGCGCTGTTTGACAGTCTCGTCAGTGAAAGCGCTGACCTATTCAAAAAACTCACTTGGGAAGAAGTGCAAGGGCTATTTGAATAAGTTTAGAAGAAGCTCATGAGTATCGTATACTCACATAGTAACCAATACTGAATTAGAGACGACCGAGGCAAAGGGGCCATTTCAGGGACCCACCGCTTGTATTTTTCTGAAAAATTAGTACGATAGTGCTTACGTTCAAATAACGTCAAAATATTTCCGCGCGATTAGCTCAGTTGGTAGAGCAGCTCGTTTACACCGAGAAGGTCAGGAGTTCAAGTCTCTTATCGCGCACACAGGTAAAACAAAGACGCAATTCTTTTTTAGAATTGCGTCTTTGTTTTAGAAACTGAACTGCTTCAGTTTCGTGCCTGTGTGCGAGGCGGAGACATATTTTCCTCCCCTTTCCTAGGGAGGGAAATAGTCGAGCCGGGGTAGCGAACACTTAGTAGAATTGGAACGTAGTGAACAATTATACTTAGTGATTCGTGACCACTAAAATCCCCAACCCACATGCAAACTGCTTTGCTTCCGGAGAGACTTGAAAAGAGCGAATTTATCGCACGGAGCGGAGCGAGTATGATTTGAGCGCCGGGTGAGAAAGTCTGGGAGACTTTTGCAAGAGGTTGCCCGCTCGCAAGAGCGACAACCTGAACAGAATTCGTAGAATTCGAGTAGTACAATATTTTGGAGTTCGGAGAACGAACAAAATATTGATACGAAGGTGACCAAGTCTCTTATCGCAGACAGACACTTTACAATACAATATATTCGTTATACTGTTCGACTAGCTGAAAGTTCACTTGGAGATTTACCATGCTTACTATTTATGTAAGTCCTCACAGTCACCAGCTTACTACCGCTGATGGTCAGGTTATGACCGTCAGAGGAGTGTTTGTGAGTAAGGAAGGTGGCTTAGTAAGTTTGAGAGACTTTGAATCACCATCTGATTTGGAAGATGTGCAAATTATACTGGTGCAGGGACGGTTGAAGCATAAAATCCTTCGGCTCCCCATGGACCTCAAACAGGCTATAATTCGTTTTTTGTGTGAATATCACGCAAGGATAAACATAGAGTTTGATTGCTACGCATTTGCAAATATGGTCAAAGGAGTAGAAATTCACAAAGTTCATGACATGGTTGCTTTCTGGAAGACATCTCATAAACCAAGGAGAATGCCTCTCGGCTCAATTGTTTTCTTACTTAGTGGAGATAACGCGTTTCATCATGCTGCTATCTATATCAGTTCTAGTCTATACATTTCAGTGTATGGGGCTGGTGGCGACTTTGAAGTAGCGACCCTGAAAGCAATGAAGCGAGACTACCACGCAAGTGAGGTCGTTGTTGCACATCCACGAGAAATACCATTATGGTAAATCTTTTTAGGAACTAAATCCGGGAAGAGACTTTAGGAATAACCACCCCACGACACAAAGGCACCCCGCTTTCTGTGACGATGGGGTGTCTTTTAATATGCAGGGCTCTTCTCTTATAAAACCATTCTAACATCGTCCCACAAGGTGCAAGTAAGAACCCAGCTCCTTAACTAGCACTTTTTTTCGTTCAAGTCTCTAGCTGTTTTTTTCTACTCACAATCATGTATGTGCCAAACCAAGAACCGATTGCAATTGGAATAATGTATAGATAATTCTGAACATAACTCAACACTCCAAGCGCCAATAAAAAGTGCATCAGCGCTCCAGTATTTGCAGCCTATAAAGCATTAAGCTCGGTTACAGCGAGAGTGTAATGTGCGTACATGGCATCAACTATTAAGTAAGCAATAAAGACACCGGACGCAATTAAAAAATTGAAGGTTTCAATTGATTGGTAAAAGCTTTCGATAGAAAATTCCATGCCAAAATTATACCTTTTCTTTTAAAACCGTTCTAACGTCGTCCCACATGCTGCACAATTCATTTTAGCTTTATTACAAAGGAAAATTTATTTGATTCCTTGGTACAATCATACGTATGCAAATGATTGTTATTGGTCCTATGGGTAGCGGCAAAAGCACGCTAACAAGAAAGATTTCTCAGAAATTTAATATTCCAAGACTTGAATTGGATCGACTGTGGTTTGATGCTGGTGGTCATGATTGCTTAATGAATGGTTGCACAAAAGAAGAGAAGCAGTTGGTTAAGGAAGAAATAAGCAAAAAGATTTCAGATTTTCTATCATCGAACAATCAATGGATCATAGATGGTACTCATTCTACAATTCGACCATTACTGGCCGAAAAAGCTGATACAGTAGTCCTGATTCAAAGGCCGATACTGAATCGACTTTTTAGTCATGTAGTTAGGGTAATCAAAGGTAAGGACCGACACCCTGAGACAGGCTTTTGGCAGGACCTTAAACATACCCTAACTATTTTTGATAGGTGGTTGCATAGTGGACATAAGAATCAGACTGATGCTGTAATGCCTTACAGAAACAAATTGGTTACTCTAAGAAGTTTTGAAGAGATTGATAGTTATTTTAATTCGCTTGTATAAAAAGTTCTAACGTCGTCCCACAGGGTGAACTCTAAAACTAAACCGCCAAATTGGGCGGTTTAGTTTTAATTACTCTCAACGTACTTTTTAAAATTATCTAGATAAGCCTGCCACCCCGCACGCTGCATTTCGACAGGGTTTTCAGATTCTGGTTCAAAGCTTTGACTAATGTGTACTCCTGCTGGTGACTCTTCAAATTCCACGTTTACACCCCTGCCGTCATCCAACTTATACTTTAATAATCGGTTTTCAGTTACTTCTGTATAAGTACCATTGAAGTTAAATTCGACACTTCCATCTTTGGCGAACATTCGACTTGAAAACGATCCCCCTTTTTGTATGTCATTAACAATTCCTTCAGCACCCCAATCATCTGATGCAAATGCCCACCCAGCCATATGCTCAATACCAGTCCAGAAATCCCATACTTTTTGAAGCGGCGCTTGAATGGTTGTTTCAATAATTATTTTTTCCATATGTTTATGGTACATCATTAAAGAGAAAAATTCTAAAGTCGTCCCACAAGTTAAACACTGAAAATAAGCCTGTTTTTCAAGGTTTTTGCATACGTAAGTAAAAAAGTAGATACTTTAGAACTTTTGTCTACATCGCTGAGTTTTACATCTTGGAAACAGTCAAAGGATATACACATGAAAGAAGTTTCAGTTGATGCAACAGGTGTCCGTTTTTCAGTATTAAGAGGCGGTAAAGAAGTTGGTCACGCATATCTTTATATGCTCAACAATGATTTACACAATAAACCCTTTGGTTTACTAGAAGACGTGTATGTAGATTCAAACTATCGAGGTGAAGGTGTTGCCACAGAATTACTTGAAGCGGTGTTGAAAAAAGCTCAGGAAAAATGCTATAAGCTAATTGCGACAAGTCGTAACGATGGAACACGCACTGCAGTTCACGAATGGTATACCAGACTTGGTTTCGATAATTATGGAACGGAGTTTCGACTTAACTTCTAGTTACAAAGAGACACTTTCTGAATCAGCCCTGCATTTAATATGCAGGGCTCTTCTTTTGTAAAACCGTTCTAATGCAGTCCCACCTGGTGCACACTGAATTCGAGTTCCTTAATATCCACTTTTGCCGTTCAAATTTCTAGCTAGTTCACTGATTTGTTTTGCTATTTTAAGATCTGAGTCAGTTATTTTATCGCCCACATCATGAGTACAGTATGAAAACCGAACCTTATTATAGGAACTACAAAACTCTGGGTGGTGATTCATTTCTTCTGCTACAGTAGCGACGTTGTTAATAAATTTAATTGCATCAGCAAAAGTACGGAAGACAAATTCCGCTGTAATTTTGTTCTCAATGACTTTCCAATCTGGTAAATCTAAAAGTAATTGTTGAATAGCCGTTTCTCCAAGAATAGTATGCTTTGACATGTTTTTATATACTAAAATTAAATTAAATTTTTTCTTCCCCTAGATATACCTCAAACAAAAGTACTTTTGGTACTATCCCTTTTGCCCTAGAGATCATCAGCCTAGTATTGCCAGACACTAAATGGTACCGGTTCCTAAACTTCATAATGATTGGAGCATCAAGTGTCGTGCCCGCGTCAAACTTACCTTGAAGTTCTTCCCAGTCTCTTTTCTGTACACCCCCAGGATTTGAATATTTGTGCACGGACTGCCAATCCCCCTCTTGAAGCATATTTGACTCTGTATTTTCCAAAGCACTCCAAACATCTTCACCCAAAGAAATCATCTCACCCTCATGAGCTAAAAACATCAACACCGAAGAATCTATCTCAAATTCTCCATCTTCTCTAAATTCTCGAGACACCCTTTCAAACTCGTTAACTTCATGCTCGATATCAGGATATTTGAAATAGTCTGATGATTTTTCTATCGATTCGTTCACACTGTGATTATATCAGTCGCACCCACGCAAAAACACTCTACGTCGTCCCGTATCGCGCACTAATTTGACAACCTGCAGTATTTAGTTCACTATTTTAATAACCTTAAATTACAGGAGACAGGCTAATGAAGGTTGTTGTCCTTTTTATATCAGCTGGACTTTTTTTTGGAATATGGCCACTTTTAATGAATAAAAGTGGTTTACCTGGTTTTGCTTCTGCCGCTCTTTTTTCTGGCATAGCGTTTCTTTTCGTGACACCTATAGCAATTGGTAGCGGACAGCTTCAACAGATTAATTTCTCTGGACCGCTAATGTTTGCTGTTCTCGCCGCTATTGTTGGAGCACTTGGATTACTTGTGTTCAATACTGGATTATCGGAAGTAAAAACCGGACAGATTAGCGGAATGTTCACGACAATGATCATGGTTCAACTTTCTGTGCCCGCAGTCTATCAGATGTTTCTATCTGGAGACCTTTCTCTTAAAAGGATTGCCGGGATTGGCGGCGCATTTGCCGTAACTTATCTTTTGACGAGTTGAACAAACTTACCTAAATCAAGACTCGTCCCAAAAGATCGTATGGTTAAGCTCAGCGATCTTTTTTTTATTTTTAATATGTTAAAACAGACCTGATCGTCCCACACTTCACACAAACACCTCAAAGCTCAATTTTTCCTCTCGTGACTTCAAAATACAATTTGGCTACAGCAGCCTGCGTCACTGGACTAAACTCACTATTCATAGATTTTTCATATAGTTCTTCAAGGGAATAATCCTTAGTACCTAAAATCTCCCCATCAAGATCTTCAGACACCACACTAAGCTGTCTCGCAACAAAGTAGTAGCAAATATCATTCACTGTTCCGGTAGATTTATGAATGACTAGTTCTTGCCAATCAGCCGCTTCTAAACCTAACTCTTCCAAAAGCTCTCTCTTGGCTGCCTGAAGTGAAGCTTCTCCCTGCTCGATAATTCCAGATTGAATTTTTTCTCCAACCTTATTATCACCAAGAATTTTTTCAACAGTCAATCTAATCTTCTTTTCATCCGTAACAAGAAAAGTATGTACAGAATCTCTTAAAAACACCCTCTCTATACCATTTTCTTTGGTAACTTTTATAAAATCTCCCAAAAAAACTTTTTCTAACATACTAAAATAGTTTAATCCTATAATCTTTTATACAACAACCTAAAAATTACTTTATGGAAATTTGCTAGCTGCTTATTTTCTATTATCACCACTTGCTCTGCGGTTAAGTCAATAATAGTAATCCGATCTCCATACACAAGCTGAATAATATTTTGCTCGAACTGTTCGGCTTCCACTGGGATAAATTTTATAAACCTTTCCAGACGCGGTTTCTTCTGCTTACCCGACGCCTGATTACTAATAACCAAACGTTCTAATTTTTTCTTATCTCGCCTTTCACGGTAGTCGCGGGCCAAATACTGATTAACACTAGCCAAATCGCGCTCAGATGTGTAACGATAAAAAGTATCACCTTTGTCTGAATGAATGATAACATCATCAAAAGCCGCCCTAATACCTGCAGGGCCGTACAAAAAACGGATACTTTGTGGCACTTCTTTTTCTCTTTCTTTTGCGTACCTCTCGACTATTTGTCCTGATTCTTGATCAGACAGCTTCATGACTGACTTAAGTTTACGAATACTTTCCGCGCTGTAATATGTACGACGCCCGATATTATTAGACCTGATTAATCCATTCTTCAACAATTCTTTCAAACAACGATAAACCACCACTCTCGATACTTTCGCACGTATAGCAATTGTTGCCACCAAGAGTGAGTCTTTGCTTTTGTATATAACTTCATACACCTGGTCTGCATGTTTTGGATAACCCAACCGTTTGAATATATCTTTTAATTTCATATTTAATATGTATCACTTTTGTTACACTTATACAACTTTTTCTGCACCCATTCCTTTTTTCATCTATTCTGTACAAGGTCATTCACGTTCATTGAAAGGAGAAAGACATGGCAAACGTCAAAGCTATTAGTCCGCAGGAGGTTATCAATTACCGCAAAGAGTCCATCCCGAACGAAGTAATCGAGGTGTTTAATGAATTGATTGCGGAAAATTTTAACGGTCACTGCGCTTACGTCAGACAAGATGAAGCAGTGAAACGCATCGTGGCCAAAGGTATCAATAGAAATCACCTGTTCAATCGTGGTTGGCTCGATATCGAGGATATTTATCGGTCAATGGGTTGGAAAGTCGAGTACGACAAACCTGCTTACGACGAAAGTTATGAAGCGAGTTTTGCCTTCTCCATAAAGTAATTAGTTTCCAAAAAGCCCCACGATATTTTGTGGGGTTTTTCTAAAATTTAATTTATCTATGTCCCTCCTTTACACATCAACCCCATCTTGATAAGGTCTCAGTAGACAAACAAGGAGAAGAAAAGTGGTAAAAATACAACCTATCGCAGAAGGCATTGTTGAATCTTTAGCTATCAACGGTGAAACGAGACAAAGTATCATGTTTGAAATTGATGGTCCAGTTGGTGACTCTCACTCGGGATTTGTTCGTAAGCTAAGTGGACACGATGGTGCTTATATCGCCACCTCTACAAGATCAAAAGGAGATTTGTTTTATAACTTCAGATCATGGACAGGACTTTCGATGGAAGAAATAGAGGCGGTCGAAAAAACACTTGGTTACAAAATACCTGTCGGTTGTCTACTGGAAAATATCATTATTTCCGGAATTCCAAATTTTTCTAAGTTGGAACCAACCAGCAGGCTACACTTCCCTCCTCACAGAGTTGGAAAAGAAGTCAAACAGGCAATACTGGCAGTATGGGAAGAAAACGGACCCTGTCGTACAGTTGGTGAACGTTTGGAAAAAGAGCACAAGATAAAAAACTTAAAGACTGATTTCATCCGTGAAGCGCGAGGTAAGCGTGGTGTCTTCGGACCTGTTCTTTCCGCTGGTATTATCCAACAGGGAGATAAGGTGCTCGTGTTCCCGCCAGTTCGTTAATCATTAATCCTTTAGTCGGTACTCGCTTGCGAGAACCGACTTTTTATTTCCCTTTTCAACCACTGAATTACAACATTATAAAACAAACCAATTCCCTGACAGTAGCGGGATTGAAAAAGAGAGTAGTTTGTGGCACTGTACTGATCAAGTAGAGCGAGAGGCTCTGTGAGTTCAATACAAGATTAGAGAGGAAACGAAATGGAGAATGAAACAATTGCGACAATCAGTGTTGTCTTGTGTTTTATCGGCGGATGTTTTTATATACGTTGGTCTGAAAAAATATCCATACGAAGGGCACTTGCAAAAGAAGGCTTCGCGACTGCTGCAGTATTCACTGAGATAGGCGGAGCAAAAACACTCACCGCCACTAGCGAGTCTGGCATGGTATTGGTTGCAAAAGTAATAAAGCAACCTGAAGACCTCAATGTCAGAATCAAAATTGCTGTCACCGCACCTTTCTGGGACACATACTACTTCATGGAACTTTCCGACAGAACATTTGTGCAAGCCCAACCTGTGTGAACCACAGTCAAAGCTGTACCGCCTTCCCTTCCTGGGTCGGCGGTTTTTTATTTAGTGTCTTCTATAGATTATTGTTTCTTCAACAAATCACTAATCCTCAATTTTAAGACCAAGTAGCGAAGCTAAGTAAATTGCTTGAGCAGTATCTACTGTCACCTCCCCGAAAGATTCCTTCTCTAGGCAAATATTTTCTATCTGCGAACTCTTTAAACTTACCTTTTTTAACTTCGCTTGCGAAAACTGAGATTCTCTTAAATCACAATCTAGGAAATCAACATTTATTAAATCAACCCCTAAAAAATCTGCCTCTTGCAGAACACACGAATCAAATACACAATCTTTAAACTTACTGTACCTAAAATTTGCTACATTCAATTTGCATGACTTGAAATAACAATCCCTAAAAATTACGTTTGGCATCTGAATTCCCTGCATCCAGCTACTTTTAAATTCTGACTGCTCTATTAAAAAATCTTTTAGTAAAGCCCCCACAAAACTACATTTAGCAAAAATACAACCAACCACCCTCCCTTCCTTTATCTCAACTTTGTCGAAAACAACTTTTTCAAACACACACTGCTCCGCACGAAGCTCTTCTATTTCAGACCCAGAAACATCTTCGCCTATAATATTTTTCTGCTCTAGGCTGGCTATGTTAAATTCACTTAACATTCCTTCTCTAAGACGCTTTATATCTATAACCGGACTTTTCATCAGCTCATTCTAGCAAGTTAAGTCACATCACACTAAAGTAGTCCTAACGTCATTCAACATAATGTATGAATAAAAAGAGGAGTTTGTTATCACTATCGTCCCCCACAAGGAGAAGCTGGAAGGACATTAAATTAAAAATTTAACCTTTCCTTAACAGATTAAAAATGTTCCTAGTGTTTTTACCTGCGGACACGGCAGAAGGTTTCGTTCTTGAGCAGATTTTACCTGAACTATCTAGTCTAGAAATATCTAGCGCTGCTACCGATAATTGCTCTGTCATTTATTTTTAAAAGAATGTGTTATATACACAACTACAAACATTGACAAAGGTCAACTTACACACTAAAGTCTCGGAAGTAGTACAAATCAACACACACCTTGAAGGAGATAAATCTTGATTTTCATTACAGTAAACATTATCTGTGTCCTGTTAATTATTTCAGTTCACGAATATGGACACATGTTTTTCGCTAGAAAGTACGGGATTATTCCCACAAATTTTTCTATAGGATTAGGTCCAGAACTGTTTGGTTTCAACAACAATGGTACGCGATTTTCATTACGACCCTTCCCTTTTGGTGGATACGTTAAGTTCCCTCAAGTAGATAAAAGCCTCGTCTCTTTAACAAAAGCTCAAAGAATAAAAGTCTACCTGGGTGGACCGTTGTGGAATCTAATTCTATGTAACGTCGCTGCTGTCGTAGCTGTGTCGATAGGCATAATGCCGGAACAAATGAGGGAGCTCCCTCTCCTTATTGCATTTGCTGTTGCTGTTGTTGGCACAACTATCCTTTTCATCATAGCTGTCCCATTCACTTTGTATGTCATTTTCGGCCTGTTACTAAACCCCGCAGACAATATAGACAAGGTCAGTGGTCCAATAGGAGTTTTTTCTGGTAGTGCTGTTCCGGAATCTACATTGATTGACTTTGGGTACACTGGACAAGCTTGTATCATGATCTGGATGATATCAATGGCCATTGGTTCGTTTAACCTGTTACCTTTGTCAATTCTTGATGGAGGGCATATTTTCAAGGAATTTTTTCCGGAAGACTCGCGCTTCATTAAGGCATGGGGCAAAGTGACCGGCGCTTTGTTGATAGCTATAATCGCTTATGTGATTATCGCCGATATTGTTAGGGTTTTTTAGAGTCGGCTGAACCCATCGCCTCAAAGCCGTTCGACTCACAAGGTCGGGCGGTTTTTTAATGTATTACCCTCCACAGTAGAATCACTTAATACTTTCATTTATGAAAGTATCAGACTTGGCAGACCAATGCTGTAACTCGGTCAATCACCAAACCACCGAAGAATCGTGGATAACTACAAGTATCGGCCAATATTTGTCGAGGATCTTTCGTCGAAGTTATGAGGAAGATACTTTCGCCAAATTTGAATTGAAGTTTATACTTTCGTAAGCCAACCGTAATTCACAATACGCAAAACCCTACTTCTGTAGGTGTTTTCTTTTCATCAAAAATTCTCACAAAGATGAGATTATTTAATTTAGAATCTTGCAAAGATTTTCTGTTTAGAAACTTTAATACTTACCTGACCCCCATAAGGCATAGGAACTTGAGGGTCGGTGTGTCCAAAATTTAGATTTTGTACCACTGGGATTTTTCCATTGTATTGACGAACTGTTTGCAAAATAACTTCGCGCTGTCTGGCTCTGTACTCAGCTTTTTCTGTCACAGATTGTGGCTTATCAAATTCCCACGCTTTCGGCCTACCAACCAAAACTCCTTTCACTCGCGCAATAATTCCCCTTTCCCCTAATGCTCTAAATACTCTTCCAACATAATTAGCAGTGGGTATTTCCTCGGATGTTTCTATCATTAAAACAATGTCTTCAAACTGTTCTAGTGTAGGGATAGCTACACCGTGTCGAAGCATTTCATCTACCGATTCAAGACAACCACCCCACAACAATCCTTCCCCTTCTTCCTCACCGTCCCAAAACCAACCATCACTAACTTCATACTCTTTATGCATAGATAATGACTCTGGATCATTCCAATTAATTAAAGTTTGATCACCATCACTCAAACTACTATCGTTGTATTTTTCGGACGGCACTAGTTCAAATTCACCCTCATCAAATAGAGCCCGCTTAATGTATTCAATAGTATATTCATCCATCGCCCCCTGCTTGGCAAATTGCGTAAACAAAGCGGCACCATAGAAAGACGGGATGCTATTAAGAAATAAGAAATTACACAAGTGTGAATTGTCACTAAAACCAAAAAACGGCTTGGGGTTATTTACAAACACTTCTGGTTTTATATGCTTTACATACGTCACCTGAACATCTCCGCCCAAAGTTGTGATAACAGCCTTAATGTCTGGGTCGGCGAAAGCTGCTTCTAAATCAGCTACCTTCTCTTTCCAAGTTGCATCGAGTTTAGCAGTGGCTGGATACTCAACTGGAACCAAACCAAATATACTTTGCAATCTATCCAAACCAAGCTTATAAACATGCGGCCAAACCCCCGGAGCTGCAAAACTAGGAGAAAGAATCGCCACTTTATCCCCCTTCTTTAATTTTGATAATTTTTTCATATTAATTTAATATTTAGAACCTAAATACTATTTTATCATTTTTTGAGTACTTAGTGATTAAATAATAATTTTACACATTACAAACATCTAAACAAGCTACCCAATACAAAACAACACCCACCTTTGCGTAGTTGTTGTTTCATTTTTCATCTTGTATTGCTACTATTATTGTTCAACAAAAGACAAAACTTAATTAGCATGACTGTTTGTTCAATCGGAGCACATCTATCGCAGCAATAGCTTTTCCCAACCGCTCTTGATGTGAGCCACATACAGTAATAAACGAGCGTTTAGTTTCATTCAATTTGTCTACAAATCTTTTGTGCATATCATGACGAATGTGTTCTCCGTCTCTTGTCCCATCTTGCTCAAATGGTATTTCGTCACCAGTCAAAATGTACAGGTCGTGTGGTGAACTGTCTGCAACATACTCAACCGCATCAGCCATCTTACCCATGTAGCGTTCATGCCAAACACTAGTCGCAAAAGCGTCTGTATCACATATCACAACGCCATTAGCACTCTCTGCCAAACCCTCTTCAAATTGCTTTTGCGCTTTTGCTATACTAACAAACTCTTCAGTGCGCCACTCGACTTCTGATCCTAAAGATAACTTTCCTTCTGAGAAAAACCGACCATATTCAGGCACCCACACTGTACGGTAGTGTTCTGCCAGTGCTCGAGCTAGTGTGGTGGTGCCAGTAGACTCTGCTCCCAAAACACAGATTCGTTTGACAAAATACGATCGGACACAAGGCTCAAGAAACTGCATAGACTTCATCGGATCAGAGCGCACTAGTGTGCCACTAACCGGAAAAGCTACTCTCTTCTTATCGACTAATACATGGACACAACCCAGGAACGATGCGTAGGAGTCACCGTAGGCTTCTGAAGTAAAGACTGCGTCTGGTGTATACCCGAGAATTTCCTTGGTATAGTCAGCCCAACCTTTCGAATCATCGTCATCAAGCTCACTACTATCATCAATTAAAATGACATGAGCCGTTGGGTGAATTTTTTTAATCCATGAAGCACGCAATTCCCCAGGCACTGTTTCAGTTTTCTTGTAACAGACTATCACCGTCACTTCCTCACAGGCCGCAAGGGCAGTATCAATGAGATACTTGTGCCCGCGATGTGGCGGATAAAACTTTCCAATTACGAGTCCTTTTTCAAACATATTAATTCAATTAAATCCGCTTTTTCTCCGCACACCATTCTCGAAGTGCAAAAATCGCGTGAATAAAGAAAGCAACGTAAAGAGCCATAACAATGTAGGCACCAGCTGTAAAGAATAGAACAATCGAAAGCAGATTGACTGGACCGAGCCATAACCACCAACTTTCAATTATCTTACGACCAAGCAAATACTGAGCAGTGATACTGGCTGCTACAACTAACGCATCCAACATAGGGTACAGCGAGCCTGGTGCGAATTGTCCAATTAAACGATAAATTACGTAAGTCCCTAAAGCAAGCACAGCTAGAGTTAGTACTCTTCCCTTCATTCCAAGCTTAGTTACCTTTAGCTCGGTACGGTTTGCTCCACCAAAAACCCAGTATGGCCAAGCCCAAAGTTGTATAGCTAGAAAGTAGCCCCAGTTTAGCCATTGTTGTCCAGGTAAACCAATCTCTTTAAAGAAGAAGCCAAACGCTACTGAACTCACAATCCCCCACGGCCAACAAAGCACATTTTGAGTACGGGTGAGCCAAACACAGCTTAGACCTGCCCATGTCCCAACGAACTCGTACCAGTTGATTGAAAAATCAGGAATATAATTAGATGCCAAATATTCATACAACGCAGTTACTATAAACATTGATATAACCACAATTGCATGCTCCTTATGTACCTCTCTGTCTCCAAGTAGTCTTGTTGCCCAGCTATCATATGTATTCATAAAATCTTAATTAATTTGATAATATACTTAGTGTATATTACACACTAATAAATGTCAATCTTGGTTTTTTTGTGCGGTATGTTTAATTTGACTTCCCTATCTTTAGGAGTATATTTCCCACTGGGAGAATCTCACCGTTTGTTCTTAATAAAATTTTAGTCTGAGGTGAGACAGACTAAATTGATTTGGAGTATTTGTTGTGAAAAATAGTAACGTGGCAAGATTTTTGGCATTAGCCTCAGTGGTTGTAGTATTCATGGGAATGTTTTTACTAAGTAACGCATTCTTTTGGGGACACGACAGCATCACTGGAAACACCCTGGTAGACATCAGCCCGACCGACACTTCGGTCATTGTGTCTCTGGCTGTGTTCTACATCGGCATAATAACGGCCATCTCATGGGCGACGCCCACGCGCTCACAGGTCGCTCAATAACCTGCTCGTCCCCCGCTTTTTTTGTAAACGCGGGGGTTCATGTTTTTATACAAAATTATAAATATTTAAAGTAAAAGTAGAAATCAGATTTTACCGAACTTCCTTTACAAAAAACAAATTTTGAGGTATTGTTTGGTTTGTTTTAGAGCCAATTCTGGCTTTTATCAGTTCCTGTAGTCAACAAAAAGGGGTCTATCATGCTACAAACTTCTCAAAAACAGTTGTTACCCGACTCAATGTTTTTGTCGGTCAATTATTGGGGCATTCCTGGAGAATTCCTTCAGGACCAAAAGAAAATGAAGAAATTGAAGGGGTGTCTGATTGACGTATTGTCAAAAAGAACCGAACTCAACCCAGACCAAATTATTTTTTGGGCAGGAAAAAATCTCTCCCTTTTAAACAGGGGCGTTAAGGTTGAAATTACCTGGGATGATAGACATCCCGCTGACAAGCGTATGACTGACCCTGAAATAATTTCTTGTATCATCTGGGCTATCTCGAGATCTTTTGGTCAAGACAAGATTCCAGGAGAACTGTCCATGCTCAATGTGTGTGCTATATGGGTGGGTGCCCCCATAACTTGGGTTTTAGACGGCTACCTGCTAACGGTTGAGAGGATAACTGGGATATCATCAACCTGAACAGTACCCTAGAGAAGGTCACCTAAGTTTGGTGACCTTTGTTTTATTAAGTTTATAGACACCAGATAAATTAATCAAAATCACCTTAAGGGGATTAACAAATTAATTTTGTCGCATCTGGTTCAAAGAGTCACGGGTACTCTTGTATAGGGTGTACCCTTTCCGAACATCGATAAAACCTGGAATACTCACCCTCACTCGTTCAACAATCACCAAACCTTTTGAAGCCAACGTATTAAGATGACCATGCAAAGCAGAATCAGCGATCTTATTACTTAACTGAACAGCTAGGTTTGGTACACTAACCGCGTCAGAACACCTACACAGTCCCAACAGAATATCCAACTCTTCTTCTGTAACCTCTTTTCCATCAACAACCCTAGAACTAGATTTATCACGAAACCAACCAAACATCGCTTTCTCCTTTTAAGAACATTGGAATCAATTTTCGATAGTACCAGAACTACTTAATAACACAACAAAATATTCCGAAACTTAATCTGTATCTGGTTATACAAACCCCAGTACAAACAATAAAATGGCGAGTATAAATAGGTCTAGTTGAGATCTTTTAAATCCCTGTCTATTCTATACAAGATAATCAAACACACTTCAATCAACCAACCTCTATTAAGGAGCTGAAAATGGATACTAAAAACAGCCGCTATGTCTATCCGCAGAAACTGCAGACTATAGCACCCAGATGTTTCTGGCTTGTGAAAGAACCATCCAATACCTAGCCCAGGAGACATTGAAAAAGTTACAAATAAATCCTAAAGAAATAGTTGTGCTTTGTGTGTTAAAGGGTGCAGATTGGTGTAAAGGATTTATAGATATTAGTGAAACTGATTATGGAGAAGAGGCTGATCCAGACAGAGGAGTTGAAATTCCTGAGGTAAAATTAATAGTTGCCCCCAAGGATGTCCGGCAAGCTTTTGCTGCAGCTTTACCAGGAAACGAAAATCTGTTTTTTCTGATTCCAAAAGATGGTCAAGTTAGTGTCTTTGTACTAAATAATGACGGAGTTTCTGTGTACAAAACATAAACCTTACTCCAACCATACTTGCACTGAAACACCGGCACCCCAAAAGGGTGCCGGTTTTACAATTGTTTAAACCAATAAATTCCAACCCGGGTGTTTTCTAACTTACAATTATCTGGTATGGTTATCGTCTGCCCCTATAGTTTAATGGATAAAACGAGAGGCTTCTATCCTTTTGATGTGGGTTCGATTCCTACTGGGGGCACCACGTAGCGAGACCTATCGAGAGGGGTTAATACCCCACTAATCTCGATAAGTCTAGCGAAACAATAAAACCACTCGATTGAGTGGTTTTATTGTTAAAGCAAATTCAACATTTCTTCAATTGACTGCCCGAGTTCAGACTGTGTGTATGTTCTACCACGGCCACAACTTACAGCATCAACGCCATGATGAATTATGTTTCTAATAAAAGTCATTATGGTTTCTTCACAAGATCTACCAGAATTTACATCCTCCCAAGCTGGCAAGGTAGTTACCCCAGCTTTTTTAGAAATTACTTGATCCAACTTCCAAGGCATTCCATCTACATATTTACTTTTACTCACATCCCAACGTTCAGGTGAATAGGTTCGTTGTAGTGCTAAATAAAGTTCTATATGGAACTCCTCGGACACAATACCAAACGCTTTGTAATTTACTTCAGCAAATGTCGCGTGCCCAAGCTTAGAAGTATGATGGAGTTTATCATCCATCAAATTACCTCCTTGAGTTGATGGCGGGAATTTCTACGAGGTTAAATTTGGTAATGCTCGCCTCGAGATCCTTTTGCTGCTTATCGGATAGTGTTCGAGGATTCTTTTCGTATGGCACGAGGTCGTCCACTTTTCGTACCTCTGTGTGCCACGTTAGTGATGCTTTTTGCATAATACTTATTGTTTATTGTTAAAAACGAAAAAGGGCTCATGCACGCCAACAGTTGTTGGTTCGTGCATGAGCCCTTATTTAAAAGGTCACCCAATGCGGGGACGTAGATATTCGTTTGTTAAGTTCAATGGTAATACAACCATTTATCGATGCAAGCAAAAGTTGTTAAATTACATAGTTCAAACACAGAAATCGAAAAAGAATATGCCGAAACATATACCTATGTAGCCAGGAAACTGTAGTTTGTATTATCTAAACTACAAAACCTACAACTACTTGAATTGGATTGGCGTGAAATTTAACTCCAACACCATTCACTTTTAACCCCACTGTTGGGTTTGGGATTTGATCCCCCTCAGCATGAGGCTCATCTTCAGAATAGGAGAAGTCTGACTTTAGCATAGCCAAGTCTAAGTTTGGAAACTTAATCATGAAAGCCTCCCTGACTCCTTTAATAGTATTCTCTTTAGTGTCAAGAACGAATTCAACATGCTCCCAACCATCTATGTATTTATGGTTCGATTTCGGAAACGGTAATTCAACTGCAGAAGTCTGCCATGTACCCAAATCAAGCGCTTCATCTAATTGAAACATCGATATCTCTCTTCCATTTACATTTACCGATGAGATCATCTGACCCTTCTCAAGAAGCTGGGTCTTTAATACATCCACGTCTTGATCGTTTTTTATACGAACGCATATATGATCTATTTGAAGATCTTTGCATGCTTCAAATATTCCTAGCTCACCCAGGGCATCGCTGAGTTTTCCTGAAAATACTTTGGTTTGTAACTGGAGTTTCTCCCAAGTAACTTTTGTTTGCCTCTTTGATTCTGCATTCATTACATACCAGTATAACAATTTATTCTCTAAACAATTAAACCTAAGTCCTCAGGAAAAGACGACATAATACCATTGACTTAAGCCATATTCTGTGATATATCTTTCTCAGATCCGGCTCCCTCCAGCTACCCCTCAAGTAGGACAGATTGCTCATAATAATACTCACTCGAAATCCTAAAATCAATACACTCTTTCGGTCGGTCATTCAAGAAGGCATGAATCTCATTCAATTCTTCTTGAGTAACAGACGCAATGTCTCTCCGCTTTGGAACAAAGCATCTAATCCAACGATTAGTATTCTCTACCAGTCCCTTCTCCCAAGAATGATAAGGGTGGCAGAAATAGATTGGAGCCTGTATGATTTGTTCTAGTTCCGTCCAGTGACGGAATGCAATGTCGTTGTCGGTGGTGATACTCTTGACTATAATATTGCTAAACATTTTAGAGAACGCTGCACTGATTGTGTGGCGTTTTCTATTGGGTAACTGACGTACCAAGCTGTATTTAGTTAAACGGTCAGTAGCCACTAGAAGTACGTATGGACTGTACTTAGAGACAATGAAGTCTAGTTCATAGTGACCTAGCTCATGGCTACCAAGAGGACGAATATCTATATATTTACGGCCATCATCAGCTGGTTTATGTGTGGTCCGTTTCGGACCACTTTTCTTTTTGTTCCAACGCCAGAATAGTCGATATTCCAGACCACGACTTTCTATGAACTTGTATATAGCTTTGGCGGAACAGGTAACACCGAGCTCTCGTTTGAGATGTCCACTGATTTGTTTAGGGGTCCACTTCTTCTCCAATTTGTCTTCTACGAAACGAATCAGGAAACTATCTAGAGCCACCTTGAGACACTGACGTTTAGCCCGCCAACGACGTTGACTTACTTTTAGTTGGGCTTGCTTGGCGTCATAGACTCCATTAACCCTATTCTTCTTTAGTTCCTGACTGATGGTGTTGGGACTACGTTTGAGGAAGATGGCTATTTCTCTGATCAAACTCCCTGCGTTCAATAACTTTTCAATTACGAAACGCTCCTCAAATTGTATGTGTCTGTATGTTTTCATAGACAGCTAATTTACTTTATAGCTGTCCTACTTCAAAGGTGTCTGGGGGTTTTTTGAAAAGAGTCTTCTTTTTCTCACAAAACAGAGAAATTCAACTCACATAAGGAATAAAGCGATGAATATGCTTACAGAGAAGTTTCAACCCGGCAACGTAAAGTTGAACGTCGTTATCATCGGTCTTGGTAGACAAGCTCTTGAAGAGCACTTGCCTGCAGTACTCGATTCTGACAATTATCATCTCATTGGTGTCTGTGATACTAATGAGGAAATGCTTGCAAATGCAAGCATTAACCTCGATGCAGCGGTCGAACGCTTCACCGATGTTGCCACAATGCTTGCAACGATCAATGCGGATGTCGCTATTGTCGCAGTACCTCACCATGAGTATCTGCCGATCATAACGGAATGTGCAAAGAACGGCGTCCATATCCTGAAAGAAAAGCCCTTTGCGCGCAACATGCGTGAAGCGAAAATCTTTCAGGAGATAGCTGAAAAGGCCAACATACATCTGATGACTACTTTCCAAAGACGTTTTCATCCTTTGTATCAGGCTTTTGTGCCGATGATTGCGCGTATCGGAAAAATACACACCATCACCTGCCTATATACAATCTCTTCAAACAATCCTAATTCTGGATGGAGAGGTAGTAAAAAGAAAGCTGGCGGCGGTGTCTTGCTTGATATGGGATACCACGTGCTTGATCTCTTGATCTGGTATTTGGATAGACCAACAATTCTCTCTTCGACCATGCAGATATGCAAACAGAACGATCAT
Source organism: Candidatus Nomurabacteria bacterium (assembly GCA_020632095.1). GTDB lineage: Bacteria > Patescibacteriota > Minisyncoccia > Phycocordibacterales > UBA918 > OLB19. The sequence continues at coordinate 723,223 of JACKGF010000001.1, forward strand.
GATGTGGAGGATGTTGCTCAGTTCACTTTTGAAGTGAATGGCGCACACGGCACGGGATTGATTTCTTGTGTACATCCGAAAAAACATGAAGAGTTTGTCGTGATTGGCGAAAAAGGATCGGCCGTTCTGACAAGAAATCGCATCGAGCGGTACAACAACAATCAAGTGCTCGTTGACTATCTCGAGTCTGAAAAAGGTTGGCATGCAGCGATGATAAACCAATTGGATTATTTTGCGACGGTGATTTCTGGACATATTGAGCCGAAGTACAGTACTCCGCAATTCCAAGTTGATAACCATGTGGTTGTCATCGATGAACTTTACTCTCAAGCTGAGGAGAAAACTAATGAGTAAGACAATTAATCCGAAGGACTACCAACACCCAGCAATCTCGCAAGAGATTGTCGACAGTGTTGGAAAGCAACTTCGCGAAGATATTTCCATCTATGACAACGGGGGTATCTTCAAGGAAGTAGAAAATGGCCTTAAACAGCTGTTCGAACTTGAGCACGCCGTGGTTTGTTGTAATGGTACTAGTGCCCTGTACTCAATGTACTACGGCGCTGGTATCACCCATGGTGATGAGGTCATTGTGCCGGCGTATACATTCTTCGCGACCGCTAGCCCTCTCTTTCTGCTTGGCGCAATACCAATCCTGGCAGATTGCGACGAAAGCGGAAACATCGATCCAAAAAGTGTTCTGGAAAAGATCACGAACAAAACCAAAGCCATCGTGATAACCCACATGTGGGGCATCCCTGGCCAAATGTCTGAGCTTGCGGAAATCGCAGAACAACATGACATTTTGTTGCTTGAAGATGTAAGTCACGCTCACGGGGCAACCTATGACGGCAAAGTGATCGGTTCCTTCTCTGATGGCGCAGCTTGGAGCCTGCAAGGCAAAAAGCTGCTTACGTCAGGTGAAGGAGGATTGTTCGCAACTAGGCATCAAAAGTTTTTTGAACGAGCAATCCTGCTCGGACATTTCAACAAACGTGCCAAGCTAGAAGTACACCTTCCTGAACATGTGGCGTTCACAACCACTGGACTTGGGGCAAACCTACGCATGCATCCACTGGGTGCCGCTGTGTTGTTGCCTCAAATACGGAACTTTCCTCAACAACTTGCGGAGCGTAGGGAGGTTGCTGCATTTTTGACTGACGCCATCAGTTCTATCGATGGGCTGTCAAACGTACCGGTTGCCGACAACGTGAACCCTGCCTGGTATGCATTCAACTTCAAGTTTGACCAAGATGCATTCGAAGTTTCCCGCGAAAAATTCGTGGAGATTTTGGTCTCACTTGGTGGAATTGAGTTTGATATTCCAGGCTCGACGTGCCCACTAAACATGCATCCTTTGTTTACACGGCCACAAGATGTGTGTCCGGAATATGCGGAGTATGCAGGTCGCTTTGAAAAAGGAGACTATCCGAAGGCTGACGCATTCCATGCAAGTGTGATCAAACTTCCCACTTGGTACGGGGAGAACTACATGGAGTACGCAAAGTACCATGTTCAAATCTTGAAAGAATGCGCCGATAAGACAAAACGTTAGACTATCTGTTTCGACAGATGGACTTAACTCTACTGGGTCCGAGATAATTTCTCGGGCCCTTTCTTTTGACAAATTTTTGTTTTGTAGTTTACTACTGATAGAAACGGAGGGCACCATAATGTCGAAATCAAATCTAGTTGTACTTTCTGGTCCTTCTGGCTCAGGAAAAAGTTCTGTCATCAAAGAAATAGAAAAAGAACTCCCATGCTCTCTTGTTGTCAGCACGACCACCAGAGAACCGAGATCAGGTGAGATTAACGGTATTGACTATCATTTTCTTTCACGGAAGTCTTTTCAAGATCTTGCTGCCGCTGGTGAGTTCATTGAATACATGGAGTTCAACGGGAATTTCTATGGAATCCATAAACCTGATTTGCAAAAACATGTTGATGGAGACAAAACCGTAATCCTTGACTTGTCATGCAGCGGAGCAAGAAAAGTAAAAGGGATTCACAAAGAAGCAACGCTAGTGTTTCTTCTACCCCCTTCTTACAATATTGCTCGGCAGAGATTGCTCGAACGAGGGATGACGCATGACGAAATTGTTCTGCGCGAGCAAGACGACGATAGTCCTTTGTCGGAAGCACGATTCTATGATTTGCTAGTTGTTAACCATACTGGCAAACTCAAAGAGACGGCATCAACAATACTTCGCCACCTAAACGTGTGACGGATGGAGGCGGTGCTTTGCACTGACTCCTTTTATGTTAAAGTTTAATTTATTATCATCCTCATCAGAAATTATGAAAACAGTATCTTGTACAACAATCGACGGATCAACTAAAGAAGTACCCGTAAATGAACTAACTTTGCGTGCACAACTATATGGAATCATTATCAATGATAAGTCTGAAGTGCTACTAGTGCCCAATTGGGACGGCTACGACTTCCCCGGAGGAGGCATCGACTTAGGTGAAACATTTGAAGAAGCTTTTAGTAGAGAGATCGTGGAAGAAACAGGCCTAACTGCAACAATGGATGAAATCTTCTACACAGACGGAAGTTTCTTTTATCATCCAAATAAAGAAAAAGGATTTCAAACTATATTAATGTATGCAACAGCAAAAGAAGTATCTGGTGAAATTTCTACAAAAAACCTCGACGTACACGAACAAGATTATGCTGGTGAAGCGAAATGGTTTTCTCTGGAAGAAGCAAAGACCCTTAAGTTTCACAACGACGTTGACTCAGTTGAGCTGATCCGACAAGCTATCGAAAAGAAATAGATACTATCTCTGGGTGTCAGATTTGTAACATCTGGCTATAAATAAGCCCCTACCGAGAGGGGTCAAGAAAGAGCGGCGTGAGTCGCTCGGAAACGCTTACGGGGCTTACTGGGTATTTTTCCGGTACGTCTAGGGGGCACACAGGTAAAACAATGTGCCGGACGGAGCATGTGAGGAGCGCGCCTCTTAGCGCAACAAACAGCGAGACGGGTGAGAAAGTCTGGGAGACTTTCGCAAGGTCTTGCGAAGTGACCTTGAGTCACTTCTCACCTCTGGCTTGCTTCGCTCGCTAGCCACCCAGAAACTTCCTTTTATCGTTGTGAAAGTTTGCTTTCAAGAAAGCTAAACTTTTAGTCAACTCAACATAAACAAAATATAGTCGTTTGTACCTTACTTCTTATTTTGCTAATCATTTTTTTGCACTCCTCCCCAAACCCCTCTTCGCTTGAATGAATTAGGCAAGGAAGTTTTTGGGTTGCTTTCGCTATGATGCAACAGTTATAGTTTCAGTGTCATAGTTATATGATTTGACACATATTACTTTCTAAACAACTTTATGTAATCGTCCATGGCAAAATATCGATTACGAGAGTACCCCGTAAGTTCGCGTAAAATACCAACCTCAACTAAATCACTAACTAGATTATTTGCTGCCGCATACTGCACTCCTAAATACTTTTCTACATCCTTCACATTTACAACAGGGCGAGAGAAAAGGCGTGCAAGTAATTTCTGTGCACGTGGAGCACGCTTCCCAAGCGTGGTAATTTTCTGGTCGTAAATTGTACGCAGCTGGATGATGTTTTCAAATGTCTTCTTAGATTTCTTACTGGTCTCAATAACACCTTCCAAAAAGAATAGAATCCATTGATCAATATCATTATGACTTCGAACACGATCTAGTGAATCATAATAAGACTGACGATGAGTCTCAAAAAAGTCTGAGATGTACAGCACGGGGTTCTGTAAATACCCCCGCTCAAGTAGCTGAAGCAGTATCAAGAGTCTACCAATACGACCATTACCATCTAAAAATGGGTGAATTGTTTCAAACTGGTAGTGGCAAACTGCCACTTTAATTAAAATAGGAATATTACTACTTGTGTTGTGCCAAAACTTTTCCCAATCATCCAGAAGGTCTGGTAACTGTGTGTGGTGGGGTGGAATGAAATGAGCAGTGTTAATTGAAGCTCCTCCAATCCAGTTTTGACTCGTTCGAATTTCACCAGGCATTTTATACTCCCCGCGAACTCCAGAAAGTAGGGTGCAGTGTGTTTCTTTAATTAGCCGAGCTGATACTGGCAGTTGTACAAGGTTTTCTATCGCATGATTCATTGCTGAAATATAATTTTGAACTTCCTGCCAATCATCACGCTTTTCTGGATCAATTTCCTCTGCAGGCAGAAGAGCTTCGTCCATTCCTGTTTTTGTCCCTTCTATTTTTGATGAGCTTACTGCTTCGGATGCCACATGCATCTGAATAAAAAAATTAACATCGGGAATTAGTGTTCCGTATGCATTAAGCTCACCTAGCAGACGAGTAGCTTCTTCTAGAGAAACAAGAATTTTATTATTATCAATTTTAAAATCCTTGTTTATATGTTCAGGTAAAAAGTACTCATACTCATGAGGCTTGCCCTTGTCGCAAAAAACTTTATTACCTAAATTAAATTCTTTCATACGGACAGTATAACATATCCTGTTATCTCTTTCAAGCTTAAAAGATACTATGGGTTATTATGTTATGTTTTCAATCACTTATGCTTCTCGTCAACTTATAGAGATAGTGCGGATTTTGAAACCAGAGTCTTAGCTATACCCCTACGGAGGCAATAAATCAGTTGGTTTGTTTATTACTAGTCTTTAATCAACTAGATACAATTTGTGTATTGTATTTTTCGCTTATACCCGTTTAGAACAGCATATACGTTATCTTGTTTATCCTGATACAAGAAAGACATTTGTCCCGCCACGATAGAGGGAGCAATTCCGAAACGCTTAGAAAGATCTTTGACAGCTTCATCAGCATTAATACTACCCTGATTACTCTTATAGGCCTGCAGATCAGATAATTCAAAACCGCCCATAAATTGCTTATTAGCAAAAGCATTAGCTTCTTTTTCTTCTTTAGAATCTACTTCATCATCAAGGTCTATAAACTCCTCACTTTTACCATGGAGAATTAGGTGACCTAACTCATGAAAAAGATTAAACCAAAACTTATCTTCGGTTACAGCAGTATCTTTTTCTTGTCCGCGCGACTTAACAATAACCATCGCTTTATCTGTATCTAGCCATTTAGCCGCCCCTTGTAATCCTGTATGTTTAAAGCCTGGCACACACACCAAAATAATCCCTAATGTCCTCAACTTTTCTTCTAATTTTGGAAAATACTCTTCTGGTTCAAGAAGCGAATATGATTTTATTTCTGATAAAGCAGTCTTCAGTGCTTTTTTGTCAAAAGGTTCCGCCTGAACCGATTGGGCTTTTCTTTCACTAAGGCGAATAATTGCTGCTATTGTATTCTGATTTATGTTTTTTTGTTCATGTCTTCGAAACACTACTGGTTGAATATTTGGGATATATTTCAAAGAGTAAACTGAGAAGAAATTAAGCAAATTTTGTGTGATATTACCGAAATTATTTTTTACCCAAGCATAATCCTCTACTACTCCATGTTTTTTAAGCTCTTGATATGTTTCCTTGAAAGGCAAGATGTTTTCTAATACTGCTTCTTCTTCAATATGTGCCTGCTCCTCAATCATAGCTAGAGAAGCTTGATAATTACGTGAAAGGCTATTCCAAAAACTTGCTTTAGTACCAGTTACTTTTTCCAATTTAATTGCAACCTCAGATGTTATAGAAGCTTTACCATTAATTATATTACTTAGATGTTTTTTACTTATTCCTGTCCTACTAGCTACATCAGTAATTGATAAACTTAGAAAGTCCAACTCGTCAGCTAGAGAAACACCTGGATGAATAGGTTTACTGGGAAAATATGTTTGTGATGTTGTACTCATAGTATGTGTTATGAATGTGTTTTTATAATCTCTATCACTTCAATACTGGTAATAGTTGTGTGATCCTCGATATCATAATCATCAAGGGGTCGAAAATGCAGTCGTGTGGAGTGTTTGTGTTTGAGAATATCGACCTGAAAAATTTCTTCATGCTTAGGTTCTCGAGGATGGGGACGTAGACGCTGTGGAATATCATCAAGGTTATCGGCAGCGTCTAATTCCTGGAGACACTGAATAGTTTTATCTGCTACCTGAGCACCAAATTTTTTCTTGAGAGCGATAGCGTCGCACAGTAGTTTTTTGAGTTTGGTATTCTGATAATTAAGCTTCATATTAAAAATTATATATCGACCTAACTCATATTATACAAATATAACATGGCAGTATTATAAAACAATAACCTACATGGTTATCAATTATAATAATATATTTTTTCATTTTAAGCTACTTTTGGTTACTTTGTAGCAACCAAACCCACAAGAGTGTCTTACAAAATAAGAAAAAGTAGATGAGACCGATACTTTATTCTTTTTTAGAATACAGTTTCGGTCTCAGGGTGATTTTTATTGATAAATACCAGTAACTAAAACCCCCAACAAAACGTTAAAGTTGGTAGAAAGGTGACACTTTAATGAGAGATTTAATATCTAGACTATAGACTTATGCAAGAAATACCCCAAAATTTGAACAAAAACAACCAACTAATGAGCAAGTTATTAATCCTTTCAATACTTGTGATTATCTCTTGGGTAGCAACAATGTTTGTGCGCGGAATTATTCAAGACAGAGAAAATAACCAAGAAACCACGACTACAGAAATCTCCGAACAGTGGAGTCGTCCGCAGATAATCGCTGGACCAGTTATTACTATTCCAATTGAAAAAACTAGTGTAACGAGTACTGGAGAAAAAATAGTGAACACTACCACCCTCACCCTCTTACCCCAGAAGCTTTCTTATGAAAGTCAGATCGAATCTCAACTACTTACCAGAGGTGTGTACGATACTCCAGTGTATACATCACACATAAATGGTTCGGGTAATTTCGACCTCAGAGATATAGAGCTCAAATCTTCAGCTGATACAAAAATTCTGTGGGACCAAGCTGTCGTATCCATTAACGTATCTGACACTCGAGGTATTTCATCTATGTTTGATCTGACACTCAACAATAGTAAATATCAGATGCTCCCCTCTTCTGAGTTCTCAACTCTAGATAAAAGTGGGGTGCATACTAACATAGCGATTGACCCAGACCAGTCTAACTACACCTTCTCATTTGCAATGCCACTTAAGGGTAGTCGAGAGATATCATTTTTACCCCTCGGTGAAGATACGGATGTTGCCCTAATGTCTGACTGGAAGGCACCGAGTTTTACCGGTGAGTTTCTACCAACAGAAAGAAACCTCAACGAAAGCGGGTTTGAAGCTACTTGGAAAATTACCTCTTATGGAAAAAATCTACCCCAATATTGGGTTGGTAGTTACTCAACCGTAGACAACGACTCCTTACTCTCTAAAGCTTTTGGAGTTGGTCTATACCAAGAAGTTGATTTCTACACGATGGTAGACCGCTCTACCAAATATTCAATCTTATTCATCACCCTTACTTTCTTAACATTCTTCATGTACGAAGTTTTGTCTGGACTACGTATTCACCCAGTGCAATATTTGCTAGTTGGTATGGCAATTGCGCTCTTCTATCTTCTTCTCCTATCATTCGTTGAAATTATTGGATTCCTTCCTGCCTACCTTATCTCAACTGTGGCAATCACAACTCTCATCACTGGATATTGTTTCGGTGTTCTAAAGGCAAAGAAACGGGCATTCGCTATCGGTGGTTTATTAATAGCTCTCTACGCATATCTATATATTCTTCTTCAGCTTGAACAACTATCTCTTCTGTTCGGATCAGTGTTGCTATTCGGAGTCCTAACAACAGTCATGTACATCACCAGAAACCTAGATTGGTATTCACTTAACAAAATTAATAAATAATGAAAAACTGGTATTTATTTGGCGCCTACACCGCATTTATAGTTCTGGTATTAACTGGTGCATACAGGGGCGTGATTCCTACTGAAATTGGTGTAATACCAATGTACGATTCTATCGGTCATTTCGTCCTGTATGGAATTTGGTTTTACTTACTCCATAGAGCACTACAGAAAAGAAAAGTTATCGTCATGAACTTCCCAATTCCTTTAGCATTCTTAATTCTATTCCCAATTATAGCCCTTGAGGAATTTGCTCAAAAGTTTACTTCTACGCGAACCTTTAGTCTGACCGATCTATCTTGGGGATTTGCAGGAATGTGTCTCTTTTGGTTCCTAACTCGCAAGAAAAAACCTTTTAGGCTTTAGTGTCAGTTTTAAACATCTAGCTATACATAAACCCCTACCGAGAGGGGTTGAGAAAAATATGTAAAATCAGCTGATATTTGATCTATCTATTCGGAAATCTGAATATCAAACTCTGGTAAAATTTCCACACCGGATTCTGTTTGAATGACATCAACTGTTTCTAGGGTTGAGGTTGATACCTCTTCTTTAATGACTAAGTTATCTTGATTATTGATATCACTAGACTCTGGTGACTGTTCAGGATCAATAGATTCACCATCAATATTTGCCTCAGTACTTGAAGTGGCAACTGTCTCTATATATGTTTCTGAATCAACTAAACTTTTATAAATATTTTGTTTGTCTCTATAATATTCTAAAGCTAAATTAACCTGACCTTCGCGATATAAATTATCATTGAATACTTCAGTGGTTTTTTCAACAGAAGTATTTTTATATTCAATATAAATGTGAGCACTCCAAGCAGAACTAACTCCAAAAATGATAAGCCCCATAAATAAACCGGCAAACCAGTCTCTAGTTGGATGCATGATTTGTGGATTCTTAATTCCATGATTGAAATTAAACACCCTCTTCACCAAAGTTGAAAATTCTTTTTTATTCATCATAAGTCAAAACTTTTACTTGCAACTTTATATTTGCTTGCCACTCAGTTTTAGTAACACCATTCATACTGAGTGAAACTAGCCTCGACACATAAGGCAATTGTTCTAAAACTTGTACAAACTGCTGAAGTCTTTCTCTTGAACCTTTAACTGTATAGTCAACCTCAATCCACTCAGAATCATCAGTCGAATCAGTCACAGTCTGAACTCCATTAGTGTTGATTGACACGCCAAGTTTAGACCCTGTATCCTCAATCTCATTTAAGAAATCAATACTATCACTTTCAGACAGAACGAAAAAATTATTTAGCTCTTCCCTATCTTTTTTTGAACTTTCATATATTTTTATCAACTTAAAGTATGAAGCTTCTTGAGCCTGATGCTCTTGAAGGATATCAATCTCCTCCCCCAGCCTATCCCCCTCCACACTGACCTGATGCAACATTAAAAAATAAGCAATACCAGTCACACTAAATAATACTGAGGAGATTATTATATTTCTAATAGTGGAGCGGCTCATACGTCAATTTTTTTAACAATATTAACTGTAATAGAAAACTTTATTTCTTTATCTTGGGCTAAATTTGATATCGGTAAATCAACTGTATCTATCTTATCACTCTCTAGCAGACGGTCCCGATACCCAGCCAGAGTTCTTCTGTCTGAGGCGGTACCGATTATATTAACTGGAGCAAACTCACCCTCTTTAACACTTAATTCAATCTTAGATAATTCAATACCTTCTGACTGCAAACTTTCAAACAAAGAAATGTACTCGGAAAAAGTGTTTTTGTTACTCTCATTTATTATCAACTTTGCTTGCTGACTAGATCGAATCAGCTCCTTGGATATTACTTTATAGTCACTCACCTGCTTGGAGACATCGTTGGCAGACTGTTCATATATACCTACTTGAGAGTTAATTAAAGTGTATGTAGGCCACAGTATTCCCACACTCGCCACCAATACTAACGACCATATTAACAACCAGACACTTAAAACTCGAACCCAATATTCAATCTTGATACTTTTCTTAGCACTTGGTGGAATTAAATTAATCATATCTATACTGAATTCTTTAAAGCCAGACCAATAGCAGTGGCGTACCCGAAAGAATGCCGTTTATCTATTGGCGGTACTATATTGTCTAAAGAGAAAGTATTTTCCCAAACATTTCCCCGTACACAAGGAACTCCCAGTAACTCGGTTAGATAAGAAGGTAAACCTTTAAGATTTGCACTACCGCCACACAACATAATAGAATTTATTCTTCTAGCCTCACTATTACCATTTCTTAAATGCCAATACTGCATACGTGTCACAAGCTCATCTTTTACAACAGAAATTGTGCTTATTAGTGCGTTACGCACCACTGGTGAGTCTACCCCTCTCACCAAACCAACCGTATTTTTTAATTTGGTAAGATCTGCTTCTGATACATCGCTACCAAATTCTTTACGTAAAACTTGAGAAAGCTGATCGCCACCAATATCAATCGTTGAGGTATACATCAACGTTCCGTGATACACAATTCCGATTCCAGTTCTAGTTTTTCCAAAATCAACTAACATTGTTGCCCCGCTGGCATTTTCTGGAACCACTGCTCTAGCCATAGCTTGAGCTTCCACCTCAAAGGAAACCGGGTGTAAATCAGCCATCACACAAGCATCGTAATACTTCTGAATAGTTTCTTTTGCGTATGCCACCACTGAAACCTGTGCTGTCCTTATCTTGACTTCCTCAGGCAATATCATGTAGTCAAAAAAAACGTCTTTGGAGGGAATTGGAACATTTTCTTCCAATCTAAATTCAAGCAAACCCCTTATTTCTTTCATTGGTGTATTTTGTCTGATTTCAGTTTCAAACAAGTAAGCTCTCTCTTCTGGTAATGACAATCTAACAAACTCTGCCTTAGTTTTTTCCTTAAACTCTTTTAGTACCCCTACTAAATGCTTAGGATCTTCCACTTGACCCCGATTAACAATCCCGCTTGGAATAGAGATATCTCCCCATTGCTTCAATTTATGAAAAGCTCCCGACCTAGCTGACGGGTGAAAAGAAACATACTTGAGAGAGGTATCAGAAATATCAACCCCTACACAAGGCATAGTGAGGTAGGTTGGTGGTGGGATTAGTCGCGAAAGAACTGACAACATATATCACTAGTATACGCTGTTATAGTCTTATATTCGATACTAGCAACTCACATCTTTAGCCAAATATAAAAACCAACTAGAATCAATACGATAATTGATACTAGACCTAAATATCGTTTAGCATAAGAAATAGCTAATGGCCCAAATCGGTACACACTATAACCAACAATTATGTATCTCAAACCCCTACCAACAATAGAAGCTGCAATAAATACAAGCAAACTTCCGTTTAGTACTGCCACTACCCAAGCCACGATAGTATATGGAATTGGTGTAACTGCTCCCATTATTGTTAATACAAAAGTGTTGGCTTGGTTTGAAACCACCATAGACTGAAATTGTTCAAGCATGGTTGGTGTCATGAATTTCAAGATCACTTCAAAAAACAAGGCCGCACTAAAATACGCAAACACTCCTCCCAACACTGAAAAAGTTGTTGTTAAAAATACAATCCTTCCAACTTTTGCCCGATTAGCCAAAACTGCTGCTACTAAAAAAGGATCAGTTAATATAGGTAAAGGGAGGGCAGCTTCGATGAATGAAATAGTAGAGATCATCCACAAACCAGACCGCGAACCAAGCAGCTTCTGAGCCTTACCAACTGTATCGGTTGCCAAAACCTTCTCTACCTCAACATTAAGTTTTTTTGACTGAAAAAACATTTACTTATTTTATCAAGGTTCCGGGAGGAAGTGGGTTACTGGGATTCAATAAGGAAAAGACCCTCTCTTCACTACCAGCTAATATCATTCCTTGACTTTCTAGGCCCCGAATAACACGGGTTTCTAGATTAGTTAAAAAGGGACACTGCATTCCAACCAACTTTTCTGGCTCCGGAAAAAATTCTCTAATTCCAGACACAATCTGTCTTGGTGTCTCTTCCCCAACATCGACACTTAGTTTTAGTAGACGATCGGCCTCGGGCACGATTTCTGCCGACAAAATAGTGCCGATTTTTATTTCTAATTCTGAAAACTGACTGTATGTAATAGACATAAATTACTGTTTATTTCTGGTAATAAAACTATCTAGAATTAAAGCGGCTGCGGCGGCATCTGTCTGCTGATTGCGACCTTGTATCCGTGCAGCCTGCTGGGTGGAATATTGTTCTGGCTCCAAATGGACCGGAATACCAACCGCCAAGGTAATATCCATCATAAATTCTTCAACTAGCTTATGAACATCATTGGGCTTTCCTTCATTGTCTAACGACATCCCAATCACTAACTCTTTAACCTTTCGCTTATTAATAAGTGTCTCCATATATTTCAGCAAGTTTTTATCGTTTGGAATTACCTCGTGAGGAAAGGCCATTACGCCAGATTCATCGGTCAAAGCAATACCAATTTTCTTAGTGCCAAAATCTATACCCATTCGTTGCATAAAAACTAGCATACCACGCAATTATTAATTGCGGGAATAATTAGTCCATTTAAACCATAGGTTAAACCCTGCTTTGCAAAAAGCTCCCAAGGGGAGCTTTTTGCAAAGATAAACTTATGACAAATTATTTATTGTTGTTTTTCTGCCACCAAATCAAAAGATAGAGCGACCATATCAGAAATCGCATTATCAGCTAGATCATCAAAGAATGAACCTGAACCAGCCGTAATCCCCCACTTAGTGCGGTCGAATTCAAAGTCAGCTAACGCATGCAATTTTCCGCTTTCATCTTGATAAACCGTTGCTGGAAAAACAATTTCGTGAGTCTGTCCTTTCATCGTTAATTCACCTTGAATCTCGTAAGTAAAGTCAGTAGCGACATTTTCACTTGGAGTTGCCTTCACAATCTCAAATGAAGCGTTGGGATAATTTTCAACATCAAACCAACCCTCTCCTTTGAGATGACCTTCAAGCATAGATTCTTTCCCTGGCTTCGTCGGAGTATTTGAAACTGAAAGTGAATTCATATCAATTCCAAACATACCATTAGCCGTTCCGTCTATAGATTCAATATTTCCATCAGTCAAAGCCAGTGAACCACTATTTATATAACCTTCAATTAGTGGCTTCTTCCCCGCCCAATGTACACTACTCTGATCTAGAATAACGGTGTATGAACCATCAGCTACCACTGCCTTTTTACCTTCATCCGGCACAAAACCAGTTTCCTTATCTGATGTTAATCCATCAATATCCTTAGGAGCACCACTTGGTGTCCAAGCAATAAACACCACTAGTCCCAACACCACCAATCCAACAATTCCAAATATTACTTTCATAACCCCGCTTAATTTAATTAGTTAACTTTATTCATTATACGTAAAATATTCGATTTTGTGTCAAATTATGTTTAGCTAGCAGGAGCACTAGAAAAGCTGGCTTACGCCAGCCATTCTATTTGTGCTCCCGCCAGGAATCGAACCTGGAGCACCGGTACCGCAAACCGATATTTTATCCATTAAACCACGGGAGCAAACGTCGACGATATTACCACAGATATTATACAATGTCACTTAAATTAAAAAAATCAACCGTTAATTGATTGATTTTTTAATCCCCTAGCACTAAAAATATTCTAGCAATTTCCGACCTAAACTCCCAATAATTCCAGCACCTTAATAAGCAATGACTCGTTTAGTTCTTCTTCTTGTAATTTTTCTTTTAGGATAGTCTCTATGTCATCAATGTTTTCTTTCGGTATAGACATAACTAACAACGGCATAAGCTTCTTGTTAGACTTAATCAACAACTGCGGACCATGAGGATTATCTTCGTCTATATAATAACTATCGAGAGTCGAAAAAGGGTGTAATCTATCTTCAATCTTAACTCCCCTAACTGAAACTGAATAAGGCACGATAGAAGGTCGCTTGGCGGCCGAAACAGCCAAGGCCCCTCCAGCTAAGCCAATAAGTAACGCAAATAAAACATTATCGAATAATATTGCTGCCACCACCATTGCAACAATGATAATTGCCAAAGCAAAAAACCAGTCATTACCTTTTTCTACATGATGGTGTTCTGGGGCTTCCCAGGAAATACTACGTGGTGTTGGTTCCATTTCTGAAATTGTAACACGCTTAAGGTGTACATTTAACCCGTCTTCTGTTACTATCTTTTTCGAATTGGTAGTATACTACCAACCTCTGAGGATATAAGAAGGATCCCTTTCCAACTTAAACCACAGATATAATTAAATATAATTGGAGGGATGGCTGAGTGGTTGAAGGCGGCGGTCTTGAAAACCGTTAAGGGTGAAAGCTCTTCGAGGGTTCGAATCCCTCTCCCTCCGCTCGTTGAAAATACCACCTTTTTGGTGGTTATTTTCTTGGGCGGAGGGAAGCAAGCAAATTGCTTTGCTTGCGGGAGGGATGAGAAAGACGGAAACATGTCGCACGGAGCGTAGCGAGTACGACAGTTGAGTCGGGGTCGCGAAAAATTTTCACCGAAAATTTATTTGTGACAGAATCCCTCTCCCTCCTCCCGAAGTACTTGTTATCGGTAGACCTTAATCCTATATTCATAGATCTAGAATAGAAGTCGTTTCGAACTTTGGTATAGTAATAGAACTATGCAAGAAGAATTTGAGTTAACTTTTTTAGCGAAAAAACTACCAGAGGGGTTTTCAAAGAATTTCCCCGCAAAAGAAATTTTAGATATTTATATTCCTAAAAATGTTGAGCACTCTATTTTACGTATTCGTAAAAATGGTGACTCTTATGAAATAACAAAAAAGCAACCGGTATCAGGAACTGATTCATCACACCAGACGGAAAATACAATCCCTCTTTCTGAGGAAGAATTTAAGGATTTATCCGAACTGCCTGGCAAACGTCTTCGTAAAATTCGTTACTACTATTCTGAGAATGAAACTGATTATGAAATAGATGTTTTCAAAGATGATCTCGAGGGATTAGTGGTGGTTGATGTTGAATTCGATTCAAATGAGCTTAAAGCAAAATTCACTGCTCCAGACTGGGTTCTAGCTGATGTGACACAGGATAAATTTATCGCTGGAGGAATGCTTTGTGGTAGGTCGTATACTGATATTGAGCCAGAACTTCAATCACGAGGTTATCGAAAGATAACCCTTGAAGACTAAAGACTTAGTATCGGATGACCAAGGTTCGAACCCTTCTCGCTCACTTCACCCACAACCCTGACCAATCTTAGTGTTTTTTATTATGTGGCTATATAATTACTTGAATGAATTCATTAAATTTTCTTTTTATTTCTTTTTCAGGTCTCCATGTTGATTTAGCTTGGCATGTTCAAAAAGAAGGTCACGCGGTTAAGTACTATATTAGAGACAAGTCTGATCTGACTGTCGGTGATGGATTTGTTAATAAAGTAACTGACTGGAAAGCAGAGGTTGACTGGGCAGACATCATTATATTTGACGATGTTCTTGGTCAGGGTGAAATGGCTGAAAAATTGCGCAAACAAGGAAAATTAGTTGTAGGAGGCACTAGATACACCGACAAACTTGAGGACGATCGTTCGTTTGGACAAGATGAATTAAAAAAACTCAAAGTAGGAATTTTACCCTACAAAGAGTTTACAGACTTTGATACAGCTATCACTTATGTAAAAGAACATCCTGATGAATACGTAATCAAACCAAGTGGTGAAGCACAAAATATCAAACGGCTACTATTCGTTGGGGTGGAAGAAGACGGTTCTGATGTGTTAAGAATGCTTGAAGCGTACAAAAAAGTCTGGAGTAAGGTTATTAAAGTTTTTCAGTTACAAAAGAAAGTGAACGGCGTTGAAGTGGGGATAGGCGCCTTTTTCAACGGTAAAAAGTTTGTTGAGCCAATTAACATTAATTTTGAACACAAGAAACTATTTCCTGGTAACGTCGGTCCAGCAACCGGAGAGATGGGCACGAGTATGTTTTGGAGTGCACCTAATAAACTCTTTGCAAAGACGTTAAAAAAAATGGAGTCCAAACTAGCCGAGGAAGGATTTGTTGGCTACATTGATATCAACACCATTGTAAATGGTAATGGGTTATATCCGCTCGAGTTCACTTCCCGCTTTGGATATCCTACTATCCAAATACAAACTGACAGCATGACAACCCCAGTCGGTGAATTTTTGTATAACTTAGCTTCCGGTCACGACAATCCATTCAAAGTACGTAAAGGATTTTCAGTTGGAGTACGAATGGTTGCTCCTCCCTATCCGTATGGTGACCAAAAGATTTTTGACTCTCACTCAAAAGATGCGGTCATCGTATTCAAAAAACCTGGCAAAGAAGGTATCCATATCCATGATGTTCGTGATGTGAATGGAGTTTGGTCACTTACTGGAAAATCTGGCTTGGCGTTAGTGGTGGTTGGACAGGGGCTAACAATGCAACAAGCCAAACAACAAGCCTACCGTCGGATTCAAAATATTTTAATTCCTAATGTTTATTATCGGAGTGATATTTCAGACCGTTGGGCAGAAGACAGCGACAAATTACACAGCTGGGGTTACCTACACGAGTTATAGTGAAGTAATTCCCTAAAGTGAAGACAAGGAATCATTATTTTCTCCATGCCCCTTTCTATCTTAATTTTGAAAGTGTAATTAATAATGATGAAGGTAGTCAATTTAAATGGTTTTAATTATCTGAAAGACCAGACAACATGACCTTCCCTGTTCACTATCGACTAAATCAAGAAACAGCAACAAAGAAACTTTTATCTTAAAGACACCTTACTTATGAGCCTTTGAGGAAAACCAGAGACCGTCAAAAAGAGCTTGCATGGTGTCTTTATGTTCTTGAGAAACCATTAATATACAGTAACTATTTTTAACTGATGAAATATATAGGGTTTTATCATCAAACAAAAAAATAGTAGTCTTGAATTTATCTCTCATAATCTTGGGCAGTACTCGTACCTCAGAAGAGTCATCATAATATTTTTTTAGCAACTTACTATCAACAGAATCATCCCAGAGATTTTTGGCTTGGATGTTTCTCTTAATCCGTTCGTTGATAAACTTAAGTGCAAATTCCTCCCCGACTTGCCAGAAAAAGTTATCTTTTGGAGCGATAGAATACAACTTCTTACTGCGACAATACAGAGATTCCATCGCCACCCTACGCACCGCCTCTTTACCCTCAAAAAAAGAAACGGTTGGTTTTTCTAAACCGGAAATAGTTTGTGCTTGTAGTGCTGGAATTAATTCCAGTATCTCATCTTTTAAATGCGTAGCTTGAGTTTCTTTTTCTTCCGCAATTACTGACAACTGCTCAATGGAGTTGAGAGCAAAACCTACCCCTTCACTACCAGTTCGACTGACCAAACCACGCTTTTCCAAGCTCCCCAACGCATAATAAACCGTTGGTCTTTTAATCTCTGTAACTTTCACTAAGTCACGTGCTGAGACCGCACCAGCCACCATAGCCAAGTACACTGTCACCTCAGAATCACTGAGTCCAAGCTTTAAAAGATGATGTTTATATTCATTCATATTTAACCAAGTTGTATAATCGTTATTATACACGATTGACACTTTACTTCAATTCACCTATTCTCATGGGAGATAGCTCATTGAAAGGAGAAAAATCATGCAAGTTATCGGCTTGACTGGAAATATCGGTTGCGGGAAAAGTACGGTCTCTTCCCTACTCTCACGACTTCCCCAAGTACTTGTAGTTGATTCTGATAGTTTAGCTAAAACTATTCTGTCTGATCAGCGCCATAAAAATTCATTGCAGAAAATTCTTGGTGAAGAGGTTTTTGAATCAGATACAATTAATTTTAAACGAGTAGCTCAGATTATTTTCCACAACAAACTAACCCGCGTGAAACTTGAAAAATTCATTCACCCTTTGGTTTGGACCAGCATAGACAAAATAGTTAAAGAAACACCAAGCAACACCTTAGTCATAGTTGAGTCCGCCATCATCTATGAAACCAAAATGGAATCATATTTTGGTGGAATAATTGTGGTCACTTGCCCAACAGATGTGCAATTTTCCAGACTCACTACATTTAGAGGAATGAGTTCTGAGCAAATAAAAGCTCGTCTTAGTCAGCAGATTAGTTCAGCTGAAAAAGTCGTTCGAGCTAATTATGTAATCGATACCGACTGCACACTAGATGAACTCAAACAACGTGTCTTCAATCTATATAAACAAATCAAAGGAGGACAATCATGAAGAGAGCAATTTACGCTGGGACTTTTGATCCAGTCACCAATGGTCATCTTTGGATGATAATACAAGCCAATCGTTTATTTGATGAAGTGGTAGTTGCAATCGGAAAAAACCCTGATAAAAAAACTTTATTCTCGCTCGAAGAAAGACTGGAGATACTCAGGGAAGCAACTTCAAAATTAAATAACGTTCGCATCACCTCATTTGAAAATCAGTACTTGATTGATTTTGCTATTCAGGAGGGGGCGGGATTTATCATCCGAGGAATTCGCAACAGTCACGACTACGCCTACGAGCAGGCTATCCGCAATGTGAACGAGGACATCAACCCCAACATCACAACCGTCTTCCTCACTCCGCCACGAAACCTAGCTGAAGTTAGCTCCAGCTTGGTAAAAGGATTAATCGGACCAACTGGTTGGGAAAAATTGGTTTCAACTTATGTTCCTAGTACAGTTCTCCAACGATTCAAAATTCGGCAGGCACACCAACGATCATCCTTGCGGGAGTAATAATGAACAAACAAAAACTGAGAAAGCGTTGGCTGAGTTTGATGAAACAATCGGGGATACAAACTGGAGTGAGCGATGTATACAAAGATATTGTCAATCACTACAGTGAGCAACACCGACATTATCACAATCTGGTTCACATCTATGATGCCCTGCTTGAATTTGATGAGAGTAAACAGTTAGCACAAAATCCTTTAGCAGTTGAATTGGCGATTTGGTTTCATGACATTATCTACGACACCAAAGCCTCAAACAATGAGGAGAGGAGCGCAGATTTCACCTATGAAACTCTGGACGGATTAGGGTTTACTAAAACAGTTTGTGAATTGGTCAGCCAGATGATTGTCGCTACCAAACATGATTGCAAACCGTCTGATTCTGACACTGAACTCTTGATTGATATTGATCTATCCATCCTTGGACAGCCCCCTAAAAGATTTACTTCTTACGAGCGGGAAGTTCGAGCAGAATACGTTTGGGTGTCTGATCTGGATTTCAAGGAAAGACGTTCAGTCATTCTAAATTTGTTCTTAGCTCGAAAAAAAATTTACTCGACTGACTTACTCCATAAGAAGTACGAGAGAAAAGCTCGAGAAAATATTCGTTGGTCAATCCAGCGTTTAACCCAATGATTTACCGGGCCTGTGTAGCGAGCTACACAGGCCTTTTTGCTGCCACAAAATTACTTCTAAAGAATAAGCCCAGATCAAGCGCAAGTTAACCTTTATACAGAATGAATACAATAAACAAATTTTTCCTTCATCTTAAAGACGATCCAAGAACAACACATCTTGGGCTAGCTTTGTTATAATCACTCCATGTTTAATATCTCAGAAAAACTATTGGCAACAAAACCAAAAGTCGGAGAGGTTATCTTTATAGCGATTGATGGTCATGGCGGATCAGGTAAGTCAATATCTGCAAAACTTTTGTCTAAAAAACTTCAGGCTGAGGTTATTCATACTGATGATTTTTCCGGCTGGGATAATGTTATAGACAAAGTATTTAAACCGATTATTAACGGAGCAAAAACATTGTCTTACCAACCAATCAGTTGGTGGAGCGGCCACCACCCTCAACCTATCACCAATCAAGCGGTGACAAAAATAATGATCCTGGAAGGTGTCGGTTCATCACGAACAGAACTAACTGACTACATAAGTTTTAATATTTTGTTGATACCCCGAAGGAAATTTGTTTAGGGCGAGGAATTAAACGTGGCAAAAGTACAGGTAAAAGTACCGAGGAGATTTCTTCCATCTGGAAAAAATGGATCGCAATAGAAGATGAATATATGGAGAAGAATAACCCTAAAACTAAAGCCGACTTAATAATAGATGGCACCAAACCTCTTGAAGAGCAAATTAATTTTTAACCCCTGAGACTATAGATAAGTATTTCAGTCCGTGTCTGAATAATTTTACCTCATTAACACATCGTCACCAATCTGACTCAGACAGGAATCATAAA
This sequence comes from Candidatus Nomurabacteria bacterium, assembly GCA_020632095.1. Taxonomy (GTDB): domain Bacteria; phylum Patescibacteriota; class Minisyncoccia; order Phycocordibacterales; family UBA918; genus OLB19. The sequence goes on from JACKGF010000001.1 coordinate 743,231, forward strand.
ACGCAGTCGTGGAGATGAAAATATCTATTACATTGATGGCACAATATTGTTGTTACAGAAATACTAGATAACGAGCACCAATAAATTAATGTCCCCTTCATTTCGAATCTCTATATTTTTACATCTTCTGGACACCCAGAATCCTCTATTAAGTTCACTAACTTAATTTTTGTTGAACGGTAATTTTGCTAAAAAATAAGCCATCGGACACCAACCGAACATTCCCGAAACTAACAACCCACCACTAACCAAGATTGATAAGACTATAAATCTAGTATCAATAGTGAAAGCTAAAATTAAGCCAGTTAAGTTTAGTAATGAGCCAATAGTTAATGCTTGCCTCATGTATACATCTGATTTTAAACACCTTTGTTCGTTTTCCATATTTAATTGATTATTTTTTATTTTTCTTTCGAAAAATAAACTAAAACTGTTGGATAAATAACTAACGTCAGAATTGTTGCTAACGATAGACCAAACACTATCGACCAAGCCAACCCAGACCAAACTGGATCACTGGCGATAGTAAGGCTACCTAATACCGTAGTGAGTGAAGTTAACATAATGGGACGCAGTCTGGCAGCACCCGCCTCAAAGAGTGACTCTGCTAATGAAAATCCTTTTCTGCGCATTTGGTCAGTGTACTCAAGCAAGATAATAGCATTATTAACCGCAATTCCGATTAGTGCGATAAAGCCAATTAAAGCGGTAGCAGTAAGGTAGATACCAAATACTTTATCTAAAACTAGGAACCCCCAAATAATTCCGACTAACCCTAACGGCACTGTCAGCAAGACGTAACCTGGTGTTGAAAAAGTATTATATTGAGCCACCAATACACCATAAACCAAAATCAATGCCACTAACATTGCCATTCCTAAGTCCCTGAAATTCTCAAGCGTCATCTCCCATTCCCCACCAAAATTTATCTGCGCTTGTACTCCATCTGAGTTTATTAATTGCATACCAAATAAATTCCAATCGGTTACTGTGTAGCCTGCAATTCCTTCACTTATTATCTGACGCATCAATTCGATTGTCACATATATGACCGAACGGTTTTCGAGTTCAGCTGTAACATATGTCATTTGCAAATTATCTTCTAGCGAAATATTCGTTGGTCTTATTTCGTGATTAATTTTTAAAACTGACCGCAAAGGCACACTTTCGCCAGTCTTCGTTAAAACTGGGTAACCTAGTATTTGCTCCGGATTGCTTCGCAGAGCAGGCGACACTGAAAGCAAGATGGGGGTATACTCTACATTTTTTGAGCTTTGGTATTCACCGACCTCAACTGAACCAGAGGTAAGCGACAAAATCTCCATTACTGACTGACGACTAACCCCAAGATTATCAGCGGCAACACTATCAAAAACATACGAGATTCTGCCTACAGCGACATCAGAACTAATATGCCTATCAACCACCCCAGCAGAATTTCTATACAGAGCTAATAAAGCGGTAGAAATTTGCTCTCTAACTACACTATCCTCCGACACCACTTTAGACACTACCGTAGCTTGCACTGGTGGTCCTGGTGGTTCCTCCATCAAACGCACTATCGACTCATACTCCGGATAAGCTGAGATAATTTTTTCCCTTAAATTATAGACAATTTCTGTAGAACTTTCCCTACGTTCTTTGGTTGACACTAGATTTACGCGGAGCGTTGCCTCATAGCCTTGCCGACGATTCTGAGCACCCTTAAACATAGTGCTAAAATCTACAATTGGTGGAGTCCCGACAAATTGTTGGGCCGACACCACCTGTGAACTATCCAATAAAACATCACTGATTTTCTGACTAATTTCCTTTGTTGATTCAATTGAAGTGTCTACTGGTGCGTCAATAAAAACATAAAATTGATCCCGGTCCGCATGGGGCAACATTTGAAAATGTACCAACCCTGTCGCTGGCAAAATAAGAGTTACTATAAATAAAGCTAGCGCCCCCAATAAGATATTTTTTTGTTTTTTACGACTACTAAACACCTTGCTCATAACCTGACGATAGATAGTTAAAATTCTATCCATTAGGTTATTAATTTTACGAGCTAAGTAAGATGTCTTTTCGTGTGAATTTATCACCAAGGTTGCAACATAAGGTACAAAAATAATCGAAACGAATAGCGAGACAATAAGGGCAGTTGGTACGAAGAAAGCGATCGGTCCCATGTATGGTCCCATCATGCCTGTTATATACAACATTGGAATAAATACCACCACTGAGGTAACGGTTGAGAGGAGGAGACCAACTCCAATCTCATCCACCGCGCCGGCAATCACCCGCTCACGACTCATGCCGGAGGGCTCAATAGCAGCCGCTTTTAGATGAGAATAAATATTCTCCACTACCACAATAGCCGAATCGACCAGCAGACCGAGTGAGAGAATGAGCGCAAAAAGTGTAATCCGGTTAATAGTTTGATCAAATAGGTATCCAACTCCAAATACAATTAGTAATGTAGTTGGAATAGAAACTAATACTACAAACGCTGAACGAGCAGACAGAAACAAAAGTAACACTAAAGCCACAATTACAATTGACTGAATTAGATTAGTGGTTAATCCAGTAATTTCACTAGCGGCCGTCACTCCGTCATCACTCACTATCGTTGGAATCAATTGTCCACTCATCTCATTATTCACATAATCATCAATCACCGCTTTTACTTCCGTGGTTACAATTGGCGCACTTGATCCTTCTACCTTTGCTACTGACATCATCACAACTTCATCTGTCCCACCATTGTTATTTTGTTCTAGTACATATGAACGCTGCCCAGCCGTACCAATAAATACTTTTGCAACATCTCTAATCTTAATTCCATTTTTAATATCCAAACTACTCACCTCTTCTAAATTATTTGCCCGCCCATCAAAGGTTGTTTCCAGAGTGTACTTCTCCCCCACCAAACCAAGCGAAACCAACCTCTCCTGACTTGATGCTAAAACTTTAGTAATGTCTTGAACACTAATTTTATTTTGAGACAATCGAGTCTGATCTACCTCCACCACTAAGGCTGGAGTATAGCCCCCAGTCACAGACACCTCACTAACATTTGGAACAGCGCTAATTTCGTGAGACAAATTTAATACCGCTTGACGCAAATCCTCAATCGATAAATTAAGCGACCGAAAAACCACCTGCATGACAGGTACTGTCTCGGGATTGATTTCAAAAATTGTTGGCACCCCGATGGCCCCTTTAGCCAAAAAACTATGTTCATTTATATAAGAAAGTAAATCAACTTTTGCTTTCGTTTTATCATAACCAACATCAAAGATTACTGTTGTTACAATTGTTGTCCCGTCGGTCACCCTAGTTAAAATTTCATCCACCCCTGGAACCGAGTCAACTTTTTCCACCAACTCATACACCACCCGATTAATTGCTTCTTCACTGGTTGCTCCTTGATAGTTTAATGTAAGTGAAAACGCTGGACGAATAATTTCAGGATTATATTGTTTGGACATCAAAAAAAATGCCAACAAACCAAATAAAGCTACCCCAATCAACAGTAGTAAAGAAAGGGGTCGCCTTACTGCAAAAAAGTGACTGACTCTACCGATAAAATTCATTTTCTGATGCATACAATAAATTATAGACGTCCGCTGACAGTTGAAACCAAAGTGGTATCAGGCTTTACTACCCCACTAACAAACACTGTTTCACCAAAATCGTACTCAATATCAACCGGAATACGTTCTTTGTTTTCGGTATAGACTGAAGTTCCGATACTAGAAAAATGAAGATAAGCGCGAGGAACTGATACCAAATCACTCATCTCTTCGTCAATCAAAATATATCCCGATACTGAATCACCAATCACGACGCTTTCCTCAACTACATCAATAATGACGCGAAGGCTGCCCTGCTCAGCAATTGGACTAAATCTGTCCACATAACCCACCACTTGATCATTTTTTATAAATTCTTGCCCTGTTTTCAAACTATTAACAAAACTAGCTGGTACAGAAACAATCAATTCCTTCCCAGCCATACCAACCAAAGTCATGATTGGACTACCCGGCTGTAAATACTCTCCAGCATCAGCCTGGACTACTGACACTACTCCCCCAAAAGGAGCGCGGACTGATCCAAGTGATGTCTCAGCGGCAGCCAACGCAACTCTATTGTTTGCCACCTGCGCCTCTGCTTTAGTAGTTTTAGTTGCAAAAAAGACTTGTTTGGAGGCCTCTTCAGCATCAATTTTGGTTATTTCTACACTCTTTCCCTGTTGTACCAAATCTTCATTTAATCGACTGGTACTACTACGCACTTCAGCCATCGCACTCCTAACATTACCTTCGGTTTCAATTACAGCTTCCCGATAAGCTAAATATTGGGTATATATTGCGTCACTACTAGATACTTTTTTTTGGTCAAAAATATCATTTTCACCAGTCCCCAGCAGTTCTGTCGCAGCATTTAATTGAGCGTCAACTAAAACAGCTAAAGATTGAATTTCAACTGCATCAAAATCACCCTTACTCTTTGTGTCTCGGAGTTTATTGATTATGTCATCTGAATTAATGACGCTATACCCTATTCCGCTCGATAAGTAATTTGGTTGTTTATTGTAGAGAGCTAATACAATTTCACGATACTCTGCCATGCCAGCGGCTGAAAAAAATGATTTGTTTTGATCAACAAAATCCATAGTGGCCGATAAATTTGTAATTGCTCCATCAAGAGTTGTAGCTAATTGTTTTATTGATTCAATTACCTGATCATCATTACCTGACTGTCGTAACACAGCAATTTCCTTTGCCGAAAAAACTAACTCTTGTTGTTGCTCCAAAGCAGCTTGTCTGGTCGATAACAAAGCTTCACTTTGCACGGCTGACAAACCAGCTTGAGCCTGAGCTAGCTCATATTGAGCATTGCTAATTGGAGTATCTTGTAAAGCTAGCATTGTTCCAGCTGGCACCACCGCTCCCTCTTGCACATAAATCGATTTCACTTCACCAGCGGTTTTTGCCCGTACTATCACCGAATCCGAAGCTTTAACTATTCCCGAAACAGCAACCGGAAATTGGCTGACGGCTTCAACTTTATAAAACTCTTCCTTAGTATCACTAACAATCGACTCTTTCTCAGCCAAAACTGAATTTACTTGAAACTTAATACCAAAAGTAAGAGCTGTGACAGCTAGTAATAACAGTAAGATATATTTATTGGCTTTAAAGACTTTGATAAGATGCGACATATAAAATAAAATTATTATTGTCAATATACCCCATAGGGTATATACTGTAAAGCCCTAGCAATTTATAATAAGTAATATGGCCACAAATAAAACTCCCGAACAAAAGATGATTGATCGCCTTAGCCGAGCTGAGGGTCAAATTCGTGCCTTAAAAAACTATCTCGAGTCAGGCAAAATTGACTGCAAATCCTTCATCACTCAGGTTAAGGCTGTTCGCAGTGCTTTAAAAGCTGTCAACGAGGAGTTCATCATCGCCCATATCGACACTTGTCAAAATCTCCCTGAGAAAAAACGCGAAGCTCAAATGGCCGAAGCTATCCGTTTGTTGATTCAAAGTTAAACACTGTATTTTCATTACAGAAAAACTGCTGGTCTACCCCACACAAAATACCCTTCATGCCGTATAATTAACAGCATGTTTACTGGTCTTTCAAAGTCTGAGGTAATTAAGCAAAGAAAGAAATTTGGGTCAAACACCCTACCAGTTCCGCGACGGCGTTTTTTAAAATTAATTGCTAGACAATTTCAAGGAGTTTTTAATATTTTGCTTATTATTGCCGCCCTAATAACTTTCGCGCTTGGTCAACCGATTGATGCTTTATTAATTCTAGTTTTTGTTTTTCTCGGGGTTGGTCTTAGTTTGTTTCAAGAATATAAATCTAATACGGCTGCCGACAAACTCAAATCGTACCTGACCAATCACACGACCGTTCGTCGGGGGAATGTTGACGTTGAAATACCCACCACTGAAATAGTGTTGGGTGACATCATTAAATTGGAGTCAGGTGATATTGTGCCGGCAGACGCTATTGTGCGACACGCTTTGGATTTGCAAGTTGATGAAACAACTTTTACTGGTGAAAGTATCCCCGTCATTATTATTGCTACCGACAAACATTCCCATGAGCCAGATAGTTTAATCTTGCAAGGGTCTGTGGTTATTCGTGGCACTGCTTACGCTGAAGTGATTGCCATTGGCAGCCATACCAAGTTAGCCCAAATTGCTAAGAGTACAGAAACTATTCAAAATACTAGCGAACTCACCAAAGGGGTTAATCGTATCAGCAACTTCATTCTTCGTACTACTTTTGTGACACTTTTGTTTGTCATTTTGGCCAACGTTTTTATTGAAGGTAGTTCGGCTGACATTCCAAATTTATTAATCTTTGCGATTGCTCTTGCTGTATCGGTTATTCCCGAAGCTCTACCTTTAGTAATTACTTTTTCACTTTCACACGGCGCTTTACGTCTGGCGAAAAAAGGTGTGATTGTGAAGCGACTCGCCTCAGTTCAGGACTTGGGTTCTGTTGACCTACTGTGTACTGACAAAACCGGCACCCTAACTGAAAACAAATTGGTTTACCTTAACCAATACTTTATCCCTGAATCACCTTTTCACCCTTTAGTTTTAGCGCGACTTGCGGCGCACGACTTAAACAAACAAAAACCTGAGCCGTTTGACTTAGCAACCGACTTAGCCCTAACCGAGGAACAGCGTGCGGAAGTTAACACTTACCAAACAATCGAAGAAGAAGCTTTCGATCCAGACCTGCGCAGCAACGGGGTAATTGTCAGTAGTTCAGAAAAACCCAATCTACACATCAGACGAGGTAGTCCCGAATATTTTATTAAACTTGGTTTGGTCTCAAACGATTTAGTCGGAGCTTGGTTGGCTGACGAAGAAAAAAACGGCCGACGAGTACTTGGTGTGAGTTACGACGATGGTACTGGTCAAAAATTTGGTGGTTTTGTTTCTTTTGCAGACTCTCTGAAAAAGACCACGATTGAAACCATCAATAAAGCCCGCGAATTGAATGTCGCCATCACCATTATTACCGGCGACTCAAAAATGGTAGCTGAAGCGATTGGTTATGAAACTGGTTTGTTAAAAAATTCTGATGAGGTAATAGATGCGAGTGATTTTTTTACTTTACCAGCCTTAGAACAAACCAAAAAAATTACTGGCGTTCGAGTTTTTGCGCGCACTAGCCCAGAACAAAAACTGGCTTTGATAAACCTACTAAAAGAACATCACACCGTCGGCTTCTTAGGCGAAGGTATCAACGATGCTCCGGCTTTAAAGTCAGCTCATGTTTCGATGGTGGTACAGTCAGCTTCTGATGTGGCGCGCGAAACCGCCGATGTCATCCTGACCCGTTCTGACCTACGTGTTATTATCGACGGTATCAGACTCGGTCGCGAAACTCACGCCAACACCTTGAAATATATTCGCGCTACGCTTGTATCAAACTTTGGAAATTTCTACGCGGTGGCGATTGGCTCGCTTTTTATCAGTTTTCTGCCGATGTTACCCAAACAAATCCTCCTCCTTAATTTACTATCAGATTTTCCGATGATGGCGATTGCCTTTGATACTGTTAATAAAAAAGAGATCACTAAGCCTCAGAAATACGACTTCCGTTCTTTGTATATAATATTTATTACTCTAGGTTTGATTAGCACGGTATTCGATTTCATGTGGTTTGCCCTCTTTTATAAAATCTCACCTGAAGTACTGCAAACCAATTGGTTTATCGCTAGTGTTATTACCGAAGTGATTCTACTATTCTCTATTCGCTCTATGCTCCCAATCGAAAAAGCCGGTAAGCCGGCTCCGATTGTGATTGGTTTATCGGCTGTCGCAATTGTACTCGCGCTTTCTCTACCAATCATTCCTTTTACCGCCAGCTTTTTTGGATTCACTTCCCCAACTTTAATTCACCTCGGATTAATCTTGTTGCTAACCCTCATATATCTAATTACCACTGAGTTAGCCAAGCGCCCATTAGCTAGATTTCTGTCTCAGACTGAGACTAAAACCACCTAGCTAGATTCGTGGTGATACGAAAACATATCACGCCTTTATTTTCTCTTTCGTCCTTTTGGACTCATCAGGTAGAATACACATTCAACGAGAGAGGGGCTTACTAAGGTGCCCCTGTTACCTTAAACATCAAGAACTTACAGCTTGGACTACGTTTACGCAGACCGGCGCGTAGGACCATCGAAGTAGCGAACTAGTGCAGGCAGGAACAACTGATTCCACCACTTGATACTGATGTCGATGGAATGGTCCGACGTAACTTGAACACCGTCCGCAACTGAAAACTCTGCTGGATTGACGGTGCCAAAGAACTGTTCAAGCTTGATTTCCTCCCGGTAGTCTGGAGCCACAGTTAGTGAGAAATGAAGACCAGCCACTTGACCCTCGCTCCGCATCACGACCACGACCTTGCAGTTGTTAAATTGGGAAACACGGTCAATCAATGATTCATAATCATACGGGGCATATTGCCAAGCATCGACAATGTATACACAAGATAGTGTTTCGGTGGCGGTTTGCGCGATCTTCAGAGCATTCGTGATCTGTTTTTCAAACTCGACTATGCGTGAAGCAAAAAAATCTTTGGCTCCGGACACCTCCGACTTATCTGTACCAAGAACCAAGTCGTCGAAGTACGAAGCAAACAACCTGACTTTGTACTCCTCCTCAAAGAGAGACAAGCCCGACAGAGACCGTAATGCATGGAAGAGTAGCAATACAGACCCTGAACAAAAATATGTCTGCTCACCTCCATAGGAAGCAAACCATTTGATATCTTCTGCTAGTGCAGGATAGCACATCCCCCTTTATTCCATTTTCTTAAGATGGTCCAATACTGCACCTGCCGCTTTTTGTTTTTGCATTAGAAATACCTCCAATGATTACCCAGACTGGGCGATTTAATCAAACGGCACTATACCGAAAGATTGATTACTCGAGATTACAAATTTGCAATCCCTCACCCTCAACAAAATCCCTTTTAGTTAAGTGTGAGGAATAACATTTTTTGTTCTCCAAAATGGCCCCGTTGCCAAACTCCACTTTCCACTCTAGCCCTCTCAACCAAAACACTCTCCACTGAATTTTAATTCAGTGGAGAGTGTTTTGGTTATAATTATGTCTCTTTTTCTTTGTCCAGACCCAGGACTCCCTCGTTCAAGTAGTTTGTGGTATATGAACCAAAGCTTTCTTCAAATTATGAACCATCGCCTGCATAAACCCTTGCATCGTCACTTTAGCGTGTCCGCGGTAGCGAGCACGTTTGTTTAACTTGGAAAATACATTCTCAAACGGCATGCGAGTTTTTGACCGCCAGGAGTTAAGGTCCCTGTCTCGGTCTTTTCGATTATCTTTCTGAATGGTAGCGACGTGACAACCCTGAGCGGTCACCACCTGATTAGTGAAGTTGGTATCATAGAGCTTATCCATAAAGACCGCTCCTTGTTTCGGTAGGATACTTCTCACAGTCTTGAAATCAGGCACACTGGCATTGGTGACCGCTGACTTGACGATTAACCCATGACGCATGTCGACAGACAGATGTCGCTTGTGACCAAACCAAATCTTATTCTTAGACTTTGCTCCCCACTTAGCATCACTGTCAGCTGCGTACTTCTGCACATTGCTGTTGTTCAGCTTCTTTTCTCCATCAGCTAACGCTTTATCTCGCTCTTCCCACAGGGCGGCTTTAGTGATGATGGTAGAAGCATCAATGAAGGTGAAGACGTTACCAAAGAGACCGTGGGTTTCTAGGGTAGCGTTAATATCTTGAAACATGGTAGCGATGCGTTTGGTGCCAATCCGCTTTCTGAGTTTAGAGAAGTATGAAAAGTCTGGAGTGGGGTCAGTTAGACCAAAACCACAGAACCAGCGGACGGCCAGGTTCTCGCGGAGAGCTTTCTCCATGTTACGGTCACTATAGTCTTCCCAGAACTGGATTAACAAAGCTTTGATGCCTTTCTCAACGTCAATGCCAGCTGCTCCCATAGTGGAATAGGTAGCGCGCATTGGTTCAGCTAGCGTATTGAAATCAATGATGTCGTTGATGCGTTTGAAGGGGTGGTTCGGAGTAATGATGAGAGCGAAGACTTCAGCTTCGGTGGAAAGGTTTAACTTAGTGGTTGGGTCGGCTGGAGTCTGCATAATATGGCTAGGATTAAGGGTTAATTGACCATATTATAACATTTTTTGAGGGGGATTATTGGTTAGAGGGTGGGGATGATTGGCAACAGGGCCAAAATATCTCCAACCCTCTAATCAACTAGTTCTTTAGAGCCTGTCAAAAAACTCCCCAAATACGTCCGCTATTATTACTCACATAATAAGCTTTGTCAAGCCTAGAGCTTCCTCCTCCTTGTTTGTATTTATACAGAAAAGCCCCGACATATTTCATGTCGAGGCTGGTTTTAAGGACGGAAACCTTGAGCGTCAGCCATCTCTCTAAAAAGCGCTTCAGCTTGGTACAGTTCCCATAGTGAAGAATGAACGGTCACCTGCGACACATCATCGCCACATTCTTCCAAGGGTCGCACAAACACAATTCGGTCCATACGAGCTACTGTCGAAAGACGATGTGCCACCATAAGCATGGTCGTTCCTGCAGGTAGATTATCCTGCAAATGCTCCATCACCGTCAGCTCAGACAATGAGTCAAGTGAGGCGGTTGGTTCATCCGCTAGAATTAGTCTCGGCCTATCTATACTCAAGTTTAGTTTCAAGTGCGCGGCGGCAATCTGGAGTCGTTGTTGTTGACCACCAGAAAGCTTGAGCCCTTTATACCCAATACTCGTATGGATACCCTCTGGAAAACGACTAACATCTAACCCAGCTTTACCGAGCGCCTCATGTGCCAGTTTGCAGATTTCTGACTGCTTTGAAACCGACAATTCATCATACGGAAATGGTAAATCGAGATGTGATACACCAAAGAGCAAATTACCGAGAACAGAGTCCTCAAACGGTTCACTCTTTTGCATTATGACACCGTAGTACCGCAGTAGTGATTCTAGTTTCAGTTCACATAAGTTTTCTCCACTTATAATCACCCTACCTGCTAATGGGTCGGTCGCCCGCATTAGTAGACTCAAAAGCTGAGACTTGCCTGCCCCACTAGGGCCAACAACACCGACTTTCTCACCAGCGTGAATTTGCAGATTGACGTCTCGCAAGATAAGTCTTCTGTCGACATCTTCTCCCACCTCATGAGACACTCTATCAAACTTAATTGAAATATCCTCTCCGGTGAAGTCGGTACCAACGTCATAAGAAAATGGCACTGGTTGCGAAAACACGCGGCGATACTTGGCGATACTTGCCATATTGAATTGCACATCTCGCTGTTGGTCATTGAGATCCCCGAGAGTAGTACGTATCCTCTCAAACGAAAAGAAAACTAACACGGCCACAGCGATGCTGATTACTTCAGTAAAAACCAAGTAACCGACCAGACCGTACAAAGAAGCAGCAAACACCAAACTACGTAAGCGGTGTTTAACAATTGCCTGAGCAAAATAAACCCGCCAGATTGCATCATCACCCTTAAGAGCTTCTTGCACTTCTCCTTTAATTTGGCTTAGTACTTTGGTTTCAACACCTTGATTTTTCACATGGTCGGTGTTGCGCCACCACTCCTGCATTCGTCTATCCCAACGTTTGAACAGGTCAATCACTGGGCGTATTTCCCGATGAACATATTGGTTTACTTTTATACCGATATGATGCTCAATCAAGATATACAACAGAACAATCAGACCAAGCCATGTATTTGCGTAAACACACGCAATCAGACCAAAGACCACTGAACCCCAGCCAGGAATGATTTGGAAGATACAACTTCCGGTCACACTCCAGACTTTTTCCCTTAAACTCTCGACACCGCCGCCGTCAATTTCAGAGGCACCGCCGGAAAGAAAAGACAGTGGTCGTTGGTAATACAGACGAGTAATAGATTGTGGCATATGCCAAAAATCTTCCTGAAAGAAGTACTCACGAACCTGTTGTTTCCACCAACTAAGAGCCACGTTACTAAGCTCTAAACATAAAAACAACAAACCTCCCACCAAAAGCGCATCATACACTTGAGTAGTGAGGCCATCAATAAACAAACCAATGGCATAAGGTACAGCTATTAGTAAAGCCGACCCTAACAAAACCCGGAACAAAGCCTGCTTAGCTAGTGATCGCGAACGTTCGTTCATAAGCTCATAAAAAATGAAGCTTAAGTTTTTATCAAGTTTAAAAATAGACATCTCATCCTCCTGAATAAATTGTAAAAGAGCTCGCGGACCATTCCGCCAAAAGAACTAAAAACATCTTGCGCTAAGGCAAGATGTTTTGATTTCACAAAGTAAATAAAGAGATTTACGAATTCATAACATATTGCCTATACATATAGACTGAGCCACACAGGAAAACCCACCCACATATGGTGTTTTTCGGACGGACGCCCCAGAAATATCTGACAGCTTCCACATGTTTGATTCAGTTGTATTTGCAATATGTCGCATTTCTATACATTAACACTATAATTAGTATTGTCAATCCAAAAACCTTTCCCCTAGTTCACCATAAAAACACCACTCTTTGGGGAGTGGTGTTTTTACTTCTACTACTTAACTGATTTTACTTTAGCGGTTAGTCGTGACTTCTTGCGACTAGCGGTGTTGTCTTTGATAACTCCACGCTTCGCTGCCTTGTCGATCGCTTTGTAGGCTTTTGGTAATAATTCTTTAGCTTTTGCGGCGTCGCCACCAGCTACCGCTTTCTGAACGTCTTTAACAACCTCCTTCATAGCGGTTTTACGACGAATATTGAATACTCGCTTTTTTTCTGCTTGTCGATTGGCTTTTTCAGCTCCTTTTGTAATTGGCATAATGTCTAAAATATAGTGCGGATACTGTACCCCAGTAGTCTTAAAAAGGCAAGTGTTTCCGGTTCGTGTTACCTTTAGTACAATACACTACATATATGATACGCACACTAAACGGGACTATCAGCGACTTAGGTGAAGGCTGGATAATTATGGAGGTAAATGATATTGGCTACTTGGTTCACTGTCCGACTGCCACCACGACATTTACTCTCGGAGAAAAACTTACCTTACATACTTACTTGGCAGTGCGAGAAACTGCTTTGGATTTATATGGTTTCACCTCTAAGTCGGAATTAGAAGTATTTGAACTTCTTCTCAATGTACCGAAGATTGGCCCTAAGTCCGCTTTGCAAATCACCAACCAAGCCAGCCCCACCCTACTAGTTGAAGCTATTAGCAAAAATGACGGGGCTTACTTACACAAGTTATCTGGCATTGGCAAAAAAACTTGCGATAACATCGTGCAGTTCCTCCAAAACAAAATTGAACACTTACCTGAAGTGGCTGGCGGAACAAACCAATCCATGACCGACGTCCAGACCGACGCCATGGACGCCCTCATCTCACTTGGTTACGACGCCAACACGGCCAGAGAAACCATTTCCAAACTATCAGCCGACAACTCAACCGTGAACTCTCTAGTTACTCAGGCCCTTAAACAAATTAAGTAACCATTAACAAACAACATTTCATTGGGACAGTCACGTGCGGTGGCTGGGCAAGCGTCGTATACTTAGGTCATGGAAAATATTAGAGAACACTTAAAACGATTGATCCCGAAACGAATTTACGGCTTTTTTCAACCTTATTATCATTACTTATTGGCCTACTGGGGGGCAATTAAATATCGCCATCCTTCTCGTGAAATCACCGTCATAGGTGTTACCGGTACCAAGGGAAAATCATCAACCACTGAATTACTTGCTCGAATCCTACGTAGCGATGGTAAAAAAGTAGCCTCGCTTTCTACTATTCAATTTTCGATTGACGGGCACACCGAGCCAAACATGTTTAAGATGACGATGCCGGGTAGATTTTTTATTCAGAAATTTTTACGTGACGCTGTTACCGCCGGCTGTTCGCACGCCGTTATAGAAATGTCTTCGGAAGGAGCGCGTCAACACCGTCACCGCTTTATTGATATGGACGGTCTAATTTTCACCAACCTCACTCCAGAACATATAGAATCTCATGGCTCATTTGAAAAATACAAGCAAGCAAAACTTTCATTAGCTGTGGCGGTAGCCCAATCGCCCAAACGACCACGCTACCTCGTATCCAATACTGACGACGAACATGGCGCTGACTTTTTAAATTTCAAAGTTGAACATAATATTCCATACTCACTAAAAGATTTAACCCTCTACTCCCTACTCAAAGACAGTATCAGTCTGGTTTTTGACTCAGTCACCATCCGAGTACCGATTGTCGGTCTGTTTAACGTATACAACACCCTAGCTGCTATCACCATGGCGCGAGCACTTGGAGTATCGCTCACCACGATTCAAAACAGCCTCCGAGACCTACCCCCTATTAAAGGAAGAGTGGAACACTTCAACTCCCCAGAAGGTTCAACCAAGCGAATAACCGCTATCGTAGACTATGCCCACACCCCAGACTCACTCAAGCAACTTTACGAAGCTTTCCCTAATAAACACAAAGTATGTATTCTTGGTAACACTGGTGGTGGACGCGATACTTGGAAACGCCCAGAGATGGGTGCGATAGCTGAGACCTATTGTGACCAGATAATTCTCACCAATGAGGATCCTTACGATGAGGATCCTGAGAAAATAATTGCTGACATGAAAAAAGGCATGAGTGATAAGGCGTTGGTAGAAATTATTTTAGATAGACGCTCCGCTATTGCTCACGCAATAAAAATCTGTCCGCTGGAGGGTTATGTAATTATTTCTGGTAAAGGCACTGACCCATACATCATGGGACCCAACAACACTAAGACAGCGTGGAGTGATGCTGAGACAGTACAGGAATTATTGAAACAAATTAGTTAATACCAACTACGCAGTAACGGTAAACCGCCAGTCCTTTGAACTGGCGGTTTACCGTTACTTTGGAATATCAACTCGTTTCACTTTCCACCTATCCCCTTCCTCTACCACAGTCAAAGATTTAACTTCTCCCTTTGGGGTGTAAACCTTGCCCTCCGCGTGACTCCCTGCACTGACAATATATTTATTATTCCAAACTGCCTGTATTTTAAGCATCGTGTCTAATTCATGCCAAAGTATTTTTGATTCATGAAACCAGCCGTGAGAAATTGGGTGAGCAACGAACGGCAGGTTAGGACGTTCTTTTAGGAGCGTCCAAACTCCAGTTGGAGCAACACTCTCAAAACAAAACAAAATCCCTGGTACGTTTTCCGACAAGCTAGATTGGTCTGTATTTGGGCCAACCTGATACGATTCGCCACGAGATACTTGGTCGATCACATCTCCATAACCGATCAATCGCAATAAACCAGACAAAAAGTAAGAGAGGAATTCACCTTGCGGCACCAAGTATCTCTTATGAACCTGTTCTATTTTATTCTTTCCCCCAGTGTAGATGAAAGTCTGTAAAAAAGTATTATCCCCTGTATCCACTCGACCACTATCAACAATCACGGCTGTGGGATTGTGGTATTGAAATTGAAAAAAAGCTTTCACTGCCGCTGGATTGGACCTTTGAGCAAAAAACCGCGCGTCCTCTGGTAACAAAATATAATCCGGTTCCTCTGTTAGGGCAGCTGTCATCGCTTCACTTAATTCATCCGACATCATAGCTGCGCCACCTTTATCTCGTAAGATATGAGCGGGAAAATTAGTATCAATTGTTACCACTTTGTAACCCTCAGCCACCTCTACTGTTTTATTTAAAATTGGTAGATTAGCGGAAACTGACAACAGGATAATAAAAACTAATAACACATAGTGATATTGTTGAGTGATAAATTTGGTTAATTTCAATAGACTGATTGCTAACAAAATAAACCCAAAACTCAAACTATAAACACCAGCCATTTTCGCCACCAACATAAACCATTGATGTTCAGCCAACAAGTATCCACTATAGCCAAAACTAAGAGAGCTATTAATAGTGCCCCCTGGCCCTAAAGCTACAATAGAAAAAACAATCGAACCAACCACCTCCCCCATCACCCAAGCACTTGGTATCGATAATCCCCAAAAAAAATACTTTGATTTAACTAAGTTTTGTCCATACTGCCAAGCTAGCACCACCACTATACCGCCCGCCCCTAGACACAAGGAAGCAATCAACCAATATCCGCCAATCAACAACAACTGAACTTTACCTATCTCGACCGGCAACCAATCAATTGGGTAAGTTGACCAAAACCAGACTGAGGCGAAAGCGGTCTTAATAGTCCAAGCTAACCACGCTCCTAAATAACGAGTTTTTAATGTCTGGGTTTGTTTTAATAAATATATAAAATAAGCTCCCCCAACAATTCCTAGTACCCAAAGTATTGGAAAAACGAAACCAATTCCGAGTAGAACTCCAGTCACAAACCACTGTCCCAAAATACTCTTACTAAACCAATCCATGATACAAAACAATTCCCGCGGTCACCGAAACATTAAGTGACTCTTTCTTACCCAACATCGGAATATCTACAATGGTATCAACAATTTTCAATGTTTCTGCGTCTACCCCACCGACCTCGTTACCAACTATATAAGCAACTTTATCTGGGACAACAAATTCTTTCAATGTCACAGATTCTGGACACTGCTCAACCGCCACCACTATCACCCCTTCAGCTTGTAGTTTTTTAACTAAATCAGTTGTTTCCGATAAGTGTTCCCATCCAATCTCCTCACTAGCTCCGAGGGAAGTTTTTGTAATCTCTGCCTGCGCTCGCCCAAATCGATCAACCGGAGTTGGCGTGTACCCAATCAGAAATATTTTCTCAACCCCTGTCGCGTCGGCAGTACGAAACATAGCCCCCACATTATAAGCGCTCCGTATATTTTCTAGAATTAGATACTTCATCCCTGACAGAGTACCAAAAGTAAGCCCTAATGACTACTTGGATTGATAAATTAAAAGCCCACGAATCATCATCCCAGACCTT
This sequence comes from Candidatus Nomurabacteria bacterium, assembly GCA_020632095.1. Lineage (GTDB taxonomy): Bacteria > Patescibacteriota > Minisyncoccia > Phycocordibacterales > UBA918 > OLB19. The sequence goes on from JACKGF010000001.1 coordinate 760,236, forward strand.
GCACATAAAAAAACGAAATGATAGTGTAATAAATGAGCCAGAAGCAACGGCTCACAAGTGCGCAAGCGATAGTTGCGTAAGTTGATAAACGCGCTCACAGGAGAAGAAACTATGAGCAAACACGACGGCCAAGGGTCCCCGCCCCTGGCCACCCCGACCCTCACGTCCACCACCACCCTTCGTATGGTGCCCTCCGTCGCCCGGACGTGACAAATCAAGGTTCCTGCTTCGTGCAGGCGTTCATAGACACCTAGCTGACAGGTTAGTCAGCACCCGCCAACAAGCGGGTTTTTCATTACCTTGATTGATTTTATATTCCCTCGTGTTATAGTTTTCCCACTTTGCAATTGCAAATAACATCCGCCCATAGCTCAGACGGTAGAGCAGCAGCCTTTTAAGCTGATGGTCCCAGGTTCGATCCCTGGTGGGCGGACTCGAGCAAAAAACAAAAACCACGCACCTGCGTGGTTTTTGTTTTTTAGCAAGCAAACTGCTTTGCTTGCGGGCTCGAGTCCGAGGCGGAGCCATATTTTTCTGCCCTTAACCTAGGCAGAAAAATAGGTGAGCCGGGGTCGAGAGTACTTACTAGAATTTGAGCAAAGCGAAAAATTATAGTTAGTAACTCGTGACGACTAGCCAACCCAAACTGCTTTGCTGGCGGCAGTTGTCCGAACCGCAAGCATGTTTATTGCCCCCTCCTAGGGCAATAAACAGCTGAGGTGGGGTAGCGAACACTTAGTAGATTTAGCACGAAGTGCATAAATATACTTAGTGATTCGTGACGACTAGCTACCCCAACTGCTTTGCTGGCGGCTCGAGTCCGAGGCGGAGCATTGTGAGGAGCGCGCCTCCTGGCGCGACGAACTGTGAGCCGGGTGAGTCAGTCTGGGAGACTGACGCAAGGCCTTGCCAGCTACTTTCTGGAGGAACGAACAGAAATAGCGACAAGGTGTACAGAATTCGTATAATTAGAAAGCATTTAGTAGATTGTGAGCAGAGCGAAACAGTATACTTAGTGATTCGTGACGACATTATAAAACCCAACATAATCAAACAATACACATAACTATATACTGGTTAATTTTTGACTTTATACTCTAACAAGAGATAGGAATTAGCGAGAGGTTTAGCACTAACTAACTCTAAAGTTTTAAGCAAAGCCAGATCAGTTTTTACGTGTAATGACTCTCCATCAACTAAGGTTGGTGTACTTTCTCCCCCAATTAAAACTGGAGCAACAACTAACAATAATCTATCGATCAATCCTCTTCTAGTCCATTCTGAATTTAGAGTTCCTCCTGTCTGAATAGTCGCCCTCTCGATACCAAAATCATTTTTTAATAATTTTAAAGTTTTAGAAAGATCTATCTCTCCTTCATGTTTCAGTATACGGATATTTACGCATTGTTTAACCAACTCAAAAGCAGGATGTTCACTATTGTTTGTAACAATGTAAAGAACATCACTCTTACCTGCTAAATATTTAACTCCCGAAACATTGAGATGTGGTTTACTGTCAATTACCACATAACTTACTGGCGTTTTTTCTGGTTCGGAGTGTTCGCAATTTACTCCTACTTTTTTTAAAACACGACCAGAATTAATCGAACACAAATCTGTCTCTTGTTCCAATTTGTAATATTGACCAAGCCCTTCTTTAAGCCCCTCGACCTCTTTAAAATCTAAATCAAAATCTAGAACCTCAGTATCACCTGTTGAAATCTTCCCATCTACTGACATTAGAAGAAATAATGTTATGTAAGGTCTTTCCATAAAAAAAAGTATACTTCATTAGTAATTAAAACCAAATTTTGTTTGCCAAAACCTTGTTTTCGCAAAAGATTCACAGGACTTTAAGAATCAAAACCAAAACACCTAAACTTCCCAAATCTGCTCATCGGTGTAAACTACGGAGAATTACTATGTCCGTCTCGCTAGAAAACTTAGAAAAATTTGCTACCCTTTTGCACAAAGTCCAGCGGGTTAAACGCTTTGCGAAGCGTCCTAACGAAAAAGAATTCACCAACACAGCTGAACACACCTTTGAGGTTGCGATGATGAGTTGGTATATCGCATCGGTGGAAGGTCATGATTTAGATTTTGAAAAAATATTAAAATACGCGCTAGCTCATGACCTCATTGAAGCCTACGCTGGTGATACACCAGCTTTTGATACCATTGGTCAAAAAGATAAAGCCAAGCGTGAAGAAGCTGCTATTGCGCGAATCAAATCAGAATTCACTGAGTTTCCTGATTTACTAAACATTATCAATTCTTACGAAAATAAAAATGACCCAGAAAGTAAATTTGTTTATGCCACTGACAAAATCGTCGACCCACTAAATCTGAGCATGGATGACAACCCATCATTTTGGAAAGACAGTAATATTTCTTATCAAACACTCCGCAACTACAAAGACAGCAAAATCGCTAAAGACCCAACTATCACAAGGATTTGGAAGCTATTAATCGAAAAACTGGAAGTAAATCTAAAACGTTACTTTAATAGTTAAAGCCCCAACACCCACTGCTCCAACGCTGTATCCATATCTTTTACGCCACCGTGTCCGGCATGATAGAGCTCGAGCAAGGAACGTGAAAGTGCGACCACCTCTCCTGGCTTAAAAGCTCTGAGAGCTTGTTTTGATTTGTTGTAGGGAAAATCTTTCATGCCTGCTTCGGCGGCAGACTTTGTTTTATCGGCCAAACGCAAAGCTTTTAATTGCCACCATAGTATGCCGATGTTTTCTTCATCGCGCAGTCCATTCAATCGTGCTTCTTGCAACAAGAGCCAGAGCTTACGTTTGTCTTTTTGGGCTAAAGCCTCAGCTAGAGCAAAGGCGTTGAAACGAACTTCTTTATCAGCCGTAAATTCGTACAGACCTTCAGCGTGCTTTGTATAAACTTTTTTAGCTGGAGCCAACATCGCTCCTTCGAGCACCACAAACGTATTGGGCGAATCTTTCATTTCTTGCAAAGTTTTTTTTATTTCTTCATCGAACTCTGGATTATTGGAAGGTGTATCAAACACATACCATTCACTGCCACCAAACAGTGAAGTCGCCCCGAGTGCATCAGATACCTGTCCTATGTCAAAACTCTCACTTTCAATCGTTGTCAGTTGTCCATCTTTTGGCATTTTTTCATCAATGTATTTAGTCGCCGCATCGCGAACACCTCTTCTATCGGTTCCAAAAAAAACTACGTACATAATTATTTCAAATCACTTACGGCCACCTTCTGCATCTCTTCCCAGTTAGGACCAATTTTTATTTCCGCTAGGATTGGTACGCCTTTAGATTTTTTCTCATCTAGTACACTAGTCATAATTTTTAAAATAGTTGGCACCGTCGCACCCAGCTTTTCATCTTTGATTTCAAAGATAAGTTCATCGTGAACCTGAAGCAAAATTCTTACATCTGACTGCAATCTCAACTCTTCAATATAGTGATGTATTTTTACCATCGCAATCCGAATAATATCTGATTGTGATCCCTGAATCGGTGCATTGATAGCCATCCGCTCCGCTTGAGCGCGAATAAACGGTACGCTAGATACAATTCCAGGGAAGTGTCGACGACGGCCAAACATAGTCTCGGTATAACCATGCTGACGAGCAAAACTTTTAGTTTCCTCTAAATATTCAGCTAGCCGGGTGAAAGTATTGAAATAGGCATTGAGAAATTCTTGAGCGGCGGCTCTAGTGGTATCTTCACCGAGATTTTGTCGTAGTGCATTTACACCCATACCATAGAGAATTCCAAAGTTAATCACCTTAGCTTTGCGGCGCATATCGTCGGTCACATCTTCGGCATTGACCCCAAACACTCGAAGTGCCACCCCACGGTGGACATCTTCACCACGCTTAAAAATGTCAATTAAATTTGGATCACCAGAAAGAATCGCCGCAATGCGAAGTTCTATTTGAGAATAATCAATTGCCACTAAGGTGTACCCTGCTTCAGCTACAAAAGCTTTGCGGATTGCCCTTCCTTCAGCAGTGCGAGCAGGAATATTTTGTAGATTTGGGTCTTTGCTCGACATTCGTCCAGTGGTGGTGCCTGTCTGCAAAAATGATGACCGTAGCTTCCCATCTTCTTGAACTAAGTTTGGCAAACTATCTATGTAAGTTGAAACTAATTTTTGTAATTCCCGATAGCGTAAAATTTCACCAATGATTGAGTGTTCATCTTTGAGTTTTTCTAACTCTGACTCTTTAGTCGACCGCTGACCACCAGCCGTCTTTTTAGCGTTTTTTGGTTTAAGCCCTAGTTTATCAAACAATATTTCACCAAGTTGTTTTGGTGAATTAAGATTAAATTCTTCACCTACTTGTTTATAAATATTCTCTTCTAATTTATGCAATTCGGTATGAAACCTCACTGACAATTCCTTAAGATATTCAACATCTAAGGTGATCCCTTGTTTTTTCATCTCAGTAATCACTTCAATTAAAGGTTGTTCTATGTCTTCATACACAGACCACAGTCCATCAGCTTTGACTTTTTTCTCAAGAGCTTCAACTGTTTCTACCCAAGAATGAGTTTTCAAAAAAGCTCGACCATATTCAATTATGTCAGTGTATGTAGCGTTAGTTCGCTCGCTTTCTAAAAGCCAGAGTAAAATAGCCGCCCTGGCTAATTCTTCAGAATCAACCTTCTCTTCCTCGACCTCATCATTAACTAAATCAATATCAAACAGCCGACTAATTTTCTCAGTCATGTTCCTGAAACCAAACTCACTGAAAAGTTTGGTGATCCTGTCTGTATCAGCTAGTTCTTTCCATTCAGTTTTTTCAACTTCGAATTTATCTATCGCATCAGTTCTGATAGTAGCTAACATTTTGGAAAATTGAGCTTCTTCTTCCCCCTCCTTAAGAAGGTTTATAATCCTTGGTTTAATACCAGCTTCCAAGAAAGCTACTTCGTCTTTAATTAATTTTTTATAAATTTTATCAATCGAGCCAAAATTAGTAATCAAAGTAGTGGCCGTTTTTTCACCAATACCAGCAATCCCGGGGATGTTATCAGACGGGTCACCACGCAAACCTTTATAGTCAGGGACCAACTTGGGACCAAAACCAAATCGATCTTTAACCGCTTGTTCATCATAAATTACGGTATCCTGAATTCCTTTTTTAAGAGTAAAAACTTGCACTCTTTTTTTATCGACACATTGAAGAGTATCCATATCACCAGAAGCAATCACTACTTTTAAGTTTTTTTTATCAGCCGTTAGATGCGCGATAGTGCCGAGCATATCATCAGCCTCAAACCCTGGACGTTCATAAATCGGTATCCCAAAAGCAGCAAAAATATCTCGTGAACGATTGATTTGTTGAACTAGTGATTCATCGGTTTTGGAACGACCAGCTTTATACGCGTCGTAAGCTTCGTGTCGATAGGTTGGTTCCGGCAAGTCGTAACAAGCCGCAATGTACTGTGGTTTGAATTCTTCAATAATCCTAATCAACATTGTAGTCACCCCGTACAATGCCCCGGTTGGCTCACCGTTCGGTGAAGAAAAGTCTGGTAATGCGTGATAAGCCCGATGAAGAATGGCGTGAGCGTCAAGGAGAACGAGGGTAGTTTCAGATGGTTTAGACATGTTGTTAGTATACTGTTTTTACTCAAGTCAGACCAATCTAGGTTTTAGCCACTAACAAAGACTTTCCGTTTTTCATTATCAATAATTTTAATTGCTATTTTTATAGCAGACTGAGGAACAATAGACGATATTTTTTCTGGCCATTCAATACACACAATCGTGCGTGGATTATTGAGTATTTCTGAGAATTTTAAGGGAACCAACTCAGTTTCGTCCTCAATTCGATAAGCATCCATGTGAACTAGATTATCAAACTGATTATGATTAAGAGAGTAGGTTTTCATAATCGTAAAAGTCGGACTGGTAATATGTTCGGTTACGCCGAGAGTTTGGCCAAGAATTTGGGTAAAAGTGGTTTTACCGGCTCCTAAATCACCAACCAGAGCAATCACTAAAGTTTCCTCCGCTTTTTTGACTGAAAATTCTTCTAATACAGCTTTAATCACCACCGAAAATTCAGCTGGCTGCCCGACAACAAATTCCTGATTCATGTCGTTAGCCTATACCAATTTTTAAAATGAGTAAACTCGTTCCAAGAAATTTTATTTACATTCTTTAAATAACCCGTGTTATCATATATTTTATATGTTGAAATTTGATGACAAATTATCTAACACTCGTATTACAGACTTACGTGCCTTAGAGGAAGAACGTACTGTAGAAACTACTGCTCCACAGCTTGGTTTCAAATATATTAATCTCCGTGGTTATACTATCAACCCCGAAGCTATCGCAATTATAGATGAGAAAAAAGCTCGAGATTGTGAGGTGGTAGGATTTGAATTTAACAAAAATATTCTCTCAATCGCTGCCAAAAACCCCACCAGCCCCAAAACCCAAGCTTTACTCCTTGAACTGCAAAACCGTCGTTATGTTTTAAACATCTACATGTGTTCTTCTGCTAGCTTAGAACACGGCTGGAAACGATACACAGATATTGTTGATTCTTCCGCCGAAAAAAGAGGGGTATTTGAAATTAACACAGCAGACATCATTCGCTTAACAACAACCATCAACAAAAAAGAAGATATTGAAGAGCTATTAAAAAAAATTAGCACTTTAAGTAACGTCCGCCGTATATCTGAAACCTTAGAACTTATTTTCGCTGGCGCGTTAGCTCTCCGGGCTTCTGACATTCACATAGAGCCAGAAGAAAAAGGAATTAGAGTTCGTTATCGTTTCGATGGAGTACTACACGACATAGTTGACATCGACTCTTACATATACAGCCGGATTATTTCTCGACTGAAACTCTTGTCTGGAATGGTCTTAAATACCCGAGCTGAAGCTCAAGACGGTCGCTTCACTTTTGACACCGGAGAAAAAGAAATTGAAATTCGTTCTTCAGTTATTCCTGGAGCTATAGCGGAGTCGATTGTAATGCGTCTGTTAGACCCTTCTGTTGCTAGTTTTAGTATGGACAAAATCCAGCTCAATGAATACATCGAGTCAGTAATGAGGCAGCAATTAAAGCGTCCAAATGGATTGATTATTACCACTGGCCCGACAGGTTCTGGAAAAACTACTGCTCTTTACGCTTTTTTAAGGGAAGTTCATACCGAGGGCACAAAAATCATCACTCTGGAAAATCCAGTTGAATACAAGCTAGAGGGAATTATGCAAACGCAAATTGAAGACGAGTACACTTTTGCCACCGGCCTCCGAGCGATTCTTCGTCAGGACCCCGACGTGATTATGGTTGGTGAAATCCGTGACCGTGAAGTAGCCGAAACTGCCATACACGCTGCTCAAACAGGACACCTAGTATTCTCAACCTTGCACACCAACAGTGCTGTAGCCGCCTTCCCGCGCTTAATAGACCTAGGAGTTGATCCGAGAATTTTTGGTACATCCATCAATATAATTATTGGTCAACGTCTACTGCGAGTTCTTTGCCCGCATTGTAAACAAGCTTATGAAAGCATGGGCGAGGAAAAAGAAGTTATCAAACAAATTATCAGTACCCACCCCCACCCAGTTCCAGTACCAGATCCCCTCACCATCTACCGTGCTGTTGGTTGTGACCAGTGCGGACAAACTGGCTTTAAGGGAAGAATGGGTATTTTTGAAGGTATTGTAATGGATGATGCAGTAGAGGAAGCAGTACTCCGAGACCCACGTGAACATGTTATTATGGAAGCAGCTAGACCTCAAGGTATCCCTACCATGGCTGAAGATGGAATAGAGAAAGTTTTATTAGGACAAACTTCAATGAAAGAATTGGAACGAGTCGTCGAACTCCCACACAAAATCAGCTCCGCCCAAAACGAAAAAACACCCGTCACTGAAGTAGTCAGCGATGATGATTTTTTATCTCACGTTGTGTAATTTTATCAACATGATTATTTTGAGACATTCGATAAGTTAAACATCAGCCGGTCAAGACTGTTTTTTTGAAAACTGTGATAATGTCTGTTTGTTAGCTTCTTTTCCAGAATATAACTCTCTAAGCAAGGCTTCCGCATTGAAAGTGGATACCGCGCTAAGAAGGTTTGCAGCACTCTCACTCGAGGTGAGCGCCAAAAACCACTCGCAACGTACCCAAGTTGCTTAGAGAGTTATCGTCTGGAAAAACATAAAAATAACGTACACAACACTGGCGCACGTCGCAGAACAACTAATTACTCACCATCTTAGCATATATAAATTTTTTGTCAAGCGTTTTGGCTGGATGAATTTATGTGAATTCCGTTAGGGTGTGATTTTATTAAAATTAAGGAAGTTAAAAACTAATTCTGTGGCTGCTTTTAAGTAAGGAATTTACCGGTGGTAAAATTGACATTTTAGTTTTTTGTGTTAGATTATTTTTAGTAATTGTTCCCCACCTCACGGGCTCAAGTCGAACACTCACTTTATATTCTTCCGTCGTGCTTCTGCACGCTGTTTTCTTTTTCGGTGTCGATCAAGCATTTCTTGCGGGGTGAAAAACTGCAAACACTCTAGATAACGATCATTAAGTTTCTCTTCTAAGGAACGAAGAAACTTTGGTGAGTACCGAGATAGGTCACTGCTCTTGGGAATATGCTTTCTAATTTCACCATTAACATTTTCGATCGCGCCCTTCTCCCAAGAGTGGTAGGGGTGACAAAAATAGATCTTCACATTAAGTAACTGCTCTAGTCTTTTATGATTAGCAAAGAGCAGATCATTGTCGGTGGTAATAGTGATCATCTCAGGATACCGCTCTTTGATTCTAAGAAAAGCTTTTTCCATATTTTCTATTGTGACGGGCAGTATCTGTTCGATGAACGACACTCGCAATTTTCTATCTACTACCGTCAGGTCATACCCCACACCAGCTTTACCAGAGACGATAAAGTCAGCTTCAGAATCACCAACTCGAGCTCGTTTATCTATTATTTTAGGCCGTTTGTCGATAAACGTACGTCCCTTCAGTTTGTTTGCTCTACGGCGTTTATTACGTCTTTTCTGTTTGGTTAGTAGTTTCTTACGGAATGACTCAATCTTTCTACCGTACACACTTTTCAAAAATCGTCTGATTGAATCAGTTGATATTGCTGGCAGATGTTGTTCGTGATTGGTGATTCGACCGGCAATACTTTCTGGTGAACAGCCTTCTTTCAGCTTCTCTTCTACCAACTGACGCAACTCAGGATGAGAGACAATTTTCATTCCTTGGTACTTGGCGTTCTGACGGCGGACGTTTGCTTTTTGATTAGCCTTCTTTGCTCTGTATTGGCCACTGACTGAATTTTTATTTACCTCATACCAGATAGTTGAAACTTCTCTGTCTAAAGCTTTAGCTATTTCACGCAGTGAGTATTTCTTGTCTTTTAGAATCTCTATTTCATCGCGTTCATTTTTAGAAAGATGTGAGTAGTTTTTATTTTTTTCATTCTTTTATTTTAACAAGTGTTCGACTTCATATGCGGATGTGGGCTCTGACTTCAAACCACTACTGGAGACCTTAATGCACTTAGTTAAACAAATCTATTGGCGTCCTGACTGTAATTTGAGTCCTGAGGGAGAAATGTGGGCAAACGTTCACTTTTTGGTTGGTTATAACCAGCCCACACTCAATAATTTTCAGGAAATGGCTAACGAGCTGCGAAAAACCTTTCCTCGAGCAAGTAATGACGACATCAAAGGCGGAAAAGTTTACAGATCTACTTGTGTAAGTGGTTTTACAATCATCACTTGGGAGGGGTACCTTCCGAAAGGTAATTATCCTGGCTGGATCCAAACCCGCGACAGTTCAATCGAGTACAGCTGGTAGCCAAACCCGCTTAGCGAAAATTCGCCTAGGTGGGTTTTCGTATAATTTTTATTATTTTGTTTAATTAAGACATAATTTGAACCCGGTCTCTACCACCCATGTTCTCTCTCATTTTGCTATACTAGACTCATCTATGGCTGAAGAATCAAACAAAAAGAATATTACCCGCGACGACGCTAGTGGGCTTGACCGTACACTCCGACCGCAAACTTGGGAAGAATACATAGGACAAACTAAGATTAAGGAAAACCTCCGTATTCTACTCACAGCTGCCCGTGAGCGTGGTCACGCGGCCGAACACGTCTTACTCTATGGTCCACCCGGATTAGGTAAAACCACTCTCGCTAATCTGATTGCCAAAACCCTTGGTACTAACATGCGTATCACATCTGGTCCCGCAATTGAGCGAGTGGGCGACCTAGCCGCCATCCTCACCAACCTCTCCCCGGGGGACGTGCTATTTATCGATGAAATTCATCGCTTGTCTAAAAGTATTGAAGAAGTACTTTACCCGGCGATGGAGTCTGGTGTACTGGATATCATTATTGGTAAAGGTCCATCCGCCCGCACAGTCCAGCTCGAACTACCGCCTTTTACTATGGTGGCCGCCACCACCCGAATCTCCCTTCTCTCCTCTCCCCTACGATCCCGTTTTTCGGGCGGAACATTTAGATTAGAATTTTACAGTGATGAAGAGATAGCCACGATTCTTAAGCGCTCTGCTGAATTACTTAAGGTTACCACCAAAGACGAAATACTGGAGCATATTGCCAAACGTTGCCGTGCTACCCCACGCACCGCCAATTATTTACTAAAACGTTGCCGTGATCTGGCTCAGCTTGAAGGCAGTGATCTCAATACTGAGACAGTCACTAAAACTTTCAGTCTGTTGGAGATAGACGAACTAGGCTTAAATCAACCCGACCGGGCCGTCCTTGAAGCAATTATTCATAAATTTAACGGTGGTCCAGTCGGATTAAATACTATAGCGGCTGCTACCGGTGAAGAACCCTCCACCATCGAGGATGTCATAGAACCCTACCTTATTCGCCACGGCTTGCTCGAACGCACCCCACGCGGTCGCATTGCTAGCGCTAGCGCCTACAGTCACATACAATTAATACAATAATGAGTATGCAACAAATTGATAGTATTAATAACAAAATTACTAAACTTGATGTCCATTTTAGAAAAACGAACGAATCTTTTTCAGAAAAAGAAAGATTATTTTCAAGAGCTATTAAGCTCAATGAAGAAGTGGGTGAACTATGTGAAGCTGTTTTGTATGAAAATGATAATAACCAGCGAAAAAAGGAGAAAGAAATTGACCTAGACTCAGAATTAGTCGATGTTATTATTTGTACACTATTACTAGCACATAATCGCAAAAAGGACGTTTGGATAGAAATAGATAAAAAACTTGATAAGCAACTAAATAGATTTAACTTATAGAATAATATGTCTGGTCACAATAAATGGTCTAAAATTAAACACAAGAAAGGAGCCACTGATGCGCAACGTAGCAAAATATTCTCAAAGCACTCAGCTTTGATTACCATGGAAGTTAAAAAAGCTGGTGGCTCTGTTGATTCAGCTGGAGTTTTAGCCGCCGTAGATAGAGCTAAGCGTGACTCAATGCCAAAAGAAAATATTGAACGTGCCTTAGCTAAAGGTAGTGGTAATGACGGGTCTTCACTCGAAGAAGTGCTGTACGAGGGTTACGGCCCAGGTGGAGTGGCGCTTTTAATCGCCGCTGTAACTGACAACACTAACCGCACTACTCCAGAAATTCGTCACATCTTTTCTAGGTCAGGACTTGAGTTAGGCACACCCGGTTCAGCTGCTTGGGCTTTTACTAAGACAGCCGATGGATATACTCCCAACACCCCGATGGAATTAGATGACGCCACTGGAGAAAAACTAGCTGAATTTATCGAAAAACTAGAAGATCAGGACGATGTAGTAAATGTCTACACCACTGCAGACACAGATGAATAATTATGCGCGTAATTAGCGTTGACCCTGGTTATGACCGCATCGGTGTTGCTGTCTTAGAATTAGAAAACGGGTCCGAAAAACTCGTTCATTCAGAATGTATTGAAACTGACCGCACCCAACCCTTGCCCGAACGTCTGCATTTTATTGGCGACAGCTTTACTGAACTCTTAAAACAACACAAACCTAACACACTCGCAATTGAAACGATCTTTTTCAATAAGAATATCAAAACTGTAATCGGTGTCGCTCAGGCCAGAGGAATGATTATTTACTTAGCCCAACTTCATAAATGCCAGGTTTATGAATTTGGCCCCCAAGAAATAAAGATTGCTGTGACTGGTTATGGTAAGAGCGATAAAAAAGCAGTGATTGATATGGTCACTAGATTAATCCCTGACACTCCACCTGATGCTCTTGACGACGAGTACGATGCGATTGCTGTTGGTATAACCTGTCTTGCACATTACGGCCGGACCAAGTAAAATCGTCGACTAATGCACTCTATAATATTGCATTTAAAACCCTATTTTGATACAAAATACATAACAGAATTATCGAATATTATTATATGACTTGCTTTAATATCAATATGGATGAAATAGAAGATGAGGAATTGGAAGAAGGAGATGATGAGGAATCATCTTTAGATGATGATCTTCTAGAAGAGGTTACCGGAGCAGATGAGGAAGATGAGGAAGATGTTGAAGGTTTTGGATTACTTGATAGCAAGGATGATGATGACGATGAGGAAGATGACGATGAGGAAGATGATAAAGAAGGAGACGCTGAACTAGAAGAAGACGCTGAAGACGTAGACTACGACACCTTCGACGACATCGATGAAATGTAGCCAAAAAATAAGCCCGCTTTGCGGGCTATATTTTTTGAGCTCTCCGAAAAAGCCCCCTTTCCTAGGGGCTTTTTCGGAGGCTTACCAACTAGTCTCTAATGTTTAACCAACTTCTACGCAGCGACAATAGAAAACTTTACCTAGACCTTTCCTTGATATTCTACCTCAAGCACACACAACTGCTTCTTACCTCGTCTTAAAATCGCTATACCATTATGAAGATCGGCTTCTGTTACCACAACATCAATCGACATAACTTTATTATCATTCACCGCGACCGCTCCACTTTCAATAAAAGTTCTAGCTTCGCGTTTACTGGTTGCTAAATTAGTTGCCACTAAAACGTCAATCACTAAGTCTCCTCCCTTTACTTTAGTAGTTGGAGCATTTTCTAAAAGTACTTTCTTTCCTAATTCACTAATATTCACTACTGATTTACCTCCAAACAAAATAGCTGACACTTCCTCAACTAATTTTGCAGACTCCTCCCCATGCACAAGCTCTGTCACAGCAAAAGCTAATTTCTTTTGTGCTAAACGACTACCAGGATTAAGTTCAAACTCTTGTTTAATCTTCTGAATCTCTTCCAGTGAAATAAAAGTAAACAACTTTAAATAATCAATCACACCCTCATCACTCACGTTGAGCCAGAATTGATAGAACTGATAAGGAGAAGTTTTTTCGGCATCAAGCCACACCGCGTTACCTTCACTTTTACCAAATTTCTTACCGGTGGTTTTATCAATCACTAATGGTACCGTAAGAGCATGTACACTCTCTCCGGTCTTCCGCCGTATCAAATCCACTCCAGCCACTAGGTTTCCCCACTGATCAGAACCTCCAACTTGTAAAGTAGCGTTTTTATCTGTAAAAAGTTTTAGATAATCGTAACCTTGTAAAAGAGGGTAAGCAAACTCTGTGTAAGATAACCCTGTATCGCTTTGTAGTCGAGTTGCAATTGCATCTTTTTTAATCAAGTCATTAACCGTAAAATGTTTGCCAATATCTCGTAAAAAATCAATTAGTTTCAATTCTCCTAACCAATCATAATTGTTCACAAACTCAACCTCTTGGCTAGTGATAAAATTCTGGGCTTGTTGTTTTATTTTGGCTACATTAGCTGCCACCAGATCCGGGGCTTTAAGCTCACGCTCTGAGTCTGGCTTTGGGTCACCAATCATACCCGTTCCGCCTCCCACCAAAAAGATGATTTTATGTCCATCATTAGCCAAATGTCGTAACAACAGCCAAATCACCATATTTCCAACGTGCGCTGAGTCGGCACTAGGGTCAATCCCTTGATAAATAGTCTTTTTTTCACCATTAAAGATCTCTTCTAAATTTGAAGCTGTAAATTGATGAATAAAACCTCGTTCGATTAGTTCGGATGAAAAATTCATAGTGAAATAACTGTATCACAGATTCGTAGTAACCCATCTAGACAACTCATGCTACTATTGGCAATATAAGAAGCAATATATGAAAATTCACTCATGGTTTAGGAAGAACTGGAAAGAAATCATTATTGATCTCTTAATTTTTGGGTTTGCTGCTTCAATTATATTAGCTGCCTGCCTCTTGGTGTGGATTTCCACCTTAGAAATACCTGATTTATCTGCCTTTGAAGAAAGAAGGGTTCTCCAGTCTACTAAAATTTACGACCGAACGGGTGAGATTGTTTTATATGATTTAAATGAAGATGTTAAACGAACAGTGATTCCCTTTGAAGAAATGTCTCGTCACATCAAGAATGCGACTGTAGCTATCGAAGATGACCAATTTTATAACCATATGGGAATTCGGCCAGCCGCAATCCTTCGGTCAATGATTAATAATATCCAAACTGGAAAAGGAGCGTTTGGTGGCGCTGGTGGTTCAACCATCACTCAACAAGTGATTAAGAACTCAGTTTTACAACGCGACAAGACTCTTAGTCGAAAAGTAAAAGAAGCAATTTTGTCTATCAAAATTGAACAAATCTTGAGCAAAGACCAAATTCTTGAAGTTTATTTAAACGAATCTCCTTACGGAGGAACTATTTATGGAGTAGAAGAAGCATCGCAAGCTTTTTTTGGTAAATCAGCCAGCGAGTTAACCTTACCAGAAGCCGCTTATTTAGCAGCTATCCCCCAAGCTCCGACTCGGTTTTCTCCTTATGGAAACAACCGAGAAGAACTAGACAAACGCCAACAGCTCGTACTAGAAAGAATGCGTCTTAATGGTTTTATTACCATTGAAGAATATGAGGAGGCTAAGGGTGTAAAAGTTGAATTTCAACCCCAAGCCGTCACCGGTATCAGAGCTCCACATTTTGTCATGTATATTGTTGAACAATTAGCTGAAAAATATGGTGAGGAAGCCTTAGCTGAACAAGGATTAAAAGTTATTACTACCCTTGATTGGGAACTGCAAAAAGAAGCTGAGCGAATAGTGTTTGAAAAAGCCACTGCCAACACCGAAAAATTTAAAGCCTCTAACGCTGGATTGATAGCAACAGACCCTAAAACTGGTGACCTTTTAGTAATGGTCGGCTCTAAAGATTATTTTAGTGACACGATTGACGGTAACTTTAATATTACCTTAGCCTCCAGGCAACCAGGTTCATCAATCAAACCTTTTGTTTATGCTTCAGCTTTTAAAAAAGGGTATCTCCCGGCCACTGTTTTATTTGATGTAGCCACTCAATTTTCTCCCCAATGTGAACCTTGGAGCCGTAGCTCAGAATCACCTTGTTATGCACCAAATAACTACAACGCGAAGTTTATTGGACCGATTAGCATGCGTAATGCTTTGGCTCAATCACTTAATATCCCAGCGGTTAAAACTCTTTATTTAGCAGGATTAAACGACACTCTTAAATTTGCCGCTGATATGGGTCTAACAACCTTAAACGACCCTGACCGTTATGGACTCACTCTAGTGCTTGGTGGCGGTGAAGTACGTTTAATTGATATGACCTATGCCTACGGAGTATTTGCAAACGGTGGCTTAAAAGCAGAACCGAGAAGTATCTTAAGAATTGAAGACAATCGTGGAAATATTATTGAAGAATCAGAAGTTAAAACCAATCGTGTTCTTGATGAAAATGTTGCTTATATGATAAGTGATGTCTTATCAGACAATGTTGCTCGTACTCCCCTTTGGGGAGCCAATTCGATGATTAACTTCCCTAATCGTGATGTAGCAGCAAAATCTGGAAGTACCAACAATCTCCGCGACGCTTGGATAATGGGTTACACCCCTAACCTAGCAGTTGGTACTTGGTCTGGAAACAATGATAACTCAGCGATGGGTGGCGGTTTATCTGGTCTAATCACTGCTCCTACTTGGAGGGCTTTTATGGACGTGGCTCTAGCAAAAATCCCTGAAGAATCATTTCCTCAACCACAGATAAATACTGATGGTATAAAACCAATTATTCGCGGAGAATATATTGACACGGCTTTACTTATCCAAGCAATGCAAAACCAAGCTAGTAGCACTCCAAAACTAAACATAGCTGACATTTATAATAATATTCACAGTATTCTTTATTATGTAAATAAAAATGATCCCCAAGGACCGTACCCAACTAACCCTGATAATGACCAACAGTATAAAAACTGGGAATATGGTGTACAAGAATGGAATAAAAAGACTTTTGGATTATTACTAGATAGTCAAAACAACCAAACACCTTCTGAAGAAAATTCCTCAACTTCAAACAATAACGAAGATAATTAAAAAATATTCTTTGGTGCTACATCAACTCCTAGTCTCTCGACTAGGAGTTTTAAGATGGAAGGATGATGAAATTTTAATTCTGACTTTAAAATACTTGGAACTTTTAAATACAGAGATCTGGTACTAACAGTATATTCAATTTGATCAAATGATACATCGAAGCCAGTTATTTCTTTAATCACCAACACACACTCCTTCTCCACCGAAGCTTGAGGAGCTTTAAAATGTTTCTTATATCTTTCAAACAAATCCCCGATTTTTTTCATTGGTCGTGGAGTTGAGTAGTTTTCCATAACTACTTATTCATTGGCATTACTAAATACCGAAGACTTTTATCGGTTGAACCTTGCATAATTACAGCTCTTCCAATACCAGCAAAACTTAATACGACTGAATCATCATTAATATGAGACAAAGGATCCATTATGTATTGTTGATTAAAATTAAGAGTTAATTCCTCACCATCAACAGAAGCTTTTAAAGTATCAGTAGTATGTCCAACTTCATTATTTTGTGAAGAAATAGTCAGATTACTGTCAGTAACAGTTAATGATACCTGTCTGAACTTATTAAGAAAAATATTAGTCTTTTTGAATGACCTAAGTAAGTCATCTTTTAAAACGGTCACATGAGACACGAATTCCTTAGGAATTATTTGAGCGTAGTCAGGAAAATTACCAGTCACCAACCGTGAAGTAATGTACACTCCTCCCGGAAAGCGTAGAGCACACTGATTTTCATTAATAACTAAGATAGGATCTTCTCCGATAGAGTCACAAACCTTTGCTAACTCAACAGCGTTCTTTTGAGGTACCATTATTGACTGCTCTAAAACTAAACCTTTTTGGGGAATAGTTTTTTCCATCAACCTGAAAGAGTCTGTTGCTACAAAAGTTAAAGAATGTTCTTTTTTTTGTTGAATAAATACACTCCCTAACTCTGGCTTAATAGAGGTCTGAGAAGCCGAAAATGCCACGCTCTTGATTCCATAAGCAAAAGTCGACCCTTTGATAGACAGCTCTTCTCCTTGTAACTGGTGAAGGTTAGGAAACTCATCCACTGAGAAGGTTTTGATAGATGTGCTAGTTGAAACAGTTTCCAATTGAAGAACCTGATCCTCTGTTCTAAGTGTCACATCTTTCTGTGAGATAAACTGAATACTTTGTAGAAAAATTTGAGTTGGTACAGCTACTACTCCATCTTCATTAATAACTCCTTCCACCGGAATCTCAATACTGATTTCTAGGTTGGTTGCTTGAAAAGTAACCTTACCTTCTTTGGCTTCTAACCGAACACATTGAAGAACTGGCAAGGTCACATGCTTGGTACTTATTCGACTAACAAGCTCTAACGCTTTGACTAGTTGGTTGTGTGGAATAGTTATCTCCATATATTTTTAATTAATCTATTTTACTCTCTATTATTAGGGGTGTGGAAGTGTGCAAAAGTTGAAAGTATGGTGTGTTTTAAAGTCCTCTCACCCAGGGTCTGATGTAAATAACTGGGGGTTGGTTTGGGGTAGTTGAGGATAGAGCTGGGGATAGGATTTTTGATAATATTAATTTGTTGATAAGTCATCGTGAGAAGGTTGGTTTTGGACAGCTTATCCTAAGTTGTATACAAAATTACTAACAAGGTTTTGGTTACTAATCCACAAACTATACATAGAATATGTGGATACATCATAACAAAAATCTTGGTAAAAAACTTCCGTCTAGACGGAAGTTTTTTACCAAGATTTTTGTTATTTAAGGAGTAGTCTAACTTGAGTAATCTCTTCTTCCAGTTCTCCATTATGTTTCAACTCCCCTTTTATCTTCTCGCAGGAGTGAATAACGGTAGTGTGGTCGCGACCACCAAGTTTTTTACCGATAGCTGGATATGAAACTTGAAAATCTTCCCTAAGAATATACATGATAATTTGTCGTGGTTTTACTACTTCCTTACGGCGAGTCTTTTCGTATATGCTGGCTTGGTCAATATCGTAATAACGAGCCACTTTTTCTACCACATCGGTAATAGCGAGAGTTTTTCTTGGGCGAGAACTATTTTTGATAATTGTTCTAACTTCTTCAATTGAAAGGGTGCGACCAAGGAGTTGTGATTGACACATAATGGTGTTAAGGGCACCTTCTAGTTCGCGTACATTACCTTCAATACTCTCAGCTAAGTGATCGACTACGTCATCACTAAGGACAATGCTGTTCTGAGCTGATTTTGCACGTAGGATAGCTGCTCTAGACTCAAGGTCGGGAGCAGGTAGGTCAACAATCATCCCTTGGGCAAAACGAGACTGAAGTCTTTCTTCCATTCCGTTTAGTAAAGCGGGATGTTGATCACTAGAGAAAACAATTTGTTTGTTGTTGTCGTGGAGAGCATTAAAGAGGTGAAACAGTTCTTCCTGCGTCTTTTCTTTGGTAGCTAAGAATTGAATGTCATCCATGATCAATACATCATATTGACGATACTTATCTTTAAAGTTGTTGGCTGTACCACTTTGGAGAGCATTAAAGTAATCGACGGCAAATCGTTCGCTGGTAACATAGAAAACTTTCTTACCAATCTTCTTGATATGGTTCCCTACCGCTTGGATAAGATGGGTTTTACCGTGACCAGTTTTTCCATAAATAAATAATGGGTTATAAGTGATACCTGGTTTTTCACTCACTGTTTTAGCAGCAGCGTGAGCTAAGGCGTTGTATGGTCCAACCACAAAAGTGTCGAAAGAATATTTTGGGTTAAGGTTATCACTCTTGTTTATATAATAGTCTTCTAGGGGTAGAGCTGCGTTAACAGTTTGGTTTTTAGTTGACTCTTGTTTTTTATCGTTTCTTTGGGCAACCGTATATTCAACACTTCTGACATGAGGAGTAAGGTCACGAAGAGTTTTAAGGATCATGGTTTGAAACTTATCTTGTAGCCAGTCTTTAACAAACACACTTGGTACTCCAATAGTGGCAGTACCGTCTTCTAGGGCAACGATATGAGTATCTCTAAACCAAGTTTTGAAGTTGGCTGTAGTAATAGAAAGTTCTATTTTCACTAACGCATCATCCCAAAGTTGTTTTACATCGACTTGTTCAGTATGAACAATACTGTTGTGTGAGGATTGATGAGTGTGAGTTATAGAAGAATTCATAAAGTTAGATAGATTCGCCCCAAAATCTTGTAGCAATTTGCATTATACTCGTGCTAGAAAAACTGTAAATATTTTCCCTCTAAATTTGGAATATTGAAACACTTTTTGGAAATAAAAAAATGCAACTGTGAACAAACTGTGGATAACTTTAAGGCTGCTTTTAAAACATCACTTGCCTATTGAAATATTTATTTATTCATGTATAGTTCTGACTGTAATAAATCTATAACTATTATGCCAAAACGAACATATCAACCAAGTAAGCGAAAACGCGCAACTACACACGGTTTTTTGGTGCGTTCTGCCACTGCTTCTGGACGAAAAATCGTTCAAGCTAGACGGCGAAAAGGTCGCGCTCAACTAACTGTAAAAAAAGCTCAATAGAGCTTTTTTTGTTGTATAGTATTGATTATGTTTAAAAAGGCAGAAAGGTTAACTAAAAAACAGTTTGATAACTTTTTTAAAACCGGAAAACGTTTCCAGTTTCAGCACCTAACTATCATTTATTCTCAACACCCTTCCTTACACGCTTCAGTGGTGGTTGGTAAGAAGGTTTCTAAACAAGCGGTACGTAGAAATGCTTTAAGACGGCGAATTTACGCTCGTTTGCGCAGTGAAGTTAAAGCTAAAGATTCCATAGGAGTTTTTATTGTCATAGTAAAACCCACCTATAACGCTATTGGTCGAGTAGCAGCAGATGAGTTTCTGACAGCGTCAATTGCCGAGACTATAAAAAATACGTAGAATACACCCACTATGAATTATATTTGGCACACGTTCTTTTTTGACCCAATTTACAACGCGCTAGTTTTTTTTATTGATGTTATCCCAGGTGGTGATGTGGGACTAGCTATTATCGCTACTGTCTTAGTGGTAAAAACCATTCTCTTGCCAGTTTCTATTAAAGCCGCTAAAACTCAGCGAATAATGAAGGAGCTTGAGCCTAAACTAAAAGAGATTAAAGAAAAACATAAAGATGATAAGCAGGTGCAAGCTCAAGCGATGATGCAAACTTACAAAGATGCGGGAATGAATCCTTTTGCCAGTATTTTCTTAATTTTTCTTCAGCTCCCAATTATTATTGCTCTATACTACTCAGTCTCAAGAGGAGGAGGAATTCCTTTACCAGAAATAAATACGGACTTACTTTATTTTTTTGTAGAAACTCCAGTTAGGGTAACAATGGACTTTTTGGGAATGATTGATATTACAGGTAAGAGTGTCTTATTGGCGCTTGGTGCGGGTGTGACGCAGTTTATCTACATTAACCTGTCGATGCCCAAGTTACCACCTAAAGAAGAAGGGGCGGAGCCAAGTATTAAAGATGACTTCATGCGCAATATGCAAACTCAAATGCGCTACGTAATGCCGGTTTTAATCACCTTCGTCGCCTACTCTATCTCCGCCGCTATCGCTCTCTATTTCCTTGTTAGTAACTTAACCATGATTGCACAAGAGTTTTATGTAAAGAAACACCGGTAGTTTTTTATGGGCTTAAATAAAATACCAACACTAGGATAAGTGTTGGTATTTTTAAATAAAACTTAGGGTTACTTATATTTGGTGCAGGAGACAATCCCGTTGTACTCACGAGCCTCTGCTTCTCCTCCAGCTCTTTGACAAGCTTTCATAGCGGCAGTACAGTCGTATGTATTATTTCCAACAGGGTCAGTTCCTGTAAGGAGACAATCGAATGTACTCGGTCGTTTTTTAGCTGCTCGTACAATACAGGTGCCTAGTTGATCGCTGCCGGGTGGTGGTGGAGTATATTCTCCTTGATAACAAGCTGCTTCAGGATTTGGTGAAAATGGGTTGTAGTTAGAAGGGCATCTGCCAGGCACAACATTTTCACAAATATTTTTTGCTTCTGCCGCATCTCTAATAATACCGGATCTCAAAGGCATAAATTCATCTCCTAAGGGTAGCGAAACAGGGCTACTGGTAGTTATAACACGTGGCGAGCTTGGTATTGGGATCGGGTCAAAGGTTACGTTAACATTATTTATGTCTGGATTGATGACAGTTATTATGATTACAGCCGCTAGGATTACCAATAACCCTAGTACAGCACCTTGAATATCTTTCTTAGCAGACCCTTTGTCGGTAACAACATCAGACATCATCCACTTAACTCCAGCAATTACTATTTTAATTACCGCCAGGAGAGCCGCAATACTGATTGAGAGAGCGTACAGAGCGTTCATATACGCGTCAAATCCCGAGTTAGGATTTACCCCAGGGATACCCACCAAAGGAGTATAACCAGCAGCAAAAATTAAGGAAGGGGCGGCTGCTAGAATAAAAACGATTATTGTAATGATTTTTTTCATGATAATTAAGTTACTCAGTTTCTGGTAAAGGTTGTAATCGCTCAAACATCCAGAGGTTTTGGTTGTTTTTGTTTACAAAGTAAATATTTACATCATCGTGACCAAACTGTAGGTTGGTTATGTCCAAAGACTGCCCACTTTCTGATTGGGTGTTTGACAAGGAAGAAACCCCTTGTTCAGTCATTTTCGATTCCCAGAGGTTATCAGATAAATTAACCTCACCACTATACCAAGTGTCCGGAGTTTCTCTGTTGTAGGTGTTTGGTGTTTCAGCACATACCACTAGAGAAGAAGTGTTTTCACTAAAGGCACATTTTTCAGGAATAACAGTAATAGGAAATTCAACGTAATCATTATATTCATGAAGGTAGAGATATGTTTGGTATCTTTCCTTGTCTTGTCTACTAAACACGACCCCGCTCTCATTTCCTTCAGCGGAAAGACCAAAACCATCAATTGGCAGACGACTAACCTTTCCTCCTTTTATCTCATATAAAAACCCTTCTAGTTTACTGCTAGCTTTCGGGTAGGCGAAGTGAGTATCCTTTTCTGTTTTTCCCCAGTCAATCACTGCTTCACGGAAAGGGATTGTAAATAAGTCTTTAGAGGTTTGTTTTACTGGGTCAAATGACTTACCGATAACCGATCGGTCAGTTTTAACAGCATACAAAAAAGTGTTGTCAGTAGTAGCTTTAAAGCTGATAATTGGTTCAGTTATAGTGTAGACACTAGAGTCGCTTGAAGAGGCCGAGTCAAGTTTTTTGATGTTGTATTCACTACTAAAACCGCTACCGGACTGAATCATTACGTATTCACCATCTAAAGTAATGCTACCTTTTTGGCTGCTTGGGAAGGTGGTAGCTGATACTCTCTCTTCTTCCCCACTAGTTAGGTTAATAGAAAAAACGTGTCCCGTACCAGCTTCGATATAGTAGACAACAGGGGTGGAAGAAGCGTTTTTCATTACTTCACGGTAACCAATAATTGGTTTGGTAGTGAGTTGACGAAGTCTTTTAGAGGTAGAAACATTCACTGTTGGTTCATTGTCTAATGTAGGTTCTTCATTAATGATTGATGTGTCAGTAGTGTCGCCAATTGATAGGTCACCAAAAACCTCGTCAACATTCTTAGGTGTGCCAAAAAATAAAACCCATATCCAGATAGCGACTAGGATAATTATTAGTACTACTCCAATGACGATAAATACTGTGCGTTTCATAATACTAGAAGTTTATTAGAATATTACTCTGTGCCCCTTGTAAAATTTGTTTGGTGTCTCGAACATGAAATTGAACGCTTGATTGTCCGAAGGTTCCTGTTCTCTGTAGAGTGACTTCATACGGGTTCCCTCCAAAATCAGTAGATTTATTACCATTAACTTTCCATTCTTTAATATCTGGATTGTTGTAGACCCGAGAATCAAGGTTGTATGGTTCAGCGCGCACGGTCACACTATTACCGATTAGAGATAAGTTTTTAGCGATTGGTTTTTGGCTGATACCGAATAGAGAGCTAACTTCATAAAAATGTACTTCCGGTGCAACAGAAGGAATACTGACCGCCCTTTTTGCTAAAACCACCCCTCCAGGTTCGGTTACTTGTAGGTAAAGTGAACTATAGTCGCCGATTGGGGTGGTAAAAGAGATTTGATTTCGACCCCTAATTGGCCCACCTTCAAGAACTTGGTTGTTTAGTCTCCAAGTGTAAACAAGGTCAGAATCCCTAAATCCACTATCGCTCACCAACGCAGTAGCGTTAACAATACTACCAATACTTGGTAGTGAACGGCCGAGATAAAAGTCTGGGGTTCTGGTTTGAGGTTCGATGATTATGTCTAAGTAAATAGGATTGATGGTATTTTGTAGAATCACTCTAGAACCCTGAGGTGTATTTAAGACAACTTTAATATTTTGAGTCTTACCAGCTTCTCCTGCTATTATTTTTACTTCTCGTTGATTTTCCGCTTCTTCAATAACTTGATCATCTAACAGCCAAGTAATTTTAGATCCGTAAGTGCTTCCTTGATAGTCTTTGAGGGTGGCTGTGACTTCTTCACCAGGTCTTGGATATTCTGGTTTAGTTTCGATGGTTGACTCAGGGTTGGTAAGTGAATTTGTGTCCAATTGAGCTAGCGCTGGGGAGGCGCTTAAGCTGACTATGGTTATTAAAAATATTATTAGTGTCCTCATACCATAATCATACCAGACCATAAGACACAAGAGCCCAGTTTAGTGCGTTTGTTTGGGATATCTCCAAACACCATAAATTAATTATCCAAATTTATTTTGGTCGTAACCAAATAATCATAGTCCAAATCATAAACCAAGGAAGTAAGTTTAGGACTGGTGTAAAGTATCCAAAAAAACATAGTATAAATACAAAAATCTTAATACCAGAGCTTTTACCTGAAATCGGTTCAAAACCATTTAGTTTGTATATGAGATAAATAATTAAAAGCACCGCTATGCCGAATATAAATATTATTAACTCAGTTACCATAAAAAGATTAATAGGGTCAAGGACTGATACATTGATTCCAAATACAGCTTCCGAAATCTTTCCTGCCACTTCAAGTAGACGACTGGCGGCATAGTGAATACCTTTATATAAAAAATTACTGTTAGGGTTTGGAGTAACAATTTTTTTAATTGAGTCAAGAGCGCCAGCCAGAGCGAAAAAAACAATATTTAACAAAGCAAAAGGTAATTGAAATAGAAACCAGGAGGGTATTGCCCACGACCAAATACTACCAGTCACAGTGGTTGCACGACCCCGCATAAGAAGCGTGGCTGAGGTACCCTTTATTGATAATTTACCAGACTTAAGTTTTTTAGGGGTGACTATTGGTTGGGTTGAATAGGTTACATTGGCTTTTCTGGTTGTTTCCTCAGAGCGATTTATTTGCTGTACAGGTTTATAGGGGTTATTTTTAGGGTCTTCTATAGATGAGGGTTGTAAACCTTGTTTTGCGTAAGAGGCTTGGAAATTCTCATGGGTAGGGGTAATAGAGCTGGTGGGTTGTTGTTTGGTTGGTGAACCAGGCGTATTTGAAGATCGGGTGGTTTCCGATCTAACGTTTCTTACCTCTTGTCCGCTTGTTGCACTAGAAGAATAAGCTAGGGTCGGGCGAGTTCCTGGTCCGTATTTAGGGTCGTTAACCGCTTTTGGGTATCGCTCACTATATCGCTCATCTTTTTTTTGCGGAACCGCCATATACTAAAAGTATACTACATCCGTGAAGCTTGTAACTCTTCTCGGGCTTTTCTGATTTGGAGAATTTGTGATGGGTCGGAAGTGATGATTTGTTCTTCAGTATAAGAAGCGATTATTTTTATTGCGACGTGTTTAAGGCCGGCAAAAAATATACCCTCTCCTACATTGGATTCAAGTAGCAAAAACTTTTCTTCATCAGTTAAATTAAAGGTTTTTTGGATGTTGTCGATAGCTGTTGGAGATTGTTTCATTAAGAGCTGAATTGATGAGTTGGTAATCATTGGTACTCCGTAAGGTGAACGAAGGAAATCGTCCACGTCTTGAGTGATGGTGGCTATACCTAGGTAATACTTTCGTCCTCGTTTTGCTAGACTAAACAAGAAAGAGGCGGTGTCTTCAGATTTCATCATCCACCAAGCTTCATCAATCACCATTAAGCGCTTAACCATTCTTCGTCTGATTGATCCCCAGATGAAGTTAGTGATGATATACATGGCGATAGTTTTGAGCTCATCTTCCATGTCACGTAGGGAGAAAACCACGAATTTTTGATTAATGTCGACATTAGTGGCATGGTTCATGAAACCAGACCAGGTTCCAGCGGTGTATTTTTGGAGTCTAGTTATAAGTGAAGAACTACCATCCATACCAGCTAACACCATTTCAAAGTCAGTAAGTAATGGTGGTTCTAGGTTAGAGAAATTTGCATCACCGGTGATGTCTTTTAAAGCGTAGGTTTCTTGGATAGCAATATCAATCAAAGTTTCTTCTTCAGCAGTTAGGCCACCCAGCATTAGTCTGAATAAACCTACCAACTCAATAATGTGGGTACGGAGGACATCGCGGGGGTCCTCATCAGCGCTTGGTGTGGGAAGGTCAAAAGGATTTATGTGGTGATTAGACGATAAAGAAATGTTGAAAAAACGTCCACCAGTGGCTTCGGCTAAGTATTCATATTCTCGCTCTGGGTCGATTACAATCACTTCAGTACCAAACATTAAAGAGCGTAGAATCTCAAGTTTTAAGCCAAATGACTTCCCTGCTCCAGAGGTGGCAAAGGTAACGGAGTTGTAATTTGTTAGACTGTAGCGGTCGAATAGTACTAGTGAAGAATTGTGTCGATTGACACCATAAAGAATTCCTGAATCCGAGGTTAAGTCGAAAGAAGTGAAAGGAAAAAAGCTTGAGAGGGGTTCAGAGTTGAACTTGCTGTGAACCATGAGTTCATCATTAGATAGCGGTAAAATACTTTTGAAGCCTGGTTCTTGTTGAAATAAGGCTGGCTTCATTGCTACTAAACGGGCATCAAGAATTCCACGAATATCATTTTCAACCTGGTTAATTTCAGTGTCGGTTTCTCCATAGATGGTTAGGTAGAATCCTACATCAAATAACTTTTCCTCGGCTTGTTGTAGTTTGTCGCGCAGATCTTCAAGGTTTCGGTAAGCGGCTTCAAGTTGTGGGTCGCGCACCTCCCCTTTTTCCGCTTTGATATTAATTTGGCTTTGCACCTCAGCGACTTTTTTTTGAAATTTCTTTAAAGTTTCAGCCGTGTCAACGGGATGGATAAAAATTGATACGTCAAGTTCTTTAGCTAGGTTTAAAACCGGCTCCAGCCAACCGTCGTTCAGGTATCTTGGGTAAGAAACAGCATAATAAACTCTAGCATTTACTCCGCTAACATTAATACTTCTAGGACTCACATTAATAGCTGATGGTGCAATCACATCAGTTAAAGTGAGGAGTTGATCTTTAATCACATTAGAAGGGTCTTCACCTTGGTTTTTCTTGGGTTGTAGTAAATCTGCTAGTGACATAACTATTTATTATCTATTATCAACTATTGGAGCGCTCCCAGTCATATCGGCTGGATTATATAAGTGGTAAAACAGTTCGACCAAATCATCTTTTCCTAAAGAGATAGTTCTTACTCCTATCCGGGCTAATCCTTCTGATACCATGTCAACTCTTTGTTCAAGCTGAATCCGGTGTTCCTCGAACTGGAGATCATTTTGTGAAGATGATTGTTTTTGGGATTGAGAAAACATACTGGTGATTCCGCGAGTAATATTTAGTTTGGTTGGAGAGTAAGGAACAACTATAAAAAAGTTTTTACTCATAACATCAACATCTCTAGTGAATGAGCTGATAAATTCCATGTATTCCCGAAGTTGAATACGCATTAAATCATTATCTTGTTTTACCTCGAGACTTTGGAGAAGTTCTAAATAGGGTTCAATATTTAATTTTCTAGATTGAATATAGATTTGTAAAGAAAAATCTATAGTATTAAGAAATTGCTGAAATTGCATCAAAATTGCTTTTTGCTCATCTAATGATTTTAAAGCAAAGTTAATTGAAGAAGCCAAAAGCAACATACACATTTGACCGTTCTTTTGGATTATGACATCGTCACGAATATCTTTAATAGAGACGAAATCTTGAGTGGCAGCTTGAGCTTTTGGCATATTATTCCTTTTTTTGTAAGGCTTGTAATTCTAGTTTTTTAGCTAGTGAAGCGATGTTATTTTTAGGTCGTGCTGGATTTATTAAAGAGGGGTCAGTGCCTGTACGGGTTGAATTTGGTTGACTTGGGGCTGAGGTTTTGTAGACAGTATCAGTTTTTTGACGCCATAAGTACAGCCTTTGACCTCTTATATAGTTGTAGATAGCTTCTAGAAAAAAAGAAAAAGGTCGGTTGTTGACTGGGTAAAATGCCAGAGCCCCTGCCAGTAGAGCTAGCGGAATACCTAGAAAAATAAAAAGAAACAGGGGTAGCGTAAAAAACATTACGACGGCCATACCAACTCCCCCTCCAAGATAAAGGAACTGACGCCAAGTAAGAGGGCCAAAAATTTTATCTTCGATATCTATGAATTGAGGAACTTCAAAACGCATACACCACCATTATACATGGTGGTGGGGAAAAAGATCGTAATTTGTTCAGTTGCTTACTGACCCCAACTCGGGGCTGAGGCTTCTGGTTTAGTTCGTCCTTCATTTAAGATAGCTGATTGGGTTGAGGTGTAGGTAGGGATGTGGCTTTGAGCCTGTTGCAGTTCCACATCATTAGCCATAGTGCGAACATGGGGGATGTTCGGCAGATTAGAAAGTGAAGCCTCTGCTTCAGCTATATCTAAAGCCATGGCGGCATCCTCAGAGGAATTATATATTTCTGCTTGAGTGGTTAGTATCTCCAGCGCATTATTTATTTCTGTCGAAACCACGGTAGATATTTCTGTAGATAGTCCCAAGTTTTGACTGAGAATTGAAGGGAGTTCGACTGGTTTTGACAAATCTAAGATCATATCACCAACTACGAGAATAAATTTGTTGTAGTTAGTATCATCAGTCAAGTTGTACTTTTCAGCAATTTTCCACAGGGCTTCCCCACTCTCAGGGGAAGCGTACAAAAATTTATTAGTTTCAGAAGCAACTTCGTAAGCAGCGTTGCGTTGTTGATTAGTGATAGACATAGTTTAAATTGCGACTTAAGGAATTGGTCTTCCGTATTGATCAAGTAGTCCAGAGCCTGGAGTAGGAGCCGTGTCCTCAGGGTTGTTCCAGTTTAGTCGGCCATGGGCGCTCTTTAGGTAGTTTTGAGCGGAAGTGATGTTTGGATTGGCTGGGCCATTGTAATTCTTTATCTTTGTCTTCAATTCTTCACGATCGTCCGCACTTAGAGTGTTGTTTCCGTAGATTGCTTCTAACACGTTACCGTTTATGTACGGTAAGGCATTATCACTTAACAATGCATCACGTGAAAGCTGGGCAATATCAATAGCTTTTTTAGGTTTGTTAGGTGCTGTGGTAAATAACTCAGAAACCTTCGCTGAATCATTTGCAGTAGATTTTTGTAGGTTACTACGCTCAGTAAGTTGTGCCATTTTTTGTCCATCTGTGAACTTATCACTCTTTTGCAGATCATCCATTTGCTTCTTGGTAAAGAGGTGGGCATTTTCTTTAATAAAGTTATCACCCAAAGTCTCCATTTGCTTAAGGGAGAGCTTGGTTAATTCCTCATTCCGGTTCTTACCATTACTTGTTAGTGAGGCCTCGATAGCTTTCTGACGAGCGTCTAGAAGTTCAGCTTTTTGATCTTGTGTCAACCCATCACTATCCATCATTTTATCGAAATCAGATGACTTAATATTTCCGATAATCTTTTCAAACTGTTCTGGTTGTTGACTCATCATCTCTTCAAGTTGAGTAGCTGAGTAACCGGCAACTGTTTGTTGCATAGTGGCGATTGTTTTCTCTTCAGCCTCTTCAGCCCTCTTTAGGGTGTCGGCATCAGTAAGGCTGCTCTTATCTACTGTTTGGCCATTATGAAGTACCTGACCGTTCTTCTTACGTTCTTCGGCCGCGATGCCAGCTTCTATAGCCACGTTGTTTCTCTGTCTGGTGTCAATTATAGAACGCTTCTTGTTTTCCTCGGCAATGGTATTACTCAAGCCGAACTTAGCTTCCTTAAGACTTTTTGCCTTATCTCGAACAGCGTCATCCATTCCAACTCGACTGCCTACCCACCGAACCGCACCATTATTAGATCGTTGCATCCTGTTAAGACCCTTCTCGAGACTTGATCCAACTTTGTAAGACAATCTTCTACCAGCCAATCCTCCTCCATATGCTACTGGAGCGGCAACTGTTCTAGCCGTGGCTCTGGTGGTCGCAATAGCTCCCCGCTTTAAACCTTGTTGAGCTTTGCTTTTTATACTATTACCAATTCTTAAGGCCGCACCAGCGCCATCGGCGCCTAGTTTGTTGGCTACTACCACCGATGCAATAAGGAAAATTGACGATAGGATAAAGGGAGGGATTGTGCTTTCAAAAGTACTACTAATCTGGCTACCACTACCAGCAAGAACGGCTCGGAAGTCCTTGATACTACCCATTGATCCACCAGTACCGAAAAAGTTTTGAATAATCATGGTAGAAAAGTAGACAAGTAATATGTATACCGGGGCAAAAAATGACTTGCCTAAAAAACCTTTCCAGTAAGTGGAGGTAACACTTTGCATTTGTGGGAAAACCCAACCAAGAAACATTAAGGGAGACAAGACCATATACAGACATAGTGCAGCGTAACGTATCATCAACATTAAACCGCCTGCAGCAAACACAAAAATAGCGACCATGTATAAGAGAGCTGTACCAAAAATGTAACCGTAAAGAGTGCCATCACTCATATTCGGAGGCAAGCCATATGAACCGCCTCCCCCAAAGAGGGTGGTGATTCCAAAGTTACTCATTAAAGTGGTAGATACTTCCACTAATCCATTATTTACAACAAAGCCACCCAGAGCAATCTGTGAAGCTAGAGAGTTTGATATATCTACAATAAATTTAGTAATATACAGACTAAAGTTTACTAACAGTGCGGCGAGGATTAGGTTGATTAGCCAGCGTTTGGTACTAGAGTCGTCACTGTTGAGAATCATCTTAAATCCGATATAAATCAAGCCAAAGATAAAAGTTAGATTAAAGATGTCTCTTACGTTTACCCAGAGTTTATCAACCACAACCCCTACTCCCGTATTTAGGAACTGAAATCCAAATCCAATCACAAATGTGTTGATTCCTGCGTCTAAAATCATTCCTGCTAGTCCAACAAACAAACCTAAGACATTGTTTACCAACGCCCATAAAGTGTCTTGGAAGAAACCAGCCGACACGGTTGAAGGAGACAACAGAAAGAAAGGTATGACTAGTAGGGCGGTTGGTAGATATTTCTTTAAAAGGCTCATAATTTCATTCACATTTATTATCTCAAAATAGTTTGCCATTCTGATTCAGTAGCTTTGTATTGGCTGGCTGGATACAAGGTTAGTTTGGTGTATTCAGAAATGGCGTCATTTTGTGCATTTACATCACCAGCAGCCACGGCAGCATCAAATCTAGCTATTATTAAATTGAGAGCACTTACGTTTGTGGTGGTTTTATTGATTACTTCTAATGCATCATTGTAGGCTGCTGCTGCCTGAGCCGCTCTGTCTGGTCGGACCAAAGGATTAACAGAATAGGATTGAAGAGCAGGGGCATAATTATTGGCTAGGTTTCTGTAATTTGTCTCCGTTACAAGGGCGTCTGACATTAGCTTTCTTGATTCAGCCGGGCTTAGTCCAGGGGTAGCTTGTCCAACGGCACTAGTGTAAGAACCACCACTATAACCTGAGTAGGTGTAACCTGTACCGCTAGAGAGACCTAGTAGTCCAGATGCTCCAGTTAAGGCCTTGTTAGCTATTTGGCCTATTAAAGCAGAAATAACCTCGTTGATTTCATCTGCTGAGATTAGACTTTGGCGACCAGAATCTAGGTTGAAAGACAAAGCTTCTTCTATAATTTTGCCTGGCTTGGTGATAAAACACTCCTCTCTGTCTGCGCCAGCGCCATGAACTATTTCACAAATCTCTCCTGATAGAAAACCATCGCCAAAATCAAGTAAAGAATATTGTTCACCTTTGGCATTGATAACCCTAGCTTGGCCTCCTATTTGACCAGACAAGATTGCCCCGTATGGTGTGTAGGTTTGCGGGGTGGCGGTGATGGTGAACCAGTCAGCCCAGCCTCCTTGAGAGAAGTCTCCAGCAATAAATTGTTCAAAATTACCTACAATACCACTTAAGCTACAAGTTGGAGCCGGTTGATCAGTTCGTTCTCGGTTGTACTGGAGAGCTACTGATATCTGCACATCAAGTCTAAAGGGTGCACAGATAAAAGAGCCGAAAGAACCCAACTCACTAATATATGTCCCGATCGCTTCATCAGCTGCCTGTAGTAAAAATCCACTCAAATCCTGAACAAAAGCTGGGCTACCCTGAAAACCAGAGTTAATCCAGTCAACAAGACTTTGTACCATTGAGGAAACCACCCTTTTAGCTACAGCCCAAGCGATGCCATCAAGAATGTTTTCTTTCATCCAATTATTTCCAGTCATAGTAGCTGTAATGCTGTCAAAATACTTAGAAGCAGTAGTGGCCGCATTAATAATTCCTAGTTGAACATTGTTTAGCCATTGAGTTGGTTCGAGCGCTCCTCCAGTCATTCCTCCAGCCTCTACGGTACTGATGTGGTTGTACGGCTGAGGGATATAAGTGGCAGAAAAACCAAAAATAACAAAAATTATTGCTATTAAACCCTTTTTAAGAATTGAAAAAAATGTATCCATAAGCTAATAATTAATTTTGGTAATTAGGACTAAACATAATAAATAAAACAGCCGGGTCATCAGTGGTAAAAAGACTAGATTTTGGTTCGAGAGCTAGGTACAAATTTTGCAAAGCATAGCCAAGACCCTCAGCGTCATCCTGGTATCTTTTCAAGCGAAGCAAGGTGAAGGCCGGGTCATCCAAAACCTTTGTCATAGCCTCAATATCCATATGGACAGCGTGAAATGTGTTGATTATATCTAAGTGTTCTTTAACCAAAAAAGCAGGTACAGGGGTGTTTAGAAAGTCATCACGATTACGTCGGTAGCCCTCGGTGAGAGATTTAAGTCCAGTCAGCCCATTGCTATCGTCACTTTTTAGGAGTTCGTCAAGAATTGCCAACTCATTTTTAACATCAGGCACATTATTTCTTAAAAGTGTGCCAGCCATAGTATTAGCATAATTAACTATGTCCTGATCATTCCATTCTTTAAGGACGATGATGTCTGGGGTATCATAAAGGTCGTGGGCAGTTTCTTTACTTAGAATATCGACTGTATCGCTAATTACTTGTTCCTGACTGCGTCCGAACGGGCCATAACCCTTTGCTCTAATGATATCCTCCATAAAGTTTATTCCTAATTGACCAGTTAGAGTTTCAGGGGGAACATAGGTAGAGTCTTGTTTCTCTAATATTACTGGCTTAGTAGTTATAAACTCGTCTCTCCAGTCTTCAATACCATTTCCATCATCATCACTTACTTCGATGGCTACTCGAGGGGAGGGCTTCGCTGCCAGAACGGCTGCCTGATGAGAAATTTTAGGTGCATTAAAATTACTTAATACATAAGAGCCAGCAACTAAAGCAAAACCGATGATTGCTGAGCCGACTATTTTTGGGTTGATATTTCCCTCCATACATTATTAGTATACCAGTAGTAACTACTAATAATTCGTAAATTTGCCCACAAGTGTGCATTGAGTTGGGTATAAACTGTTAATTATGGCGTGAATTAAATTGTTTTTACTGTTAGTAATGAGTTAACAACGTTAATCCACGTATCTAAAGGGATATCCTCTGCTCTGACATCTAGCGGTAGTGCAAGTCTGGTTAGAATCTCACTTACTGTTTCTCTAGGAAACTCTTTTGCTAAATTACCGACTAGTTGTTTTCTTTTTTGGGCGAACCCGAGGTGAAGAATATGAAAAAACTGTTTCGAGGTAAAATTACTGAAAATATCGC
Source organism: Candidatus Nomurabacteria bacterium (assembly GCA_020632095.1). Lineage (GTDB taxonomy): Bacteria > Patescibacteriota > Minisyncoccia > Phycocordibacterales > UBA918 > OLB19. The sequence goes on from JACKGF010000001.1 coordinate 793,727, forward strand.
GGTTAATTTTATTCACCGCGACAATGGCGGAGTCGATTTTTGGAGGTGGGGTGAAATGACTTTTACTGACGGTACATATATATGTCGGTTCGCCAAAAACTTTTACTGATAGTGACAGTAGCGACTCTTTTTTATCCCGAGCGATACGTTCGGCTACTTCCTTTTGGATGAGAAAGACAAGAGTGTTGGGTTGGCATTTGGAATCAAGTAAAGTACGAAAAAGAAAGCCTGATAAATAGTACGGAATATTTGACACCACTTTGAAGGTTTGATTGGTCAGTCCAAAATCAGCCAGGTTTAGAGAGCGGGCGTCGTGGTGGTGTAGGGTGAGTTGTCCGCTAGCAATTTCGTTAGAAAATGATTCCTCGAGTGATGTAACCGCCCGCGCATCCGCTTCAATCGCTATCACCCTCGCGTCGCGCTTCAAAATCTCCTTAGTTAGAGCGCCAGTTCCGGGTCCAATCTCAAGTACTGTCTCCCCCGCTTGGAGGTTGGCCGCGTCACACATTTTAATCGGTACGTAATCACTATTCAAAAAATTCTGCCCCAGTGATTTTTTATGTGCAAATTTTTCCTGCATTTAGACAGATTAGGGTAGCTACGCAAATTATGCAACTAATCTAGTGTGCGCTCCGGGCCGCTAGGCCGAGTCTTACACATTAGATTAGTTACGTAATTTGCTTTTATGAATAAATACTCCTCTTGCTGCGGGAGCGTGCGAGTGATGTTTTTTAACCTAAAAAATCAACCTGACTCAGTCAGTAGCGAATCATTCTCAGTAAAAATTTCATGAGCGAGGATGACGAGTCACTGACTGGATCAGGTTGACTGTCGGTAGTTATCTAATCCAAATAGATCGTAGTTTCGTAGCCAGACTTCCCTCCTGATTCGCTGGGGTTGGCACTCTCAACGTGTTTGGTGTCGATGTCGTTGAGGAATGATGAAGGAACGTTGACTCTTTGGCTGCCGAAGATAGTGCGCATGTGGGCATAGGTCAGGAAAATTTTCTTTTCGGCGCGAGTAAGAGCAACGTAAAATAGTCGACGCTCTTCTTCTTGATCGGTCTTACCATCATCGAGTCGTTCGTGTGGGAAAAGTCCTTCCTCTAAACCAGTAATAAATACGTAAGCGAACTCTAGTCCTTTGGCGGCGTGGATAGTCATCAAGCGAACAGCATCTTGTTCTTCTTTTTCTTTGAGTTCATCTTGATCGCTTTGGAGAGCCGCACTTTCTAATAGTTGTTCAACCGCTTCGCTTGGTTCGACTTCGTCATAACGAGTAGCCAGGGTTACTAGCTCACGGAGGTTTTCTAATCTTTCTAGCGCTTCTTCAGTTCGTTCGTCTTTTAATTCATCCTCAATACCACTACGCTTCATGATGAATTTAATGGTGTCAGATAAGGGTTTCTCGGTAGCTGTTTTGGCTATATCTGACATGATAACGTCAAACTTTTGTACCTTTTCTAAAGCACCCTTGTTTAAGTCGGCTCTATTTCCTTCGATAACTTTAAGCATGGTAACTTTCCCGATACCACGCGCTGGGGTATTGATTACTCTAGTTAAGTCAGCGTTACTGCCAGGGTTTAGAGCGAGACGTAGATAGGAAAGGACATCTTTTACTTCTTTACGTTCAAAGAATTTGGTGCCAAGTAGTTGGTAAGGCACTTCAAAATTTAAAAAAGCTTCTTCTAGTGAGCGTGACTGGAAGTTGGTGCGATACAGAACAGCAATTGAAGAGGGGTCAGCACCATCGGCCACCAAATTTTTAGCAGTCATCGCTACGTACTCAGCTTCGTCATAACCAGTCATGCCAGCGTAGAGGGTCAACTTCTCTCCTTTATGATTATTAGTGAAAACATTTTTCTCTACCCGGTTTTGATTTTTCTTGATGATATCGTTCGAGGCAGCGATGATGGTTTGGGTGGAACGATAATTTTCTTCTAAGAGAATCGTAGTGGCACGCGGAAAATGTCTTTCGAATTGCAGGACGTTTTTTATATCAGCTCCCCGCCAAGAATAAATATTTTGGTCAATGTCCCCTACCACACATATATTGTGAGCTTCACCGGCTAGTAGTTCGGTAATAGTAAATTGCACGCGGTTGGTGTCTTGATATTCGTCGACGTGAATATACTTGTAACGTTCTTGAAGTTTGGTCCGCACCGGGGGGTGTTCTTTTAAAAGGAAAAGTGTTTTAACGAGCAGGTCGTCAAAATCAAGGGCTTGTTCCGCTTTAAGAATTTCTTCGTACTTATCCCAGACTTCGGCTGCTACTTGTTCTGGGAAAGAATTGGCTGAATCCTTAAAAGCGAGCAGAGTGATAGCGTCCCCTTTAGCTCTTGAAATGATGGAGAGAATTTTTCTAGGTTCAAATTCTTTAGGATTATAGCCAGCTTTTTCAATTGATTGTTTAACAGCTTTTTGGCTATCACTCCGGTCGTAGATGGTGAAGTGGCGACGCAGTCCGAGCGTGTCGTGGAACTCACGCAACAAACGAACGCCGAGGGAGTGGAACGTGGTAACGGTTGGTTGACTGTCTATAACCGCGCGATCAGAAGGAAAGTATTTTTGAGTCAGTGTGGTTACACGTTCACGCATTTCTTTAGCTGCTTTGTTGGTGAAGGTAACAGCTAATATATTGTTGGGAGCTACGCCTTGGTGAATCAGGTGAACAATCCGGTGAGTAATAACTCGAGTTTTTCCAGAGCCAGCGCCCGCTAGGATCATTAAGGGGCCGTCGGTATGTAACACAGCTTGTTTTTGGGGTTCGTTTAATCCTTCTAAATACGGGGTTTCAGACATATGTGCCACATCATATCATGGCTGATACAAACTAATTATTATGTATAAAAATTACGAATGTATTAATCCATTCTGGATATGCTAAGTAATTTCTTCGATTACAAAGTTATTTATTAAAATAGGTCAAGTAAATAAAAACCCGATGCAATTGCATCGAGTTTAAACTTAACATCATATTAAGGACGAAATCCTTGGAGTTGTGCAAGGCGACGGTAGGTTGGGGAGAGTTCGTAAGCTTCTCTAGGAGAGTTACAAATCATTTCAATTTGGGGCTCTTCAGGCTCACATTCGCTAACCTTTTTCAACACAATTATACGATCACAATTTCTTTGGGTAGAAAGGCGATGAGCGATCACCATGGCTGACCTTCCTCGTGACAGAGCCGTGTCTATGCCTTGTTGAACCATCATTTCTGTTTCAGCGTCGAGTGAAGCAGTAGCTTCGTCAACAATCAAAAACTCAGGATTTTTTACTAGTGCTCTAGCTATACAGATTAGTTGTTGTTGTCCGTCAGATAATTGTAGGCCGTGTTTTCCAACTAGTGTATCAAGACCATGACCATTGAGACGTTCACGCAGTGATGGAGTTAAGGCATCTAGAATATTCCAGATAGATGAATCTGGCACATTATCCAGGTCCTCTTTATGGGTCGCAAACATTATGTTTTCTCTAGCGTTACCACTAATCATGTCAGAGCGTTGTAATATAGCTCCAATATGCCGCAGGACAGTATTTTTCTGGTAATGAGATAAAGGGATGCCGTTTATATGGACTGCTCCAGAGTCAGGGTCCATAGCCCGAAATAATAATCGGGCTAAAGTACTCTTGCCTGAACCACTTCTTCCAACAATACCAACTGAAACACCTGGCTCAATCGTGAACGATATGTCACGAAGTATGTCAGTGCAGCCATAACGGACACTGACATTTTTATACTCAACTAACATCTTTGTTCCTTTCGTAGATTATTCCCGCTTCGAAGTTGAAGAGGGGTGGTTTTGATAGTGATTCACGAGCGGCCTTAATACGCGAAATTTGACTTGTGAGTTGTCTCATTAAGTTGCCTATAAAGCCGTACTCACGTGAGACAGTAAACACCCAACTTGTGACTGCGGATAGTTCTCCAACGGTCATAGTGGTGTACGTGATTCCATACAGGACGACTCCGACTGGGGCGCAAGCATTTACCAAACGACGAATTGAATCAAATTTTTGAAACCAGTAGGCCCAGATATATAAATCCTGTTCCAATGGCATTTTAAATTCCTCTCCGACTTCTTCTACAACCCTCTTCTCTACTCCGGAAGCTTTCACAGAAGCGGCTAGATTAAGTTTTTCTACCAAACGCCTGTTTGCGCGGCGGAAAGTTTTGTCGATTGGCTTCATCTTTCTATCAATAGTTGTATTGAAGAGATAAAACCAAGTAAGGTTAAAGATGGTTAGAAAAATCAATCCTGCACCAGCCTGACTACAAATCAGGAAAATAAATATCGTCGCTGTGACAATAGAAATAATTACTACTGGTGCCTCAAACAAAAGTAGGTACAAAATATTTTGTGCACGGTCTTTGGTTGATTCAATCTGCTCGGCACCGATTTCACTATTTTCACCAAGAATCTCATCATAAGTCCGGTCAAATAGTTTTTGAGCAAGAGTGACGTTGATAGTGAAATAATTTCGATTCCAGGTTTTTTCTCTGAAATGATCGTGTAGTGTGCCGAAAAAGGATCCACTGATTGATATCAATAATGTATACCACAGATAATTCTGAGCTAGCTCGAGATCTCCTCTCGCATATGCATCATAGATATGTTGCAGGGTGAGTGGAATAGCGGATAGACACCCAACCGAGACTAATAGAAATGACAGGGCTATAACAGCACAGCCTCTAGCGTAAGGTGACACAAGTTCCATCAACACCCAGTGAATACCTTTGTAGGTATCCAAGGTGCTGGCGTTTGCATTACGAATTAGATTGATCATGTTTTTCATGAGTTTTCCTAGTTATTAAAGATCAAGTGCCTCCGAGGTCTCGGCCACCAAAAGAATGAAAGAACAAAAACAGCTTGCCTTCAGGCAAGCTGCTTAGAGGAAATAAATTCAAAAAGAGTTTACGTCATATAACCAGATTGCCTAAATTTATCAGACACGAAAGTTGACCCGTAATTGATTGGGTTTGGCATTACGTATTTCGACACACAAAGTGCCGCCTGCTCAGCAGTACGTTGTATCTTCAAAATGTGTGCAATCTGTTGCATCTAGAAACTTTACCATTTTGAAAAAAAGTGTCAATAGCAATTTTACGGCTTCAAATCAAGTTTAAATGACTCTTTTTTTCAGGGGTGAAAAAAGTGTATTTCGTCAATTGCTATGTAGGCAAGCTCTAGTAGAATGTTGCACGTACCAGATGTTGGTATGTCAGGAATTAAAAAATTCCATTACAGAGTACAGCACAGATGTAGCGACAGTATGGCGGCGAGACCTTAACAAAAGACGTATACAACCAAACTCAATAAACACTGATGATAACTCTGATAAACAGTCTCATCAGCACACATACTTCAAAAAGCGTATCTCTTCTCGTACTCGAATAATTAGCGAGATAGTTTTTTTTACCCTTGTCATAGCGATACCTTTATCAGTCCAGGCAGGTGTTTTTGCTAAATATTTTTCTAATAAAGAAGGCAAGGTTGTCCCTGACACTGCTGCCTTAGCAGTAGAAGCGATTGACACTCCCCTCTTAGCCTCAATGCAAAATCCTAATGCTCAAGGGGCACGTGGAGGAGCAGACATTGTTGTAGATGAAAATTCATTAGTGTCGACTGGTCCGGTAGGTAAGGATGAAATTGCTGAATTAAAAAATACTTCTGGGGAAATTAGAGTCTATACAGTTCGTCCGGGGGATTCTTTGTCGGAAGTGGCAGAAATGTTTGGAGTTACCACCAATACGATAATGTGGGCCAATGATTTAAATCGAGCTACTGAGATACAGCCAGGAGACTCTCTGGTGATTCTACCGATTGTTGGGGTGCGACATATTGTTAAGAAAGGTGACACTATTAGTACTATCGCCAAGAAGTATGAAGGAGAAACTGAGGAAATCCTTGCTTATAACCAACTGTTATCAGCAGAAGACATTACCGTTGGTGACACTTTGATAATCCCAGGTGGTGCTATGCATGCAGCACCAGTAAGAGTAGCTGCCAATGCTAAGCCGGTTAGTGTGTCTGGTGTGGCTTCGGCTTCAGGTGGAGGATTTGTTCATCCTGCACCCGGCTCAATTAAGACTCAAAGTATTCATGGTTACAACGCGGTAGATTTGGCCGGGGCTTACGGCTCATCGATTCGAGCGGCTGCCGCTGGAGAAGTAATTGTGTCTAAGAGTTCTGGTTGGAATGGTGGCTATGGTCAGTATATTGTAATTAAGCATAATAATGGTACCCAGACTCTCTACGGCCACCTTTCAAGCAATGCTGTCGGTGTCGGCGCCTACGTCTCACAAGGTCAAGTTATCGGCGGTATGGGAAGTACTGGAAAGTCTACCGGTACCCACCTCCACTTCGAAGTGCGAGGTGGAAATAACCCATTTTAAATATTTTAGCTTGACATATAGAAAAATCTATGCTAAAGTAAAAGTACGGTAGATTTTTCGTACCGTGATCATTTCTTAATTTTGTGGCAAACAAGGAGAATACTCATGCGAGAATATTTCGTAGTAGACGGGGTGGTTTACTTCAGACGCCCCGAGGCGGTTGAAGTAAAAAACGAAAAGAAATAAGTCTTATAAGGGTCTAGATGAACCCTAACTAAATCATCTAAAGGGGGAAAATGACACTTCCCCTCTTCATAAAGTTTCTAAAACAGTTGGAAATTTTTAGAGAAAAACAAAAAATAACGAAACCGCTGGACACAAAGTGTCCGGCGGTTTTGAGTGTCCCCCTTTTTAGCGTGCTGTTACTTCGGTACTCGGTATTGTAGGGCTTCCAAAACATGACGGGTTTCAATTTCTGTACTATTGTCCAAGTCGGCGATGGTGCGGGAGACTTTGATTAGGCGATGATAACTACGCGGGGAAAGATTTAGTTTGGCACTGGAGGTTTTTAGTAAATCTTTTACGTCCTTGCTTAGAACGATGAGCTGTTCGATGTCGCGAGCAGACATGGTCGCGTTAGTTTTGGTTGTCCGGTCATGGAAGCGTTTAGACTGAGTGTTTCTGGCAGACGATACTTGTTCGCGGGCCTTCTTTGTTTCTTCTGCTTTACTCGGGAGAGAGGTTAGTGTGTCGTACGGTACATGGGGTACTTCAAGCCAGAGATCAATCCTGTCAAGGATCGGCCCCGACACTTTGTTCTTGTAGGTTTCTTGCATTGCTCGCGCTAGGTTGGTCGTCCCATCTTCACTCCCTCGGTAGGGATTGAGAGCAGCAATCAAAATAAAATCAGCAGGAAATTCGGCTGTACTTTGGACTCTGGAAATAGACACCACTCTATCCTCTAGCGGTTGGCGCAAGGCGTCTAGTGAGCGTCGGTCAAACTCTGGAAACTCATCCATAAAGAGTACGCCGTGGTGAGCGAGAGTGATTTCGCCCGGTTTAGGGTGTGCTCCACCACCGACTAATGAGGTGTGAGAAGCGGTGTGGTGTGGAGAACGAAAAGGCGGTTTTGTACTAATCTCAAAATCGCTATTAGCTAAGGAGTGAATAGCGGTCACAGCCAAGGCTTCTTCGCGGGTTAGTGGTGGCAATATTGCTCGTAACGCTCGAGCTAACATAGTTTTGCCGGTGCCTGGCGGACCTACTAACATCACATTATGTCGACCTGCGGCCGCAATAATAAGCCCACGCTTTGCACTTTCCTGCCCTTTTACATCTTCTAAATTAACTGTGCTTTCGTACCAGTCATCAGAAATTATGGTTGGTGATTGTGGAGCGATGGGTCTTGAGGGGTTATCTTTAGTCGCTGGTCTAATATGTTCTATAACTTCAAGTAATGTTTCAGCTGGGTAAATTTCAATATCGTCGACTAAAGCCGCCTCTTCAGCATTGGCTTTTGGCACGATGATTTCGGTGTAGCCAGCTGCCTTGGCAGCGAGAGTGGAATTGAGCACACCTTTGATTGGCCGCAAACCCCCATCGAGACCAAGCTCACCAATATAAATTCTCTTCTTATTGTCACAAGTTATTTCATTGGCGGCGATTAGGTAAACAATCGCAATCGGCAAATCAAATAACGGTCCTTCCTTTTTTAGGTCAGCGGGCGAAAGAGAGATAACGATTTTTTGATTTTTAGTCTTTGGTGAATCGTATCCAGAATATTTAATGGCGCTCCCTACCCTGTCTTTTGATTCATCGACTGCTTTGCCGGCCAAACCAACTACAGAAAAAGCGTGGAGACCACGCGATATATCTGCTTCTATAATTACTACTGTACCAGTTAAAACATTGGGTTGAATTGTGGATACACTAGCAACTGTCATAATAAACTAAAGGGTGAGTTCTTTTTCCCTGTCCATATTAGCTAGGTTGGTTCTAGCGGCTGGGTTAGCCTGCAGTCTTTCGGTCTCTATTTCTTTTCCACTAATTTCACAAATACCGTAGGTGCCGTCTGTTATTTTTTGCAAGGCTCGTTTTATGTTTCGGTAGCGTATTTCTAGCTGGGCTAACACTGCTCTTCTTTCGTTCCATTCTTCCACCGCGTCGGCTTCAACATTCTCGTCAGCGTTGCCAAGCTCTTCACTGTCTGGAATAGCTACCCAGTCGTCTGAATCAGGACTGTTTACAGCAATCGTGCTTAGTTCGGCGGTAATTGATTTTAATTCAGCTTCAAGTTGAATTTGAAATTCTTCGTGTTGTGACATATGTCGTTATTATATCTTAATTAGGAAACCCTAGTTTTACAATTTGTGAGAATTTACTTTCACTGGTGGTGATGATGACAGTGTTGTGGTTTACTATACCGTAGACAATTTGAGATCCATTTTCAGTTTTCAAGATCCTAACGTCAAAACCAGTAATTGAAACATCTTTGAATTTTGATTTGTTATCGTTCTCAACAGATAGAAGCTCTGACAAATCTTTGTTCATGGTTGCTTCCCACTTTAGCAATCCCCCTCGAACTGTGTATTCGTCAGTAAAGCCAAGAATAAGAGCTGGTTCTGATTGGTTTACGCTAACAAAATGAGCAGTGTTGATTGATTGGGTTAAGCTAGGTTCAGTCTTGAACTGTAGAGACTTAAAGATGCTGGCGGAGTCTAATTCGATTCCAGATGATGGCACTACTGATATTTCTACCAATTCACCAGGAATGGTTTTCGCCAATTCAGAAACTTTATCTACTAGTGAAGGATTAACATTGTTTGCAACACCTAGGTTTATTTGTTTGGCGCCCTGAAGAAGTTGTTTTTGGACTATTTCTACTTTTGGTGCGTCAGTTCCAGGCATGAAGTATTGGAATATGAATTTAACTGAGAATACAAAGGCAACTAAACCTATAACAATCATCAGGACAACAACAGCTTGAGTATTTGTTTCTTGTTGTCGTAGTCTCTGGAGGAAGTTGGCAGGAGAAAGATTCTTAGTTTGGGGTTCTGGAATAGAAACTTCCAGTTCTGGTACAGGTTCCTCATAAAAAACTTCTTCTTGCTGCTCAGGAATAAATTCCTCAGGTGTTTCAACATTGATTTCTGGCATTGCTGCAATCGGCGTATTTTCAATCTTTTGTACAGACTCCTCTTTCACTTCTGGTACTACTGCAGTTGTTACTTCTGGAACTGGTGCAGGAATTTCATCTTCCTTCACTTCTGGAGTGACTGAAGGAATAGGTGGTGTTGGGAGAGGTGTGGGTGGTTTAACATCATCAATCCTTGCTTGTTTCTTAAACTCAACCTTAATATTCGCTGGTTCGTCAGGCGCTTCAAGTAGGTTGTATCCAGTTTCAGTAAAAGGTGACCAGCTAGTTTCGGCTTCTTTTTCCTTTTCTTGTAGGCGACGACGTCGAATTTGTTCTTTTATAGTATCATTATCGGCAGTGAATATAGTGCCGGTTTTTGAAGTAGCTTTTTGGATAACTCCTTTGCGACGATTGGTTTCTGGTACTGTATAGGTTGGAGTCTTTTTCTTTTTTCTGCGTTGATTTAACTCCTTGAACCAGGACCTAATAGAATCGATGATTGAAGGCAAAAGTTTGAAACTACTTTCTTTGGTGTCTGTAATAATTGTGGCGCCACCACCACCTGTAAATTTCCTAATGGGTTTAATTGTTTCTATATGTCTAGTCGGAACTTTTTTTGGTTCTGAACTTTTTATTTCTGAAGTCTTGCTAGCGTGTCTTGAAACAATGTTAATTTTACGGTCGTTATTGTTGGGAGATGACGGGTGATGTTTTTTTAGCTCATGAAAAGCCGGTATAGGGTTGTGTACTGAAGGTTTTTTCTCTGGAGAGAGGTTAGGAACAGTAATCTTAGAAACTGGAACGGGATTTTTTTGCTTAGGAATCATTTCAGAAACAGTCTCTTCCAGATCCTTTTTATTGCTTAGTTCGATTGGTCTGTTTGGAATGGAATTATTTCTAACTTCCTCCACGTGAGGTTTTTTGTTGGCACGTACAGCATCTAGGTCCTTCGCAAAAGTGCGAATGTTTGAAAGGTGTTTTTGCTTAGAATCACTCATTAGACTCTAGTATCGCACGATTTTCTGATTTTGTGTGCCGAGTTTTTCACTGTGTTGTGGGCTACTCGGGTTTGCTTGGTGGTGTCAAACCTCGTTTTTTCGCAAATTCGGGGTCAATTTGTTTAATTGAAAGGCCAATTTTGCCATCTTCTAACTTTGAGACTAGAACAGACACCACTTCCCCTTCCTTTAAAATACCATCGACAGTTTCAATTCTGAATGGCGCAATTTCAGAAATATGAATCAAACCTTCATTGTATGAATCTAATTTAGCAAAGGCACCAAAGGTGGCTAGACGGGTGATGGTAACATCTAGTTTATCTCCGACTTTGTAAATTTTAGTTAATGATTTGACTCTTTCGGCTGCTAGTTCAGCTGTGCCATTTTTGCCAGTAATGAAGACAGTGCCATCATCTTCAATATTGATTTCCTCGACACCTGTGCTGTCTTTTATTTCTTTAATAGTTTTGCCTCCCCCGCCTATTACTAGCCCTATTTGTTCTGGCAGGATTTGTAATACGATGATTTGTGGTGCACGCGGTGAGATTGATTTTCTAGGGTTAGCTATTTCAGCGGTGATAACATCGATTATTTGCAATCTAGCAATACGTGCTTTCTCAAGCGCTTCGCCTAATATATGTAGTGGTACCCCATCAACTTTTACATCCATTTGAATAGCTGTTACTCCTTCTGTGGTGCCGGCGACTTTGAAATCCATGTCACCAAATTCATCTTCTGGTCCTTGGATATCAGTCAAGAGAGCATATTTGTCACCTGAAATCATAACTCCTGAGGCAATGCCGGCCACTGGTCTTGTGATCGGAACTCCGCCATCCATCAAAGCGATTGTTGATCCACAAACTGAACCCATGGAACTCGAACCATTACTGGATAGAGTTTCTGATACCAGACGAATGGTGTATGGAAAATCAGTTTTTAAAGGAATTACCGGCACTAAAGCTTTTTCTGCTAAAGCTCCATGTCCAATCATGCGTCGGTTAAACCCTCCTACTCGACCAGTTTCTCCAACTGAGTACGGAGGGAAATTATAATGATGGATAAAAGTTTTTTTGCTGTCGGGCTCTTCGATTGTATCTATGACTTGTGATGAGTCAGGACCAGCCAAAGTTAGGGCCGAAAAAATATGTGTGCCACCACGATAAAAAATACCGGAGCCGTGCAGAGCTGGTGAAATGTTTCCAGCCTGTGCAAACAGTTCACGTACAGCATCCATACTTCGCCCGTCCGCTCGCTTTCCTTCCTCTAATGCTCCTCGATGTAGCTCAGTGTCAATCATGTCTTCAAAAAAATCACCCGCTATAGCTTCACTTAATTCAGCTTCTTTTATAATGGTTAAAAATTCAGACTTTAATTCATAGATATGATTTTTACCAGCACGATTGCTAAAAATTGTTTGGGAAAGTTTTGTCTTAAAATCATTTTCAAACAAAACTAATATTTCTTTCGGAGTGGTTCGGTCGGGCTCAGCTTGTTTTTGTTTTCCGATTACGGTCACAATTTCCTCTTGCCAATTTTCTAGTTGTTGATGAATCTCAACAGAGGCTTCGAAGGCCGAAAGAATTTCTGATTCTGAAATTTCGTAGGCAGCCGTTTCAATCATGTTGATAGTTTTGTCTTTGCCACAAACAAATAGTTCAAAGTCGAGCTTACCTTCTTCTCTCGCTTGATAGGTTGGATTAAAAATTATTTTTTTAGTTTCTTTTTCTCTTCCAATTCTTACAGCTCCAACCGGTCCGCTCCATGGAATGTCTGAAACTGAAAGTGCAAGTGATGTTCCGATAACTGCTAGGACATCAGGATCATCCTCACCTAGAGCGAGGACTGTGACAACAATCTGAATATCTTTTCTTCCATGGTGATTGAAGAGTGGTCGAATAGTACGGTCAACAATTCGCGCTGACAAAACAGATTCGTCGCTTGGCTTACCTTCTCGTCTGGTGTAGCGGCTACCAAGAATTCTTCCCGCGGCATAGAATTTTTCTTCGAACTCAACTGATAATGGAAAATAATGTACGTGACTATTTTCTTTTTCACTCATGACGGCTGTTACTAAAATTACTGTCTCGCCATATTTTAAAAGTACTGAACCATTCGCATGAGCAGTAAGATCACTAAACTCTGCTGTCAAAGTTTTTCCTGCTAGCTCTAGGGTAAAGGTTTGTTTTTTCATTGATGATATTTTTTATGAGTTGGACACGATGAGACATTTGATAAATGTTTCAAATATCCGGTCGTAACCAACTCGGCAAATAATGTCATGACAATACCAAACATGAAGCTAGCTTGCTAGTGCGACGAGGGTAGAGAAAAAGCGTGGCGACCGATGGTCGTCACGCTTTTTCTTGATTTACAGATTACGCTAAGTAATCTGTATCTGTGCCAACAACGGTATTGGGTTGAGATTTAGTACTTGCCTTGGTCTTTGTGCCCTGCTTTCCGGAGGCTCTTCCGGTTGTTTTTCTGCCGACTGATTTCTTGGTTGGGCGGTAGCCAATAAGAAAATGTTTAGGGTCATCGTCCATGTCTATAAAATCATCAACCACAGACTTTAGTCCAGATGAAGCTGAGCGGCCAAAAGTGATAACTTCCATTTGGCAGCCCTGACTTTTAATGTATTCAACCAGAGGAATAAAATCACCGTCTCCCGTCGCTAAAATAATAGCATCAACTTTTTTAGATAATTTAATAGCGTCAACTGCCATTCCTACATCCCAGTCGGCTTTCTTCGCACCACCGTAAAATATTTGTAGGTCTTTAGTTTTGATTTCGATGCCAACTTTTTCTAATGCATCAAAAAAGGCAGATTCTTCTCCTCCTTCTGTATTTACTACGTATGAAACAGCTCTAATGAGTTTGCGGTCTTGGACAGCTGCATCAACTACTGCACCGAAGTCAACTTTCGATTTGTATAAATTTTTGGCACTGTGATACAAGTTTTGTGTATCAATGATCATTGCCACCCTTTGTTCAGGATGTCTAATTACTCCCATAAATTTTAATTAATATATAAATTCGTTCCCTCGTTTATGTAAAACGTTCGTTATTAACTATACCGTGAAACAAACAATCGCTCCAGTGTGGAGCGATTGTTATGAAACCTATCTTTTTAGACCTAGTTTCTTGATTAGTCCCTCGTAAGCAGTCTGACTTTTGCGCTGAAGATATTTCAGGTGCTTGCGCCGGTCGGCTACCATCTGTAGTAATCCACGTCGTGAGTGAAAGTCCTTCTTATGCTTGCGCAAGTGGTTGGACAATTCTTCAATTTTTCTGGTTAGTAGAGCCACTTGTGCTTCTGGTGATCCAGTGTCGTTGTCGTGTCGACGGGTATTTTTTAAGGTGTTCTCAATTATTCGCTTTGATAGCATAGTTAATATTAGTTACGCAGCCTGTAGTATAGATACCCACTTTTATAATGTGGTACCACATAGTGCGGTCGATAACCTGCGAAGGTTCTTACTATCATAGCACAAAATAAATAAAAATCAAGAGATTGTGATATGCCTTTTAGCGTGTAACAAAGGAGGTCGCTTGTTATACTAGAGGCAATATGGAACTAGAGGAACTGAAACGTCAATTTTTAGAGTACCTCGAAATCGAGCGAGGGAGGAGTGTTAAGACAGTTGAAAATTATGATCGTTACCTCGGACGGTTTTTTAACTTTGCGAAAGTCAAAAAACCGTCCGACTTTACTGAGGAACAAATTCGCGAGTTTCGTTTGTATCTCAATCGCCAACCCGGCACCAAAGTTGGCGGCCGAGTGGAGTCAATGAAACGACGTACCCAAAATTATTATTTGATCGCCTTGCGCGCATTTCTTAAATTTTTGCGTAAGCGCGGAGTTGAGGCATTGTCACCTGAACGAATCGAGTTGGCTAAAGTACCGGAGCGTTCACTCGATTTGATTTCAGCTGCTGAGCTGAAAAGACTGATGGCTGCTCCAGATAAAAAAACTCTCGAAGGTAAAAGGGATAGCGCAATTTTAGAATTACTTTTTTCTACTGGTCTGCGTATTTCTGAATTGTGTGGATTATCAATTGATGATGTAGATTTAAGTCGAGACGAATTTTCTGTCCGTGGTAAGGGAGAAAAAGTTCGAGTGGTTTTTCTCTCTGACACCGCTAGGAGCGCGCTCGAGGATTATACTAAAAGTCGTAAAGATTTAGACGACGCTATGTTTGTACGGTTAGGAAGAAAAGTTAATGATGGTGGTGATTTACGTTTGTCTCCACGAGCGGTCCAAAGATTATTAAAACGTTATGCTGCTGAAGCTGGAATCACTCGCAAGGTAACACCACATGTCATTCGTCACAGCTTTGCCACCGACTTGCTTAGTAACGGCGCTGACCTACGTTCGGTTCAAGCTTTGCTCGGTCATGCCAATATAGGCACCACTCAAGTTTATACTCACGTGACAGATAAACATTTAAGAGATATTCATAAAAAATTTCATGGCAAATAATTTAACTGAACAAGATAAAGAGATGGTAATCTCTAAAAAATATTTACTATACGTGTATTTAATTTTGCCAGCACTACTACTAATTTTTTTGGTCGATGTCTTTTATCTAGATTATTTGATTTTCCCCTATGTTGGTATTGAGGGATTACTCTTACCTTTATTTGTGGTGATATTTAATTTGCCACATGTTATAGCCAGCTTCTTTGGTTTTCTCGATAAGGAATATGTTAGCTATTACCGCAAACATTTGTATTTCTATCTTCCAGTTATCCTAATAGGAACAGCGCTTCTGCTGTTTGTAGACTACAAACTAGGTTTAGCTTTTTACCTAGTTAATGATGTGTGGCACGGAATAAAACAAAAAGTCGGTATCGCACTTATTTTGGGAGCAAGACCAGGGTGGCTTCACAAAGCTTGGACATTTTTACCCTTCTTCACATCTAGTGTAGCTTATATATATTTTATTGTACCAGAGGTTTTAACTGAAAAGTTGATTAATTATATCTCACCCTCCTTACTGATTAGTATGATACTTTTAGTTTTTGTGGTAATTGCTAAATTAAAGCAATCTGCACCAGCGGTACGATCGTACATATTTTTAGTTTCCGCACTTTTTTTTCTTAACTATTTATTTATTTTGAATGGATATATATTCTTTGCAATTTTGGCGTTTCGCTTTGTTCATGATTTCAGCGCTTTTGCTTTTTACATTACTCATGATTACAATCGAAATAAAGATGGATATAAAAATTGGTTTTATAAAATGTTTTCTTCAATCGGTTTGCCAGTATTAATCATTACTCCGACTTTAGCATTTTTTATTGCTTACTTAGCACGAACAGTAACTAACGGTTTGGAGATTGGTTACAGTATTGTGATACTGATTTGTATGACTCATTATTATCTTGAAAGTGTGATGTGGAAGAGAGATTCATTGCATAGGAAACAGATAAAAGTCTCAAGAGATTAGGATTTAAAAACCGGTGCAACCCTTTAAGTCGCACCGGTTTTTAAATTTTTATTAACTTCTAAGCTACTGCGCTAAACTTTCCAAACTAGTTTTACAACTTTCCAAATTCCACGCACTACCACTATTACTACTAAGAGGTATACAGCAATCCGTAGTACCCAAAGAATAAAGATTCCAAAAAAGGCTGTTAATCCAATTAGGGTGTCGGTATATGTTTCTTTCAATCCTTCCCAAGCCTTCTCCCATTTTTGTGATTCTTTGTTTAGATAGATTGGATAAGAGCGATAGACACTTACGTAAAATTCTACTACATCAATTCTTTCCTCAAGTTCAGCTGATTGTTGGTACAGATTATTTAGTTGGTTGGTTAAATTTATTTTTCTTTGTGTCAGACTGTCTACCATGTTTAGTTTTTCTCGAATAGCCTGAGCTAAAGTAGACGCGTCTTTTTGGGTTCGAGAAAATTCAGCGATTTCATCAAATTGAGTTTCGACTTTAGATAGTGAACTTTCAACGCTTGAAAGTTGCTGGCGTAAAATATCGGTCTGACTTTGGAGTTGGGCTCGGTGTCTAGTGACCGACTCAGTGTTGCGGTTGACCTCAACCCCCCGAAAAGCACTGAATGTACTTAGTACAGATTCAGTCTTACTTTCAGCAACATAAAAAGTTGCCTGGCAGTTGTTGAGAGATTCATTTATCTGTTTGAAGTGAATGTCAGTACTAGATTTAAGATTTTTAACAGCACTACAAAGTTCGTCAAATTGTTTGGTACGAGCTGTGATGTCGTAGCGTGAAGTTTCATATTTTTCTAAGTCAGGAGTGAAGCTTACGTCGGGCATTGGCATAGGGCTCGGTGCGTAAAATTCAGAATCTGCAGCCACCATAGATCTTTCCATCTGACCACCACCAACCCCATTCGATACCATCGGGGCACTAAGACCATAGCTATAATTATCTATAGTTGTGTTAGAAAGACCAGTACTGACTGCAAAAAAGGAGTTTAAGAAAATTAAAACAAAGAATATTACCAATAAAACTAATAAACCAATACCGGTAAAACGAACGAAACGATTTTGTAAAAAAGGATGCATACAAATTATGTTTAACTAATTATCATAATTGTACCACTTTGTGTTTTGAAGATATTAAAAAGGTGATCATACAATGATCACCTTTTTAGAGCTTAGGAAAATGTTACTTCCCGTATATCTGTAGTACAGCCTTGGTGCCAGCTAGGTTTCTTTCCCACTCAACGCTGGTTCTGGTTTCAAGTTCGACAGTCACGGCGGGGATTCCGATGGAGGCCAACCAACCTTCCGCATCGCCGGTGATTGGGTAGGCGTTGAAGACTGGTACGGCGCCATAGTTACCGGCGGTTGAATAGGCGCGCATCAGAGCGAGGGTTTCTGGCAGGACACCATTCTCACATTCTGAGGCATAGACATTGTTGGCTTGGCTGTGCCAAAAGACAACGGACTTAGGTTTGATAGTGGTGACATAATCACGTAGTGTCGCAGCTTCTGGTTCGGAAAAAGCTGAACTTCCAGCACTCACTGTCTTCCCTCGCCAGCTACTTTCGGGTGCCCACTTGCAAGCGAAGTTGCGATTGAGGTCAACGTCGCGCGAATTAAAGCGTCCGATACCACTGGAGTGCATACTATTATTTGGAATATCAGTAGCCGAGAACTTACCCTCAAGTCCAGTGGCTAGATATAACCCATCAGGATTTAGATCGGGAATAATATGAATTGTGATGTTGCTTGGAATTTGTTCTGGGTGGCTTTCTAGATAATCCGCCATGTCGTAAGCTAATAGGATACTGTTCCATTCGTAGCCACCATGCATACCACCAACAAAAAGTAGATTATCGTCACCGGTACCAAAAGTGTAGGCTTCGATTTTACGATTTTCTACGGATGTACCGATAGTGGATTTGGTTGTAGTTGGGCTTGTTGCAACCTGGGTTTCTTTAAGGGGTTCTTCTGTAACTGGAGAGACGGGTTCATTTGGGGCTTCAGTTTTAAGTAAGAGAATTACAACAACCAAAATAACCACTACCGCTAATACGATCGCACTAATTTTTAGTTTTGACATTATTCAGCGTATTTTGCTAGTACAGCCTTTACTCCAGCTAGGTTCTTGGTCCACTCAGTGCTTTTGTGATTAGTTAGCAAGACACTGATAGCTGGAATATTTTTCTTTGCCATCCAATTCACCATGTCTCCATTGATAGTATAAGCGTCAAATTTTGCATCAGCTGGATAGCCAGCTGCTGTAGCAAAGGCGGCAGCCATTTCAACAGAGTCTTTACTTGGAGTTGTGTCACAAGCTGACGGATAAACTTTTCCTTCTGCACTAAACCAGACTACGGCGGCGGTTGGTTTGTAGGTTTCTACGTAATTTTTAATAGCTTCGGCTTCTGGTTCAGAGAAGGCAGTTGAGCCACCACTGACTGTTTCGTTCTGCCATTTACTTGTAGCGCTCCAATCACAATCAAAGTTTCGGTTCAGGTCTACTTTGTTCGCATTAAACCTGCCGGCTGTTCGAATATCATCACTAACTGCTAAAGCATCAGATTCCTCAAATCTTCCAGTGGTACCAACTGTCGCATCCAATCCGTCTGGGTTAGCAACTGGAATAATAGTAACTGTCACATCATCAGGGACAGCATCAGGGTTAGTATCTAGGTAATCAATTAGTTCGTAGGCTAATAGGCTAGTGTTCCATGAGTAGCCTCCATGGATACCACCAATGAATAATAGTTCGGTATCACCGCTACCAAAGTGATAGGCAGTTATATCATTACCATCAACTGAGGAACCAATTACACTTTTGTCTCCACGAGCTTTGACAGTTTCTTCAATTTGTTCAGTATCGCTGGTGGTCGAGTTGTCTTCAATAACGGTTGAAGTGTCGGTACCATCTCCACTAGGAGTTTCAACCACCATCACTGTTGCATCGTTGGATTTACTCAACATAAAACCAACTGCACCAATTAGAATTAAGGCTAAAATAACAATCGTAATATTTTTTGTATTCATATACTACTATTGTATTCCAGTTAACCAATGTTGGCCAATCTGGCTGAAAATATGGCTAGTATAAGGATGAATAGTTGTGTACTAAAGCGAATCAAGGGCGGCCTGTGGCCGCCCTTGAATATGGTTCAGATTGACTAACATCTTTCAAATAAACTTCTAGTTTCTGCAAAGATTTTTGGATTCACCTCGTATCCAATGTAGGTGCCACCTTCTCTAACGACTTCTCTTCCCAGTCTCCCAGAACCCATAAATGGTTCAAGGACAGTTTTGTTGGGCCCAAAGCCGTATTTATTGGTAAAGTATTGAACTAAGTCGATGGGAAATGGACAAGGATGGTTTGCTGAAGGAGTGTAGTCTGTGTATATAATATTACCTTCAGTTTTTTTGAACCTCACTTTTCTGGTGAATTCTAACAGTTGAAGTGTGTTGGAGTGAGTGTCGATTTTTGCTGTACAATCACATTCCAATCCCCAGCTTGTTCAGGCAGTTCAATTCCGTCTGAATGTTTTATTACTACAAAACTTCTACTAGTTAATTTGAGGCTTACTGTTTCGGTAAAAATTTTCTGAAATAGTCTGGCTAGCTCTAAGTATTTTCCCTTAGTGAAGATTGTATCGCTTGCAAGGACTAAGACAGTTCCAGCGGGTGCTAGCACCCTCTCACATTCTTTAGCGACAGATTCCATCAGGGCTACGTAGGAGTTGATTGACTGTTGGTCAACAACTCCCTTGTATTTGATTCCGACGTTAAATGGTGGGTCAAGAATGATTGTGTCTACCGAGGAGTTCCGAATGCCGGACATGTCCTCTGATGACTGACAGTACAGTTCATAATTTACTGTTCCGTGTATGTTATCGTGGATTTTTCTTTTGCCTTCGATCATTTTTTACTTTTTGTTTAAGTCCCTTGCACCGCCAACTCCGCTTCTGTAAAATCAGATTTTTTTAGATTTATGCTATCACCTCTTTGGATAGAGCCAGAAATTATCTTTTGTGCTACTTTTTCTTCGATTACATCTTGGATAACTCTCTGCATTGGGCGAGCTCCAAATTCAGGGCTATAGCCTTTTTCAACTAAAACACCAAGTAAGTCGGCACTAATATCCAAATCATAGCCCTTTTCTTTCACTCTTTCGTATAGACCACCCAACATCAGGCTGGCGACCTCGGTTTGTTGGCCAACATTTAATGGTTCAAAAATAATTGTACTGTCAAAACGGTTAATAAGTTCCGGTCTATAGGTACCATCTTTAATAATACTGTCAATGATTTCTTGCGCTAGGTGGGAAAGTTCTTGGCGTTGCTGAACGGTGCGGAGAATCAATTGACTGCCGGCGTTTGAGGTGGCAATGATTATGGTATTACGAGCGTTCACCTTTGTTCCTCTTGAGTCGGTGAACATTCCTTCGTCTAAGACCTGCAAGAAAATATCATGCACTGCTTGAGTAGCTTTTTCAAACTCATCTAGTAGGAGTACTGAGTAAGGGTGTTCGCGTAGCATGGTTGGCAGTTCTCCTGCTACAACTCCATCACCAATTAATTTTTCCAGAGCATCTGGTCCGCTGTATTCTGACATGTCGATTCTTTGCATCTTGCCTTCACCACCAAAGAAGACTTTAGCTAAAGCTTTAGCTGTCTCAGTTTTTCCGACTCCGGTTGGCCCCAAGAAAAGAAATGATCCAATTGGTTTTTCAGACGATTGGATGCCAGCTCTAGCGCGGCGCATAGTGCGAGCGATTGCATTTAAGGCAGCTTGCTGCCCGATTACTTGTTGGTGGAGTTTGTCTTCTAGGTGAAGAAGTAAATCTCGCTCATGGTCCTGAATCGGACCAGCCGGTACTCCAGTTTTTTCGCTAACAATTTTATAAACATAGTCTTCCGTGATAATTGGAACAGCGTTCTGACTGGCTTTGGTGGCGATATCAACAAGAAGCTCGATTGCTTTGTCTGGCATCACTCCCTCCACTATGTAACGGTCGGCGGAAAGGGTGATTGCGTTTAGTCCGGCGTAAGTGAAAATGGTGTGATATCGAGTTTCGTTTTGTAGCGCAACACCTTGAAGTACTCTAGTAGTAGCACTAAGATCAGGACTGTCGATTAATACTTCAGCAAAACGTCTGGCAAATCCACCAAGAGTCTCAAGGTATGTGTGATAGGCTCCGGGTGTATCAGTAGCGATGATTTGAAGTTGTGGTAGAGCCAAGTATTCATCAAGTAGTTCTGGTATAAAAACTCCCATCGATTCGGCCTCTCTAATAAAAGTACTTAGGTTTTCAATCACAATTATAATATTGCCAGCAATAGTGGCTTCATCGAACATTTTTAGAATAGTTGTTTCTAATTCCTGCTTGTCATGATGAGTAGCAAACAATCGATTGGTATCAAGCACGACCATTTGTTTTCCAGTGATAGCGGCTAAAGATTGACCAGTACGGATACGTCTTTGCACTTCCATTACTAAATCAATCTTACCTACCCCAGCTTCACCAATAATAAGTACATTAGAGGCTTTGGCTCTAATTAGGGAGTTTTCAATTTCGACTATTTTTTCTGTGGCAAAAGTGCTATCTAAACTCATGGTGGAAAATACCGCACTAGTCCGAATATCTTTTGAAAATTTCTCAAGAAGATAAGCTGTACCATAGGCCCATTCACGTCCAATACCAGTGGTCCGTGAAAGATTGTCTTTACTCCACCAACGTAAAGCCCGCTTTTCTTGATGATAACTGCCAACTACCCATCGTAGTGAACCAAGAAATATTTCTTCGTTTATACCGGCCTCTTTAATCATTGCCTTAAAACTAACGTCATGTATGAGTAGATATTTACCAAGTCCAATTAAGCTGAATATTTCCCTTTCAGGCATCACCACCATAGCAGTGGTTATTTTTTGACGAGGTGATCTAAGAAAATTATCAATTGTTTCTGGACTTAGTCCAGCTCTTAGTAAAGCAATAGAACCAAAAGTGGAAGAACAAAAAGTAAAGGCAACGTCGCTTGTGTCTTTTAATACAGCTTCAGCTACGTCGTAGGTTGCTCCATCGATAGATTCCTCTTCGAGACCAATTAAAGAATTCAAACCACGGAAAAAGTAACTATTATGATAGGAAAAAGTCAGCATTTGCTCAATCCATATAGCGGAAAAAATTAGAGCTAGACCAGATAATGGTTGAAGATATTGACTATTGAAAATGTAAGCACTAGCAGCGACGCCAGCTCCACATAATGTAGCACTGGCAAAACAGATAGTACGCAGGGTTGAAAGTGAAGAACGACTCATTAGAGCAGTGAGACGTATAGCTGGTTGATATTTTTTGATGCTATCTTCGAGGGTATACATATATATGTAAGATTAAGCTATCAAAAGGCTAATGCCAAAAACTAATAAAGCAATAATGACGGCTGGCGCAAATACCCAAAATACATATACAGCGAGTCCAGCTAAAACCGTAATCAATAGTGCAATTAAACCAGCCGCTATTATCACGGTTCGCAACAACCCCCCAACAATACGGGAGATTATGTTAATAATAACGAATCCTGCCAGGTCCTCTAGATTCCATTTTTCTCCACGATCTTCTACAATTCGTTTCCAAGGAGACAACCAAGTACGCATCAACTGAGGTAGAGAAAAGAAATTTACTACAAACCAGAGTAAGTTTAGCCAAACATGAAAAATTTCTAAGAAAGCCCGTGTGTAATGCCAGATAAAATAATGATGCATTATCGAAAGAAAGAGCATGATGGTTTTATTATATCAGCTAACTTGTAGTATGGGCGAGTAGTGGTTGATAGTGTTCTAAAAAGTGACTACATTACGAGGTTTGTTTTGATGACACTAATTTTTTCTTGCTTTCAATAAAAAAAGTAGGTAAAAAGTAGATTGTAAGAACTGTATCCACAAATCAAAAGCCGCGCGAGCAAATGCTCGCGCGGCTTTTGATTTGTAACTGAGATTATTCAGTAGCGTCATCATCACTGGCAACTGGAGCAGCTGCGTCATCTGATGCTCGTTGTACATTTGCTGCAGCAGGACCCTTTGGACCTTCTTCGATTTCAAATGATACAACATCACCTTCGTTAAGGTCGTCAAATGCGACATCAACTAGAGCTGAAGCATGGAAGAAAACGTCCTTTTCTCCATCAACTGGCTTGATAAATCCGTAACCTTCGTCACGCTTTCTAATGATTGATCCTTTCATCATATTATGAAAATTTACTTTATTTTTTAACTACAAAACATCACTTCACCTGATCCATCTTTGATCCTTCAAGAGGAGCTTCGTTTCGTGCTTGAATTAAAGCATATCTAAATATAAATACAAGCTACTAATTTTAACTATATATATGTATGAATAGAATTTCTTAATAATATTTAAATTTAATTACCTAGGTAAAAAATCGAAGTCGATAATCTTTAACTCAGTGTCAGGACCAACCCTGTCGCCGTAGTAACTTCGATATGTTTTATACATATCCTCTTCGCTCTCGTATCTTTCGTGACCAATCCAATCTCCATTTGTAAGTGTACCAAGTGTTTTAATTTTAATCTGGGTAATTTGACCAGTACCAAATGTTTCTAAAGTTTCTTTATTAACAAAATCAATTTCATCCCCAACTTCCAGATTTTTGTCGTCAAATAGCCTCCAAGTAGAAGTTTTGGTACCAGCTAATATTTCACTACACAATTCAGGCTTAAATTTCAGCGTTTTCATTAAACTATTGTACAAAATATACCTATTTTATAAAGCGTTAGAGTAATTAAATATTAACATTAACCATAACACTCAATACCCAAACTCGAAGAATTTTTATAATCAGGTAGACTATGTGTATGAAAATTTATTCTTGGAATGTGAATGGGATAAGAGCAGTTGAAAAAAAAGGTTTATTACAGCCATTCTTGGCCAAACATCAGCCAGATGTGCTTTGTCTTCAGGAAACTAAGGCTCAACCGGACCAGATTGACCTGAATTTAGACGGTTACGAGTTGTTTTGGCATTCAGCGGAGAAAAAAGGCTATTCTGGCACAGCCATTTTTACCAAACATGAACCAATTGACGTGGTTAATGGCTTGCCGGAAGAGATTAAATCCAAGTATCAATTAACTGACAGTTATGGCGATACAACAATGGAGGGGCGAATTATGACTGCTGAATTTGAGCCTTTTTATATCAGTACAGTTTATACTCCCAACGCCAAGGATGATTTGTCGCGAATTCCCATGCGCCAGCAGTGGGATCCGGCCTATTTACAATATATGAGTGACTTGCAAAAAATTAAGCCAGTTATTTTTTGTGGTGATTTTAATGTCGCCCACACTGAACTCGATCTAGCTCGACCTAAGCAAAATATTGGTAAAAAAGGATTTACCTCTGAAGAAAGAGTTGGGATCGATAACATGCTAAAGCATGGATTTGTTGATACTTTGCGACACCTCAATCCAGACACACCCGAACTCTACACTTGGTGGTCACACTTTGGCGGGGCGCGCGAACGAAATGTTGGTTGGCGGATTGATTATGTCATGGTGTCAGAAGCCTTAGTACCAGTTATAAAAAACGCCCGCATCCACCCAGAAGTATTAGGCTCCGACCACTGCCCTGTTTCGATTGAGCTTAGTGTTGAACTCTAGATTTTTACCAAAAAAATTTTGAGTTTAATTTTTTATTATTCAACAAACGCTAAGACAGCTTAGCTTAAAAGTGCTAGCTTCATTATTAAGTAGTGAAATAGGGCTGTAAATAAGATTAAACTGAAGTTCAGAGTAATCAAAAACTAACATAACTTACAAAAAATTAATTAGTAAAAAAATAAATTTTAGCTTTTTTATAAAAACACGAAACACAATTTAGTCAAATGAAATTGTAAAGGACAAGTTATCCACAGTTATACACACCCCTGTCCTTTACACTGTCCTTTAGGATTAGTATATTAATGGTAGGCCCAGAAAGGGCGAGCAAGCTCTCCCAGAGAACTAACCAGAATCAATTTCCGATTAGTTCCCTGGAAGAGCTCCTTATAGAGTTCTTCCAAAATCCACAAATGAGTTACCTCCAAAATGATAGCAATATCATTAAACTCAAAACGTTCATAAAACATCCCACCCCCTTAGAAATCAGATCAAGCTCACATCCACAAGAGCGAGATCACAAAATGATTTCTACAACAACGTAGAGCTCGGACACGGTTAGCTTCATCAGTAAGCGCCACCCATGACTATTTAGTCACTATAGCTCGCCAAAGGCCCGGAAAGTCGGCTGACAAGTATCACACTTGCCCATCGACTCCCCGGGCCTTTTTTTTGCATGAACAAAGGCCTGAAAGGCCTATTGTGAATGTATGTTGCTAGAAAATAATGACTGAAAGGAGTATATTTTATGTATGCTGTGCACAAGATTTGTTTTGCCTTGAGCAAATTCTGACTCAAGGAACAAATGTCCGAAGGGCATATTGTGAAAATATGTTGCTAGAAAATAATGACTGAAAGGAGTATATTTTATGTATGCTTGTGCACAAGGATCCGCCTCTTTCCTAGGGCGGATTCCTGGACGTGGAACAATGCTCCGCAAACTCTCTTCCTGGTAGGAAATAACCAAGTAAAATGTTTATATACACCTACCCCCCTAAACCGACCCTAATACAGTTTAGCCTTACCAAGGAAGAGTCTAGGTAAAAACTACTTGGTCACCTGAATTGTCCAACCAAGGAAAGGTCTAGGCGAAATTACTAGTCGATTCAATCTCACTTTGTCACCCCCCATAAGAAAACGGCTCAACTGAGCCGTTTTCTTAACCTGTCCTTTATAATACCTTATGCTCTCTCGCGATGTCCTTTAGGGCTTCAGCTTCTTCTTCCGCTTGGCGACGTTTACCTGCCTCCGCCATTGTTTCTAGCTCTACTTCGGGCAATTTAAGTAATTCCAACGCCCTTTGCTCCATATACTCCTCAGTATTCTTGCTGGCATCATCCAAAGCTTCTTCCAACAGTGCGTGCAGTAGATATCCCAGCTTTTTACCAGGCTTTTCCCCAGAGATTTCCATAATTTTATCCCCAGAGATTTTAAGCATCTTAACTGAGATTGGGTCGCGTAAAGCTTCGTCCACCATCGCTTTGTATTTACGGAAGCGAAAAGGCTGTTCTTTTGGTCGACCGGTACCGATACGGTCACAAACTCTCAGGTTTAATAAATTTTCTATCTGGTCCTCCCCTATTCTGGTAATGGTTCTCCGTACCGCTGAAAGTGTAATTTCGTCTGGGTCTGAGAAAAACATGTGCCATCGCACTAGGTTCACCACTTCTTCAATCATTTCGCGTGGCAGCTTCAGTCTCTCTAGAATAGATTTAGTCATCCGCGCGCCCACTACTTCATGACCAAAGAATGTGTACTTCTTATTCTTTCCACCAACTCTTCTGGTGGCTGGCTTTGCGATATCGTGAAATAAGGCGGCCAAACGTAGATTGAGAGAAAATTCTTTGTCGGCGGCTGCCTGCATGGTGCGTAGTAGGTGTTCATAGACATCAAATGCGTGGATTCCACCTTGTTCGCAACCAATTGAATCAGCAAATTCAGGGATAAATTGCTTCAGTAGACCTAACTTTTCTAGGAAGATAACCCCTTGCATTGGGGTAGAAGAATTAACGATCCTCAAAAACTCGGCCGCAATACGTTCAATAGAAATACGGCTCAATTGTTCACTGTTCTTTAAGATAGCAGCCATGGTCTTCCCTTCGATCATAAAGTCCAGTTCAGCCGCCAAGCGAACGGCCCGCATCATGCGTAAGGCATCTTCCGCAAAACGTTCGTCCGAGTCACCGACTGTTTGTAGTCGTTTTGCTCTGAGGTCGCTAATTCCCTCAAACAAATCAATTAATTCCGCTGTCGAGATACGATAGGCTAAGGCGTTGATGGTAAAATCACGACGCTTCAGGTCTTCTTCCAGTGAAACACCGAAAGTAACGTTGTCTGGGCGGCGAGCATCGCTGTATCCACTTTCGGAACGATAAGGAGTGACCTCAATTATCTTTAGTCGTTCATCTTCTGACTCAGTCTTGATACCAATAGTGCCAAAGTCATTGTTCGCATAATGCTCAGGAAAAAGCGCTTGAATATCACTCGGGTGTGCATTGGTGGTAATATCCCAATCCTTCGGAGTCTTACCTAAAATTAAGTCACGAGTACAACCGCCCACCAAATAGGCTTCAAAACCCTTACTTTCAAGCATATTTGCAACATGAAACACTTCGTCCGGAATATCGGTAGTTTTGATAGACATGACATTATTCTAGCAGAAATTACTGTTTGGGGTATGTTTATCTATAATTA
Organism: Candidatus Nomurabacteria bacterium; assembly: GCA_020632095.1. Classification (GTDB taxonomy): domain Bacteria; phylum Patescibacteriota; class Minisyncoccia; order Phycocordibacterales; family UBA918; genus OLB19. Next base: position 821,010 of record JACKGF010000001.1, read on the forward strand.
GCGGTTGAATATTACCGAAAACAATAGTACACTGCGACATACTAATGCACCCGTGGCTTAATGGATATAGCACTTGTCTTCGGAACAAGGGGTTGGGGGTTCGAATCCCTCCGGGTGCACATCTTGACAATACACTATAAATAGTGTATTGTTTGTTATTCCCAATCCCCCACCACCAGCAGAAGCACCTTACATATCAAATAATAAGACAATTTCTCAGAGGAGAGAGTCTTGATTACTAACCTACAAAGGAAGGTTCAAGTTAAACAATCACTGACAACCCGCAAGGGTTTGAAACAGGCGACTGACTCTCAACTCCGAATTAGTCGCCCGTTTTCGTTGAAGGAAGCGCGGGAACGAATCAGTGTAATAGATATGTCGTTCTCCCACTTCTCTCAATGAGGAGAGAGTATAGAAGAATGTTTTTTGAAAATTGGATAACGACTACGTAAACCTTCTCCCAGTGAAGTTTCTAAAATATAATTTGGGGATTTCACTGGGAGAAGGCATAGTGCCGACTTCCCAGAATTCCAAGCGCCTGCCCGCCTGGTTCACCTAAAAACCGAACCGCGCAGGCAGAGCGCGGAAAAGAAAAGGAGAAAAAATGGGAAGCATTAGATTCATAATCGACGGTAGTAAACTCGAGGCGGACTCCGTCTATGGGTATCCGTATAGCCTGAGTATGATCCAAAGGGGTGTCGATTCTCACGATCAGGAGCTCGGTGTCATCGAGGAGAAACAGGTCCCGGACTACCTAATAAGTGTCTTCCGAGCCATGCAGGTCGCGATCCCGCCGGAGAACATATATACCGGCGCAATCAGCAATCAAGCTCCAAGCGCGATGGTCGATACTATGTTCGGTGTCGGACGTCGTAGCTCCGCGACCTTCACTTTCCTCCCGACCGAGCTCACGGCTCATGGTCACCGCGCTTGGGTCAAGCATAAGTACTGGACGGAAGGTGGGGGCGAGTGTTGGATTGGCTCCCTGATAGAGCACAATGCCTACGTCGCCGGTTTCTGGCTCGACGAGCGGGCCGCCCAGCAGTGGGTGGAGGACCTTACCAAGCACCCGCTCGGTGAGGTCCTGCTCAAGAGCACAACACCCTACGCCGTTGTGTTCCAGGATCACGTCAATCCGGCCGAGTGGAAAGGTGTGAGGATCAATTATTTCTCGTACTGCCTGCTTTCTGAGGATGACAACTACCTCCTGAACACGATCGGTGGAGGATGTCCAAAGGGCGTTTACCGTTCATTCGATGTTTCCTTCGAGCAGTGGAACGGAACGGTCTACGTTCACGCGCCCGAGCTCTGGCAGTTGGAGCGAGACAACAAACGCGACGTCTTCCCACTTAGCCCGTCCTACCTCATTCTTCGTGCCCGCAACGGTGCCCAGGAAGTGCTTCTCACAGGTACCGACCAAGACAAGAACGGCTGGACGAAATACGTCTATGAGCTTCCTAGGCGTAAGTCCTACAACCCTCTCGACGCCTCGGGCAATTGGGCCACCTTCTGGCCCAGTTACAATGCTTGGGAGGAATTCGCCTTCGCACAACACATCAAGGCGCGTCAGGTGAGTACCCTCCACAGCGACGACTGGGGCGACGAGGATGACCCCTTCTTCATTCCACTCACACAAGAGTACGCGAAGAAGGCCTGGGCCGCGGGCGCTACGAAGCTCCCGGCCGAGAGCATCAAGCTCAAGGTCAGCCAGTTCAAGGCGGGATACGGAGAGGGAGATCGATTAATCAACGATGAGCAAAACCCTCTGAATGGTGCCGTTATCTACGACGGATTCGACTTTGTCTCGGGTTTAGTGGGCCGGATCGTGGATTGGATCTGGCTCAAGAAGGAATCGGCCTGCGTGTTTCTGCCTATGGGTTTCGTAGGCTGGATTCAGTGTCAGAAGGGGCTGGCAATCTCCCATGCCACGGTGGTTCGTAAGCTCGGCGACAAGTCGCGCGATCCGACTGAAATAACAGTATTTTCGGATGGTAGTTGCATCTACCCCACCACCTAGTCGGATTTCAAACGCACCGTGTCGCGTACAGTTCTTTCACCGAGTTGAGGACACGGTCTCAGCTCGCTACATCGGAGCAAAGATTGACTAGCCGTCACTACTAGTGGAAAAGCCACCTGGAGGACGGCTTTTTCTATATTTATACAAGACAAAAGTGTCGAACCAACTCCTGCTCAGCGCACAAAGGTAAAAGAAAAACACGATGCAAATTGCATCATGCTTTTCTTTTAGAAAGTAACCTGCGTCACTCTGGGCCTTTGAGCAAGGCGAAGAACTGTTTTCTCCCGCTCCTAGGGAGAAAAAAGTCGAGCCGGATGAGTCAGTCTGGGAGACTGATGCAAGACTTTGTCAGCTTTTTTTTGAGGAACGAAGAGAAATCGCGACAAGGTGAGCAGAATTCGTAGAATTCGAGAGTGCTAAGTAAAATTTGCATTTAGTGCGGAATCATATTAATACTGACCATTAATGCAATCAGTGCTAATGTGTTTAAATGTGGTTTATATGGTCGAGTACATGTCAATGACAAAACAAATAAACCAATATATATTAATTACCTGTTCTTTAGGAGGAGTGCCCCATGCAACTTGTCGAACTACCTATATCTGGAAGAGCTTCCCTTATTCAAGTTCAAGAGATTCTTGCTGAATTTGGTCAGCTGATTCCATGGCTAATGAAAATTGGTGGTCTGTGCTATTCGACCAATCGACGGTATTTCGAGGAGCAGTTACACCAGAGGATAGGGTGTAAACCGGGTTCCATTTCCCTGTATCAACTCGTAAGTTCTGGTCGTGAGAGAGACTACGTAGGAGGATTATTACGCTTTGCAGACGTCCCTGAGAAGTTTTTAGATTCTCGTCTTCAAATGCTCATGGCACAACTCGTTACCCAAGGTGCCATGTACATATCTTGTCTTCAAGTGCACGGAGTAAAACGTGGCTTGGGATATGGCTATGGCGCAGAAATAGTTCTTAAGGCAATTAAGCGTATCCAGCAAGAGTGGCCGATTGTTTGGGGAGTTTGTGAACCTAGATTGCTCAAGTGGTATGTTTCATTGGGAGCAGAGGTTCTGGACCCAGGGATTAACCGTGACCATCTGGCCTTAATAGTATGGAGATGAGAACCCCGAGCATCTCGTTGCTCTAGCCCGCCAATTCTGTTGGCGGGCTAGCTTTTTACCCACAGGCATATTATTTTGTGGAAGTATTTGTTAAGCTACGTTATATGGAACTATCAGAACGCTACATCCAAAAGCTTGAAAATGAAGGGTTTGCTTCGGTATATGAGGGGCAGGACGCGGCTGGTAAGGTCTATTCGGAACGGATTTCCAAAGGAAAGCTATCAATCTTGGTGACCGATGGTTCCCTCACTTTCACCATGTCTGGACGAGAGAAAGTTGTGGCGGCTGGTCAACGCTTCGATATACCGCCATCAACAACATACTCACAAGTCGCTGGTCCCCTGGGAGCGATTTATATTGTGGGTGAAATGGACTAAGGGTTTAAATATCCTTATAAAACCGTATTTTTTCGTCAGGCTCGAAGCTGTTTTTTAATATTTCTTGAGTATTTGGCAGGTCACTTTTTTCGTAGAAATCTTCCGCATCATTGTGTGATCGGCCGCCAGCCATATGTCGGGCGACCACATTGGCTCGCATGGTTGATAAATCACCAACCACCGCTAGTTGGTAGCTACACAAATCACGAATTTTGGCCCATTCGCGGTTTTTTCTGAGTAGCCATTGCCCTTCAAGTAGGAGTAGAGTATTGCTGTCGTGTATGGAAATAGCGTCTGGTATCGGATTATGAGTAGTTCTGGAATACGTTGGGAAGGAAACGTCTTCTCCGGCGGTGAAGGATTGTAGTTTTTTGGTTAGAAGCGGAAGATTGTAGGTATCGTATCTACCTTTCACCGCTCGCAGATTCATTCCATCTAGAACATCATTTGTATAATGAAAAGCATCCAGGCCGACAGGCACATATTCGAAGGGTAAATTGCGAGCTTTAAAGAAATGACCTACTAAAGCCACAGTCACAGATTTTCCCGACCCAGCTGGTCCACTTAGTCCAAATACTTGCCTGCCCTTTCCTTTATCATTATATATCTCGCTAATTTTATCGACCAAACTCTCATAGTATTTAATTTGTTCGTCTGAAAGTGCTGACAAATCTACAGCTTGCCCCGCCACTTCTATTGTTGATGGGATTTTCATACCTACATTCTACCAGTTGTTGCAAACAATCCGAATTCAATACAAAGAGAAAGAAAAGCACATAGGTCAAAAACTAACTTAGCCCACTCAATATTGTGCTGGTATTGTTTACAACTCAAATCGAACTTATGTAATTAGTATATAATATACGAACAGTATGGTACGGAATCAAGTGAATTATGAACAAGCTATCAATCTTCGGAAACGTGGTTTTACTTTAGCTGAGATAGCTAAAGTGTGCGATATATCTAAGTCCACCGCTTCATTATGGTTGAAAAATAAGGCTTTTTCGGAGCTGGTAACTAAACAAAATATAAAACGCGCTGGCCAAGAAAACGCCAAAAGATTGAGTCTAATCAGCAAAGCGCGCGGTGGTGAACGCAAGCAAAGATACTTAGACGCACAAACATCAGCTAAGACAGAGTTTGCCCACTACAAGGCCAATCCTGCCTTTGTAGCGGGTGTAATGGCCTATGTGATGTCGGGAGACATGAGTGATGAGCATACTATCAGACTCAGTCATACTTCCCTGTCAGCCCACCGTATGTTTATCAGCTTTGCTACTAAGTTCCTGGGAGTAGAAAAAAACCGGATTCATTTATGGCTACACCTCTATGAAGGTGCATCAGAAGAAAGAATGATGAAAAAATGGTCTAAAATAACCACTATTCCCTTCTCTCAGTTCTATAAAAATCAATTTGTTAATAAAACCAGCCGCAAACCATTGCACTCTGGCGTCGGAAATACTATAATCGGCAGCACCTATCATAAACAAAAGCTAAAAGCCTGGGTGCATTTAGCGGAAAAAGAATGGTAGAATAGACATATAAGCGGCCATGGTTAAGTGGTATAACGGGTCCTTGCCAAGGATCAGTCGGGGTTTCGATTACCCCTGGCCGCACAAATATAAAGACCCGCAATGGTCTTTAGGCGTCTGTGGCCAGGGAGCAAGCAAACTGCTTTGCTTGCGGGTAATCGAAACCGCCGGAGTGATGTATTTTGCTCTTTTCCTAGAGCAAAATACGAGCGAGGTGTGACCCGTGGCACTTATGAGCAAAGCGAATTTGTGACCGTCAGGTTTCGATAATTTTTAGGGTGATGTCCGTACATAATAGACCTAGTAAAGATGAGCGTGTGCGAATGTAAGTAGACAATTAGTTTCTATAGAGTGCATAACTGGGGATAAGGAGTGGATAGGTGGATAAAGGACAAAAAGGGTTATAAAAGGCACTTGTCCTTTATATATTCTTGGTATAATAAACAAAATCATGTTTCATTTCACATGAAACGGGAAATATTTGTAAATACTAAGTTTCATATGAAACAAACTGATAAACAAGGCAGAAAAAACGAAATTGGAGCCTACGGGGAAGAAATTGCTATAAATTACCTTAAAAAGCTAGGTTTTACTATTTTAGATACAAATTATCTTAAAAAATGGGGTGAAATTGACATTGTGGCACGTGAAACAGACAAAATTCACTTTATTGAGGTAAAAACAGTTTCATATGAAACAAAGATTGACTTAAAAAATGCTATTTCACGTGGCACCTGGCGCCCAGAAGAAAACGTACACGTTTCTAAGATACAAAGACTGAACCGAGCGATTGAAAGTTGGATTATGGAAAATAACTATAATGATGAGTGGGAAATCGACGTTATAGCGGTGCGAATGGTTCCACGTGAAAAATACGCTACCGTTAAATACATAGAAAGTGTCGTTTTTGGTTGATTGTGATAAGATTTTTGTATGAGTGATTTAAAACTTGGTAAGTACAAGCATTACAAAGGTAATTTCTATGAAGTTATTGGTTGTGCCAGACATAGTGAGACCTTAGAAGAGTTAGTGGTTTATAAAGCGCTGTACATATCAAATGATTTCGGGAAAGACGCATTGTGGGTCAGACCAAAAGCTATGTTTATGGAAAGCATTGAATTGAAGGGCGTAATGGTTCCTAGATTTGAGTACATCCGTCAATAATTTCACATGAAACATGCTAAAACGTTTCACGTGAAACGTTTTAGCAAATTTATGTATGTTAGTTTATAATATTTAGATGAAATTTTATATTGCTGCACGAACGTCGCAAATTCCTAGAGTTAGGGAATATATCACAATGCTTGAAGAAAAAGGTCATGTTTGTACGCATGATTGGACTCAGCACGAGAAAGCAGAGTTGCAAAGACCCTACGAGGAACATTTAGAACTAGCTTCTGAGTTTGCAGTGAAGGACGTGGGGGGGGGTAGTTGAGGCTGAAGTTTTCATAATACTGGGTGATCAGTCTGGTTCAGGTATGTATGTTGAAATGGGAGCTGCTTTAGCTAGCAATACGAAAATATATGCAATTGGAGATTTTAATGATGCTACCGTTTTCCATTTCCATCCTTTGGTGACAAGAGTAAACACGTTCGAAGAGGTGTTACTAGATTTGGGTACTTAAAACTCGCTTTTTTTCTGACTAGATGTTATATTTTGCAGACTTTGATCGTACTTTGGCGGTCAAGGAAGCGGGGTAGATAGCTGGGTGTATGCGAAGCATACAACCTCTCTTCACTCGGTCATAGTGTGCTGCAAGCAAAGCTTGCTCCAGTAAATTTAAATACTTAAAATTAAAGTTCACTTTCATTTTAAGTATTTAAATTTACTGGATTCAGCACCCTGCGACTCTCGCTCATCGGGGTGTAAGCAGAAGCTTCCACCCCCACGTTCGGAAAGTAAATATAAGCAAGCTTTCATTTATTCCCTCACTCGGGGTGTAGCATAGTGGTAGTGTACTCGGTTTGGGACCGAGCGGTCCGGGTTCGATTCCCGGCTCCCCGACAAAATTATAAAATCCTAGCCTTTGGCTAGGATTTTATAATTTGAGAGGGGAGAAGAGGCAAACTGCTTTGCCTCTGTCCGGAATCGAACGCCGGAGCGATGTGAGCCTGCGAACGAGTGAGGTGTGTCACGCGGCACTTGCTAGTTTGTGAGCAAAGCGAAACAAACTAGCTTAGTGACCGTCAGGACGATTCCCGGCTCCCCGACAAAATAAAAATCACCCTCGGTTTGTTCCGAGGGTGATTTTTGTTATACTTTTTGAATGAAAGATTCTCAACAAAAACACTTTTTTGATAAGCAGATCTCACTGACAGAATGGTTTGGGTCGATGAATCATGCTGATAGTGAACTACATCGTGAGGAGGATAATCAAAAAAGGGAAAGATTGGCGGTTCTCAATAAGATTTCTGGTTTACCTTTCGATCGCCCGGTCCAATTTGATTTAGTCGACGTGGTTAATCCTACTGAAGATTTTAAGGTTTATTATGACTCTCATATTGACCATAAGTGTGCTTTACGTCTAATTCCTAAGAATGTAAGTTTGCCAAAATTACGAATGCGGGGTCAGACTGTGGGTGAGGTGGTGACAGGGTGGCTAGCTCAACAGGAAATCGACGTTTCTCAATATCGAGCAGATTTCATTCCACATTCTGACATATCATACTGGGCAACTATTTTTGTTGTAAATAATGAGGGGATACGAGGTGAAATTATTGCCGATAGGCACGAAAAACTCACGCAAGGTTACTACGAGCAAGAAAAACCTATTGCTTTTTCTTACGATTTTGCAAGTCGTGTTTGGAAATTGACCCCAGAGAGTGACAAGGCGGAAAAACACCTTGAACAAATTATCAAACATCTTTTTTTTACACCTGAACAACAATTAGAAGTGGAGGAGATGTTGCAAGGTAGATTTGTCGATGGCTTTTTGCAGGGCTATTTTGAGACGGTTGATACTGATCAGGGATTTTGGTTTATTGATTACAATCGCCTGATATCTACCGAAGTACCAACTCAATTAACTGGTAGAAAAGAAGATTTTGTTGTTTGTGGAAGCGTTGCATCTTCAGGTGAATATAAAGGTAGTGTTATTGTTGTTTCAGATCCGTCTGATACTAATTTCATCCCAGGTTCAGTACTGGTGTGCGATATGACTTCGCCAGATTATTTACCACTGATGCAAAAGGCTGGGGCGATTGTGACTAATCGGGGAGGGGTGACTTGCCACGCGGCAATCGTGGCTCGAGAATTGGGTAAACCTTGCATTGTTGGTACAGGCAACGCTACAGAAGTGCTTAAAAATGGTGATTTGGTGCTGGTGAATGCAACACAAGGAACGGTGAAACTGATTAAGTAAGTCTGTGAAAAAACAAAACTACAGGTAACATTTTCTCTCTGTAGTTATCAAGTAAATTTTATGAAACAACAAGTATTTTATATTCATGGGGGGAATGCTTATACCCGGTATGAAGATTTATTGGCTGATTTAAGGACAGCTACCATCTATGATTTGCCTTGGGATAAGCCAGTGGTGCGTTGGACTAATACTTTACGCGAAGATCTTGGGGATTCTTATGAAGTATTCAAGCCTACGATGCCAAACAGTAAGAATTCTAAGTATCAAGAGTGGAGGATTTGGTTTGAGCGGCACTTTGAATATTTGCACGACGACATAATTTTGGTTGGCTGGTCACAAGGGGGAATGTTTCTAACTAAGTATTTACTCGAAGAAACCTTACCTTTTAGTGTTAAAGCCTTGTTTTTAATAGCTGCACCGTTTAAGGCGGATGATTTTGGGGGTGAAGATGGTGGAGATTTTATTTTTGATGTAACTAGAGTAGGGGAGTTGGCTGAAAAGGTCGGTAAAATAAGCATTTTCCACTCAAAAGACGACTTTGTAGTGCCATATGAACATGCTTTGAAATATAAAGAAGTATTGCCGGAGGCGGAATTTGTTAGCTTCGAGGATAAAAACCACTTTTTAGTGGCGGAATTACCGGAATTGATAGAGAGGATTAAGGATATTGGGTAGGATAAGGTGGTGAAACCGGTCAGAAAATCTTCTTTAGAAGATTTTCTGACCGGTTTGGGTTGCTTTTGATTAATAATGATTATGTCAAAGACTCTAGCTAAGTTACTCCGTGAAAGAATGTGCTTGTTCGTCCGTCTACGTATATAATGGTCACTACATGGCGGAGCAGACAAATAACAATGTAAGTGACCACGAAGCTCGTTTTTTGAAAGCTTTCGAGGAATATAATGACGCTTTGTTTCGGCACGCGCATATGCGTATTAGTAACCGAGAAAAGGCAGTTGACTTGGTGCACGACACGTTCACTAAAGTTTGGTCATATATTCGCGATGGCTACGAGATAGATAACTTTCGTCCATTTTTATATAAAGTACTCAATAATTTAATTATTGATGAGTATCGCAAACGAAAGGAAGCATCGCTCGATGCCATGCTGGAAGTTGAAGGAGTCGATGAGGGTTCATTTGAGGAATTGTCGGAGAGTACGGTGGAAGTATTAGCGGCCACTATCGACGGCCGCAAAGCCTTCGAGTTACTTGAAGAACTGCCAGACCAATACCGAGAAGTTATTCTCCTTCGTTTCGTCGACCAGCTTGGACCAAGGGAGATCAGTGAGTTGATAGAAGAAAGTGAAAATGTCATCTCGGTTAGAATCCATCGCGGTCTAAAACTACTAAGGCAGAAAATTGAAGCTAAAGACGAATACGCCGAGGAGCAACGTAAAGCCAAACAAAAAAAATAACAACAACATGAAACGATTTAGCGAACAGCTACATAAAAAGGCCATGACTGTAAAATTACAGGCGGCTGAAAAAAATGAACTGCGAGAGCGGTTGGTTTCATATATGGAATATCACCCGTTGCCGGCTGAGCTAAAGACTGTCCCAGAGAAAAACACTTTGGCTTCCAAGGTACCAATTTTTGCTGAGCCATTCCGAGTGGTAACACTACCTTTTTCAATAATATTTAAATCTTCGGCGGTAGCAGCAGCTCTAGTGTTGATTGTGATCCCTTTTGTAGCGGAAAAAGCTGTACCAGGGGATACTTTGTATGCAGTTAAGGTTGGTTTTAATGAAGGGTTGCGTAGCACCCTTACTTTTGACTCATATCAGAAAGTTGAGTGGGAAACTAAGATGCTTAATCGTCGGATTGCCGAGGTTCATTTGCTAGAAAGCGAAGGACGTTTGACTGATGAGATTGAAGCTGAAGTGGCAGAAGCGGTGAAGACTCACACTGAGAACGCACAGCGGGAAATTGAGGCTTTACGAACTGAAGATGCTGATGCAGCGACGATTGCTTCTATTGCTTTTGACACCACTCTTGAAGTGCAATCAAATTCTCTTCGAAATGGGGAAGGAGTAGATGTGGTCGAGGGAGATTTGGAAGCGTTTTCTTCACGAGGATCTAGTTTGATTGCTGGGGTGATTGATAAATCTCGAAGTGAATCTGAGGCTAAGAACGCGTCTACTACACTACCGTCTTATGATAAGTTGATGGCTCGGGTGGAGCAAAATACCACTCGTATATACGAGCTTCTAGATAGTATCAAACAAACTACCGACTCAACTCAACTGGTTGATGTGACTAGGCGGATTGAAGACATTGAGCGTTCTATTCAAGCTGTAATCGAACAGTCTGATGAAGATGGTGTTCAGGCTAGGAAAGATTTGGTAGGAATTTTGCAACGGACACAAAAACTGATTGTCTTTGTAACAGAGTTAGATATTTCTAACACGGTTGATATTGAAACTTTAGTACCAGTAGTAATGACTGAGGCAGAAGAGTTGGCGGTCACTGAACGGATGACAAATGAATTGAATACAAAATTAGAAAAAATTGAGCTAGTGCTAGCTACTATGAAGGAAGGTGATGTGAAGGCTAAGGTGAAGTTTGCGGTCAACTCAATAACAGAGTCTTCAGTAAAGATGGGAGAGTCAACAGAGTTTACCAACTTCGAGGCAATTGCTAAGGATGCTCTTGTCTTAGCAAACGATACAATTACTTTACTTGAACAAAATAAGTATAATCTGAATCAGAGTATTGAGTCTGAAACAGCTTCTTCAACTGAGGCTGTGGGTGGAAGAGGAACCACGACTGCTTCTTCAACTATTGAAACTCCAGTAGTTGAGTCTGTATCTACAGAAAGAGGTACTTCCATGGAGTGGGAATAAGCAGGTCAAGTATTATTGAAATGTTGACTTTTTAAGGATCAAAAAGTATATTAGGAACATATGTCATACGCATATACAACAACTGTACAAACAGAAAGGATTGGTCAATCTTGGTTTTTCTTTTTTATGTTTGCTTGCGCTCTCTTTAGCGGGTTGGTTGGTATATAGAATGAAATTATTCTCTAAAAATAATCAACCCGCTTTCGCCAGAAAGCGGGTTGATTATTTTTTGGGAAGAAGGGAAAGGGGTGAGGTCGGGTGGATAATTGAAGGCCTTCAATTATCCACCCGACCAACCAGTTGTTCGCTGCTGGTATTGGAACAAGGAGATTCCAGTGTCGTCAGCGGATTGCAGGTCGTCCTTGGACGCAAGAGCAGCCGTAAAAAGTAGGACCTGAAAAGGACGACCTGCGAGGTTCTATACAATTCTGGATCAACCAGATATAAACTGATGGAGGGAAGGTTATGAAAGGCATTGAAAATTTTGTTAGTCACATTGGTTCAGAATTAGAGATTTGGCTTAGGTATAGAGAAAAGGAACTACCCAAAGTCTCTGTTTTTGGAGGTGCTGTAAAGTGTGAGGCTTCACCCGATATGTGTGAGGGGGTAACTGAGCCACGTCAATCAGTTGTTGAGTCTGTCGGCATCTTGAGAGAGATGTTGAGGCAGATTGGTAAAACAAATGTGATTTTAACTTCAAGGAGACCGGCATATCTGGTAAATGATAGTGAAGACTATTGGAGTAATGCCGAACGCTACAATCAGTTAAGGGAGAAGTTAGCAGAGGAAGCTGTTCCCAGTTTTGCACACTTGATAGATGCTATGGTTCACAATTGCTCATTTCAGTTAAGTATGAGCGGTTTCTTTGATCCACGTGTTGCCGGTGTATTCCTGATTAACATCTTCAATAATATGTTTCCGTACTTCGCTCAAGTAATCCATAGGGAGGTTGGACAAGGGTATGGACATTTGGCGGTGTGGCAAAAGTTTGCTGGTGCTGGACGTCTTCCTGATCCTAACCGCTGGCCTGCTGATTTTGATGCTATGGCCGAGTTCATTAGTAGGATACCTCGCATCTTGAGTGCTGACGGAGGAGTGGTGCCAGCTGGTCAAATGATGAGTGTTGATTGTCCGCTGGATCTCAGTACCTTGTGGTGGCATGTGAGATTCAAAATCTCACCAGCAGGCGTGCCGTATATTGAGTTTCGTGGTATGCCTTCAATGTCTCTTGAACATTGTCAAAAGTTTGGCCAGATGTTGGTCGACGCTGTCAATGTGTTGTTGACTTGGTTTTACGGCGCGAACAAAGGTCGTCCAGTTAGCACTCTAAGAGAAGCTCGTCCAGCGTTTGAGTTTTTGGCGGATTGTTTCCGTGGAACTGCTTATCAAGGGTATTTTCCAGATAGGCCGCAAACTGAGGAGGAGTGGAGGGGGTCTATTCTCAAGTGACCGAACCGGTGGTGCGAAGCACCACCGGTTTACAACCCTTCATCAGTTTTAGTTCCCAGATCGGAAGTGCTTAACTTCTGATTTGAGAACTGATGCGTAGTATTATTAAAGTGTATTAAGAAGTATGAGACCGAAAATTTTAGCCATTCAATTCCGGATTAACAAACTAATGATTGCAACTGAGCGAGCTAGTATTGAGCGTGAGGCGGGTGTTTATACCGATATAACATTTATTGATGTCCTTGACGATGGTAACGATTGGGGAAACCCAGAAAAAATGATGCTTGGTTATGACGGAGTGATTCTCGGCGGTTCGGGTGACTTTGATTTCGATGGCAATCGTCCAGCTGATGATGAATCTCGAATTATGACTTATTCAATCTTGAATAAACTCAGGCTACTGTTTCAATATATTTTTGATAATGACATACCCACCTTGGGTATTTGTTATGGCCACCAACTTCTCGGTGCCTTTGCTGGAGCCCAAGTACGGTATGATGCTACGCAAAGAAAAACCTGTTCTCATATGGTTAAATTGATGGTAAGTCAAAATGATCATTTTTTGTTCTCAGATTTACCAGATAGTTTTCCGGCACATTATGCCCATAAAGACACCCTCGACCGAGTACCAGAAGGGGCGGTGCTAGTACTTGAGGGAGGAGATAGGTGCAAGGTAGCTGCTCTACAGTATAGAAATAACATTTATTCCACCCAGTTTCATCCAGAATTAAACTATAAGGATGCTGTGGAACGAATGAAAAATTCCCCCGGTTATTTGCCTGAGGGAATAATTACTGAGGAAATATTCTTAGATAATCCTGATTCGAATAAGATAATGCAGAATTTTAGTAAGTTTGTAGCGCAACAAGCTGAATTTAAGAAAGAACAAAGTGTAGTAAGCGAAGTTGTGGCGGAGATGGCGGAGGGGGTGTAGGGATTTTTGGGCACCAGATTGCTGTATAAATTCAGACAAGAGAAAAGCCGCTCGGTCCCAACCGAACGGCTTTCTCTAAATTCTGTGAATTACGTAATTCTGCTTCATTCTCGAAAGAACAGTCTTCCTGCGGCCATAAATGCATCCGAGGAACGAACATCATACACCCACTCTTTGCTGTAAAAAGTGATGACCTGTGTACATTGAGTCTCTAGTGAATATTTGTTAAGGTTACAACATATTAGATAAGATTTACCTTATGTTTGACCAAATGTCCGCCAATGCCATAACTGGTCTTCTGCCTAGTTTGACCTATTCCTTACCTTATTTTGGTGAGGTTAATTTCCAGAGAGTGGTTGGAGCAGTAATTGTTTTTGTTGTTCTGACCTTAGGTTTTTGGATTTTGCGTATGATAATTCTCACACGAGCTAGGATGTTGGCTGAAAAAACCTCGGGCCTTCTTGATGATGTGGTGGTTGACGCTATTCAAAATATTCGTGCTTGGGTATACAGTTTGGTGGCTCTATACGCGGCTCTGCAATTCTTCTCCTTTCCAACCGTGGTAGATAAAGTGTTTGCAGGCATATTCTACTTCGCCATTGTTTGGCAAGCGATTGAAGTTGCTAGTCGATTTGTTGAATACTTCACTACTCAGTATATGGAAAAAGATGAAGATGGTGATGGAATAATTGACCCTAATTCAGCCACTGCTTCCCATATGGTGACTTTAATCGCGCGGATAGTACTTTGGTCACTCGGAACTTTGTTTGTCTTATCAAATCTTGGTATCGAAATCACCTCTTTGATTGCTGGCTTGGGGATTGGTGGGGTAGCGGTAGCCTTTGCTTTGCAGGGAGTGCTTGGTGATTTGTTTGCTTCTTTCTCAATTTACTTTGATAAGCCATTTCGAATTGGAGATTTTATTGTGATTGGAAATGACTTAGGTACAGTGGAGAAAATTGGTATTAAATCGACTCGAATCAAAACTTTGCAAGGAGAAGAATTGGTGGTGTCTAATGCTGAATTAACATCAACTAGAGTACAGAATTTCAAGAAGATGGAACATCGTCGAATTGTAATTAAATTCGGTGTTACCTACGAAACCCCACAGGAAAAAGTACGAGAAATTCCAAGTGTAGTCACTAAAATATTTGAGTCTATAGAAAACGCAGCTTTGGACCGAGCCCACTTTATAAGTTTTGGCGATTCAGCATTGATTTTTGAAGTGGTATATATTGTAGATACTCCTGATTACAATGAGTATATGGACATTCAACAAGCTTTCAATTTTGCTTTACTGAAGCAGTTGAATGATTTAGGTATCAATTTTGCATATCCGACTCAGACTCTATATACCAAGGTTATCTCCTAATGTTAGTAATTATCTTAGTAAAAACAGCAGTGTTACGACACTGCTGTTTTTGCTAACTAATTTTGACTCTGTTGGAGGATGGCTACCAGAAAAGGGGTGAGGGTGTTGGCATAGATTTGGGCGCGGTAGGGCAGGTTACCATTGAGGTTTTCTTTTAGGGAGAAGCCAGTTTCTTGTTTGATAGTTCTATCTATATGAGATAGAGTGATGGCTCGTAAGCTGCCTTTACCATCTGTGGAGTCATCACCGCGTGTAGAAATCATGCCAATGACTGCGCCCGCTTCATTTAAGACAGGTCCGCCAGAAGAACCTTCCGCCCCGACCGAACTGCCGCGAATAGAGAAGACATCGGCGTAATTAGAACCAAAGGTATATAACTCGGAAATAGAAGTGGTGGCTCGCTTGGGAATTAGGTCAGCACTAGCACCGTGGGCGATTAAGTCGCTAGCGGGGTAGCCAGCAGCTAGGACAGGATGGTTTTTGATTGAGGTGACTAAAAGTGAAGTGTCGAAATCAAGAGCTGGAAAAATGGCTGGTAATGGAGTGTTTCCGATGCTGGAACTAACGTAAAGCAGGGCATAATCACGTTCGCCAGTACCCATTGGGACAGCATCATTAATAACTTTTGCATTGTTTTGTATCCAAGCTGGCGGTAGGTAGAGTAGTTTAGCGTGATATTTTGGTGAAGCCGGGTTGCCGCTTCTAACGATACATTCAGTATGTCCATCTTTCTCGGTGGCTTCAAGAAGGAGAAATTGAGCGACATGAGCGTTGGTCATAATGACACCGTCTGGGTCGATAAAGAAACCAGTGCCGGTAGTGGTACGAATGTACTTACTAGTGGTAAAGGTACAGAAAATATTAACTATGGCGTCTAAGGGTTCTCGGGTGTTGGCTCCACTTAAGTCGCTGGCGCTACCAAGAGCGGCTTGTTGATATTCAGCACTACGGAGGAAAATGTCAGGAATCACTTGTCCGATAAGACTTGGTAGGGAGGTGATTTTTTCTATTACATCCGGCTCATTTTTAACTACTGCTATCGAAGTTTCTTCAGATGGCAATAGAGCGATTATTTCGTTGGCAAGAAAGTTTGTAAAAGTTAAGTAAGCAGTCAGAATAGCGACTAGAAAATCGGTAAGAAAATGCATATTGCCAAGTATACCATCAGATTTTTTGAAACGGGTAGGTAATTAAGATTATTATAAGAAAAATCCTGCATCGGTAAGATGCAGGGGGGATCAAAGGAGCGATTTTTTTGTTGAAGGAAGAACAAATATCCATGCACAATTCTTCCCGTATTTTGTATCTGGATTTGCGTGATAAATACCAATTTTTTTAATTCCGAAATCATTCCACAGTTGGTGTACTTTGAGACTGCCAGCTGGTTCAATTAGAGGAGTCATGGCTACCAAACAAGCTTCGTCCAGTGCAAGTAAACCAGGGTTTTGTATCCACAGGTCATAACTTACCCAGGAAGGACAAAGATTTAAACCGACGGCTAAAGCTTTGGTGTAAATCATTTTTAGGGTAGACCCGTCAGGTAACCCAAGGTCTGAGACCGTAATTTTGGTAAAACTATGTTGCTCTAGCCCAATTACAGGCTTTAAGTCTTCCTGTTTAATAAGGCTAAGTAAACCTGGGGTCGCAATGATTTTCTTACTAACCATTTCATGACGAAGAGTCTCAAGAGAAATATGCGCCAACCGAAAGCCTGTTTGCCAGAGACTAAATGCGGCCCTATTTTTATCAGTAGGGCGCCTTATTGCTCCGGAGATTACTGGCAGACATTTTGTCGGCTTGTCTGAATTTTTAATCAAATACATTAATACCTCCACCGAAGTTGAAAATAGATTTATTGCAGCCTCTAGCTAGTTTTATAGCATAAATAGATATATTGTACAGGATATAATCGGCGAAGTTATAATAAATAAGTTTGACGCTTGATTGAAACAAACTGATCAGATTTACGACGTAACTGAAGTTAGTCGAGGTTACTGGCGGTAGAAATAGCAGAAAACTTAGGCTATTAACAAAAAAACAGATAGTAGTATAAAAAAAGCCGGCTGGTGGGGACCAGTCGGCGGGTTTTAGAAACGGAGAATTGCTATTCAGCAGAAACTTCTTCCGTGACGGTTTTGATGCGGTACCGCAAGGTGGTTTTGTTAGACAAAACCATGCGATTCCAATCAGTTCTGCCACGTGGAGTGCGATAGCCACTTTCCCAACTACTTTGACCCATCCAGTGAGCCACGAATTTGGTTTTATGACCAAACTGGAAATAAGCGGCCTCGTCAGCTCGAATGACAAACTGCACCAATGGCTTCAGAGTGTACGTAAACAGTTTATGCATATGGTAAGCCTCCACTAGACCAGCTTCCGAATCGGAAACCGACGAGTAGAAATAGCGATACCGAGGCATATCCAGCACCATTTCCAAAGTTTCGACCGCAATTTTTTCGGTCGAGCCAAGGGACACTGGAGCTTCGTACTCCGCTTTTTCTCCTTGGGGGAGAGTAAAGCCGAGGGCTTCCAAACGTTGCATTTCACGACGGTAAAATTTTGCTTCGTCGGTAATGCGATTTGAAAGCATCTTCAGCAGAAGATACGGAGCGCCAAATACACTTTGACGGCGATTGGGGTGCACGTAGTACTTGAAGGAAACTGAGTTGCTAGTCCAGAGCTTGTTTTGTGCCAAGAAGGCATTTTCAGCTCGGGAAGGATCCCAAACAATGCTGTTCCAACCGTCGTGCCAACGACCGTCGCAGTCAACCAGCATGTAGTTCCGCCAAGCACCAACGGTTTCTTGTTCAGTTTCGAGATTTTTTGCAATGACCGACTGGTCACGGATTCGAACTGAAAAAGAAAACACGTCTTGATTGGAGGTCAGTCCAGTGATTTGACCAAAGCGGCTTTGGCCAACTTTACGCTCACTAGCTTTTTTGACCACCGGCCGACGACTTTTGTAAGTCGGGAGCTCAATGACAGCACCACGCGTGACCAAAGGAACCATAAACGAAAGCAGGTCCAAGTCAGTGCCGATGAAGTTTTCAGCTTCATCGAGAGCCGGGGTAGGATGACGACCTTCCCAAGAGAAAATCGAACGATTCACCACCGACCGGACAAAATCAAGGTCGATATTCTGCGAACGATCAAGAATTACTTGAGCCAGCGGATGAGTGCCGTCGGCAACCGTTTTGACAGTGTTAGCGATCTCGCGATTTTCATCTGCATAGTCACAAACAGTAGCTAGATTGGAATACATTTTGCACCTCCTGAGGGCAGTAGTGTTGCGCACAGTTGCGCGGGTAGCGTATGGACCAAAGGCTCATACGCGGGGCTTCTTTAAGAAGAATGTTTCGGTTGTGAAGAACTTACTGCTGGGAACAATAGCGGTAATTCAAAATATAGTAAAACTGTTGACGATTTTCGACAACTAATCTAAAATATGATAATGAAAATGCTTGAAACTGCACTAGTTAATCTCGGTTTAATTCAGTCGGCGCGAACCGTCTACACCTCGCTTTTACTAGAAGGTGATACCAGTGCCCGCCTACTGGCCAAGCGTACCGGTCTCACTCGACCATCAGTTTATGATCAATTAAAAGACTTGCGTAATCGAGGGTTGGTGGTTGAGCGTGATGTTGAAGGTAAGACATTATTTTCGGCTACGGAGGTGAGTCGGCTCGATGGTTTACTGCGTGACAAAATTGAATTACTAGAAGCCAGTCGAAATGCTCTCGAAGAAGATTTACCGGCTTTACTAGCGCAGGCTCAATCAGTCCAACCCAAGATTCAGTTTTTTGAAGGGACGGAAGGAGTGCAGCAATTAATGAAAGACATGTTGTGGTTTGACGATATTATCGTGAAAGCTTTCTGGCCGTACCGTGAAATGGTTGAAATTCTCGGTGAAGATTTTTTAAGTTGGTTTAATGAAAGGCGGATTAAACGCCAGATTCACATTCATTCAATCTGGCCGCATGCCGATAAGAAGATTTCCAATATCTTTACCGGACAAGATGATTTTGTCACCAAGCGCTATGCGCTACCAACCCAAAAAACTAAAATGAGTTATTTAATCTACGGTGACAAAACCATATTCATCAGTTCCACCAATGAAGCCTTCGGCTTTTTAGTACAAAGCGCCGAGTACGCAAAGTTGATGGAAGTGCAGTTTGATTCGCTCTGGTCCACAGCAAAAAAATAGTAAGAGTTGTGGTTTAAGGTGTGAAAATATAACAATGTACCTTACATGCCACTTATTCAAGTTGAATGTTAAATTTTGAAGAGGCTTAAACCTTGCCTAATGTAGTTTTTTAAGAATAGAAAAGCGGGGAGGGTAGACTTGTCCCAGGAATCATTCCCAACCTCACCTTTTTCTGGTTTGAGTAATTTGGGTTCGTCAGACTCCCAATCGGCTGCCATGATTGCAGTGATGTAATGTTTATTATCTTGTTGTAACAAAAACACCTACCCCAACACTAGGAATGTCAGTAATTGGTGATTACAAAAAAAGTAAAAAGCTGAGCCTAAAAAGTATAGCTTTTTAGGTTAAAATAATTTATTAAATAAGTTATACTTAAAGTTATATGGAACCAGAAAAAATAAATTTTGAGCCAGAATTACATTATAGTATAAATGAAGTAACCCCTTTATCAAAATACCTAGCTATGGTGTTGTTTGTTATCCTGCCTTTTCTCGGAGGGTGGATTGGTTATGTGTATGCTCCAGATAAGATTGTGGTGGAAGAGAAGGTTATTTATAAGGAGGTTAAAGAGATAGATCAGTCTCAAAATGCTCAGGAATTTGATAAGGTAGAAATATCAGATAATGCAGATGTTCCGGCTACAGAAAAAGTTGAAGTAAAATCAGTACCAGGCGGTCCTTCAGTTGAAAATAAGAATGTTGTAGTCAGTCCAGAATCTAAGCCGCCATATTACATTGAAAGTGGAGAGGTAAAGGTTAATAAAAATAATAAAACATTTGAAGCAAAAGTTATGTTTGGTTTGGCAGATATAATTACAATTCAGGGTGTTTACTTGAGTGAGGCGAACCTCTTAGATGAGGTTCTTCAACAGATAGTTTCTAAGTCAGGACGGAATGCGAAATATGTTGATAAAAATAACATAACTATTTCCTATGTTCAGTAGTTAACTTGCTTGTATTGCTGCTTAAACCAAAACCCCGTAAGGGGTTTTGTTCTATGAGGTGAAAGGTATGAACTATTAAAAATAGAGGTTACTTTAAAATTCAAAAAATAAAACACTTTTTATTCCATCTCTAAGAGTTGAACAAAATCTATAGCTACTTCTTCATATGGGTGATGAATTTTAACTATTTCTATGAGCTTTGGAATCTTGTTTTCTTCACAAATGAATTGAATAGCTACTTCGTCGACTTCTTCCAGCTGCCCGCTTTCACCAATGGTTGGGTTCGCTTGGCTGTTCGGTTTGAAATACCCTTTTCCTTTAGTGACAAAGGTGCAGTGAGAGTAATTGCCGATATTGCTAATATCGGCGTCCCCGATCTGCATTCTGAGATTTTCAGATTCTGGCTCCGGACAAGTTAGCCAAACCTTAATTCTTGAAGATTTTTTCATTTTTTGAGTATAACAGGGAGTTGGGCAGAGATAAAATACAATATTTAGCGAGTATGATATTTAATTATACTTTTAAATAACTATTCTGTTTGTGTGATAAGTGTTCGCAATCTTGCGTTTACATCAAACTTCTTTGAATTGTCTTGGATGAACTTGAACATAGACAGAATGAGTTTTTGCATTTCGGAGTTACGGATTTCAATTACGATTTCCTCGTTCACAGCTATCAGATATAAGGAGCTTTTAAAAATAAATATTTGACCGCCATGCTTGAAATAATCCTCATGGATTTCGTTTGATATGGCCATGCGTCCTTCGAAGTTTTTAGCCCATTCCGCGCCGTGTGATGGGTACATCCTTTCGAAAAGACCGACTGGAAATATCATTTCAGTAATTATCTTGTTGTCTTTGATTGAGAGATTCCATCGATCAAAACTTTCGTTATCAAACATGTTTCTCCAGCCCTCCGCCGCACTGTCTCCTTGAAGTGCAAAAAGGCGTTCTTGCTTGTGCTCTTTGGTGAGGTTGCCTAAGAGCGTTTTAACAGCAATGTTGCCGCGATGAACAAGTACGGTCGAGTCTGATACGCCTTTAATTTCTTCAGTACCCTCTGGTATAGCTAAGAGCTCTGTCTTGGTTAAGTACAACTCCTGCTCAATATTTCTATCAGTGGTTTGTGTCCAATATTTTTTACCGCTTCGAATATAAGTGTTGATTAAGCCTCGTTTGTGTAATCTTTGTAGTGTTTCGTAGACTGTGGTGCGGGAAATCTTTGTGTGTCTGGTGATTAATAGGGGAGTATTGTATTTGTTGCGTAAGGAATCAAGCACTTTGATTTCTGAACGCGATAAACCAAGTAGTTTGATATTAGTTTTGGACAGCTTCATCAGTGAATGGTAGCAATTGTAGTCAGTTCTGTCCAGAAAATCCGACATAATTAGTATCAATATAACCTTTAATAATATGTCCAGAAATGAGATAAGTAAATATAATGCAATAAATTTATACTTTAGTTCATATAGGAATAAGCTGTATACGGGTAAGTTAACCAATCAATCTGAAGGAGAGTGATATGACGTACACGACAGACTTGTTGGAGAAGGGGTACTTTTCTGAGGTCAGCGATCCGGCGCTGGTAATAGTTTCTATAGAGAGTGCTTGTAACCTAGAATGCCTGCATTGCTACTGGGAACATGGATTAACTAAGTCTCCAGAGAGGGATTGGTCAAAACAATTGAATGCTATCGCGAGGTGGGGTTCCGACCTGCTGTTCGCAGGAAGAATTTTGTCTCCTCAAGGTGCAAAACTCATCCGAGACTTCTACAATCTCACTGGCAAAAAGATTGGGATAATTGACAATGGCTACACTATTCTTGATCCTAGATATCGTGATCTATTAGATATATATGATGAAGTTAATGTTTCCATTGATGGAGTTGCAGCCGACCATGACCGTCAGCGGGGGAAAGTCGGTTCCTCTCGCGACGCTTGGCGAGCAATTCATGTCTTGAAAGAGGCTGGACTGGACCCGATCGTCTCGAGTTGTGTCTCACCTATCAACATCGATCGGTGGAGTGAATTTGAGGCAGAGCTGTACCAATACGATGTACCATTGTCGTGCACTCCTGTCTTGGGGATTGGTGGAAATATCGGCAGGATGCCCGTGTTCTCGTCCAAGGAGTTGATTAAAGCTTTCGAGTTTCTTTTAGCTGGAGTTCCAAAGCTGATTAATCTGTTGGATCCGAAGCATATGCAAGTGCTCTTACCATTACTCAAGGAATTCGAGTGGCAGATTGAAGACGATGGTTATACAGCAGTTGTAAACAGTGTGCTTGTAAAATACAGGCCGTATAGTCTGTCAACAATAAGG
Source organism: Candidatus Nomurabacteria bacterium (assembly GCA_020632095.1). Taxonomy (GTDB): domain Bacteria; phylum Patescibacteriota; class Minisyncoccia; order Phycocordibacterales; family UBA918; genus OLB19. Next base: position 843,482 of record JACKGF010000001.1, read on the forward strand.
GAATTGAATTTGCAATGGGATGGTGAATTTTATCCTTTCATGGATGTGTTGTCTGGTGGAAAACCAGTCACCAAAGATCGAGTGCTTGATACTGCGAATTCATTCGCGAGAATGGAGCACTCGTTGGTGAGGACGCTTTTTGAGTGAAGGGGTATAAGGCTAGTTTCACGCAAGCTTCTGGTCGAATAAAATTCAGTTTAAAATTTTATAAATTTTCAATTCAATAATAATTCTGAATCAAGGGTAGATCGTTGCTGTAACAACGTCTAATCTTGAAGGACGAAAGTTTCAAGACCCGTAGCCAGTCAAGGGCACACTGGCAGGAGAAGGGTCATGCTGACAGCGGCCATCGCGGGCTCCAAAAAAACCAAACCTCCGCGCCCGACCAGTTAGTTTAAGGTTAGCCTGAATCAGCTTCGGAGCCGGAAATCATGCACGGCTTGGCAACAGAAGTGTCTAGTAGTTAGACACACAGCATTAGCAGGGGTGAAACATATCCCTGCTTTTTTGTTTGGTAATAAATACTGTTATTGAATTGGAACAAGTTATAATAAATGATATGTATATTATTTTTGATATTGGCGGTACTAATACAAGGGTTGCGGCCGGTAAGGATTTAGAGACTTTCGGGGAACCGATTAAATTCAAGACCCCGCTGGGGTACAGTGATGGTATTCAGGCAATGCACGAAGCGATTAAAGAGTTATCCAAGGGAGAAGAAATCGAAGGTATCGCAGGCGGTATTAGAGGGCCACTTAATCAAAACAAGACAGGGATTGTGAGTGAAGTCATACTGCATGATTGGGTTGATCACAACATCACGTCAGATATTGCTGCACCGTTCGGAACCTCTGCCTATTTAGAAAATGACACTGCTATCGTTGGTCTGGGCGAAGTTCATTACGGAGGAGGCCGAGGATACCAAATTGTGGCGTATCATACTGTTAGTACAGGGGTAGGCGGAGCTAGATTCATTGATGGCAATCTTGATCTGGCTAGAGTTGGCTTTGAACCCGGACACCAAATTCTTGATTTTGACCGAAGTTTTCTAGAAACTAATACATTACCTACTTTAGAAAATTTAGTGTCTGGTGCGGCTCTGGAGCGTATGAAAGGGGTAAAGCCTTATGAGGTTCCGCAAGATGATGTTGTGTGGGTGGAATTAGCTATGCGTCTGGCTGCAGGTTTACGAAATACAATTGTCTATTGGTCACCGGATGTAATTGTGCTCGGGGGATCAATGATAGTAGGTGATCCGCGTATCCGGCTAGAGGATATCCGTACTTATACAGAGGGTATCATGAAAGACTTCATGCCCTGCCCAAAAATTGTTGATGCAGAGCTCGGAGATGACGGAGGATTGTATGGTGCTATGGCTATGTTGAAACAAAGAGAAGTGTAGGTTTTAGGTGGAACTGGAGGGTGTATGGTTTCTAGTTATTATTTTTTATCTCAATCAAAAGTAGTCCCATTGGGACAACTTTTCATGTTGGCTGTGCGGTGTATTCAACGACTTTAGAATTATTTTTGAAAAGGGTTGTAGCCCTGATCAATATGATTCTGCATAGGAAGAAACAGCGGAGAAGGTAATTTGTCCCAAGAAAACCAATCCCACCGCTCACATTTCTCAGGTTCAAGAAGCTGAGGTTCAACAGAGCTCCAGTCTGCAGTCACTAACATAGTTATGTAGTGCTTGTCTTCTTCTCTGAAGAAATCTTCTGTAAAAACTGGTGTTTGAATATTTTTAAGATTTACACCTACCTCTTCTAGAGTTTCTCTAATCGCACAAGCTTCTATGGTCTCCATAAATTCTAAATGACCTCCTGGAGGAGACCAGCTTCCTGTTCCGTGGGCGTTTTTTCGTTTACCCAGTAAAACTTTCCCCTCTCGTTTAATGATAACTCCTACTCCAATCCTTGGTATTTTTCCCATATTTATTAATTTTAGCAAAGTTATAGGATGGTAACTACTTCAGTCAATCTGCCAACAATAAAACCCCCTAAATAGTGGTTCATTGTATCTGTGCGGGTGAGAGGAATCGAACCCCCGACTACTGCTTGGAAGGCAGTCGTTTTACCACTAAACTACACCCGCGAAATGAGTACTTGGGGCGTTTGGGTGCGTAGCTTTCGAGAAGTAATTATTAATGAAACAGATGCTTGTATATGTTTCATTAATAATTACTTCTCGATACAGGCTTTGCCTGTATACCCAAACATTTCAGGCGAACGAGAGGGTGTATCCTTAGATACACCCGCGTGTGTCTGTATGCTCCACTCTGAACCAAGGGTTGGCTCAAAGTTAAACGATTCTAGCATATTAGGCTGATAATTCAATCTGTGGAGGAAAAACAAAAGTCTCCGGCTGAGGAGACTTTTGTTTTTTGTGATGGGAAATAGCGAACAACGCCCTTCTTTATCCACATAGCGTTACCTCCGCTACTTAAATATTATAGCACACAGATTAGAGAAGGTGGTAGGTATAACAAATGCCGTGTGAGACTTTGGTCCCACACGGCATTTGTTTGAGAGTAAATTACTTTACTGAATCCTTCAGGGCCTTCGCTGCTCGGAACTTTGGTACTCGCATAGCGGGTACTGATACAGTCTCACCAGTTCGTGGGTTTCGAGCTTCACGAGCTGCTCGCATCTTGGCTTCGAAAATACCAAATCCTGCAACTGATACTTGTGTGCCGTCCTTCATAGCTGCTTCGATGCTGTCAAATACAGCGTCAACTGCACGTTCTGCATCAGCCTTTGTTGTGTCGAGTACTTCGTGCACTTTGCTGATGATGTCTGCTTTATTCATAGTTCAGAAATTATTTTCTAAGAGCGTTTAAATGTGGGCTGATAGTTATTTCAGCACCGTGCCTTTTTGGTGGCTTGAAAACATTATATATCAACGTATTTATGCTGCAACGACTACACAAGTCTTATTTGTGTTGTGTAATGTTTTTGACCAAATTTTTTGTTAAACGATATAATTAAAAAATTATGAAAATTGGAGTCATGGGAGCTAAAGGAAGTTTCTCGGAGCAAGCCGGCGAGACGTATTTGTCTAGCGGTGAAATTATTCCTTTGGTTAGCGCTGAGAACGTTTTAAGCGCTTTAAATAAGGGTGAAATTGACCGAGGAATTTTTCCAATTGAGAATAGCAATGGTGGAATTGTGCTTGAGGCGGTCTATGCGATGGCGAAATATACGTTCGAAATCGAACGTATGTTTGAGTTAGATATTCACCATATGTTGTTAGTGAAGCATGGAGTAACTGCTTCCCGTATTCAATCGATATCCTCACATGACCAAGCTTTGAAGCAGTGTCGTATGTATTTGAAGCGAGTTTGGCCAGCAGCTGATATCAATCCTTATGCTGATACAGCTAAGGCGGCGGAAGATTTGGCGAGTGGAATTTTGCCGGAGACAACCGCAGTGATTGCACCAAGGCAATGTGCAGAGTTGTATGGACTAGATATTTTGGATGAGTCGATTCAGGATTTGAAATTTAATTACACGACTTTTGTGGTGGCGGTGAAGGGGTAAGTGGAAATTAAAAAAGGTCGGCCCTACAGGGCCGACCTTTTTTAATTTCCACTTACCGAGCGTAACTAATCACTCTAGTTTCACGAATAACATGAACTTTAATTTCTCCGGGGTAACGCAACTGGGCTTCGATAGTGGTAGCTATCGTGCGGGCTAGGGCGTTGGTTTCAAAATCATTGAGAGTGGTTGGGTTTACCAGTACTCTGATTTCTCGACCGGCTGCAATCGCAAAGGCTTTGTCTACTCCAGCTAGGTTTGTGGCAATATTTTCTAGGTCAGACAATCTTTTGACATAGTTCTCTAGGGAATCACGTCTAGCGCCTGGTCGTCCGCCTGAGATTGAGTCGGCTACTTGGACGATGATTGATTCAGGTGTCTCGTACGGATATTCCTCGTGGTGAGCGCGCATGGCCAGGATGACTTTCTGGTCGACACCATATTTCTCCAGAATCCGGATACCGATTTCAACGTGGGTACCGGCTACCTCATGACTGACCGTCTTTCCGATATCGTGGAGCAAAGCTCCAGCGCGGGCAATACCGACATCAGCCCCCACTTCTTCTGCGATTACTCCAGCGATATGTGCCATTTCCACTGAGTGCCAGAGAACGTTTTGGCCATAGCTAGTCCGGAAATGAAGACGGCCAAGGATGGTAAGTAGGTCAGGGTGAAGATTTGGCACATTGGCTTCGTAAGCCGCCTTTTCGCCCATGGCTCGCACTGTTTTGGCTACTTCAGAGCGAGCCTTCTCTACTTCCTCCTCAATCTTGGCTGGTTGAATTCGCCCGTCCTTAAGAAGAGTTTCGAGAGCTACGCGAGCAATCTCGCGGCGGATTGGGTCAAACGAAGACAAGACAATGTAGCCGGGTGATTCATCGATTAGGACATCGACCCCAGTGGCTCGCTCGAAGGCGCGCACGTTTCTACCTTCTTTTCCAATCACCTTACCCTTTAGGTCATCACTTGGAATTTCTACATGAGCTGTCATCAGGTTGGGTGACACTGTGTTACCAGCGCGATGAATAGCTGCCATTAAGATATTTTGAGCTTTTTGCTCGTACTGTTCTTCACCCAAGCGGTCTAGTTTTTCCAAACGAGCGCGCAGGTCGCCCTCTCGTTCTATTTCAACTACTTTCATCAGCTTTTCAACCGCTTCGTCCTTGGTTAATCCCGCTACAGCCTCCAGCTTTTTGTCGGCTTCATCAACTCGGGTATCGAGTTGAGCTTTGATAGATTTAATCTGTTCAACTTTGTCTTGCAATGATTCTTTTTGGGAATCAATGTCGATTTGTCGGTCGTCTAGAATTTCCTCTCTTTTTGATAGTCGGGTTTCCTTTTGTTCCAGTTTTTCCTCCAAGTGCTTTCGTTCGGCTTTTGCTTCGGCCTCGATACGTTCGGCTTTGTTTTCAGCTTCCTCAATGATAGCTAACGCCTTTTTCTCGGCGTCAATTTCTTTCTCTTTCAGGTCTAATTCAATCGAGTTTTTCTTTGAGTGAGCGTGCAGGTAGCGCACATAATAACCAGCTCCAATACCGAGAAATAAAGCAACTGCCAGAGCGACCATAAATGTTTGTGGTGGCATATTGTGTATTTCTTAAATAATATTCGTAACAGTACAAAATCAACTGTACTAGACAATGAGGGATTTGTAAAACTGGTCGGTGATACGAGAATCACCGACCAGCTGTTCTGGTTCAGACTACTGTTACTGCAAGCCGAGAAAGGCTTTTATCATTTCTTTTGTGATCTTACCCTTGCTTTTTCTTATGAGAACAATCAGTTCGGCCAGATTGTCTGTCGGTAGCGGGTTTCTGCTTGTTTGGTAACATTCGGCAATTACCTCGACCAAAGGAAGAAAAGCTAGAGAAACCAATTCTTTACACGTGACACCAGGCTCGTCGGTTATGGAGTCCACAAAGAAATAGTTCTTAAGATTTATCACGTTACCCTTCGTTGGTAGCGTGTAGGCTCCTAGCCACCGGTCAATTGTCGCGATTGAAATTGACGTTTGGTGAGCAAAATCCTGCTTGTTGCCGAAGGTTGCAAAGAGGTTCGATAAGGCTGTGGCAACAGGTTTGTTATTTGTGAGACCAGCTCTAGCTTCTGTAACCGCATGTTCGAACACTCCCCAAAGTTCTGAGACCGATTGAGTATTTGTCATTGTTTCACTCCTGTTTGTTGAATGCGGATTGATTGAAGAACTCCCAGATACACTGAGTATGTTTAATAATATGTAGCAAATGGATGGAAATGGCAAGTGATATGAAAACCAAGTAGAAAAAATTGTGAGGGGACTGAAAGACTATATAAAAGCCCTAGCTGCCGAAATTGGCTACTTAGGACTTATCGTAGCAAATTAAATTGCTATCTTATTATTCTGTTTTTTGTGATACTTTTTCTATTTCTTACAAGTTTTTGATATAAAACATTTATAACATTACTTCAGAAACAAACTCTGACACTCACTTGCTAGACGTTAGCAATCAAAAATAAGTGTCATCACTTCTTCACGGTTGGTAGCTGTAAATTTATTACCAGGCCAAGAATGAATGCTTTTGCGTTCGAAAACAACATTGGTCGGCTCAACTACTCGTTCGAAGTTGTCAAATTTTAATTCAGGGTACCACTCCTCCTCATCATATTCACGTTGTACGTATGATAGGAGTTGAGTGAATCTCCACCAAACACCGAGGACACAAATAAACCAAGTTTCTTGTTCCTCAAAAGAATAGGATAACTCACTACCTCTTTCCGTGTAGAAAAGTACATCGATGTCAATCTCTTCTCCAAGTATTGCTTGTGAATCAACAACATGAATGTCTATTTCGGTAACATGAGACATGAAGAACTCCTTTTCGGTTTTGAGCCCGAGAATTCGGAACTCGTCTTCAATAATAGCATGAAATCATGAAAAGTCAAGCGTGGAGCGTGGATTTTGGGGTGAGTTTAGTAAAACAGGGTGGGATTTTCTTAAGAAAATCCCACCCTGTTTTTGATCTCGGTTGCTTCGATTCTATTTATAAATCGCGTCAACAATTCCGTAGGCTTTAGCTTCATCGGCATCCATGAAGAGGTCGCGGTCGACATCTTGCTCAACTTTGGCTAGCTTTTGCCCAGTAGCCTTGGCGAGCATTTTGTTGAGTCGTTCTCGGGTCTTTATGATGTGCTTAGCGGTGATATCAATATCAGAAGCTTGGCCGTAGGCGCCACCACTGGGTTGGTGAATCATTACCTCGGCGTTGGGTAGAATAAAACGCTTACCTTTCTCTCCTTGCGATAGAATCAAAGAACCCATTGAAGCAGCCATCCCAACACACACCGTCGCCACGTGAGGCTTGATGTGGTGCATGGTGTCAATAATCGACAAGCCAGCGGTCACACTACCGCCCGGTGAATTAATGTATAAGAAAATATCCTTCTTGGGATCGTCAGATTCTAGGAAGAGTAATTGCGCCACAATCAGGTTGGACATATGGTCTTCAATCTGTCCAGTAATAAAAATTATCCGTTCTTTTAACAGGCGGGAAAAGATATCGAAAGCGCGTTCGCCACCCGCGGTTTTTTCAATCACCATTGGGACTAGGTTAGCACTTGGTAGTTCTGTTTGTTTTTCAGTTTGCATAAGTTTTCAAAATTAATGATTCTGCGACAATAAGCTCGGTGCAGACTCTAATCGTACTCAATTATCTCTATAAAAGCAAAATATATAATTCGAGGTATTAGAGATTATGTTTTTTTGTCAGGATAAACAAAGTCATCCAACAAGGTCGAATGACTTTGTTGGATGGGGCTAAATCTTTAGGTGCATTTTTACCTCTTGTAGTGCAAGCCGATGAAATCCAAGCTGGATTTGATTCAGCGCATCTTCAATACTATGGAGTTCTACAAAAGGGTGTAGTTTTTTGTCGTCATCAAACATGCTGAAATTATTGACAAGCCAAATGGTGTACACATCGACAGCTTTCCTCGATGAATAGAGAATGCGGTCTTCGATGAGGAGAAAGCGATAAAGCTTTAATGTCTGGCCAGTTTCTTTATGCATCATGCGTCGTACAGCTCTCCTTCGGGTTTCTCCAAAACGACATGAGCAGATAGGAAGTCCAAGAAGTACCCTTTTGAGAGCCTTACCTTCATATCGCCTCAGAGTAACAACTTGATTGTCTGGTGTAAGGGCAACGACAATATTGAAATATCTGCTGGTCACGTGCTTCTCCTCGTTGATTGAACTGGTGATAATGTACTTTGGTAGGGGATATTAGTCAAATATTTAAAACCGGTGCGAGACATTGTCTCGTACCGGTTTAACAATTCACTCTTTAGTTTACTTCTACTTCGATTCCAGCATCTTCAGCACTTCTTCATTCAGTAAGACTGATGCGACATACAGGCGGACGCGGTGTTCGTCGGCGTCTTTGAGGTGTGTTAGGAGTTATACGTTTTAGCTAGTAGTTCTCGCAATCTAGCGTTCACGTCAAATTTTCTTGAGTTGTCTTTGATGAATTCAAACATCGATTTTATCAATTTCTGGATTTCTGAATGGCGGATTTCAATAATGATTTCCTCGTTCATCGCGATTAAATAAACTGAGTTCTTAAACATCCAAATCTGCCCAGCGTGTTGAAAGTAGTCACCTGCAATTTCATGCGAAATAGCCGACCGACCTTCAAATTCTTCCGCCCACTTTTTACCCAGCAATTCAGTCTGCCTCTCAAACCAGCCAAAGGGCATAATGGTCTCCACAATAATCGCGTTCTTTTTGATGAATCTATTAATTTCATTCGTTTGCTCGGTACCAAAAACTTTTTCCCAACCAATCACGACCACGTCTCCCTGAATCGCCAGTAACCGTTGTTCCTTATGGTCTTTGATGATTCCGTAAAGAAGCTGGCGGATGGCCTCACCACCGCGGTGAATCATAACGGTTGAATCAGATAGTCCGTGCACCTCCTCAACTCTTTCATCTATATTGAATAGTTGTTTCTTCGTATTGTATAGATTTTGTTCAATATCTTTTTCCTTAGCCTGCGACCAATATTTTTTACCATTAACAATATTGGTTTTTACCAACCCTCTTTTGTGCAGCTTAACCAGAATCTCATAAATAGCGGGGCGGGATACTTTAATAGCCTTGTTAATCAACAGTGGGGTATTGTTTCCAGCCCGCAAAGCATCCAACACCTTAATCTCTTTGGTGGATAATCCCAGTAATTTTATCTGTTCAGCGTCTAATTTCATACCCACATAGTACCAATATTTGCATTATTGTAAAGTTTTACCTACATAGTTACAGATAAATCCACGGCTTAAAACATATTTTTCCCCCAGACACCTTTGAAGTAGGACAGCTATAAAGTAAATTAGCTGTCTATGAAAACATACAGACACATACAATTTGAGGAGCGTTTCGTAATTGAAAAGTTATTGAACGCAGGGAGTTTGATCAGAGAAATAGCCATCTTCCTCAAACGTAGTCCCAACACCATCAGTCAGGAACTAAAGAAGAATAGGGTTAATGGAGTCTATGACGCCAAGCAAGCCCAACTAAAAGTGAACCAGCGTCGTTGGCGCGCTAAACGTCAGTGTCTCAAGGTGGCAATGGATAGTTTCCTAGTAAGCTTCGTAGAAGACAAACTAGAGCAGAAGTGGACCCCTAAACAAATCAGTGGACATCTCAAACGAGAGCTCGGTGTTACCTGTTCCGCCAAAGCTATATACAAGTTCATAGAAAGTCGTGGTCTGGAATATCGACTATTCTGGCGTTGGAACAAAAAGAAAAGTGGTCCGAAACGGACCACACATAAACCAGCTGATGATGGCCGTAAATATATAGATATTCGTCCTCTTGGTAGCCATGAGCTAGGTCACTATGAACTAGACTTCATTGTCTCTAAGTACAGTCCATACGTACTTCTAGTGGCTACTGACCGTTTAACTAAATACAGCTTGGTACGTCAGTTACCCAATAGAAAACGCCACACAATCAGTGCAGCGTTCTCTAAAATGTTTAGCAATATTATAGTCAAGAGTATCACCACCGACAACGACATTGCATTCCGTCACTGGACGGAACTAGAACAAATCATACAGGCTCCAATCTATTTCTGCCACCCTTATCATTCTTGGGAGAAGGGACTGGTAGAGAATACTAATCGTTGGATTAGATGCTTTGTTCCAAAGCGGAGAGACATTGCGTCTGTTACTCAAGAAGAATTGAATGAGATTCATACCTTCTTGAATGACCGACCGAAAGAGTGTATTGATTTTAGGATTTCGAGTGAGTATTATTATGAGCAATCTGTCCTACTTGAGGGGTAGCTGGAGGTTTTTCACACACTGAGCCTAAAACCACAGATAAATTGTACTGTCAACTAATTTTACCCTATACTATTCGCAGTTAGTTCTTTGACACGCGGAATAATTCCGCACCCGCGCCTCGGGGTACTGGGGTTGGAGACAAGCATGAGCAAGTACGAAAATGTCGAAAGCTTCAGCATTGAGGTTGATGGATTTGCGGGAGAGGTCAAAATGACCTATGTCCCAAACAGAATCGACTCCGACGGCTCCGCCTTCGGGCGCCACCTGAAGAGCTGTGAGGTCAGTCTCACCGACCCGAGCGGTCAGGTGTGGTGCGCGGAGTTGGGAGCGTCCGGAGGTGGCGGCGGATCCTGGAGCGCGGCGTCAACCGAATTCTTCTGGAAGACGGTTGAGCGAGTTGGTGGCACCCTGGTACTGGGCGGAGATGAAGTGACCATCTTCGAGACATATAACGCTCGAAATGCGTTTTCTGGTGGGTGGTCAACCTCCCGCCGTGTAAAACACATCGAGGTCGTTTTGGAGTAGTCGGTCGCCGCGCTGAGCCCAGTCTGACAGCGCGCTAAAAATAAATGGGTGCTCGAGAGCGGGCAGATGGAGGGATAACAGACTAAATCCCCATCAAGAGCTTCTGGTAGATTAGCTTAGACTACCCGTTTGACCTTACGTGAAAGTGTCTTGGCGAGTTGAATGTTCACACCTCCTCGCCATCTTTATCAAGTTCATCAGTTAATGGTGAATTTGTAGAGATGTTCTTTAAAAAATGACCGTAAGAGCCCAATTCTCAGGATATCTGAGAACCTACATGACAGGTCAGGCAAATGTCATAAGGGTCGCAAACGCGATAGGGTCTAACAAGATTGTGTGGGTCTGTCCAAGACCATTACATGCGTAAGGCGCATGTATATCTGACAAACCTCAGATTTTTTGAGGCAACAGATGATCTTGAAGGAGCCCCCTTCAGGATGCGTGTCCTGCTAGCGGACACAGGGACTATCGGTGCTTGAACAAAACGCCGAGAAGGACACAGAAAAGGAAAGCATATTGTGTCCATGCATAATGGCGAGCAACACACCGCTCGCCATTTTCACCAAGTCCACAACCTATTTGCAGGTACGGCCGAGCTGAGGATCTCGAAAAACTCCTTGCTGTTCACGAGTGTGTACTCGTGCTGATGAGCTCAAAAGAGCGAAACAGAAAAGTTCTTTACAACACCTTGGTGTGTGAAATCTGCCAGTTTACTAAATTGTTGGTAGATTCCACATACCAAGGAGAAACAAATGGAAAAGATGCACATTGAAGTAGCTGGGGGCACGGTCATTCATTTGCCAGTTGCCGAGCTTCCTGCCGGAGCTCCTAGCGAGGAGTATCTCGCGCGACGGAAAGCAGCCGGGGCTAAGCTCCCGATTCTTAATGTTCCATTACCAATTGAGGAGGGTCATGAGGATACATGATAAGCAGTTCTGGCGAGCAACACACCGCTCGCCATCTTTATCAAGTTCATCAGTTAATGGTGAATTTGTAGAGATGAATCTAAATGAAAGCTATTAAAAAACTGGTGTGATTCCGTAGGAATCACACCAGTTTTTTAACGTAATTCTAATGATAGGGTTTAGTATTAATTGTGCATAATAATGTCAGTGGCAGAGAGGATTTCTATATGATACATTGACGATGGAACGCTGTGTTCAGTGATACATCTTACACAAGACAAGGGGTGAATATGATGAGTAAAAAATTCGAGATCTTTCCGGATGGAACTACACCTACATCTACGATGGGTCCAGAAGAAACACGACGCTTTCTTGACAGCTTTGCTGCAGATATGGATGCAGAAAAAGAACGAAAAGAGAGGCTTCGAAGGCCGTTCAAGATTGAAGTAGGTAAGTGCTTGTGTGGGGACCGCATCATGTACTCGCGAAGTTTTAAGTGCACTGAAAGATTGTGCATTGGTGGTCCATCTGAGGAAGTTTGGGAATGCTACTGTGTGCATTGTGGACTGAGATATCATAGAGACGCCAAGTTGATTGCACCTGTTATCCGGAGTTACTTAGACAGTTTGTGACAACGGGAGCAGACATCGAAAACCGGTGCGAGACAATGTCTCGCACCGGTTTAACAATTCACTCTTTAGTTTACTTCTACTTCGCTTCCAACATCTTCAGTACTTCTTCATTTAGTAGGACAGATGCTACATACAGGCGGACGCGGTGTTCGTCGGCGTCTTTGAAGCGGGTTAGGAGTTCCTTGGTTTGGGCGTCTAGTTGTTCTTTGTTTGGGATCACTTCTTCCTTCTTAGCGATTTCGTTGAGGATTAGTTGGAGTTTGGCGCGCATTTCGGCGGCTGGCTTCCATTCAGCCGCTAGGTCATCTTTAGTTTTCTTAATGTGGGTCAAATAGTCTTCCATCTTCAACTCTGACCGATTGAGGTCTTCTTGCATTTGAGCGAACATTTGGTTGATTTCAGATTCAACTAAAATCTTTGGAAGTTTGATTTCGGTTTTGGCGATGATGCCGTCGGTGATGTCAGCTCGATGCTTAGCGGCGTTAGTTTGTTTCTTTTCAATTTCGACGTGTTCTCGAAGTTTAGCTTTGAAATCAGCAACGGTTTCAAATTGTCCAGGTTGACCAAGCGTCTTCACGTACTCGTCAGTTAGTTCTGGTAGGGGAGCGTCTTTGTCGTCTTCTGCTTTAGCGGCTTCTGATTCGGGAGTTGGGAGGTCGGTGGCTCCGTCAGCCTCTGGAGCTTTTTGGTTGGCCAGATTTTGCATTCGCTCGTAGGCACGCTTTTGGGTCTGAATCTCCTTTATTTTTTCATCCAGTTCAGCCTCGGTTACTTCATCACTTGGACGCTTTTTGTTTACCTCTTTTGCAATCGCTTCGTAGTCGGGCAAAGTAAATTTGGGAATGATAGCCACGGTCGCGGTAAAGCCCAGGGGATTTTCGGGAGCAATTTTGGTAACTTCGATTTGGGGTTGTCCGATGGCTTCGATTTTGTGTTCTTCGATAATGTGTGGGTAGGCGTGAGCGATAGCTCGTTCAGCCATTTCGGTCATGATAGCCATTTCTCCAATGTGCTTTTCTAACACAGGAGTAGGGATGTGACCTTTACGAAAACCATCCAAGGTAACGTTTTTGCCTAGAGCTACTACAGCTGCTGTGCGCTCACTTTGTAACTCAGCGTAAGGAAGTTCACCAGAAATCTTAACTTGTGAATCTGGTAGTTCCTCAACGGTAAAAGCGGTTTTGTAATCTAAAGAATGTGAATGTGACATAATGCTGGCCAGTGTACGAAACTGAGCGAAAATTGCAACTTCGTTGAGTAAATATGTTATAAAAAGTCATTAATTACTAAGTTTGCATTATGTTGGCAGTAAAAAATATTTTGACTGGAGAAGTGGGTGAGATTGAGTCGGCCTATGTTGTAGTTGAGAGGAATTTGCCTTTGGTGATTTCTACTCCTCATAGTGGTAGGTGCGTTCTCGAAAAATATGCCGATCACTTTACCTTTGGAGATGGTTTTAGAGTCGATAATGATATGTATACTGGCGAGCTTTACCCTTTGGAACTTGGTAGTTCAATCTCTGGAAATCTTAGTCAACACCAAGTTAACATGAATCGTTCTTGGGAGTTGATTGAAGGGCGCGACCCTCTAATGACAATCTCTTTTTTATCTGAAGACGATATTTATACCAAACCATGGAGTGATGTTGAGCGGGAGGAGTTGCGTCTGATGCACAAGGCTTACCATAGTGATTTGGCCCGCTTGATGAAACAGATGAAAGAAACATACGGATATGCATTATTGATTGATTGTCACTCACTTAATTCCCGAGCGCTTAGTAATACACCAGACGCTGGTAGTATTGATAGAGCCGATTTCGTGATCGGTTCGTTGGATGGAGCTTCAGCTGATAGTCGGGTGGTAGATGTTTTTCATGAAGCGTTGGAGAAACAGGCGACTCCTCGGGGGCTAAAAGTAGTCAGAAATAATCCATATAAAGGTGGATGGATAACAAAAACTTGGGCCCGTCCAGAAGAAGGATTCCATGTTTTGCAATTAGAAATCAAAAAGAAGATGTATATGTATGAGGGGATTGATGATGATGGCGAGAAAGCTTTTCAAAAACGTGATAGTTTTGCCGATATACAAAAAGTCCTAGAAAAAGCTTTTAGAGAAACCCGTGATTTTGCGAGTACGATTTTGTAGGGAAGGATGACAAATGTTTAAATAGGCAACTAAGTGTTGCGAAGGGCATTAAAACATCACCATGAGCAATTGACAATGTCTGTTTCTTATGATATCATCTAAAATGAGCTGTACTTCGTAACATAAACATTTGAAGGAGCTATCATGACTCTTACTGAACTGCTGCGAATCGGCGACAAAGTCGTTTTCAAGGTTAGTCCCGACAATCGTCAGTGGGCTGATACCTACAGTAACGTACCTGATGGTACGGTGGGTGTAGTCTGCGGGTTTTACGACGCTGTGATGTACGAAAGCCGGGTGCAAGTCTTGGCGAATGAGCCTGGTGTTTATCACCGTAAGGGTGCGGTGTCGGTCTGGTTGGCAGATGGACGCATTGTTCCCGGTGGCTACAGTGTTGAAATGGTAGATAAGGAGGAAGAAAAACGCCGCGATGCACTTTATCGTGATGAGCGCGGCATCTTCTGTAGAAATAAGGACCAGGTTCGTCTCGGCGACTTGCCCCCTACAACTTTTTGGGAGGGAGACAAGGTTCGTGTTCGCTTTCCTAGCGAGGCTGAAGTACAAGAGATGACGATTCAGGGTATTGACTATCATCAAATGCACGAAAAGCGTTGTGATGGTTCGCCTTACCCTTTCTACAGAGTCGGTTTCCAAGACGGACGTTCGATCGCCGCTGAGGAATCTTGGATTGAGCTCATCGAAAGAGGTAATGTTTGGAAGTACTACCACCAAGAACCTCTCGCATTCGATAGCCTCAAAGACGAATCTGTCTTTTTCACGATGATTGGTCGCACGGAGGAAGTGCGTAATCCCGAAACTGACAATTATCGTTGGACCTTGGACCAGGCGCTTAAAGCCATCAAGGAAGGCCTCGGCCACGGTTTCACCAATTGGATGATTCCGTTTTCTAACAATCAAAGAATTTCAGTAATCAAATTTCTCGATGAAGACCTCGGAAGTCGCGTGGCTGCCGAAACCCTCAAAGGGTTTGAAGTCACCGCTTGATTCACTCGCCGTCCAACCAGGAGGCTGTCTGGCTCTCGGGTTGGGCGGTTTCTTTTTTTTAGTTTTGGTTGATAAATAATAAAACTGGTGGGATTCACGGAGTGAATCCCACCAGTTTTTTGTTTTGAAGATTTAGTTCTATGGTGCTTCTTGTGCCGCTGCTTCTAATTCTGCGTCTATGGCGTTTAGTTCAGCGTCTAGGGAATCTAGATTGGTAGCTTCTAAGTCTGACTCAATAGCACTGATTTCGTCTGAGGTACTGACCGCTTGCATAGTTTCTACTTGAGCTTCGGCTGTAGTGCTCTCCGGCTCGTTATTCATTTCTGGAGTTGGACGTTCGATAGTAGGCATTACGTTCGGAGTATTGTTCATCTTGGCAAACCAATAATACATTCCACCAAGAATTGCGATTAGAAGGATTGTTAGGATGAGTAAAACTGGACCGCCAACCACACTGCTTGGTTTTTCGGCTACATCTGGTTGGATGTCTGTATTTTCTGGCATCTTCATTTCCTCGCCGGAAAAGTCTGGTGCTTGAATATCTTTGTTTTCTTCGTTCATATAATAGTAGTTAGGTTATTAAGAAGGTTCTTGATTAGCCTTGGCTTCAGCAGCAGCCTCTTTGAGTGCAGTGACAGATGCGCGGAGTTCAGTGTGGGCAGTTTTGATGTGGTTTCTAATGCTGGTGAAACTGGCTTTGGCTGTTTCCCAGCCGGCTCTAGCGTCTTCGCTACTGACAGCAGTGTTAACTGTTGTGTCTATGGTAGCAATCTCGGCTTTAGCGGAGTTGATAGAAGCTTTGGCTGAATTTAATGACGCAGTTGCTTTGGATGTATCCACTCCAATTTCTTCTAGTCGCTGCATGCGGGTTTCGATTCGAGCGATAATATTATCAATCCGAGCGATAACGGCATCCATCCGGTTGCTCATATTGGCAGCCAAGTTGGTGATACGTTCTTGAGTGCGAGCTTGCAGAGCAACTTTTCTTTCAGTAATTCGGTCTTGCATTTCTACTCGATTTTCTTGAAATTGGGCTTGAGCTTCGGTCTGGTTCTCGATGCGATCGGCTTGACCTGCGGCCCGCTTTGCTTCCATCTCTTCACGTTTTTCTTGGAATTGCTCCTGCATGTCAGTCTTATTTTGTTCAAGGGCGGCTCGTCTTGCTTCTTTGTCTTGACTATTAGCGCTTGTACTAGTTTCTGAGGAAACAGAAACATCCTCCTCTCCAGTAGCTGAAGCAGAGACTGATGTCTCGGTCTCGATACTCGCTGAGTTTGTTTCTTCTTGAGCAAAAGCTATACTCGCTCCAGTTAAAAGAGAGATAATAAGCAATGTCGATATAGTTGGTTGTGATAATGATTTCATAATTTTATTCAGTACATTTAGTTAAAATTGGCTGATGGTAAAAGTATAGCGCCGCTTCGGAACATCCGAAGCGGCGCTATACACAGGGTGAGTAATGGTTAAGATTTCTTTGGCTCCTTGTACATCTCACAACTCTTGATAAAGGCTTCTTTGGCGGCTGTGGCACCACCCCAAGCCCCAACTGAAACCTCTTTATTCTGCACTTTTTTGTAGGTTTCAAAGAAGTGAGTAGTTTCTTTAATAAAGTGTTTGTTGAGGTCTGCAACATCTTTAAGGTCATCAAAGCGGGGGTCATCGACCGGTACAGCGATAACTTTGTCGTCTCGGTCACCACCATCAATCATTTCCATAATAGCGACCGGGCGAGCTTTGACCAAGATACCAGGTGCTAGTGGGTAGGTGGTGAGTAAAACAACGTCAAGAGCGTCACCGTCGTCAAATAGAGTTTGCGGTACAAAACCATAGTCAAAGGGGTAGTCTTGCGCAGTATGCATGACACGATCAAGGGCGATCAAGCCAGTTTCCTTATCAATCTCGTATTTGTTTTTTGAAAATTTAGGGATTTCGACAATAACATTCATTTCATCAGCGGTTCCGGCTGGTACGTCGTGTAGTAGGTTCATATTATTTATGGGTTATATATTACGGTAAATATCCAGTATCCTAACTTGTTGGAGGAGAAATGTAAAAAGGTCGGCGCCGAAAGGCGCCGACCTTTTACATTTCTCCTCAAATCACTATTTAGTATCTTCTTTTTCTTTAGTTTCTTCCTCAGTTATTTCTTCAGCTGATTCTTCAAGTTGTTCTTCTGCTTCTTCTGGAGTGTCTACCTCATCCTCTTCTTCCATGTCTGTAGATACATCACGATCTTTTGTTTCGTCAGATTCTTCCAAAATATCTTCGATATCTGGATTGGTAGTAGTAGCCTCCTCACTTTCTAGTATCTCATCATCAGCTCCAACTTCAGTATCGGCGGGAGCTTCGAGAGAGATATTTCCTTCTGCATCAGCTTCGGCTAGTTCTTCACCAGTATTGGCAGAGATAATATCAATCTTCCAGCCGGTAAGTTTAGCAGCCAGCCGGACGTTTTGTCCGCCTCGACCAATAGCGAGAGATTGTTGGTCGTTTGCTACTTCGGCTATTGCATGACCGCGTTCGCCGGTTTCTGCATTTGGTTCTGACTGGATAGTTACACTCATTACTTGAGCTGGAGAAAGTGAATCCTCAAGGAATTCAACTATGTCTGGAGACCATTCAATAATGTCGATTTTTTCACCGCCCAGTTCACTCATAACGGTCGATACACGGACTCCTCTTTGTCCGACCAGTGAACCAACAGGGTCGATGTGTTCGTCAACAGCGTGCACAGCAATCTTAGTTCGAGCGCCAGCTTCACGAGCCACCGCTTTTACCTCAACTGCGCCACTTTGTAGCTCCGGTGCTTCGATGGTGAATAGATTTACCAAGAAGTCTGGGTGTGAGCGCGACAACTTAAGAAAGATCCCGCGAGGGGTTTCCTCTACTGCCAATAAGAGTGCGCGGATTCTTTCACCCGGTTTGAAGCGTTCGCCAGGAATTTGTTC
Organism: Candidatus Nomurabacteria bacterium; assembly: GCA_020632095.1. GTDB lineage: Bacteria > Patescibacteriota > Minisyncoccia > Phycocordibacterales > UBA918 > OLB19. The sequence continues at coordinate 861,496 of JACKGF010000001.1, forward strand.
TTCGTAGGGCATGATGGCTGTTACGCGACCAAGGTCGACGTAGAGATTACCACGTTCAAAGCGTTGGGCTTGACCGATTACAATGTCGCCTGCCTTTTGTCCAAATTCGGCCAAAGCGGCTTCTTTTTCGGCTTCGCGAATTTTCTGCATAATCACTTGCTTGGCGGTTTGGGCGGCAATGCGGCCAAAGTCGTCTTTTGGTTCTAGTGGGAAAGTGAGTTCATCACCAACTTGCACGTCTTTCTTAATCATGCGAGCAGTGTTAATCATGATGTGCTTTTCTTCTTCAAAACGCACTTTCTTCACACCGTCTTCACTCTCTTCCTCTTCATCAGTTTCGTCAATTATCTCTTCACCATTTTCGTCTAGCTCTGGTTCTGGCTTGAGCATAGACTCATCAACCACGATTTTTACTTGGTTGAAATTGGTAGTACCAGTTTCCATGTCGAATTCAGCCGTGATGATTTGACCACGCTTCCCGAATTCTTTTTTGTAGGCGGTGGCGAGTGATTGAGCGATGGCATCAATCATTTTTTCTCGGGGAATCCCGCGTTCTTCTTCCATTTCGGTTAAGACCGAGTTAATTACTTTTAGATCAAACATACCATTTTTGTTATTTTGCGAAGCAACTCATTGTATTGAGTTTTATCATTGGTGATGGATTGCTTCGTCTCTTCTAATATTTAATTGTCTACATTATTCACTTTACGAAGACTGCTCGGCCAAAAGGCCGAGCAGTCATCTTCAGATATATAAACTATACTCTCGCGTCGGGTAAATGTCAAAAAATAGGTAGGATTGGGTGGCTGGGCTGGGGCGCGCAGCGCCCCAGCCCAGCCAATACCTTACCTCTTGGATTTTAAAAACCAATCCAAAATTTAGAATGAAAATGGCCGCCTTCCCTGAAGGGTTGGCGGCCGGTTGCGTCCGTGCTGGCGGTTTGTTGACCGCTAGCTAGGGACTGGTTGAAAGGACATTCGCCTCCGAAGCCTGAGCGATGTAGTCGCGGGGCAAACTTCGGGGCGGGCGATCAGAAGTCCATCAGCTACCGCAGGTGCCGTCGATCGGCTGGCGGAAGGCGATGTTTCTGGTGCTACTTCGCGAGCCCAGGTCGAATCAGATGTTGATATCGACCGGCGTGGCCGCGTCAGCCGCTGGCGTGCTTGCCGGCGCCGGACAGGAAGGAAAGGTAATAACAATTGTTGTCTCCGGTGGTCACCGGCGGTGTTCGCTTGCTATTCATGCGTCGCTCCTTGTTTGTACTTCGTTTCAAAAACGTCGCTTAACGATGGTCAGCTTCCTCTCCATTCCCCCCAGACACCTTTGAAGTAGGACAGCTATAAAGTAAATTAGCTGTCTATGAAAACATACAGACACATACAATTTGAGGAGCGTTTCGTAATTGAAAAGTTATTGAACGCAGGGAGTTTGATCAGAGAAATAGCCATCTTCCTCAAACGTAGTCCCAACACCATCAGTCAGGAACTAAAGAAGAATAGGGTTAATGGAGTCTATGACGCCAAGCAAGCCCAACTAAAAGTAAGTCAACGTCGTTGGCGGGCTAAACGTCAGTGTCTCAAGGTGGCAATGGATAGTTTCCTAGTGAGCTTCGTAGAAGACAAACTAGAGCAGAAGTGGACCCCTAAACAAATCAGTGGACATCTCAAACGAGAGCTCGGTGTTACCTGTTCCGCCAAAGCTATATACAAGTTCATAGAAAGTCGTGGTCTGGAATATCGACTATTCTGGCGTTGGAACAAAAAGAAAAGTGGTCCGAAACGGACCACACATAAACCAGCTGATGATGGCCGTAAATATATAGATATTCGTCCTCTTGGTAGCCATGAGCTAGGTCACTATGAACTAGACTTCATTGTCTCTAAGTACAGTCCATACGTACTTCTAGTGGCTACTGACCGTTTAACTAAATACAGCTTGGTACGTCAGTTACCCAATAGAAAACGCCACACAATCAGTGCAGCGTTCTCTAAAATGTTTAGCAATATTATAGTCAAGAGTATCACCACCGACAACGACATTGCATTCCGTCACTGGACGGAACTAGAACAAATCATACAGGCTCCAATCTATTTCTGCCACCCTTATCATTCTTGGGAGAAGGGACTGGTAGAGAATACTAATCGTTGGATTAGATGCTTTGTTCCAAAGCGGAGAGACATTGCGTCTGTTACTCAAGAAGAATTGAATGAGATTCATGCCTTCTTGAATGACCGACCGAAAGAGTGTATTGATTTTAGGATTTCGAGTGAGTATTATTATGAGCAATCTGTCCTACTTGAGGGGTAGCTGGAGGTTCGTCGGACGTGCGTATATCCTAGCATATCTAAAATATTTGTCAAGCATTTTTTGAGGGCTTGAAATAAGGGGTTTTGGGGGGAGGGTTGAGGCTGGGGCGTGCAGCGCTCCAGCCCTGCGGGGTTTTGACAGTGTTTTTGGAGGTAAAAGTTGGTGGGGTGATTGGCTTGGTATAACAGATAGGGGGAGGAGCTTTGCTCCTCCCCCTATTACTGTCTACAAAAAACGTGCAGAAAAAATTAACACCCGCTACTTCAAAGTTTTTCAATCAACATCGTGTTGGTGGCGCCAGAGGTTCCAAAAGGGATGCCGGCGCCGAGGATGAAACTGTCGCCAGTTTGAGCTAGATTGCGATCAAGGATGATTTTACGAGCCAGCTTTCTGGCGGTGTTAAGGTCTTTTACTCTTTTAATTAAAACCGGTTCACAACCAAACACCACTAGCATTTTGTTGAATGTTTCCTGCTGGGGGGTGAGAACTAAGATTGGTGTGCTTGGTCGGTGACGAGCAATCATGCGGCCAGTGTGACCGCTTTCGCTCAAGGCGACTATTACTTTGGCATTGGTCGATTTAACACTGCGGGCAATTGAGAGGGTAACAGCGTCACAGACGGTTAAGTTGGAAGACTCCCAATTTTTCCTGTGGTCAGCAAAGTACTGATCATTTTCTACTTCAAAAGCCACTTGCGACAATATCTCCACTGCTCGTTCTGGATGTTCGCCAACGGCTGATTCGTCGGAGAGCATTACCGCGTCGGTACCATCGAGTATGGCGTTGGCGATGTCAGTCACTTCGGCACGGGTCGGGGTAGTTGCTACGCGCATGGAGTCGAGCATTTGGGTGGCGGTAATCACTGGTTTGCCAGCATGGTTACAAAGTTGAATAATTTTCTTTTGTAGCAACGGGACTTTTTCCAGAGGCATTTCAATCGCGAGGTCGCCACGGGCCACCATGATCACATCGGAAGCAGCGATGATTTCTTCCAGATTTTCAATCGCTTGTTTGGTTTCGATTTTGGCCACAATCGCTACATCCCTTTGCTTGCCAACCAGTTTGCGCAATAGATGAATATCGGCCGCGGTGCGGACAAAAGATAAAGTAACAAAATCAACGTTCTGAGCGAGACCAAACTTCAAATCTTTACGGTCTTTAGGAGTGAGGGAAGAAATAGAAAGGTTGCCGTCTGGAATATTGACCCCGCGCCGTCCACGGATCGTACCACCGGCCAAAATGGTGGTATGAATTTCCGTGTCAGTTATTTTGTCCACCACCAATTTCTGCTTCCCGTCGTTCAGGTAAATATTCATACCGACTTCAACTTCTTGGGGAAGTTGACTGTAGTTTACAAACACTCGTTCCACCGTGCTGGCGCAGGTTTCTGTGGTGAGGGTGAGTTTACAGCCTTTAATTAAAGTGACTTCTTCGGTAGTAAAATTACCGATGCGAATTTTGGGGCCGGACAAATCTTGCAAGATAGCCAACGGTCGCTTGGTGCGCTTAGCGGCTGCGCGAGCGTTTTTGATAACTGCCGCATGGGTCTCATGGTCGCCATGACTCATATTGACTCGCGCCACCGTCAAGCCGTTTTCTAACATTTGTTCGATAGTAGAAACTGATGAAGATTTCGGTCCCAACGTAGCTACAATCTTAGTCTTAATTTTGAAAGTCTTGTTCATAAAATTTACAGTTAATTTAGTGGTTGCAGTATAGCATTTGCATAATTTTCAGTTAATTTTTGATTTATTAGGTATTGGGGGTGGACTAGTTTTTTCAACTAGTGAATAGCTGAGCAGATTTATTTTGCTCGGTGGTATACTTAACAATAATAAGTACCGGAGGTAATGGTCCTTTTTTGAAAATATTGTGCGTATTCAAGACGAACAACTCAAAAGATTTATTCTCGATGCTGGTTTGATTACCAAAGCCGATATTTCCGCGGCGGAAAAAATCGCTAAGGAAGAAAAGCGTACACTTAGTGAAGCGTTGATTGCTCACGGTCATATGACCGAGGATGACATGCGCCGGGTGGAGTCTTATGTACTAGGGATTCCTTTTGTGTCACTAAAGGATATGAAGATTGATTTTGAAGTCCTGACCTTAATTCCGGAACCAGTGGCCCGCAATCACAATATTATTGCTTACAAAAAGAGCGAAGACACGCTGGAGGTGGCGATGCTCGACACAGCCGACTTACCGGCGATTGATTTTATTAAGAAAAAAGTAGGGCTCCGAATACAATCACGTTTGACCGACACAGATTCAATGCGCATAGCTTTGCGTCAGTACCAAAAGACTCTCAAGGATGAGTTTGGAGACTTGATAATGAAGGACGCTTCAGAGCTAAAGGTTTTGTCTGAGGCTGGTTCTGAGGTGAGTGAAAAAGAACTTAAACAAATGGCAGAAGACCTGCCGGTAGTGCGAATCGTTGATACCCTTCTTCGTCATGCGATTATTCAAGGGGCTTCTGATATTCATATTGAACCAATGGAGGAAGAAGTGTTGGTGCGGTATCGAATCGACGGTATCCTTAATGACGCTATGAAGCTACCAAAAATGGCTTCAGATAGTATTGTGGCTCGACTCAAGGTACTGTCTAATCTTAAGCTCGATCAAAAGCGTCTACCACAAGACGGTCGTTTTAAAATGGATATGGATGGTCAAAAGGTGGCTTTTCGTGTTTCGATGTTGCCTGTTTTCTATGGTGAAAAGATTGTAATGCGTTTATTGCGCGAGAACCGTAGTGGTTTTTCGCTCGAGGGAATTGGTTTTCATGGTAGTACTCTCGAACGGGTGCATCGAGCTACCAGAGCAACGACTGGGATTATTTTAGTAACTGGACCGACTGGTTCAGGAAAATCAACTTCTTTATATACTATTCTCGACTTACTAAATACTCCAGAAGTGAATATTTCTACTATTGAAGACCCGATTGAATACCAAATGGCGCGGGTTAATCAGTCACAGGTAAAACCAGAAATTGGCTTTACTTTTGCGGCTGGCTTGCGTTCACTAATGCGTCAGGATCCAGATGTGATTATGGTAGGTGAGATTCGAGATGAAGAAACAGCTAGTCTGGCTATTAATGCGGCCTTGACTGGTCACTTAGTGCTGGCCACTATTCACACTAACTCAGCGGCCGGCACGATTGCACGATTGGTCGATATGGGAGCTGAGACTTTTCTCCTTGTGTCTACCTTACGAGTAGCGGTAGGTCAGCGGTTGGTACGTAAGCTCTGTGCTGATAAATTACCTTATATTCTTACTAAGGCTGAGCGCGATGAATTGGGTGAAAAGGTCGATATGGACCATGTACTCGGTGTGTTGAGAGAGGAAGGAATCGTGAAGAAAGATGCTACTTGGAATGATATTTCTTTTTATCATCCTAAAGAAAGAGGTGAATCAGAAGATGGCTATAAGGGCCGAATGGGTATTCATGAGGTGTTGGAAATATCGCACACCTTGAAGGATATGGTGATGGCTGGAAAGACTGGAGATGAGATTGAGGCTCAGGCTCGAAAAGAAGGAATGCTTACTATGTTGGAGGACGGAATATTTAAAGCGGCGCAAGGTATGACCAGTGTTGAAGAAGTATTACGAGTAATTAGCGAATAAAACTATGCCAACATTTACCTACACTGGAGAAGATAGTGAAGGGAACACTGTGAAGAACTCGGTTACTACCGAAGATAGGTTTGGTGTATATGCTGAGGCTCGCAAGCTTGGTCATACTGTAAGTAAGATTAAGGGTGGGTCTGGTTTCAGTTTGAGCGAAAAGTTTGACATGGAGAAGATTAACTACATGCTCAGTCGAGTTAAGAGTGATGAGTTGGTGATGGTGACTAGAAACCTTGGCTCCATGCTTACAGCTGGTTTAACCGTATCACGAGCCCTGTCGGTGATTGAGCGTCAGAGTGCAAATCCGCGTTTGAAAGGAGTTATTAAGAGGGTGATTGAGCGTATCAATCAAGGTGATTCTTTCTACGAAAGTCTTAAAGAATTTCCAGAAGTTTTTAATGATTTGTATGTCGCGATGATTAAAGCGGGTGAGGAAAGTGGTAACTTGGCTGAATCACTCAGAACACTAGCGGTGCAGATGGAGCGTTCTAGTAATTTGATAAAAAAAATCAAGGGCGCCATGATTTACCCGACAATCGTGGTGACAGTGATGTTTATCATCGGTGTATTGATGATGATTTATGTAATTCCAGCTATAACTGATGTATTTAAAGGTATGGACAAGGAGCTGCCAGCAACGACACAGCTCCTCATAAACACTAGTGATTTTTTGGTCAATCACACCATACTAGCTGTCGGTGGAATGATTGGAATAGTGGTAGGTTTTATTTATTTACTACGTACAAAGTGGGGTAAAATTGCTACTTCTTGGATTGTGGTTCGGTTGCCAGTGATCGGTACTTTAGCCAAGGAAACAAACTCAGCTCGAACTGCTAGAACACTTTCTTCCTTATTAAACTCGGGAGTAGATGTAATTCAGTCAATTGATATTACTGAGGAGGTGATTCAAAATGTATTTTATAAAGAAATCTTGCGTGAGGCGTCAAGGCGGGTAGAGAAAGGAACAGCTCTATCTGAGACCTTTATTGAGAGAAAAGATTTATATCCAATACTGGTTGGTGAAATGATCATGGTTGGTGAAGAGACTGGGCAAATTGCTGGTATGTTGGGAGAGCTGGCGATATTTTATGAAACAGAAGTGGAGAGAAAAACCAAAGACTTGTCTTCCATCATCGAACCATTGCTGATGGTGGCGATTGGTGCTGGGGTTGGATTTTTCGCTCTAGCCCTAATAGCACCAATTTACTCTCTCTCAGACAGTATAAAATAATAGTTTATGAAAAAAATAAACACCATTCAGTCTGGGTTCACTCTCGTCGAGGTGATTATCGTTTCTGCAATTAGTGTGCTTATTTTTGTAGCTCTATTTGGTTCTTTCCATTATTCGCTACAACTGATTAATAATTATCGGGCAAAGCTATCAGCTCTTTCGGTCGCGAACGATAGGATGGAATATTTCCGGTCACTTCCTTATGACAGTGTGGGTGTCGTTGCTGGATATCCGGCAGGTACTGTTCCACAAAATAGCACAACTTCTCTAAATGGTATTGATTTTAGTGAACGAGTACGAATTGACTATGTCGATGACCCTAGTGACGGTATTGGAGCAGCTGATACCAACGGTATTATTTTGGATTATAAACGTGTTCGTTTAGAGTATGTTTGGGAAATATCAGGGGCAACCTCAAGTATTGCAATTGTTAGTAATATAGTACCGCGTTCAATTGAATCGACATTAGGTGGGGGAACAGCTAGGATAAATGTGTTAGACGCGGACTCCTCTTTATTGGCTGGAGCGGCAGTGAGAATGTTTAGTTCTAGTAGTACTTTTTCGTATGATGTTACAAATTACACGGATAGTTCTGGAGCAGCGCTATTCAATGTGCCGGCGGATAGCGGATATCAGGTTGAGGTAACAGCTAGTATTGCTGGAAAACAATATTCAACAGCTAAAACTTATGTAGCAACAACTTCTAATCCTAATCCTACAGTAGCTCCTTTTGCTGTACTTGAGTCTGATATTTCAACTTTAACTTTCCAGATTGGTGAGCTGAGTGACTTAAAACTCAAAACCTATTCAAATTTAGTCTCTGGTTCATTGGTTGAGGAGTTTCTTGATATGGCCGGCGTTGCTAGTTCTACCGAAGTAGAAAGCGATACAAACAATCTTGTTTTAACTAATACTCTTGGTGTTTATGATACAGCTGGGATTGCTTATCTGAACAATGTTACTCCAGTAACTATTTTTGGCTGGGAAACAGTCAGGGTGGCGGTTGATTTGCCTACGAACACTTCACATAAAGTACAATTTTTCACTGGTGTAGATGGTGGACCTTATACTTTGATTCCGGATAGTGCCTTGTCAGGTAACACAACAGGATTTACTGCGACAATTATTGATATTAGTGAATTGGACGAAGTTTCTTATCCTTCAATTGTGGTTGGGGTAACATTAAGCACTGCCGATACAAGTGTGACTCCATCACTTGATGAGATTGGTGTTTATTACCGAGAAAGCGCTACAGTTATGGCCAGTGCAGGTTTGGACATTCAAGGTAATAAGATTATTGGTACAGATGCCAGTACACAACCCATATATAAATATGCAAATTCAGTTACGACTGATGGTTCTGGTGAAGTTGTTCTGACTGACATGGAGTTTGATACCTATACAATTACTCCGGTTGGATCTTATGATATAGCTTCAGCTTGTACTTCTCATCCAATAATTCATAAAGCCGGAATTGATACTGAATCCGAAATACTACTTTTAGCTAATGCGGTTAATACTTTGAGAGTCGAGGTGGTTAATTCTATAGGTCAAACAATTCCAGGGATTGATGTAAATTTAACTCGTTCAGGGTACAACACATCACAAGAAACAGATGTCTGTGGTCAAAGTTTTTTTACAGGAGGATTGAGTGATGATTCAGATTATGTTTTAACAGTGTCCGGAGTTGGCTATATAACTCAGATAGTTAATCCGTTCACTGTTAGTGGAGATACTGTCATGCAGATAATTTTGGCAGAGTAATAAATATGAATTTACATTTTCACAATTCCAAACAATTAGGAATGACATTGGTTGAGATGGTGGTTGTGATTGGTATTTACACTATTTTATCTTTAGCTATCACTACTAGTATTACTAATCTTTATAAAAACAATTCATATGCTATTGAGCAGTCCGAGGAGGTGGATAATGCAAGAAAAGGAATAACACAATGGAATCGAGACGTTAAGGAAATGACTACCGCTGAAGACGGCACTTTCCCGCTAGTTGTTATTGATGAGAACCATTTAGGCTACTTTAGTGATACTGATCAAGATGCAAATGTAGAGTATGTAGAATATATTCTTTCCACTACGACCTTAAAAAAGTTTACATATAATCCAACTGGTTCACCTGCGGTATATAATTTTAGTTCTCCTGACTCTGAAGAAATACTTTCTGAGTACGTAAGAAATATTAGTCAATCAGTACCTACCTTTACGTATTTTGATAACTCTGGAAATCAATTGAATTCCGCTTCGCCCATTTTGGATGTGCGTTATATTAAGGCTCAAATTATTGTTAATATCGATCCAGTAAGGTCACCGGGGGAGTTTATGCTCATGTCTAGTGTTGCACCACGTAACTTAAAGGATAATCTATAGTAAATATGAATAATTTATATTCTAGAAAAAAGAATCATTCGTCAGGGTATTTGCTCGTGTTAGTTCTGGTGATGGGTAGTGTATTTTTAATTATAATAAGTAACTTCATTGGATTCGTGGTGACGCAAAATCAATTAGTTAACTTCAGGTTTGAGCAGCAACGAGCAACTGAAATTGCAGAAGCCGGATTAAATTACTATAAGTGGCATTTAGCTCATTACCCAGGTGATATTCAAGATGGTACAGGTTTACCTGGACCATATGTTCATCAGTACACTGATCCAGAAGACGGAGTAATTGGTGAATTTTCTTTAGATATTGACAGCTCAACTTATTGTGGAGACATATCTTCGATTGATGTTAAGTCGACAGCATTTACATACGCAGAACCAGATGCGGTAAGTAGTGTTGGTGCTAAGTATACTAGGCCGACGGTGGCGGATTATTCGTTTATAACAAACGGTAGTACTTGGTATGGTTCGGATAGAGTAATTTATGGCCCATTACACTCAAATCAAGGGATTCGGATGGATGGAGAAAACAACTCTTCGGTTGGAAGTGGGCAGGCAAGTTGGACGTGTGATAGTTCTTTTGGATGTAGCCCAACTAAGACGGTTGATGGGGTCTATACTACTGGTTCGAATGCTACCCCTGGCCTATTCTCATTTCCTGTTTCCCCGATTGATTTTGCTGGATTGACTCTAGATTTGAGCGATATGAAAAATAGAGCTCAGAATAATGGAGGAATTTATTATGGTCCAACTACTGGTTATGGGTATAGAGTTATTTTTAACAGTAATGGCACCGTAAGTATTTATAGAGTAAATAACACTTACAATTACATTTCGTACAGTACGTATGAAGGTGATCATTGGGGTGAGAGGAATGTGATCACTAGCCAGACTTTGTTAGCGACCAGAACCATTGATTCTAGTTGCCCCTTGTTGTTTTTTGAAGACAAAGTTTGGATCGAGGGTGACATTAATCAAAAGGTTACAATAGCGGCAGCTGATTTAAATTCAAGTGCTCAGACAAATATTGTTATAGAAGGAGATGTGGACTATGTGTCAGGAACAAATGCAGGTTTACTAGCAATTGCAGAAGATGATATTGATATAGGGTTGACGGTACCTGATTATATGACTGTGAACGGAATTTACATTGCACAAAACGGTCGATTTGGTAGAAATCATTACAGTACTGGTCATTTAAGTTCATCTTATGATCAATATGTTAAACGAGAGTTACTTACCCGTACTGGCACAGTAGTGTCAAATGGAAGAGTAGGTACCAAATGGACTAGTTCGGGTAATTTTATTTCTGGTTTTAATAATCGTGTTACTTCCTTTGACTTAAACCAGGTTAATAGTCCACCACCGCTAACACCTCAAACTTCTGACGTTTATACCTTTAAGGATTGGCGGCAAGGGGGATAGGTTAAAAGGTGGCGAGCGATAGCTCGCCACCTTTTTTAATTAATATACTATAGGCACATTCACTTACCGTGATACAATTTTCTCATATGAAAAAAAATGTACCGTTGATTATTGGCAATTGGAAACTGAATCCGGTGACATTGTCAGAAGCAGCTTCGCTAGCTAGCGGAGTAGTTACTAAGTTAAAAAAAGAAACAGAAGCATTGGTTGTAGTTGCTCCCTCTTTCATTCACCTACAAGAAGTGAAGAAGAAAATCAGCAAAAGCTTGATTGAGTTAGCAGCGCAAGACGTGTATTCCAAAAATATTGGTGCCCATACTGGCGAGGTGTCAATTTTGCAACTGAAGGATCTGGGAGTATCAATGGTGATTGTTGGTCACTCCGAAAGACGAGCAATGGGTGAAACAAACAAAGAAGTTTGTCAGAAGGTGGTGACAATTTTAGCTCAAAAAATAACTCCAGTGGTTTGCGTTGGAGAGAGTGAGCGAGACGACCAAGGGAATTTCTTTACTTTTGTTGAGGAGCAGTTACGTAGTTTGTCTGAAGTGTTGGACACTACACAGATTAAAAAAGTGGTAATTGCTTACGAACCAATCTGGGCAATTGGAACCGGCAATACTGCGACTAACGAAGACGTTAAGGAAATGCAGCTTTTTATTGAAACGGTTTTGACAAAACTTTATGACAGAAATACTGCTAAGAAGGTCAAATTGATTTATGGTGGTTCGGTGAAAGCACACAATGCTGCTGAGCTTTACAAAGAAGGAGGAATGAGTGGATTTTTGGTGGGTGGTGCGAGTTTGAAAGCGGAAGAATTTTCGGAGATTGTAAAAGCTTGTAAGTAAATTGTTATGAAAAAAATTACTGAAGTGGATGATTTGAAGGGTAAATATGTGTTGGTGAGGGCTTCTCTCAATATTCCACTTGATGACGGAGAAGTAAGGAATTTGTTTCGACTCAACAGAGCTTTGCCGACACTTAGATATTTGCACGAACAAGGAGCAAAAGTAATTATCCTAAGTCATATCGGTCGTAAACCAGAAGAAACTCTCAAGCCAGTGTTTAATGAATTAGAGAAATATTTGCCCGTACATTGGGGAGGAGTTATTTGGGAGTCTGAATTTTGGGAACGGAGAAATTTGATGTCAAACGGAGATATTTTACTAGCTGAAAATTTACGACAGGACAAGCGCGAAGAAAATAATGACGAGTCACTCGTGAAGGAACTGGCCGAAATAGGAGAAATTTATGTCAATGACGCTTTTGCTGAAGCGCATCGTGAGCACGCTTCGACTTATGGATTAGCACAAAAACTTCCCGCTTACGCTGGATTAACTCTGATTGAGGAAGTTAATGAATTATCCAAGGCCATGCAACCTACTTCGCCGTCACTGTTTCTGCTTGGGGGGGCTAAGTTTGAAACCAAGATGCCTTTGGTCGAAAAGTATCTAGAATTATATGATCGGGTATTTATTGGCGGCGCTTTGGCACATGATATTTTAAAAGCCCGCGGTCTTGAGGTGGGTCAATCACTAGTGTCTGATATTTCTCTAGGGGAAGCCTCGTTTCTTCATAGTGAAAAACTTTTGTTACCGATTGATGTAATGGTGGAAGGAGTAAATGGAAAACAAATAAAATCGGTCGATGAGGTTTTGCCAGACGAAAAGATCTTTGACTGTGGTCCGGCCACAGTGGCTATGTTGGCAGAATATATTCATGAAGCTAAGACTATACTATGGAATGGACCATTTGGCGTCTATGAATTTGGTTATAAAACGAGTACTGAAGCGACAGCTAAAAATATTGCTGAGTCTAAAGCATATTCTGTGGTAGGAGGAGGAGATACGGTGGCAGCTATTGAGAAATTGGGTATTAATGACAAGTTTGGGTTTTTGTCAGTGGGTGGCGGGGCGATGTTAGATTTTTTGGAAAAAAGGATCAACCTCGGTGATTGATTTGTTGGAGTAAAAAAACCGGCCCCTAGGCCCCTATGGGGCCGGCCGGTTTTCTAGTGTCTAGTCTAGAAAAACTATTTATTCAAACTCTCAATCAATTTGTCTTTAACAATTGGCACCTCATTAGGATTAAATTCACAATGCACAGCATGTTTAAAACTGCCGTCATTAGGAAAGCGCGGTATCACGTGCAGGTGAGTATGAAATACTTCCTGACCAGCGTCTGATCCATTGTTCATAATATAATTTACTCCTGTACAACCAAGGGTTGATTTCTGAGCTAGGGCAATTTTCTGAGCAATTTTAATCATATGGGCTAGTGTGTCGGGATTAGTTTCAGTGCCATCGATACTGGGTTCTTTTGGTATAACCAGGGTATGACCAAGATTGATGGGTTTTATATCGAGAAAAACTAGCACGATATCATCTTCATAAATAATGTCGGCTGGAATTTCTCGGGCAATAATTTTAGAAAAAATAGTAGTCATACGCTCTAAATGGTACCATACGAAATATCTCTATGAAAACTTATCAGTTTCCCAACTCAAATAAAAACTATTCAGATACTGAACCAACCGCATCTCCTTTGTTAAATCAGTTGTTGTCGGCACGGGGTATTACTAAAATTAAAGAAGCAGAAGATTTTCTTAATCCAGACTACGAAACCCAACTCCACTTACCGGAATTGTTGAATGATATGGAGAAAGCGCGTAAGCGCATTGAGTCAGCGATGGAAGCCGGTGAAAAAATTGCGATTTTTAGTGACTACGATTGTGACGGAATTCCCGGTGCTGTCGTGCTTCATGACTTTTTCAAAGCAGTGAAGTACAATTCTTTCCAAAACTACATCCCGCATCGTCACTATGAAGGTTTTGGGTTGAGTAACAAGGCGATTGATACATTGCAGGCTGATGGAGTCACTTTGATTATTACCATTGACTGTGGCACTTCAAATGTCGCTGCAGTGGCTTACGCTAAGGAACAAGGGATTGATGTGATTGTGACCGACCATCATGAACCAGAGGTTGTGTTGCCGGAAGCAGTGGCGGTAGTTAATCCCAAATTGGGTGGATACCCTTTTGCGGATTTGTGCGGTACCGGAGTCGTGTTTAAGTTGGTTCAGTCACTTTTAAATAACAAAGATTACGGAGTGAAGAAAGGTTTTGAAAAGTGGTGGTTGGACATGGTTGCGATAGCAACCGTGGCCGACATGGTGCCATTGCAAGGTGAGAATCGAGTATTGGCGTACTACGGTCTGCAGGTGTTACGTAAATCACGTCGCCCCGGGCTACAGCAACTACTCAAAAAAGCGAAAGCCGATCAGCGCTATCTAACTGAAGATGATATTGGTTTTACCATTGGTCCACGCATTAACGCTGCTTCCCGCATGGATACACCAGAAGACGCATTTCATATGTTGTCTGAAACAGATTTAGTAAAAGCGAGCGAGCGAGTTGAACATCTCGAAAGGTTAAACACCGACCGCAAAAGTATGGTTGCATTAATGACCAAAGATTTACATAAACGAATGAAAACTCTGGAAGAGATTCCGGCCGTGGTAGTAATGGGAAATCCGGAATGGCGACCTTCGTTGGTTGGTTTAGCTGCCAACAAACTAGCTGAAGAATTAGGTCGGCCGGTTTTCTTGTGGGGGACTGACGGTAATGGCGTTTATAAAGGTTCTTGTCGCTCTGGCGGAGGGATTAGTGTGGTGAAGCTGATGCAGGCGACAGCCGAGGTTTTTCTGGAGTATGGAGGTCATCACGTGGCCGGTGGTTTTTCTGTTAAAGACAAGGACATCTTTACTTTTGGTACAGTTTTGACAAAAGCGGCTGAGGAATTGGGGGAGGAGGCTTTGATCAAAGAAGATATTGTGATTGATGCTGAGATTCAACTGGCGGATATCAATCCTTTGTTAATTGAACAGCTCAACAAACTTTCACCTTTTGGTACGGGTAATCACAAACCGTTATTTGCTTTTATGGAAGTGACTCCAGAATCAGTGGAATTGTTTGGTAAGACAAAAGAGCATACCAAGCTAATGTTTCAAACTGAACAGGGTAAAATAGAAGCGATTGCATTTTTTCAAACTCCGGAACAATTCACTAAGTTGCCAGTGGCGGGAGAAACTTGCACGATGATTGGTCATGTTGAGCAGTCATACTTTATGAATCGAATGCAGACGAGGGTGAGAATAGTGGATGTACTTTAGTAATAATTTATAGCTCAAAAATTTGAATCAATTGTCAATTGTTACAGCAGAGCGTTTTTGTGTTAGGCTGACTGTATATGGGGAAAATTACTGTTTATACTAAAGGAGTTTCGCAAGGTGATCCAGGACCAGCTACGATTGGGGCCTACATAGTGGATGAAAAGAATAATGTTGTTAAAGAGGTGTCTGAAAATATAGGTAACGCTACCGACAATTTTGCTGAATACATGGCGGTTTTGCGTGGTTTGCAGACGGTGGTGGATTTATACAAAGAAAAGGCTAAAGACATAGAGTTTGAGTTCAAGTTAAGTAGTGAGTTTGTAAAGAAACAGCTGGTAGGGGATTCGCCAATAATAGATCCTGGACTCGTGCCGTATTTTATTGAGATTCATAATATGCAGATAACTAATGCGTTGACTGTGACTTATACTCTTGTATCAAAAAAGAAAAATATAGAAGCAAATAGGCTAGTGAAGGAGGCAGTGAACATTTAATTTCATTGACTGAAAATTTTTCGGTGGTACACTCAAAACCGGAACTCACAAATGGTGAGTGTAGTCGGTACTAAAATGGAATACTTCGCATTTTCTTTAAGCGAAGTGTTGGTTAAGTAGTTGTATTCAATCTTGAAGGGAAAAAAGTAATGAACAACACTAGTTTACAGAAAAGCCAGGTCTTTGATCCAAGGTGGGTCAAGGGCCAAGAAGCACCTATTTTGTGTCAGGTTGCCCGAGAGTCGGGAGGGGGGACAAGAATGCCAACACTAGGAGAAGTCCTAGGCAAGATCGTTTATGATCCAACGTGGGCTCCCGAGGACCCACCTACCGGCTAGATGAAACTTGCATAATGAAAACCGGCCAGACTCTCGAGTCTGGCCGGTAGATCGTTTTAATATCAGTTAACTTTGTGAATTAAGGCAGAGCGATTGACAGTTTTTGTTGTAATGATACTGTTTTTAATGGCGTCAAAACGTGGCTCGCTTGTAAAGGGGCTTTTGTAATGTTCATTTAGGAATAAAAATGTCAGATTTTGAATGTTTGAATAAAATTGGGCAGTCAGCTCTTGATGCTGGGATGTTGACCCCAGAAGAATTGCTGAAAAAAACGCGTAATCTCAACCGTGATATCGCCAAACTCAACAAATCGCCAGCCACAAGTTGGGTTGTGCTCGCCGGATTGAAGAAGTTGCGACTTCGTCTCGAGACAATTTACTACATGCGCCCTTTCCGGCAGGAGGGCATGGTCGAGGGCTAAGTCAGTCTGCTCATTTCAGTAGGCAAAAGGGCGCATGTGTGCGCCCTTTTAATATTTAATTGGTACACTATGTTATGCAGTTAGTGTTTTTTATTTCTAGTGTAGTGGCGTTTGTGGTGGGGGTGGGTTTGCGGACGGTGATACCGATTTCCCTTACGGTTATAGTGTGGCTGATGGTGGTAAGTTTGGGTTTGGGGGGGTGTGGCGCAGCGGAGCTGCTTCGGCGCCAGGTCTACTGCTGGTCAGTCTCTGCTTCACATTTATTGCATTGGGGATTTTACGTACTGAAATAGCGACTTGGAAGTTTGATGATTCACCTTTATCTGCTCAACTCGAACAAAAAGTTGAGCTTCAAGGAAAAGTTATTCAAGAGCCAGATTACCGAGAAAAGTCTGTTCATTTATACGTTGAAACAGCCAACGATGTGGTGTTGGTGACTGCTGACAGACTATCAAATGTTAATTATGGAGATATAATTTCGGTAGCTGGAAAACTAACCAAGCCCGAGGAATTCACTACAGAACTAGGCCGAACTTTTAATTACCCAGGATATTTAATGGCACGAGGTGTGCAGTATAAAATTTCCTTTGCGACGGTAGCGGTGTTGGAAACAAGGCAAGGTAATCCGATAGTGGCAGCATTGCTTGATGTAAAAAGACTATTTATTACTTCGCTTGAACAAGTTATTTTTGAACCACAAGTTGGTCTGGGTGAAGGTTTGTTACTAGGGGTTAAGTCTTCACTCGGCGAGGATATCGAGGAAAATTTTAGACGGACTGGCATTATTCATATTGTTGTTTTGTCTGGCTACAACGTGATGTTGGTAGTGGCATTTTTTATGTTGCTATTTTCTTTCTTTTTGCCACTTCGAGTGCGTATAATCGCCGGTATTATTTCGATAGCGGCTTTTGCGTTGATTGTTGGCCTGTCGGCGACAGTTGTACGAGCGAGTATTATGGTTTCGCTAGTGCTGATAGCTCAAGCTAGTGGACGTCGCTACGATGTTTTGCGCGGATTACTTTTTGCGGGTATGGTGATGATTTTTGTTAATCCATTTTTACTTCTGTATGACATTGGTTTCCAGTTATCGTTTATGGCCACTCTCGGTCTATTGCTGATTGTTCCACAGTTTGAGGTTTCGCTAGTTAAAACTAGTAATCTTTGGGGGATACGAGATTTTTTCTTAGCGACAGTAGCGACTCAGATAGCAGTGTTGCCACTCTTGATGTTTCATATTGGGCAGGTGTCGTTAATTTCGGTAGTGGTTAATGTGTTGGTGTTGCCACTTGTCCCGGTCGCTATGTTGCTAACATTTATCAGTGGTTTGGTCGGATTTTTCTCCGGTCAGTTAGCTGGGTTAATTGGTTACTTGGCTTCCATTTCACTCAACTATATCTTAATGGTAGCTGATTGGTTCGCCCACGTTCCTTTAGCGGCTGTAACTGTACCGCAGTTTTCTGCTCTCGGAGTATTGGTAATGTATGGATTGATGGCGGTTGGGTTGGTGATATGGCGGAACAAAAAAATTACCGCTGTGAGTTTGAGTGCAAGGTCTCTTAATCTGAGTGATTGGGTGATTGAGGAGGAGGTTGAAAAAGCTGGCCAGTCCCAAAAGCACCGCCCAACAAACCCCGAACCACCAATATTTTTCCGTTAAAGGTAATTCGGTATTAATCTATTAAGAAAAGGTGTTGGTGGTAGTAAAACAAAGGACATGTTTCCAGTCCCAGAGTCGTACAGAGCCTTGTGTATTCAAGGAGGGGATTCAAGGGCCCTTGACAAGTATTAATAAATATGATAAGACAACAAACACGTAGCTCTTTTATTTAATGTTGCTAGGAGGCAAGTATGGACATGTTCAGTGTTGGAGTCGGCTTCGTTGCGGGAGGTGTTATCGTTCTCATTCTCTCGTGGGTGTTCTACAAGGGGTCCGAAGAATCCTTTCGTGGCCTGTCCAAGCATCATGCTGGTTTCGGAAATGAGGCAGCGAATGATATCATTTCCGGCTTCATCTCCGCCATCGTGGCGCCCATCCTGAAATGGGTTGGAGGGGTAGTGTTAGTTATTGGCCTCGTCATCATGGCTACCTCGTGGGTCGTCGGTTCGTAGATAAAAAATCTGGCGCATGTCAGAAAAAGAGCCGTTTGTTTACACAGACGGCTCTTATTTTTTATACCAAGGAAAGGCCTAGGCGAAACTTGACGCTGATACTAAACCATCCGTTCAGATACTACTTCCCAGTTTGTGCCGGCGATAAAGGCGTCGATATACTTGGATTTATCACTGGCTGGGTAATCGCGCATGTATGAGTGCTCCCACATGTCTAGCGCATAAATAATATCCAAGTCGGCTAGTTGGCCGATATGTTGTTCGTCTAGCCAAGTTTGCACCAGTTGGTCGGTGTGTGGGTCGTGGTACAGCATCGCCCAGCCAACCCCGCGAGTCATGGCGATTTGCTTAAAGCGTTCTAGCCAAGCTTCGTAGGTTCCCCACTGTTGTTCAATTTTATTTTTTAAGGCCCCGTCAGACAGTGGTTTGGCACCACCTTCTAGTTGAGAAAAATAGTATTCATGATTGCGCATGCCACCAAACTCAAAACCGAGTCGACGTTGCATTTCGGTAATCGGGTAGGCGTTGTTCGCATAATCTTCACTAAA
The DNA here is from genome assembly GCA_020632095.1 of Candidatus Nomurabacteria bacterium. GTDB lineage: Bacteria > Patescibacteriota > Minisyncoccia > Phycocordibacterales > UBA918 > OLB19. The sequence goes on from JACKGF010000001.1 coordinate 880,558, forward strand.
AGCCGCGATTTTCTCTTGAATTAAATTTACGTGCTTAACATAACCTTGGTAAAGCCAAATGTGTCCGTTGATTGAGTCAGTTGAAATCCCAGGCACTTCAGGAATATCAAAATTTAAGGGTTCGTATTTCATAGTAATTAGTACAGTTTGCAGCGGATAATATTTCACTAGCATTGTATCATGTAGGTATATGGAGCGTTGGTTAAGAATTCGTCTGGGGGTATTGGTGGCCTTGAGTGTGGTTGGGTTGTTGGTCTGGATTCCGGCTGGACAAGCCAGCTCCTCCATTGGTGAAAATTTACAGGTAAGGTTTCTAGACGTCGGCCAAGGCGACGCGATTCAAATTATTACTCCAGATGGATATGAGGCTTTGATAGACGGTGGGCCGACGGCTTCGGTGTTGCGAGAGTTGGCAATTGGGCGTTCATTCTTTGATAAGTCAATTGACGTCTTGATTGCGACTCACCCGGATTCAGACCATATCAGTGGTTTGGTAGATGTGTTAGAGCGATATCAAGTTGATTACATTATTGAGACCAATAATAAAAGCGAAACAGCGGCTTCTAGTGCTTATGAACAAGCGGTTACAAACGAACAGGCAAAAATAATCATTGCCCAGGCTGGACAAACAATTAAGCTTGGAGGATTAACTACTATTAAGATTTATTCACCCAATGGTGATACCAGTAACTGGAAGAGTAATGCTGCATCGGTAGTAGTGCAGGTGTCTTTTGGAGATATTGATTTTATGTTAACCGGTGATGCTCCTAGTTCAATTGAGGATTACATTGTGTCTAAGTACGGTACTTTGCTTGAGAGTGAGGTATTAAAATTAGGTCATCATGGTTCGGATACCTCTTCCAGTGAAAATTTTTTGAATACTGTTAAACCAGATTTTGCGGTGGTATCAGCTGGAGCTGACAATCGTTATGGTCATCCTCGAGCGGAGGTGATTGAACGAGCAGAAAGTGTGGGAGCAGAGATCGTCAGTACGATTGATAAAGGAACGATTACTTTTGTGACTGATGGAAAGAAGGTGTGGGTAGAGTAGAATAAAGTAATCGGCCGGTCCTTGTGGGATCGGCCGATTGCTTTTTCTTAGATAATATTTGCTTTCTTCAGAGTAGCGTAGGCGCCATTCTTGGCGATAGTACGGAGAGCGGCTGTAGAAACCTTTAAAATAACGGTTTTATCTATCTCGGCTACGTAGATTCGCTTTTTTTGTAGGTTTGGTTGACGAGTAGTTTTTCCTCCAGGGTTAAACTGCGTCGCACGAGTACGGTTACTATAGCGGCCCCCAATCTGGGTTTTCTTGCCGGTGATGTCGCATTGTTTTGCCATATAAGATAACGTTTAGTGGCGCCATACTAACATATATAACTGATAATGCAATAAGTAGATGAGTGGAGCGAGTATTGGTGCCTTGGTTTTTTTAGGAAGGCTTTAGCCGACTATAAAAAGTACTCTTGAGGTGAACCTAGTTCCGAATTGATTCTCGGGGTAAATTCTTGTAATTGGTTACTAAAAAATATGAGTTAATCTTTTACTATTATTATCAATTACGATATCATGTACAAACATTATGGATACAATGCAAATCGCGATGATAGTAGTGCTTATTATTTCAGTCGTTATTCACGAAATGGCTCACGGCTACGCAGCCAATTGGCTAGGTGACCCGACCGCCCGTTTGGCTGGTCGTCTGACCATGAATCCAATTTCTCACCTCGACCCGATGATGTCGGTTATTTTGCCTGGACTATTAATTGTTACTGGCTCACCTATCTTGTTTGGTGCCGCCAAGCCTGTACCCTATAACCCGTACAACTTCACCAACCAAAAGTGGGGGGAGGCGATTGTGGCGGCGGCCGGTCCCGCTGCTAATATCGCAATTGCGGTTATTTTTGGAATGATTGTGCGTAGCGCCGACGCACTTAATCTATCAGATGCATTCTTGGGTCTGTCTATAAATATCATAATCCTCAATATATTTCTGGCTTTTTTCAACTTAGTACCAATCCCACCGCTAGACGGCTCAAAGATTTTACCCAAGTTCCTACCTTTTTCATTGGCAATGAAATACGATAATTTTAGACGGATGATGGAGCAAAATGTCGCTCTAGCTTTTGGATTAGTGATTTTTATTTTTGTTTTTGTTCTGGCTGACCCGATTCATCAATTAACTATTTGGTTAGCTTCTATATTGGTTGGAGCTTAATAGCTTGTAGAGATGTGTGGTAGATGATTCACCCTTGCAAAAATACCTATCTATAGTATTCTGAGCCGGCTACATTATGGCAACAATTCAACAATTAACCCGTAAGAAGCGAGTCGACAAACCGCGAAAAAGTAAGCGAGCGGCTTTGGAATCTGGATTTAACAAAATCAAGAACCAGCCAAACGAATACTTCTCGCCTTTCAAGCGTGGTGTATGTACCCGTGTAACAACCAAGACTCCTCGTAAGCCGAACTCAGCGATTCGAAAGATTGCTCGTGTTCGACTTTCAAATGGTCAGGAAATTACCGCGTACATCCCAGGTATGAAGCACAATCTTCAAGAACACTCAGTGGTACTGGTGCGTGGAGGTCGTGTGAAAGACATCGGTGTCAACTACACAATCGTTCGTGGAAAATACGATGCGACAGGTGTGAGTGAACGCCGACGGGGTAGGTCTCGTTACGGAGCAAAGAAACCAAAAGGCGAGTAATTTTCCTAAACTGAGCAATCTGCTTTGTCTGACTACGGATCGAAAGTAGTCACCGTACATTTGTACGTTTCCTATTTTCTCCCTTGTCATCCGCGCATATTATCTCAGTTAAGAAAAATTCGACCTCATTGTTTCAAAACAAAAAAACGTGGAGACGCGAATCTCCGCAAATTACAAATAGTTTATATTCGCTACAGATTATATGACGCGATTCAAGCCGGTGGCTTCGGAATCAAATTATGCGAAGAATGAAAAAGTGACTTGTCATATTTCTCATTCTTGTTTATCAAGAAGTATAGCCGAGTAGAATAAAAGGAGACTCTTTTATATTCGCTCCGCTCATTAAAAAATAGCTATGCGACGACCAATTAAAAAACGACCCATAGTATCTCCGGATGTTATGTACAGTTCGGTTGATGTCGAACGTCTCATCAACTACATCATGCTTCGTGGTCAAAAAGAGACTGCACGCAAGATTGTCTACGGTGCGTTTGAAATCATGAAGAATGCAAAGGATGGAGGAGGCGACCCGCTGGAAGTGTTCAACACAGCAGTGCGGAATGCTGGTCCTTTGATGGAAGTACGTTCTCGTCGAGTTGGTGGTGCAAACTACCAGGTTCCCCGAGAAGTACGACCAGAGCGCCGAATGGCTTTGGCTCTAAGATGGATCATTAATGGAGCACGCAAGCAAAAAGGAGTACCAATGCACAAGGCTTTGGCTCAAGAATTGCTTTTGGCCGCTAAGGAAGAAGGAAACGCAGTGAAGAAGAAGGAAGATACCCACAAGATGGCTGAGGCTAACCGAGCCTTTGCCCACTTCGCTTGGTAATTCCACAATTGGCGTTTGGCTTCGTCGGTACGGCAAAAATTTAATTCGCTGGACTATACGTCCCACTCATTAAATTTTTACCTAGTCTCCTCGCCACACATTCAATTCTGAAATTCCCAATAATAAAAGGCCGGAGAATTTGTGATCTGTATTTATCGATACAGCTCACAAATTCTCCGGCCTTTTGCTTGCGCCCAGTTTTTAAGAAGTGAAACGACTATAAAAATGGATATACACCAGTGGTGCATTCGAAAATGAAATCAACAAGATTGAGGGACAGGTTTTTTAATACCTGTCCTACAAATGGAACGGTTATTCCCCTTGAAGTTGGCTGTTTTAACAACTATTAACAGCCCTTGTTAACAAAAGTTAATAGGTTGAGGGACAATCAATTCTAATGAATGTCCCTCAATTATTGATATACTTCTATCAATAAAAAATAAAACTGCGCTGGAGCGCAGTTTAGGGTAGCTGGTGGTAATTTAAGATTTTGATTGAACAGTCCGGTTCAATTTTTTGGTTTTGGAGACTGGGGCGGAAATGCTTTTTTCCAGAGCCTTGCTACTAGGAATCTGGTATAGGTGAGAGTAAGTGCTAGTATGACTATAAACATAAAGTCACTAACCTCATTAGACTCTAAGAAATTATCAGATTCTCGTAGCGCCACACTGACTAAAATAAAGTTAAATATCACCAGAATGGCGTAAACACAAACAATGAACGTAAAGGTTTCGTTATGGAACATATTTCCTCCAAGGAGATGGCTTATTGAGCGCAGACATTACAGTATCATCAAATTTGATTACAAACTAGTTTTTACAAATCTTTTACCACACCAACTTTATTGAATAAATATGTTGCCGTCTGTGGGGCAAATTCTCTCTTTTCGTATGGTATATGGGGCCTTTCCTCGTCAGGGGTCACTGTTTTAAAATTTTCCATATACTTTGATTATATATTGCACAAGCTTTAATTTTTCCGAAGGGTGGCCCTTCGATAATCTGACTAATAATCCCTGCCGTTAAAATTAGTTACTTTTACTAAATCTGTGTCGAAATTTTCTAGGCAGTTTAGATTGATCGAAACCATGTAGTTTCCGTTGCCATCATGACCACGAGCAAAGGATTGGACACCACAGGTCTTGCAGAAGCGGTGGTCGATGTGTTTCTTGTTGAATTGGTAAGTGGTCAGGTTATCTTCGCCGGATAGGAGCTTGAATTGGGCTTCGGGGACAAAGGCGAGCAAAAACCCTTTACGGCTACAATGACTACAATTACACTTCATTCCCTCAGTAAAATCTCCCTCAACTTCGTATTTAACAGCGCCGCAATGGCAGCTTCCTTGGTATGTTTTCATGATTGAATTTTATCATGATATAATGGATATTATTATCCTAAGGTAAATTTCTATGGAGGGCGCACCAGCTACAAAAACAGAATCAAACGTAGAGAGCTTAGTAGCTTGGAGGGAACTAAAGTCAGAAGCACCGGCTCAAGCAGAGCGTCTGATGGCTCAGATTGATGGTTTTGAAGAGATGGAACTGAAAGATAAAATCGCTGAACTTAAGCAATTATTATCTGAACTATCAGATAATAACGATAATCGTTTTTTGGTAGAGGAAATTGCAAAGCGGGTTTCAGTTATGGAGGAGCACAGTCGACATAGCAGTCGATTAGCAGAACTCCAATTAACCGCCTAAATTATTCACTTCGTTCTTTTTGTTCCTTATGACTTTTGATTTTGATGCCGAGATAAAACAACATCTTGATGTAGTGCGTACACTAGAACGCACCCCTGGAGTTTTTACCGCTTCCGCCGATGATACTTTTTATAACAAAGCGTGGTTGCGTGATATTTATTTCATCACCCTAGGCTTTTTTGAAACTGGTGATATCGAAACGGTGCGCAAGGCTGCCAAAGCTCTCTTGTCGGTGTTTGTAAAACACAAGGACAAAATTAACTGGGCGATTGAAAATAAGCCTCATGAAGCTTGGCAGTATATCCATGCGCGTTTTCATCCTGAGACATTCGAGGAATATTGGGAGGAGTGGGGTAATAGTCAAAATGATGCAGTCGGGGAAGTTTTGAATCTGTTGGTGACTCTAGAACTAATGGGAGCCAGTGTGATTGAGACTGATGACGAGCGCGAAATGGTGCAGAAGATTATTGATTACTTGGTCAATCTAGAGTATTGGCAGGATGATGACAACGGTATTTGGGAAGAAAATATGGAAGTGCACGCTTCTTCCGTTGGTTCTGTACTGGCGGCGTTGCAAAAGGCTCGTCAACTAGATTGGCTTCAGGTACCGGAGGAGGTAATCACTCAAGGCGAACAAGCTTTGCGAGCATTGTTGCCACGTGAGTCTGCGACTAAGTTTGCTGATTTGGCACTGCTTACTCTCATTTATCCATTTGCCGTTACGACTGAAGCAGAAACTTTGGAAATCCTTAAAAATGTCGAGTATCACCTAGTGCGTGAAAAAGGCGTGATTCGCTACAAGCTAGACCGATATTACAACAACAACCCCGACGGCTACAGCGAAGAAGCCGAATGGTGTTTTGGCTTATCATGGCTAGCAATTATTTATGCGGAACGTGGAGAAAAAGAAAAAGCCTACTATTGGTTGCGTCGCGCCAAAGCGGCAGTCACACCAGACGGAAAAGTTCCAGAACTATATTTCTCAAATACCGACCGCCCCAACGAAAACACCCCCCTCGGCTGGTCTGAAAGTATGTATGTGGTAGCACTGCAAAAGGTGAAGGAGTTGGACAAATAAAATCCGATAACACAAGAAAACCGGCGCCAATGGCGCCGGTTTTCGTGTGCTAGAATTTTGGTATGTATAAAACTTATTTTAAAAAAGTCGCATATACTCTTTTACTCATTCCGCTTTTTTCTTCTCTGCTAACTTTATTCGTTCGCTTGTTTTATCTGTGTGCAAATAAATATCTGGTCATAGTAGTATTATTAATAGCTGTGACACTGGCCTGGTTTGCAGCTAAGAAAATGTTGAAAGACAAAAAACTGGTAGGACTTATCATTGCACTTTCTATAGTTTCGGTTATTTATGGAGCTGTTTATCTTGGCAGTTTTAACTGTGCCCGTTGCGCTGCCCCAGAAGCAGGGGTGATGCAATTGATAAGCAACATTAGAGCTCAAGCAGAACTGTACCTAAATAACAATAATTCCTACGTGGGGGTTTGTGATGACAGTCGAGTAATTGAGCTTGGTAACTCAGCTGATAAATTTATGCGAATTAGTTCGTCAAAATGTTTTGGACCTATAACAAAAATGTTTATGTCTTCAGAGGCCGTCCAAGAATCTCACTTTGTTTGCAATGATTCTATAGATGAGTATGCGGCTGAGGAGTATGTGCCTAGTCGTGAAAGTTACTACTGCGTTGATTCAACTGGCTTCGGCGGCCAAGTTCAGAATTCACTCGGCTCTTTAACTAAGTGTGTGGCGGACTAGTGTATAACTACTTGAATTTTTGTATATAGAAAAAAGTCAGTGGGCGACTCTTTGGTGTGACACACATTACAGGCAGTTTTGCTTTGGTTTAAGTGTCGGTTTCAGGTTAGGATTGAAGTTACGTAATCATTTTTAGTTGTAGGTTGGTAAAGTTTCTTTGATATAATGTTTGTATATGACGAATAAAGTAATTTATGTATTAGTAGGAGTTGCAGTTATAGCTGCGTTAGTTGGGAGGTTTGCGCTTTAGTGTTTTGAGAGAGGATAATATAATCGTTTGAATCTGTATTTAGTTTGGTAGAAATGCAAAAGGCCGGCGCGAAGCGCCGGCCTTTTGCATTTCTTCAACAAAATAAGCTTGGCGTAGGGGGCAGCATAGTGTATGGTAGTCGCTATGTCACGAAATGATGGAATAATTGTTTTTAAGGGGGTGTCGTATGAATATGATGCTACCAAGCCAATTCTTAAAGAGGCGGATTTTGTGGTGCGTCGGGGAGCCAAACTGACTCTAATGGGTCAAAACGGAGCTGGTAAGTCTACTCTTTTTACTTTAATCACTGGCCAGATTCGCCCTGATGAAGGAATGATAAATATTGAACCCAAAACTACCATTGCGGTATCAAGGCAAATTATCCCGCGCGCTGAGCTCACTCTCACTGTACGAGCTTTCTTTGAAAAACTGTTTTCAGAAAAAGTCTACGATATTGACCCACGGATTGATGAGGTGTTGGAAGTGGTGAATCTCACTCCAACTGAAAAACAGAAAGAAACTTTCAAAGATAGAATCATTGGTAGTTTTTCTGGTGGGCAACAAGCTAGACTGCTATTGGCTTCAGCCTTGATTCAAAATCCAGATGTTCTTTTGCTCGACGAACCGACTAACAACTTAGATGTCGCGGGAATTGCTCACCTAACCGATTTCCTTAAAGATTATAAGAAGACAGTGATCGTTATTTCCCACGATGCTGATTTCCTCAACGCCTTCACTGAAGGGGTGCTTTATCTCAATACACAGAATCGTCAGATTGAACAATACAACGGAAATTATCACACGGTGGTGAAAGAAATTGCAGCGCGGGTAGAAAAGGAACAGCGCAAAAATGCTCAATTAGCTAAAGAGATTCAAGCCAATAAAGAAAAGATAAACTTCTTTGCTGCCAAGGGAGGTAAGATGCGTCTTGTCGCCAAACGAATGCGTGAGGATATTGAAGAAAGTGAAGAAAATAAAGTCGATGTGAGAAAAGAAGACAAGACTATTCGACCGTTTACTATCAAACCACACGATGATATTCCCCTTGAAGTAGTGAAGCTCACTTCCTACCAAGTAATTAAAGACCATGAGCCAAAGCAAGTAGCTTGTGACATTACCCTTAAACGCGGCGAACATTTGCAGATTGTTGGCCCTAACGGAATTGGTAAGACGACTCTACTTGAAAGTCTAGCTGGTGGTCATGCTAAAGGCGAGGAAGTTGCTCCGGGGGTGAAGATTGGTTATTACCGACAGGATTTCTCAAACCTAGATTTTGACAAAACAGTATCTGAAACATTGATGGATTCTATGAAGCTAAAGCTGGAAGAAGATATGCGTTCGATTGCGGCTGGTTTTCTTCTGTTTAAGGATGTGATGAAAACTAAGGTAGGCGACTTGTCTGAAGGACAAAAAGGCTTAGTGGCTTTTGCTAAGCTTCGGATGGAAGAACCCGGCCTACTGATTCTCGACGAGCCAACCAACCACATCAACTTCCGTCATATTCCAGTGATTGCCGAAGCGCTCAATGAATACAAAGGAGCCATGATTTTGGTTTCTCACGTCCCTGAGTTTGTAGAAAAAATACGGATTGATGATGTGCTCGATTTGAGTAAGTCTAAGAAGAAGTAAAGATGTCTTAAATCAGTCGTGTGGACCTAGGCCCACACGGCTGATTTTTTGCCGCGATTCTAGTATATTAGTGTATATGCAGGAAAAATTTACCAAGGCTATAACGAAGATGAATGAGTCTATTAATGACGATGGTGCTGAATTCGATGAGCAGGCTCTACTTCAAGAACTAGAACCATCAATTGGTTCTGGCGCAGTGACTGAAAAATTATTTTTTATACAAGAGAAAAAAGCTGCTCTGATGGCAGAGCTTGAGTCTGGTCTAAAACAGCTCGATAGAGAAGGTACTGTCGGACAAGAAGGAAAGATGAGAAGGGTAACCTATGACAACTCGGCTGAAGGGTTAATGGTTTATGGAAAAGGAGGGGAGGCGGATAATGTTAGTAAAGGTCAGTTGATTGTATCTGGACTTTGGGAGGAAGAGTATTTTTTGGATGAGTCAGTCCCGCGCGATATAAAGAAAAGATATTTGGTGCAAAGGATTCACTATAAAATAGCTGATTTATTTGATCACCAGATTGCCTTATTTGAAGGTAGTCAGATATATAATAAAAATACAGGATTTGATGATGCTTACCAGGCAATTGCAAGTCGGTATGATGAGGGTGCAGAGGTTGTGCCAGGGGTGTTAGCTGAAAAAATGGTTGAGTCTTTTGTCACTAAGCTAACTTATGATTATGATATGCCATATCGTCTCAGGAATGTGTCGGTATATGAAGATGTAGAATATAAAATAGATTTTATTATAGAGCTTCACGATGAATCAGATGTAGTTGGGGTTAAAGTGGAATCAAATGATAAGCCAGACATTGCAATACAATTCACAACTTCACAAAGTGACATAACAATTGATCATAAAACTAGACAAATAAATCGTGCTAAAGGAAATATTGATCGAGATGGCTCCCTTCATGTTAAAGATCTGGTTTTGATTGTTATACCAATTAATCATGTAATGGATACTTATAAAGAATGGCAAGGGAAAGGTAAAAAGAGGAGAGCTCCAGGTGGTCCTGATGAGTTATGGAGCATTGAAGATAAAGAAATGATTTTCAAGGGTTTGTTAAGTAAGGTCTTGTCTGATGAAAAAGTTGAGAAAGCTTGGGGTAAGGTGAGAAAATAATATATCTTGGTTAAAGATTTAGATAAAGAAAAACCGCTGATCCCTGTTGGGAATCAGCGGTTTGAAGTTAAAGAACAATGGCTTTTCTATACGACCATTTGTGGTTCGATCTCGGTATGGTCAGTCCGGTAATGATGGACAAAGCGACCGTGGTCAAAAGCGAAGTTAGTCATCGCTGGTAATTCGCTCGATTTTTCAACCAACACGATTTCAGTTTTGTCGACTTCGCCGCGAGTGCCAGTCAGATCGGCCGTTACTACAAACACCAATGACACTTTGACTCCGCGTGGGTCTCGGTTGAGACCCACTAGGGTTGAGTGGTAGGTGGTGGTACAGTTGCCTTCATCCAGACCAGTTTCTTCCCAGAGTTCTCGGTCAAGGGCCTCGCTTGCGCTTTCGGCATTCTCTATCCGACCGCCAACCATTGCGATTCCGGTTGGCTCGTTAAGACGCTGTATCAGCAGTAGGCTGTTGCGGTCAATACTTTCCACTATCATGTCTACGCAGTATTCGACATCGGCACAAGGTCTTCCTTCGATGATGGAAATTTCCGAACTGACTGCATAGTCGAGCAACTTAGCTCGACCCTCAAGACTCGGGATTTCGATAGCAAAAGCTAGACCTACGACTATACCGCCAACTTGTTCAACGAGTTCCACAGCTGCAGCAGCTGTTCCACCAGTAGCAAGAACGTCGTCGATAATCAAGACCCGCTTTCCTTTCATTGCTTCGGAGTCCTGAATTTCAATTACATCTTTGTCTCGATACTCCAGACAGTACTCGCATGAATGCACCGGTCCGGGTAACTTTCCTTCTTTACGTATCAACTTAAAACCAACGTGTCGCCCGAGTTCTCTTGCGACCGGACTAAACAGAAAACCGCGAGCATCCAGATATACAACACAATCGATATTCTGATTGCGCCATTTATCGGTCATTGAATCTATAAGGTAGTTCCAGTTGTAACCAACCTCAGTAATCGACTCAATGTCCCAGAACGGAACGCCGTGAAGTGGTGTGACCGAAGTGTTTCAGCGACTTCTTTCATCGTTGTCATTTTGGCAATCCTTCTTTGATTAGTTGGCTAACGCTTCCATCATCGGTCACGTTTTGATAGATGATATGAGCCAGGTAAGGGTGCAGTGGTACAACCTTTAGCCACTGATGTGGTTTCGTTATTAGCGAATCAGTTACTACCACTTCAGCTCCAGTATCGCCGAGTCTTTTGTATGAAGTGATACCTTTTTTTGTAGAGAAACCAGCATGAGTACCGCAAGCAATTACTTCGGCAGCACCTCTTGAGAAGAGCATCTTGATTGCGCTAGAAAGTGTGGTAGCAGTGTCGATGATGTCATCGACAGCAAGACAGGTCATACCGCTTACGTCTGGGCCGGTGATATTGAATATTTGTTTACCTCCATCGCTTCGTGTCTGGTTTATGCAAACAATCTGGTTTTCTGACACATTGAGTTCTTTTGCAAGTTTCTTTGCTTCTTTTGGGTTGCCTCCATCAGGGTCAATTAGAATCAGTTTACCTGCTTTAATCACCTCGGCAAAGCGTTCCCTTGCGAAATCGCGCCAGATTGCACGTCCAGGGAAATGGTCGTACGGCAATGCCGGATTAGATGCGAATGCCATTTCTACTTGACTGCAATGCATGTGAACAGTGATAATTCTTTTGACTGTTGTATACATTTTTATGTTGTCGATAAGTACAGTGGATGAGACTGGTACCCGACCACCATCTTTTCGGTCTTGTCGTAAGTAGGGTATGTACGGCGCTACAACAGTAGTGCTTCTTACTCCAGCAAGCTGAAGGGCCTGTAACGTGAGAATGAATGAATATATAGCTTTGTGTAACTCTCCATTGAAGTCAACAAAGAGAAATACGTCCTTATCTCTAACATTGCCACTGATGAAGGGTTTTACCTCGCTACTTTCAAACGTTGTTACATCTACTGAAATTGGAGTGTCTATACTTACTCCTAATTGTTCAAGTTCGATAGCGGTGTTCGTTGTCATGTTAGCAATAGCTTCGTTCCTCGCTATGCTACCTTTGTTCTGACCGTAAGCAAAAACTATATTTGACGGTTGCATCGTCTCACCTCTCTTTAGTTGTCAGGGAACATTCCGATGAGAACTGTACTAGATATTTATTATATGTACAGAAAAACAAGAAGTTAATGTATTAGAACTAAAACAGAATATAAAATATTGTTGATTTAAAACAAATAATATGTATTATAGTTAGTACATATGAAAGAAATAAAATCGCTATTAAAAACTTTTTTGCACAAAGAAGAAGAAATAAAGGTATTTTTATACTTACTTGAGAAGGGAGAGTCGGGTGTGCAGGAAATTGCTAGAGGTCTTAGTTTGCATCGTCCGCGAGTATATGAAACCTTAAGTGTACTGTTGGACAAAGGCTTTGTTGAGGAACTTAAGGTAGGAAAAAGGATTCACTATAAAGCAGTACAACCCTACTTTCTATTAGAAAAAGTAAAATCTATAGAAAGTGATGTTCATAAATTACTGCCTGAATTACAGAAAATAAAAGATAAACAGACTAAAGGAATTAGTATGGAGGTTTTGCGCGGAGAAACTGGTCTCGCGGCCTGCTTCCTTGATGTGGTGATGTATTTAAAAAAAGATGACATTTTTTATCGCATCAGTTCTGCTAAAGATCAACAGTATGTTGACTCGGTGGTGCCAAAGCATTATCGACCAATTCGTGACAGTAAGAATCTCGAACGGCGGGTGATAACAAGTCGGTATGTTGGAGAGCAAAAGAAAGCTCGCTTAGAGCGTTCGATTAGATATTTTGACGAGCAGGATGAATTGTTCGAACACAATGTTATACAGTTTATTTATGGCGATAAAATTTCTTTATTAGATTTTAATTCCTTGACGGGAACAATTATCAAGAATAAAGCGATTGCTGATTTTCAGAAAAGTATTTTCCTAACCTTGTACAAACGACTTGAAAGATAAAGGTGTCGAATAGGATATTTGTATTTTTTGGTTTACTTAGTGTAGTATAAAGCATATGAAAAAAGCCCCAGAGAGATTGCGTTTTAGCGCTTTAGCCGTTGATGCGGTGGTATTAGGGATAGTAGATGGAGAGTTGTGTGGATTGGTTAGCGAGGTTAATAGGCCTCCGTATTATGTAAATATATTAGGCTTTCTTGGTGGTTTAATTAATATTGAAGAAAACGCGGATGAAGCTTGTGAAAGAGTGTTGTATGAAAAAGGTGGTCTAAAAAATGTTTACGTCGAGCAACTTTATACTTTTAGTGAAGTGGAGAGAGATAAGCGTAACCGCGTTATTTCAGTGGCCTATATAGCATTGGTCCGCCCAGACACAGCTGCTAGTTATAAATTTGCAGACGCTTCTTTTGTTCCGTTAAAGAAGCTGAAGAATTTGGCTTACGACCATGACGAAATGCTACAAATGGCCAAATCTCGACTTCAAGGTAAATTTGCCTATACCAACATAGCTCAATATTTATTGCCGCGTCACTTCACCTTGTCAGAGTTGCAGGCAACCTACGAAATTGTCTTGCAAAAAGAATTTGATAAACGTAATTTCCGTAAGAAGGTTTTGTCTTTGGATTTAGTAAAAGAGACAGGTCTGGTGCAAGATGGAGTGAAGAATCGCCCAGCCGCTTTATATGAATTTAGTTCACAGAAAATTAAGGAGTTTCAGTTGTTGACCTAGGTTGAGAAGAAGCCACCGATTTCCGAAAGGGAATCGGTGGCTTCTGTGTATCGGATTGACAATACACCAATTCTACTATATCTTAGTGTAAGAGGTACACTTATATTTTCAAGGAGACGGTCATGCCTGCAAAACCGAGTAAAGTTCTACTGATTCGAGCCGAAGGTAAAAAGTATGTGACTGCTGCTGAAACGACCAGAAATCTTAAGGTTGCTTTTAGCGAGAAAGGTATTGCTGTCGACGATTGTGATGACGGTGATGTGTATGACATTGCTATCGCCATCGGCGGTGACGGTACCATGATGAAAGCGGTTACAAGTCTGGCGTCGCGCAATATTCCTACCTTGGGAATCAATGCGGGGGATGTGGGTTTCTTGACTACTGCCGAAGCTACCAAGTGGGAGCAGGTAGTTGAGAGAATTTGTTCTGGCAATTATGTGCTTGAACAAAGGTTGGGTCTTGAGCTGATTGCCAATTCAGAAGTGGTTGGACCAATCGCCAATGAAGTAGTTTTGCGCCACCCGTACAGTGTGGCTGTTTATGAGATTAGTATTGGCGGTCAGGTGTTCTATTCGAACTTGATGGGCGATGGAGTGATGGTGGCAACCGCTACTGGTTCAACCGGCTACAATACTTCCGCCAACGGTCCGATTTTGTTGCCAAGCTCAAGCAACGTAGTGGTAACACCGCTCAATCCGATGTCATTGACCACTAGACCATTGGTGGCAGAGGAAGTGGCTCAAGGTAAAACCATCTCTGTCCGGTTGGTGGAAAGTAAGAAGAATCAACCAATCATGATAGTGGCAGACGGCGTGTTGCAAGAGAAGGGGTTGCAGGTTGGTGACTCTGTCTCACTTTGCAAATATGGGCATGCGCTGTTGTTCGCAACTTTTGGGCTGGGACAGTATGCTAAAGCATTAACTGAGAAAAAGGGATTTGCAAAATAGTAAGGAATAGGAAAGGAAGGTCAGGCGGGTTACAAAGTGACCCGCCTTTAACGTCCATCATGTTGACTTAGTGTACACTTGACAATAATATTAGGTTAGTATAGGATAGTGTAAGAAATACACAAAGCAGTTCTTTACAACTTATTAACTTTCTAAACAAGAGGTAAAAGTATGCAAAAAGCAAATACTCTGGGAGTGGTAATTGGTCGTTTCCAGATTCCTGATCCGCATGAAGGGCACATTGCCTTGTTTGATTATGTAGCTTCGCGACATGAAAAAATGCTGATTTTGGTCGGTGGAAATAATGTTAGATATAACACTGCTAATCCTTTTCCTTTCCATATCATCAAAAATGTACTGGAAAGGATGTATCCTGAAGCCATTGTGCTGTCCCAGATGGACAGTCTGGTATCAAATGAACATTGGTCAGGTACGGTGGATGAAAAGGTTATGGCCGCTAGTGGTGATGGAAAGGCGATACTGTATGGTTCTCGCGATAGTTTCGCTAGGCGTTACCGGGGCATATTTCCGATTGAAGAAATGCCGGAAATTCCGAACTGCTCAGCCACCAAGGTGCGCGAAGATGCGGCTTCCTACCATAGCGACCACCCCGAGTTTCGCAAAGGCTGGTTGGCGGCAATTTTGTCCCAATATCCTGTCACCGACCCAACTGTCGATATGGCAATTATCAGGCCAGACCTCAGTCAGGTATTGATGGGAAGACGTGCCAAAAAGGCACCATTCGTCAGATTTTTCGGTGGGTTTGTTGACCCGAATGATCAATCGTACGAAGAGGCGGCTATGCGCGAACAGTGTGAAGAAGCCCTTGGAATTGTGGTGAGCAAGCCTAAGTATATTGGCTCGCAACGAATCAACGATCCGCGTTACGGCCGTAGCAAGTATGGCATCGTCACTACATTTTTTGCGATGGAATACAAAAAGGGTACTCCTTTTGCCGGTGATGACATGGGTGAGGTCGAATGGGTTGACCTGAATTGGACCTTGGTGTCGAAGGTGGCACCAGAGCACCGTGACCTTGTTAGAAAGTTGCTGAACTACAAAGCAGACTTGATTAAAAAGTCGAAAAAAACCAAGAAGTCAAAAGCTGAGGCTAAGCGCAAGAGTAAGCGAGAGTTTTAACTCAGTGATTCTCAATCTGTCCAAGGTAAAACATCGCCTTGGACACTACTGAGAGTTCCGGAGAGGAATTCTGTTCTTTACAATTTCATATCAACTAACCTAGACATAGGAGATCAGTCATGACAGCTAAATCATTGTTGTGGGAAAAAGACGCGCCGATTATTCGTTCTCTGGTGGAAACTGATGTCTATAAGCTGAAAATGCTTTATTACATCTGGATTTACTATCCGTATCTTCGGGTTAAATGGGCGTTCACAAATCGGAAGGTTCAAATCCCGCTTGCAAAATATGTGTCAGTTGGTGCTCTTAAGGAGCAACTTCAGGCGGTGATGGAGCTGCGTTTCTCGGATGATGACATCAAGTATTTGATGAAGAGGAATGAGTTCTCGGTGAAGTTTTTGGAGGAACTGAAGAAACTTCGTCTCAGTATGCCGGTTGTTAGAGAATGCAACGGTCAGCTGGTAATCGAGGTTGAGGGAACGTGGCTTGAAACAACTCTGTGGGAAATTTACATTCTCGCAATTGTTGCTGAGCTTTACGGGCGTGGCCGTGCTCGTGAAATGGGTATTGACGAGAAGTCTATCTATGACGCAAGCATGCAACGTTTGGAAGAAAAAATAGAGTTCCTGACGCTTCATCCTGAGCTCAAGATTAACTTGTATGGTTTGCGTCGTCGTTTGTCGGGATTGTTTGAAGATCTTATGATTCAGGCAATGACACAAAGAACCAACTGCATCATTTCGGTTTCAAACATGTATCTAGCAAGAAAGAACAACGTTCAGTCAGACGGAACGAATGCCCACGAATTGCCAATGGCAGAATCTGCTATTGCTCGACACATTAGTCCTGAAGCTGTGAGGCAGTCTCCTTATGAAGTGCTTCGGAAATGGGAAAAGCTTTATGGTTATTCATCGCTTAAGATGCTCTCTGATACATATGGAACTGAGGCTTTCTTGTCTCAACTGCCACAAGAAATTGCGGTGCGTTGGGCTGGACATCGTCAGGATTCAGGTGACCCGTTTGTTATCGGAGAAATGATTATCGCTGATTATATCCGTCGAGGAATTGATCCGTCGGACAAGATTATCATTTTTGCTGACGGTCTTGACTGTCAGTTGATGTTGCGTCTTTATGATCGATTTGCTAGCCGAATTAACGTTGGTTTTGGGGTTGGTACAAATTTCTCTAATGACCATGGTTTCTTCGAAGCTCTTTCAATCGTAGTTAAGTTGATCGAAGCAGCCGGTAATCCGACAGTTAAGCTGTCCGATAATCTAGCTAAAGGAATGGGTCCTGAAGCAGAACAACAGGTCATTAAAAGTATTTTTGGTTACAATGGTGATTTTTACCAAGCAACCAGGTATTGATGACTTTGTCCGGCAGCGCAGCTGCCGGGCATTTCTTTAATCTCTTAAAAAATTTGGAGGTTCTCATGAGTAACAGTGTGAAAAGGAAGCGGAAAAATGGAGCTTCAAAAATCGACGGACTGATGGTGGCGATGGTGCAGATGGTCATTGTGAATGACCCGATGCAAAACGCTATCAACTACATTGCAGAAGTCAGAAAGGCCGTGGCTGACGGAGCTGATGTTGTAATCGGCTCCGAGATGATGTTGTGTCAGTATTTCTCGAGCGACCGTTACGAGGATGTGTCTTTCGTTAACGACGTTCAGCAAGCGATACAACACATCATTAGTGAGTCTGCCTATATCGACGCAGTGCTCGTCTTCGGTGGTATCGGAGTCGATGCGGCTGGTATGGTTAATGAAGACGGTCGGCGCCGCAAGTACAACGCAGCGTTTGTGGTGCAACACGGTAAGCTGGTCAGTAACGATGCTGGACTAGCGTTTGCCATCAAGACGTTGTTGGTCGACTATCGTGTTTATAGCGACTCTCGTTACTTCTACGATTTGAACATGTTGGCGTACGAGATGGGTTGTGCAGTCGAGGATTTGCTTAAACCCTTCACGGTTAAAATCTGTGGTGTGGAATACAAGCTGGGTGTCATGCTCTGCGAAGACATGTGGGACATTGATTACGCTATCAAGCCGTCCCTCATTCTCAAAGAAAACGGCGCCGAAATTCTCATCAATCTCTCGGCTTCTAATTGGAGTTGGCGTAAAGATGTGAAGCGTGACCGGGTTATCGCAGATATTTGTCGCAAGACTGGTCTGTGGTTTGTGTACGTTAACAACGTCGGCTGTCAAAACACCGGTCATAATTTCTTAAGTTTTGATGGTTCATCAACGGTCTATAGTAGCGGTGGTAACATTGTTGCTTTGACCGAACCCTACAAAGCTGTAACGAAGGTGGTTGAGTTGGGTGGCGAATTTGTTTTTTCGTTTACTCGACCTCAACTTCCCGACGAAGCCGAGCTTTATAATGCGATTGTTCAAGCGACTAAAGGCTTCCTGGAAACAGTGCCTGACTTCGCCAAGCAGAAAGTCGTGATTGGTAATAGTGGTGGTATCGATTCCGCTTTGTCGATTGCGTTTTTTGCTAAGTTACTGGGTCCAGAAAATGTTATAGCGGTGAATATGCCGTATAGCAACTTCAATGCCGACGAAACGAAGAGCGATGCAGCTGAGTTGTGTCGGCGGCTGGGGGTGAAGGATTATCGTATAGTTCCGATTGATAAAATCGTGGACACGACCTGTGCCCTGACTGGTATCAAAGTTGGCACGAGTCAGCACAAGACAGCTCAAGCCGTGGCACGGATGAACGTACTGTCAGCTATCGCTTCGCAAGAAAATGGTTTCTTTACCTGCAATGCGAACATGTCAGAAATCGCTTTTGGTTACGGAACGCTGAACGGTGACATGCGTGGCACCTTTGCTCCGTGGTCCAGTTGTCTGAAGCAAGACGTCTACCGCTTGGCTGATTATCTCAACCGTGAAGTTTACGGTAGGGAAGTAATACCGCAGTCAATCTTCAAGCGTCCGCCAATGGATGAACTGACGATGGCAGGTACCGGTGAGCGCGGCGATCCATTTTTCTTTGGTGACGTTAAGCAAAACGGCTACCACGATCAAATGGTGCGAGCAATTGTTGTTTTCCGACATGGTCCAGAATGGTTCCTTGAGCAATACATGGCGGGTACTTTGGAGCGCGAGCTGCAACTGCCGGTAGGGACGATTAATTCTTTGTTCAAGGACGGTAAGGTTTGGTTGGATGACTTGGAGCGGTGTTTTGGTCTTTATCAAGACGCAGTCTTCAAACGTCAGCAGCTAGTGCCAGGTCCGTTGGTTGATAGGCGTGCTTTTGGTTCTGATCTTCGAGAGAGCATTCTCAAGATGCTCTGGACCATGGCTTACAAGCATATGAAGATGATGTTTGGTATTAAAAAATATCCGTCTTACCAAGCGGTTTAGTTCTTAAAGTAGTACATTTAGACAGAGAGGTAATAAAACAGGCGAGTCCCACAGGACTCGCCTTTTTCAATATTTACTTATTTACCCATCCTCTTTTTGAGAATTTGTTCGGCGTAAATACACATCTTGTTGTGACCGAGAATTGTCCGACGCCATTCTTCCGGGATACCACCGTAACCAAAGTGTGCACCCAGTAGACCTCCAGCAATCGCGGCGTAGGTATCAGTGTCGCCACCAACCCTGACTGCAATTTCAATTCCATCGCGGAATGATGTCGCGTGCTTAAGTGCATAAAGCGCAACAAACAATGAAAACTCTGCCAAACCGCGGCCAGGAAATGCTCCAGGGTCGTAAGGAATCAAGTAATCATCACTGACAGAAGCAGTTACTCGGCGATAAAATAGTTCATATCGAGGGTCGCTGTAGACCAGAATAGAATTGAAAATTGCTTCCGCTGGTGAATATCCGGCTAGGAGTTTGAGTAGCACAGCGGTATACATCCAGCAGGCTTGTAAAGCATGAGGGTGAGCGTGAGTCACTTTGGACATTCTAAACACCATGCTGCGCATTGATGTTTCGTCTGTCCAGCCAAGTTGTGGTGGACCAAACCAAAGTGCCATCGGTGAACAGCGCATTAAGCTACCGTTGGTACCCATTGAATTGCTGAGAGCTTTGGCTACCAGCTTGGGGTTGTCACTCAAAGCATCGCGAGTAGTTTGACCAGAACCGGTCGACAAACCCTCCCACAAAAGACTCTTACGGTCGATGACGTTGTGGCGTAGTAGGGTGTGCAAGTCTTCAATACATAGCCCGTTGTTGCGAAGCAGACTGAAGGCTAAGACCGCGGTTTGTTCAGAATCATCCGTCGGTCTCCCAGCTGGTAAATCCACCCCGTTGCCATCATTGGGCCACGGATTTTTGTAGTCAAAAAAAACAAGTCCACCGCGTGCTTCAATATCTCTGGCGATTTCTCTCGGACGCATCGTTTCGTATGGTGCGCCGATAGAGTCCCCAGCATGTACTCCAACTAATGTGCCAAGGTATTTACGCAATAATTCTTGAAATGTTTGCACGTCATTTCTCCTCCTAGGTTGAGATAAACTTATCTAAAATCAAGTTAGCATTATTGGTGAGGGTGTCAATACTTGTGAAGATGAGTTCAACAATTAATTGCAACACCTGATTAGCAGTCTAAGCTATACAGGTATGCAAAAAAGGAAACAAGTAACCCCGGAAAAAAGCTTGACAAAAGTCAATCGATGTGATATTTTGTGCAAGCTTCGTGTGAAGTAGCGTTCTTAATTCAAAATCCCTTTTAAGGAAACCACTATGTCCAAAAACGACAGTCAAAAAACCACCGACCAAACCAACTCCAAAGATCAGGTCTTCCTCGGTGGAAGCTGTGACCCGACTACCTGGCGCCAGGACATCGCAATGCCGATGTTCGACAATGCAGGTGTGGCCTACTACAACCCTCAGGTTGCAGATTGGCATTCCGGCCTCATGGCCCTCGAAGCGGCAGCGAAGGAGGAAAGTAATATTCTCCTGTTTGTCATCGACGGCCAGACCCGGGCCATTGCCAGTATTCTGGAGTCCGTTGAGTACACGATGGCGGGTCGGAAAGTCGTCCTGGTTATCAACCAGGTCCCCGACGGTACCGTCATCGCCGGTCAGGTCGTTACGGGGCGTGAACTCAAAGACCTGAATCGTGCTCGGGAGTATCTGGGCGAACTCGCTGATCGTCACGACAATGTGACGGTTTACGAAGATGTTGCTTCGGCTGTTCAAGCCATCTTGGATGACCGTCAGAAGCTCGCCGCCTAACGGCCAACCCCTACCTCTAGCCAGGTAGACACCGTCCTCACATTTCTTCGGATTTGTGTGGGCGGTTTTTTCATATTAAATTTTAGTTGTTGATGTTTAATTATAAAAAAGCCCGCAAGCGTAGCTTGCGGGCGGGGTTGGTTAAAGAGCAATACTTATTGCATGCGGAGTGACCATAGTGCCCCGTCTTTCAGATAGGTAACTTGGTTTCCGATGCGCGTCAGTCGCATGTCAGTGGCGAGGTCTTTGTCGCTGACTATCTTCTGTTCCCCTCGTGAAGGAACAGTGATAACCAATTCACCGTCTTGAGCAATACTGGCTGTGACTCCCTTTGGTAGGGCGGAGAGGTTTTGCTCTGGTCCATCAAAGATACGTACACTACAGTCGTATTTTCTCCAGTCGGAATCGAACGAAAAGCTTTTGGCTTCGTATTCGCCTTTGGGGTTGATGGTGATTACCTCAACAAAACGGTTGCCGGCGATAGCGTTGATGGCTTTAATTCCATCAAGCTCCGGTGTGCGTACCATTGCCACGGCGTCGTCACCGTAGGGGGCAATTAGGTGCATTGCGCCCATGATGTCGCTGACACCAACACCTTGGAACCACTTGGTGGACTTACCAAGTATTTGCCACCGCTTACCGATAGTGAGAACCGGCTTGCTGAACTGATGAAGTGACATCTCAACCAGCTCAGTGTCATTGGCAACAAACAAACGCTCATTGCTTCTAACTACCGAGTTTATTTCCAGTGGGACAGACAGCTTAGTTTCAAGACCTTTTTGATCAATGTTCCGCCAATGCCAATCACCACCTATTTCCTCAACTACCAGCCAGCCGGAATTGTGGCTAGTTACAGCCACCCGACTCCCGCTAACTTGGCCGATTTCACGCTTGGTGGACAGATTGATTAGAGAGCCTGAGTTCATGCGCATGATTCCGCAGGGCCAGACCGACTTCACTTCATCTCCCAGTAGTTCAAACAATTTCTCGTAGATCAAACCACCAGTGGCAGTTGTAACTGTACGCAAGATGCGTCCAACAGCCGTCCGCGCTTGTCCGACTTGCAGTGGTGAAGGAGGGATACTCCGTTCGCCATCAGTGAACACAGCTTTGTACCAGTCGAGCAATGGACCAGGAATGGTTCTGAAGTCACGCACTGCTTTGTTTAGCTTAACTTCAGGTAGAAAGACGGAAGCGTTGTTTTTCATCCGCCTTTCCATCTCACCCGGTTTGTAGCCGTCGAGTTTGCCACGATACGGATGGATACCCGTATAGAGCAAAAACGTGACCACTCCCCAAGCGAACCAATCCGAAGCTTCATTGATGACACTATGCCAGTCGCGGATAGAAGGCATTATGACCGAAGCTTTGAAGCGTTCAATCTGCCATGAGTCGACGTCGATGACGTAGGGTACTGGGTCGCTTGCGTTACTTACATCAGCTATCCAGTTGAGTTCGTTGGCGTCTACCATCAAGGCTTTTTGGTCGTGGGCGTAAGCTACGACTTCGTGCATCTTGGCGGTCAAGCAGATGGTCGATTGCAGGTTGAAATTGTTTTGGGTCCGCCAATCGTTGGTAAAAATTCTAGGATAGGCTTCACCCGACACAAACGGCATATAGTAACCAATTGGTTTGCCGCCTGTGTCACTAACAATTCCTTGTGGTGCCACGATGGACGAGTGCTTCAAACTAGTGGCCAACAAGCGAACTTTTTTGACCATGTCATCTTGTTGCATTTTTTGTGCGTCAAGATAGAGCTTGATGATGTATTGACCATTGCGATAAATGGCCCCTTCACCCCCTTGCGTGATGTAGTCTGTGGGTCTGAGAGTCAGAGCACCATGATCATCGAGAGTAACTTTGGTTGCGCGTGTGATCAGAGACATTTGGTTCTCCTTCTACTTTGTTTAGTTGCGATGAATGACGGCACAAGATATATCGTCAAGTGGACCGCGTCCGACTTTGCTGTTTTCGGTTAGGAACCGATTCATGCGTCGGACAGCAAATTGGCCGTTGATACTTTTGTAGGCCAAGAGTTGGCGCACTACGTCGACACATTGCATGCCGTCAACTTGTTCCACTCCGTCGGAGAAAAGTGCCACCGAAATCAGTCGACCGTTCTTTGTTTCAAGGTCTGGGTCAGTTGGGTTACAAATCCAACCCTTCATACCAACTTCCACGGTATATCCGATTGCGGTTTGTTTGGTTTCTTTCTCACCTTCATTCGACGATATGGTTTGAGTACTAATCGTGAATGGCAATTCAACGCTCTTGTGCGCTGACTTGAATGAATCCTCCAAGTTACCTTGCCGATAGGCGGGGTAGTAAGGAGTGTTCATGTTCCAATCAAATTGGTGAATCACCAGACAGTTTTCATACTGTATAGCCACCACCCCGTCGCCGATTACATTGATGAATATTGATTCATCTTGGTTGATGGCATAGAGGCAAGTTGCGAGCAGGTCGGGATGAGTCAGTCCGAGTTGCACCCGGTACAATTCCAGATAGTTGTTTCTAAGTTGATTGACTTGGGTGATGAATGCTTCGTCAACCAACGAATCACTAGTGGATAGTTCCTCCAAGGCTCGTTTGGTCGCCAAGACAATCAGTCGTGACCCAATGTCGGTCATTCCACCGCTGGAGCAACCATCGCTGACGATGGTGTAGTTTGTGTAGTTGTTGAGAGTGCCACTCAAGGTGTAGTCTTGATTTGGTTTACCATTACTTCTGTGTTGGAAGCCAATGTGAAAGGCGTGGTCTGTGACAAAAGTCATGTTGTTCTCCTTTGAGAAAAGAAAAAGGGAGGCGCTGGTTGGCGCCTCCCAAGAGTTTCAAAAGAACAGATTAGATGGTAGCCGAGATTTTTTGACTCGGACCACCAGTTCCCAAGGCTTGGGAGGTGGATGAGATTGATTGAGAGACAAACTCGGCCAATTTGGCCAACTTGTCTTTGGTCGCTTCACCAGCCCAGATGAACTGGTTTATGCCAGCGTCCTGTTGGAAGTTAGCCAGGTCATTTTTGGCGCCACCGTATCCGGTATCGATACCGACCAGGATTGAGACGTGTGACTCCATGATTTCACCGGTGATTGACCTCGCCAGCTCGTCCTTGACCATTTGGACTCCGGCTCCTTGCGAAGCATTTTCGCCGCCGTCGGTAATGATGAAACTGATACCGTTGACGGCAAAGTCGAGGTCATAGAGCTGTTTGGCGTAGGTGTTCATGGCGCCCACGGCTGAGAAGATTGCATCGTAGAGTGGGGTTGCACCACCACCGCGCAGAGTCGGATAGCTATTGATGTCGATTTCCGAAAGTGACTTGAAGCCGTGGATTTCGTCGACACCGTTGCCATTTTGTCGCGAGTACTGTGACCCGAAACGAATCACGCGAATGAGCAGGTTGTTGGCGTAAGGAGATTTGAAGCAGGCTTCGACTGAAGCGCGCAGCATATCCCCGATTTGCTTTTCAAAGCCGCCGATTGAACCAGTCTCGTCGAGCGCGATGGTGACCAGCGTATAGCCGGCTCCGGCCGCGTCTTCTTCGTTGATGATGGCACCAGAGAAATTGAAACCGCTACCGATTTCGAATTCTTCCATTGCGTCTTGACCGGCGATTTTTTGGCTGTTTGCCATGATGTTTCTCCTAAATTTGGGTTGGTTGTGGGTGCAGGCGAAGCCTGCACCCATGGATACTCAGGCCAGTAAAGCGTCTGAGGTGGTCAGCTTCATGCCGAGCGCCGACATATCCTTGAGGAATTGTTCAGCAATGGCAGGAAAGTCGACGACGACTGTTCCGTCAGGAGCAGTGACCGCCGGCACGGGCGACATGCAGTCGGTGAGTAGTTGAAACTTCTTCACGTGCTCGGAACCGATGTTTTCGGCGACTTGCTCGACTGTCGCTTTCACGCAGTGACTTGATGCTTCGCCGGCTACCACCACCAGGTCTGCTTGTTGCAGCATGGAGAGGAAGCGGCCGTTGAGTTGAGTCGACGGATCCTTGGCAATCGGCACTTCGGCCAAGAGGGCACCGTAGTGTTCGGTGAGAACATTGGTACCTTTGGTAACGAAGTCGATGTTGCGAACGCGCTGAATGCACCAGCGGTCAAGCGCCGCGGCCAGATTGGTTTGGACGTTGTGTCCCCAGGAGCCAATCAAGCAGTGGGGCGGCCAAACCATGATCTGGTATTTACCGTTGGCTTCGAGCTTCTGCGCGTAGTCAAGGACATAATCACGCAGTTCCGGCCGACGAGGTGACCAGGTGCCATCCTTGATGGAAGCAAAAGAAATCATCGTCATCGGATTGGGCGAAACGCCATTGGCGTCGCGCCAGAAAGCCGGATGGGCGATGTCCACCAATTGGTGGCTGTCCATCGTGACGTGAACCTTCTGCAGTTTTTGACCCACGCGGTCGAGCATGGTGGCCAGACGATTCATGTCGTCGTTAGCACCAGCTACCGGCAGGGCGGCCCCTTTGATGTCCATAAAGTCATTTTGGGGGTCGATAATCAGGAGTTGAACATTCATCTTTTTTCCTTTCAGGAAGTAGTGAGACCAAGGTCTCGGTTTACACACGGTTGTGTGATATGCGATTTTTCAAAGAACATCCTCAATTTCCGTTGAGGTGAGGACTCCGGTTAGGTATCGGAATCTTCACCTTAAAAGAATAGAGTGTATTTAATACACGAACTACTCGCTTTGTTTATCCGCACTGTGTGCGGAGCTGTCCATAGGCGGGAGCAGTCGGTTAATAATTGTGAAACTTACACGAAGTAAGGTTGTAAGTTATCCGCACTAGGTGCGGACAACTTCCTTACTGCTGTAAATCTATCAAAGTACTAACTTAGTGTCAAGTATACACAAAGGAAAAATAAATGCAAGTGTTTTGTGTTAGGTTGTTGAAAATCAAAACATGTGATTTTTAGGCCTTTACTTCAATATTAGATAGGTTCATACTTAACTCATGAATTGCATTGAAGAGTATGTAGCTTATTTAAAAGATAATCCTGAGGGTTATTGGTTTAAGAGGAAGTTATATGGTTTTGGTTGGACACCGGCCAAGAGGGAGGGATGGATTGTACTAGGTCTGTATCTTGCTTTTGTGCTAGGTCTAATATTCTTTGTTCCAGTTGAGTTGCGAGAAGTAAAACCAATTATAAATATAGTTTTACCGGTATTGATAGCCACATTAATATTTATCATAATCGCTTATAGAACAGGTGAATCACTAAAGTGGCAGTGGGGAAACAAATCTGATTATGACCAGTCAAAGTAAAAAACACTTCATATATATACTGCGTTGTGTAGATGGCACTTTATATACTGGTTATACAACCAATCTAGATAAGAGGATCGTCGAACATAACGGAGGAGGTAATACCAAGGCTGAGCGTTCAGCTGGAGCAAAATACACCAGACCACGTAGACCGGTAGAACTTGTTCATTCAGAGGAATTTGCTAGTCGGTCTGAAGCTATGCAGCGTGAGTACGCAATAAAGCAGTTAACTAAAACTCAAAAAGAAGTTTTGCTGGCTAAAGGATAAATTGAAGTACTAGTGAGGTACAAAATTGTTTAATTATGAACACAGGATTTCGATATCAAAGCTATCAATATTTTGAAAGTGGTCTTATAATTACCTGTGTAACAATTTATGTTGCAAAGGTAATTATTTAAATATGGCAAAAGGACAAGACAAGAAAAAAGAGGTAAAAAAACCAAAAAAGCCTAAAGCTTAAGGTTAGTATTATCATAAAGGCCGGCGCGGAGCGCCGGCCTTTATGATTCCTGATACAATATCAGGAATAACTATTTATTTTATGGACCCAAGAATACAACAACAATTAGATGAACAAGAAGTAAAGATTAATGAGATTTTAAAATCTGTTCGAAAGACTGAGAAGTATATGAAAATTACTTTCTGGGCAACTATTATAGTGGTAGTTTTGCCAGCCATATTATTGGCTTTTGTTATTCCTTCAGCTATAGATTCGTACACCACAACTCTGAATGGATTAATCTAATTTTTTATGAAGAGGTCAGTTAGATATATTATGACTGAGAAAGTCTTTTTATATCCGGGTGAGTCAGCGGTTTGGCACTTCGTACAAATAACTAAAAAGTTTGGTTTGGAAATAAAAGAAAAGTTTGGAAAAAACCGGAGAGGTTTTGGTTCAATTCCGGTGGAAGTAACTTTAGGTAAAACAGTTTGGCAAACTTCAATTTTTCCAGATAAATATTCTGGGAGTTATATATTACCGCTTAAAGCGGCAGTAAGAAAAACCGAAGGTATTCAGGAAGGAGAGAAAATAAAATTTTCAATTGAAATTAAAATTTGACTTCGTCGACCAAGACGATATTGCCACAATTAGTATTTTTTTGTGGGCTAGAATAGTAGGGGTTACAAATGCGTTAGATAAATTCTGACGCATTTTGTTATTCAAGGTAATTAATCAAGTACCTTGCATTACATAGTACTTAATGCTATTGTGTATATATGACAGATTCTGATGGAACATATAATGTCGCAAAAGTTGAGTCGCAGATGCGTAAGGGGTTTTTGGAGTTTCCGGTACTTTTGATTATCGGTACCAAACCAACCTATGCCCCCGATATTTTGAAACAATTGAAACAAGCAAATTTATTAGTAGTAGAAGGAACACTCTATCCACTATTGTCACGAATGAAACGTTCAGAATTAGTGACTTATGTTTGGGAAGAAAGTAAAAGTGGTCCACCACGAAAAATTTATTCATTAACCAAAGCTGGAGAAAACGCTTTAGAATTAATAGAAACCGCTTGGAAGAAGCTCGATACTTCTGTAAACAAGTTGATTAAACAGTATGAGAAATGAATAAGCAAAAGAGCCTGTAGGCGATTATTGCGAATTTATGCAGGCGCTTCAGCAGACTCGACCTTCCAAGGGAGATTGTGCTGGTAGCGAGCTGCAAAAGAATCTCTAGGCTTTGTAACTCACTAAAAACCCTAATAAATTATAAATATGAAAACAGTAATCAATATAACTATCGGCGGACTAGTCTTCGCGATTGAACAAGACGCCTACGATTCCTTGGAAAAATACATCAAAGAAATCAAACAAACTCTGGTAGAGGGTGATGACGTGAATGAAATTGTCTCAGATATTGAAACGGCTATTGCTGAGAAGTTATCAGAAAGAGGTCGGAGTGAAAGAATTGCTGTGACAGAAGATGATATTAATAAAGTGATTCTTGAAATGGGGGCACCGATTGATTTTAAGGAAGCAGGAGGTGTAGAAGGAGAGTCTGCGCAGTCAGAAACTGAAGATAAAAAAGATGAAATAAAAAAGCGCTTGTATCGTGACACAGACGATGTCGTGATAGCCGGAGTAGCTTCTGGAATTGCCAAGTATTTCGATATCGATCCCGCAATCGTGCGAATAATTTTTGTGGCTGCCTTATTCTTTAATGGAATTGGAATTATTGCTTATCTTATTTTTTGGTTAGCTGTACCGGTAGCAAAAACTACCACTGAAAAATACGCTATGAGTGGTGACAAAGTAACCCTAAAAGAAATCACTGAAAGAGTAAAAAAAAATATTAATGATATAGATAAAGAGGACTTAGAAAAAGCCCGAGGTCTTTGGAACAGTTTGCTTTCGGGATTAAAGAGAATATTTTCTTTAATTGGAATTTGCATTAAAGTATTGTTTTCAATTTTGCGCTACGTAGTGGGATTTTCATTTTTGTTAGCAGGAAGTTTTGCCATGGCGGGATTAGTGTCGGCCTTGGTGATAATTCTGTTTGTTGATAATGCATCTATTCCACAAAGTATTCAGCCTGCTATGCAGTTGGTCCTGTCTAGTCCGCTTGGGGTAATTTCTATTGTCTCAGTTTTTCTCACTGCAGTTATCCCTTTCGTTGTGCTTTTGTTGGCAGGCGGTAGTTTAATTTCAAAAAGAATTATATTATCAGTGACAAAAAGTATCACTTTAGCAGCGGTATGGATTGTGGCTTTGGTTTTAGCTATTACAACATCAGCTGTACAGATTGATAGAGTTTTGGAAAAGGTCGGTCCAATCAATGTTGAAGATAATGACTTTATGATAAACATCAATCGTTCGGAAGAAGGAATAAAAATTGATGTTACCGATAAAGATAGAAAACAAAATAGTAAAATAGAAGTGAGTGAAGATGTAGCTCCAAACTTGCCTAAGATTGAGATTTATAGTGGTTTGTCGTTTACGCAAAATAGTACAGTAATCAATTTGGCTCGAAAAGGATTGGAAGGTTCATTGAAAGCAGAGGTTGGACAATTTGTTGCTTTAACGGAATTGGATATAAGTAACAATAATTTTACTGATTTGCCGGCTGAGATCGGACAGCTAAGTCAACTTCAGGTGTTAAATTTATCGAATAATAATTTTACCGGATTACCACATGAGCTTGGTAATTTAGAAAATTTGCAAGTGCTTGATTTACGTGGAAATAACATTTCAAAATTTGATTTGCAGATAATTAGAGAAAAGCTAGGTGAAGAGGTGACTGTTGTTGAATAAGGAATCGATTAACAAAAGGGCAGGTGCTTCGCGCCGGCCCTTTTGTGATTTACATATCCGCTCGCCAGCGCTTTAACATTCGAGATAGTATTAATGAGACAATAAATATGACAATTGATAGAGCTAAGAACTTCGGATCAAAGGCGTTGAAAGACAGTCCATTCATCTGAAATTCGTCTAAGTCAACGGCAGCTCCGAGGGCTACAAAAGTGGTTAGTCCAGGCATGATACCGATGAGGGTAGCAAAGAAGTATTCTTTCCAGTCGGCTTTTACAACACCAGCACCATAGTTGGTAAGGTCAAAAGGAACATAGAATAAACGCATTAATAAAACTGTTTCAAAAGAATTTTTACGCAAAGCCTCAATCCAGTTACCAATTATGGTATCCTCCAACTTTAAGTCTTTGCCAAAGAAGCGACCAATCCAATAGGCGAAGTTGGCGGAAGCATTTTCTCCCAAAATGGTATAGAGGATACCCCACCAAAATCCAAACAACGCACCAGAGAGAGCGGTGAGTAAGGTGGCTGGGAAAAGAATGAGTGGCCTGATAGCGTACAGCGTCATATACACTAACGGTCCCCACATGGTAGAGGTAAAGAAATGGAGTAGTTGAAACAGAACGTCTTGGTAGGAGTAAGAATGACTAATACGATAATGTTGGAAGGTATAAATTAATGTAATCCAAAATACAGCGGCTAGGAATTTTGGGGTACTTCTTTTTATCAAACTAATTACATCGCTTTCTAAACTGCTTAGTTGACGACTAACAAACTGGTCGGCAGCTTTTTTAACAATTAGAGAGTAGGTAGGGTAGGCGTAAATAATATTTTGTAATTTCCAGAGAGTGATTCTTTGCTCGATAGCTAGGGTGAAGATTGAAATTAATTCACCGGCCGCTGGCCCTATAATATGTGCTCCTAAAATAGTGCCATTAAGGCGTCGGGCGATGACAATTAAAATTCCGTCGGTAGTTTCATCAGTCTTGGCTCTGTCGTTTTCTGAGAATGGAACTTCGATACGCATCAATTCATCCTCTTTATATTTTTTGATTGATTCACTCCAGGACAATCCAACTTGGGCTACTTCTGGATAAGTATAGGTAACTTTTGGAACAGATTTACGTTTGTCGACCCGGAAGAGACCGTAGCTAGCAACTCGCTTCACCACTTGTCTGGCAATATCGTCAGCGGTGTGAGTAAATTTTAATTTTTGGGCTACGTCACCAATAGCATAAACATACTTATTTGAAGTACGGTGTTGGCTGTCGACCATGATGCAGTGATTATCAAATTTTATTCCAGCACTTTCTAAACCTTGGGGAATATTGGGAACTCTGCCGATGGCGATTAGAACTTTATCGAAAGGAACTTTCATTTCTCCTGTGATAATTTCATCTACTCTATGATCAAAGATAGCGACGTTGTTTTTTACTCGGTTTATAAATGCCTGTAGATGAATTGTGATACCGAGCTTGTCAAAGTGCTTTTTTAAAAGGGGTCTAATTGCTGCGTCTTCTAGTTGAGCGAATTCTTTATCAATGGTCGCAATGGTAACCTCGCTACCTAACATAGCTAAGGCCTGTCCCAGTTCGAGTCCAATTGGTCCGGCGCCGATGATGAGAGTTTTAGGGGGAATGGTTTTGAGATTAAAAATGTTTTGGTTGGTTAGGGTGTCGGTTTCGTTAAGTCCAGGAACATTAATCATGCGGGGGCTAGAGCCAGTCGCTATGATAGCGGTTTTATAGTCGAAAACTGTGTCGCCAATTTTTATTGAACACTTGGTATTAAAAACTGCCTCACCCATTACTACATCGATACCAAGTTTTGAAAATGTTTCTGGTGTTTCATCGGCAAGGATTTTGTTAATGGTGTCACGGACATAGGTCATGGCACCGGCGCGAAAAGCTTCGCTTTTCGCGCCGTCTCCTACTGCTTTAGTTGCTAGATAATATTCTTTGGCTTTATGTAGTAGAGCTTTGCTAGGAATACAACCAGTATTGGTACATTCGCCACCCATATGCTCATGTTCCACCAGTAAGACTCGTTTACCAACTTTAGAAAACCCGACCGCCGCTGTCAGTCCACCTGAACCAGCTCCAATTACAACGACGTCATAGTTATTATTCATACCTTCGACCAAGTTATTAGTTAATATTATGTATTGATACGTTTTTAAACAGTCATCCTTTCATTATTAATATAGCATTTAAGATTGAAAATTAAGTGCAAATGTCGTATAGTATCGCGGTCTGGCCTTAGGCCGATTTTCTATTGTCGCTTTCAATATCTAGAGCACACTAGGGAGGTAAAAAGAGGATTATTAACTTTATACATATATAAGTAACAATTAAATTTATGGCACGAGCATTTCCACTCGAAAAACTACGCAACTTCGGTATTGTTGCGCACGTTGACGCAGGTAAAACAACTACGTCTGAGCGCATTCTCTTTTATACTGGAATGAGTCACAAGATCGGTGAAGTACATGATGGAGCAACCGTTACTGATTGGATGGAACAAGAGCGCGAGCGTGGTATCACAATTACTGCTGCGGCTATTTCTTGTAACTGGTCAAAGACCTTAGAAGAAGACCGCAAGGATAAGAGTAAGATGTTTACCTTTAACATCATCGACACTCCTGGACACATCGACTTTACGGCTGAAGTAAAGCGTTCAATGCGTGTGCTCGACGGAGCGGTGGTGGTGTTTGACGGGGCAGCGGGAGTAGAGCCACAAACTGAAACCAACTGGGGTTACGCTGACGAGGCGGCCGTGCCACGAATTTGTTTTGTAAACAAAATGGATAAGTTGGGGGCTGACTTTGACGCTTCAGTAAAATCTATTGAAGATCGTTTGTCCAAAAAAGCTTGTCGAATTCAAATCCCAATGGGAGCTGAAAACAATATGCGAGGGGTAATTGACCTGATAACAATGAAGGCTTATACCTTTGCTGGAAATATGGGAATGGAAGTGACTGAATCAGAAATTCCAGAAGAATTTTTGGCTGAAGCACAAAAGCGACGAGCAGAACTGGTAGAACGAGTGGTTGAGCATGATGACGCCCTCATGGAGGCTTTCTTAGAAGGGAACGAACCTTCAAATGAAGATCTTAAAAAGACTCTACGCGTAGCAGTTTTGAAAAACGAGATTTTCCCAATTATGACTGGAACAGCTTTGCAGAATATCGGAGTTCAGCTGGTGCTTGATGCAGTGGTGGATTACCTTCCTTCACCACTTGATCTAGAGGATACAAAGGGTCATAGTCCTGATGACGAAGAAGTGGTGGTGACCAGAAAAGCTTCTGACGAAGAACCTCTAAGTGCTTTGGTTTTCAAACTACAAGATGACAAGTTCGTTGGGCAGCTAGCTTTCTTCCGAGTTTACTCAGGAACTATAAAATCAGGAACTTACATCCTCAACTCTTCAACTGGAAATAAAGAACGAGTGGGACGTATTGTACGATTGATGGCTGACAAGCGAGAAGAAGTAGATGAGGTTTACGCTGGGGAAATTGCCGCAGCGGTAGGAATTAAGGAAGTAAAAACTTCACACACTCTCTGTGATTTGGACAAGCCAATCTTACTTGAAACTATTACCTTCCCAGAACCAGTGGTAGCCGTGCGAGTAGAACCAAAGACAAAGAATGACCAAGAAAAAATGGGTATTGCGCTTAAGCGTTTGTCTGATGAAGACCCAACTTTCAAGGTTTCAACTGATGAAGAAACTCTGGAAACAATCATCGCTGGTATGGGTGAACTTCACCTAGACATCTTAGTTGATAGAATGAAGCGAGAGTTTGGAGTGGAAGCAAATATCGGACAACCACAAGTGGCTTACCGAGAAACTATTCAACGAGAAGCAGAAGCAGAGTACAAGTACATCAAGCAGTCTGGTGGTCGGGGACAATATGGTCACGTACGAATCCGCATCAAACCACTAGAAGCCTTGGTTGAAGATGAGAAGGTGGCGAAGAACATTACTCGAGAAGATCACTTCGAATTCATCAACAGTATTAAGGGAGGTGTGATTCCACAAGAATACATTCCGGCAGTAATGAAGGGTTGTAAGGAAGCGATGAG
Organism: Candidatus Nomurabacteria bacterium; assembly: GCA_020632095.1. GTDB lineage: Bacteria > Patescibacteriota > Minisyncoccia > Phycocordibacterales > UBA918 > OLB19. Next base: position 914,178 of record JACKGF010000001.1, read on the forward strand.
TCGAGGTTTGGTAGCTGGATACAAAATGGAAGATGTATCAGTCGAACTATACGACGGTAGTTTCCACGATGTTGACTCGAGTGAAATCGCCTTCAAACTAGCTGGTATCCACGCTTTCAAGGAAGCGGCCAAGCGAGCTAGTGCGGTTATCCTAGAGCCGGTGATGAAGGTAGAAGTGCGAACTCCAGAAGAGTACATGGGAGATGTAAACGGAAGTATCTCTTCAAAACGAGGACAAGTTGAAGGTTCAACTGAACTTGGAGGCAAAACAATTGTCAACGCCAAAGTACCTTTGTCAGAAATGTTTGGTTACACCAACACCCTGCGTTCAATGACCCAGGGACGAGCTTCGATGACAATGGAATTTGATCACTACGAAGTAGTACCACCAAACGTTGCTGCCGACATCAAGAAGGCTCGTGGCGTAGTGGACGAGGACTAGTTAGATTACGTAAGTGATAATAAGCAGGTGGCCCCTTCGGGGCCGCCTGTTTTTCTTGCAAAATATCATTACTCTGGTACCATAGCTCCACTGCACACAGTACTTGTGGGTGGGGCGAATATAACTGCTCTTTCACACGCTTGGTTTACAACCGAAGCGCGGCGTTCTCGCGCCGTTTCGATTGTACGCCTTGACCACAGCTTTTTTAAGCAATGTGTGCGGTAATTATTATTGATACTAATTAAGTATTTATTATGGCAAATGCATATGATCGCTCAAAGCCGCACATTAACGTAGGAACTATTGGTCACGTTGACCACGGTAAAACTACTTTGACTGCCGCAATTCTAACTACGCTTAACGCGAAGGGAGGAGGATATTCAGCTAGCGTTAAAGACGTTGGTGAAATTGACAAGGCCCCAGAAGAAAAAGCTCGTGGAATCACTATTTCGCTTTCACACTCAGAGTACGAAACTCCATTACGACACTACGCACACATTGATGCGCCAGGTCACGCTGACTACATTAAGAACATGATTACTGGTGCTGCCCAGATGGACGGTGCTGTACTTGTGGTGGCTGCAACAGATGGAGCAATGCCACAAACACGTGAACACGTTCTACTTGCAAAGCAGGTTGGTGTACCACAAATGATCGTATTCCTAAACAAGTGCGACATGGTGGATGATCCAGAAATGATTGAACTAGTTGAAGAAGAACTACGAGAAATGCTAACTCATGGTGGTTACGATGGTGCCAACGCCCCAATCATCAAGGGTTCAGGTCTAAAGGCTCTTGAAGGTGATGCTGAATATCAAGCAAAGGTACTTGAGCTAGTTGATGCGATGGATACATATTTCCCAACACCTGTTCGCGATATGGACAAGCCATTCCTTATGCCTGTAGAAGACATCTTCTCAATTGAAGGACGAGGAACAGTGGTAACTGGTCGTGTAGAACGAGGAGCTGTAAAGGTAGGTGAAGAAATCGAAATCGTCGGTATCAAGCCAACTACTACTACAACTGTAACTGGAGTAGAGATGTTCAATAAGCAATTGGATCGAGCACAGGCTGGAGACAACGCTGGAATTCTACTACGAGGTACTAAGAAGGAAGACGTGCACCGAGGTCAAGTTCTAGCTAAGAAGGGTTCTGTAACTCCTCATACTGAATTTGAAGCTGAAGTATACGTTCTATCAAAAGATGAAGGAGGTCGTCACACACCATTCTTCTCAGGTTACAAACCACAGTTCTATGTTCGAACTACTGACGTAACTGGAGACGTGACTCTAGCTGAAGGTACTGAAATGGTTATGCCTGGAGATACTGCAACTTTCAAGGTGAAGCTTGTAGCTCCAGTAGCTATGGAAGAACAAACAAACTTTGCGATTCGTGAAGGAGGTAAGACTGTAGGAGCGGGTGTTGTAACTAAGATTGTCGCGTAACAAATTTGTTAGCACTTCATCTGCTTTGTCAGACTACGAAAATTTTTCCTCACCGTACGAAAAGTACGTCTCGAAAAAATTTCCTTGTCCTCCTCGCATATAAAGCACTACCAAGCTTTGTTTAAAAGGATAGAGTAAGAAGTACAACTTGAAATATATTATGGCTACAGACACTACATCAACAGGCGACAACGCAACAGGCGTGATAAACAAGCTGCGTATTCGAGTGCGTGCCTACGAGCACAAAATTCTGGATGCGTCAGTGAAGCAGATCACAGATACTGCGATGCGTTTCGACGCAAAGGTGGTTGGACCGATTCCGCTTCCGACTGAAATTAAGAAATATACCGTGAACCGTTCAACTTTCGTGCACAAGGACGCGCGAGAACAGTTTGAAATGCGAACTCACAAGCGAGTAATCGACATTCTCAATCCGAGTCCTAAAGTGGTAGAGGCTCTCACGAACCTCTCGCTCCCGTCAGGAGTCAACATCGATGTGAAGATGATGTAGATCTTTTGCCAAAACGAGCGAATTACTTCGTTGCACTGGCAGAATGAAACATTCATCGTACATCAGTACGCTTCACGTTCCATTCTTGGTGCGTCTCGTACTTCATCTCGTTTAGACAAAAGGTACACTGTGTGCCAAAACACAAAACCCGCCGTAAGGCGGGTTTTGTGTTAGGTGGTTAGGTAGATATTTTGGGTGATTGGTATAAATTTAAATGGTTACCTAAAAGTTATCCACAGTAGGATACTTGCGTGATTTTCGTGAGAAGGCATAATATTTAAACAGCAAGGAGGGCAGGTTCCATTAGGAACCTGCCCTCTCTCTGTTGTAAAGTCGCCAAGCTTTGAACAAAAGTAAGGTGACAAAATTGAGAAGCTGTTCTTTACAAATAGTTCTTTGCAACTTAACAAAATATAAAAATATGAGTGAATCAATTTCAACTCTAACAACCGAGGGAGTAACTCAAACAAGCAATAAGCAGTCTGTATTCCAGTCTGAAAACGCTTGGATGGTTCAATGTCTTAGTTTAGCAACAATAGGTTTGTTAACCTATATACACATCGCACCGATGGTATACGCTGCTCACTAAAATAGCCTCTATTTGTTACAAAAGTCGTACACATGGTACGGCTTTTTTGCATGAACAAATACCCAAAGGGTATATTGTGAATGTATATTGCTAGAAAATAATGACTGAAAGGAATATATTTTCTGTATGCTGTGCACAAGAATTTTGCTGGAAAATAATGAGCGAAGCGAATATATTTTCTGTATGCAGAGCTTTTTGCCTTAGGCAAATTCTGATTCAGTGAACAAATACCCAAAGGGTATACTTAATCTACTCTAAATCGATCACAATATTGAGTTAACTTCTAGACATGTATCCTTGAAAATATTATTTTCTATAAATTATAAATTGAGTAACCACCACCCACGAAATTATCGCACCAAGAGTCATAGGGATTATTAGGACGAAGTCTTTTTGTACAAAGCCATATAAGCTCCAGAAGGAATATGAAATGGCGAGTAAGGAAAAGTAGAATACTGAAAGTCCCTCAACACTTTTCCTTTGGTAATTTTTGTATGATTGAGAAGTAAGTCCTAGTCCCGTAACAGCTAGAGAAAGGATGATAGTGAAGATTTTTATAGTTAGCATGTGTTGTATAACATATTCAGTTGAATTCAAGTTACTTATTTAGTGTAATTTTCGTGCGACAAACCATTAAATTAAGTCATGGTAATATATTTTGAATGACAAAACACAAAATTATATTATCTTTCATTTTAACTATTCTTGTTTTAACCATATTTTCTTCTAATAAGACTGAAAAACCGAAGAATGATAATTTGGTTGATAATGATGTTATTGCACAGGAAATGCAGGAGACCGACACTAATGGTCAGAGCAAGACTAATTTACCTGTTATTCCGTCAGGAAATCGAGTTTTAGGAATTTCAGTAACAGAAGGAGAGGTAGGTTTTGAAAAATCATATGTGAAAGCAAAAGAGACTGGAGCCACTTTAGTAACATTTGCACTTGCTTGGGATGATATTGAAAAAAGTGAAGGTAAATTTGAAAATGTTTGGTTGAAAATAGCAAATTCATATTATGACAGAAAAGTTCCTATAAGTTTGGAGGTTAATCCAATTGATACAAATAATTTGCGCGTTCCGAAATATTTGAAAGGAAAAAATTTTTCGAGCGATGAATTAAAAAACTCGTATAAGAAAACTATTGAATATGTAGCGGGTGAGACATCTAATTTAAATATTAAATATTTTGTTATTGGGAATGAGGTGGGCGCATATCTGACAGACAAAACTATGACTTGGGATGAATATATTGATTTTCTACAAGCGGTTATACCGGTAGCAAAAAGTTTTTTCCCTAACGCTCAGGTCGGGGTTAAAGTTCAGTTTGTTAATGTCCTTTCTGGAGAAGTAAAAAAGCTAAATTCCTTAACTGACGCAGTGTTTGTTACTCATTATATGCTTGAAGGAGATTTTGGAAATTTGTCAGTTAGAGAGCCAGAAAAAGTATTTAAGGATTTTGGCTTATTAACAACTGCTTATGTCGATAAGAAGATTGCTTTTTTAGAGCTTGGTTACCCAAGTAGTGCAAAGTTGGGTAGTTCGGAGGAGTTACAGTCCGAATTTGTTAAGGAGGTGTTCATGGCTTGGGATTTTTATAAGGATTCTATCCAGACTATTAATTTTTTCAGTCTGCATGATTTTACATTTAGTGATGTTAAAAAATTTACATCTTACTACGGATTCAAAAACAGTCATTTTGCTGAGTTTTTGGGTTCTTTAGGGTTTCTGTATGCTGACGGTAAACCAAAAGTTGCATTCGAAACTTTGAAAAAAGAAGCTGAGGCAAGAGGTTTTTAGGGCACAAACCTTGCGGTTTATGGAAAAATCAGTATACTATCGCCAGCTTTAAAAGACCTATGTACGGATGTGAGTTTACTCACGTACGGACCAATGGGCACAAACCGCGCGGATTTTCTGTATGCGAGCTTGTGCTCGCGCTTAGAAAATTCGCGCGGTTTGTTGTATGGGTCTAGATTGCATTCGCAATTTGCAAAGCTAAGTTATTAGATTAGGTTCATACGAAATGAAATTTATCGTTGGAACAAAAACCGGCATGACACAGGTCTTCAGTAAGGAAGGAGTATGTCTTGCGGCAACTGTTCTCAAAGTTCAACCTGCGACTGTGTCACAGGTGAAGACGACTGAGATTGATGGCTACAATGCCGTACAGCTTGCCTCCGGTTCACAAAAGGAACATCGAGTCAGTAAGGCGACCAAGGGTCACTTCGGCGGCGCGATTTCTCTCGCTCGAGAGTTTCGTCCTCGCACTGGTGAAGAGGCTCAAATCGCTGGAGTGGAAAAAGGTAACAAACTAGATGTTACGACTTTCGCACCGGGTGATGACATTTCAGTCTCAGCCATCTCGAAAGGTAAAGGATTCCAAGGAGTAGTGAAGCGACACGGTTTTGCCGGAGGTCGCCGATCGCACGGTCAGAAACACTCTGAACGTGAACCAGGATCAATTGGAGCAACTGGTCTTGCTCGTGTTATCAAAGGCACACGCATGGCTGGTCGAATGGGTAGCGATAAGGTTACCATTAAAGGTTTGAAGGTGTTGCAGGTAAACGTTGATGAAAATATCATCGTGGTATCTGGAGCCGTCCCCGGTCGAAAAGGAACATTAGTCGAGATTTATAGCGCCCAATAATCACATATATATGAATGCAAAAATCTATACACGTGAAGGAGCTGAATCAGGCAGTGTAACGCTACCCGAGACAGTATTTGGTGTCGCTTGGAACCAAGACCTTGTTCACGAAGTGGTGGTTGGTATGCAAGCTAATGCCCGAGCGGGTACAGCTAATACTAAGGATCGAAGTGAAGTAAGAGGTGGTGGTAGAAAGCCATGGAAGCAAAAGGGAACAGGACGAGCGCGACACGGTTCACGACGAAGTCCAATCTGGACTGGTGGTGGAGTAACCTTTGGTCCTCGCAGCGAAAAAGATTTTTCTGTGAAGATTAACAAGAAGGTCCGAGTCAAAGCTCTAGCGACTGTACTTTCAAAGAAGTTTGTTGATCAAGAAATTATCTTTGTTGATTCGTTAAAGATGGACGAACCAAAGACCAAAGAAGTAAAAGCAGTAATTGCTGCTCTGGCTAAATTGGCTGGTCATGAATCTCTAGCTACCAAGCGAAAGAACGCAGCAGTTGTGATTCTGGCCGAACGAGACTTGGCTACTGAAAAAAGTTTCCGTAACTTTGGAAACATTGAAGTAATTCAAGCTAAGGACGTTAATCCAGTTGATCTATTAACTTATAAGTATGTTGTGGTTGCAGATGCCAAGAGTTCAGTTGAAGTTCTTGAAAATCGTATTGCACCTGTAGCAACTAAGTCAAATTAGTATGGCTCTCTTCAGTCTTAAAAAAGAAACTCCGAAAGAGAACGCGGCTGATGCTCCAAAGGTAAAAGTGAACGTGTCAAAAGCACTAGTAACTGACCGGAACATCTCTGCTGTCATCGAACGACCACGTATTACTGAGAAATCAGTTAAACTAAGTGAGCAAAATGTATACACCTTTACGGTGAAGCGAAACGCTACTAAGTTTTCGGTCCGAGATGCAGTAATAGCGCTCTACAACGTGACGCCGGTGAAGGTAAACATCGTCAATAAAAAACCTGCGAAACGCCTAGTTGGCAGTCGGAATCGTGTGAAGCACGCCCCGGGTGTAAAGAAGGCTTACGTATATCTTAAAAAAGGTGACACCATTAATCTTGTCTAGTATATGAAAAAATACAAACCAACATCTGCTGGACGACGAGATGGCTCAGTCGTCGAGTATAAGAAAAAATTGACCAGTACTCAAAGCGAACCACTTAAGTCTTTGACTAAAGGAAAGAAAAGTACTGGTGGACGAAATAGTGACGGACGAATTACTGCCCTCAACCGTGGTGGTGGAAACAAAAGAACCTATCGTCTAATTGATTTCAAGTACAATAAAAAAGATGTTCCTGCTAAAGTGGAGTCGGTTGAATACGACCCAAACCGTACAGGTTTCATTGCTTTGATTTGTTACTTAGATGGAGAACGACGATATATTCTAGCTCCCGAACAATTGAAGCAAGGGGATGAAATTATTGTTTCTGAAAAAGCGAAAGTAAAGCCAGGGAACCGACTTCCACTTAACAAGATTCCTGTTGGAACAACTGTATATAATGTTGAAATCAATCCAGGAGCAGGATCTAGATTAGGCCGCTCAGCTGGTTGCTCGATTGAAGTGGTAGCGCAAGATGCTCAACATACTTCACTCAAGCTTCCCTCAACTGAAGTGCGAAAGGTACAAAATACCGCTTGGGCTTCTGTTGGTTCAGTATCAAATGATGAACATCGTTTGGTAAGTATCGGAAAGGCTGGACGCGCTAGACACATGGGTCTGCGACCAAAAGTACGAGGTACAGCTAAAAACGCTGTCGATCACCCACATGGAGGAGGTGAAGGACGTTCTCCACGAGGACACCGACGACAACGAACCAAGCAAGGACGACCAACCGGAAAGGGTCAAAAGACCAGGTCACCAAAGAAGTACTCAAACAAGATGATTGTCTTGCGTCGAAAGCTTGGAAAAGTTATGGGCGGACAACGACAGAGTCTTCCGAAGAAATAAATCTAACAAGTGCATTAAAGCAACAAAAAACCACTGGCCTTGGCCAGTGGTTTTTGTTGTATAAGATACAGGATACTTTCTTAGAAGGGGTGCTTTTAAAATTTGATATAGTGATACAATAGACCCAATTATTAATATCAAGTTTTATGTTTATGAAATCCTTTGGTTTTACTCAATCGACACATTATTTTATTGGCCTAGTTATTTTGTCTACGTTATTGGCGATACCGTCGGTTTCAGCAGCTCAAACCGCAAACGAGTGTTCATTTTCTCGGACGCTTGAAGATGGAGTAGATGGTGAGGATGTTCGCTGTCTGCAAAAGTACCTAAACGATAATGGCTTTGTGATTGCTGAGAGTGGGCCGGGTGCGGTTGGTCACGAAACAAACCTTTTTCGAACTCTTACTAAAGAAGCAGTAGTAAAGTGGCAGAAAGCCAAGAATGTAAATCCAGCTAGTGGTGTGTTTGGCCCACAATCACAAGCGGCTTATTTGTTGGATTTAATTGCAAAGATTGAAGGTAAAAAAGCTGATACAGTGGCTGTTGCTACCGCTCCGACCCCAGCTCCACAAGTAGCCGGTATCTCTACTAGCGCTATAGACGAAAATAAAAACAAGGGTGAATCTATTCTTAAAGATGCATTTAAAATGATGCGTGACGCAGAAAAGCAAGTTGATGACCTTGATGATGAGAGTAAGCTAGCTAAGCTAAATAAAAATTTAACTGATGCAAGAATAGATTTGTATGACGCTCTAGAAAGTTTTTTCGACGAGGATTACAAAAATGCTTATGCTAGTGGTCAAGATGCACTTGATGCTGCAAGTAAGGTGTTTGAAAAGGCTGGCGGGGAGACATATGAGAGTAAGGCGGATGATGTCCTTAGTGATGTGACTGATTTACTTGAGGATGTACAAGGTTTGTATTCAGATGCTAAAGACAACAAAGCTGATGTAGGTGACTCTAAGAAAATGATCAGTGAGGCCGAAGATTTGTTAAATGATGCCCAAGATGAATTTGATAAACGTGGCTACAAGCAGGCTATTAGTGATGCTCTAGATGCTGAAGAAATTCTCAATGACGCCAAAGACGAAATTGATTTTGTTGGCGAAAAAGATGTTGAAGGTTATATAGAAGAGGTCCGCAATGAACTTGATGACGCTGAAGATGAAATCAATGACGCGGATGATGATGGCGAAGATGTGGATGACGCCTGGGATTTGTTTAAAGATGCTGAAAAGAAATTAAACAAGGCTGATCTGGCTATAGATGATGAAGAATATCTAGATGCACAGAATTACGCCGAAGACGCTCAGGATCTAATAGATGAAGCTTTGGATTCAATTAGTGGTTCAAGTAGTGGTGATGAGAAGAAGGCAAAAAAAGCTGTTGCAAATGCCTGGGATGATTATGATGATGCAAAAAATGATATTAGTGATGCCGAAGACGATGGTGACAATATGGACGATGCTTGGGATTTGCTCAAGGATGCTAAGAAAAAACTAAACAAAGCTGACGATTCATACGATGATGAAGAATATCAAGATGCTCTTGATTACGTTGATGATGCAGAGGACTTGATTGATGAGGCGTTGGATGAGTTGTAGGAAGGGAAGGTAACCAAAAAGTCGGTAGTTCGCAAAGCGAACGGCCGACTTTTTGCTACACGCCCGGCAAACGCTCCCTTTCCTTAAACACAAATTCCCGGAGTGATTTTGCTTTCTTTAACTCATTAATGATTATTGTTGGGTTTTCTATGTGAACAGCTACTTTCTGGACGCTCTGTCCAGTGATGATGAGTTCGCAGCCAGCTGGGGTGTAGACAATGGTTACAAACCGATGGCCGTTTTTATTACGGCTAGTGGTTTTGATTTCGCCGGGGGCAATCATTTTCACCCCAGCAATTTTCTCCACCACCTGCACCACTAAATCAGCTGTTTCGGTGAGGGTGGTGTGTTCATGACCGCGGGGTTTTGGCATACTGATAGGGTAGCATATTTGTTGCTAGTGTATGTAAAATAATAAAGGCAACCCGAAGGTTGCCTTGTGGCCGGCTTTTAACTGTGGTTCATTTCGTCTTGGCCGGTATTCTGAAGTTGGCAATCGTCATACCGGTTAGGTTTTGTCGATAAGGTAAATTGAGTTTGAATCTGCTCGCTATATTCTTGAGGAGACTCTCAATATCGAACGCTGCCAGTTCTGAATCCGGCGGAAAGCCGATTTCTACTTCAACGCCAGCAGTCTTATTTGTCGTGTATAGCTGGTAATTCTGAAACCTCCCTTTTCTCCGCAAGTTGAACCATCTTGTAATAAGGTCGGCTAGAGAAGGCCTGACTTTTTTCGGTCGCTGCTCCGTATTTTCTCGCGTCACTTTTCGTCCTTTTTTATATGGTTAACTAAAGAACATAACACCCCTAAACCATTTCAAGGGTCTGCGTAATATACAACAAATATTCTTTGCAATCCACAATAATTTTTTGGATAAGACTGAGTAATGGATGTGATGTGGGTGTTTTTGAGGTGTACGATATACAAAAAAGCGACCCTTAGGGTCGCTCTCTAAGTCCTTTTCGGACTAGGTGTTGGTAATTACTGCTGGTGACGCAATAAGCAGACAGCAGCTTTAGGTGTTATGGTCATGTACTCGATCGTGGTACCATTTACTTTACTGCAGAGTACCCTGATCATTCCTGTTTCTTCTTCGTTAAGTTGCTCTCCTTCTTGATGGGTGAAGCGGATGAGTGTTGCTCCGTGTCTTCCCATAGTTTTAAACTGTAAGTAAGGATAATCCCTAACTAACTTTCTCTCAATCTGATCAAAAGTTTTTGGTTCAACAAATCTTGTTTTCACAAGCACGTTTCCTTCAGACATGGATCATTCTCCAGTGGTTTATTTTAAGAACAGCAAAGCTTTGTTCGAGTTTTATATAATCACTATTTTTTAAGAGTGTAAAGGGTTGTATTGGTAGTAAAGGAGCTACAAAGCGGACGCCTTTAGAAAGGGTAGCAAAACCTCGCCTTTTTGCCGGAGAACCCAATTTTATCGTTGACTTTTCGGGGAATTTCAAGTATTCTCATCCCTGTTCCAACCTCAGTGAGGAGAAGTGTCACCTCACAAGATGAAGAAGAAAAAGGTTAAAATCTGTTGGGAGTCCCTGTAAGGATAGCCGTTAACTGTCTTTACAAGAGATTCCCTTCAACCGCACCCAAAGTGCGGGTTTATAGGTAGTTGAAGAACTACAAAATTATAAATTAATTAGGGGTTGTGGTGAGTATTTATAAAGGATGTTCCAAGAATAAGGTAGATAGCACTGTAATAAGCGTTTGATCACCTTTTCCAGGAATCGGCGGCGGGCTAAAGCCGCCGATTCGGAACTAAATTCTGAGCAGCCCGCTACATGCTATTTCTCCCCTAGGAAGGGGTCGAAATATCATAAGCGTCTGCATAAGCAAAATATAGTCGTAGCTTCGCTACTCCTGATTTTGCTTAATACTCATCACGCTCCTTAAAATTAAAAATGTCACGATCACTCTATAAAGGACCATACATAGACGAAAAACTCCTCAAAAAGATCGCCGGAAAAAAACCCGGAGAGGGTGGTGTCATCAAGACTTGGGCTCGCGGCTCAGTCATCTCACCAGAAATGGTCGGATTCAAATTTGGTGTACATAACGGACGAGATCATATCGAAGTTTTAGTCGCCGAAGAAATGGTAGGACACAAGTTTGGAGAATTTTCACCAACTAAAAAATTCCATCGACACGGAGGTAAGATGCAGAAAGAGCTTGAGCAGAAGAAGAAGGCCGCAGAAATTGCAGCAGCTAAGGCAGCTAAGACCACTAAATAATCAGTATGAAAGCATTTCTAAAAAACTATCGTCAGTCACCGCGTAAGGTTCGCCTTATCGCTGGCTTGGTACGAGGAAAAAATACTACTGATGCTATCGCTACTCTACAATTTGTTGACAAGCGAGCAGCTGACCCCTTTGCTAAAGTGATTAAGTCTGCTGTAGCCAATGCTAAGGTGCAAGGAAAAGATGTTGAAAAGCTTTTTGTTAAAACTGTTTCAGTTGACAAGGGGACCATCATCAAGCGATCAATGCCACGGGCTCGTGGATCAGCATCGCGAATTAATAAGCGTAATAGCCATATCTCAGTCGAGCTCGGCGAGAAGAAATAAAAAGATATGACACACGTAGCACATCCATATATCCAACGGATTGGGGTAAACCGAGACTGGAAGAGTCGATGGTTTACTACTAGCCCGTTGAAGTTCCGCGAATATCTCCGCGTTGATGCCGCTCTTAGAAAGATGCTGGATAAGCGTCTGAAGGGAATGTCAGTTGATGCAATCGAGATTGAACGTAGTGAAAAGGATATTCGTATCATTATAAAAACTTCACGTCCTGGACTAGTGATTGGTCGCAGTGGCGAAGGTATCACCAAGCTAAAGAAAGAAATTGACCTATTTTTGCGTAAGCAAAAAATGACAGATAAGTCTGAGCTTAAAGTTGATATTGAAGAAATTCGATCACCAGAATCAAGCGCACAAATTGTTGGGCAAATGATTGCTGAGGGACTTGAAAAGCGCATGACATTCCGTCGTGTGATGAAGCAGACAGCCGAGAAAGTGATGGCTAACCGTGACGTTGAAGGAATCCGTGTGATTCTCTCAGGACGTCTTGGTGGAGCTGACATGGCTCGCAAGGAAGAAATCAAAAAAGGTCGAGTCCCATTGCAAACTCTCCGAGCTGATATTGACTTCGCTCGGGTAGCTGCCAATCTACCTTACGGTGTTATTGGTATTAAGGTTTGGATTTATCGTGGAGAAGTGTTTGCTGACCGCAAGGCTGGCCAGAAGGATACTGAAGCACGGTTGAGTCACACCAGTAAATAAACATATATGTTATTTCCAAAGAAAGTAAAACACCGCAAGTGGCAAGTTGGCCGCATGAGTGAAGAAAAGCGTAGTCGTCCAGACACCAGAGGTATTACCGTTTCATATGGTTCATATGGCCTTAAGGCGACAACTGATTCACGTGTTAAGTCAAACCAGATTGAAGCAGCTCGTCGAGTTATTTCACGAACTATGGGTAAGGTTGGTAAGACATGGATTCGTATTTTCCCAGACCGGCCAGTTACTCATAAAGCGGCTGAAGTACCGATGGGTAAGGGTAAAGGAGATCCTGACCACTTCGTATTTGAAGTGCGACCAGGACGAATTATATTTGAGGTTGACGGAGTGTCAGAAGACATAGCTCGCGAAGCCTTCAGAAAGGCTTGCGCTAAGCTACCATTACAAGGAAAATTCGTGCGTCGTGAAGACACACGAGTGTAAGTACTGATTGTTATGACAAACATGAAAGATATTCAAAAAAAGTCAGACACTGAATTGATCGAAATGGTCAAGACAGATCGCGACACAGTACGTCAGGAACGTTTCAAGGATAAATTTAGTCGCAAGGCTAGTATTATCCGAACAGCAAAAACTGGCATCGCTCGTGCTCTGACTGAGCTCAACGTTCGTCGACGTAATCAAGAAACTAAATAGCGTATGAGTACTGAAGAAACAACCAATAACAATGGTCGCGTGCTCCGCGGAAAAGTAGTGGCTTCTAAAATGACTGATACCATTACTGTCGCAGTTGAGCGATACGTGAAGCACCCAAAATACAAGAAGTTCCTACGACGCACGAAGAAGTTCCTAGTGCATGATGCAGGAAACAAAGCGAAGGTAGGTGAAACGGTCGAAATTAAAGAAGTCCGCCCAATCTCAAAGCGAAAAAGCTTCGAGCTTATAACCACAAAGTAATATGATTCAGCCACAAACAATCGTAAAGATTACTGACAACTCCGGAGCAAAGTCAGGCCGAGTCTTCAAGGTACTTGGTGGTTCAAAAAAGCGTTACGCTGAAATCGGAGAAATGGTGGTACTGGCTGTCCAGACTGCAGAACCACGCAAGCAAGTGAAGAAGAAGGATGTCGTGTACGGAATTATTGTCCGACAACGCAAGCCGTTCAGGCGGAAGGATGGTTCTTATGTAAGCTTTGACGACAACGCAGTGGTGTTAGTCGACAAAGAAAAGAAGCAACCAAAAGCCAACCGTGTGTTTGGTCCAATTCCTCGCGAACTAGGTGAGGCTGGTTATCAGAAGATTGTATCTCTAGCCCCAGAGGTGGTTTAAAAGTTTAAAATTCGTGTATTGCTTGGTTGTGACGAAAATTTTATTTCATCGTACAGGTGTACGACTCAATAAAATTTCTTTGCACGCCTCGCACTACATCCAATTTTAAGATTTTTAAACTCAGCAAGATTCATAAAAAATAACAATATGAAAATCAAAAAAGGAGACACAGTAAAAGTGATTGCTGGAAAGGACAAAGGAAAAACTGGTGAAGTCTCGATTGCGCTTAAAGACACCAATCAAGTGGTGGTCGAAGGAGTAAACGAAGTGAAACGACACCAGAAGAACACCCGTTCTCGTTCACAAGGTCAAATCATTGAAAAGAGTATGCCAATTCACGCTTCAAACGTTGCACTCATGGAAGGTAAGAAAACTGTTCGAGTGGGATATATCTTCGAAGGTGAAGGTGATAAGCGAAAGAAAGTGCGAGTTGCTCGACCATCGGGCAAAAAAATCTAGCCGAAATGAAGAACTTGGCGAATTTCGTTGTCGCTACGCTAGTGTGGTCGGTCGCCGTATAAAAATACGTCTTCCTCACACACAAGCTAGGCTCCTAGAACTTCACTCAAGTTATTCATTTCTTAAGTTAATAGGTAAATCAATTAAAAATAGAGTATGGAATCAGTACAGGCTCGCCTCAAAACAGTATTTGAAGTCATGAAAGGTGACTTTGGATACGGAAATGTAAATGAGGCTGCAACAATTGAAAAAGTCGTTATCTCAGTCGGAACCGGCCGAGTCGATGACAAAGCAAAAATCGCCCTTATCCAAGATCGTCTAGCAAAAATCACTGGACAGAAAGCCGCTCCTCGAGCCGCTCGTCAGTCTATCGCTGCTTTCAAGTTGCGTGAAGGTGATATTGTTGGTTATCAAGTAACTCTTCGTGGAAAGCGCATGATTCACTTCCTAGATAAGTTGATTCACATCGCTATCCCACAAACTCGCGACTTCCGTGGCCTCAAAGCTACTTCAATCGACGAGATGGGTAACTACACACTAGGAATCAAGGAACACACTATTTTCCCAGAAACAGTTGATGAAGATATTCGCGACGTGTTCGGAATGTCTATCACAATTGTAACTACCGCCAAGACCAAGCCAGAAGCCGACACACTCCTCCGACACATCGGAATGCCTCTAGCTAAGGCAGAAGAAAAGGTGAGGAAAGGGAAGAAGTAGCAACTGAAATTAATTCAGAAGACAGGAAAACAAAAAACAAAAGGGCGACACCTAGGTGTTGCCCTTTTGTTTTGGTCTAAATATTGCTATAACTTTCATTGGGAATTCGCCCTTTACAGGAAGAGGAAAAAACGTGGCTATTCATTTTTTGCCATTAGCGGTAGGTTTGATGGTGTTAAAAATAAATGGATTCAATTATAACGTGTGTTCACGGTTACACGCGAAGTCATTAAACCGCGAAGAAGCCTTAAAGTTTTTTGATGCGGAGATCGAAAAACTGCAAGAAGCTCTATCGGGTTCAGTTGGACATTTTGCTCAGATTGAAATCGATCGCTTGCAGACATTGAAGCAGAAGATTGGGTTATTGGAACCTTCAGAGCCCTATACACTCAATGACTATATAGTTGACATGGTTCAAGAAACCGGCCAATCAATAGTCGACGCCAAAGACTATATCGGGAGAATGTTGAGTGGGATGAAGTCTCATTTGCATGCTGTTCGAAAATCAGTCGATGAAGAATTTGATAGAAGCAGCAACAAAGGTCACCCCGAAGAAGAGACACATCTATAACCAACCTGGTCCATGCCCCACACGGACCCAAGTCGCGGCAACCCCGCGGCTTTTTACTATATCTAAAAATCTCACGCTTCAGCCGTAGTATATATTTGCAGGCAAATGCCATATATCAAATATCACTAGACAATGACCTTTAGAAAAAATAGGCTCTAAATTACTACTTATTAAAATATTAACGGTAAAGTGCTACCGCTAAATTACCTTTTACTATCAATACCCACTTGAGCTGGCGAGACGTTTGTTCTGTCAAGGCGAACCAAAGCCACCGGACCTAGGTCCAGTGGTTGTTTACTATTATTGGTGTGTTGCTTTTTTTAAATAAAACAAGTATAGGAGAGTGTGAATACTTGTGACTTTAATTTCCGTTTAATTAATCGTCTATTATATTAATACAATAGAGAAAGTATAGAGTTTTTATGATAGTGTATTCTTGGAATATGTAAAGCGGGGTATTAGAGTTATGAAAAGTAGTCAAAGTTACTTCAAAGATTGTGATTTTTCGAGTATTAAAAATAGTCTAGTAATTCTTGATATTGATGGCACTATCGTACCTCATAATGGGACAGAGGTGTTACCAGATGAACTTAATCAAATTAACTTTCTCAAAGAAAATAATAATAGAATCGTCATCGTAAGTAATAATGTCGATCAGCGGCGCAATGAATCTATTGCTCAAGCGTTAGATGTAGAATGTATAGAAACAGGTTATCGAAAACCAGATGTTCGTGCGATAGGGAAACTAGTGGCTCAATACTCTAGTCAAAGTCTATTCGTTATTGGTGACAAAATGCTTACAGATGGATTATTCGCCAAAAAACTAGGAGGAGTTTTTTGGGGTGTAGAAAATTTGCGGAGTAAAGAGGATTCATTAGGAGTTAGGATTTTCTATTTTATAGACCGAATGAGTCAAAAAATATTTTACTAGTTAGGTGTGTAAACATCTGTACTTTATACAACATCAACCCACTTTGTACAGCAAGGGGGTTGACTTTTTGTAAGATATAGTGTATACAATTAACGGTTACTTTTTAATGTAAGTTCTTCACAAGTAGTGCTTTTCAAAACCTATCACTTAGGAGGGAAAATATGAAAAACCCAATGTCGTATTTTTACGGTTCGTTCGCTAGCCTGCTCGTTGCCTTACCTTTTGGTTATTGGGTGATGGGTTGGTCAGGTGTGTGGGTCGTTACTGTGTTGGCTGTTCTGGAAACATCGTTGTCATTGGACAACGCGGTCGTGAATGCTAAAGTGCTTGACGGCTGGGACAGTACTTGGAGAAGAATCTTTCTCTGGGTCGGGCTTCCGATTGCTGTTTTTGGCATGAGATTGGTCTTTCCAATCTTGATTGTGTCGTTGACCACTGGTCTCGGTATGACTGAGGCTTTTCAGCTGGCGCTTCACAAGCCGGATGAATACGAACATGCGCTGACTTCAGCACATCATGAAGTGGCTGCCTTTGGTGGATCTTTCTTGATGATGGTGGCGCTTCAATTTTTCTTCGATGATGAAAAGGACGTTCATTGGTTGAAGCCACTGGAACAAGCTTTTGCAAAGTTAGGGAAGTACGAAGTCGCCCTAGAGGCCGGCATTACGATGCTTGTCTTGATGATTGCGGCATCGTTGCTTCATGGTCACGAGAAAGCTGAGTTTGTGGTCGCTGGTGTGTACGGTTTTATTACCTATATCACCACAAAAGCGGTGGGGCAATTGCTTTCTGGAGATAATGAGGATACCGGCAAGAAAGTGGCTCAAGGTGTCGGTGGTATGTTGTATCTTGAAGTGCTGGATGCTTCGTTCAGTTTTGACGGTGTTATCGGCGCCTTTGCCATCAGTAACAATCTTCTGCTCATTCTCGCTGGTTTGGGTGTGGGCGCGATGTTTGTCAGGTCGTTCACTATCTACCTGGTAGACAAGGGTACGTTGGGTAAGTATCAATATCTAGAACACGGTGCCTTCTGGGCAATCGCCGCATTGGCAGTAATCATGTTTGTCGGGGTTGAAATCGAGATTCCCGAAACCATCACCGGTTTCATCGGTGCCGGTTTCATCGGTATCGCCTTCTGGAGTTCAGTGCGGGCAAACAAAAAGACCGAGGCAGAAAAAGTAGAAGCTGAGATTGTGCCCGAAAAGGTATAGCTCAAATTTGAGAGGTAACTACTCTTCGGAATAACCATTGGGACGAATCCGTTAAGTTCGTCCCCTCACTAGGAGTGACAATCTCATTAGATTGAAGCCCCTTAGAGTTGTGTCCTTTGACAATTTAACTTTATAGAAAGGTGATAAATGAAACCTACTACCATTGGTTCTGTTGTTAGGACGACTGTGCCGGTTGCTATGCCTGAAGCTCAGGTGGTGTTTGCACCGGTCGTTGTTTCAAACCTACCTTGCGCTGTTAACTCTGAGCAACTGGCTCTCGTGAATAAATATCTTTCTGAGGTTGACTTCATGACGCTTCCTACGCGGGAGATTGCCACGCTCGGTAATGATGCTGAAATAGCTCTTCACCGCACGCTGGATGGTTTTCTGTCTAAAATCGATCAATTCGAAAGTCCATGGCTGTTTCAGCTCATGGTGGAATTGAAAGAAGTAGTGGATAAACAGCATCTGCCTGAACTCGCTGATCGAATCTTAAATGACAAGCCGGGGATGTTAGACCGTTTCAAAGGCATATTTAGTCGCAAAGCACTCACGAAGGCGATGGATGAAGCTTGGGAAGAGACTAAACGTCTCGCCTCGGGCAAAACCAAAACCTTGGCTGATCTTGTCACGACTATGGATCGTGAACTTAAGACCGAGCAACAAAAGCTTTGTATGGAGATTCGTTCCATGGAAGAACTCAAGGATGCTTATCGAAATCGCTTTGGCGATTTCGTGGTGGCTACTGCGTTTACTTCTGTATTCTTTGGACGTGCCAAAGAGCAGGTGATGCTGTTTGAGCAATCAATGGATCCGAACAACCCTGTGCAAAACGCGGAGTTGCAGGAATTGCATGATAAGCTCCAGGCTCTTGAAAGCCGTGCACTCGCTCTAGAAGGAACGTTGACTAGCTTGCCTGCGGATCAACTTGTGATTCGACAGCTTCAAAATGCTGGTATCTCAACCCTGCAAGAGACCACAGCAACGGCCTCGGCTCGATTCGCAAGTATCAAGATGACACTTCTGACGCTTCATGGAGCGTTGGTTGCCAAAGGTGTCCAGCGTCTTGCAGCGCAAGGTGCTGCACTGGACGCAAATCTGTTGGCTGTTCGTGGTCAGTTGATGAAGGATGTTGTTACAACTTCAGCTAATGCGCCCGGTGACAACCGACTCGCACAAGCTAAGCAGCTGTGTGATATCGTTACAGAGACTGCTGAGTTGGTAAGTATTGTTGAACAAGCTCGTGTGAGTAATCAGCAGAAGTTTGCGCAAGCACGTCAGCTCTTTGAAGGGTCTCGGCAACAAATGCTTATGCTCGGTAAGCAAATTCGTCCTGATCAAGAGTTGAATAACTAAGGAGGATGTCATGAAATGTAGAAACTGTGGGTCGGAAGACTTTGATGTGAATAATCATTGTAAAAGATGTTCACATCGGTCAACTAGTCGCAGAGATGAATCGGTCACCGACGAAATTATCGATATAGTTGGTGATGTGGTTGAAAGTGTCTTTGAAGGTGTAGGTGATGTTGCTGGAGATATTTTCAGCGACTTTTGAAATTGTAGTAAAAAATGTAGTTTAACCATAGCCCTTAAGGGCGGCCTGATGTGTATCTGCCATGGTATACGGAAGGCTTGATTAGGAGTTACAACATGGCTTTGAAACCTCTCAACTTGGTAAAACAAGGCGACGTCGCCCCTAAACTTTCTCTGAATCTCTCCAAAGTGGCGCGGTTCACTGCGGAACTGTTCTGGGACTCGGAACATGACCTCGACGCCCACGCCCTGCTCGCCACTAATTCCGGTGATGGGGCCAAGGTGTCGGCTTTCGAGCAGGTGCTCAGTACCTACAACTGCAAGAAAACCAATCCTCAAGGTTGTTTGAATGGCAACTCTGACGGATCGTTCTCGACGCCGGAAGGAGCTTTGACTCACGGTGGCGATGCTCGGACTGGTGTCAACGCTGATGTCGACGAGGTCATCATCATCGACGGCGCAAAAATGCCGTCTGGTGTGAATGAAATCCCGATTTTCGTGACGATTCACCCTTCCAAGTCGGCCAAGTTTGCCGACGTGAAATCGGCAGGTATCCGCATCAAAAATGACCAAGGTGTCGTGCTTGGTGAATACGAGTTGTCCAATCAGTTTGGCCAGTTCGATGCTGTTCAGATGGGGAGCTTGCTTCTCGGTCCGTCCGGTTGGGAATTTGTTGAAGCTGGTGCCGGTTTTAACGGTGACTTCAACAGTATCCTGGAATACTTTTCGTAGTAATCAACTAGGAGATTCTGATGTCAGGAACAAACGGCTGTCAACAACCTCCGTTGGTTCCTGGCACAGTGTCTGGGACAACAAGGAGGCCGACTGTGATCGGAGATAGGAAAGGAAGTCCTTCGCATTCAGCAACCGCTTTACAAGATCGGAAGCCGACCGTGCTAGGGTCCAAACCAGCTCCGGTTGCAAATAGGCCAACAACCATGATGGGAGAAAGTCCGCCAGCAACCGTCTCACAAGAGCGGAAGTCGACGGTTATCTCTCATGTCCAGCCCAGTATGACAGTATCTGAAGATGCTCCCAAAAAACCATTTATCGTTTCGAAACCCTCGGTTATACCAGGGACGGTGCGTAAGGGGTTTGTCGTAGAAACTGCTGATCTTAAGAAAGCCTTTGTTGGTTCGTCACATGAGGTGATTGTGAGAGCAGTAATTTTGTTGAGAGGTACAATTGTAGAAACTCTCAATACATCAGCTTGTTCACAGTGGGGAGCGATAGTTGGACAGCGATATGGGGTGCTTGTTAATGAAGCTCTAACCCACGCCTCATCAAAGGCAATAAGGGACGGAGCAAGTCATATGAGACGACTTTATCGCTTGTTAGAAGAAGTAGCTCAAGCTTTCCAAAAGAAGAGTTCAAAGGGAAGGTTTTGGGAAAAAGCGAAGACGCCTTGGGAGAAATTCCACGATGTCCAAGCAGAAGTAGATCAGCTTCGTGTGCTATTAGGTAATGTATTGCCCGGTTTGCGTGAGGTGCAGGTTAAGCTCGGGAATGTTTCGACTGATCTGCTTGAACTATCTTCAGAAATTGAAGCGTGGAGTATCGCGGCCTGTTTCCTGGCCGACACTCTTGGTCAAAACGACCAAAGGTCTTCGCACTTAATGGATCAGAGTATAAGCCTCGCTAAGATGATTGCTCTGATTCAAGAGGGAGTATTGATGCGTGAGGACAGCATTAGAGAAGTCGATGCTCTCGCTGATCGTATTCAGGAAGGGGTCCTAGTGACCTTGCCTGCGTGGATTGAAAAAGTTGTACATGTATCACAAAAAACCTCTCATACTGAAACGGATAGTTATACTCTCCGGCAAGGTATTGAGAACATCATACAATGTATCAAACCGTAAAGGAAAAAATATGGCTCTGCAACTTGATTTGAACAAAGCTTCCGCCAAGTTGGTGCTCTCGCTTCAAAAGGCAGGTATCACTACTCCGCCTTCTGTCGAGGTCGCTTTTGATCTGGATGTTTCAGGTTCGTTCGAAGACGAGCATCGTGATGGCTTGACGAATGATCTCATGGCACGGCTTGTGCCTTGGGGTCTGGTGTTTGATCCGGACAAACAGCTCGACGTTTTTACCTTCAGTAGTCGGCCGGACAGTGTCTACAATGTGGGTTCGGTAAACGCCGATAACTACGAAGGTTTCGTGATGAGGGAGATTTACGAAAAAGTTCCGGGTTGGAGCGGTGGTACTGACTACAGCTACGTGTTGCAGCGCAACCTACAACTGTTTGGTTGGGCACCACAAGACGAAGTCGCGGCTGAAAAAACCAAGAGTTTCTTCGGCGGATTGTTTGGTGGAGGCAAAAAACCAACCGTTGCATCGGCTCCGGTTGCGAAGCGTAAGTCGCTCGTTCTTTTTACTACGGACGGCGAAAACTCCGACAAGGACCGTACTGAGCGTCTGTTGGCTGAATCCGAAGCCCGCGGAGATGGGGTGTACTTTCTCTTTCTCGGTGTTTCACAGCAAGAGAAGCAACGTGCCGCCGAGTCGAAGAAAGCCTTCGGTAAGCGCGCCTTTCCGTTCATTCACGGCTTGGGCGAGAAGTTCAATAATGTCGGCTTTGAACCCATTAGCGACGTTCGCGAGTGGGTGAGTCAGACG
Organism: Candidatus Nomurabacteria bacterium; assembly: GCA_020632095.1. Taxonomy (GTDB): domain Bacteria; phylum Patescibacteriota; class Minisyncoccia; order Phycocordibacterales; family UBA918; genus OLB19. The sequence goes on from JACKGF010000001.1 coordinate 935,994, forward strand.
GATGAAGCAATCAATGAGGCACTCATCAGCGATGAACTCGTCCTTTGGTTCAAGCAATGATGTGTTCTTGAAAAGTTAGCCTCTTAATTGAGGAACGCCCCTAGTATAGGGGCGTTTTTTTATATCTAAAAACCTCCGGCTTCAGCCGGAGTGTACGTTTGCAGGCAACGCATATACTAAAGCTGTCCGGCAGGACAGCTTTAGTAATTAATACAATACGTATACGCAAACGTACCATTAAAACCCTATCACATTGTTATTACGAAATGAAATACCACCTAGTATGGACTCCAAAATACCGAGGTAAGGTACTAGGCCCACAAAAGGTTAAAGATGAGTTTCGAATAACCTTTGAAACCATAACAAGATGGAAACACTGGGAAATCATTGAACTCAATATCCAAGAAGACCATATACACATGATTCTATCAGCTTCACCTAGAGACTCCATCTCATACATAATGCAGATGATTAAAGGCACAAAAGCTCAGCTTGGTTAAAAAAGAAAATTAAAAGAGCTCATGGTCTTTATGAACAAAAGTCACCATGGGCCAGAGGCTATTTTGTTTCTACGATTGGTCTAGATGAAATGATTATCCGTCGGTATGTTAAACACCAACATCACCATAATCAAATGGTCTTTATGAACAAAAGTCACCATGGGCCAGAGGCTATTTTGTTTCTACGATTGGTCTAGATGAAATGATTATCTGTCGGTATGTTAAACACCAACATCACCATAATCAAGTTGATCAACCATCTCTCTTTACCAAACTTATCTCTGATTAACTATGTATCTGCCCGCTTCGCGGGCCTGAAGCTCACGCCGTTAGGTTGAGCCAAAGCCACCGGCCCTAAGGCCGGTGGTTGTTTACTTACTTATGTATAAATTTGTCAACCAAAACCAGATTTTCTATTGCTTTTTGGGTATATTCTGGTATTGTTGCGGGCAAGACGTGCAGGTACTTACTGATCAACTGTTTTAAAGTCTCAACACAATTGAGACGTATAAAGCATTGTTTCGGGTCGTCGTGTCTAAAAATATGGCTACAAAACTGCGGTTCACCCTCAATGAACATTAGTTCATTTCAGGCTCCACCTTGTTTTTCGCTCATATTTTTAAACACTTTGGACCGCGATGATTCTTTAAACAGTTTCTCGAGAAGCCTGTCGTTGAAGGCGAGGGGGGTGGTAAAGATTCTTTTAGAATTTTTATCACCCACGAGCCGGATTTATAAGGGGGCACGTCATCGTTTCTAGGTGATACGGCTCCATAACAAAAAATAATCGTGGCACGAAAGGCTTTAATTATCCGCTCAGAGCGGACACCAAAGTTCAATTCGCGTGTGGTCCGACGTTGCAAGCTTTGCGCTCGCGGCAAGGGGTACATGCGTGACTTCGATATGTGTCGTATTTGCTTCCGCGAACACGCACACGAAGGACATATACCAGGCATAAGAAAATCATCATGGTAGGCGACTCAATTGGCGATTTGATTATCCGCCTTAAAAACGCAGGCGCTGTAGGAAAAAGTACTGTTTCATTACCGTACTCAAAACTCCGACACGCAGTTGCAGATAAGCTAGCAGAAGCAGGGTATGTTGCGTCAGTAACAACCAAAGGAAAGCAGGTACAAGAAAAAACCCTCGAAGTGACACTTAGCTATGTAAACGACGAACATCGAATTACTGATGTGAAGCGAATTTCAAAGCCAGGTCGACGTCTCTACACGAAGGTGGCGGATTTACATCCGGTTAAATTTGGAAAGGGACACATGATTCTTTCTACTCCAGCTGGCATTCTAACGAATGACGAGGCTAGAGCTAAGAAAGTTGGAGGTGAACAACTTTTCATCATTTGGTAAGTATGAGTCGATTAGGAAAAATTCCAGTAACTATTCCAGCCGGCGTCACTGTGACGTTTGCGGACGGGGTACTGACGGTCCAAGGACAAAAAGCGACACTAACTCGTGAGATGAAAGATGATGTAAATGTGGTTGTTGCCGATGGCACAATTACTTTTTCACCAGGTAACACACCAGAAGCTAAGGCTTTGTGGGGAACTTACGCTGCTCACGCTCGAAATATGATTACTGGTGTAACTGAAGGGTTCACTAAGATTCTTGAAATCGAAGGAGTTGGTTACCGAGCAGAAGTGAAGGGAAATGAAATCGTTTTGAACGTTGGATTTTCTCATCAAGTCATGCTGACTATTCCCGCAGGCATGACAGCTGAAGTAGTAAAGAATGTTATTACTCTAACTGGGTATGACAAAGATGCACTAGGTCAGTTTGCTGCTAATGTGCGTAAGGTTAAGAAGCCTGAACCATACAAAGGAAAGGGTATTAGGTACCGAGGAGAATTTGTTATCCGCAAGCAAGGTAAGAAGTCTGTTTAGTTTCAGTAATTGTATATGGAAAAATCACAATACAAATCACAAATGCGAACACAGCGTCACAAGCGTTTACGTTCAAAGGTGTCTGGTACTGCAGCTCGACCGCGGTTAGCAGTATTTAGGAGTAATACAGCAGTGTATGCTCAATTGATAGACGATGAAGCCGGAAAGACATTAGGAGCAGCTGATTCTCGAAAGGAAGCAAAAGGCACTCTAGTCGAAAAGTCTAAGTTAGTAGGAGCAAATATCGCTAAAATGGCGGTAGAAGCTAAGATTACTGAAGTAGTCTTTGACCGTGGTGGTTTTCGCTATCAGGGCACAATAGCCGCTTTGGCTGATGCAGCAAGAGAGGGAGGGTTGAAGTTTTAGACCTTAGTGCTGGCTGGATTTGAAAGCAAAGCTTTCAAATCCAGTCATCGCACTAAAGTCGTTCTACTAAACAGTCCAGTGGACTGTTTAGTAGAACTAGAACTCATAATACTCAAAGAACTCTCATGAGTTCAAAATTATCAAAAACTGAAGTAGTGAAAATCCCAAATTGATAAAATTTCACTACCTTCATAAGAAAACAACAATGTCAGAAACAAAACAGCAGGAAGCTACAACTGACGTAGAGTCAGACACCGCTGCTCTCGAGCCAGCATCTGCAGCAAAACCAAAATACAATGGTGATGCAGGAGCTCGAACAGCACCCGATGCACCAGCTGCGACAGGAACGGACCGAGGTCCTCGTGGTCGTCGTGGTGGAAGTAATGATAGACGAGGTGGTGGAGGAGCCGGCGGTGGACGAAAGCCACGTCGTGGCGCTCGACCAGAACGAGTACGACCAGAGTTCGATCAAAAGATTGTCAGTATCCGCCGAGTAACTCGTGTGATGGCAGGTGGACGACGTTTCTCTTTCTCAGTTTCAATGGTTATTGGAGATAAGAAAGGAAAGGTGGGAGTCGGTATCGGAAAAGCTAGTGACACACAACTAGCAATTGAAAAGGCAGTTCGTGACGCAAAGAAGCACATGATTGTTGTACCGATGGATAATGACGGACGAATTCCACATGATGTACATGTAAAGTACGCTTCCAGTGAAGTAATGATGATGCCAGCGGCTGGTCGTGGACTAGTGGCCGGTTCATCAGTTCGTACTGTACTTGAACTAGCTGGAGTAAAAGATATTACAGCGAAGATTTTCTCTCGTAGTAAGAACAAACTTAATAACGCACGCGCTGCAGTCGAAGCGCTCAAGCAACTTAGAAAAGCTTAGTCTATGCAACTTCATGAACTAAAGCCAAGTACACCCCGTCAAACAGCTAAGAGAATTGGACGCGGAGGAAAGCGTGGTAAGACCTCAGGAAAGGGTCATAAGGGACAAGCAGCACGAGCGGGTAATAGTACCCGTCCAGAAATGCGTGAATTTATCAAGAAGCTACCAAAGCTTCGTGGACACGGAAAGAACCGAGCCAGAACAGTAAACTCAGAACGAATACTACCAGTAGTAGTAAATGTGTCAGCATTGGAATCAGCTTTTGAGGCAGGAGCAACTGTTACACCAAAGACAATGGTATTAGCTGGGGTAGTAGAATCAGTAAAGCGACGAGCACCAAAAGTTAAGATTCTTGGAAATGGAAATATTACTAAAAAACTAGTTGTTGAAGATTGTCAGGTATCGCAGTCAGCCAAGGAAAAGATTGAAGCCACTGGCGGAAGCGTTAAATAAGCGGTAGCATTAAGCTTATGCAAACATTCTTACACAAACTAAAAGTAGTATTTACCGAACCAGCTATCCGTAATCGAGTATTGTTTGTACTCGCAGCGTTGACGGTTTTCCGAATGCTAGCAGCAATTCCGATTCCTGGTGTTGATCATGGTGTTCTTGAACAATTCTTCACAGACAATCAATTTCTCGGTTTGCTCAATATCTTCTCTGGTGGTGGTTTGGCAAACTTGTCGATTGTGATGCTTGGGGTGGGGCCATTTATTACTGGTTCTATCATTATGCAGTTGGCGACAGTGATGTCACCAGCTCTGAAGAGTATGTACACCGAAGAGGGTGAAGCCGGACGAGCTAAGTTTACTCAGTTTAGCCGTATGCTCACATTACCATTAGCGATTTTGCAAGGTTTTGGATTCTTGACCCTACTTAAGAGTCAGGGAGTGCTGATGGATTTGTCAGTCTTTGGCTTTACCTTAAACGTTATATTGATTGTAACTGGTTCTGTCCTACTGATGTGGATTGGTGAACTGATTACTGAATACGGAGTTGGAAACGGTGTCTCGATCATTATCTTCTCAGGTATTGTAGCGAGCCTGCCATCGAACGTTAGTCAGTTAATCTTCAATTACGAATCTTCACAATTACCACTTTATGTAGGATTTTCTCTAGTGGCGATTGGAATTATTTACTTAGTGGTAGTGATGACAGAGGCTGAAAGGCCAGTACCAATTACCTACGCTAAGCAAAGTCGAGGAGGGTCTACGTATGGTTCAAGCTCTTCTTATCTACCGATGCGACTCAATCAAGCGGGAGTGATTCCAATCATCTTCGCCCTATCGATTATGCTTTTTCCACAGATGGTATTAAACATCTTGTCTGCCTTTGATTTACCTTGGGTAACCAATGCTAATGAAGTAGTGACAAGTTTCTTGAATAACCAGTGGGCTTATGGAGCTACGTACTTTGTATTAGTCTTCCTATTTACTTTCTTCTATACCGCTGTCACCTTTGATCCTGATGCAGTGTCAAAGAACTTGCAGCGTAGTGGAGGATTTATTCCTGGAATTCGTCCCGGTGCCAATACCTCTGAGTATCTCGGTAACTTGGTGACTAGACTGACTTTGGTCGGTGCGATGTTTCTCGGTTTGGTAGCGGTGCTTCCGGTCGGTATGCAAATTGCCACTGGAGTTTCAGCGCTAGCGATTGGAGGAACAGCCGTATTGATTGTGGTGTCAGTGGTGCTTGATTTGATTAGGCGGCTTGATGCTCAGGTCTCCATGCGCGAGTACTAACAAAATTTCCTAAAATCACTTCATCTGCGTCGTTGTGTTCGTGAAAAAATTATTCACTGTACAATAAGTACACCTCATAATTTTTTCGCTCCACGCCTCGCACCTAAAGCAATTTTCGAAAATTTGACTATATAACAAAAAGACCCTTCATCGGGGTCTTTTTGTTATACTGGTGCTATGAAAATATTTGTTTCACATACTAAGCAGATTGATTACGAGAATGAGTTATATAGAACAATCCAAGAATCAGATTTAAGTAGTGTTCATGAATTCTTTTTACCTCACAGTGAATGAAAAAATGTTAATACAAAATCAGAAATACAATCATCAGACTTGATGATTGCAGAAGTATCCTGCGTTGCTACCGGCAGCGGTATCGAAATTGGTTGGGCAGGTGCTGCCAGTATTCCATTACTCTGTATCTATAAAAGGGTTCTCAACCTTCTGGCTCACTCAAATATATCACTACTAATTTTATCGAATATTCTTCAGCAGAGGAACTGATTCAGAAGATAAGAAAGTTTCTAAATAATAATTACACCCATTAGCCAAAGTAGATAAATGTCTCAATATGCAAATTAGTGTTGCAAAGGTATAGAAACCTTGCGAGGTGTTGACGATTAAGCGTGTAATTTTTATGTTTACAAATCTGGTTTAGTTTTAGCGAAAAGTTCACATTAGGTGGTTGTAGCGAACGTAGTTCTCAATTTTACATAATTATATTCAAAAGTGGGGGAGGAATATGAATACCAATCATCAGATTAAATTCGCAAAAGAAAAAGCCATCACAGATGACCTTTTCAGGTTGTGATGGCTTAGTGGTTTGCTTCTCAGGTCAGCTTCCGTACGCATCCGAGCGTTCTTTTTCCGACATCTTGTACAGAACCTCGTTCTGTTCGTTGATGTAAGTCGAAGCTTTCTTCCAGTCGAGGGCGTGGCAGATGGTGCCAAGGGCCAACAGGATGTGTCTCAGACACTCAAGCTGCATGCCTGCTGTATAGCAAGCATGGGCGCCCCGCAGTCGCTGTCCAACACCGAATTCGAGATTGGTCCTGGCGCGATCTTCAGCGCACTCCATATCGGGAGCGAATTCTTCGTTCGTGCAAAAGGCCGTTTCCTGTCCTCGGATCATGATGTTGTTGGCTTTGACATTGCCGTTGAAAACGGCACGTTGCTGCTCAACTTCACGCTCAGTGGCCTGGCGAAAGAAAAATTCTACAGCAAGTATGGATACGTTGTTGATGGCGGCGGAAGCTGCTTGAATTGTTTTGAACATTTTGGTTCTCCTTGTTGTCCAGATGTACGAGGTTTGGTCAATGAAGACCATTCGATTGCTTAAACAATAATAGCACTATATTAGAAATATGTCAAGTCAAATTCACACGAATCCTTGATTTACTACCTAAGAAATTATTGAATAATCTAGTGTAGGCTGATGAATATAATTTGTTACAATAAATAAATGGAAAAAATGAACAAAGTTTTTCATGGTTCGTGTGAAAAATTTGACTCAGAAGAGGCAAGACCTTCAAGACAGATTAGGACCTAGGAAGACCAGAATGGTAATGAGATTATTGTATTTGATGAAGAATCTTTTCATACAACACCACACAAATGGATTGCTCTTGCGTACACAGGAAAGACATTTTCTATTGAGCGTGGAGATATTTGTGGAATGTACAGCATGTCAGTCAACCTATATGAAGATAATAAAAAGATAAAGATTATCGGGATTGATTCTCTAGAGGATAGTCTGAAGGTTATATATGGAGAAGGTGGTTATCTTTATCATTTTGATGATGAAACTTTTGTTTATAAAGAAGGATTGGGGGATATGGAAGTGGTATCAAATGTTCCAACAAAGCCGATTGAGATGGAAAGAATCGACGATCCGGTGGAGGAAATGAGAAACCTCGGTGTCACATTCGAGTTTATAGATATTTCATTACCCGAAAATTCAAGATACAGGATTACTGCATCTACATAATCTGGTTAAGAAAGTGACTCATCAGGTTTGTGCAGCTATTGCTGGGGTCTGTAATCAATTGGGGGGCAGGGAGGAGCTTTTTGAGATTCTTCGTGGGTTAAGAAGTTAACTTTTGTGCCGTAGAAGTTTTCATAAGCCTTAACTAATTTTGGTAATTCGGTTTGTAGATAGGAGGTTTTTTCATTTCCGTCAAGTTTAGCAGCATAGTCGCGAATTTCAAATGCTAAATTAGAGGTGGCCCTAGTGGAGACGTTGGCAATTTTCTTGGCCATTGTTTTAAGTATAAGGTTCACACTTTCACCAATTACCCCGTCTTTCATCAATAGACCAAATGTCTTACCGACTTCAAAGTTATTGGCTTCGGGAATTATCTCTACCATTTCCCAAAGTGTGTTGGCTATCTGTTCTGGTGATAATGTATCAATCTCGTGTCCTTTGTCTGACATGAGTATTCGTAGCTCATTGAATGTTGTATTTGGTTGAGAATCATTTACGATTCTATCTAGCCAATTTCTAACTGTGTTTATAAGTTCTATGCGTTCTGGTTCAATCTCAGAAGCAATGTTTTTCGCTACTAATTCAGGATTATAGCCTTCATAATACCAAATACCATTTGTGTCAGCCATCATGCCAGCTACACTTACATGGTCTGAGAAAACAGAGGATGGTCCTTCTGATAATTCATTAACATAATTCACAAATTTAGGTAATTGGCTTACGTCAATATAGCTGGGCCCAGGGGTTATATTATTTGAGGTCGGGTGAGTGTGACCAATACAAATACGCTCAATACTTTTTTCAGAATTATCTTTTTGTGCTGCCTCCACAGTTTCATCGAATTCAATTTGCCCGGTATTCTTGCTGTGTTCCTGAGGACTTATCCAGGCTCCCGATGACTTGGTCTTTAGATATAAATAACTCCACTCGTTGTCTTCGTGATTAGCAGTCATCTCAATCCTTTTGATTCCATCATACCAATCAGTTCCATTTGGAAATTCCAGAGCGTCGGCTTTTTGGGGTAAAGCTAACATGACTGCTCCAATGAGCGCGTACATTATCTGTCTTTTGTGCTCCGGACTTTCAAGATCTTTGTGTGTATGAAAAGCTTGAAATTCTTTCATAATTTCTAATACTGATTCTTATAAGAATACCCAAGTGGAACAGAGTTGTGACGTTGTTCCCAGATTTCGGAGTCGAGCCAGTCTTTGTAGGCGTCGAAGACGGCGATGGCGACTGACTGAGGATTTTGGCGGGAGGTGTCAATAACCAGATCGAAGTGGTTGCTATCGTAAGGGTTTACACCGTAAAGTTTTTTGAAGCGATTTTGTTCGGTCAACATTCTTTCTCGAACTTGTCTTGAGACTTCGGTCAAGGAAGAGGAGTTAGTTCCGACTGATTTACGCGCGTTGTTACTTACTGCATCTTTAAAAATACGAGCAGTAGCGATATCTAGATCTAAGTCCAGATAAACTTTAAAGGACTCAGGTAGCCAGTAGAAACCGAGACGAGAGTCAACCACAATGTCACTTTTGGTTCTTAAGTTGCGAAGTTTTTCATCAACTTTTGCGTCGAAGGCATGGTCATCATTGGCGAGTTCGTTGTACTTTTCGAGAGTCATTCCAGATTGGCTAAGTACTTGCCGCACCATGTCGCCGGATGAGTGGCGGGTGTAGCCGAGTAATTCTGCTACTTTATCTGCGGTTGATGATTTGCCACTACCAGGCTTACCCGAAATTGTGATGATGTGTGGTTTTTTCATATTCGCCAATAGCATATCACACAGTTGCACTATAGTTAAAAAGTTGGTAACCTCCTTTAGTCTATGGAATATTCGACTAAATATCAAAGCGTTGTTTTAATGGGAAAAATTGCTTCTGGTAAGGGTACTCAAGCAGATTTAATATTAAACCACTTTGGTGGAACTCTTTATTCAAATGGAAATAAGGTGCGAGAATCAGCTCAGCTTCCTACTCCTTTTGGCAGGAAGATGAAGGAGATGTATGAAGGAGGGTACTTAATGCCAGAGTGGATCGCTTCATACTGGATGACTCATGCTCTTGTGTCACAATATCAATCAGAACGAGTGGTTTTTGAGGCGGTGGCCAAAAAGCCTAATGAAGCGGAATTGTTTCATGAAATTCACGAATGGATAGATCGGCAATACGTGGTTTTTAATTTAGATATTTCTGACGAGTTGGTAAAGGCACGAAGTCTAGCACGAGCGCGCGACGTGGTGGATTCGGAAAAGTCAGTTGCTAAGCGACTCGAAGAATATCATACTTATACTGCTCATTCGATAGAATTTTTCCGGAACAAAGGTACCTTGATAGATATCGATGGAACCAAGTCGCCAGACGAGGTAAAAGAACAAATTTTTACGTATTTAAATTCATAAACATGCAACCAATCACAGTTATTTTTATCGGTCCACAAGGCAGTGGAAAAGGAACCCAAATCGAGCGACTCGATAAAGTAATTGCAGAAGTCGACCCGCTAAGAAGAGTGGTAGATATTCAGACTGGTCGTCGCTTTCGTGCGTTGGCAGCTAGACAAGAAACTTTTGCTGAAAAGAAAGTGGCGCGTGGATTGGTTACTGGTGAACTCCAGCCAGATTTTCTGACACATATTCTCTGGGGGCAAGCGATGTTAACTCAGTTAGATGCCAAGAGTCACTTGTTTATTGATGGGTTTCCTCGAACTGTGATTCAAGCGAAGGTGTTGGAAGAAGCGCTGGTTTTCTTTGAGCGAGAAAATGTACATATTATAAATCTCGATACGCCAGAAGATATTGTGCGTCGCCGTATGCAAGGTCGGGCTCGAGAAGACGATACAGTCGACTCTATCGAAACTCGTCTGCGTTGGTACCGAGAGGATACTTTGCCAGTATTAGATTATTACCGAGCCAGAGCCGACACTTTCGTACACGATATCAACGGTACCGATTCGATTGAAGGTGTGCATCAACAAATCCTAAAAGCACTAAATATTTCACAATGATTACTAAAAAATCTCCCGAGGAAATAGAGGTTTTAAAAGCCGGTGGGAAGCTGTTGGCAATGTTTTTGAAGGAAATTACTAAAGAGGCGGTACCAGGGGCGACCACTCTTTCACTTGATGATCGAGCGATGGAACTAGTTGAAGAGTATGGGGTTGAACCGATTTTGCTTGGTTACCACCCTGACTTTGCAGATCGACCATATCCAGCCGCGGTTTGTATTTCGGTTAATAATTGCGTGCAACATGGTATTCCCTCTGAAGAAGTAGTTTTGCAAGAAGGTGACGTAGTGAATATCGACATGTCGATTGCTTATGAAGGAATGGTGGTAGACTCGGGTATTACAGTTGGTGTTGGTGAGATTGATGATGAGGCGAAAAAATTAATCGCCGTTACTCAAGAAGCGTTAGCTCATGGTATCAAGGCTGCTAAGCCGGGGGGTCATATAGGAGATATTAGTGCGGCGGTGCAGAAGTTTGTCGAGTCGCGGGGAATGTCTGTTGTGCAGGTGCTTTGTGGTCACGGGGTAGGTTACGAAATACATGAAGAACCAACCATTCCCAACTTCGGTAAGGCTGGTACTGGCCCTCTAATCGAGGCTGGTCACGTCTACGCGATTGAACCAATTGTTAATGTCGGCAAGCCTGAAGTCTGGTTTGATGACGAAGGGGATGGATACAGCGTCTACACCCAAGATGACTCCTGGAGTGCCCATTTTGAACACACAGTAGCCATCACCAAGGACGGCCCGGTTATTTTGACTAAGTAAATTTGCTTGCAGTCCACAATCCAAAATGATCTAATTGGTCTGTGGAGCTAAACTTTAAACAAAATATAACTGCCCAGTATAAAAGCCAAGCACAGGTGGCTAGAGTTTTGACTGAGGATTGGGTTTTAAGCGAAATATATTGCCCTAATTGTGGTGGAAGTTTGGCTGGTTATATAAATAATAAACCCGTTGCTGATTTCTATTGCTTGAAGTGTGCTGAAGACTTTGAATTGAAATCAAAGAAAGGGAAAATCGGCAGTAAAGTAACGGCGGGTGCTTACAGTGAAATGATTAAGCGTATTGGTTCCAGTCAGAGGCCAAACTTTTTCTTTTTAGCGAGACAAGAATCCGTATCGGTTACTGATTTATTTGTTGTCCCAAAATATTTTTTTGTCCCCGGCATTATTGAGAAAAGAAAACCGCTTAGAGAAAATGCTAAGAGGGCAGGGTGGGTTGGTTCAAATATCTTGTTCTCAAAAATACCGTTTGCCGGACAAATTCATTATGTAAAAGATGGTGTAGAGATATTGAAAGAAGAAGTTTTAGATAAATGGAACAAAACGAAATTTCTTAAGGCGGTTCAACGTCCAGAATCGAAAGGATGGATTTTAGATATTATGAATTGCATTGATGAGTTAAAAAAGAATGAATTTTCGTTATCAGACTTGTATGAGTTTGAAAAAGCTTTACACGAAATTCATCCCAATAACAAAAATGTAAAACCAAAGATAAGACAACAACTTCAATTCTTACGTGATAAAAGATATTTAGAGTTTGTAGGGGAAGGTAGATATCGATTAGTTTGATTAGTGATGTTCTGGGGATAATACACTTGATCTAATTTTAAGAACGATCAATGATCGGGATGTGAATAAAATAATTCAAAAGTTTTCTTGTCACGCTTGTCAGTATTGTGGATCAGAGCAGAAATTGGTAGAGACACTTATTGATGATGAGTTTTTTTGGAATGAGTCAGAAAAAAGATATGAACCAAACAAATTTACAAATAATTTTGAACACACTGGTAATGATAGGTGTTCTCTGTGTGAAGCAGACTGGAGTGGTTTATAGGTTGAATTGTTTAAAAAGGGTCGAAAAATACTTTGTATTTTTCGACCCTTAGGCTATACTGCACGCATAAATTTTAAGGTTTATTTATATGACAAAACATCCAAATCAAGAGCGATCATTAGTACTACTGAAGACAGATGCTGTCCAACGCAGTCTAGTAGGTGAGATTATCAAGCGGTTTGAGCAAACTGGTCTGAAGATCAGTGCCATGAAAATGGTTGAAGCCACCGAAGCTCAATTACTCACTCACTACAACAAGAGTGATGAATGGTACGAGAAGAAAGGGAAAGGAATTGTTGAAGAGTTGAAGTCACGAGGGGTGGAAGTAGAAAAGGAAGCGATTGAGTACGGTAAGGATATTATTCGTACTGTAGTGAAGTACATGATGGTTAGTCCAGTGGTTGCGATTGTGTTTGAAGGGAACAAGGCAGTATCTGTGGTGACTAAGATTGTTGGTACGACTGAGCCTGCGACTTCCGATGTGGGAACTATCCGCGGTGACTATACTGTCGATTCCTATGGACATGCTACTTACGAAAATAGAGCCGTTCGCAACCTGATTCATCAGTCAGAGTCTCCAGAAGAAGCTGAACGAGAAATCGCAATTTGGTTTAAAGAAGAGGAAATTATGCAGTACACCACTGCTCAAGAGAGAATACTTTACGACGTAAATCTTGACGGTTCGCCAGAGTAAATTCGTAGTTTATTATGCACAGCGGTGGCCCCTTTGGGGCCACCGCTGTTCTGATATAATACGAAGTGGAACCACATTACGTATGTTCCGATTACATAGCGTAAGGGCTGCCAGCAGTCGCGAGGAGTAATGAGAATCCATTCGGAATTTCAGACACGAATCGGAAATGGTGCCCACCTGATTTTTTAAGTCAGGAGCATACGTTAGTGGTTCCCTAGAAAAAACATCTCTCCGAGGTGTTTTTTCTTTTGATATTGACTTTTTGGTAAAATCTTTTATAGTCAACTATAGTTAGTTGCTTGGTGTATTTCCATTTTGGAGCTATTGCTCAAAGGGGGTGTTGTGAATACAGAATTTTGGGGATACTTATCCGCAATCATAGTTGGTATTAGTGGTGGGTATTACGCCTTCCGTGCTTGGCAGGGTAAAATTTATCCCAATCCCGTTAGTTGGAGTGTCTGGGCTGTGGTAGGTGTAGCGTTGTTTCTGACCGCAGAGGCATCTATGATTGACGCAGTGTACTTCAGTACTCTTGTGTCGGCTTTTAATCCGGCATTGGTGGTGGCTGTCATAATATGGCGTTCTAAATCAAAAACCTATACTATGGCGCCACATGAACAGAAGTGTCTAGTACTTGCTTTGATAGGGTATGCTTTTTGGTTTTGGGTTAAAGATGAGCCTAGCGCCGCAACTTGGTCAATGTACTGGATGATCGTTGTCGATATCGTTGTGCTTTGGCCGACCTTTAAGCAAGTGTTGGCCGACCCGATGTCCGACAAGCCTTTGCCTTGGATAATATTTGGCTGGGGCTTTCTTTTGTCGGTGTTGGCTGTAGAGGAAAACACTTTTGCTAACCTTGTTATACCTTGGTACATGTTCTTGGGTTCACAGGCAATTGTTATACCAATGGTCGTCAGGCGTATACGCCGACGGTCTCCGCTTGCGGAATGGGTGTAAAACCCTAATCGCCTCTCGAGATTTTTTCGAGAGGCGGTTTGTATATTTTTTTAGGGTCATACAGATACTTCTAACCCTTTAGTCTTAATCGAAATCTTGGTAATATATAGCAATGATTCGGCCGATGGTTTTAATATTTGTTTTGCTGGGAACTGTCTTTGCGGGAGTGCATCTGTTTGCTACTAAGGTGTCTTTGTATTGGTACTATTGGTGGTTTGATATTATGATGCATTTTTGGGGTGGAATACTGATTGGTCTCGGGGTGCACTCATTTTGTACATTTAGTCGCATTAATCTAAAACCAACTCTCAAACTAGTATTGTTCACATTGCTACTAATTACGGTCACTTGGGAGGTGTTTGAGCGTCTGACAGGGCTTTTTGTCACAACTAACTACCTATTTGATACAGCTAAAGACATCGTTATGGGCTTCAGTGGGGGATTACTCGCACATATTATTTTGAAAAAATATACAATAGGCTAATATGAGTTCAACAATAGGTTTTTATGGAGGAATCGGTTCAGTGACGGGTGCAAACTTTATGCTAGATACCGGTGAGCTGGCGGTGTTGGTGGATTGCGGTTTGGTGCAGGGTGATAAATTTGCTAAGGAAATAAACGCAGAGAAGTTTGTTTATGATCCGAAGAAGGTTGATGTTTTGTTTTTGACCCACGCGCACGCTGACCATATTGGTCGCGTTCCTAAGTTGGTGCGAGATGGTTTTCGCGGCCGGATTTATTCTACTCTACCAACGCGAGAATTATCCGAAGTGATGTTTGACGATGCTTTTTATATTATGCAGTATGAAGCGAAGCGAGATAATCAAGAAATGATGTATAGCCAAGAAGATATCGAGTTGGCTTTATCTTTGTGGCACGTGGTTGGTTACCATGAAGCGATTGATCTTGGTGACGATGTTATCGCTACGCTCACCAACGCCGGCCATATACTCGGCTCAGCCATGGTTAACTTCGAACGTCATGGCAAGAAGGTGGTATTTACTGGCGATATTGGTAATGTCCCACAGCCCCTAGTCGACCGACCAGAAGTACCTACTGGTTATGATTATATGGTGATGGAAAGTGTTTATGGAGACCGCGTGCATGAGGAAGTGGAAGAGCGCACTGCGATTTTGCAACACCACATTGAAGAAACTATTCGCCAAAGCGGAACGCTTATCATTCCAGCTTTTTCACTGGAGCGCACCCAAGGGATTTTATTTGAAATCAACAACATGATTGAGTCGGGTAGGGTGCCGGCCATCAAAACATATCTTGATTCACCACTAGCGATAAAGGTGACAGATATCTATCAACATTCCACCGCATTCCTTAAGCCAGAAGTACAAGATCAAATCAATGGAGGAGATGATATTTTTTCTTTTGAAGGTTTGTCTTTTACTGAGACAGTCAAAGAGTCTAGTCAGATTGATAAGTTTAAAGGTCCGAAGATTATTATCGCTGGTTCAGGTATGAGTCACGGCGGCCGGATTCGTGGACATGAGCAAGAATATCTTGATGATGCAAACACCACTTTGCTTTTAGTTGGCTATCAGACCGTCGGTAGTGTTGGGCGATTGTTGCAAGATGGTGCCAAGAAAGTTTGGATAGATAAAATGGAAGTGAAGGTCAAGGCCAAGATAGCGACTATCAGAGGCTTCTCTGGTCACGCCGACCGTAATCAATTAATCGACCTAGTACACGGTGGCGCCGAAAACGCCAAGCAGGTGTTTGTGACCATGGGGGAGGAGCGCGCCTCACTTTTCCTGACTCAACGCTTACGTGATTACTTGGGAGTAAACGCAATTACACCCGAGCCGAACGCTGAGGTGGAGATAGATTTCTAGGTCCCGAAAAGCTTTAGTGACTAGAATGAATAAAAAGAAAGGCCGGCGCTTTGCGCCGGCCTTTCTTTTTCTAAAGTCTCCCTTAAAATTACTTACTCGCTTCGGCTACGATTCGGCCAAAGGCTTCTGGGTTTTCAACTGCGATGGTGGCTAGCACCTTGCGGTCTAGTTCAATATTGCGGTCTTTCAAAGCTTTGATGAATCGGCTGTACTTAAGTCCAAATGACATTAAAGCGGCGTTGATTCGAACTGTCCAAAGTCGTCGGAAGTCGTTCTTCTTGTCCTTACGGTGAGCAAAAGCGTAGAGTTGTGCGTGATAGATTGCTTCGCGCGCTACTCGCTTTTTCTTTGAGCGCTGTAGACGATACCCTTTAACTTCATCAAGAATATTACGTCGGCGCTTTTGGGCCATTAGACCTCCTTTTACACGTGCCATACTTGTTTGTTATTGGTTAATAATTAAGCGCCGGTACTTGGTAGAAAGCGACGAGTGATACGCTTACCCAAAGTGAGTAATTGTGTGCGCTTTCGAGCTAGACGTTGCTGACCAGTTTGGCGGGCATTAAAGTGGTTTTGACCAGGCCGGCGAGCAACCAGCTTGCCGTTTTTGGTGACCTTAATGCGCTTGGTAAATGATTTGTTTGTTTTCATAAAATTCGAATTTTTTGATCGGGCTTCGGCCACAGGGAAATGGCAAAGTGGGCAAAATATACCGCATTTGGTTGATAAAGTCCAGCAATATTTACATATATTGGCTATCTTCAATACATAATATAGCAAATATGATTGATTAGAGACAGGAAAGCCTAGCAGTAGGCTAGGCTTTTCTTAAATCATCTTAAATCATTCCGTTTTCTAGGAGGTCGTCCAGACTCTTCTTTTTGGACTTGGTGCCTGACTTTTCTTCGGTCTCCTCATCATCTTTCTCCTTTTTTTCAGTCTCGTCTTTACGGATCACCTTTGGTGGTTTTTGCACTTTTGTACCAGGGATGCGCTCGATGGTGGTAGTGAAGCCTTTCGGGCTTTTCTTGATAGGGTCAGCTAGTTTGTATTCAATCGGGATAATTTTTAGGAAGCGTTCGAGACGTTCTTTAAGAAAACCAGCTTCCATGTATTTATAGCGCCCCCACAGGAATAGATCGACTTTTACACGGTGACCTTCTTCTAGCCATTCTGCAATACGCTTGGCTTTGAGTTGTTGGTCGTGGTCGCCAGTACCAATCTTTACTTGAGCACTCTTGGTTTCTGTCACATGAGCTTTGGACTTTGCTTCACTCGCCTTGCGCTTGGTGTCATAACGATATTGACCGTAGTCCATGATTTTGGCGACTGGTGGCTTGGCTTTAGGCGAAATCTCAATCAAGTCGAGCTTCATCTTCTCGGCTTCTTTGAGTGCGTCTGTCGTGGAGAGGGTACCGAGATTTTCACCTTTTGGTCCGATGACGCGGAGTTCCGAAGCACGAATAGCGTGGTTAATTCTGGTCCGAGTATCTTTACCTGAAAATGTTCGATTGGGTTTTTGCAATGTAAATGGGTTTATGAAATAAAATACACGGCCTTCCGAATGAAAACGGTGCAATAATTAAGAAAATGTAACATATAAAGGCCGCTTTGCAAGGAGGTGGGTAAGAATAGGTGGCAAAACGCTTGACAAATACCTGACACTATGCTACTATGGTAGGTATAAAGTTTTTTATGTTCTTACTGGCATGCCGCCAAAGGAGGTGTTATGCGAAGATAGTTTGAGTGCTGGCCTTGACCAGCCCAGGGGTCACACAGGTACCAGGTCGCGTGCTATGTGTGAAAGCACCTCTGTCCGAGCAACCCTCGGAAAGTCTTAAGCTAGCTTAAATAAAGGTCAGTATGCAATCGTGTACTGACCTTTTTCAATATTTAATTTTTAACCCTGTACTAAAAATATCTTCTGAGCCTTTGTGTAAATCGATAGCATAACAGGCGTGGTTTCCTTTGAGGCTGGTTTGACGAGTATTCTGGATCAGGTCTAGGCTATTTAGATTGAGGTATTCAGGTTTCTAAATTACTGACTTGCTTCATCGACCTGAATTTTTAAACCCTCTAGGAGTTGTTGGTCGTACTCACTTCTCTGTACTTGATATGATATAAAGTAAACCCCAGGGGTTACAAAAGTGTGTTGTAGCTTATTGGTTCTGAGACATTTCTTACCGCTGGAATCGAACTGTTCACATTTTACTTCAAGTGCTTGGCGGGTTCCGTTCTCTGCAAATTCAATCGTTAAGTTGTCATATTGGCTACCAGGGTGAATTACTGAGAAAACTACATTAAGTGGAGCTTCACCTGCTTCAGTGTTTACTGTAAAGACAGGATTTGGTGAATGGAATGAACAATAGGTCATGTCTCCATTGCGAGATGACATGCAATCATTCCATAAAAAAGACTTTGCTTCTTCCTCAGGAAGAGCTCTTGTATACCAAGGTAGCCATTCACATTTGTAGTTTTTGATTGAATTTGTAAACTTGTTTTCTCCTACTAGATCATTGCAGTGTGAGCCTTTAAAGCTACCTCCTGTAATTCCTCCCACGATACCAAAAAACAAATTGTTAACGAACAGTACAACAAAGATGATGGTCATCGCTAAGGTTCCAAAAATCACTTTAAAAATCAATTTTGGTGGATTTGTTAATGCGATGTAAGGTAACGTAAAGAGTGCTAGTTTGAATAGTGTGCCATTGATAAACCCTAGAAACATCGGACTGGACACACTTAAATTAATTGCTATCACGGTAGCAATACACCAATAAGATATTTTAAATATTTTAGCTTGATTCATTGCGCCAGCCTAAACCACCGCCTCCGGCGGTGGTGATCAAAAAAAAGGTTCCACCAGTCTATCTAGTACTATTAACATAGCTCCAGTGATGAAGGCACTGAAGCTATGAAAACACAATATAAGAAATTGTCACACACCGTATGGCTGTGTACTTATCATATCGTATTTTGTCCTAAATATCGATATAAAATCCTAGAAGGAAAAGCCGAAGTATTGGTACGAAACTACTTCTACCAACTCTGTGGAAGAAAAGACCAAGTAACGATTGAAGAAATAAATATCCAACCAGATCACGTCCACATGATAATCTCCATACCACCAAAATACTCCATTTCAGATATGATGGGATACCTGAAAGGAAAAACTGCTCTCAAATTATTTCAAGAACAAAAAACCATGACCAAACGATACTGGGGAAGACACCTGTGGAGTCGTGGGTACTGTGTATCCAGTGTGGGTCTGAATGAAGAACAGATACGAAAGTATGTGAAATGGCAACAAGAACGAGATTCTAAAGGTTAACATTAACCACTAATAATTTATGCCTTCTAGGCTGGAGTTCATACCACCGCTTTTAGCGGTGGTTGTTGATTAGTAAATTTTATCACAAGAGCACAAGGTACGTCTTTCATCACTGTTGGTGACAATGAAATCGCTCTGATGAAGCGTATTTACCTAGCCACTGACCTGCCCACAGGTCACATTATTGGCACCGGATCACAAAAAGGAAAGAAGGCCGAGACCATTGGTCCCGGGTTTCATTTCTCCTTCGGTCTGAATGTTCTTAATGATGTTGAGAAGGTGAAAATGATTACTGTGAGACCGGGTAATTACCGTACTCTGTCTGCGCGGGATGGTAAGCCTTTGCCTCCTGGTGTCACTTACGCACCAGCATTTCAGTCTCAATTGAACACGTTTCTCGAAGCTGATGTTTTTCTGAGTACTCAGGAACCGCATATTGGTTTCAAGGGTCCGCAAGCAACGGTTCTTCCTCCTGGCACTTACCGTGTAAACACGTATCTGTGGGATGTGTCAGAAGACCGTAGGGCGACTGATGTTGACCAAGGATTCGTGGGTGTTGTGAAATCAAATGCACTTACGGCAGTGAACTTCGGTTCAGCTATGACCGCTGCGTTCCCTGAGTCAGGGAAGTGTGTAGCTATTGAGGATAACTCACATGGTTCAGGCGCATTGTCCAGTCCTCTGATGCCAGTTGGTTGTATTGGTATTTGGAACGAAGTCCTTCCTCCTGGAAAATACTATGTCAATGAAGATGTGTTTACGGTAACTCCCGTGGATATTCGTGTTCAAGCATGGGAATACAAAGGTGGATACCTCAGTCGTTTTGTAGATTTGTCAGTAGATGCTAAGGGTGAAATTACTCAGAAACCGCGACAGGTTGAAGTGCCTAAGCCCGAAGGTGCAGCTGATGAAGCTATCGGTATCAAAATCGAAGGCTACACCATCCATCAGTCACTTCGTGTGCTGGTTCAGGTGACGCCACAGAATGCCCCGTTCATTGTGGCATCAGTAGGTAGTATGAAAGAAGTTGAGGATCGCATCATCACCCCTGCGGTGCAAAGTGCGGTTCGTGACCTTTCTGGTCAGTTTATCACTGTGACGGAAGCTGTTATCGATCGTGAGACCGGTAAGCCAAAGCTTGATGCTGATGGCAACGCTGTGACTCGTGAATCGCGTCGGCCGGTTGCGCCGCTTGATCTCATCGAACGTCGTGGTGTGCTTCAAACAGTTGCTGAAGAGCAAATCAAGCCCGAAGGTGAGAAGGCTGGTGTTTCCATCCGTGAGGTTCGCTTCTTGCAGCCTGACATGCCGCCCGAGGTGCTCATTCCTCGCAAGCGCCAGCAGTTGGCGTTTGAGATGATTGAGACCTTGAAGAAAGAGCAACAAGCTCAGGTTGAGCGTATCGCCAAGGCAAACGCTGAAGCAACTGCTGAACAACAACCAGCGCTAGTGGAAGCTCAACAGGCGGTGAAGATTGCCGAGCAGTACAAACAAAAGCAACAACTGCGCGGTGAAGCTGACCGTAAATATCTGGAGCAAGTTGCTGCTGGTCAAGATGCACAAGCAAATGTTCTTGGTAAAGATTTGGTTGCTCGATTGAAGATGATGGAGCTTATCTTGGAGAACCCGGCAGCTTTGGCCAGTTTGGGCAAAACAGTTCCGAACATCGTCGTGATGAGTGGCGGCGGTAAAAGCGGTATCGGAGGCATTGGTTCTCTGGAAGGACTAGCTGCAGTTCTAAGTGGCGGCGGAGTCCTTGGTAGTGAAGGGGTAGGACTTTCGGCTCAAAAGACTCAAAAACCAGTAGCACAGTAAACCTCTAGTGAGGTAGGTGGTGAGGGGTACAAGCCCCTCACTATCAGAAATATATGAAACATTTATCTCGCGTTCCTACGCGAGATTTTCTTTTTTTCTGATGCATATTTTTAGTTAGGTGCTACACATAGACATACTCATATAAAATAAATAACTAGTTGAATCGAGAGAAAACCCTTTACAAACCACCTATCGTGTTGTAATTTAGGTCAAAGTCTGGGGCTGGTTTTGATTGGCTCTAATTTCGTTCTTAAATCAAAGCAGTACTTCTTATCAGGAGAATCACCATGAGTGATAATAAACAAGGAAAGACTCGGCAATCACCTTTTGTGAAGTTTTTAGTTCGTTCGGCGTCGGGTTGGCCGGGGGTTTGGATAGGGGCGATTTTCATTTTTTGGGGATTTCAAACGTTTTCTTTCTGGACGGTGGGCGCGGTAAGTGCAGCATTGCTCACCTTCTTTCTCTCGTACTCCTTCGGTGAGATTGTAATCAAGCCGGAAGAGTTTCTCGACAGAGCAACGGAGGACCCTTTTTACTACAAGGCTGTAAATGCGGAGGGTTTGTTGTACAAGTCTAAAGGACAGTCTGCAATTCTAAAGGTGTTCAATCGTTGGGCGGAGCCTGTTCAACAGGAGTTGGAGGAGTGGATCCGGAAACAAAAAGCGCGCGAGTTGCTTTCTGAAATGGATTATTGGTCAGGGCTGGATGACCGTCTTGACGGTGTGATTGATGCTCTGGCTCTCGATCCAACTTGTTTGGATGAAGCGTTAGTTCGCGTTCAATCACTTATACGAAAAGACACAGAGAGACAGAAACAACTTTTGGATGCTCATGCAGTCAGAGATTCAGAACTCAGTTCTGATAACCGGTATGTACAACAAGCACGAGAATACATATCGGCAAACAATATGAAGCGTTCGATTGCAAGTGAGGCCGAAACAATGCTCAGAAAGATTGAAGAACGGCTGGCTGTCTATGAGAAAACCGGCACCTACCCTGCTTGGGAGTAGTTAGGCTCCGTATCACACCGCCCTCAACGAACCGTTGGGAGGCGGTTCTTTTTATGTTTGGTTAAGAAGATTAAAGCTTTGATTGCTCAGATTTTAGCTTTAGTGTCGGTGATGTAACCTGCCACCACTTTTTATGGTTGTATTTTATGGTGAGCCTGGATAGTTTTTGTCTGGCTTGAAATTTAGTTCTAAATGAGTAGCCTTTTGCTAGGAGAATTGTTGTGAATATAGCAAAACTTAGTAGTTCATTCAAGATTTTCTCTACTATGATGGGTTGGTGGAGAATGTTGGGTATTTATGCTCAGCTTGCAATTCTTTCGCCCATTTTGGTTTTTGGGATATTTCCTCTGATACCAATTGAAGTTTGGTTATTGTTTGGAGTTAGGACGTCTCCAGAATTGTATTCTGAAAATAATTCTGGGGTTAAGTGCGCATTCGAAATACTTTTATTGCTTGGTTGTTTTATTCCGTTGAGTGAAGTGTATCACTATGCTGTGCGTGAGCCGAGGATGTTTCTTGATGAAATCAATAAAACTTCCTCTAGTGAAGTTTCAGAATCAGAAAGCAAAAAAATGGAAAAGATTCTTAAGATAGCCGAGAAGAAGCTACGGAATGCTCCTTTCTTAGCCTACTGGGCGACACCTGTGCATGCTGGGTTAAGGGGCTATCTTGGATACAATAAAAAGAAATAAAATAAGAATAGTAAGGTTATAACAAATAGTAGAAGAAAACAGTATATAAGATTATATGTCGCCTCTAACAAATTGTTGTGAGGCGGCTATTATTTTTTTAAAACCCCACCTTTACGTATGTAAAAGCGGGGTTTTGGTGTCTGTATAGTACTGACTAGTCTATACGGACACCATTTAAGTCTATAAAAAAATCTTCTCCATCCAAGCTCTGTACTTGAGCTTGACCGTTTTTGAAACGACCAACCCAACGAAATCTTGCTACGTAGGCTGGACTACCATCTGTCAGTATGTGGTACGCCAGACCGTTTTGCCACACAGCAGCCCGTTCTGCGAAGAAGGGTCGAACTCTTTGAAAACTACGTCTGTGTAGCGGTTGCCCGTTACGATCAATGTGCAAATATCGTCCCCTAAATCTTGCCCAGGCAACATCTGTATTCCTGGTTGGCTCGCTTACGACGAATGCTCCTACGGAGTCGTAAGTCATCATTTCCTTTGGTACAAAGGTTGTTTTGGGCATTTCTTATCCTCTGAAATAATGAAAAAATCAAAAGCTACATTATATAGTATAATCAAATTTATAGATGTCAATAGTGAATGTGCGTTGACATAAGTATGGTTATGATAAATAGTGTTAGTAGTCAAAGGTTCGTTGTCAAGGTTGTAAATATTTTATTGATTCAGAAAGGTGGGTAACGTGATGAATTGGAGAATTATCAAGTACGGTGGTCTTTTGTTGCTATTTTTACTTAGTATTTTTTACTCGGCATTTTGGTTGCAGAAGCAAGAGTTAGAGGTTTCTTTTCCAACTAATCCTAGTCGGGAGCAGAAAGAATTAATTTGCCATTTCCTAGAAAGTAAGGAAGTCCGTAAACAGTTTGATTCCATTGATGGTACTTGTTTGGGTTCTATCAGAGAGTGGTGGAAAGGTGAGGGTTTATCAGAATATGAAAAGCGGCAAGTGACCAATCTTGGTATTTATGAGGCACCAAGCTGGGTCTATGGAGTAGAGACTTTAAATTGGTATGGTTTTGAGAAATTAAAATTATTGATACAGGTATTCTTCATAATCGGATTTGCTTTTGTTTATTTTTTACGCTGGCCAGTATTGTTAGTCTTGGTCTGGTTCTTCGTTTCTTTTGAGGTGTTGTCGCCTATACTTATATTAGCATTTTTGTTGGGAGGATTATCGGATTTGGTTTACGAGAAGATAGTTGAAAGGTTAAATAGTTCACCTGTTAAGGGTGGTTAGAATTGTGAGGGATAAAGGGGGAGGAGGCCGTAGGCCACCCTCCCCTTATTTTAAATTAATATAAATTAATATAAATATTCAACATTTACCCTTCTGAGTATTATTCGGTTCGATAGCTTGGCTAAATGTTTGCAGGTGGTACAATCTATGCTATATGCCAAGTCCTTCAGACGGTGAGGAAAAAGTAGTAAGACGACGACGAGCTCCTGCCCGGGTTGTTGCTGATGGTGATGAAACTCCAGTAGCGAAACGTCCGCTAAAAACTGCGGTTAGAAAAGCACCAGTCAAGCGTGCTCCAAGGAAAGTTACTCCACGAGAAATAGAAAAAGCGGAAGTGAGAGTAGACAATGAGCTCGAAAGTGTGACGCGAAAAGCGCCAACGCCGATTCGTAGTGAACAACGTAATCGTCAACTACGAAAAAAACAAATAATCATAGTGGCTTCAATTATTCTGGTTGGTATTGGGGTTTCAGCTGCGGTAGGGTTGTCTGATCCTGGTCAAATTAATGTTAGTCAAACAGTAGAAGCAAGAAATGAGCGTATCCGTACAAATAATACTGATGAAAGAGATGAAAATACGAGTTTGGTTGAAGTCCCAGTCCAGAACACTTCAAACGCAGGAAAATCATTAAGTGGTTTTGTGGGTATTGGTTCAGCAAAGCCAGATGCATCTAAAATAGAAGAGAAGGAAACAGCCTCAACTACCGCTTCGACTGCTTCCAGTACCGAAGAAGTAGTAGCTTCTAGTACAGAGTCTGTAGAGACAGGTAGTGTTGATGTTGAGTCTATTGAAACAGGAAGTAATCCTGAGGTTGAAGAAGCTCCTTCCATTTAGATTTCTAAGTAGCGAGACATTTTTCGCATTTGCACCCAAACGGTTTAATCATAATTTCAAAATACTCCTTTCCGTAGTTATAAGTTAACTCCTCACCGGGGTTTATTTTTTTCTTGGCGTAAATGAAAACGTGTTCCTCATCTTCATCTAGCTCGGGATAGCAGTTTGGTTTGCAGCTATGGTTGATGTAGCGGGCGATATTTTTGCGCCCTTTGCCGTCTATGGTCCAGTCGTCATTGAGTTCAAATAAATATCTACCACCACGACGGTTAGCTTCAGCAGAAGAAATTTTTTCGCCAGTGTACTCAATTACTAAGTCGCCTTTTTTAAAATTTTTGTTAGCGAAAAGTCCAAGACCAGCTCGACTTCTTTTGATAGATAAATTTGACATGCCGGCTAGTATAGCAAAGTTAAAGATTTATACAGTATGTTTACACAGTGTGGACAAACTTAAATTTTAAAACCTGATAGAATGAATCATATGAGTGATGTTCTTAAAAAGTTCTGTCGGGCCGCTAACTATTTGTCAGCCGCTCAGATTTATTTACAAAGTAATACTTTATTAGCTGAGCCATTAAAAGCTGACGATATTAAGCCGCGACTACTGGGGCACTGGGGAACCTGTCCTGGTATAAACTTTACATACGCCCACCTCAACCGAGCCATTATCGCCCACGACGTCGACATGATGTTTGTCCTTGGTCCTGGTCACGGATTCCCTGCAGTGCAGGCTAACCTTTTCTTAGAAGGAACACTGTCAAAATATTTTGGTGAAATTCCCCGTAACACTGCTGGAATATCACACATGGCAAAGAAATTCAGTTGGCCTTATGGTTATCCAAGTCATAGTAACCCTGAAGCTCCAGGAGTAATTTTGGAGGGAGGGGAACTTGGTTATTCACTCTCAACTTCATACGGAGCAATTTTAGATAATCCAAACCTAGTCGTAGCGTGTTTGGTGGGAGATGGTGAAGCCGAGACTGGCCCAACCGCGACCGCTTGGCATCTAAATAAACTCATAGACCCAGCGACCAATGGTGCTGTGTTGCCGATTCTCCATCTCAATGGTTACAAGATTTCTGGTCCTACTTTCATGGGTCGTATGAGTGACGATGAGCTACGGGCCTTGTTTTATGGCTATGGGTACGAACCTCACTTTGTTGATGCTTACACCGAAGAAGATGTGCACGCACGCATGATGGAAGTTATGGACACAGCGATTGAAGCAATCCGTTTCACTCAGCACTGTGCTAGAGAAGGTACTCTGCAAGAAAATCCACGTTTCCCGATGATTGTCCTTCGAACACCAAAAGGTTGGGATAGTATCGACTACATCGGAGACCAAAAAATCGAAGACAACCACTACTCTCATCAAGTGATTGCTGTAAACGCTAAGACCAATGATAGTGAACGTGCTCAACTTGAAGAGTGGTTGCGTTCGTATCGTTTTAACGAATTGTTTGATGGCGAAAATTTTGATGCTGATATCCAAAGCTTGATTCCACGAGAGGGTAGGAGAATGGGAGACAATCCACACGCTCGCGGGGGAGATCCGTGTTACAAACCACTGTCATTACCAGCTATAGAAAATTATTCTGTTACCGGTACTTGTAATCTAAATGACCCAATCTGCGGTACTGAAAGTGGAATGGAAAAGATTGGACATTACTTGCGTGACATCATGCGTGACAACGCAGCTAATCGAAACGTTCGTCTGATGTCTCCAGATGAGACTTATTCCAACAAGTTAGACGCGGTCTTTGAGGTTACTGACAGAGCGTTTGTTTGGCCACACAAGGAATGGGACAAAAACCTAGCTTGGGATGGTCGGGTACTGGAGATGCTGTCTGAACATAGTTTGCAGGGTATGCTCCAAGGTTATGTATTAACCGGTCGTCACGGAGTGTTTGTTTCCTACGAAGCTTTTGTGCAGATTGTTGCTAGTATGACTGACCAATATGCTAAGTTCCTCAAGATTGCTCGTGACGTGAAATGGCGAGGAACCATTCCTTCACTCAACTACATCTTGACTTCTGGTGCTTGGCGTCAGGAACATAATGGTTTCTCTCACCAAAACCCAGGTTTCATTGACGGAGTTTTGCAACGACAAGGTTGCTTCACTAATGTGTATTTCCCAGCCGACGCTAACACTGCTTTAGTGACATTTAACCGCATGATGGCTTCCACTAAAGAAATCAACGTACTCGTTGGCTCTAAGCGACCATTACCGATTTGGCGCTCACTAGAGGAAGCGAAAAAAGATGTGATGGATGGAATCTCAGTTTGGAAGTTTGCCAGTGATGAAGATCCTCATGTGGTATTTAGCGCAGCAGGGGACTACCCAACTCTAGAAGCCCTAGCGGCAATGAGCTTGGTCCGCAAGTATGCTCCAGCGGTACGAATGCGATTTGTGAATATTACTTCACTATCTGTTCTTGGTATTGGTAACTCACAGTGTCGAGTACTACGTCATGACTTTGAACACTACTTCACAGAAGACAAACCAGTAATTGTTAACTTCCACGGTTACCCACAAACCATCAAGCAAGTATTATTTGATTATGTTGATGACACAAGACGCTTTGTAATCCACGGTTATGAAGAATCTGGCTCAACCACAACTCCGTTTGATATGATGGTGCGCAATCGAGTAGATCGGTTCCATCTAGCAATGGAAGCCTTTGCTAAGGCTGCTGAACAGGGAGTGATTGCCGAAACGGAAGCTCAAGAACTCATAGCCTCTTTCCAAGAAAGGTTAGCTGAACACCGAGCTTATGTAGTTGAACATGGCGAAGATATCGCTGAAATCACTAACTGGGTATGGGAACAACGCTAGTCGTCAATCCAGGTAGTTCATCAAAAAAATACGCGCTTTATAACGACGGTGAACCAGTCATAGAAATTCGCTTCGAAAAAACCAATACGGGTTTCGAGACTTGTTTAAGTGTAATTGGAGGTCAACAGACTTGCGAATCTGTTTCAGCTATTGGTTTTTCTGACGCTTTTTCTAAAGTTTTTTCTAGCACTAGAGATTATCTAAAACAGGCGAATCTCAGTGAATTAGATTCAATTGTAGTACGAGTGGTGTCACCAGGGACTTTTTTCCAGAAGCATGCAGAAGTAGACAAGGAGTATTTGGATCAGCTTAACAAACGACAAGCTTCCGCACCGCTACATATTCCAACTATCCTAAAAGAAATAAAAAGTATTCAAAAACATTATCCAAAAATTAGGATAATTGCTGCCTCAGATAGTGCTTTTCATGCTGATATGCCACCGCAAGCTAGAGACTTCAGTATTGCTGTGAAAGATGTTAAGAAGTTTGATATTCATCGATTCGGTTATCATGGCTTGTCAGTAGCTTCGGTGGTGAGACGGATTCATTCTGTAATCGGTCAAGATCCAGAACGAATGGTGGTTTGTCATATCGGTAATGGTGTTAGTGTGACAGCGGTTAAGGGAGGGAAGAGTGTTGATACGACCATGGGGTTTTCTCCAACTAGTGGTTTGCCGATGGGTAGTCGGGCTGGTGATATCGATAGTGCAGCCTTGCTAGAATTGATGCGAGTGAAGAATTTTCGTCCAACTGATGCTGAGATGTATCTAAACACCAATGGTGGTCTCTCCGGTATGGCTCAAGATTCTGATATTCGTCGTTTGCTCGACCGTCGTTCCAAACACGACCCGGTCGCTGTGCAAGCATTAGATACTTTTGCTTACAATATTCAAAAAGCAGTCGCCGCCATGACAGTAGCCCTTGGCGGTTTGGATGTATTGGTTTTGACCGCTACGGCCTCTGTGCGTAGTTCAGAGCTAAGGTGTCTGATTTTGAGTGGTTTAACCCATCTTGGGGTGGACGTGCATCAAGATAGAAATGATTTGTTTGTTGGTAAGGAAGGGGTGGTTAGTAGTAATAACAGCCAGATTAAAGTGGTTGTCATGAAGACTGATGAGATGGGAGAAATGGAGCAAGTTGCAAGACAACTTAATTTACCAAATTAGCAATTTGGTAAATTGTTGTTTGTTTAGATGGTAAACTAGTCAAGAAGCAGGTACGGATATGAATCCTTGGTCAAATCAAAATAAAAAAGCTTTTTTTCAATCAATTCTTGTTTTTACAATTCTGTTTTCAGCAGTGATTTTGTTGACTGTTTACTATGATTTCACTGGTGTCGATATGGGGGGGTTGCTGTTTTTGTCAGCCTTTTTACTTTGTGTGTTTGCTGCCAAAAATGCTTATGATACTACTAGGGGAGCGGTCAGCTCAGCTTTTTTAAAAAAGAACGTTGGCGAGAGTTTAGACTTCACCTCTGAAGAATTGTACGTTCAGTTGTATAAAAATAGTCCGATACCATATCTTTTAATTGATATAGATGGGCAGGTACAGTCGGCCAACCTAGCGGCGGCGCGTATGTTTGGTATGACTCAGGCCAATGTCACTGGTCTTAATGTATTCAGCCGAGTGGAGTGTGATGTGGTTGAGCACCTTGATTTTTTAATAGAGAAATTTCGTCGTGGAGTATCGATTAGTGACGAAATAGTGCGTGTGAAGCGGGAAGATTTTAAAGAAGAATGGGCATTATTGTCACTTTTTCGTTTTACTGATATACACGGTCAACGAATTGGTCTTTTGACTCTGGTTGATATCACCAAGCAGAAAAGAGCTGAAGACGCCAAGTCAGAATTTGTTTCACTAGCTTCGCATCAACTCAGGACCCCGATTGCTGGCATGAAGTGGAGTGCTGAGTTACTGCAATTAGACAATCCCGAGACTCTAACCGATAGACAACAAAAGTACATTGAAAGATTGTTGATCAGTATTAAGAGAATGGCTATTCTGGTGGATGATTTTTTGCGAGTGTCCCGCTTCGAGTTGGGAACATTTCAAGCTGAGCTGGAGGAGGTTAAATTGTCTGAACTTTTTGAAGACATAATGTCTGAACAAGAGTCTAGAGCAAAACAAAAGAAATTGTCAGTTAAGTCGTTTTATGAAAAGTCTATCGACACAGTAATAACTGATCCGAATCTTGTTCGGATGATAGTAACAAATCTTTTTTCAAACGCTGTTAAATACACTCGTGAGAAGGGAACGATTCATATTGGCTTTGGTCGTAAGGATGACAATATTATTATTACAGTAGCCGACAATGGTATGGGTATTCCGGCTGAAGATCAGGACAGTATTTTCTTAAAGTTATTTCGAGCTTCAAACGCGGTGCGAGATGTTCCAGATGGAACTGGGTTAGGTTTGTATATTGTACACGAGGCGGTGTCAGTCCTTAAAGGAAACATAACCTTCACTACTACTGAAGGTATCGGAACTACATTCGAAGTATTGCTACCACTTGAGTTACCTGGAGAAAAAACTAAAGAAGATTAGTCGTTGACGAGAGCTTCGATTTTGCTTAGTAAATCCTTAATGCTCCAATCTGGTTTAAAAAGTACGTAATCTTTAGGTAGATCAATATTTTTGGAAATATTTTCGATTGATTCGGAGGCAGTGAGAACTACTATTTTTGCTTTGGCCCCCCATTTGTCTTCGCGAATTCGACGATAAACTTCATAACCATCAATATCTGGTAAACGGATATCTAACAAAATAAGGTCTGGTTGTTGTTCTAGGGCAGCGACAACCCCGTCACGACCGTTGGCCGCTACTATTGCACCGTATTCTTTAATGGTAAGCATGTCTACCAACGACTCGGCAAGGTAGGGCGAATCTTCAATTATAAGGACAGTTTTCTTTGACATGTTTCTATTTTACCTTATTTTTCTCTTTTAGGTTGGAACGTCTGTATGTATAATGTTTGTAAGAAAGAGATAAA
Source organism: Candidatus Nomurabacteria bacterium (assembly GCA_020632095.1). Taxonomy (GTDB): domain Bacteria; phylum Patescibacteriota; class Minisyncoccia; order Phycocordibacterales; family UBA918; genus OLB19. The sequence goes on from JACKGF010000001.1 coordinate 966,465, forward strand.
AATTTCGTCATTAAAGATATGAAAAAAATACATTTGTTTGCAGGGATTGCCGTTTTGGTGATCGTCGTATTGATAGGTTACACACAATTAATTAAACCAAAGCTAGATAATAGAACCGTCACTACTGTAGTGTCTACTACCATCACTCAACCAGAGCTTGATTTTGAGTTCACATATCCGAGTGGTGAAGAGGGGTATAGTTTAATTGAGCCGCCAGTGACAACTTCCTCTGGTTCTGAACTGAAGAAGATTTACCTGATGATGCCGACCGAAAATTATATTGGCTATCAAGGTAAAGAGGATTCAGAAGACGCACCACCAACTACAAGTGTTTTTGTTTTTGAAGATCAGTCTGAGGAGGGTGATTCTGGCCGAGTAACACTCTTGCAGAATTGGGCCAATAGTCACGCTGGACTTACTGCTTTTGATCAGATATCTACTGAGGCTGAAGTAATAGAGCTTGATGGAGCCAAGGCTTTGCATTATCAAGTAGAAGGTACCTATAAAAAAGACGTTTATTTGGTTAGTCATCAAGGTAATGTATATTTGTTTGTTGGCCAGTATAAAGAGGCTGGTGATGCTCTACAAACTGAATTTACAAAAGTCGTCAATTCTGTGCTTTTCTACTAGATTTTCACCGATTTACAATGTTAAAGGCGACGTGGAAGATAGATAATCATCTATTTTCCACGTCGCCTTTTGACGGTGGGTATTAATCTGAATTATGAAATGATTCGTACTCTTTAGTATCCATCAGAATTTGCAGGTTTCGTCTGTTGAACCCTTTTCCTCTAGATTCGAGTGTTATGTCGCTTATACCTATAATTAGACGTAAAAGACTGTCTCTAGCTATCTCCATAGAACGCATTCCAAAAGTCCTATTCTCAGACATTACTTTCATTCTTAAGAAGAGATTCCAAGCCCTGTCCAAGTCTGTCCAACTGACTCTTTTGGCGGGAGGCCATCTCAAAAATAGGAAACAAATTGTTTTTCGTTGCGAATGGATCCTCGAAGGTTTTTTCTTATTCTTAAGAAGAGCGCATACCTCCCCTTGTCCATATGACCTGCCTTTAGTTTTCACTAGCTGTATCTCCCGAAATGTTTACTAATCTGACTGTGATTATGCACTATAAAAATAATTTTTCAATTCCCAGCTCAATTATAAAATGACTCAGAATTCCTTAATAAAAAAATCCCCGCTGGCCAGGCGGGGATTAAACATACTATTTGTGATCTGGTAATTCTATACTCTCATCTGACTCAATATGGCATTATTTTTTGCTTTCCTGGATGTCCTATTAGACCGTTTTTTCTCAAGACGAGTTTGGCCTTGGGTAATAAAAAACCCCAACCTTTCTTTCATTTCCTTATCTTCTTCGTCAGCCTCTTCAAGCATCTGGCGGGCCATTTTCATTTCGTCATCATGGTGGACGCTAAAAGGTCCGAATTCACAGTGGTCACCCAATACAATATATCGGGCAAAGCGACGCCGGAGATCAAGAAACTTAACTTCAGATAATAGATTTAGAAAATACTTGCATGTATGAACCTGAATTCCTCTTGCGCCGGGCTTATCACCCGGTCCAATCAAAAACTCAACTTGCTCCGCCAACAAATCAACGGCGTAGGGTAGGGCTCGACCTCCGATTATGCACAATTCAATCTGGTATAAGTAGCAGCGACGCGCGTCTTCATGGTCGGCGCGAGGCTGTGTTTTACCAGCATTCTCGGACAGAATAATCCGAACCATTCTTTCGTGCGCCTTTTTCTTCCAGGAAGAAGGAATTCTGGCTTGTAACAACGCTCTTAGCTGGTCGTAACCAGAGGCAAAGTCCATGTTCCAATACACTACCGGGTCAAGTGGTTGCCAGAGCTGAAAAAGCTCTTCCGCCAGCGGGTCATCTTCTGCCAGGACGCTAAGAGCAAAGATTATTGCCTTGTGGTAAGTGGGGACAGATTCATCCGCTTTATGCCCGCTCTCTTTATCAGCGTCTGGAGTAGCCTTCATGCATAGGGGCAAGAGCTGGAATAGAAACTTTTGCAGAGCCCGCGACAATGTTGCAAAATCAAAATCTCTCAACAACCCGTTGAGCTTTCTCTTGGCCGAAGCTTGGTTGTTTGCCCACGGAAACGGCGAGAGTGAGATGTTGGGTGACAGCAATACCACCAAAGCACGGGCTTTGTAGGTATCATTAATTTCTTTGTTGGTAAGTAATTCTAGAAGTGCGTGGTTCTCATTTTTTACAAACGCGCACCACTTGCTCCAAACCTGACCGGGAAAGTTAATGTTGGCGTCAACGTGGCCAAAGTGCAATCCGTGAAGCGCACGAGCTTTTTTGATAAAGTCGATACTGCTATTTTGTTCAGACATTTACTTCTCCTTCGGTTGTGTTTTTAACAATTACACTAGTTGAACAACAACATTTTACTAAGAACCCTCCATTGAGAAATATAGCATTAGGGTATGGATTGTAAACACTTAGGGCTCTCACTCTTGCTAGCTGGATTTTTTGTACCATAATGTACAATTTTGTTTGTTGCTGATTTTTTTATGCACGGCTTATAAAGAACTTTTACGATAGTTATACACAATCTTATCCACGGTTTGAGATTTTAGGATTTAAGACAGACTGAAAACAAACGATTTCTGGTCTTGCGAAATTTTTGGTGTGAAATTTCGTGTTGAATTTGACATGTCAAGCAATAATTGACCCTGGCTGTAAAGGGGGTAAATTTAAGATTCATAGAAATATATTTTGCGGTTCTTCTCGGTATTTATGCCGAAAAATGATGGGGCCACAACATATATTTCTAGGAAATATTTTAAGAGATTTAATTACTTAAAAAGGTGTTATGAATTATAAAAAAATAGTAATGAGCGCCAGTACGATTGCATTCGTGACCGCTCTAGTGATCGGAGGGACCGGAGCTTTCTTTAGTGACACTGAAACCTCAGAAGCCAACGTGTTTACTGCTGGCTCAATAGATCTGAAGGTGGATAGTACACAACATTATAATAATGCAATTTGTGAAGGTGGAGTGTGGGTTTTGGTAGGTGAAGAAACTGTGCCCCAATACCCAGTAATAGGTAGTGCTTGTGATGGAACATGGGAAGAAACAGATCTTGGGCCAACAAATCAATTTTTTGATTTTGACGATGTAAAGCCGGGTGATCTTGGTGAAAATACTATTTCACTGCACGTTGTAAACAACGATGCTTATGCCTGTGCTGATTTGTCTAACATCATAAATATTGATAACGGCTTCAGTGAGCCAGAAGATGAAGTAGATGGTCCGGCTACTCCGGGTGACGATGGTACTCCTGATGGAGATTTGGCTCAAAATCTCGACTTCCTTGTGTGGTCAGACAATGGAGCTGCGGAAGGTCATGCAGGAAACAACATTTGGGACGCTGACGAGGTTGGTGACGACACTTCTGGTGGAGCTCCAACAACAAATATGTCATTCCCACTAGCTGTTCCAGGTAACCCACTGCCTGGTGGACAAACTCGATTCTTAGGATTTGCTTGGTGTGCTGGAACCTTTACAGCAGGTGGTCCTGGTGTTGCTCCAGTTTGTGACGGTTCAACTATGGGTAATATTGCTCAAACTGACAAATATCAAGCTGATATTACTTTGCGAGTTGAACAAGCTCGAAATAATCCAAACTTCACATGTGAAGCTCCACAAGTAGTAGAGCGACAACTAGTTGGATCAGAAGCGTTGGCCTATGTTGCGCCTACTTGTGATGTGACTGTAAGTGGAGATGAGTCAATTCAAACTGCGGTAAGTGGTGCAGCAGAGAATAGTACTGTTTGTGTTGATTCTACTTACGACATGAGTGGAGATAATGTGGCAATACGTATTGAAACTCTAGGCCTCACACTAGCCGCTGTTACTAAGGGCGTTGATTTAGATGTGCCTGTCGTGCTTAGTAACAGTAATGTAACTGTGACTGGGTTTGATGGCGTAATTGGTCAGGCAGAAAGCCCAGCTGAACAAGCGGCCTTTTATCTGGATAATGACGCAGATGGTGCAGAAATTTCTCACAACACAGTAACAGGTGGTGTTGGAGCCGCTGTGCTTACAGAGACTGGTGCCGCTAATGGTGGAAGTCTTATCGCTAACAATGTATTTACCGGTGCAGTTCAAGGTATTTACACTAATCCACACACAGGAATAATTGTAATTGAATATAACGATTTCGTGGATAACGTTGTAGGGGTTGCAGGTTTAATGGGTGCAACAGTTCGTTACAATGAATTTACTCACACAACTCCTGCTTCAGAGGCTATTGGTATTGATGGCTCATTCGACAGTAATGTTGCTACTATTAACTTCAACAACTTCTTAAACGGAGTGAAAATAAACGACTATGGAGCTACAGCGGTTATTAATGCAGAGAATAACTTCTTTAGTGTAAGTGGTGCACTACAAACTACTACCCCGGCAGACTTTGATATCACACCGGAGGAAGTAAGTGTTTTCCCACACAACTAACATAAGAAATAAGAAAATCTAGCAATCTTATCTAGCCGTTCCACTCATCACTTTGGTGGTGAGTGGCGGGCTGGAAGGGAAATCAGCGGCACATTAAAAATTACTTATCATTAAATACTCGCTTATGAAACGCATCATTACAAGTTTATTCCTCATCACAGTTGTTACCGGAGCGGTGGTTCTGGGGGGCACAAACGCTTTTTTCTCAGACGTTGAATCTTCAACTGCCAATACTTTTGCGGCTGGAGCCATAGACCTTAAGGTAGACAACGAAAGTTACTACAACGGTAAAGTAAACGAAGAGACTTCTTGGGATTTGGTTGATTTAACCGTTGAGAAATTTTTCGATTTCCTCGACCTTAAGCCTTCTGATTACGGAGAAGACACAATCTCTCTTCATGTTGAGACTAATGATGCCTATCTATGCGCCAATGTGACGCTGACCTCCAATGAAGAAAATCTAATCAATGAGCCAGAATCACTAGTAGACCAAACCGATGGTCCAGGAGAAGGTGAACTAGCCGGCTTGGTGAATTTTATCTGGTGGGCGGATGATGGTGATAATGTCTTCGAGAGTGATGAGGTTGTGATTTCTCAAGGTAATTTAGGTGAATTGGGGATTGGTAATACCTATCCAATTACACTAGCTGATAGTGATGAAAATGTTTGGACTGGAGTGGGTGGTCCAGTTCCTGGTAACGAAACTCTTTATCTTGGTAAGGCGTGGTGCTTTGGAACTATCGGTACTGATCCGATTGAGCAAGATGGCAAAACAGATGCTATGTCTCCAGCCGGAAATAATAACGGTAACGATGTTGATGGTGAGCCTGAGGATGGTGGAATCACTTGCGATGGTTCATTACTCGGAAATGAAAGTCAGACAGATACTTTGACGGCTGACGTGACCTTTGAAGCAGTGCAAGCTCGACATAACGATGATTTCCAATGTACTGCTACTCCACGAACAACTTTGACTTTGGTTAAGCAGTTGCTAAATGGAGACAATGTCGTGACTGATTGGACACTAGAAGCGGCTGGTCCAACTAATATTTCAGGTCTAACTGGGGAGGTAGGAATTACCAACGCCGCTGTTTTAGCTGGTAGCTACAATTTGTCTGAATCTGGTCCTGGAGAATATGAGGCAACAAACTGGTCATGTAGTGGTGGTAATCAGATTGACGGAGATACTGTAGAGATTGCTGATGGAGATAACGTGGTTTGCAAGATAAGTAATTACTTGGTGTGTGATCCAAAGTTAGCTTATGCTGACGATGTTGTGAGCTCTGATCAAGGGGTAAGGAAAAATGGTACAGGCATTGCGCTAGATAGAACAGATCCGACTAAGGCACTCGGTGCACCGCAGAGTTCTGGAGCACCGTATGACAATCCAGTGGTTCCTGGTTCCTTCTTTAGTCTTGGTTTCAATCCAGTTACTACAGCTACTTCTGGCGGTTCTATAGTGGTTAAGTTTAACGATAGTTACATTGTTGATGGCCCAGGTAATGACTTGCGAGTTTGGGAAATTACTGGCGGTACAGATTATCCGGTTGAAAAAGTAAAGATTGAGGTGAGTCAAAATGGAATTTCATGGTTTGAAGTAGCATCTAGTCTTGATCGTGATGCCGAAGCCGATCTGTTCGCTTCTGGTTTGACTTGGGCACGCTATGTCAGGCTGACCGATGTGTCTGACCGAAGTCTATTTGAAGCGACTGCCGATGGCTTTGACCTCGATGCCTTCAGTGCTCTCAACTGTGCCGACCGGACCTTCATTCCTAATATCTAGTTTCTAACGTAACGCAGTAATCAATCAAAAGCAAAATGACTAGCCACTACCTCACAACATTAATAAAAATCAGTTTGATTATCGGAACAGTCGTTCTGCTGGGATTATTGATGCTGGGGAAAGAGGCGGTTGGTCAGACTTTTGCAACTGGGTCTGGGACTGGAGGATTGGAATTAAAGATAGATAGTACAACTTATTACAACGGTGTAATACAACCACAATTATCTTGGTCTCTTAAGAATCTAAAACCATGGCATGATAAATTCTTTAGTTTCGATGATGTTAAACCGGGTGATTTTGGCTCTAGTTCTATTAGTATTCACATTAAGAAAAATCCGGCTTACGTTTGTTTAGATTTTCAGAATTTAAAAGATAAAGAAAATGGTCGCAACGAACCGGAAAGAGAAGTTGATGGTAATGGTAAAGGAGAACTATCTTCCGAAATTGAATTCTTCGCGTGGCGGGATGACGGTGATAATTTGTTTGAAGTCGGAGAGGAGGCACTATTTGGTACTTCCACTCAGTCAGCTAAGCAGGTGTTGAAAGGGAAGACTTACCCTCTAGCAGATAGCAAGAATGGTTCTCCTTATTTATCAAATAAAACCAAATACATTGGAATCAATTGGTGTGCTGGAGATTTGGCGGTCGACTTGTCGACCGCCAAGATCACCTGCGATGGTGAAACAATGGGTAACGAAGCTCAGACCGACTCCATGACATTTGATGTTTCCTTGCGAGCCGTGGTGGCCAAACAACAACCTTGGTTTACTTGTGTGCAAGGGGAAAAACCTCATGGTGATCATCATGATGATGACGAGGATGAAGATGATGATCATGAATCAGAACATGACGACGACGAAGATCATGGTGGTGGTTCTGGTCATGGTGATCAAGACGACAATCATAATGACGATGATGACCATAGTTCTTGGCACTGGGCAAAAAAGACTCGATGGGAATCAGTCAAAAATTATTGTGTGGGAGCATGGAATAACGTACGTAATAGACATTCATGAAAATAATCATCACCATTTTTAACGTTGTAGTTTGTGTACTGATGCTAGCAGTAGCTTTACTCTTTGTAACACCGCTATTACCACTAGAAAATAATATTGAGTTACGGATTGTTCAGTCAGGTTCGATGGAGCCGTCGATAATGACGGGAGCGGTGGTTTTGGTGGTTCCTCATGAAAATTATAAAGTAGGGGATGTTATTACCTTCGGAGGAAGTGCGGCTAAGGTGCCGACTACACACCGTATTGTAGAGATTTATGAAGAGGGTGGTCAGAGCTGGTTTGTTACTAAGGGTGATGCCAACGAAGAAGCTGATACCGCTGTTACCCCAAGCAAAGACATCATCGGTTCAGTTTTTGTAGATGTTCCTTACGCTGGCTATGTGCTCGATTTTTCTAGGCAGCCACTCGGTTTCTTTTTCTTGATTGTTTTACCAGCCTTGCTAATCGTATTTAGCGAAATTGAAAAAATTTGGTCAGAAATAAGAAACAAAAAGTCAGAAGCAAAAGATGTTGATGATAGAGATAAGACCGAGGATGTCCCTCATAGCGGTCCAGAGGAAATAACTACATACCCAGTCCGGGGTCAAAGAATGATGGATATTGGCAATCCAGTGCGCTATTCGTATTCTGGTTTTAGTGAGAGTGAGTCACAGAAAATGTCTACTCTAAAATTTTCACCTGCTATTCCCAGCGCGAAAAGTTCGAAGTTTAGTTTAAATTGGAAAAGTTTTGGGGTTGGGGTTTTGATCTTGGGTACTGTCATCGGAATAAATTTTGTTCCGTTAACTATGTCTTACTCAAATGACTCTGAAGACTCTACAGGTAACACTTTAACAGCAGTTTCTCTAGATTTTAAAACTTTACCAGACGGCCAAATTTATAGTTTTATCAATGGCGAATTGTCTGGTGATGATGATGGGGCTTTGGTAACAGTGGTGGCACCAGAAGCGGGGAGTGTACCAGTGCGATACAATATTGCGGTAGAGGTGACAGGCGGTAGTCAAGCTTTTTGTGATGCGATACAGGCGGTAGCTGATGAACCATTTATTTATACTGGGTCTTTGACAGCACTCGTGGCCGATGGGGTTTACTTTGACTGGCCGTGGTCACTCAACCTGTCTTTGCCAAATTCTGATGGTTTGAATTTTAGTGATACTTGTCAGGTTGATATTGTTTATACTGCTTGGCATTACGATGAAGAGACGGACCAAGGTTATTTTGATGAAGAAAAAGTCCCGCTGTCGTTTACTTTGTTAGCAGAAATTGTTCCGGTTGCCAGCTTCGAATTGCAGTCTTTCTCAGTCCCTCTAGAAGAAGAAACACCAGAATCTGATAAACCAGAACCAGAACCGGTGATAGAGCCAGGATTAGAAACTGAATTAGAAAAAGTAGTTGAAGCAGAAGACAAGAAAGAAATAACTGAGCCCACCGCTAAAGCAGAGACAGAAGTAGAGGTTGTGATAGAAGAAGTGGTAGACGATAATTCTGATCCAGTAGTAGAGAATCCACCAGAAGAAACTGAACAACCAGAAATTACTGAAGAGACCAAAAAAGAAGAGGTGGTCGAGATAGTAAAAGAAGTTACGATAGAAGACTAGGTGGTAGAAGTTGAGCAACCTGTTGAGACTAGTGAAACTGAATAGGGAATCTACAAATGAAAACGTCCCATCAATTGACAGGACGCTCGACCATTAGGTCTATTAATCTATAATACCCAGAAATTTCCTGTCTTTTTTTGACAATTTTTCTATATCTTCCTTCGTCATGCCAGTTACATACGAGTGGTAGCCTATGCTAACTGCGTCACAACACACTCTGACAGCTTCGGTAAGGTTTTGGCAAGGAGTATCAAAAAAGCACGCCTCCCAGTCGAATCCATGAACACAGTAAGGACTGTCAGGTTTATCGCAGGCACAATTTTTATTGGCAATAAATATGTCTTCGTTCTGCGTGTTTTTTTATTCACTCTCTGACACAGCGGAATCTTTTGCTCTGCGGTTACTGTACCGCAGACGGTACATACTGCTTCGTGAACATCTTTATCCACCTCGGTTTCCTTTTAAAGGTTGGTTGGTTCGATTAACAAAAAACCCTTCTGTTCAAATAATACACTAGATATTAAAGTTAATGTTTGTGGGGTGGTAATAGACAATACTTTCGTAAGCACCTAGTTTTTATTTATAGGCTTTAAATAACCTTTGACTTTGGGCTAATTGTAAGTATTATCACTAATCTAATAGATTACTTTTAACATTATTCTGTCTACAGCCACGACATGAAAACATCTAGTATTATTCTCGCCGCCGGTAAGGGGACACGAATGTTGTCGGAAACTCCTAAGGTTCTACATGAATACGAAGGTCGTCCTTTTGTATGTTCAATCTGTGACAAGGCAATAAGTTGTTCTGACGAAACTGTGGTGGTGGTCGGCTATAGAGGGGAGGATGTAATAAAGGTATTACCTGAAGGGGTAAAGGTTGCTTGGCAGAAAGAACAGCTTGGTACCGGCGACGCAGTGCGTACTGCCTTGGTCGAGGTTTCGCCAGACACCGATACGGTATTGGTGATGCCGGCTGATCATCCGCATATAACAGCTGAAACTTTAGCTGAACTTTTTACTAAACATCATTCGCATGATTTCCCGGTTACTTTCGCTACTGTGAGTTTTTCAGATTATGGTGAATGGCGTAGTGCTTTTGTGAGACACGGACGAGTGATACGAAACGAGCACGGGGTAGTGGAAAAAATTATTGAGTACAAAGATGCAGATGAAGAGGAGCGAGCTATAACAGAAGTCAACGTTGGAGTATACGCTTTTGATACTAGTTGGCTACGTCAACATATTGGTGAACTGAATAATAATAACAACGCTCAGGAAATATATATAACAGACTTGGTAGCGGTAGCGGTTGCTACCGCTGGTGGAGCCTTTGCTTCACCACTTGGTGATATTAGACAAGGTCTCGGAGTTAATTCGCTTGAAGATTTGTCGGTGCTACAAGGTCTACATCTGGAAACGTAAGCGGGGTAGTTTTGATTGGGGTAAATGTAGATAAAAACAAACCGCCCGTGTTGCTTGGGCGGTTTTGCTCTTTAGAGCGGTAGCGAGATTGTATAAAAGCTTATGGTCAAGGCTATTGCCTCCATCTCCACCCAGCTTATTTCAGAGGTTGCCACCCTCAGTACTCCTGGCGGAACCTCTTCCTCGCATTTAGTTTCGGTAACCAGAATAACTAGGTTGCCCGGAAAACTTTTTGCCAGACCGCGCGCCGTCTTTGCATCGCCCACAAACATGATGCTGTTGGGTAATGCGTCATCTTCAACGAACGGTAGGGTGTTCATACCGAGTCTCTCAATAAGGCTTCGGATTCGAGTATCCGAAGCCTTCATTTCTTTGGGGCATCCCTCAACATGATTGTTGCTGGGAAAAATCGAAAAGTAAATGGGAGATTGTGCTGACATGACCTACTCCTTGAGTGGGGTTTAAAGGACTACATTTTAAATAGTATACATAATTTTCAACAAAAGTCAAGGACTACGTCTTGAGCAAGATTTACCTAATTTAAATCAATAATGTTTATTAGATATAATTTTAGCGTGTTTTGTAAAGTATAATAAATGTACTTATAAATTAACTATTACTCATATGGAGCTCTTGTTCATTGTTGTTATTATCTTAATAGTTTATACCTTTTCGGTGAGTGGAAAAGTTAATAAGCTTGAGGATAGGATTAATAGGCTTGAGTCAAGAGGGGTGGGAATGGATGTTTTGCAGACACCACAAACTTCAGTGCATCAAGGTGTGGATGAAGGTCAGTTGGCTCCAGTTCCGCAAGCTTCAGATAGAGGTTCTGCTTACGAATATACTCCAAATGGTCTCTCATACGCCAGGGTCGAGCGTTCATTTAGTGAACATAATCCATTTTCAGAAAGAAAACCAAATGCTTTTTGGGAGTGGTTAAAAGAGGATTCATTTGTGAAGTTAGGGGCTTTTCTACTGTTGATTGCAATTGGTTGGTTTGTTAGTTATGCCTTTATGAATAACTGGATTGGTCCAGCAGGAAGAATATTCATGGGCTTGTCACTGGGAGTGGTTCTGCTTGTAATGGGAGTCTGGCGTATTCAAACTCATGGTCATCAAGGAGGAATCTTTACCGCTGTCGGTGCTACTACAATTATGATGACGTTGTTTGCCGCTCGTGAGTTATATGATTTTTTCACTCCGGTGTCGGCCTTGTTTGTGATGTTTATGACGGTTGTGTTTGTGGCTTTTGTAAGTGTGCGATACCAACGTCAAGCGCTAGCTTTGGCTGGATTAGTTTTGGCTAGTATTGCGCCGTTATTTACTAGTGTTCAACAATTGGAAATCAGTGTTTTGTTCACTTATCTACTTGTAGTTATCCTCGGTTCATTATGGGTTGTAGCAGTTACTGGTTGGAGTCGTTTGATACCGGTTTCTCTATTTATCTCATTTATGTACAGCTTGCCGTCTTTCGCCGGACAATTAAGTGAAGGAGATAGAGATGTAGCGGTTATTTTCTCATTTATTTTTGTGAGTATATTCTTTATTGCAAATATCATCAGTATCTTACGTCGTGTAGATACCGAACATATGCACAATCACTCCACCACTGCACTCGGTTCCGCAATATTCTTATTTATTTGGATTCAAACGGCGGTTTCAAATGAGTTACAAAGTTTGTTGTATGTCGCCTGGGCCTTAGTGTTTTCTGTTGGTACCTACTTAGTACATTATTACAGCTATAATCGCACAGCTTTCTTCCTTTACGGCGGAACAAGTGTAGCGTTGTTAGCGGCGGCTACCGCCGCAGAGCTTAGTGGTCCAGCGCTAACGATTGCATTTTTGTTTGAAATATCAGCGATTGTTATTGCGTCAGCTGCACTGCATGCCGAAAGAAGTTTGGTCACTAGGCTTTGTTGGTTATACGTGGTGCCAGTTGCGATGTCACTTGAAAGTGCTGGTTCATCAAAATGGTTTAGTGGTATCTGGCATTGGGACTTCTTCGTTGTGACACTTACTATAATTACTTTATTGTTGGTAGGAGTATTGATACACACTGAAGTAAACAAATCTGAAGATGAACCACAAAATAAGACGGGCAAGTACATGATTGTAATTGGATTGGTATACCTTACTGTATGGGTTTGGTTGGTGTTACACGCTTTGTTTAATGATGAGTCTGGAACTACTCTGTCTTTGATCGCTTACACTATTGCTGGTATTTCTCTCTACGTACAAGGTAAGCGAGAAGATAATAAGACTTATCTAATTGGAGGCCGGTGTCTAATTGCTTTTGTAGTATTTTGGTTATTTATTAATGTTATGAGTATGGATATTGTAGGGCGAATTATTACCTTCTGTATTGTTGGGGTCTTATTGATGTCTACCGCTTTTATCAGAAAGAATAACAAGAATGAAATTGAAAGTGTTAATAATCAAGAATCATAATATGAAATTTTTCACAGCTGTATTTATTTTAAGTTTTTTGCTTAGTGGTAATCAAGCTTTTGCATTAATGGCAGCTCCTCCGATAGATGACTCTAGTTTACCTAGGGCTCCACAGTTGCCTGCTCAAAGACCAGAAAGTGTCCCTGTTCAACCTCTCAATAATTTTCCAGAAACTACTCCTTTTCAAAATTTTATTTTTGTACCAGCTGTTCCTATAGTTGTACCAACAGTGGTTGCACTACCGATTGATGAAGGGCTGTTTTTAGGTAGTCAGTTTTTGGTTAGGGAAAAGGAGACTGGTGCGATAATCGGGTCTTACTATAAGCGTGTGTATACAGCTGAGGAGCAACGGGTGACGGTGGTAACTACTCCTCCTGTGCCAAACACACAATTTTTAGTTGATAAAAATTCAAACACTAGTGTAGATTTTGATTTACCGGAAGATAATAATGGGAGTGTAAAAATTAGTATTGTGGTACCGGAAGGGGTGACTACTTCTGAGTTAAGGTTCAATTTAGCACCAAATGTTTCGAATCCAAATACTGTTACTGTCCAGGCGCAGACTAGTAACGGACTTAAAACAGTCGTTGCCACTACTCAAGTTTACGGTTCTTCGGTTAAGTTTCCAGAAACTACAGCCAACTATTTTGAAGTAACTTTTACTTATGTACAACCCCTTAGAATTTCAGAGATTTCTTTAATTCCTAAAATCGTTAATCAATCAGTTGATCAAACCTTGCGATTTTTAGCACAACCGATGATGTCATACGAAGTCTTTCTCAACGCTGATAGTTCAGTGTCAGTTACGTCATCGGAAGCCGGTAATTTGACCAAAGATGAAGGGGTACTATTGTTGGATCGATACCCTGCTCAGACCAATATGTTTTACATTCCAGCAGACGTTGATTCTGATGGCGTCCGTGATACTTTAGATAATTGTGTTAAAACTTTCAATCCTAAGCAAGAAGACATAGATCGTAATGGCCGAGGGGATGCTTGTGAGGATTTTGATCGAGATGGGTACATGAATAACGTTGATAATTGTCCTAATAATCCAAACTATAATCAGCGTGATGAAGATGGAGATGGAATCGGTGACGTTTGTGATAGTGAAGAAAGTCGTTTTACCGAAAGAAACAAATGGGTGCCGTGGGTAGGTATCGGAATGGCAGCGCTTGTGATTTTAATCTTATTCACACTAGTTGCTACCAGTACCAGAAGAAAGGAGGGTGAAGCAGAGGATGTTCCAGACTTAGATTCTGAAGGAGGTTCAGAGAGGGAAGGAGATTAGTAAGACAGTGCTTCTTCAGAAGAGTTAGAGAACTCAAAGTGTTGCCATAAAGGCGAAGTTTTTGGCTCTGAATATTAGCCAATAAAAATAGTAAAATACCCGCAACACTAAGTTGCGGGTATTTTTGTAGCCTAGGCTAATGTTTGATTTAATTTTTTGTTCAAATTAATAATCAGACATGCATGAACACTTCTGCAAAAGGGTCTAAAACCAGCTGTATTTCTCTACTGTCTAAATACCTGGCTGACATCCGCCAGTAATCTGATGAACCGTCTGGTGGATAGAGCCAATAATCATGGCTATCTCTATGAAGTTCAAAGCGTTTAGTTGTCTCGTCCCAAATTACTGGACAAGATTTCACTTCGTCTGGTGCAAATATGTGGTTTGCAATTTTCTGAGCAAATCTAACTCTCTGCTCAGGGGTTATAAGGTTTGACTTAAGTGTACTTGGTACAAAATTCACATCCATTCTTATTTTCTCCAGTCAAAAAACATTTCAACCTATAGTAAAGATTATTTAATCACACAAGTCAATCATAGGTTAGGTCATTTAAATTTTTGAAACGGATAGAATATTGAATGATAACAAATTCATGTTTTGTTTCTTTTTTGTTTCTTGTGAATTGAATTGTAAAAAACGGCCCGGTGTTTATTCCGGGCCGAGGTTGACATTGCTTAGACGCCAAAATTTTGCTTAGTTAGGCGATCGATGGTGCCATCACCCCACATTTTCAACAAAACGGCGTTAAAAGTTTCCCGCAGATTGCCAGGTGTATCGGTTTCATCACAAGAGTTTTGCAATCTGAACGGCGTTTAGGGTCGCACCCTTCAGTACTTAGTCGCCTACGACCCAGATAATCACAAAGCCACCGCTCTGTTGAGCGGTGGCTTTGTGATTTCAAGTCCTAAAAAGTTTCTTTAGCCCGAAATACTAAATATTGAGAATGAAATAGACACTTTGCTTAGCAGAGTTACCAAGACAGAAAACCAAAGCCTAATAAAAATATATGAAGATAAGATTACTAGTGCGCAAAGGAAAAAAGTAAAGCTACAGAATAGTAAGACCATTAGCAAAAGAACCAAAGAAGAATTTAGAACCGCCTTAGATGAGGTGATGGGTTGTGTTAAAAGCCCTTACAATACATGGCTGAATGGAGGCTTTAACGACAAAAGACTAGTATTATTACTAGTCTTTGTCGAGCCTATTGTATATAGCGTAGAAAATGGATTTAGAACCACAAATCCGTCGCATATTTTAAGGTTGTTTGAGGATTTTGTGTTTACAAACTCCCAAGATGTGGAAGACTTTGCACCAAGTTAGAACCTGTTTGATTGAAATGGAGTGTGCAAATTTTCTTAAGGTAGTTGACTTGTGGTGATTATTTCATTGAAACCTGCAGTGATAGATCAAGTGCTTTTGCAATTTTGTGTAGTGTTTGTAGGGAAGGGTTACCTTCGCCTCGTTCGAGTCTAGAAATAACTGGCTGACGGCTACCAACAGCCTCTGCGAGTTGTGTCTGAGACCAGCCACGCTTAATACGTTGGTTGATGATAGTTTTAACCACTTCATACTCAGGTTCAAGAGCATCGTATTCAGCTTTCACTGCGGGGTTCTTGAGAGCCTTGTTTTTAAATTGGTTGAATGTAGTTGTCATGAGTTAAATATAACTTATAAGTTATATTACTGCAAGTTTTCTTTTGTTTCCCGTGCTCTTGTCAGTTCCTTCTCTAGGGTCCTTTGAGTTTTCTTTATACAGGAGTGCAGTAGGACGGCTTTATTTTTATGGAAACAGTAGAATATTCTGATTTCTCGTTTACCTCGAATACGCAGTTCTAACAAACCATCATCCATATGTCTACTGTGAGGCATTCCCAATTTATTTCCAAATTCTTCCAATAGTTCAATAGTACGAATGACTTTAGCGATTTCTTTCTCATTCAGTTTTTCAATAAATGTTTCAACTGAATTTAGTAGATCAATTTGCATGTATTCAGTATAGCAAAATAAAAAACCTACTCAAAAGTAAGTTTTTTATTCTTCCATATATTTCTATGTTTATGTGGAGATGGGGGGATGAACCTGACGGTTACTAAGCTATTTTTCTTCACTGCGTTCGAAAACTAGCAAGTGCCGCGGGTCACGCCTCATTCGTTCGTCATTCTTCCTCACATCATTCTGGCGGTTCAATTCCCACGTGAAGCGCGCAGGCGCTTCACTCCCATCTCCACCAAAAAACAAAAAACGTCCAAAAGGACGTTAATGTTTTAAAAGTGGACATAGCTAAAAACGAGTGGAACCAAATAGAAAGCTACATATTCGAGTCGTACCATATGATACAGGGGCTAAAAATGCGAGATATAGCAACGGTATCATAATGAATTAGTACCACAGTGTAGTAATAGAAACACTAGAACAAAAAGAAAAAAGAATTTCATTTATCCGGATAACTACTATAGGGGCATGTGCTCATTCGTTGTAGAATTGAAATAACATGAAAAAGAAACCTAGTTCATTGAAAGCTGTTGACTTCTTCTGTTCTGGAGGAGGAATGACAAATGGTTTAATTCAAGCTGGTATTGAGGTAGTTGCTGGTATCGATAATGACCCAATTTGTAAGGAAACGTATGAGGCGAACAACCCAGGAGCAGAATTTATACTAGAAGACGTCTTTGATCTTGAGGAGAAAAAACTTGCTAAGAAACTAGACTTAAAAAAGAATGATGACGATCTTATCCTGATAGGATGTAGCCCATGTCAGTTTTGGTCAATCATCCAGACTGACAAAACAAAATCTGAAAAATCGAAGAATCTATTAATCGAATTTCAAAGGTTTGTTAAATACTTTAACCCAGGTTATGTACTGGTTGAGAATGTGCCGGGTATATTAAATCGAAAAGAGGAGAGTGGCTTGAAAAAGTTTGTCGATGATCTGGAGAATGATAGTTATGTGGTTCACTACGATATCGTAAACATGAACGATTATGGAGTGCCACAAGCAAGGCGCAGATTTTCTCTGATCGCTACACGATTACAAGATGTTCCTATAAAGTTAAGTCCGAAAAAGAAAAAACTAACACTTCGTGACGTTCTTGGTGAAGCTAATGGATTTCCAAAAATTGGACCCGGTCATGTAGACAAAAGTAGTCTTCAGCACTCAACAGCAAAGCTGACTGAAATAAATGTAAAAAGATTAAAGAAGACTAGGAAGAATGGTGGGTCTTGGCTTGATTGGGCAGATGATCCAGAACTAAAAAGAAAGTCTTATCGAGGTAAAGATTTCAAAGATAATTATGGACGTATGAGTTGGGATAAGCCAGCCCCAACAATAACCACAAAATACATCAGTGTTTCTAATGGTAGATTTGCCCACCCAGATGAGAACAGGGGAATTTCAGTAAGAGAAGGTGCAACAATCCAAACTTTTCCTAAAAACTATGAATTCCGCACAGCATCTATTGCGTCAGCCGCAAAAATTGTTGGCAATGCTGTTCCCCCTGCCTTTGCAAAAACACTCGGAAAGAGTATTGTAAAGGCACATGCCACAAGAAAATGAGCCACTAAAAATGTCTTTCGATCCTAATACGATCGAACATTTGGGTGTGCGAATGTACTCAACTATACCTCCAGTCTTGGCGGAGCTTATTGCAAATTCTTATGATGCTAATGCCAAAGAAGTGCATATACAGCTGAACGACACTGACAGTAAAGAAATCATTGTTTCCGATAATGGTCATGGAATGAGCAAAGAGGATATTAATGGAAAATTCCTTCGCATTGGTAGGAATAGAAGAGACGGAGGTGATACTGCAGAGGAGGGTAGCAGGAAGCCAATTGGAAAGAAGGGACTAGGTAAGCTTTCTTTCTTTGGTATCGCAGATGAAATCGAAGTTGTTACAGTTCGAAATAATCTCAAGAATGTCTTCTTGATGAAATGGGATGATATAAAAAATACTGAAGACGGAAAGAATTATGAGCCGACAGTAATTGTTGATAATGAGTCAACAGAAGAGGAGAATGGAACTTCCATTGTTTTAAAAAACATACGGCGCACTAGTGATTTTGTGGCGCAAGACCTCGCTGTGTCGTTGTCGAAGGTCTTTGTTGTAGACAAAACATTTGGAATTTTTGTCAGACGCAATGAAGAAGATCCTGTTCAGGTAGATAACAAGATGAAATATGATGGTCTCAATGTAGAGGTTGAGTGGAATGTGCCATCTGACGTGTCTCTAGAGTCAGAATACCCTAATAAGGGAGATGTTACTGGGCACTTGATTTCAACAGAAAAGCCGATTTCCCCGCAGACGAATATGCGAGGAATAACACTTTTCTCTAGAAACAAGATGGTTAATTTGCCAGAATATTTTTCTGACAGTACTTCCAGTCACTTTTACTCGTATCTTACCGGGGAGCTACATGTTGATTTTATTGATGAGCTTGATGAAGATGTTATCGGAACTGATAGACAGTCTCTCAATTGGGGTCAGCCAGAAATGACCGAGCTAAGAGATTACTTACGTTCACTGATGAATTGGCTCGAAAGAGACTGGCGTACAAAAAGAGAAACAAAGAGACAGGAGAAACTAGATAAACAGCTAGGTATTAAAACTGACGAATGGTTTGGAACAATGCCTGATGATATAAGAGCCCAAGCCGAGACGATCGTTAAAGCAATTGTTAAGGACTCAGAATTACCAGAAGAAATCGGATCTGCAGCCGTAAAAAGTTTTCATGCTCTCGTGCCAGAGTATCCTAAATACTATTGGCGACACCTGCATGATGAGGTTAAGGATGCATCTAGTGAATATTATCAATCAGGCGATTATTACCATGCGTTTATTGAAGCTTCAAAGAGATACGTAAATGCAGTTAGAGCAAAAGCTGTAAGGACAACACGTGATGAGCGTGCACTTATGCAAGAAGTATTCCCAGAAGCAAGTCCTATCTTGTCGGTGACCGAAGGTTACCTAAAGCCAGATGGTAATGAATTTACGGCAGATACATTGAAAAACATCCGGGTGGCTCAACAAATGTTCTCTGAAGGTGTAATCTGCGGAGGTAGACATCCGATATCTCATGAAGAAATCGTTGACTTACGTGAGTCGGAATTATTTACAGAAAAGGATTGTTTAGACGCCCTAAGTCTTTTGTCGCATCTGTTCTGGAGACTCGAACATTCAACGAAGATGCGGTAAGATTACATTATCTCCGCAATGGAGTTACAACACCTAACCCTCGCAAGAGATATGGTGCACAGAATCCCACGCTAGTAGAAACGACCGTATAAGTCGGCACTTACTAGCGTGGGTTCACATCCGAAAGGATGTGGGATAATTCTCGAAAGAGAGTTGTCGTCGGTCTTGTGCGGTCGTTTGTGTACACAGGATCGAAATTAAAACCCACGCTAGAAATATGAATATTAAAAAAGTATTAAAGTACTTGGTGATTGTGGTATGTATTGCCATAATCATCTTGTTGCTTGCCGCTTATTCCTCTGCTAAATCTGATTATCGAACTGCAGGAAAGCATTGTGACAACTATGCACGAGAGCAGGCAGGATCAAGAGGAGGTATGGTTACGTTGTATGAGCCATTGTACGTTTCTTGTATGCGATCCAATGGATATCTACTAGATGTCAGAGAAATGGAGTCAAATTAGGTTGTGTACCACCAAAGAAGAATAGCTAGGAATTGATTGTAGAAAGCATGGATCAACAAAGGAATAATCAATGCGAAAGCATAGTACCTCTTCGATTTTAGTCTCACAGCACGATCAAACATGACTGCCATAGCCACGCCGGCAATTGCGTGCATCCATGGAGTAATTAGACTTGCTGTCCCATTCGGGAACCAGAAGTGGGTCAACTGCTCACCAAAACCATACCCAAGACCAATAAATGCGATTGTAAGAGGAATTGCGCCGAGTCTGAGGGTTATGAGCGCAAATACGAATTTGAGCGATTCTTCGAGCAGTGCGCCGTATACAAACAAGCGCCATGGCACATCAGGGAATTCAAAGCGTAATAGTACTTCAAAGTGTAAAAACATCAGTACTATTCCAGAGACAAATAATGTAAAAGCTTGCAGGTATCTTTTCATACAGACAATCATAACTTGAAAACTTGAAAAAATAGACTCCAATCAAGTTTAAGTCAGTTGAATTCCTTGAAAAAAATCACTCTATTCAACCAACTTACAAACTGAAAAAACTGATTAAAATGTACTTAATCAGTTTCTGTAAACTTTGAAAAGATTGAAAAAAAGAGACTAATTCAATCTCTCCACAAGTAGACACAAAAATGACAATTGCTTATTACAAACAGACGTATATACTGAGAGTAACAACTGAATATCTTAAGCTCTAGTGAGAGAAATGTTACTTGATTTGATTGAATCTGGCTTGGCGAGGCAAAATAATACGTGTGAAGACATTGTCCCTGGTAGTACGCTCTGGGTCGGACAGCATCAGAAAGACTATTTGTAACATCATGTCTTATCTCACATAAGAGGACGTATGTACTACGTTGAGCGGGTGCCTCTGAGAATCGTCTTGAATGGAAATTCGAGATGGTTCTCAGGGGTATTTTTGTTGGATTAAAGTCAGCCACACATTGTCCCGCTTTTGTTGGGTAGGTCGAGTGGCTGAACTTACCTAACAAAAGATGGATAATGTTATCGATAGAAGAGTGTCGCCAGCACCTAAATGATCCAGAGTTAACCGATGAGAAGGTCGAAGAGATTCGTGATGTTCTGTACAGTTTTGCAGAAAGTGCACTAGATAAACACCTGTTTAGCGGTAGTGTGTCCTTGCAAGACAATGGCGAAGAAAAAACAAATTAATAAAGTGATGGCTCTCATTTATTGTCGAGTATCGTCAGACAGGCAGATGCAAGAGGGTCATGGGCTAGATAGTCAAGAGCAACGCTGTAAAAAGTATGCGCTTGAGCATAACTATGGAGTAGAAAAGGTATTCAGAGACAGCTACACAGGCGGTGGTGATTTTATGAAGAGACCTGCGATGGCTGATATGATTTCATACATTGAGAAAAAGCCATACACAAACTATGTCGTGATCTTCGATGATACAAAACGATTGGCACGTGATCACATGGAGTATTGGCGACTAAGAAACTTGTTTAAGTCTCTGGAAGCTGAAGTTGAATCACCAAACTTTAGCTTTGGTGACACGGAAGAATCTTGGCTTCAGGAAGCTATAACAGCTATCTTCAGTGACTTCGAAAGAAGGTCGAACAAACGACAGGTTAATCAGAAGATGCGTGCCAGGTTAGAATCTGGTTACTGGACATTTAATTCAACAGAAGTACCGGGCTATAAGAGGAAAGATTTGCCTGATAAAACTTGGATCCTTGTTAGGAGTGAACCGAAGGCAAGCATTATTAAAGAAGCATTGGAAGGTTATGCAAATGGCAGGTTTGACACTAAGACAGACGTACAAAAGTTTCTCCAGAGGAAAAATTATCTAGCAGAAAACAAACAAAAAAGAGTTTACCTATCTAGAGTAGATCGGCTACTTGAAAGATCATGGTTGTATGCTGGATTTATTGAGCATCTCGAATGGGAGGTGGAGCGTCGTATAGGTAAGCACGAGGCAATCATTACTCTGGAGGTATTAAAGAGAATTGAAGATAAGTTACAGAATAAAAGCAGGGTGCGAATCCGTAAGGATTACAATGAAGACTTTCCGTTAAGACCGCATGTGCTATGTGCTGGTTGTGGCAAGAAACTAACAGCAAGTTGGACTAGGGGAAGGAGCGGAACTTATCATCCGTATTATAGATGTAGTAACGACTCGAAAGTGTGTCCATATGGAAATAAGAGCATACGAAGGGAAGCGATGGAAACGGAGTTTAGGGAGTTGCTTACCAGTCTGAGACCCAATCAGGGGGTTGTGTCGTTGACTCGAGCAATATTAGATGACCTGTACAAAAAGAAGCATTCTGAGACAGAAGGGTATCAAGCTGATATTGATAAGCAACTAAGGAAGTTGGATACTGAAATTGAAAAGTTGATGGACCGAGCAATGAATACAAAGAATGAGATCATGGCTGAGAGGTATGACGAACAAGCTTCGAAACTAATAGAGGAAAAAGAAAAGTTGCTAGAGAATAACAGTAAATCGGATAACTTCGATGTGGACTTTGGAACCGCCTGTGATGAAGTGATGTCAGTAATAAATAATCCAGTAAACAAATGGGATTCTGACAGTCTTGATGATAAAAGACTAGTAATAAAGCTGGTTTTCGATGGTGATCCTACATATGACAAAATCCATGGCTTTGGAACCACGGATTTGTCATGTGTTATAAGGTTATTTGAGAGAATTCGTGCTACGAATTCCCAGGATGTGGAGATGGGGGGAATTGAACCCCCGTCCGAATTAGGGTGCGATTGTGAATCTACAGTGTGTAGCTGATTCCTTGGGTTTAAAATCATTTGCTTGAGAACGAGCAAAACACAAATGATTCGAGTTGTTTAATTCTTAGTCGCCTACGACAACGGCAAAGGTAACCATAGTCTCGTGTTTATTCTACGAGAAGTGCCGTATGAGACGTTTAACACTTTCGCATCGATCCGGCAGGCGTATGATTACGCAAATGCGGGAGCGAATCCAAACGCGTTAGCGTAAGGACTTACTATTGCTTTTTTTGCAAGTAGATAGTGGAACCTTTTAACGAATTGATTACCAATTTCGACACTGCACACAACCGACACGACTAACCGTCGATGCCGAGCATCCCCTCAGTGGTAGCGGGTGAGGTCTTCCGAGGGAAGACCTCACCCGTGAACACTGAGGGACGTATGTACAAATTAAATTTAGTTACAGAAAGGTGATAGGGAAGGAATATTTTCTTCCCTATAAGAAAGCAGTCTGCAAGGCTGCTTTCGGGGTTAATGAATGGTTTTGGAAGTTCTTAAGGAACAGTCTGCCCACCGCTCAACTTGTTGTCTGAGGTATGAGCACGATACGAGGTCGGTACAAGTGCAAGTACTTTGTTCGACCAAGATGCTAAGGGCGGCCGCAAAGCGAAGTAAGTGTCCGTGGTAACGCTCCACTAAGACCGCTTGAAGCTTGACCTCTAAGCGGTCATTTTCGTCACCAATGGCGCGCATTAGTCCGTCGGTGAAGTCGTCGGGGTCCACGACTTCAACCTCGCTTGCACAGGGGCGTTTCACTTCCGTCATATCAAACATCCGATTCTCCTTGTGATACAGGATAATGAATCGATGGAACAGGCTCACTCCTGAACCACCTTTCTATAACCAAATTTAGTATTTATGAAATTGAATGTAAGACGGTAGGTCGGACAGCAAGCTGGGCGGCTTGTTGTCCGACATAAGGTGCACTACTCCAGCCGTCCTTTACAAAGGTTTGGAGGGTGCCGGTTGTTAGTGGATGGTTTTGGAGGTTTGGCAGTCGCAATAGCCTTCCATTCCGAATGTGACAAAATACGAAAGTTGTTCATCCGTAAGATTAAGATAATGAGCCGATCTTCCCAGTTCTGCCAACTCTAAGTGACAGACTTCACATTGGGTTCGTTGTTCAGAAGGGCAGTCTGAATTCACCATAGCATGGAGTTCCTCCTTTAATTTTTTGAGTTCCTCATCAATTGTAGGGTCTCCCAGCTTGTGTGCGATACACATGACCTATCCTTTCATTACTTGTGGGCAAAATTACCCACCGTCTTACATTCAATTATTGAGATTTCAAGGTGCGGTTGATTTCGCGTTTGACGTCGCGGGCTTTGATGGATTCACGTTTATCGTGTTTCTTCTTACCACGTGCTACGGCGACTTCGAGCTTGATTTTCTGCTTATTATTGTACAACCTAACAGCCATAGCTGTCAAGCCAGCTGTTTCGGTTTGGTTTTCGAGCCGAGCAATTTCTTTTTTGGATAAAAGGAGTTTACGCGGTCGTTCACTGTCGTAGCTTTTGGGAGTGTTGACTGGCTGGAAGGCAGTAATATGAGCACCAACCAAGTAGGCTTCACCACCACGTACGATTACATAAGCGCCTTCCAGCTTACCTTTCTTGGCGCGAATACCCTTAACTTCATATCCGTGCAACACCAAACCAGCTTCAAAAGTCTCAAGGATGTCGAAGTCAAAGCGGGCTTTTCTATTTTGGATATAAGTTGTCATATATTAGATGTTTCAACTAGTAATGATACTATATTAAAAACCTAAAATATAAAAATGATTTTCGAAGGCGACCATTCAGTAGTAGAGGCAATTAAAGAAAAAAAGCGTCTAATGGACGCCGGTAAAGAGCATGATCACATCAGGCCTTTATTGATTCAGGGTGGGGGATTGATGCGGGGAGCTTACGGCGCCGGAGCCTCCTTGGCTTTAGAAGAACTTGGCTATACCAACACATTCACTTCGATGGTAGGGATTTCTTCTGGCGCTCCATTAATAGCTTATTTTGCCGCAGGTAATGCCAAGGTAGCCAAGTCTATTTTTATTAAAGATTGTGCAGATAAAAGATTTGTAAATGTTTGGCGATTTTGGAATCAGGCCGACACTAAATATTTAATCAATATTATTAGCTCAGATGAAAAGAAAAAATTAGATTTTGATAAAGTTTCGAGTAATCCAGCTGATTTATATATAGGAGTCTCAGAATTTGAAACTGCCTTACCTAAATTACTAAAACCTAAAAACGTTTACCACTTTTTTGATTCTGTGCACGCTTCGATAAATATGCAGAACGTATCGCCACATAAAGTTATTATTGACGGTGTTCATTATGCTGACGGAGGTTTCACTAAACCTCATATGTTTACTGAAGCATTGAAAGAGATTGATGCTACTCACATTCTTATTATTACAAATAATGATAAGAGATTTACCCCAATTTCAATAATAGAAAAAATTATGAATCGGACGTTATTTAGGTTTAGGTTAAATGGGGTATTAGCTCAAGCAATTAATAGTCGGCGAGAAGAACGTGACAAAGCGATTGCTGGGGCGATGAAAAGTGATAATGCGGTGGCGGTGGTTTGGGGTGATTGCTCGATTCATGGGATGGAAAACAATCCACAAAAAATAGCAGCTACCATTGAAGCTTCGCGTACTTGGTGGCACGGTTTGTTCTCATTAGAGAAATAAGCGAAAACGTGGTATTTCGAGCTGTTTTCTGTATAATAGCCCTCATATGAATAAGCCTGAAAATACCGAAGAATTGAAGGAAGTAGAGACCGGTACGCCAGAAGTCCCGGTTGAATCAGATGAAAAAACGCCAGATTCAAACCAAATAGAACCTTCGCCGATCCCTAGAGCAGAAAAAGCTGAGAAAGGAGAAAAGAATAGTTCTAGTTTAAGAGATATTGGTAAAAAAATGCCACTTGGTCCGGGCAATTTTTGGAACAATATGCTGTCGACGGTTCTGTTACTTATTTTTGTAACAGCGTTATTTTCCTATGTAACCGAAAATCAAGTTAAGCCAGAAGAGCTAACTATCACAGATGTTGTTAGTCAAGTAAAGGCTGGTGAAGTTAAAACTATTATCGTACGGGGTGCGATGTTGGAAGTTTCATACAATGACGATACTAAGACACCTGGTGAAGCCAAGCGGGAAGTAGACGCTTCAGTTACTGAGTCACTTACTAATTTGGGTGTGACTCCGGAGGAGTTGTCTAAAATTTCGATTGATGTCCAGCGTGAGACAGGCTTCATGTATTGGTTTAGTAACTTTGCTCCGTTCTTATTCCCATTGTTATTTCTCGGGGTGATTATTTGGTTTTTCACTCGTTCAGTTAAGGGTGCTGGTATGCAGGCAATGAGTTTTGGAAATTCCAAAGCTCGTATGATCGACCCTAATGACCTTAGTCAGAAGGTGACTTTCAAGGATGTGGCAGGAGCTAAGGAAGCTAAGCAAGAGTTGGAAGAAATTGTTGATTTCCTAAAGAATCCAAAAAAGTTTCTTGATATTGGTGCTGAGATTCCAAAGGGAGTAATGATGATGGGGGCGCCAGGTACTGGTAAGACACTGCTTGCTCGAGCGGTGGCTGGAGAGGCTGGTGTGCCATTTTACTCAATTTCTGGTTCTGAGTTTGTGGAGATGTTTGTGGGAGTTGGTGCTTCGCGAGTGCGAGACCTGTTTCAGATGGCTAAGAAGTCAGCTCCTTCAATTATCTTCGTGGATGAAATAGATGCGGTAGGGCGAGTGCGTGGGACTGGTGTTGGGGGAGGAAACGACGAACGGGAACAAACTCTCAATCAGATCTTGGTTGAGATGGATGGCTTTGAGCCAAACGCAAAAGTAATCGTGATGGCGGCCACTAACCGTCCAGACGTACTCGACCCAGCCCTATTACGACCTGGTCGATTCGACCGACGTGTCACTATCGATCTACCAGACCGTAAGGATAGAGAGGCTATACTAACTGTACATGCGCGTAAGAAGCCACTGCAAGAAGATGTGAATTTGGAAATTATTGCTAAGCGGACACCTGGTTTTTCTGGGGCTGACTTGTATTCACTGATGAACGAAGGAGCGATTCTGGCGGCTCGTGAGAAACGAAAGAAAGTTGGTCAGTTTGACTTGATTCGTTCAATTGAAAAGGTCATGCTTGGTCCAGAGCGAAAAAGTCACGTATTAACTAAGTATGAAAAAAGAGTCACTGCTTATCATGAAGTAGGTCATGCTTTGGTGGCTTCGGTTTTACCGTACGCTGACCCAGTACAAAAGGTATCTATCATTTCTCGTGGACGGGCGGCTGGCTACACACTTAAGCTGCCAGACCAAGACCGCAGAATGCATACTAAGAAGGAATTTCTGGACGATATCGCGATGACGCTCGGCGGTTATGTGACTGAAGAAATGGTCTTCGGCGATCTTTCAACTGGTCCATCAAATGACCTTCAGGTCGTAGCCAACATAGCGAGGGATATGGTGACTAAGTATGGTATGAGTGAGACTTTAGGAGCAGTGGCTTTTGAAGGGACTGGTGGCCGGATGATCGGCGGCGGCTTGTCTGAGGATAGAGGCTATTCGGAAAAAGTGGCTAAAGAGATTGACGATGAGGTGGCACGGATTATAGAGGAAGGAAAAACTCGAGCGAGAGAAATCTTGACTAAGTACCGAACAGCTTTGAATTCTATTTCAGAAAAGTTGGTAGAAGTTGAAACTTTAGAAAGGGAGGAATACGAAACTCTATTGAAGCAGCAAGGAGTTGAAATAAAGGATGTTTATACCGATATGTATAGTGAAGAACAGAAGGTTGGAGATCCGACGAAAAGTTTGGAGACTCCGGTGAAGGAGGTTGAGTAGAAAGAGTAAATAAAAGAGTGGCGGCCCGTAGGGCCGCCACTCTTTTATTTACATCTGTCCACCATGGATAGAAGCTAATATTATTGGACTGAAATTTCCTATGTCCGCCCGCCAGGACTCGAACCTGGGACCACGAAGGTATAAGCTTCGCGCTCTACCAACTGAGCTACAGGCGGACATAATAAACTTCAATCTATTTAATTTATCTTAGAAGCCAAATGTCTTAAGGTTGATTCCAAGGTTCAAATTATAAGCTTCGCGCACTACTTGGACAAGTGAGGAAAAATATGGAAGTTTACTTACATATTATTTCCGAACGCAGTTCAAGAAAGCTTGCTTACCAACTGAGCTATGGATGGATGTTGGTACCAAGTACTATATCGTAAACAGGGTTAGTTCACAATCTAACAAATAACCATTTACTTTTTTATGATCCTAGAGTATAAAATATAAGGACGGTATTGATTTCGTCCTCTTTCCAACATCAGAAATGGAGAAGGAAATGAAATTAGAGATTGGTAATTCAATAGACAGGGTGGTTGACAGAAAGGGGGTGATCCAGCCGTTATCTGTAGACAGAACCTAATCCATACAGTGGATTAGAGAAGTCTGTCTCAGAGGTTAACCGCCTCTTAAGAAAAATTTGGCCCAGCACAGTCTGGGCCGTTTTTTTTTTGCTATTTATGAATTTTTCTTGTGTTATTTAAATAACGGGAAATTTTAGTTGCAAAGTATGATTAAATCTAGTTTGATGTATAAAGTCCAGTTATGTTATTTTAGGTTCTACAAAACACATAATACTTACAGGAGAAATGACCAATGAGTATCATAGGAGTGAGTGTAGGCAAAAAGTTTGATTGGTACATATCCGGAAAACCTAATGCAACAAGAGATGACGTTGTAAACGCATTTCGCAAAATTGATAGCTTTAGACTTGGCTATATAAGAAAATATGACCCTGGTAATAATCATGATGTAGAATGCAAAGGGTTTAAAGAAAAAATGTATGCTTTCTTCAGGTCTGACGGGGCGGTGATAACCAGTGGTTATAGTAAGTCTAAGGTTATTGTGGATTCTGGAAGGAGAGGTTATTCCACTTGCTTAATCAATTAAAATAAAAACGGCTCAGGCGAGCCGTTTTTCTTGATTTAAGGATTGCTACTCCATATGCAAAACCTCACCAATCCGTGCCACATGTTCGGCAATAAGAGGAAAGTTTCTAGATAGGTCGGGGTGGGTTTCTACCAGGTGTCGAGCCTCGTTGCGGGCAGCTTCGACTAGTTTGAGATTACGGATGGCTTCCATACCGAGGTCAGATAAACCGGATTGCTTTCCGCCATAGAGTTCTCCGCTACCACGGAATTGGAGGTCGTGTTCGGCTAATTCAAAGCCATTTTTGGCGGTGGCGAGGGCTTTCAGGCGGTCGCGGGTTTTATCACTCTTGCTTTCGGTGACAGCAAAACAATAAGATTGGTGATTACCACGAATCACTCGACCACGTAGTTGGTGGAGTTGAGCCAGACCAAAGCGCTCAGCTCCCTCAATAATGATGTTGGTGGCATTCGGAACATTGACTCCCACCTCGACCACACTAGTAGCACACAAGATATCAATTTTATGGTTGTTAAAATCGTTCATTACACGTTCTTTTTCAGCTGGAGTCATTTTGCCGTGTAGGGGTTCGATCCGCCAGTTTTGGAAAACGTCTTTCTTCAAACGCTTGGCTTCGGCCATCACACTTTTCATATTGATTGCGGTTTCTTTATCGGGGTCTGGTTCCTCGATGCGGGGACAAATGACGTAAGCTTGCCGGCCGGCCTGGAGCTCATTTTCGACATGGTCATACATTTCCTTACTCTGGCTTGGTCCGACCACTTTGGTAATCACTGTCTTGCGGCCGGCCGGCATTTCGTCGAGCAGGGTAATATCAAGGTCGCCGTAGATAGTTAGTGCCAATGTGCGTGGAATCGGAGTGGCGGTCATGGATAGGAGGTGAGGCAGACGATCGTCTTTTTTGGCCAACTTTTTGCGTTGGTTGGTACCAAAGCGGTGTTGCTCATCGATAATGACGTACGCCAAATGTTTGAATTCAACACTTTTATAAATCAGTGCATGAGTCCCAATAACGATTGGGATTTCACCGTTTTTAATCCATTTGGTAAGTTGAGCTTTAGAAATTTTAGTTGGCTTGGTCGGGTCAGATTTGGAGGGGAACTTCATACAGCCACTACCAGTAATTAGTCCGATGGAAATTGGTAGATGTTGGAAGTATTCGATAAAACTTTCAAAGTGCTGTTTGGCTAGAATTTCAGTCGGCGCCATGTAGGCTACTTGCAAGTTACCAAAAGCAATTTGCGTACCTTTTTCATTATCTCTGATTCCTTCGGGTGGGCGAGAAGTGGCGACGGCGTAGGCGGTAGTGGCCGCCACCGCCGTCTTACCACTTCCCACATCACCTTCCAGCAGTCGAGACATGGCGTGACTATCGTTGAAGTTCTGAATGATGGATTTGATCGCGTTGTCTTGAGCATTAGTGAGTTTGAAGTCGAAGCGGTCAACAAATTCCGCAACGTGTTTTTCACTAGCAGAAATAGAGTATGTTTGAGCAGCGCTGACAGCAGCTCTTTCCTGCGCCTTTTGTACTTGAATATAAAACACCTCTTCAAAAGCAAATCTCTTACGAGCACTTTCGGCGTGTTCAACTTTTTTGGGCGAGTGAATCCAAACCAAGGCTGTCTTTAGTTCTGGTAAGTTGTATTTTTTTAGAATTGCCGAAGGGATAGGGTCAATCAAAGTTTTTAAAATATCTTTTTCAAAACATTTTAAAACCGTATGATAAACCCACTTGCTAGTGATACCCTTGGTCTCGCGGTAGATAGGGAAGAGTGTGTCGTCTTGTTCTTCCGTACCAGCAAAAATAGAATCGTGGCGGTCGATCGGCAGGCTGTCGAGGGGTTCGATTTCTGGATTAGACAAATAAAGCTTGCTGTCTGTCCCCGCCACTTTACCAGCCAGCTTCACATACATGCCGTCACTATACATTTTGGCGATGTATGGCTGGTTGAACCACATGATTTTTATTTTGGCTGAACCGTCTTCGACGTAGCCTTCGGCAATAGGTTTACGACTTTTCCAAGCTTTGCGCGTGTTGAGACCTGATAGTTGGCCGTAGACTACTGCGTCTTGACCTTTCTCTAATCCGCCGACTGACTGAACGTCAGAGATGTTTTCGTAGCGGGCTGGCAGGTGGTAGAGCAGGTCTGATATGGTTTCGACGTTTAGTCGCTTTAGCGCTTTGTCATGATTGACATCAATTCGGAAATGCTGAGTGAGCTTGTCGCTGAGATTCATGTTAACCATTGTACCAATTAACCAGCGAAATGATATTTTTAGGCAATTGGCGCAGAGGGTCAAATGTCCCCCGGACATTTGACCCTGAACTC
>JACKGF010000002.1 GCA_020632095.1 Candidatus Nomurabacteria bacterium
CAGGATTTCGAGTGAGTATTATTATGAGCAATCTGTCCTACTTGAGGGGTAGCTGGAGGGACCTAGGCATGCGAGAATTATACCATTGTTATTTTAGTTTAAAGGTGTCTGACCCCATTATCCCACCATAAACCTCACTGGTGATGGAGAATTTTGACAGAATCTCCTTACTTGGTAATGCACTAACTGTGACAGTAGGTGCAAACTGGGTTGTGAACAGGTACGCTCCAGCCAAAACCCCAACCACAAAAGTAATTAAAACACTTAGAAAATCTGCCTTTTTCATTAGGTTAAGTATAACACTTGAGCTGCAATTTCTCGACATAAACGAACCAACGGCAGAAGCAAAGCTTCTGCCGTTACCAATCAAAACTTCGATAACCCATACTGTTGCCACACTCTCATTTCCAAATCGGTGTAGAACTTTGGTGGATGATACAACCAGTACACACCTAGTCCAGGTGTCATGTACTGCCAGAACATGTTTTCGGACACAAGAGCCTTGATCAGTGCTTGACGTTCTGCCGTTTGCCTTTCCAACCAGACAGGATCACCTCTCATAAATTTCTGTCGGAAATAAAAGGCTAGTAGGTAGACTGTACCGAGAGACAGTCCCCAAACAATCAAGCATGGAAACCATCTACTTGGATTATTGAACCAGTCATACAGCAAAAACATAAGAATCCCTATCCAGCTGATCCCTGCAATTTGCCCAAGCACCAGCTTATGCAGATTTATTTTCTTGCCATATATATCTTCCACCGGAGTACCTCCAAATAAATATTTACAAAAGATATTTGACCACCAGAAACAAAGACCATACTTCTTTAGAATTAATATGCTTTAACCCACAAACAATGTCAATAAAAAGAGTGGTATCCTCGTGGATACCACTCAAGACTTGCGGCCACCACCGCAAGTAGGCTGTTTACGGTATTGCGCTACGATATACTTCACAGCTGTACCGGATTCTCTCCTTTCACTACAAAAATTACATCTCCAAGCCTCGCATGTCAATCTTGAGATCCTCCTCGACTCGACAGAGGACCAAGACGGATTTTGCCGCTACTACCAACGCTGAGCGTTTGCCTTGTTGGACGCCTCACCGCGGGGCCAGAAAAAAAGTTTACCCGGATGAGAGAAGGCAGGCATAGGATAGCGAAACCTAACAGGATGACCCCTATCAAACCCTCAAGAGCCCTAAAGTCATCCCGACCAGACACCCAACACAGAAGCATCACCAGCAGGCCAATTACGTAAATCCTCCAAAGCTTAATTCGTTTCTCCATTTCAATCCCCGAATAATTTGAATACAGTCACGATACGATAAGCTTGACGTAATGAAATCTTACCATTTCTGACTCCACCCAGCTGTAGCTCCTGTTTCAAAACAGGATTCATATTAGAACCAAATAGCAACTCTACAGCTGCAAAATACAGCCAGATAATTAGGACCATGAGCCACAGACATATCGCAGCCGCCAGCAATTTAAACCATTCTAGCCCGGGCACTTGACCAACTAGTGCCGCCAGTAATCCAACAACAACATGCCAATTGATTATCTTTTCCATACCCACCTCCGATGATTTATTTATTTCGCAGGAAATCCGCGGGAACTGCTTCACTTCGCCTAATACAGAATATATCATTACCCATAAAACACAACGACTTGAATATCAAACATCACCATAAGAATTCCCTAGGTCCTTCCTAGGGTAACAAAAAGGTTATGTCATTAGGTCACTATAGGCTCCCTCCCTACTCCGCTTCAAAATATAGAAGTACAAAGGAAGTAAAATGGCTACAAACACCAGCGCCAAACATAAAAATCCGTACTGGTAAGACAGTTTCTCAAAAGCATAACCAACACCAAAACTCGCTATTGCCTGAATCAGTAATTTTACCTGTGAACTAACAGACAACAACGTAGCCTTGAACTTGCTATGTTTAATGATTTCAATCTGAAATCCTTCATCCACTCTACTTAACCCCCACTGAAAAGCATTTACAAGTATAAAAATGAACACAACCAGCCATGGCTCCGCTGTTAAACCTAAAGCTAGGATAAATAGACTAAAAAGCAAAAGCTCAAACCTCAGAAAGGTTGCCAAAGAAAAGTAATCCTTAATCTTTCCACTATAAGCTAACATTAGCGAAGCACCTGCCCGCCCTAAGCCAAAAAATACCCCAAACCAGATGACCGGAACTTCCAGAAAAACCTGATAAGCCGCCCGAAATACTCCCACACTAAACAAAATTCCACCCACAATACCAGTAAAAATCGCGATACTAAAAAAGTTTAGGTTATATCCTTCCAGCATAACTTGCTTGAAATTTGTACTCCTAACTTCATCAATCTGCTCTGGAGTCACAGGTGGCACCTTAAGAGACAATACTGCAATGAGACCAATTACATCAATCACCAAAGCCACCATAAAAGGTACTTTGTAGCTTATACTTACCAAAAATGGCACCAAAACCATAAATACAATCGGGACCGCAAATCCAATTGAAGCAACCTTGCCTGTCACCTTAGTGTATTCATGATCACAACCAAGTGCTTTTAGAGTTTCGTGCATGAAGGCACTGCCTGTACCACTATTGAAAGCTATACTGATACTAAGAAACGCTCCCCCCCAAAATCAAAAAAAGTACGTCATCGGCCACCAAATACAACAGCGTCGAAACAATCATGAGTATCCTGGCCATCACGAGAGCCGATTTGTGACCCATCTTATCCGACATATAGCCACTAGGAATTTCGAGCAAAAAACCAGCCAAGCTACTTATCATCAAGATAACGCCGATGGTATAGGCAGTAACCCCCGGCACCGTCAAATAATATGCCCCCAAAATAGCGACAAAAATCCGCTTGTTAGCCACCAACATCACCGCATACTTCCAAATATTCCCTCCAAATCTTTTTGCATGGCCTAGTGTAACATTTTATTAGATATTAAATTGAATTATTGACTAATTTTAACTCTTGAACTATTTTCACTTTCTTTACCTAAAGTAACTTGGAGGCAAATAGTGATAAAATTAATAGGAAAAGGCGCATGAAGTATCTTGCATGCGCCCTTTATGAGGAAATGGGGAGGAAATGGGGATACGTCCGTTATTTTACAATGTGCATAGAGGAGTTTCGCCCTGCATACAAAAGAAAAACCGCTCGCATCCGTGGGAACGCGAGCAGTTGTCACTACGGAGACGAAGACGGTTTCCTTACTCGCCTTCCAAAATCATCTTATGCAACGCTATGGCGTCCTTGAGAGACTGAGGGCCGGTCGCCACAATTTTCACCACATACACGAGTACTCCGTCTCGACCCCAATTCGATTGCTGATTACGAATGCGGGCGACTGCGGAGCCGTAAGTCTTCCGTTCACTTACGGCGATTCCTTGACCCGGTCCATACTGCTCTTGTGCTCGGACTGCGACGATGCGCTCCTTGAGGAGATCATGCCACTCCGGATTGTCGTCGAGCGTCATGCTGGGTTCGAAATCATCAAATTCGATAGTGCAGATGTCGCCCAACCCACACTGGTCACGCCGGCCTTCGTAGTAACTGCCGTCGCGTAAACAGATTCCGCGGGGGTAATTCGAATTAACTACCAACAGCAGATCTCCTTGCTCTGTTGACAGCTTCTCGAAGTCATCTTTAGCAGCATCCTTGAAGATTATCGTCCGAAGACCTTTGACGTTGATGTCGATATAAAACTTCATCTGTTCTCTCCTGTTTGTGAAAAGTGCAGGTTTTGATTAACTATTGTTTATTCTCCAGTTACCTTTAAAGCTTGAGGGGTAGCTGGAGGGTATTTGAACCTATAAAATAGTATCACTAAACTGTGCCATTGTCAATATCAACCGCGCTCTGTTTTCTGATGAAGGAAATGGGAGGAAATGGGAAATGGGGATACGTCCGTTATTTTAGCCATTTCTGTGGTCTAGTTGTGTATTAAGGGCTATACAGTTTTTTTAAAAAATTACACAACACTTTTACAATATATAACGGACTTATCCCCATTAGTTCAATCTAACCTACAACTTTGGTTGCTATTTAACAATAGCCCATCCAACCCCGTCCTGGATTCGAAACTAGAAAATGTTTAAAAATATAGCTATTCTAAATTGGACAATTACTACAAAATTTCTAGTCCATGACTCATCAAAAATATAAGTTGATAAATATGGCTACTATAGAGACCTCGATAGGTCTCGCATGAGTGCTGCCGCAGTAGGATTCGAACCGTCTCGGTCGCCCTTGACTGGTCTACTTATTTCGCGCTTCCTTTAATGCGCTTGTCCACCACAATAACTGCTTATTCATCGCATCTGCTTTCTCAACATAGTTGGCAAATAAATCATCTGCACCACTTTTACCCATAACAACTGGAAAATACTGCTCTCCATTCATGTGAATTGCTTCCCGGATAGGTGCCATTTGGAGTTCAACGGCAATAAGACGAAGTTGCTCTACAGCACGTGCTCCACCAACAGATCCATAACTCACAAATGCAATAGGTTTGTTATTCCATTCTGGGCTGACCCAGTCAATGGCATTTTTCAATACACCGGAAGTGCTGTGATTGTATTCTGGAGTTACCATAATGAACGCATCTCCTTCCTCAATCTTTTTTGTAAAGCGAGCAACAGCTTCATTTTCGTATGGTTCCGTTTTAAATGAAGGGCTAACGGCTTCATTGAAAAATGGCATTTCGTAATCACGCAGGTCAAGTATCTCTACAGTAACACCGTCTTGCTTTTTAGCCTCTTCTGCAATCCAAGCAGATGCTTTATCTGAAAAACGTCCTTCACGTGTACTGCCAGTAATTATTTTTATATTTAGTTTAGTTTTTTCCATATTATTTTTATTATTTAATAAATTTTAAGTTGGTTTTTGACCATTGCCTCTTGGTCTATTTCCTGATTCCTTCCTCAACAATAATCTCTTCACTTACCGCCTCTACAAGCTGCTCATCCTCGGTGAGACGTTTCTTTTTCCAGTCACCCTTTGCATACCAAGCAATTGCAATACCAGCAATAATGACGTTCGATATTGGAAATGCCCACCATAATCCGTTCACACCAAGTGACGTGTACCGAGACAAGATGAAAGCCAATGGTAGTTGCAACCCCCATTGAGACACTAGTGCAATCACCATAGTGGCAATCATATTTCCTGAGGCACGAAATACCCCCGTAAGAGCCAATTGTGCTCCCATAAAACCGAATGTAAGTGACATAGTGCGTACAAACGTTGTGCCAAGCGCTATTACCGCATCATCTCCGGGCACAAAGAAAGCAATAAGATGTGGTGCAAAAATAAAGGTTATAACTCCAATAAGACTCAGTCCAACAAATGATATGATTGCTCCTAGTTTAGCAATATTAGAAGCACGCTCTATATTTCCAGCGCCAATGTTCTGACCCACCAATGTTGAGACGGCCATAGAAACTCCCATGGCCGGAATGATAATAAATTGCAGAATATTTGATCCTACTCCATATGAAGCAATCGCCAAAGTTCCAAAACTAGTAATCAGAGCGGTCATAACGACCAGTCCAAGAGCGCGAGCCGATTGTTCAATGGATGCAGGAAATCCCAAGAAGAATGCTCTTTTGATAAATGCAAAATCTGGTTTGAAATCGGGAAGCCGTATCTGAATACCAAGCTTTCCTTTAAATAAAACTGCGAATCCAATCAAAGCTGAAAGACCTTGTGTGACCAATGTAGCCATCGCTGCTCCCATTACACCATGCCCTGAAAATGGTCCCCAACCAAATATAAAAAGTGGATCTAGTACCAGATTTAGTAGGACAGTGCCGAGAACAATAAACATCGGCAGGGTCACTTGTCCAATACCGCGCATAATCGACTGAAACATTACAAAGCTGAACATAAATACCAAACCAACAAATGACACACGCATATATCCTAGTGCATGATCAAACACATCTGGCGCAACACCTATCGCATGGAGAATTGTCGGCGCAAGAACGTATCCGATAGCTCCCAATACTACAGAGGTAACGATAACCATAAGTAGGGTTTGTGAAGCTACATGACTGACCATCTTTTCATTCCTTGCTCCCACATACTGTGCGATAAGTGTTGAGCCAGCCACCGCAAGTCCTGCGCCAACTGCAATCATCAAGAAAATGACGGGAAAACTTACCGAAACTGCCGCTACAGCAGAGCCACCTAAACGCCCAACCCAGAATGCATCAGTTAGCTGATAGAGACTCTGCAAGATATTTGCCAAAACAATCGGAATAGCAAGCGTGAGTAATGAAGTCAAGATGGGTCCCTCAAGAAATTTTTTAGATCGTTCATTCATAAGTTATTTGGAAATAGATTTTGTTAGCTTAGCTTGTAATTGTACGTATGTAGAAAACTCATCGTCCGTAAACACATCAAATAACTTTGTAAACTCCTTTAGTTTTTTTGTTCGCATGTGCTCGAACTTCTTCTTAGAGTCAGATGAAAGCACGAGTACTGAAGCACGGGCATCAGTGGAGAGTGGTGTGCGTATGACATGACCTTTCTCCTCCAGAGTATTAGCTAGCTGTGTTGCCGCACTGCTTGATATTCCAAGTGCTTTCTTCACGTCTCCTATAGTCACCAAATGGCCACGACCAATCACCATGAGCGCAAGCCATTGTGAGTGTGTCAGAGGTAGTTCAGATACGGAGCAAGACGATCCACGCAAGTGTTGTCTCATTAACTTAAATCCCTCAACTATTTCTTCGACATTTTTGGAACGATTCATATTCATGATTTATGTAAGTATCTTACATAAATATGAATCCGGCGTCAAATTACTTTCAGCAGACCTTAACCTTCTAATCACACATTACAATAAAAAAACCTTCTTGGATTCGAACCAACAAAACGCCTTAAAATAAGGCTACTCTGGATTTTGTAAAAACCACAAAAGTTCGAGCCCATGACTCGTGTTTAAAATGTGTTGAGAAATATGACTGATTTAGGCGTCTCAGTCTATCTCACATGGCTGCTGCCGATCAGGGACTCGAACCCCAATAGCTGGTACCAGAAACCAGAGTCCTACCATTAGACGAATCGGCAATGTTTTGATTTGTTTTTTCTAGTGACGTCTGAGGTTCGCCTTCGCCGTCACTTCTTCGCTGGTTGCACTATACTGCCAGAATTTGGCAAACATTCAAGTTAGGTATCGACAGACCAGGCGCAACCTTTGCCTTCGTGTGCGTGATTGAAAGTTATTTCAATAGTGTGGACATTTGGCATAGTTAATACTCCAGAAAATACTTTAACCGCCTGCCACGGAGTAAGAGCCCTAGTGCGGCATAGATGTGCGACAAACATCGCAATGAAGACAGCGTGCGATACTACCGCTACTCGGGCGTCAGTTGGGTACTGAGCCAATTCAGCTTGAGCTCTTCTAATCCGTTCACGTAACTGCTTATATGACTCCCCTTCTGCTATCGACGCAGAATTTCTACCTAAATACCACCACAAGTAAAACCACAAAGAACGGTAATTTCGATGCCGATAACCATAAAGCCTTTGTGGTCTCACCAGCTCCATAAAGACCTCACTGGTTTCAGGAATCAAATCACATTCATCGCCAATAATTCTAGCTGTCTCAATCGCTCGCACCATATTGCTAGTTACCAAATGAGTTGGCTTAAATTTTTTAATTTCTTTCGCCCTCTCTTCCACTTGCTCCCTACCGAGAATAGTTAAGGGAGTATGATCGACTTGGTGACGATGAGCTATATTACCGCGCGTTTGTCCATGACGGACCAATAAGACTTTCATATTAATTTTCTGTCACGTCAATAATGGCGATTTCAAGTGGAGCGTGTGGAATTGGTGAACGAGACATTAACTCAGAAGCTTGCAACAAGCGTAAAAGCAAACGTGAATTAATGAGCGAAACTCCGGCCGAGTATTCTTCAATTTTTGCCCGAGCCTCGGTT
Organism: Candidatus Nomurabacteria bacterium; assembly: GCA_020632095.1. GTDB lineage: Bacteria > Patescibacteriota > Minisyncoccia > Phycocordibacterales > UBA918 > OLB19. Next base: position 7,967 of record JACKGF010000002.1, read on the forward strand.
CCAAAGGAATGTAAAATAGTTTCTTTGTGAGTTGGTAGATTGCGTACTAACATTACTGCCCGTACATGTTCGAGCAACAGTCGCATGAATAATTTCATGTCGGCGTTAGCTGAGACAACATCTTGTATCGCTGTGAGAGCCGCTTCGCGATTTTTCTCATGCAACGCAGTGAGTAGCGCCAACATGGTGGAAGTTTTGGGTGCGCCGATAATGGCTACTACTTCATCGGCAGTGCCAATGGTGTCGCCCGAGGCCATGATTACTTTTTGGGTCACTCCTAAAGCATCGCGAAACGAACCATCGGCTGCCATCGCAATTAAGTCGGCTGCGTCGGGACTCAAAGTAAATCCTTCTTTTTTGGCAATGTCGGTTACTACCTCCACCAATACTGCCCGCGATGGTGAGTGCATTCTAAATACCTGACAGCGTGACAATATAGTATCGAGTAGTTTTTCTTCTTCGGTAGTAGCCAGGATAAACACAACGTGGGCTGGTGGTTCTTCTAAAGTCTTCAAAAGTGCATTAAAAGCTTCCTTGGTGAGCATGTGCACCTCGTCAATAATATATACCTTCTGCTTAGACTCATACGGCATGGTGTGGACTGCTTCTTTGAGTTCGCGTACGTCATCAATCCCTCTATTGGAGGCGGCATCGATTTCGTAAATATCTAAGTCAGTGGTGCCAATAGCTTTAGCAAAGATTCTAGCGAGGGTTGTCTTCCCCGTTCCTCTGGTTCCGGAAAACAACAATGCGTGTGGGATTTCTCCTTTCTTAATCGCTCCTTCTAGGACAGTGACAATATGGTCTTGATCACGCACCTCAGCAAAAGCTTGGGGGCGATATTTTCTATATAAAGCTCCGGTTACAGACATGGTTGGTAGTATAGCAAATTATTCTAATCTAACCGAATTAGTCACAAGTTCCCTCAAACTTAAAGTGTCTGCCTTTAAATCATTACTACCCAAAATTACGTAACCAATTTCACGATTAGCCAAAGTGGGTTCTGAGAAAATTGCAACCAAGGTACGGTTGGCAGCGGTGGTGTAGCCATGCTTGCCACCCTGATAACCCGGCAAGTCGCGCACGGGTGAATTGTTTACCCAGCCGGTTTCTGAGCCGATATATTGAGGAAGCTTGGTAATATCAAATAAATAAGCTTGTTGATGATAAAGCTGACTAACACTAGCAGCAAGATCACTGGCAGACGCAACATTATAAGACGACAAACCTGATGCGTCGGCTAACTGCACCTGAGGAAAAGAGATTTTACCTAAAGTTCGCTCAAACACAGCCGCCGCATCATTGGATGACTCTAACAAAAGTGGAAACAATAAATCACGTAAAACGTACTTTTGACCAGCCTCCAATTTACCAGCTCGCCCCTCGGCAGCGACATCATCCTGAGTCACTTCAACCTGTGAATCTAATTGACTACTCCGTAAAGCTGCCGAAGCGGTAAATAGTTTTGTAACTGACGCAATCGGTAGTGGTTCGTCTGAATTTTGACTAAATAAAACTTCTCCAGTATTTATATCAAAGACTGTATAGGCTCTAGCTGAAACATTAGGTCTTGTATCTAATTTAGTATAGTGAATTGGCTCTACAGAAGTGGTTGATGCTTCACTTGAGACAGTTCTAGGTGGCATAGTCATGCTAACTATTGAACCTAAAACAAAAACTGCCAATATTAATGACTTCATAGTATAACTATACAATAAATGACGTGCGGCCGGAGGCCGCACGTCATTTATTTTGGGATAACTTTTTACTTCTTAGCAACCTTCTTGGCCACTTTTTTCACTACTTTTTTAGCTTCCTTTTTCACCGCTTTCTTTACTGCCTTCTTCTTTGGTGCTGCCGTCTTTTCAATCGCCTTCCAATGATTCTTCATTTCCTCTTTAAAGGCTTTAATATCAACCTTTGAAGCATCCTTCAGCTCAGCATAGGTAGAAGCAACTGTGTTAATAATCGCTTCGTATTCTTCTTGTGACATCTGCTTAGCTGTCTCAAGTTTCTCCAAAACTTCTGCCTTTGCCTTTAACATCCAGCTCTTCACCGCCTTTCTATTCTTAGCAGCATTCTTACTTCCGTATAAAAAATATACTCCAGCTGCAGCGACAGCGGCTGTAGTTAGACCTACTCCGATTTGAATTTTTTGAGCTGGAGTCAACTCGTCTTTCTTACTTTTTGCCATAATATTTATTAAATTAATCTTCGCTTCGACTGCGCTGTTTCCTTTTAGGACGCGGGAGAAATGAGCTTGCTAGATAACTCATTGCTCGAGAGAGTATTCCCCCGCTAGCAATCAACTCACGCACATGAGTCACATCAGCGGCAATCCTCTCGCTCTCTGCCTCGATTCTGTCAATAATAGCCCGAATACTTTGCAAGATTTTAATTACTTGATACAGCGCCATACTAACCAAAATACAAAATATTACGGTTGCAATGCTGGCGATGACGAAGAAAATATTTGCGTGCAAAATCTCGTTCATGTCTTAAGTTTAACAATGAATTCGAAATTTATATAGCTTTTTTCAAAAATGAGTGGACAACTCTTTCAATTTCTTCGGGTGTGTTTTGTTCCATTAGTTCGGCGCGCAGTTCGGCCGCACCTGCAAAAGAATTTACGTAGGCTTTGTAGTGCTTTTTCATGGTGGCAAAATTTTTGTTAGGTAGTAGTTCGGCGTATAGTTTTGTATGTTCTATCATTACTTCCAGTCGCTCCGACAATGACACATTCGACAAATCTTTTTCAGGATGAAAAAGCCAAGGGTTACCAAAAATGGCACGACCGAGCATGACGCCGTCGGCGCCAGAAAGCGCAGCTTTCTGGCGGGCATCTTCAAGCGACTCGGCATCTCCATTACCCAGAATCAAAGTGTCGACACCTAGTTCATTACGAATCTCCACCGCTCGTTTCACCCTTTCCCACCTCGCTGGCACCTTACTCATTTCTTTTCTAGTGCGAGCGTGCATGGTCACTACGGCCGGCGCTTCTTCCAGAAGCGCCGGCAACCATTCTTCCAACTCATCCTTGTTGTAACCCAGCCGTGTCTTTACCGACACAGGGATACCGTCCGTCTCACCCGTTCGCGCTCCGCGCTTAGCCGCCTTGATAATCTCCTTCGCACTAGCCGGATTTTTTATCATGGCCGAACCACAACCTTGTTTTTCAATCGAACGATCTGGACAGCCCATATTTATATCAACCCCATCAAAACCAAGCTCTCGCACAAGCCCAGCCGCGTACTCCATATGCTCCGGTGTGCTAGAAAAAAGCTGAGCCACAATCGGCCTTTCTTCTTCGCTGTACATCAAGTCCATCATTAACTTTTCTTTCCCCTCGGGTGTTGCTCGCACTAGGCCATCGGCTGCTACAAACTCGGTCCACATCACATCAGGACCACCAATTGTTTCGTCGGCTCGCTCGTGCGCAGAATACTTCGCAATCATCCGCCGGAAAGGCGCATCAGTCACATCCGCCATCGGCGCTAAAACCATCATCGGTTTAGGAAGTTGTTGCCAAAAATTCATTTGAACAGTACTTTACAATCAATATTGACTTTTGCAAATAATTTATCTGGACTATTATTAAATCTTTTTTAAGAAATCAGCCAACTCTTTTGCTTTGACAACTAATATTTCTTTGTCATTAGTATGCATACTCATATCACCAAGCAAACTAGCTATTTGAGTCCCTTGCTCATCTGAATATTCAATATTATATAAGATGCTGTAATCTGTATATCCTATTTTATTTATCGCTTGTCCAATAAGAAGTCCAATATCAGTACTTTCAAGTACTCGAAACCTTTTTTTAATAGCTTCACTTGTATATTTCTCAGCAACAGCATTTCGATAACCTTTGTTTTCAAATGGGCTTTTCATACATTTATTTATAAATAATAATTAGTAACCTTATTCTACTTCATCGTGGGTGGCTGTTATATCTTCATCTGATTCAACCTTAACTTCTTCCTCATTCACAAACACCTTGTTTCCAAACCGTAAATCAATATATTGAAAATTCCCTGGTTTAATGTGTGTAAATTTTTCTGAAGTCACTACTGTTCGAAAATTATCAACTGTTTCAGCTGGAGTTTGTGATAGTGATACTTTTAACTCCCCTCCACCCACCACCTTTAAAAAGGCATCACCTACAGAGTCGACCTCAACATGAGATATATACCAGTCTTCATTTGCAAACAAATCAATCATCAATAGTATGTCATCAAGTTCTTTTTCCGGTAAAAGAACTTGATTTATTTCGTAATTGCTTTCAATCCGAATAAATCTCAGGAACGAACCACCTGATAGTTCGGGTGCTTTGGCGTAGGCTAGACCAGTCACATCCACAAATGCACAATCATGACCTTCAACCGAATTACACCAAAGCGCCCGCGGTGTGTATTCGTTAAACTGTATCTTAAGCTTTTCACCTCCATCTCTACTAATATTAATATCATGAATTCGGTCGATTTTTTGTAGATTTTCAAGCATCTCTGTTTTTGGATATAACCACGAAAAGGCGTGTGGAATCAGACCAACATAGGCCCCCTCAAGCGACTGCCTGGCGATAGATTCGACTTCATCATGACTAATAGTCTCACCCCCTGATACTTCAACATCAACAATCGTCAAAGCTTGGATCCTGGTGACATACCATAAAGCTGTCACCAACAAAGCAACAAAACCAATCACTACCACACCCAAAAAAATCTGTTTCAAGAGAACAATTGTGTTGGGGTCAATTCGTTTTGGATACCTAATACTCATCGCAGATATCGTATCATGAAATACGAGTATTATTTCACAACCAGCTTGGGCAAGTATAAGTGAAGATTTTACGAACAAAAAGAAAACCCCTCGCGATAAACACGAGAGGTTGAGCCGACAACTGCTCCACAAGCAAGCTTCAGCTATCGCTATTTTGCTGTTTCAATCTTTGCTCCACCAGCGAGTAAATAGAGTATGCAACAGCCACAAATCCAACTAGTAGAGTAAAAGGACCCCCAACCACCACTGTCATCAGAACTTTCAAGTTTAGTGTTCTCGCATAGCTAACCCCACTCCAATCCTTCAAGTAGCTCTTGAGTGCTTTTATTACCAGATTGTTCAGTCTCATCAGGACCAAACCAAACAAACCTAACAATGACTAAACAGCAATGAGTTCAATTTTCAAAGTTATTACTCCTAAAATTTGCTACAGGATGAACATTCCCTCAGACACCTATCAATAAAATCACAATTGACCCAAAGTCAAACGATTATCTCCTTACCAAAATACGGTCGAAGGACTTCAGGGATAACAATCGTTCCATCAGCTTGTTGGAAGTTTTCTACTAGAGAAACCAAAATTCTAGGGGTTGGGATAGCGATACAATAAAATCAATTTCGGCGAATTTTTTATATCACTTCACTCACTCCTTCCATAAACCTAGTCTTATCTTCAACTGATGGAAAAACAATAATCAGTGGCGGTAGCTGTAAAAAAGAAGGCAGTTTACCGACTTTCTTTTTGGATATTTTTACTCTCAACTCACCAATCTCTTCTACTTTTTCAACCTCAAACCAAAGAATTTTCACCATACCGAAAATTCCATTTTTATTAAGAATAATTGTATGTTTATGCTTATCTATAAGAAAGTTATCCAAATCACCTCCAAAACCACCATATCTTCTATGCAGAATAGCCGCTTTTCCGTAAGTGGTCACAGCTACCACTGTCGTAAGCATCAACCCGTAAAATATCAAGATGTTATTGAGACCACTAGGATCAACATCTGTCACTTTCGCAAAAACCCAAATAAGAAAAATCACGAAAATTATCCAAAAAGCAAATCGTAAGACAATGTAAATATACTGTTTTAAAGGATTGATTTCTAGGTTGATTTGCGAAAACTCAGCAATGTCATTCTGATAAAAATGATACTCTTGATCAACTTTTGTTATGTGATTTACTTTTAGTTTTTCTACAATCCATTTGTATAAAATTCTAAATAACTCCAAATACCAAGGCATGAGTGACTTAATTATTCACCAGCTCCGATTATCTCCTTACCAAAATACGGTCGAAGGACTTCAGGGATAACAATCGTTCCATCAGCTTGTTGGAAGTTTTCTACTAGAGAAACCAAAATTCTAGGGGTTGGGATAGCGGTACAATTTAAGGAGTGAGCGTACTGAATCTTACCTGACTCATCGCGATAACGAATGTTGAAACGACGAGTTTGGAAATCGTGGAAGTATGACGCAGAACTAATCTCACGGTAAGTCTTTTCTCCAGGGACCCACAGCTCAACATCGTACTTCTTCACTTGCCCCTGCCCCAAATCACCACCGCAGTTAATTACTGTGCGATACGGAATACCGAGTGACTCGATAAATTCTTCAGTGTTTGTGTTCAGCCACTCATGCCACTGAACACTTTCTTGATGTGAGGCTTCACACAGCAAAACTTGCTCTATTTTATGAAACTCATGTACACGAATCAAACCACGAGTGTCCTTACCATGACTACCCGCTTCACGACGATAACAAGGGGAAAAACCAAGAAACTTTACCGGAAATTGTGACTTATCCAAAACCTCGTCAGCGTAATAACCCATCACTGATACCTCACTGGTACCAATCAAATAATCTTCATCTTGAGTGCGATAAACATCATCAGCCTCATTTGGTAGATGACCAGTACCATAGAGATTGGCTTTGCGTACGATAGTTGGCGGAATCACCGGTACAAAACCTTTCTCACCAAAGAAAGCGTTGGCGTAATTCCAAATCGCCCAAGTTAGACGTGCGCCATCACCCAGCAGATAGTAACCCCGAAAACCGTGCACCTTGGAACCTCGTTCAAAGTCGACCATGTTGTGCTTAAGCATTAATTCAACGTGGTCTTTAGCTTCAAAACCAAAAGCTGTCTGCTCTCCCCAAGTCTTTACCTCTTGGTTGTCAGCGTCACTGTCTCCATCCGGAACAGACATGTCAGGGATGTTTGGTACTTGAAGCATTAGTGACTGCCATTCCTCCAAGACAGGCTTGAGAGCTTCTTCGTCCTGTTGGATTTCTACCTTAAGCGCTTGCATAGCTGTAATCAGGCTTTGACGAGCTATGTCGTCAGAGGCGGTTGGGATACCTTCAGACACGCGGTTTTGCTCCGCTCGCTTTTCTTCTAAACGGAACATTATGCTACGTCGCGATTCATCCACAACAACTAACCGATCAAGATCAATTTTGATTTTCTTTTTTGTGGCGGCCATTTTGACGAGATCAATATTCTCGCGGATGAATTTTATATCTAACATTTTAAGTATCTAGAAAAACGAGGAATTATATTTCCTTGTGTCTGGTAATTATAACTAAGTGATTATACCTTAATCAGCCTAAAAATTGAAAAGGGCCGCTGGGGTAGCGGTCCTTTTTAGGTGAATGGAATTTGCCGAAGCAAATTCCACTCTTGATGTGCGTTTCATGATATGAACACCTCCAGACCAACTTCCGAGACAGATTGGCGTGACTGCCATTCTTTGTACTCGGTTTGGAGTTCCTGAATTTTCGGTGATTTCCGAAAATCAATTATCATGAGGACTGCAGGGGCTTTTTCCATCCCCTTGGTTTTTTGGCTCCGAGCCAGAACTTCTGCCCCATGACTCTGGTAAAACCGAACATGTTTCGGATTCACCATCATGACTGCCACTTCGACACCAGTGCTCAAGGCCCACTCGGTCACAGCTCTTTCTAAAAGCTGATTTCCCACCGCAAGACCTTGTAACCAAGGGATGACGGCAAATTTGCCGAAGTAGCCAATCAGGGAGCCATACTGCAACCGCAATTTTTGCATTTCTGCAGTAAAAGCGATGTCAGTTGGCAACCAACCGTCGTCCTTCGAGCACATAAGCGTGCCTATTGGTAGGCCAAACTTCGTTACCATTAAGACCTCAGCTCGCAATCGCGACTTCTCCTTAAAGTACGAACTGAGAGCCGACAGTATGCCAAAGAGGCTATAATAGCCCAATTTGTGGTACGCAACGAAAACAATCGTCGCACATATGAAATTTTGAAAAAACAGCATGTTCTCTCCTCGACGGACCGACGTAATTGGGGGATAACCTCCCCACTTGGTCCGTTTTTTGAGGAGGTCTAGTAGAACTACTATTTGCATAATAGCATAGATTTGACAAGAAGTCAATCTTATTACTTACATTATGTCCGGTTGAGTTGTCGAACCATTAGTCAAACGGATACGAATAATCATTTCCTATCATGCTAAAATTTATAGAGTATGGAGTTTCCGATTAAAGAGTTACCGGCTGGGGAATTTCCCGTAGGCTTACGGGAAATTCCCCAGCCACCCCAACAACTAAATTACCGTGGTCAGCTCCCTCCCTCTGACCTCAAACTACTTTCAATTGTAGGTTCAAGAAAATACACCACTTACGGTAAGCAGGTGGTGGAAGAATTAGTGGCCGGCTTGGCCAGCCATCCTGTCGGTATCATTTCTGGCCTCGCCCTTGGTATAGATTCACTCGCCCATGAAGCCGCTTTAGCCAACCATCTCTACACCCTAGCCATCCCCGGTGGTGGCCTCAGCGACCAATCCCTCTACCCTGCTTCACACAGACAACTTGCTTTTAGAATTTTAGAAAGTAATGGTGGATTACTAAGTGAATTTGAGCCAACCTTCAAAGCGACCAAGTGGTCATTTCCACAACGAAATCGGCTAGTGGCCGGTATCAGCCAAGCCACTTTACTAGTTGAAGCTGGCGAAAAATCTGGCACCTTAATCACCGCCCGCCTGACCGCTGACTACAATCGTGAGCTCCTAGTCGTCCCTGGAAGTATCTTTTCTAAAAACTCTCTCGGCACCCACCAATTCCTCAAACTTGGTGCCACCCCAGTCACCACTAGTCAGGATATTCTAGAAATACTCAATATCTCAGACAACACTCCTCCAGCCACCATTCCTATACTGTTATCCCCAGCCGAGCAGTCGGTCATCGACCAACTCAACGAACCCACTCATCGTGACGAACTAATCCGTAAAATCAACCTCCAAACCCATGAAGCTTCACAATTATTAATGATGATGGAATTGGCTGGACACATCAAAAGTGAGCAAAATATTTATCGTTCCTGTCGCTAACCGTGGTACAAATTAGTTGACAGATTCAACACATGCTAGTATTTGTACTCATTAATTATGTCAAAAAAGACTTTAGTCATAGTGGAGTCGCCCGCCAAGGCGAAAACCATTGAGAAATATTTAGGAACTGGTTACAAGGTAATGTCTTCAATTGGACACGTGCGTGACCTTCCCAAAAGCAATACTGACGCGGTTGACGTGGCTGGTGGCTTTGTGCCGCACTATATTAATTCCCCCGGCAAAGAACAAGTCATCAAAGGACTACAACTAGCAGCCGCTAAAGTCGACGAAGTTCTACTAGCCTCCGACCCCGACCGCGAAGGAGAAGCGATTGCTTGGCACGTGGCTGAACTAATCAAGAAAAACAACCCACACCTAAGACGAATCGCCTTTAACGAAATCACAGAAGAAGCAGTCCAAGAAGCCATCAAAGAACCCCGCGAAATTGATCTTCACCTGAAGGAAGCGCAGGAAGCTAGGCGGGTACTAGACCGTTTGGTTGGATATGACCTATCCGGACTCATCTGGAAGAAAGTCCGCTACGGTCTTTCCGCTGGGCGAGTTCAGTCTCCGGCTCTACGAATTGTAATGGAACGCGAACGAGAAATCCGCGCATTTATAAAAGAAGATTATTTTGTCCTCACTGCATTGTTGGAGAAAAGCAAAATGAATATCCCATTTCTTTGTACCCAAGAACCAAAAACACTTGAGGAGTCAGAACGAATTAAAAAAATTGGCAAAAGTCATGATTGGATTGTGAATTCAATCAAAGAAACTGAGGTCAAACGTTCACCTAGACCTCCCTTCACTACTTCTACTTTGCAACAAACAGCGTCCAACCGACTTGGCTTTACACCGTCTCGCACCATGAGCACCGCCCAGAGACTTTACGAAGCTGGTTTCATCACCTACATGCGTACCGACAGCACCAGTCTTAGTTCCCAAGCACAAAAACAAATCTTAGCATTGATTAGTAGTGATTATGGTAAAAATTACGTTGCAGCTCGCACCTACAAAACCAAAAGTAAGTCTGCTCAAGAAGCTCACGAAGCAATCCGCCCTTCAAACTTAAAAAAGCGTAGTGCTGGTAGCACCGCCGACCAAAAAGCTCTCTATGAATTAATCTGGGAAAGAGCTGTTGCCTCTCAAATGGCTGACGCAGCACTCAAGCGAACCAAACTTCTCACCAACGTCATTGATTCCAAAGAAACGATTCCAGACTTTGCTGTTAACGGTTCAAGAGTGGTTTTTGATGGTTGGCTAAAAGTTGATACCAGAGCCCGCGGTGAAGACACTGAAGTACCTAAGATAGACCAAGGTGACAAACTTAAATGCAAAGATGTTGAAATTGAAGCTAAGCAAACCCAACCGCCCAACCGCTACACCGAAGCCGGCTTAATTAAAGAACTTGAAAAACGCGGCATCGGTCGCCCATCAACTTACGCTTCAATCATGAACACAATTGTGCAGCGTGGTTACGTAGTCAAAGAAGGCCGCACCCTAATCCCTACTGACACTGGTGATGTGGTCTCTACTTTTCTAGAAGAACATTTCGCCGAATACATCGGAGATGACTTTACTAGTAGCATGGAAGACCAGCTTGACGATATAGCTACTGGTGAACGTACTTACATAAAAACCTTGGCCGACTTCTACAAACCATTCAAGCAAGCAGTCGACGCCAAAGAAGATATTGAAAAATTAACCACCTTAGGGGTCGGACCAAAAGAATTTCCTTGCCCTGTTTGCGGTAGTGGCATGGTAAAGAAACTGGGTAAAAATGGTACATTCTTGTCTTGTGACCGTTATCCAGACTGTGATGGTGCGCGACTGATTGACGGTTCAGAAGTAAAGCCAGAAGAACCGATTGGTAATCATCCAGAAACTGGCGAACCAATCTTCGTCATGAATGGTAAATTTGGACCCTACGTTCAACTCGGTGAAACACCAGAAAAAGTCAAAGGTAAAAAAGCCGTGACCCCGCGACGATCTTCTTTACCCGCTGGCACTAAAACAGAAGATGTTACTCTCGATGAAGCTGTACGCTATCTACTACTCCCACGTGAACTCGGACTACATCCAACCACCAGTGAACCAATTATGGCCAACACTGGACAATTTGGACCATACATCGCTCACGCTGGTGACTTCCGTTCCTTGCGCGCTGAAGGCGACAATCCTTACGATGTTACTCTCGAGAGAGCTCTGGAACTGTTAGCCGAACCAAAACAACTCCGCCGCGGTGAATCCTTACTGAAAGAATTAGGAGTCAATCCCAAAACCCACAAACTAATAAATGTCTTTGAGTCCAAGTCCGGCCGCTACCTCAAGAAAGGCTTCAAACGAATCGGTATCCCCGACAATCTGAAAACCGATGATATCACCCTAGAAATAGCTATCGACCTACTAAAACAGAAGTAACCAGAAACCCGCCGAGCTAACGCTCGGCGGGTTTTGCTGTCTACTAACCACACTTGCCGAACTGTTAAAAAGTGTGCTAATTTATTTGTGAAAGTTAAGCTCTTTCAATCCAGTGGTGTCAACCGACACTACGTAACTGCAAAAAGGAGAAAAAAATGTCAAAATCATACAAAAAGCAAAACAAGGAGGGAGGATCAGGTGTCTACATTGTGGACAAATCAATCATTAGAGGAGGTCCGACCAGCGGATCAGTCCATTCTGTCAATATAAAAGCCGTTGTTCCAAGACCCAAGGAACAACGAGCAGCATAAAAGATCATCGGCTAGATGCCCCAACCCCCGCTTCCGGCGGGGGTTAATTAATTTAAAGTTACCTGAATACTCAGCTACTTATAAAGCTTATTTATAACTTACTTGTCAATAATCATTTATGTCTCTAGAATAGACAGATGTATTCAGCTGAAGATATCATTGCACAGATTAACAGCCCTAACGAGGCTGATCGTAACTTGGTTAAAAAAGCCTACGACTATGCGGCTGAGGCGCACAAGGCGCACAAGCGATATTCTGGCGAACCCTACATGACACACGTCGCCTCTGTCGGCTACAAACTAGCCGCTATGGGTATGGAACCACGCACAGTGTGTGCTGGACTCCTTCACGATACTATTGAAGACACCGCCATTACTTCTGAAGATATCGGTAGTAACTTTGGTGAGGAGGTCTTGTTTCTAGTCGAAGGTGTCACCAAACTTAGTTCGGTTCGCTATTACGGCTCCGACCGACACAACGAAAGTCTACGTAAATTATTTGTAGCGACTAGTCAGGACATTCGAGTCCTAATAATTAAGCTAGCCGATCGTCTCCACAACCTCGAAACCCTCCACCACATTCCGACTCACAAACAACTACGAATCGCACAAGAAACCCTAGAAATCTACGTACCCGTCGCCCATCGCCTTGGAATGGGTAAGCTACGCAAAGAGCTGGAAGACTTGGCTTTTCCCTATGTATATCCCAAAGAGGCCAAGCGTGTGACAGAGCTTCTTACCACTCGTTTTGGCAAAGCCAACGAGATGCTCGAACGCGAAAGAAAAGTTCTGCAGAAGCGTTTAGCTGAAGTGAAGCTAACAAACTTTCATACTTCATTTCGAGTCAAAGGACTCTATAGTTTGTATCATAAACTGAAACGTAAAGACTGGGATATACAGGCTATTTATGACCTATTAGCTATGCGGGTAGTAGTAACTTCAGTTGAGGATTGTTACCGCACATTAGGAATCGTTCATGAATTATGGCGTCCACTGCCAAAGCGAGTAAAAGACTACATCGCTTTTCCAAAACCAAACGGCTACCAATCACTTCATACCACCGTCACCACTCAAAACGGCGTTATTTTGGAAATTCAGATTCGAACCAAGCAAATGCACCAAGAATCAGAATTTGGTGTAGCTTCACATATTTTGTATAAAAACCCCAAGGTTTCTGATGATCCGAAACCTTCAATGTTTTCCAATCTTATTCCTACCCTATTTAGACCTTTCACTAAGCGTGAGGATGAGAAAGAAACTGATATAAAAAGTATTGCCGAAACTCCACACACACAAAAAATCCCTCTGTGGATTTCACAAATTGGCCAAGCCTACAATCACGACTCCGAAAACCCCACCAGTGATTTTGTCGAAGACGCCCAATCTGATTTTTTTTCCAGTCGAATCTTTGTTTTTACACCAAAGGGTGATGTGGTCGATCTGCCAGTTGGTGCCACGCCCATTGATTTTGCTTACGCCATTCACTCAGAAGTTGGCGATCATACCTTCGGAGCCAAGGTAAACCGCAAAATGGTTCAACTTGATACTGAACTCAGAAACGGTGACATCTTAGAAATTGACACCAGAAAATCCGCCAAACCCAGTCCTAAATGGCTACTATTCGCTAGAACCTCACTAGCCAGAAGACGAATTCGATCGGCCATAGAAAACGACCCTGAAAATCAGCACAAACATAACCAACACGGTCACCATTAATAACCTTACGATCTCACCAAGGTCCCAAGAGGCTAAAAATATGAGTGAAGATTGTGTAGGTCATGGAAGCGAACCTTGATTCGTTAACGAAACATACGCAATTTGTAGCCATATTTTTGTATTGAGGTAGTGGATAGGTTCTAGGTTAGACAGTAAAATTATTTATTGAGTACAAGTTGCTATCATCACTTTCTGGAGCTTTAGGAGCTGCAGGTTGAGACTGTAGAGTTTCTTGTCTATCAACATTTGATTGAGACGGGTTTCTATCAATGAATCCTCCTTGATTTGAATATTGATTATTAACACTAGCTACATAAGGAGGTTTTTCTTCTGGATTGGCAGATGGATTTTGCTGAGCTTGGATATTTTGTGAATCTGATTCAGTAGCTTCATTTTTCTCAGCCGGCGCTTCATTATGATTTAGTATTTTTTCATACCACGGTAGATGAGTTTTTTCTGGTTCAGCTTTTTCTGATTCTACTTGAGTAGCTTGAACTACCTCATTTGATTGAGTCGGTTGAACCGGAGCAACCGGTGACACTATCTGAGTTGGCGGGTTGTAGACAAAACTTTCAGCTGGTTTTTCTGTTACCTCGGGCGTATTTTGTACTGGTGTACCATAGGTAACTTTTGGCTCTTCAGTTTTTTCTGGAGCAACAGTTTCAGACTGACTAAACTTAGAGTAATTATGGATTGACTCTGGCTGATTCACTACTTGCGACGGCTCTTCTTTAGGAGAATCAGCTTCACTTCTGTTTGACACAGGATTCTCAGTTGGTGAATTATAAGAAGCAAAATCAGGAGCCGGAAAGACTGTGTCACTTGCGAGGTTTTCAGATACAGCAGTGGCAGTGGCCACTACAGACAATGGCGTATGATCACTCAAACGCTGGGCCATCTCTTGGTGAGATACCATTTTTGCACCTGTTCCTTCATCACGCATTCGCTTGAGGATTACTTCCAAATCTTCATTAGAAAAGTAATCAATTGTTAGCTTGCCACCAAAATCGGTCTTTTGGATTTGTACACGAGTTCCAAGAGTTTCAGTAAACTGTTTTTCAAATTCAATCAAATGTGCATCAATATCATCACCCGACTTTTTCCGTACTTTATCCGTCGCAATTTTACGCACAATTCGTTCCACCTCACGTACCGATAGTTTTTTCAATAGGATTTCTCTAAAAATGACTTCTTGTTCCTCTGGACGATCGGTTAACATCAGTAGAGTACGCGCATGACCCTCACTCAACTCACCACGCTTAAGCGAAGTTAGAATATGTTCAGGCAAAGCCAATAGACGGATAGAATTGGAAACATATTCTCGACTGCGACCCATCTTCTGGGCGACTTGAACGTGAGATAATTTGAAAACATCAGCTAATTGTTGAAAAGCTAACGCGCGATCGACCGCATTTAAGTCTTCGCGTTGGAGGTTTTCGATAATAGCCAGCTCGAGTTTTTCTTGCTCATTTTGTTCACCATCACGAATTATCACCGGCACCTGTGCCACTCCGGCCAGCTTACTCGCTCGCAAACGACGCTCACCCGCAATTAGTTCATACTCCGAGTAAAAAGTACCATCATCGCGATGAATTTCGTTGCGCGTTACCGTCAGTGGTTGCAACACACCATACATCCGGATTGAATCCGCTAGTTCCTGAAGCTTGTGTTGATCAAACTCCCGTCTTGGCTGAAACGGGTTTGGAACCACTTTTTCAACCTCCACCCAATATATTGAATCACCCTGAAATGCCATAAATAAAAACCATTCAAATTACCCCCGAGCTCATAAACACTCGTATCTGCACATTCTAACACACGGAACTTATACACAGCCCCTATAGCCACAGTATGGAGATTTTTTTATTAACATTTATTTCTGCAGCGATTTCTGGTACACTCTTTGACACTTGCCTCGGTGGCGGAATTGGTAGACGCGCACGACTCAAAATCGTGTTCCGAAAGGGGTGAGGGTTCGATTCCCTCCCGAGGCACAAAAATCGTGTTCCGAAAGGCTGAAATGATTCGGGGAATCATTTCAGAAGGTTGCCTGATATTTTATGACGTTAGGAAATAAAATGTCGACAACCTGTACTGCGCCGGTACGGCGGGAGGGTTCGATTCCCTCCCGAGGCACAAGAAAACCGCGTTTAGCGGTTTTCTTGTGCCGAGAGAACAGTCTGGGAGACTGTTCGTGGGGGTGTCGAAAAGGTTGCCAGCTGTTTTGGAGCCTGCGACAAAACGGCGACAACCTATACTGAACATGTAATGTTCGATTCCCTCCCGAGGCACAAATAACCAACCTGATACGCGCTAGCGTTCAGGTTGTTGTTATTTGTAGCCTCGGGAGGGGATCGAAAGCCACAGACTCATGTGAATTTCGAAGCGAAGCGGAGAAAGAGAGAGTCGAGGCAGGGTCGTGAGCGACATATTTTTAACGAGTAAGCGAGTATAAAAATAGTTGACTCCTGACTGATTCCCTCCCGAGGCACATAATTTACAATCTAATAATTTGACAAACATATACTTTTAGTGTATACTGTGATTTGTTATTTTTTGGAGCACAAAAAATGTCGTACATTTCACCTTGGTTGAACGTTGGTTGTGGAGAGGCAACTCCGGAAGGTTGGGTGCTTGGTAACTTGTACTACCATAGCTCGATTATGGACTTGCTCACTCGAGACGAGATGACTGGTTATCCCCACAACGGGGGTGAACACTCACTATGCCTCAATATCGAGGCCCTTGGAGAGGACGGTATCGAAACTTTCCTTAGTCTCGTAGAGGAGCGATATCAGGGCAGTAGTGAGATCGTTACTGAACGAGTCCGAGCCTTCACTGATCGAGTTCGATCAAAATTAAACGACTGGAAGAAGGCTTCGTCAGAAGCTTAAACTTCAGTCGAACCGCAAAATCGGCACACGAACCTCCAGTTATGTGTGCCTTTTCTTTTGTAACTTGTAGTTTGAATAATCTTTGGAACAAGCCGGCGCTTCGCGCCGGCTTTTTTCGATATTCTCACTATTTTTCCTTAGATTAAATCTTCCCCACCAAATCAACTCCTGGGGTCAGGGTGTCATCACCATCATTCCAACTGGCTGGGCAGACGTTGGCGGGGTTTTTGTTGACGAACTTGGCGGCTTTTAGCTTACGCAGGGTTTCCGTGGCGTTGCGGCCGATTGAGTTGTCGTTGATTTCAATAGACTTGATTACGCCGTCTGGAGAAATAATGAATGTTCCGCGCAATGACTCCCCTTTTTCCAAAATCAAAGTACCAAACATAGTTGAAAGTTCATGCGAAGAATCAGAGGCCATTCCGTATTTCACCTGTTTGATTGAATCTGAAGTATCGTGCCATGCCTTATGAACAAAAGCGGAGTCGGTTGAGACCGACACGATTTCCGCTTCTTCAGCCACAAATTTGTCATATAAACCAGCCAGTTCAGCCAACTCAGTCGGACAAACAAAAGTGAAGTCACCGGGGTAGAAAAAAAGAATTAACCATTTACCACGATAATCCTTAAAATTCTTAGTATCGATATCGTTGTCTTGAAAAACCTCAAAAGAAACCTCTTCAGGCACCATATCTCCAATGGTTAGCGGAACGATGTCTGATTCGTAAAATAATTCATCCATAGAAAAATTTAAAATTTGTTAATTGATTGAATAATATCATATTTGGGGTTCAGGGGCCGCGCGAAGCGCGGCCCCTTTCCTATCTCAATCCCCTCTGCTACACTCGAGACATGAACAAACCCAAGGTTATGGCCATCGTAGGACCAACCTCCTCCGGCAAAACGTCACTTTCTATTGATATCGCCAAAAAGTTCCGTGGTGAGGTGATTTCGGCTGATTCTAGGCAGGTTTATCGCGGCATGGACCTTGGAACCGGAAAAGTCACCAAAGAAGAAGCTGATGGTATCCCCCATCACCTACTCGACATAGCCGACCCAATGGAAGTCTACAATGCAGCCATGTTTGAACACGACGCAAAAATCTCCATTGCTGAAATTTCTAAACGTGGCAATTTACCAATCATCACCGGTGGTTCATCCTTCTACATCGACCTCCTCCGAGGCCAGTTGCAGTCTGCCCCCGTCCCACCAAACGAAGAATTTAGAACTGGTTTAGAAAAATTCTCAAACGCCGAACTTTTCAAGAAAATAGCAGCGGCCGACCCCAGACGAGCCGAAATGATCGATCCAGACAACCGTCATCGGTTAATTAGAGCTCTAGAAATTATCAATGTCCTTGGTGTAGTTCCTGAATCTACTAAAAGTGAGTCTGATTACAATTGGCTTGTTTTGGGGGTACAAGTAGAAAAAGAAAAACTCCATCAAAATATTCACCAACGATTGGAACAAAGAATCAACGACGGAATGATTGAAGAAGTAAAAAGACTTCACTCTGCAGGATTAACTTACGAACGGATGGATAAACTCGGATTAGAATACCGCTATGTAGCAAAATATCTGCAAAATGAACTATCCCTAGAAGAAATGACTGAGCAATTAGAATACAAAATCAAACAATACGCCAAGCGACAAATGACATGGCTTAAGAAAGACAAGGAGATCGTTTGGGTCGCGCCGGAAAATCGCGAAGCGATTTTCCGACTAGTCATCAACTTCCTCCAAGAACAACCAAGTTGACCTCCTGCCCGCTTTCGCCTAATATAACTGCCACGAGCAATTATCAAAACAATCACTACCACGGGTCCATAGTTTAGTGGTAAAACAGTGGTCTCCAAAACCACCGTCCTCCGTTCGAGTCGGAGTGGACTCGCAGAAAATAGGCAAACTTAAACCCTAAGAAAACAATATTCTTAGGGTTTTAGTTTTACTAGATTATTGAGCGTAAATTGAAAAATGCGGTGCAGAAATCCAACTTCCAAGAACCTTCACGCTATCAGCTGGCGCTCCAGCGGCCACCACAGCAGCCTTTTGAGCTGGAGTACTTACTTCATAAACAGGACGTAACCCATTAGCAGTGGCCGCATTAATCACTTTTACGACATCGTTTGGAGCCATGCCACCTCCAACACCATAGTCGACACAAGTCCCATTTTGATGGCAAGGACTCTTGTGAACACGAGTAGGCGGCATAGCTTCTGTTACTCTTGCTCCAGCCACTCCAGCTGCCTGATGCATAGCTAGTAATTTAGGTTGTAATTCTGAAGATATTGAACAGCTTGCAGTATTTTTACAAGGTACAGCACCGAGCGGTACACAACTACTTCCTGTACAAGTAGCGGTCGGTGGACCAGAAGGCAAAGCCGGACTACTAACCACAACATCCCAGCAATTCACTTTATAATTTGTTGGATCTGTAGTATCAATCTCAGGATTTTTATTCAAAGCGGCACAAGCTGCCTCAGCAACAGAACAATCAATGTTACCTGAAGAGCCAGATGCAGCGCAAGCAGTGGTAGAAATAACGTTAGAACCACTATTGGGCATACTTGGATCTCCAGCCCAAGGAACTATAGTTGATGCTAATTGAGTATGACACTGAACCTCTGCCCATGGCCCATAACCTTGAATATTACCCGTACCACCATTTAGAAGACCTCTCATAATAGTGTCAACCAATAGAAAAGAAGCGAGAATTATAATTAACCCAATAAATGCATTGATAAACTTTTGCTTAGCAGATGACAATGCTTCTGAATTACCCCCTGAAGTAACTAGTCCAAAGCCAGCAATAACTGCCAAAACCGCAAAGAACAAAAACGCCATGGCAATCAACCAAACCAAAACTTTATTTGCCATTTGAACGATGTTACAAGCAGAACAATCAGTACCGGAACAAGTTACAAAACTTTGGGCTGAAGCCAACTCTGGTAGAACAAATACAACAATTAATACAAGAGTCGGTATAAATTTCATAAGTTTAGTTTTCATAAATTATATTAAGGTAATTTACTAGCCACATCAGCCACCTTTACTACATAAGCTCGTGTCTCGTTATATCCAGTATTCGGAGTACAACTGGTGTTTGAAGTACCATAACACCCTGGAGAATCCCACTTACATTCCCAGCGCATCAACCCCGGACAATCTCTACTAGCACCGTTTGCTCCAGCCCCTCCGTTATAGGCAGCGAATATTTTTCTCTCGTCACCTTTGTAAGTATTATATAAATCACTGTAAATCACTGTCCCAAGACTTATGTTGTAATCTTGATCAAGTAACTTTGCCCTTACATCAGCATCACTCAAACCAGCTAATGTAGGGTCATAATTTCTGGCAGTATTTGGCATAATCTGCAAACAACCAAGCGCTCCAACCGGACTAACGTTGTTTCTACACCCACCAGACTCTACTCGCATTAACGCTTGTAGGTTTTTAGTTTGAGTAGCATCTAACCCAGCGGCAGCGGCAGCGGCAGCCACTTTTGCATCTGGAGCAGATAAAGAGGCCAAAGAAGCAATTTGAGCAGGTGTTAAATTACCCACAGCGGCAGTATTAGCGATTCCACGTGAGGCATTAGGAACAGGGTTGTAAATTCTTTGTATTCCAGACTTAGGCTGATCTACACATTGAATAGTATTCCATGGACCAAAAGCAAACGGTCCGGTTCTCAGCAAAGCCTTCAAACCATAATCTATCAACAACCAAGCTGATAATAAAATAGCGAAGCCAATCGCTGCATTAGTAATCATACTTTTAGCCGCTTGTTTCTCGCTTGGATTACCACCTGAAGTCACCAACTTAAAACCAGACACCATAATCATAATAGCCATCACAATCGACAATATCATTACCAACCAGCCTATAACTGTGTTCATTAGAGTTGCTACATGACAAAATTGACAAGCCTCTTCACCCGGGCCACCGCATGGCACTAACCCATTTGCCCAAACTAAAAGTGGGGTTGTAATAAGTAGTGCTAGGAGCGACAAAAAAATTTTTCGATTCATACCAAAATAATAGCACAAGAAAACTTTGAAAAAGTGCCAGAGTGTGATATTTTGTTCGCACTCGTATTTTTATATCAAAATAATCTACGATAGGGATTTTCCTTAAAAAATTAAATATGCGTCGGTGGCAGAGTGGTCAATTGCATTAGACTGTAAATCTAACGGATTTATCCTACGGGGGTTCAAATCCCTCCCGGCGCACGCGTTAAAAATAACCCTATAACAGGGGTTATTTTTGTTGGGACAGGGAGAGAGTTCGACACTTCTTTTAAATATACTTTTGACTTTTCACAAATATTTAATTTACATTTAGTCAATTCTTTGCTACTATATTACATAAATATATCTCTTATTTCAAGCCATATATTAACATATTAAGTCAATTAATAATTTGTCTAACGTCAATTAAATTATGTACGAATTAAAATTGTTCAACCCATCTTTTGACACTGAATTAGTGGATTTGATTGTTGACTTAGATCAATTGCGGCGGAAAAAACTAGGAGGAAGTACTCACCCTGCTATCTTCTTTCAATTAAAGAATATTTTTCACACTCTTGAGAGTATTGGTTCGGCACGTATAGAAGGTAACCATACGACAATTGCAGAATTCATTGAAACAAAAATAAAGAGTAAAAACGACACAGGAATGGTGAAAGATGAAAAAATCCGCGAGATTCAAAACGGTGAAAAGGCCTTGGAATACATTGATCGGCAGATAGGTGAATTAGGTGGACAAATAACTGCTTCTTTTTTGAGTGAGATCCATAAAATTGTGGTTGATGGACTAACTCCACACCCTGACGGAGAAGGAAGCAAAAAACCTGGATCTTACAGAAATGTAAACGTGATAATTGGCGGATCTAATGTAGTTACTGCAGAGTTTCCGCTTGTACCTAATCTCATGAACGACTTAATTACGTTCATCCAGAATCCTGATGCAGAGAAATACGACTTGTTGAAAACAGCTATTTCACATCATAGATTTACCATCATCCATCCTTTTGACAATGGTAATGGACGTACAGTTCGCCTACTAACTTATTCTATGCTGGTTAAGCAGGGATTTAACGTTAATGTTGGTAGAATTTTAAACCCAACAGCAATTTTTTGTAGTGATAGAGAGAATTATTATAAAATGCTTGGACTTGCTGATAAAGGTACGGAAGAAGGTCTACGCGAATGGTCAGAATATGTGCTTAAAGGTCTCAAGACAGAAATTGAAAAAGTCGATAAGTTATTAAATTATTCGTACTTATCAAAAAACATCCTTGAGGTCGCTGTAGCACACGCACTCGAGAGAAAACTCATCACTGATACCGAAGCGCATATTTTGAAAATTGCGATTGAAAAACAAGTAATTCAGCAAAGTGACATTAAACACATATTCCCTGGAAAAGACGCCTCTCAGGTCTCTCGAGTAATTAAGAAACTACTTACCGAAAATATAATTACAACAGAACGTGAAAGCAAGAGAAAGTACATATTAAATTTTCAAAATAACTACCTTTTGCGAGGAATAGTGAAGGCTCTTGATAACGAAGGCTTCCTGCCAGCCAGTCTTAAATAGTTACTCAAAATTGTCGAACCAACTCCAGCTCGGCGCACGAATACAGTAAACAACCACCGGCCTTAGGGCCGGTGGCTTTGGCTCAACCTAACGGCGTGAGCTTCAGGCCCGCGAAGCGGGCAGATACATAGTTAATCAGAGATAAGTTTGGTAAAGAGAGATGGTTGATCAACTTGATTATGGTGATGTTGGTGTTTAACATACCGACAGATAATCATTTCATCTAGACCAATCGTAGAAACAAAATAGCCTCTGGCCCATGGTGACTTTTGTTCATAAAGACCATGAGCTCTTTTAATTTTCTTTTTTAACCAAGCTGAGCTTTTGTGCCTTTAATCATCTGCATTATGTATGAGATGGAGTCTCTAGGTGAAGCTGATAGAATCATGTGTATATGGTCTTCTTGGATATTGAGTTCAATGATTTCCCAGTGTTTCCATCTTGTTATGGTTTCAAAGGTTATTCGAAACTCATCTTTAACCTTTTGTGGGCCTAGTACCTTACCTCGGTATTTTGGAGTCCATACTAGGTGGTATTTCATTTCGTAATAACAATGTGATAGGGTTTTAATGGTACGTTTGCGTATACGTATTGTATTAATTACTAAAGCTGTCCTGCCGGACAGCTTTAGTATATGCGTTGCCTGCAAACGTACACTCCGGCTGAAGCCGGAGGTTTTTAGATATAAACATCCCGTGACCTTGAGGCCACGGGTAGGGTTACAGACTCGGCACAAGCAGCCCAAGTCTCTATAATTTATTACACATTTCGAGGTATCTTCTTTCTCCTTCACTTGCAGGATTGACCTTCTGCTGCTCTAAATCATGAATTCTTCTAGGGTCGCGATTCCTAATGAACTGATTTCTGAGGAAAATAAGCTGTTTTTTGCTCAGTCCTGACACTGGCGCGTTATCTGGAATATCGTGTACCATGTTCCATCTCCTTTTGTGTGAGTGAACATTATAATGGTAACACTTTTTTCGTAACACACTAAACTGAAATAAACCTCAAGAAAACGTGGGACAAAATGGAATAGTAAAACAGGACCTGTTGCAATTCAATCTATAGTTTAAAAAATAATTCTTTTCTTCTTATAGAACTGTATTCATTTATGATTGTCAAAAACTTTTTCAACAATTAAACCGGGGTCGTTTCAAAACAACTTGACGTTATACCAATCTGCTATATTCTCAAGAAAGAAACTTTGTTCCCACAACCAAAGAGGTGGTGCTATGATGCATATAATTTTGGTAACAGGATTCACAGTTTATAGTTTCTTCACCCAAAAAACTATTAAGATTGAGGAGCCCAACCCATGCTGGGTCATCAGAAATAGTAACGGAGCTGGAGTAGTAGCCAGAGATAACTTCATGCTGGTTTTTTCCAGCATCGAGAAACTTCGTTATTTTGTCACACACGAATCTCTTGAAGATTTTGTTCCTCAAAGATTCACCTGGGAAAATCTGGTCGAAACGTTTGGTGGCTATTTTTCCGAAGCTATCATCAATCACACAGGTAGTAAAGGAAATTTTATTTGTATCCCCTTACAGAAAAATCCTTGATTAGTAAAATCCAAGCAACCAAATCGCTCAGCCTGCCTGAGCGATTTTATTATCCACAATGAATTAATTAGCAAGCAACTCTAAACTCCCTCTACTCCATCTTCAAAACCATTGACTTACTCTCAATATAAGAATATGGTGATTTGAGATCAGTTAACTCAACCTAAGGAGAATAAGCCGTGCTAGCACCTTATATTGGAATCAATGACTTCATGTATCTCGGGCAAGTTGAAGCTATACTCAAGTTTTTCAAGTCGCTCTTACCGATAGGTTCAAACCGCTTGCTTCACATCGGTACAATGATGAGTTACAAGACCCTCAACGAGATCGACTGTGTCTGGCTCGAGGCCTTTGCGCCGAAAGAAAGGTTGGCAGAAATTTATAGTTTGAAAGAAACATAGAACTGCCTACACTACGCCAGTTTCGGTCACGAACCCAGCCTGCGTGACAGCATCTCAAAAGCAATCGCTTACGGCGGACCCAATCTGGACGCAATCCAGCTAGACATGACCTGGCCCGACCCAGAAGAAATTCAGTTTGGCCTAGCGACAGCAACCAGGCCAATTGAAGTTATTCTGCAAATCGGCACAGACGCCATGGAGCAAGAAAACGACAACCCTAGCAATGTTGCTCGGAGACTGAAAAAATACGATGGTTTGATTTCACGTATTCTGCTCGACAAGAGTATGGGTAAAGGTTTAGGCATGGATGCTATTAAACTAATCCCCTTTGCCAGAGCCATCAGCGACAGATTCCCGGAGTTGGGTCTTGGTGCCGCTGGCGGACTGGGGCCAGATACCACGCACTTGGTTTCGCCCTTGTTAGAAAAATTTCCAGATTTGAGTTTTGACGCCCAAAGCAAACTTCACCCCAACGGGAATATTTTGCTTCCTGTAGACTTGGGTTTTGCAAAAACCTTCCTACTCAGGTCTCTAGCGTTGACTGGATAAAAAATAATATCTAGCGTGTTAGACCAGTCATGCAACACTTTTCGTAAAACTTCAGGTCAACCGCCTGAAGTTTTTTCTTGACATAATAGTAAAAACGTTATAAAATGCTAGTCTTGGTTGTATGGTCCCTCCAGCTACCCCTCAAGTAGGACAGATTGCTCATAATAATACTCACTCGAAATCCTAAAATCAATACACTCTTTCGGTCGGTCATTCAAGAAGGTATGAATCTCATTCAATTCTTCTTGAGTAACAGACGCAATGTCTCTCCGCTTTGGAACAAAGCATCTAATCCAACGATTAGTATTCTCTACCAGTCCCTTCTCCCAAGAATGATAAGGGTGGCAGAAATAGATTGGAGCCTGTATGATTTGTTCTAGTTCCGTCCAGTGACGGAATGCAATGTCGTTGTCGGTGGTGATACTCTTGACTATAATATTGCTAAACATTTTAGAGAACGCTGCACTGATTGTGTGGCGTTTTCTATTGGGTAACTGACGTACCAAGCTGTATTTAGTTAAACGGTCAGTAGCCACTAGAAGTACGTATGGACTGTACTTAGAGACAATGAAGTCTAGTTCATAGTGACCTAGCTCATGGCTACCAAGAGGACGAATATCTATATATTTACGGCCATCATCAGCTGGTTTATGTGTGGTCCGTTTCGGACCACTTTTCTTTTTGTTCCAACGCCAGAATAGTCGATATTCCAGACCACGACTTTCTATGAACTTGTATATAGCTTTGGCGGAACAGGTAACACCGAGCTCTCGTTTGAGATGTCCACTGATTTGTTTAGGGGTCCACTTCTTCTCCAATTTGTCTTCTACGAAACGAATCAGGAAACTATCTAGAGCCACCTTGAGACACTGTCGTTTAGCGCGCCAACGACGTTGACTTACTTTTAGTTGGGCTTGCTTGGCGTCATAGACTCCATTAACCCTATTCTTCTTTAGTTCCTGACTGATGGTGTTGGGACTACGTTTGAGGAAGATGGCTATTTCTCTGATCAAACTCCCTGCGTTCAATAACTTTTCAATTACGAAACGCTCCTCAAATTGTATGTGTCTGTATGTTTTCATAGACAGCGAATTTACTTTATAGCTGTCCTACTTCAAAGGTGTCTGGGGGTCAAACTGTTCATTAGAGAGGACTCAAAAATGAAAAAAGGTGTCATCGTCTGTGCCTTCCCTGCCACTGGCAAAAGCACAGCAATCCAAAATGCCACGCGACTCGGTATCAGTGCATGAGACTCGGATTCAGAAGACCATCACTGGGTAGACCGTACTCTTCCTCGTGAAGAGCGTGTTGAACGTAAAAACTGGGTCGAAGACTATGTACACCATCTGCAGAAGCAGACAAGGTTGAATGACTTTGCATTCGCATCCACGCACGAAGTGGTACGTAACGCTTTGGTAGCCGGAGGCGTGCACTTCGTGGTCGTGTATCCAACCAACGACCAACGTGACGAGTACATCAAAAGGGTCGCGGATCGCACGACTGGTCTCCACGGTCAGTTTGGCGTCAGTCTTCTGACCAATATGTGGCACACATGGCTCACTCAGATGGAGAAGCAACCTCATTGCGGACGGGTCGTCCTGCAGCAGGGACAATACCTGTCTGACGTACTTACCACAATACAGGATCAAGTATAGTGGTCACATAAACTACCACTTCCAGCTCCCGCCGGCGAAGAACAACTCCAGTTGTCTTCCCTGCTGGAGCTGTTTTTCGCTTTTCACAAGGGAAAATTCACTATTTCTTCTAATGCGAATATTCCATCTCTAGCTCCTAACACTTGGACAATGCCGAATTTCACATAAGTTTATCTTAAAATAAACTTATGTCATGGATATTAAAATACAAAAAAATACTATTGGACTGAAGGATCTCCGAGAGAATATGGAGACATCTATTAAAAGAGTAAACGAGGGTGAATCTATCACTGTCTTCCGAAGATCTACCCCTTTATTTCGCATTTCCCCGATTGATGCAGTAGAATCTGGCAGGGAAACTGTGATTGATTTTACCAAAGAAGCTGGAGATGGAATTTCAGACAAAGAACTACTAAGGGTAATGAAGCGGGTGCATGAATAAGACTGAAAAACTTTTTAAAAAAACTCAATGAAAACGAGTTCCTTTCAGTAATGATAGTAGTAGAGAAAATACTAGCTAATGATGTGATCAGTTTGGACATTAAAAAATTATCTGACCAAAAGGACATTTTTAGAGTTGGGATTGGAGATATAGGAATTATTTTCTTAAAAGCTAACGATGATATCGAAATCCTAGAAATTTCTAGAAGAAGTGAAAAGACACAAAAAAATACTAGCTTTCCTAGTATAATATTAAAATAACTTCTTTAATAATTATTTTTCTATGCCACCCAAGTTTGATTTCTCACAAAAATTTATATTCCGAATAACCGCTGTCGTAATTCTAATTCTAATGTTTCTTTCTGAAAAATTTTTGTCGCCAGGTAATTATTATATATATGGATTTGGTTTACTTACTCTTTTTCTTCTTAATGCCAAAAGTTGGAAAGAAGGATTATGGATAACGTTCAAATTTTTTGTTTCTATTGCACTACTGGGACTACTCTTTCTTTTTATTATGGGACATGGATACACATTACTCACTAAATTATTAGGATTATCTGCCCTAGCAACTTTAGTTTCATTTATGATTGGACCGGCAGCCAAACAATACGAACCGCCTTTAAGTCCGAAAACCCTACAAATTTTAGACATCTATATTCCACTAATTTTAATTGGCATTACTGCTATCCTCTCATTAATACTATTCGCTCCAGTCTATTTAGCTTGAAGAATCCCATACTTTTTCATTCTTTGATACTATAAAGCCATGTTGAACGAAAAGAGTATCGAGGTAGTTGAAGCATCGACTTTTTCTAGTAATTTTCGGAAGCCGCTTTATGATTCCTATTGTTTTTCAAACATCCCGGGAACAATCGAAAAACTCCTAACCGGTCAATCAAAACTAAAACAACTACCCACAGATGTTGTCTCTGGCGATAATTATAAAAAAGTAGTTTTGTTTTTTATTGATGCTTTTGGCTGGCGTTTCTTTACACAATACAAAGACAAGTACCCTATCTTAAGACGCTTTATTGAAAATGGAACAGCTTCAAAAATAACCTCTCAATTCCCTTCTACCACAGCTGCCCATGTGACGACTATTCATACCGGCCAACGAGTTGACGAAAGTGGTATTTTTGAATGGTTCTACTACGAACCAAAAGTCGACGCCACAATTTCTCCTTTACTATATTCGTACGCTGGCGACAAGGAACCTGGCACACTCAAAAACATCATTAACACGAGTGAAATATACCCAAACCACTCTTTATACAAACAACTTGACGAAGCCGGTGTAAATACCTACCTGTTTCAATCAAGCAATTTCACACCATCACCGTACGGCAATGTAGTCACCGACGGAGTCCAAAACACAATTGCCTATACGAACATCGAGATAGCCCTAGCGGATTTGAGTAAGGCAGTTATCGATGAAGCCGGCAAAGCTTATTATTACTTTTACTATAGCGACATTGATACCGCCGGTCACATACACGGCCCAAACTCTAAAGAATTTGAAGCAAAAGTCGATTCATTTTTTACTGCACTAGAAGAACTGTTTATCAACGTAGTAGACGGAAAATGTGATAATACTCTAATGCTTATGACAGCTGATCATGGTCAGACCGACATTGACCCAGCCACTACAATTTATCTAGATCAAGCAATACCAGAAATCATCACTTGGACCAAAACCAACAAGAAAGGCAACCTACTGACCCCGGGCGGAGGCTGCCGTGACATGTCTTTGTATATAAAAGATGAATTCATTGATATTGCTCTCGAGCAGCTAACAAACTTACTGGAAGGAAAAGCCGAAGTGTATTTGGTTGACGATTTAATAAAACAAAATTTCTTTGGAGATAAACCGAGCGACACTCTACTTAGCCGCCTTGGAAATATCTGTATCCTACCGTACAAAAATGATTCCGTATTTTGGTGGGATGAAGGACGATTTGAACAGAAATTCTACGGCCACCACGGCGGTCTCACCCCCGCCGAAATGGACACTATTTTCTTGTCGTTGGAATTGTAGATCTGCAACCATCCCAATCCTGCTCTTTTTTTACAAAAACCTGTGTGCCAAACATCCTCTTATTTACCTAAACAGTTTGCAAGCATTACTCTCAATTGAAAAATAGTATCCGACTTTAATTTAACCCGTAATGAATCTTTTTGGGCATCATTTAACAATTCACCCAAACCATCAAGAATATGTTTGTTATCCATTTTCTCAAGTAACTTTATACATTGAACCAAGGTCTCTTCGAATGACATCCCAGATCGAGCCTTAACAATCTCTTGGTTAATAGGCCAGTTATTCTTGGCAAAAAAATTGACATCGAAAATATCACGACTCGTTTTTCCAACTCGCTCATACATAGCCATCAATTTATGGGCAAACATGTCTTCCCGAATCATTACCAACATAGATATTCCCAACAGTGTCTTCACATCATAGCGAGACCCGAATTGCCGGCGATTGACTTCGATTTTAATATTCTGTGACTGGGGATGATAAGAAATAATATTTAATAAGGTATATTTTTTTTGGTAAGAATTTTTAATCTCCCCATATTCCTTAACAATTAAATTTATTTTTTCAAACACTTCAGCCTCCTTTGTCTCATCCAACAAATCGAGATCAATATCTACAGAGTGTCGAGGTAAGCCATAAAACATCATAGCAGCTGTTCCACCTTTGAAGCCCAAATATGGAGAAATGGATGTGTCAGTATAAATATCCTTTAAGATCTGCAGTATTGTACTTTTATGCTGGGGATAATCGAATTTCATATAGCTATATTTCATTATAGTCTGCAAAATATTCATCCACCTTTTCTTGTAAGCGCTTATTTTTATATATTGGCAATATCTCAAAAACCTTTTTCCAATTCAAGTTAGCTAAATTATCAAAATGATAATCTTTACTAACATAAAGTCGGTCTAAAAATGCCCGCTCTTGAGTTGCAATTGAAAAATTATTTATGTGCTCAACACCAGCACTATTACTTAAAATATCGTCTTTTACTCTAACAAACTGAATCATTTGATTTCCAGCTTTAACTTCTCGCTTAATATAAGATGCAACAAAAATGTTTCCATAAAACTGGAAGTTTACACCTTCTCTAGTCAAGACTGTCTCAAAACTTACATATGAAGGAGTGTAAATCCTAGTAGCTAATTCTAAGCTATTGTAGTCATGATCTTTAGCATAAAATCCTCTATGAACGCGGATTAACTTTCCAGATTTAACATATGACTTTAAACGATCGCTCACTACTGTTTTGTTACCCTCCCTCCACAACAAAGCAACATCTTTAGTTGAAAAGATGGTTTTTGAAGATCTTAATAAAACTTCTAAATATTCTCCTTTTACAGGTTTTTTATCCATTTTATGACTGGAAAGGGGTTTAAAGCACCTTTCCAGTCATAATTATAGCACATATGCTTGATTTTATGCAATAACAATTATGCAACAATTACATGGTGATCGCTTAAGGAACGGTTTTTCTTTTTATATCAACCTGTCACAGGTGTAGCCCATGTATGATTAACCTCTCCACAACCACATCTTTACACACTTTAAAATCATCACCTTTACACTACACTGGAGCCAACATGTATTATTGACATGTGTCTATCTTCATGATATGAAACATCCAGGGAGCAATTTTGCTCATTAACAAAGCGGGAACGGGAGAATAAAGATGCCTACAGAAACGTTGTTTATCGAAATAGGTAATGGCTCATGCGGCGCAGGGTGTGGCCACTGTCCACACTCAAGGCAATCCGTACCGGACAGATGGACGTTTTCAGAAGCTCAACTAGATATGTATAAGCGTATCCGAGCCTACGGGAGCGTGGCTAACATACCTGTGAACACGAGTCTTTTGAACGACATCAACCAAGAAATTAACTACAGTTTCATCGACGGATCCCTATCGCTGTCAGTATGTGTGACGCTGGGTGAAATCATCGAGTCAAAAACACTCTTGGAGCGCTTGGAGCTTAAATTCGGAGGTCTTAACACCCCTTTTTCAGAAATCCGGTTTCAAGTTGAATTTGGGCCAGATATTTTGGCTCTGAGTACAGAACGGATGTTCAAATTACTCTGGTTTCAATCTCTAATTGCCGAAAAATTTAAGGTTCGAGCGGTGATTGTCGCATTCAACGCAAACACCTACAGCGAGAAAGTCGAGGATATCTACATAGACATAACAACAGTCGCCTTGAAGTATAGATCTGTTGTAATATCGACCTTCGAAAGGTTAGTAACATCTTCAATGGTTTCAGTTGTCACAGAACCGTCGGTGTTGCGGATGTGGGCTCATGTGGAAGTCCCTACTCTTGGATGTCAACTTGTACTAGGCGGTCGTCTTCTTGAGAAAGACCATTCGCCTGATCAAGCAAAGATCATGGAGGACAGAAGTCGGCATGATAATACGTGCATGGTTTCACTATTACCCAAGCATGTTCAGTTCAATCACATGACGTACAACATCAACGACCCATCACTCCGGTTCTCCTACGATGATTTCGGCAGAATCCTGACCGGAGTTCAAAAGAGACAAGGAGACCTTCTTAGGACACTCTTCCGTCACGTAGACGCACGTCGAAAGAGAAAGCAAAAAATGATCACTGTTACATCGGCCTAGGAGGCGCCAAAAGTATGAAGGACCCCAGCATAGACTGGGGCCTTTTAATTGCACAGGATAATATCTACCGCCACACAACACCAACAAAGCAATTACTGCTTAACAAGTAAGTATTATCTAGCCACAGATTTCAAAACCTCCACCGCCCAGCATATGCTTCAGAATCTGAATTCTCCGCACTTAAAAACAGGATGGCGTAGTATACTTTGTTACTCAAATAACTAAATTTATAAATAATTAGACAAAAAAATTTGACTTAAAACAAATTTGGGTAGATATTATTAAGCAAGTTGACTAGGTAACTAGCAACGAGTTCTTTCCTGC
This sequence comes from Candidatus Nomurabacteria bacterium, assembly GCA_020632095.1. Lineage (GTDB taxonomy): Bacteria > Patescibacteriota > Minisyncoccia > Phycocordibacterales > UBA918 > OLB19. Next base: position 39,644 of record JACKGF010000002.1, read on the forward strand.
TGATATTTGTGGCAGGTTTTAAAATTGAGGAGAAAAAGGATCACATCCTGACTCTTCTGTCTGTTTGGAGAAAAAAATGAATAATGCAACTCAAAATTCAGTCAAAGAATCCATCCTCTTTCCCAACCAAGGGTGGGGTGACCTTGATGCTAGTCTGTCACGAGTTAGTCTTGGTTGGAATCACACAACCAATACTTCCACAACACCATGCAATTGTACAAACAAAAGCAACGAATTTTGCACAATCTGCGGGGAAGCATCCGGCGGATAATCGGCAAAGAAGGGTGAGGAGACATAAATAAAATAAATAGCAGATAGTGAGTCTTTTGCATCTGACTATGTCGAGAGGCCGGAAGTATGACACGCAAGTGTATGTACCCGGCCTTTTATAATTTTAAATTTTGAAACGTCACGACAGAAGCTTTAACGTTATTAATTTAGTTACTAAGCACATCTATTACAAAGATGGTGTCTTAGGGTTAAAATCATTATAGTTTGATACTTGATTGACTTGTACTTAATTGGATTTTTGCGTAACTTGTTACACTTAAAGTTGACCTTTATAGATGTGCACTCTATGTCCTTGACAGTAAAAATAGCAGGAATACTATAGATTATGGGTGTAGAGAAAAGTTTTTTGAATAACTTGTCCCATTAGGGACACAGCAAAAAAGGAGAACGAGATGGAAAAAAAGACCCCATTCGTAACTGAGCTTGAAACATACATAGCAGAAGTAATTCCCACAATTGAAAGCAAAACAGATGGTGGTGCGGAGGACATGATGGAAATAGCACAATTCTATCAAGCGGTCAAATCTGTTGACGAGAGACATAAGTGGCGTACGGGTGTCTTAAGGAAAAAAGATCCGTGGCTTGAGCCAGACGGTCTAAATATGTGCAACTCATACTTCATGGAAAGAAGAGACCCTGAAAAACCATGCGGTGCAGACCTGTTTCGTGGTCATAGGTTCACTTACCAAACACTACTTCGTCTAGCCAGGAGGAAGGTAGCCGAAGTTTCAAGATCATACGGACTCAATGTAACAGGAAGAATTGAGTCATGCTGAGGTCGGTTGAGAGCGACAATTCCGACCACCTTGAAGGAAACGTGGGCCGACGATACGATTTACGCCGGCCCTTTGTTTTGTTTAAATTTTTACATCAAGAACCTTCAGATTTAAATATTATGAAACAATAAAAGACTGGTCCCAACGGGACCAGTCTTTTATTGTTTCTCTAGCCTAGACCTAAGCCGCTATCGGCACTTTAGTCTTATTAATATTTCTCTTAGCAGGTTTAACTGATGACTTGGTCGCAACATTTTTTCGGCCCTGCTTTTTTACCTCGAAGTCCAACTGATCTTTTTTCATTGTCACTTTAACCGTTCCACCTTGCAAGACCCCCTCTCCTACCATCATATTAGCAATCGGAGTCAGAATCTTGCTTTGGATTAGTCTGCGAAGTGGACGAGCACCAAACTTCGGATCATAACCTTCTTTAGCTAAGTAATCACGCACCTCTTTCGAAATAGTTAAAACAATTTCTTTCTTCAACAACCTTTCAACCACATCAGCCACTTGAATGTCAACAATACCCGCAATTACTTCTGGCGTGAGAATATCAAAGGTAATAATCTCATCTAGTCGATTGAGGAATTCTGGTCGGAAATATTGCTTGAGGCTTTCCATCACCTTATCCTTAGCTTGTGAGTACTGAGCTTCTTCGCCGTGGTCAACAGCAAAGCCAAAATTGGACATGCGGTCAATATGCTCTGAGCCAATATTTGAAGTCATGATAATCACCGTATTTTTGAAGTTTACCTTACGTCCTTTCGCGTCAGTTAAGTGCCCAGAATCCAATACTTGCAGCAATACATTGAACACCTCCGGATGAGCCTTCTCAACTTCATCAAGTAGAATAACTGAATATGGGCGCCGGCGAACCCGCTCAGTGATAGAACCGCCTTCATCGTGACCAACGTACCCCGGCGGTGAACCGATTATCTTGGAAACGGAGTGCTTTTCCATGTATTCAGACATGTCAATTCGCACCACCGCGTCAGGGTCGTTAAACATGAATTTAGCCAACGCTTGCGACAGCTCCGTTTTACCAACTCCAGTTGGACCAAGGAAGAGGAATGAGCCAATCGGACGATTTGGGTCAGCAATACCTGCTCGTGAACGCTTGATAGCGTCAGACACAAGCTTCACAGCATTGTCTTGTCCAATGACTTTTTCTTTCAGTACTTCTTCCATGCGAGCCAGCTTTTGTACTTCTGCTTCGAGCATGCGACTGACTGGAATTCCAGTCCAACGCGACACCACACCCGCAATCTCTTCAGCCGTCACTTCTTCTTTCAAAAGACGGCGACTGCGCTGAAGTTTCTTCAGCCGCTTCAATTTCACATCTAGCGCTTTCTGTACCGTTGGAATGGTTGAATAGCGAATCTCAGCCGCTTTCGACAAATCAGCGGCCGCTTCGGCGTTGTCAGCCTCAACTCGGAGTTCTTCCAAATCTTTTTTCAACTGACTGATTTCTCCCAATGCCTCTTTCTCGTTATTCCATTTAGTTTCAATATTTGAAGTGGTTTCTTTATATTCACCAATCTCACTTTCAATTTCTTTAATACGGTCTTTAACTTTTTTCTTATTAGCAGAAATTTCAACCTCTTTACGCAAAGCCTCACGTTCTATCTCCAGCCGACGAATCAGACGATCGGTTTCAACCAATTCGTCTGGCTTATTTTCTAGTGAAATACGCAGGGCGGCGGCGGCTTCATCGATTAAGTCGACTGCCTTGTCGGGTAGGAAACGTTCAGTGATATAACGGGAAGACAAATCCACTGCCGCAACAATCGCTTCATCGGTAATCCGAATACCATGATACAACTCATACTTTTCGGCCAAACCACGCAAAATCGCAATCGCGTCCTCCTGATTTGGCTCATTCACAAAGACAGGTTGGAAACGTCGGGTTAAGGCTGGATCACGTTCGATGTGCTTTTGGTATTCCTTAAGGGTTGTAGCTCCAATCACCCGAATTTCTCCGCGTGCCAAGGCTGGCTTCAACATATTCGAAGCATCCATTGAACCATCAGCTTGACCAGCTCCAACAATAGTATGGAGCTCGTCAATAAAGAGAATTACTTTTCCGTCAGCGTCTTCCACCTCTTTCATAACAGCTTTTAAACGCTCTTCAAACTCACCCCGAAACTTAGTTCCAGCCACCAAAAGACCGAGGTCAAGAGACAAAATCTCCTTTCCTTTAACCGACTCTGGCACTTGTCCGAGGATAATTTGTTGGGCCAAGCCTTCTGCAATCGCAGTTTTACCAACTCCAGCTTCACCAATCAGCACCGGATTATTCTTAGTACGTCGCGACAAAATCTGCACTACGCGCTGAATTTCTAGGTCGCGCCCAATTACTGGGTCGACTTTATTCTCTTGTGCTAGTTTATTTAAATTACGAGTGAACTTGGCGAGATTACGCGCTTTCTTGGGAGACTGGGCGTCAGAAATGTTGTTTTCGCGTAGTTCTTTGATAGCTTCCATTACCCGACTTTTTTCGATACCAGTACGTTGGATAATTTCAGCTGCTGGGCCAGAATGCTCCAGTACGGACACAAACAAATGCTCCACTCCAACGTAAGAATCACCAAGTTGCTCAGCAAATACACCTGAGTGTTCTAAGGCACGTGCTAGCTCAGGGGTAAGGTAAAGTTGATATGATTGAGAAATTGTTGTTTGCACCTCTGGCATTTCAAGTGATTCGAGCAGTAAGTCAGTAAAAGCAATAACGTCAATATCGAGACGATCAAGAATAGCAATCACAGTACTTTCGTCCTGCATCGCGAGCGCGGTTAGAAGATGAATCGGGCTGACGTGGTTTTGACCTCTTTCAATCGCTAATTCGTGGGCTTTTCTAATCGCTTCTTTAGCTTTGGTTGTGAAATTTTGAAAATTCGGCATATATCTATTTATTATACGGTACGGGCGGACAGTAAGTCAGACAAATTGTTAGCAGAAAAGCCTGTATTTAGTATTACGTACCATTATTAACTATCTTGCAATGAATCGTCTAGCTAGTCAACCTTTTCATTTGTTCAATGTGTTTTTTGAGGACGGCTGTGAGAGATTTTATTTGTTCTAGGGTGGTGTCTGGACTGAGGGAGATACGGAGGGTAGAGGCGGCGCGGGCGGGGTCAGCTGAAATCTCGCGGACCACTACACTCTCTCCCCCGCCCGCTCCCGCACACGCCGACTTGGTACTCACCGCAAAACCATGAGTATCCAATACCACCGTCGCATACTCCGTATCAAGTCCCGGAATGGAAATATTTATATTATTAGCCAGACGATTGTCTCCTAGCGCACCATTCAACACCATCTCCGGAATCACATCCATCAAGTGCAATATTGCTTGATTACGCACCTGAATCACTCGCTCCGCTCGCTCCCTCCAATCCGCCTGTGCCGCCTGAAACGCTACCCCAGCTCCCACAATCCCCGCCACATTTTCCGTCCCTGAGCGCAAATCTTGCTCCTGTCCCCCACCAAACATTATCGGCGACAACGTCGCTCGCTTACTTTTCACCAACACTCCAACCCCTTTCGGACCACAGCATTTAGCCGCATCTAACACCAAAAAATCAGCCCCGGTAGAGTCAAACTGACAAGACAACCACAACGGCGCCTGCGCCGCATCAACATGGAAGTAGATAATCGTATTATACTTTTTCTCCGCCTCAGCAATCACCTTACCAATTTGACGCAACGCTTGAACCGTCCCAATCTCACTATTAGCGTAGGCACACGACACCAACACGGTCTTGGCCGACAATAATTCTTTCAAATCTGCCAACACAATCCTCCCTTCAGTATCAACCGCCACGTATTTCACTGTCACCCCCAATTCTGCCAACTTCTCCATTGTCTTAGTAATTGAAGGATGTTCTATCTTGGTCGTCACTACTTCCATATAAGCATATTCCCTCCCTTCCTTCCGCAAACTTTCAATCACTCCCAATAGTGCCAGATTGTTTCCCTCGGTACCACCACCGGTAAAAATCACATACTCTGGTCGCACCTGCACCGCCTGTGCCACCTGTGCCCGTGCCAATTCCACCGCCTGCCGCGCCCGCACTCCCAACTTATGAATCGAATTAGGATTCCCGTACTCCAAACGTAAAAAAGGTTCCATCGCCACAAAAGCCGCCGGCAACAAAGGCGTAGCCGCCGCATAATCCAAATAAACACTATTGGTATCTTTCGCAATTTCATTCATACCCGAAATCATTACATGGGGCGAGAAAAGTGTAAATCGTTTTACAAAAATATTTGACATTTTCTAAAACAATGATATGTTTTTTCACACGGTAATGTCGCCGTGTTCCTTAAATGGAGGTGTCCTCATGACACAAAGCATTGTTTTTTCATACTATCCAGAATCCTGCTTTCAAGAATCTGGCGATAGTAAATTGCAACGTGATGTTGTACCTTTTGGTGTAAGACGGCAGCTTTTCGAAAAGGAATACCCGCCGGCGTTACATTCATCAGAATGGGGTAATTTCCTCAACGAATTTGAAGAGTACCAAAAATTTTGCGGAGGATGGCACCGTGGAAATCGCACTAAAATGCGCAAACCACTGATTCTGTGGATTTTTGACTTAGTTAATAGGGTTGAAGAGCGTTGTACCAAATTCCGTGACGGCTGGGCTTTGTCATGGGAATTCCGTTACTACATTCATCGATCTGAGACTGACGAAGCAATTCGACTCAGTATACCTGCCTGGTTTGTGACCATCAAAGACCCCGAGGGAAACAATGTCCATAGAAATTGGACGGTTATGTTGGATCAAGAAGGAGATCTTTGGATAAAACGTGGTGCTGCAACAAGTAAAAGTCCGATGGCATTCAATAGCTACATGTACTGGGACAATGCAGAAGGTCGCTTACTCGACGCGATTTATTCCCATATGCGGTTACGTGAATTTAGTATTAAGAAGCAGAAGTAAAAATATGTTCTTAAGTTTTAATAAAGAATAACCACTGCCTAACTAAAGAGTTGGGTCAGTTAGAAAAAGCACATATGTAGATATTATAGAATATCTAATAAATATGGTGCTTTTTTAGTTTTTAAACCCGAAACCACGCCACAGGGTGCGAAAAGTGTAAATCTCTGCTATACTCCAGTAAATATTTTATTAGCACGCCAATCTAGGGCGTTTTTATGAATAGGCATACATTATGGCAAAAAAGAAAACAATCCAAACTCCAATCATTACTAAGCGACCACCCATCGTGGTGGTTATGGGTCATATTGACCACGGCAAGTCTACCCTGCTTGATACCATCAGAAAAAGTAACATTGTCGACGCTGAAGCCGGCGGCATCACTCAACACCTCTCGGCTTACGTCGTCCCACACACCACCAAGGACGGCTCTGAAGAAACTATCACTTTCCTAGATACTCCAGGACACGAAGCTTTCCAGAAAATGCGTCTCCGTGGGGCTGATGTAGCCGATGTAGCGATTCTTATGGTATCGGCCGAAGATGGCGTGAAGCCTCAGACTCTTGAAGCACTTGAGTCAATCAAGCAAGCCAACATTCCATTTGTAGTTGCTATCAACAAAATCGACAAACCTGGTGCCGATCTACCACGTACCCAATCAAGCCTAATCGAAAACGAAATCTACATCGAAGGTATGGGCGGCGATATCCCTTGGGCAGCCGTTTCCGCCAAAAGTGGTGAGGGTATCAATGAACTACTCGACTTGGTTATCCTAGCGGCCGACTTAGCCGAACTTGAAGGTGACCCCAATGCTCTCGCTACCGGAAAAGTGATTGAAGGTAAAATGGACGCCAAACGTGGCAACACCGCTACTCTGATTGTAACCAACGGTACTCTTAAGAGTGGGCAATTTGTCATCGCTGGTAACTGCTACGCCCCAGTACGGATTATGGAAGACTTTCAAGGGAAGACTGTAAAGGAAGCTAGTCTTTCTACTCCGATTCGACTGGTTGGGTTTACCAGCGTTCCTGAGGTAGGATCAACTTTCACAACCGTTGCTAGCAAGAAAGACGCTGAAGTGATAGTTTCTGAAATCAATGACAACAACACCGAAGCAAATACCCCAGTCAAACGCTCCACCCTACCGATGGTACCGATTTTAATCAAAGCTGATGTTCTAGGTACTATCGAAGCTATTCAGCACGAATTAGACAAATTTGAATCAGATCGTATTACGGTTAGAGTAATTGATTCTGCTGTTGGAGACATCAATGTCAGTGATGTACAAAACATCAGTGCTACTAAAGACTCTATTATCGTAGGATTCAACGTAAAGGTTGAACGAGCCGCTCAGGACTTGGCCGACCGACAAGGGGTAGAAATTGATACCTTCAGTATTATTTACGAACTATCCGACTGGTTGAATACTGCCTTGAAGAATCGAACTCCAAAACTAGAAGAAAAAGTGGAAACTGGATTGGTAAAAATCCTTAAGCACTTCAGTGCCCAGAAGCACATCCATGTCCTTGGAGGTCGAGTTGAGGAAGGAGTAATAAAAATGAACCAACGAGTAACAATTCTACGTCGAGATATTGAGGTTGGAAAAGGTACCATCAAAAATCTCCAACAATACAAATCCGACGTCCAAAAAGTCGAAGAGGGTGAATTTGGTATGCAGATCGACACCAAAGCTGAATTAGCCCCTGGAGACTATCTAAAGCCGTACGACACGGTTATTACCTAACAATATGCCTCACACAGACCGTCGCACCAAAGTAGCAATGTTGTTAAAGGAATTAGCTGCCACCTTTATTCAACAAGAAGCCAATGCTAATCCGCTGATTACAGTGACTAATGTTAATATTTCTCCAGACCTTAGCCAGGCGACTATTTTCTTTACCACTATCCCCGACGGTCGCGAAGGTGACGCTTTGATTTTTCTCAAAAGAAATGCTACTAACCTACGCAACTACCTAAAGAAAAAAATGCGCATTAAAGCCATTCCTCACCTAGAATTCATGGTTGACGCCGGCGAACGCCACCGCCAACACATGGACGAGTTGGTACACGAGATTGAGGAGAAAAAGAAAGAGTAAGTAAGTTAGATTAACATAAAAAGAACGAGGCCAGATGCCTCGTTCTTTTTGTATATGTTGTTTTGTGCCGAGAATGGGACTTGAACCCATACGAGCTTTCGCTCACAACATTTTAAGTGTTGCGTGTCTACCGATTCCACCACCCCGGCAATATTATCTATAAAATGAAACTACTTAATCATTCGTCTTTTTTGGTTCATACCACGATGAGTAGACTGCAAACTATGACAATTGGGACATAAAATCCTGAGATTTTTTAGTCGATTATCAAGGCGGTCACCATTTATATGATCCAATTCAACAGGGATTCTACCATCTTCAGCCTGTTCTGCCCAGCCACAAATCTCACACTCAGGTTTCATTAAACCCTCATAAAATAATCTATGTTTCAGCTTATAACTCTGACACTTTGAACCCTTTACTAAAATTTCTGATAATTCACTTTTGGGTAAAAATGAAAAAATTCGATTCTTTCTCCATCCTTTTCCTGTGAAGTGAGTAGTATTTAGGTTTAATTCTTCAATATTTTGTTTGATTTGCACATAGTTACCACCAGCCGGAACTAAGCCCAGGACTTTAATCACTTCTCTAACACTATAAGAGCTCTTTACTGCTTTTTTCAGATCATCATTACTCCATTTTTTCTTACGTGACATATTATTATGGTATAGATATAATTCTAACACAATTTACAAGTACTCCACATAAAAATTTTTATATTTTTGATAAATAGTGCTATAGTGTCACTCATGTCCTGGTGGCGAAGTGGTTAACGCTTCGGTTTGCAAAACCGACATGCGTGGGTTCGACTCCCACCCAGGACTCACGACAGTACAAGAGCAGACTGGTAAATCCCTGGGTGGAAGTCGAACCAAGGTTCGCCCTGTTACAGAGGCGGTACACCTTTTGGACAGATTATTCTTTCAGTCTAATCTTCCTCAAAAGGTCTTGCAAAACGCCCCCGGCATTTTGAACCCATAGAGGACTAACAACAAAACGTATGTAATAAAGAAGTAGAAATGTCCTCCCTAAAGAAATAGAAATGTCCTCCCGCAAGGGAGGACATTTCCTGTATGTTGTTGGTTCATGCACAACAACAAAAACATCATACTGACGGAAGCAGAAAAAGAAAAGGGAGAAATCATTAAAGGGTGTACTGAGGGTGATTATACAAATAGTGAAGCAGCAGAAAGACTAGGTTTGTCAGTTAGGCAGGTACGAAGACTAAAGCGTAAAGTTGAGGTGTTTGGAGTGGAAGGAATTCTGCATGGTCTCAAGGGGTCGCAGTCACACCGCAAGATAGACACAAAACAAGAAAAGAAAGTGTTAAAGTTCCTGAAAAAGAAAGACCATCACGACTTCGGTCCAACGTTTGCGATGGAAAAGCTTGAGGAATTAGAGAACATCATTCTTGATGTTGGTACCGTTCGTCGCATCATGGTCGACGCTGATCTCTGGAAACCCAAACAACAACGAATCAAACAATCACACAGACAGTGGCGCGAGCCAATGCTTCGCTATGGTGAGCTCATACAATACGATGGAAGCTACCATGACTGGAACGAAGACGGTGAGGAGGAGTGCCTTCTCAAAGCCATCGACGACGCAACGAGTATTGTTACGAAAGCCGTATTTGACGATCATGAAGGTATCGTGCCCACCTTTCGCTTCTGGTGGAAGTATATCGAGCGCCACGGGCGTCCACGGGCCATATACCTAGACAAATTCAGCACATACAAGGTCAATCATAAAAGCGCACAGGATAACATTCACTTCATGACACAGTTTGAGCGAGCCATGGAAACATTGGACATCAAGATTATCACTGCCCACTCACCAGAAGCAAAAGGTCGTGTCGAAAGGGGCTTTCGCACACATCAGGACAGGCTCGTGAAGGAACTTCGTCTGGCAAAGAAGAAGAACCAAGACGAGATGAATGACTTTCTCGAACACACCTATCTCCCCAAGCACAACGGAACGTTTGGCAGAACTCCACGTGACCCCAGAGACGCTCATCGGCCACTGACAGACATTCTCAAAAAGAAACTCTCGTCCATATTCTCCAAACACTATCGCCGCATCGTTAAGAACGACTTCACTATTCAATGGAATGGACGATGGTTTCAGCTTCTTAACAATCAACCGACTACGGTATACAAAAAAGATGAGGTGATTATGGAAGAGTGGCTCGATAACTCCATACACATCCGTCACACACGAAACAAAGAAGTGTATCTGATATATCAAGAATTACCGAACAAACCGAAACAGGTACGCCGACCACCGACTGTCTTGGAGCGAAAGAGTACCGCACACAAGCCGGCACCTGATCATCCATGGAGAAAGAAAAGATAAAAAAACAAAAATTTGCTCTGACGTATTACACAACGTATTAATTAACTTGAACAGAGGACACTTCTACTTCACTGCAACACTAACAACAAAACGTATTGCGAAAACAACCAGAATAAGTTACACTCTCGGTCATAAATAAGTATATCCGCCCTTAGCTCAGTTGGTAGAGCAGCTCCCTCTTAAGGAGACGGTCCAAGGTTCGAGCCCTTGAGGGCGGACAACGTTAAGAAAAATAGTGCTGGTGCACTATTTTTTAGTTGTCCGGGGCGGAGACATAATTTTTCCTCCTTTCCTAGAGGAAAAATTGTCGAGCCAGGGTCGCAAGTACTTACTAGAATTTGAGCAAAGCGAAAAATTATAGTTAGTAACTTGTGACGACAAATTTGAACGCAGTGAAAATATGTACGGCCGAATAAATAATCTGGTAGATTATTTTTTTAGGGCTCGAAGCCCGATTGAGATATTTTGTGAGCAGAGCGAAACAAAATATCCAATTGGGACACTGGTTGTGTAACAACCGAGCCCTTGAGGGCGGACAATCGCAAAACAAAATTCACCAGTCTTAAGACTGGTGAATTTTGTTTTAGTCAGCAAACTGCTTTACTGACGGCGATTGTCCGAGCCGCAGGCATGTTTCGAGCGCGCTTCCAAGCGCGAGAAACAGCCGAGGTGGGGTGGCGAACACTTAGTAAATTTAGCACGAAGTGCATAAATATACTTAGTGATTCGTGACGACAACTTCCGCCTAGGGTTATTCCGCCTAGGGTTACCCTTGGTAAGGCTTTCTTTAGTAGGATAACCTCCCCAAAAAAGTAGCCTTGAAATAAAAACTCTGCTATACTCGTCACCGTAACCACTCTTGCGCGGGTGGCGAAATTGGTAGACGCGCTAGTCTTAGGAACTAGTGGAGCAATCCGTGGAGGTTCAATTCCTCTCCCGCGCACTGTTCAATAAAATAGCCTTCCCGAAAGGGAGGGTTATTTTATTGGTACAGTGCGGAGGGAAGAAAAGTCTGGGGGACTTTTCGGGAGGGATTGAAAAGGTTGCCAGCACTTTCTGGAGCTTGCGAACAGAAAGAGCGACAACCTATACTGAATTCGTAGAATTCAATTCCTCTCCCGCGCACTGTTCAATAAAATAGCCTTCCCGAAAGGGAGGGTTATTTTATTGGTACAGTGCGGAGGGAAGAAAAGTCTGGGGGACTTTTCGGGAGGGATTGAAAAGGTTGCCAGCACTTTCTGGAGCTTGCGAACAGAAAGAGCGACAACCTATACTGAATTCGTAGAATTCAATTCCTCTCCCGCGCACTGTTCAATAAAATAGCCTTCCCGAAAGGGAGGGTTATTTTATTGGTACAGTGCGGAGGGAAGAAAAGTCTGGGGGACTTTTCGGGAGGGATTGAAAAGGTTGCCAGCACTTTCTGGAGCTTGCGAACAGAAAGAGCGACAACCTATACTGAATTCGTAGAATTCAATTCCTCTCCCGCGCACTGTTCAATAAAATAGCCTTCCCGAAAGGGAGGGTTATTTTATTGGTACAGTGCGGAGGGAAGAAAAGTCTGGGGGACTTTTCGGGAGGGATTGAAAAGGTTGCCAGCACTTTCTGGAGCTTGCGAACAGAAAGAGCGACAACCTATACTGAATTCGTAGAATTCAATTCCTCTCCCGCGCACTGTTCAATAAAATAGCCTTCCCGAAAGGGAGGGTTATTTTATTGAACAGTGCGGAGGGAAACAAAGTCTGGGGGACTTTTCCTAATACAGAAAATTATACAGCTAGATACATTTACAAACCCTCAACTATTTGCTTTATTAGTTATGGAGTTAACTGTTTATAACCAGTAGTACTTTCAGGGAAAGGTTTAAAAATGACCATAATAAGAGTTGGTAGTGGGTTTACAAGGAAAGCTAAACCTATACCACCCTTCGAACACTACCAAACACTAGGGACTGTCAGAGTACCAGAAGACCCTAAGACACCACCAGGCCTCTGGTTGCGTGTAAACTACAACAACACACCAGTAACAGACGATAATCTACCCTACCTGCAGCATAGGAGCTTATCACCAGGAGACCAGCTTCACGTCAGTGTCTTCATCAGTCATCAAGACCAGACTCTAGAAAACTGCTTAAGGTTCCTTAAACGCAGACACGCCGTATACCCTGGTATAAAAGGACTGTTGTCGGTAGCAACACAAATGGGTGATGATTTGCCCGAACACTTATTCAGTGTCCTGTTCCATGGCGACGGCGATGAACAAGAAGTGAGCAATCATTGCTGTAACACTGCATCTTGTATCTGCAACAAAAGCCCAGGACTTCCTTCCTTTCTAACTTTCGCCCAAGACGTAAAATTGTTAGCTGGTTTCCCGCTACTATGCTTCAGTGAAATCAACTAGAAAGTTTATAGTTACCAAGACCAAAACCCCTGCTTGCAGGGGTTTTTACTCCAACCAACTTCCCTTCGACGAAAGCGAAGACATAACGCTATTTTTATAATCAGTCCACACTATCACTTTTCCTTCATAGCGATGTGAATTTGGATAAGTGCTTAATATTCTCTCAGCATTTAGAGGACTAGTAACTAGCACCCAGACCGTTGGTAAATACATTTCATTTGTTCCATCTGGTTTTGAAGATACAGTAACGGCTTCATATCCACTATCTCTAGCCATACCAACAATCGGCGGGAATAGATTTAAGTAGCGGTTTGAAATATGAAAAGCCATAACACCATCCTCTGATAACAGAGGCTTATAAGCACGATTAAATGCCTCTTTGGTTAATAAATGAACAGGAATCGCATCATCAGTGAAAGCATCCATCATTATCACATCATAAGTAACCTCGCCCCGCTGAACTTCTTTTTCCAATAAGAGCCGTCCATCACCAATGGTCACTGTATTTTTATCTGGACACATTTCTAAATAGGTGAAATATTCACGCGCCAACCTCTCTACTGCTGGGTTAATTTCCAAATATGAAATCAACTCTACATCACCACAATACGCATTCATCATTCCTGCTCCCAAACCAACCACATTAACCTTAGGGGAAATCCCTCTGTCAACAAAACTTTTAATAGCAATATCAATACCAGAGTTTGGACCATAGTAACTAGCCGCTTTGTATTCGTAACGTTCATCAAGAGCCTGAAAGCCGTGATTTGTGTGTCCATTGGCAATAATCCGCACAGAAATTTTTTCACCATCAACCTTTTTAACTGAATCAACTACTTTTAAAGTCCCATAAAAATTCCTGTCAGTAACAACCGTTCTACTAGAAGGTAAACTAGAAAGAACTAAAACAAAAGCCAACACAAAAATCATCCACTGGATACTAACCTTAAAAAGCTTTGGCACCCTTTGAGGTAGCCAGCCGATGTAATTGTAAGAAAAATATAATACTAATAGAGAGAAAGCGTAAAAAATTTCGATTTGATCATTCAATAATAACGGTAATATGATCCCAACCACACCAGAACCCAAAGCTCCTCCCAGAGTCATATACACATAAAACGAACCAAGATCACTAACATCAGGCCTTAGCTTATACACCTGATGATGAAAATAGGTACAAATAACTAAAAAAGAAAACATTATTATCACAAAACCAACCCAATAACTAGTTACCCCCTGACTGATTATTGGGAATACAAAAAATACTGAAGCAGTAGAAATCAAAGCCCAGAAACCAAATGGTATCTTAGGAGTGAATGATGCCCGATTACCAAAAGCAATAATGAACGAGACTAGATACAACATCAAAGGAATCACCCACAATAACGGAAACGAGGCAATTCCTTTGCTTAAAAACTCAGTCAAAGAAGCCAGCATGAAAGTTGGAATAGCTGCCATAAATACAATCCGCCACCGATTATTAAGGGCAAAATCAATAAACTTATGCGCTGGAGCGACTACTTTAGTCTTTAACATCTCCACTTGTTTCCATGCAATTAATAGCATCATGAAGAAAATAATGAAACCGATTGTCCACCAGGCTGCTTGCCAGATTAATGATGTATATAACTCAAAAATAAACGGATAAGCTATCAAACCAAGCAAGGAACCAACATTTGACAAAGCATAAAGTGAATAGGGCTCCTTATCTGTCAGACGAGCATACAAATATTGAGTAATGACTGAAGTACTAGCCAACAAAACTACCGGCAAACCAACCCCAAACAAAAGTGTTAATAATACTGAAAAAGCTGGCGACTGATTCGACACTGTATCGACCAGCAACGGTGAGCCGGCAGTCATCCACCTAGTTAATAGCAACGAACCACAAAGAACAAAAAATCCGCTATGAAATAGCCGAGATACCTTTGATGGCCAACTCGTCAACAAAGAAGCGTAAACATAACCCAACAAAAGCGTAGTGGAGTAAAAAAACACTGAAATCGTCCACACTGAAGATGTTCCTCCAAAGTAAGGTAAGAGATACTTAGCGTATAGCGGTTGGACCACAAACAAAAGCGCAGCCGATAAAAAAGTCGAAAACAATATCAGAGTCCGGACCATACAGCGAGTCAGTTAAGCTTTAGTAATGAGGGTATACTATCACGCATGCAAAATAACAGTTATTGACAACAGCCTGATTAATAATCGCGGAATTTATTGAGTTTGCAAACGTGTTTTCTTAAAAGGCAGACGTTTGCGAATGTATTGATTGTAGTAGCGAGCCAGAGGTTTTTTGTATTCAGCTGGAACCTTATCGACTTGCAAACAAACCCAAGAACAGTAACCTTGTTTTTTCTCAATACAACTATCGCAACCTATAAACAAAGTGTGACAGATTTGGTTTTTGCAGTGGTAGTGAGTATCGCTTGGAGTCGACTTGCATAAGTGACACTTAGAAATTATTTCTTCACTAACCCTTTCCCCAAGCCGCTCATCGAAGACGAAGTTTTTACCTTTGAATTTGTTTTGTAAACCCTGCTCTGCTACTTGATGAGCATAGTCAATAATTCCTCCTTTAAGGTGTCTAACGTCTTTAAAACCATTATGTTTAAGCCAAGCACTAGCTTTTTCACAACGAATACCGCCGGTACAGTAAAGGGCAATTTTCTTGTTTTTATGGATCTTAAGCAGGTCTGGAGTCTTTTTTAACTCATCACGAAATGTCTCGACGTTTGGGGTAATTGCACCTTCAAAATGACCAACTTCACTCTCGTAAGCATTCCGCATATCAACTATCACTGCTTCAGGGTCGTTTACATAATCGTTCATTTCAGCGGCAGTGAGATACTGGCCAGTGTTGGTCACATCGAATGATTCGTCATCTAAACCGTCAGCCACAATCTTATCTTTTACCTTAACAATCAGTTTAAAAAATGACGGCATTTTACCTTCTTCCACAGCAATCTTATAAGGAATACCTATCAATTCTGGTTGCGCCTGCACCCAAGCATCAAACTGCTCCCAATTTTCCTTAGGAACGTTCATTTGAGCATTAATGCCCTCTTTAGCGACGTAAATTCGACCCATACAGTCAAACTTATTCCATTGGTTAAGGAGTCGTTCTTGAAACTCTTTTGGGTCTGCAATCTGCACATAGCGGTAAAAAGATAGCGTCACGCGCGGTCGCCTATCAGCAGCCGCGTCACGTCGCTTCTCGGTCGCACTACGCATATCACGAACATTAGATTTTTTCATGCTAGAAATCATACCTTACTGGGTGGTTGCTTCGCAACCACCCTACCCCTCCCCTCCTCCCCCACCCCTAAAATACCCTTATTTTCAAACCCTAAATATAACAACCCAACATTGACTTTTAGTCCAAATTATGCTATTATAGTGGGTAGGAAGGACAATATCTTTGTCCGAAAGTTTGCGACCTTTGGTCGCTTTGACAATTGAAGGAGTAAAAAATGAACAAGGTACTGATTTGGCTGGAAGCCTTTAACAAAAGGCTGTCCGCAACCTTAGGGAAAGGTGCTTCTGACGTGCTGAAAAACAGTACGGTCAGAACATTCGCGGTCATTACAACACTAGCGATCGCCTCCGCGGCGATCATTCTGGAGGCCATAAACGGCACATTCTGGACCATCAGCCTCATCGGGTTGGTGGTAGGGGGCTACTTTTCGTTCAAGTTCATAAAGAACAAGAAAGTGAAGCCCCTAGAAGAAACAGAACCTGAAGGAGAAAACGAAATGAGTAACGTGAAGAAATTTTTTCACATCATAAACAGCATTGCTCTCAAAGCTTGTGCTGTGCTGTGGATTATCGCTATTGTCTTAGCTGCCTTCACCATGAAATCAATAGCACCTCTGCTACTAATTCTGGTAATCGGTCCCGTCCTCTTTTGGACAATTCTATTCTCAATTAGCGTCATCGCTAGCTTTACCGGCCACCTGATTATCAGCCCGAATCGTTTTCGGCCTGATGATTACGACGCCAAAAAAATCGACGGTTCTCTGCCTTCATACAAACCTGACAATTTTGGCATCTTTACCAAAATCGAAGACGGTAGAGCGATGGTTAAAATTATCGGCCAAACCTTCCTAACAGCGTTCATGCAAGCACCTGGACTTAGTTTCAGAGGTCATCACGAACCACTGTTAAAACGCAACGAAAAATATTGGGACGTCATCGATACACCCCCTGGTAAAAAGGATAGTGATCCGCTTTCTGAGTACAGATGGTTTAACTGGAAGACAATCTTTTTTGGCCCATACCAAACGGCATGGCGTCTCTGGGAAGCGGCGACACACAAATGGTTAGGACTCGTCTTCGTTGGTATTTGGCCAATTGTGACTCTGCGGATTTATCCAATGGAGTACTTCGAGGAAGCAAAAACGTCCGCAGGAGAATTTAATCTCAAAAGGAGGCTGGACTATAGCAACCACTACAGAGTATTCGACTTTCAGGTCTTCGTTCCTATGGACTCTCTCGACACCAAAAATATGATTCCGGTGAAGATGGTCATAAGCGAGATCATGAGGGTGGTCAATGTGTACAAAATTGCATTCAGAAGTGACAACAATTGGATTTCAAGGCTGTTTGCCAGGATTCCTAGCTTCGTAAATGAAGTCACCAACAAGATTACCGTTCAGGAAATCATTGCTTCAACCGGTGAAACCCTACTAACGGAAAAGATTCAACCCGGACTGGAAGCGCTTGCAGATGCAGACAAAGGAGGACCAATATACGCTATGGGTCTGCATTTTGCACCTAATGCACTAAGTATACCCGACCGGTCAGTCAGAAACAAAGAAGACGAACTTCGTCTCGGTGAAGTAGCGCGAGCAGAAATAGACCGTGAAGCACGCATGAGACGGGCAGATGGTGATGCTTATGCCATCGAGAAGTCAAACCAGGCCATTGCGGCTGGTGACCCAACAATTGGATTGGAGGTGGCTCGTATCGATGGCCAAGTCCGCCAAGCAGAAGCAGCTGGCAAATCTGGAGGAACGGTAATCGTCGGTAATACTGCCGGAGTGATTGCAAACCCACAGCCAAGAAAAGGAGATTAGTATGACAGTTTTTGGAACAGAAATTGGTCTCACAGAACTGGTGGTGGGGCTGCTCATTGCCATATTTAGCATCGTGATCATAGCAGCCATATTAATGTTCACGTATGCAACTATGCGCTCAAAAGGAGGCGCATCCAGTGGAACCACTTCGACCAAACCTTCGAAAGGGGGTTCTGGTCTGACAGTGTTCTTGCAACATCCAGCCGTAATAGCGTTGCTGTTCTCGGCCTTCGCTATTGCACTCTTCACCTATTGGGGAGATCTACGAAACACCTTCTCTTCGGTATCCAACCAGTCGGCCGGAAAAACAACCTACTGGGTAATCGGTGTGGGGGTGCTTCTAGCCTTCGCGCTGAGTCGTAAATTCTCCTGGTTGAAGTCACCCCTGTTTTTTGGGGTGATTGTGGCCATTGGTTACTTCTGGCAAGACCTGAAGGAGCCAGTAGCAACGTGGTTGGCAACGACCACGAACAGCAACAAAGTACTGGGGGTAGCAGCAGAAGAAATCATGGACTGGATGTGGGTAATTTTCCCACTCCTAGGACTGGTATGGTTTTTCTTTCTACGGGAAAAGAAGGGGGGTAGTTCCACGGACTTCAACCTCTTCGACATCCTTGTGCTTTCGCCCATTTCTGTGTCAATAATCTGTACAATGGCAGTGGTAGTCATGATTGTCAGCAAGTGTACAGGCACCACCGAGGCAATCACGAGCACTAACACCCAAACGCCAAACCGGTGCAGGCTGATTCAGGACCTCAACCACACCGACACTGACGTTGGGATCGCCGCCAAATGCATATCTATCAACAAAGACTCACGGTATTTTACCCAGCGTCCAGTTGAAACAGGGTACAAGCTGATGGTGGATTTCCGAAAGGAAGACAAGGAACGCAACCCGGAAATCTATACTGGCCGATACGCTAGCCAGCTTTTAGTGGCCAGTAGTACGCAAGCTGGGATGGTGCGGTTCGTCGTAAACAACGAGGAACTGAAAAGAATGGGAGTGGAAACCGTCAACATCATCATACGGTCAATCCCCCAATAGACCAACTCCTTCAACCGTTCTTTATTAGGTCAATTGACCACCAAGAACCCTTGCTTCGGCAGGGTTCTTTTTTTACATCTATTTCTATGTTAGTAGCAATAACCAACTAAATTAATCCTCTAATTAAACCTTAAGGAATAGTGAAAGCAGTAGCACAAGCTGGGCTAAAGTTTGGATCTCTAGCACACTCAAGTTGCAAATCAAGCGCAAATGTTGCTACAAAGATAGATAGTATCGCATAAGCAGAAATCATGATAACTAAACCGATAATCCCAAAAGTAATATGCTTAACACCTTCCTGACGAGCAGTTTCATTGGTGGCATTCATGAAATATTGAGCACAACCATATAAAAAAATCAAAAAAGCAACTGCGCTAAGAAGAGCTATTAAAGGAAAGATGATGATATCATTCAACTTTTCGACAAACTTAGCTGCTTCTGCTACAGCCATTTGTTGTGGTGACATATGAAAATATTATCACAAATACTAATTCTCCCTCGATAAGTTATCCCACGATTTTAGGCACCAAAAAAAGCCGCGTAAGCGGCTTTTTTGTAATTCTGTAACCGAAATTAAGGAATTAGATTAGTCTTAGGCACGATAGTTGGATCAATAACCTCACCACTTAGACCAAAGAAAGTTGAGACAAGGTTGATGATTCCCCAGAAGACAATAATCAAAACAAAGCCGAGAATTGAGTAAATCATCAAACTCTTTCCTGCTTCTTTCTTTTCGTCGTTGGCGCCACCAGCAATAAAGTACTGGAACATTCCCCAAACAAATACCAAGAAACCAATACCGATAATAAATGGAATGACTGTTCCATTAACAAAGGTCAGGATGTTAGTCAGATAAGTTTTCATCACATTGTTTGCTGGATCAAAACCACTACCAGCGGTTCCTCCACCTTGAGCTGATACCAAAGCTGGCAAAACCAACAAAACTGAACTTCCTATAAAATAACCAATTTTTTTCATACGTATTTTTTTATAAAATTAATAACGTTATAACGTTCCCTTAATTATAGACTACTAACTTAGTCCAACAATGTAACTTATTCACTTAGTGTGTAAAACTATATTTTTACGTATATGGATAAGTTTCCCTATTATACACTAAATTCATGTTTTGTAAAGGGGTAAGACCTTACCGTAAGAAAGTTTGCTGGATCATTATCACAATCCCCCAGGCGCTGATCATTAATACAAAAACAATTACTGCTGCAGTAGCGTATTTTTTACCCTCTTCACGTTTTGTCTCTTCACCAGCATTTATCACCCAAGAATCAAACATTTTCCAGATTAGATAAAGAAACAAAACTCCAAATAAAGCTGGAATTAAGATATCAATAAAATCTATAATGTAATTCACTAAATCTGCAAAGGTTGTTGGTGTTGTTGGTGTCATAAGTTAATCTAAGGCGCTGCAAAAGCTGTTACTAAATTAGAGATTATTTTCGAAATAGCTACTGCTCCGATAATTAGAACCCCACCGATAATAGCGTAAGTGAGCGCTTGTGAAGCTTCTTGTATCTGGGCTGGATTCCCTCTTGCCACCACATACTTGAATCCAGAATAGATAATAAAGAAAACTACAATTGGAATAGCAATGACAATTATTACATTCAATATAGCCACCAAAAAGTCTTCAATACTATTGAACGCTAGTGGGTTTTTGAAAGAGTAACTAATTTGAGCATTTGCTAACTGCGGAAAAACCAACAAAGTAAACACGACCATATTTAAAGCGACCGTGTGTAAATTATTAAATATTTTTTTCATGATTAAAATTTATTATGTGCTAATACTTCTCTGTTAACCTACCAGACACATCCGTCACAGCCGATGACAAGTCTCGACGATTTTCATTAATATCTTTGGTCATAGTTGTAAATATTTGGTTAGTAGCTTCTAAATCTGGGTTCAACCAACCAAAAGTATACACGGCTGACTGATAGGTTTTTCTCCCAAAAATGTCATTGCTACCTTGAGTGACATAATTTCTAAACACCGGAACCATATTATTGTATATTGCTATCTGATTTGCCACCTCAACACTACCAAGCTTTTTTAACACTTCAGTTGCACCGGCTATATTATCGGTAGATTTTAGCATTGAGAGCGCATAAAATCGCCCATATGTTCTACGAGTCGCTCCGGTATCGTTCTGCGGTATTTCTGCAATGTCAAAGCTCAAATTAGGGTTTATTTTTTCAATCTGCCTGCCTTCGCTACCATAACCAAAATACAATGCTAAATCTTCAGAGGTGAACCTAGCTCTATCTTCTGTAAAAGACCGATTCCATGAATATAAAGTGTTATTAGGTTTACTGAACCGAGTAAAGAAATCTGCTGCAGTACTGAGCGGGTCACCACTTGCTCCTAAAGACAGTTGTAGTTGAACTGAATAGAAACCTTTACTATCTTCAAACACTAGCTTTGAGCCGTTTTGCATCATTAAAGCTGAAATGACTCCAAAAGCGTTTCTAACGTTACTGTATTCACCCATCGCAACCACACTTTTTCTGACAGTACGGTCTGAATCACGCTGAATCAAAGTTGGGAAATATGTGTTTACTAAGGATTCCCAAGTACGCGGTGGCTCTAAATATCCCACATCTGAAAGAGTGTTTTTATTCCAATACATCATTAGGGGGTCAACAGCGATTGGGTAACCATACATTCCATCTGATAGAGCAAATATTTTTGTTCCATCAAGATAAAATTCATTAATATTATTTCTTGGAAAGACAAATTCTGCAGAACCAAAGTAAGGAATAGGCTGAATGCGTCTACGCATTTCTACAAGTTTTTCATGAGATAAAAGCACTAAATCTGGACCTGTCTTGTCTGCCAAAGCATTTACAAAAACGTTATCAAACTCTTCAGGACTAAAATACTTATACGTTACGATACGATACGATTCGTCTTGCTCAGACAATAAGCGTATAGCGTCATTCACACCATCAGCTGGCATTGTTCCCCAGATTGTCACCGGAGCGTTGATAGTCGCTGGTTCACCTCCACCACCTTTAAATAAAGCCAACAAAGACAAGGCACCAATAAATAAAGCGATAAAAATTATAACTAAGGATAGTTCAAAGGGTCGGAGTTTCATATTTAAGCTTTACGAAAGGCTAACCCGTAATGATGATCACCAGCCGGGTACTCGCGCTCGAAGACGAAGCCGTTTGATTCAAACAAAGCTGTCACTTCAGAAGAAGACATGACGTGACCAGGCTGAGGACCCATACCAGCAAAGGATTCGGTCCAATCAACAACAAAGAAATTACCCCCAGATCTTAAGGTTCTGGACATTTCTTTAATTGAAGCCTCTTTATCTTCGATTAAAAATAAAGTATTGACTAGTACTGCCACATCAAGTTCGCCAGTACTTATCTTGATTCCTTCCGGCTCTTCGAGATCACACCAAATAGGGTAAATATTATGCAGGCCTTGAGCACGGGACTGTTCACCTAATTTTTCTACTAGCGCTTTTTGGATTTCACAGACATAAACTCTACCCGACTCACCGACAGCATTAGATAGTGTTTTCATAAAAAAGCCACTACCAGCACCGAAATCGGCCACGGTGTCGCCTTCCTTAATGTGAAAATGCGAAGCTACCACTTCCGGTATAACAAACCGCCCGCCAATTGGTGTATTCATATGTAAGTATTATACATGGTTGAGAGAGAGATTTTGGTAGGGATGTGAAAAGTGGGGTGGCTTCCTCCGGAAGCCACCCCACTTTTCTTCTACACTTTACGTCCAGGAATTTGCCCTAGGGAAATATCTGGGACCATTGGTATAGCTGGTTCATTTACAGCTCGCTACCAGCATATTCTCCCTCGGTAGGTCTGAGCTATGCATACAGAGATACATTCCTTTCAGTCATTATTTTCCAACAATCTGCTTTTCAGTCTTTACTCGTTTACGTCCAGGAATTTGCCCTAGGGAAATATCTGGGACCATTGGTATAGCTGGTTCATTTACAGCTCGCTACCAGCATATTCTCCCTCGGTAGGTCTGAGCTATGCATACAGAGATACATTCCTTTCAGTCATTATTTTCCAACAATCTGCTTTTCAGTCTTTACTCGTTTACGTCCAGGAATTTGCCCTAGGGAAATATCTGGGACCATTGGTATAGCTGGTTCATTTACAGCTCGCTACCAGCATATTCTCCCTCGGTAGGTCGAATCTGCTGAAGCGCCTGTATAAATTCGCAATAGTCGCCGACGGCTCCTTTGCTCATTAAACAAATACAACACTAGCGATCTCGTCACCAGCGCGCATCTTCATCACTCGCACTCCTTGAGTTTGACGACCGAGGGTTGGGACATCCTTAAGTGGCAACTTAATCACTTGACCCTTCTTGCTCATAATCACCAACTCTCCTTCCATACGCTCTTCCCCAGTTACAATCAAACCACGAACGATTTTTCCAGTCTTACTAGTTACTTTAGCTGTCTTAATACCAGAACCACCACGCTTTTGGGTCTTATACTCCTTAGCTGGAGTCGATTTACCATAACCAAGCTCAGTCACAATCAACACCTCCCTATCTTTATCGCCTGATTTTAGAACCTCAGCCGACACAATAATGTCACCCTTAACCAACTTCATACCAGTTACTCCGGCCGCTGTTCGCCCCATTTGTCTAATATCAGTCTCCTTAAATCGGATTGCCTGACCTTTTTGCGTAATTAGAGACACCTCATCACCCTTACCAACAAACTGCGCTGCTATGAGTGAGTCACCTTCTCGCAAAGTAATCGCAATCAAACCACTACGACGCACATCTTTAAATGAAGCTGCGTCACTCTTCTTAGCCACACCATCTTTAGTAACCATCATAAGTGACCAATCACCAGCCCAATCTTCTTTCCGAACAGCCAGCACAGAAGTTATCTTTTCTTCAGAACTTAACGACAGGAAGTTCATAATAGACTTACCTTTAGTGGCTCGTCTTCCTTCTGGAATCTCATACATCTTGCATTGGAAAACTTTTCCACCATCAGTGAAGAATAGTAGGTCACTGTGAGCTGACGTGGTAAGTAAAGTGGTTACCATATCCTCCTCCTTGGTATTTAGGTCGACCACCCCTACTCCTCCACGTTTTTGGGTTTTGTATTCAGTTGGGTTTGTACGTTTTACGTAGCCACCCTTGGTAAGTACCAGCACACTTTCGTCATCTGGAATCAGGTCCTCTTGACTCATTTGTTTAACCCCTCCCTTAACAATCTTGGTCCGACGATCGTCACCAAACTTATCAGCCACTTCTTGTAATTCAGTTTTAACGATATTCATCATTTTAGCCTTACTTTTCAGAATAGCTTCTAGTTCTTTAATCAGTTTCTGAATCATTGCTAACTCATCTTCAATCTTCTTGCGTTCCAAGCCAGCCAACTTCTGCAACCGCATATCAAGAATCGCTTGAGCCTGAATATCTGAGAATTTAAACTCTTTCATTAAAGCCGCGTGAGCCGTCGGTACATCCTTTGAAGCACGAATTAGCTTGATAATTTTGTCGATATGATCAAGCGCTTTCTTTAGACCAAGCAAAATATGTTCGCGGTCTTTAGCCTTCCCTAAATCATACTCGGTCCGACGACGAATCACTTCTGCTCGGTGCTTGATATATTCCTGCAAAATACCCTTCAAAGATAAAGTTTGTGGAATACCGTTCACCAAAGCTACCATGTTGTAGTGGAAAGTATCTTCTAGTTGGGTGTGCTTGTAGAGTTTATTTAAAACTGTTTGTGGCTGAGCACCAACCTTCAACTCAATTACTACTCGAATATCAGAAGTTGACTCATCCCGCATTTCTCGGATACCTTCAATCTTTTTTTCTCGGACCAAATTAGCAA
This sequence comes from Candidatus Nomurabacteria bacterium, assembly GCA_020632095.1. GTDB lineage: Bacteria > Patescibacteriota > Minisyncoccia > Phycocordibacterales > UBA918 > OLB19. Next base: position 64,497 of record JACKGF010000002.1, read on the forward strand.
TCTTTTCTTGCATGTCAGCCTTATTGACTCGGAACGGAATTGAAGTAATCACAATTGAGAAAGCTCCCCGTTTATCTTCAACGATTTCCGCCTCACCGCGCACCACAACACCACCCCGTCCATTTGCATAGGCTTGAGCTATAGCTTTCTTATCAAAGGCAATTCCGCCAACTGGAAAGTCTGGACCCTGAACATGCTTAAGCAGGTCATCAGTTGATGCTTCCGGATCATCAATCAAATGATTAGTGGCCGCTACCACCTCACGCAGGTTGTGTGGGGGAATATTAGTTGCCATTCCAACGGCAATACCAAGTGAACCTAGTAAAAGCAAATTAGGAGCAGCTGCTGGTAATACCGTTGGTTCCTTCTTAGTACCATCAAAGTTTGGTCGCCAGTCAACCGTGTCTTTCTCTAAATCACGAAGCATTTCCTCGGAAATTTTGGACATCTTAGCCTCAGTGTAACGATAAGCCGCCGCACTATCGCCGTCGATGGAACCGAAGTTACCCTGCCCTAAAACCAGTGGATAACGTGTGGAAAAACCCTGTGCCAACTTAACCATTGCCTCATACACAGCCGAGTCTCCATGAGGGTGAAAACTACCAAGAACGTCTCCTACTACAGTCGCCGATTTCTTGAACTTTGCTGTAGAGGTCAATCCGTTTAGACGCATTGAGTATAAAATACGACGGTGAACCGGTTTTAAACCATCTCGCACATCAGGCAAAGCCCGTTGCGTAATAACAGACATCGCATAATCGAGATACGCTGTCTCCATTTCGCCTGCAATACTTTGCATTACGATTCCTTTTCTTGGGTCGATTGATTCCTGGGCTGGTGACTTTTTCGGCATACAAACAAGCTATTCAGAAATTATTAAGTTAAATTACGCGCAAGTATAACACATTTACAGATTTGGTAGTGTACTTGAGCTAGAAGTTGGTCTAGTAGTGATAATACGTACTTCTCTTTGCTCAACACCAGAATCAGGTTTTGTTGCCGTACTAATAGTAGTAGTGGTTGATACGCTATCTGATTCATTGTTTACAAAAGAGGTGGTTGAAGTGGTGGCAGCGACTTGATAATCAGCTGAACTTGCACGATAAGCTTGTGCCTGTGCTTCTAGTTGCGCTTCGATGTCGGATTCTTCTTTTGACTTATCTGGCGCTGCTTCTGGTATTGAGGACACTTGTTTACCAAGCTTATCCATAAACTGAGACATTAAACCTGGTTCATCTGGATTAACCCTACTGTCTATCTCAGCCATCCGACCGGGTACACCGTAAAGCCAAAAAGCAAAAATTAAAGCAGTAAATGTCCCTGCTAAACCAAGGGCAAATTTATCCCGAACATGTTTTGGCTGTTGTCTGATTTTTGTAATCGTCTTACGAATCATAATGTAACTAAACCTTCAAAATTACCACTTCGCCGGACATGGCACTAACGTCTTTTTTCTTTAGGGTTAGTTTATCAACTGGTTTTAGACCTTCTATACTCTCTTCTTTGAGAAAGGTTTTGAGAGCGGCGGCGTCATACTGCATTGGAATAATAAGCTTAGCTTCAAGTTTAACAGCCAACTTGGAAGCTTGAGGCACTTCTAGGATGTCTCCGCCACCAATTGGTAGAAACAAAATGTCTATATCACCAAACTCACCTAGAATCTTTGGGTCTATTTCTGGATCATTCAAGGCACCGAGAAAGATGATATTCGTATCCTCGAGATGAACTTGGTAAATAGTGTTGTAATGATCTTGTTTATCGTAAATAGTTTTGACGCCAAAACCACGAGCGGTCACCTGACCAATCTCGTATTCGCCTGGACCGTCAACCACAAAAGGTTGTTTTGAACCATGGGCTACTTGTTCGACACCATTAAAATCTGGGTGCCACATAGTGACGAAGGCCACATCGGCGCCAAATTTAACTGACTCTAATTTTGACTGCTTTGCAATTGGATTGAAGGCTATGGTCGTGCCACCAAAAGTTAATTTGAGACATTGACCGCCGTGATATGAAATAACCATAGTGCGTACAGTATACGACAAACCGGCCGGAACGCGAAGCGTTCCGGCCCCAAACCCCAAACAACCAAAACTTCCCATAATTCTAGAAGCTGAAAATAATAACCATTTAGGGTTCGGAATACTATGAATTTCGAACCTTAGACCAGTCTCTATATAAAACCCCTCAAAAAGGCTTGACAAATATTTTATATATGCTAGTATATAGAGGCTTTGAGTTCGAAATGATTCAGGCCGCCCGATTTGGCTTCGCGATTCATTGCGATTGCTCTGCGCGACCTGACGTCGAACTTAGGCTGAGGAGAGAGGTAAAGGAGAAATTTTCGCCAATACCTTACGAGTTCCGCTTCGCCCCGTACTGATCTTGAATCAGATGGCGCAGATGGACTTGCCGCTCCAAAAAAGGTGGACATGCCTCCCATGTCCGAACTAGTCCAGCGCGCCGCCGAGGCCGCATGTAGCGCTCGCCCGTTTGGGTGCGCTGGACCACAACCGTTCGAAGTTGGCGCCAGATCATACTGCCGCCGTTTGCTCAGCCGGACATCGCGATTTGCTTTTGTGCATTTGCGCGCTGCCCGCCCGTCTATAGCAGGCTTCGAACACAACCCACAATGATCACCTCTGCAAGCCCGATCATTTGGATTGGTAAGCAGATACAAACTAAAAGGAGGGGAAAATGCGACACCAAACGTCGACCAAAATCTAAATCTCGATGATCGCCGGCCACTAGTTCGCTTCCTCTTGGTAGGCGAACGCAGCACGGCTTCAAATCCAAGAAAAGCCCCTTCTTATTAAGGAGAAGGATTTCAAACGCTCAAGAGGCGGCGGCACAAATGAGAGGTCCGCCCCCTATGCCTGAGCAATGGCCGTTTACTGGGAGATCCCCGTCATGTTGGATAAGTACTGACTGGTGGCGCCTCCCTTTCCAATCCCGGCGCTGTCAAGATAAATTGGGATGGAACTCGAGGTCGATGGCTCTTGAGCCATCAGCCATCGACCTAGCTGGCCGGTCGCTTGCCACGATGCTTCATCTTCGTCGGCGGTCGCGACACCAGCACAAAAGCCCTCCCTCAGCGCCCTGAGGGAGGCCCTACAATGAAGCGCACGTTGCGCACAACCCTGGGAGCCCCCAGCCATGTTCTTCAACCGATCCGAATAAGCGCTGTCACCGGCGCTAGACAATAAATGGTGCCCGATCATAGTGGTCGGGATGAACAACCACAAAAGGAGGTAAAAGATGAATTGGCCGTAGCTAAGTTCCCTCGATGACCCGGTTCAGCTGACATAACAGCCACCGGGTCTTTACTTTTTATATTAAAAGTTAATCAAGCAAGCTTGATTAACCATACAAAACCCCACACATACCATTGACTTTCTCACATTTTCGTGTATAATAATTCAAATATTGCACACCCTGTTCTACAACAACAAAGGAGAAATAATGTCCGCAGCCGCTCAACCGATTACTCTCCCACCAAACGACTACTTCAGTGTCGAGATGTGGGCCCAAAGCCAGTACGGTGACGTTATCGCCAAATTGGAGAAAGGAGGTTATTCTCACATCGACCGCAATGTCGCACCGGCCGTCACCAAACCTGCACGCCGACGCAAGTCGCGCCAGAACCTGACGCAGGTTGTCACAACGACTCCTGTCAGGATACCTTTCGAGGCTCCGAACATCCAGCGCAACACTCACGAGGTAGGACTCTTCCAGAACGACAGGAAGTGGTCTCGGAAAGGTCCTGGGCGGCGGAGTAATGGCCGCAAGCATCAACAAGGCTGGAGGGCAGTAGCTAGCCCGCGCCATGAAGAGCGCCATGCGACCATCCGTCACTTCCGCGAGACCCCTCAATTGGTCATCGACCAATGGGAGCGGGAATTCGAGCGGCTCTAAGAGGCTGGACTCAAGGAGCTCTATCGGAGACACGGCTTCTAGCCAACCCTCGGGGCAAAGCTTCTCTTCGCCCCACCAAGACCCAAACACTCACGTGTGCGGGTCTTTTTTATATCTTATTACTAAATCCATACTATTATTACTTTTTACACTTTCATTGAATTTTCGGTTGTTATAAATTTTAAGCGTTCACGGGGATCGCGTACTTAATGAAGTCAGTATTCGTCGGAGCGTGCTCAAAATTTATGATAACGGAAATCTCCCTCTCCCACAATTAGAATGCTCGACAAATAATCCTTTTTATACTATATTTCCCCTACCTTTTAGGTATTTATCAGTTCTAGCGACACACGTTTAACCCTGCGTTCACGGACTACGGCCGGTTGGACGAAAATCTTCTCAGGAAGATTTTCGTCCAACCTCGCGAAATGGTTACGCAGACGCGTGTCGTCGGAATAAACACATAAGTTAATATGTTTGGACTAACTAAGTCTAAGGACGTAGCTGTTGAACCAACAGCTACTGGTGTTATGGACAAGTATTTGGCCGACAGCCCAGTACCTCCAGTAGAAGGAGAAGTAGTAGAAGGAACTGTCTCAGCGATTGGCCGAGCGAGAGTTTATATTGATATCCAACCTTTCGGAACAGGTATCATTTACGGACGTGAATACATGAACGCACGGGACATCCTGCGAAAAGTTCACCCTGGTGACACCATCGCTTCAAAGGTAGTAATGCCAGAAAACGAAGATGGCTACATCGAACTTTCACTTAAGGAAGCTAGACAAGCTCTCATCTGGGCTGATGCAGAATCAGCCGTTAAGAAAGGAACTATTCTTAGTCTTGAAGTTAAGGAAGCCAATAAAGGCGGACTTATTATCGAATGGCAAGGAATTCCTGGTTTCCTACCAGCTTCACAACTCTCATCAGAAAACTACCCCCGTGTATCAGATGGCGACAAGGACAAAATCCTCACTGCTCTCAACGAACTTATCGGCAAGCATTTGTCAGTAGTAATGATTACAGCTGATCCTAAGGAGCATAAACTAATCTTCTCTGAAAAGGGGCTACAAGAAAAAGAGGAAAAAGAAGAGAAGGTAAACAAATACGACGTTGGAAATATTGTTAAGGGTGAAGTAACCGGCGCAGTAGACTTCGGAGTCTTTGTAAAACTTGAACCGGGTCTTGAAGGTTTGGTACACATTTCTGAACTAGATTGGGGCTTAGTTGAAGACACCAAAGCAATGTACAAGGTTGGTGACGAGGTTGACGTTAAGGTAATTGAAGTGAAAGATGACAAAATTTCTCTTTCTATCAAGCAACTTAAAGAAAACCCATGGTCAACTGCCGCTAAGCGATTTGTGAAAGACCAAATTGTTGATGGTGTAGTGATTAAGTACAACAAGCACGGCGCTTTGGCATCTATTGAAGAAGGAGTAGCTGGTTTAGTACACGTTTCAGAATTTGAAACAGAAGAAAAGCTTAAGGCTGCTCTGTCTCTCGGCAGTGTCTACAAGTTCAAGATTACCCTCTTTGAACCAAACGAACAGAAAATGACTCTTTCTTACAAAGAAGGAAACGAAGCAACAAAGTAAATTACTACTTTACACTAACAAAAAGATCAGCCTTCAGGCTGATCTTTTTGTTAGTTAAACCGATTCATCGCCATCTCAACCCCCTCTTTCACTATCACCGACAATGCTTCGTCTACTTTCAGATAGGTGTCTTCGAGTTTATTTACTTCCTTGCTCGACAATCGCTTTAACACAAAACGCTCCAACGGCCCGCCTCCGGCGGGCCGTTTTACCTTACCCGTAAACAAACCAGTCGGCGCAATCCCGATTCGAATACGTACAAAGTCCTTAGAACCTAGTTTTTCGATAATAGATTTAATACCGTTGTGTCCCCCATCTCCCCGCCCTTTTCCTAATCTTACTTCACCAAAAGGCAGAGCGATATCATCATGGACAACAATTAAATTATCAATCTCGTCTCTCGGCACCATCTTCACTACCGCGCTACCAGAATTGTTCATAAAAGTGTCTGGATACAACACAGTGGCCGGTCTGCCAGCCACCCCTCCCTCTGCCACCCGACCACTATACTGTCGACTATCCACCAACTCTGAAAAGCTATTTTGCCCCCTAACATAATCCAAAGCCAACCACCCAATATTGTGTCGAGTGTTAGCGTACTTCTCTCCCGGATTTCCAAGTCCAATAACATAAAACATACTCAACATTGTACCAGCGTCCATCAATTTGCTCTAGGTGAGAATCTTACCTAGACATATCATTCTATCCCAATTACAGCCTCATCATCATTAAAGTTGGTTGACATATTTAATAAAAATTAGCACTATACTACGAGCAAAGTTCCAGTAAGTCTCTAGATTGAACTTACAATCCTGTACCACCCAAACCAAAAGGAGTTCTCGATGAATGGATATGCAAAAGATTTTATCAGTTCCTTCAAAATCAACGGACTATTCAGAGCAACAACAGTCCTTACGATACTGCCGTTGGGACTAATGTTCTACAGCTTTGAATCTCTGTCTAGTACGTGGGCCATCATTGATTTTGTAGCCCTACTCATATTATTAGTATCGGTTGTATTCTACAATTATTACGAGGAAGTTTTTTCAGTTTTACAATTTATTGTTGTAATCTATTTAACTTCCACAATCATATATTTATTCACAACAATTAAAGTATTTGGTGTAAAAATTGACATATTTCCTGACATGTTTTTAATGTCTATAGTCACAAGCATCTCATCACTAGGGTTGCTAGGGTACATAAAAAGAAAGAAAGCGAAATATTTTTGTCAGTTAGCAATAATCATTTTCTCTCTAACTACTACAACCAATAACATAATCTATACACCAAACGCTGGCGAAGCTTGGTACAAACAAGAAGACGGGGCCAGAACTTTATACTCTTTTTCACTCAAAAACAGGAAAGATGCTATCGAGGCAGTTATCATAAAGCCTGAAATAATCAGAGGAGAAGTTTCTGTTACAGCCACCGCTCCATTTCAGTCATATCTTGAATGGACCACCACAGTTCCTACCACCCTCGTATACAAGAGAGTTGAATATGTCGTAATCAGACCAGGAGAAACTCTTGAAGAATACGAGAGACGGGTTAACAGTTTCCCTATCACAATAGACCTCCAACTTAAAAGCACAGGAGAACTCAGAGAAGCTGTTGCCAACCAGGTCGCAACCGTGACAAAAATTTCCCGCGCAGATATCGGGTACTAGTCAAAACGAAGCTAAAAGACCGCTCAGTATTATCGAGCGGTTCTTTCTTTGCTTAAAAGTTGTTGACAAATTTCTAAAATAGTAGTTAATACTGAGCGGAAAGTACTTCAATAACTTGAACTTATTTCAAAAAGGAATCATTGTGGAAAAAATTAAGAAGGTTAGCTTTTGGATTTTTTGGATTGTCTTTATCGGATTTTCACTACTGTCAGTCCGACATTTACAAGGACTCAAGATAGTTAATCCTGCATTTGACGTAAAAAAAATGAGTCCGGCCCAAATCGAGCTTTACAGACTTACCCTTTTGCAAGAAATACCAAAACCCAAATCGGTCGCGGAAAAAAGACCTCCTTACGACCAGAGCTACAACAAACCAATCACAGACTGGAATAATCACTGGCTTGAAGTAAGTCCACCGATAAGTCCTGTGTTTGATAATCGCTACCAACTAGGTGAACTCGGTGATACTCCCGTCCTAACTTCAATTTTCCAGTCAAAGGAAATGATTATCAAGGACTTTAACTGGGTAGTCGAGATTCTACCAATGATCCTAGCTGGATCTCTGTTAATAGGAACCAGTTTAACAACCTACTGTCGCAGTCGACACAGCCGAATTGTCTGCCTAGCTTTTGGACTGTCAACCGGCTTTGCTTGGGGCTTCGATGTCAGCTTTGCTTACGGCTTAGTTCTTGGACTAGGCATATCACAAATCTGGATACACAGCATGAAACATATCATCCCCTACACAATCGGTGTTGCAATAGGAATGTTAGTTAGCTTTCTGTCTGTCACAAACCTAGGTTTCGTGTTCAACTTCAATTTTGGTTTCAAGCTTGCAGTCGCCTTCGGTCTCTGCTTTGGCTTGGTGTACTACATGTACAAACAAACCAGAAACATCTATAAAGAAGCAAGAAATACCTGGGTAATATGCTTCGTTCCCCCACCGGACGAATTCAATTACATACCATAGAGCAAAGTATTTAGTGCACAACCAATGGTTGTGCACTTTCTTTTTATTAAAAAAGTAAACATCAGAGCGCTACCGAAAAGAAGGCTCTTTTCATATTGAAATTTTACTTTTAATTAATTTATTAACCCGAATTAACACGCTCAATATAGAACCAATATTTTAATAAAAAATTATTTATCAAACAGAAATCAAAACCAAAATTGATGGTTTATCATAAATTTGTTTTTACTTTCAAAATTTCGTATAATGGTGGAAATTTAGCCCTATGACACTCTCACCACAAAAAATATGAATGAAGAACCTCGAGTAGAAAACAAGGAAGAAGTAAAAGCTGAACACCCTCTCACTGAAATTGTTCGTTTCTCTATTATAGCTATCTTGATTGTCATCCCGATTCGAATGTTTATTGCCCAACCTTTCATCGTGTCTGGAGCCTCCATGGACGACACCTTCCATAGTGGACAATACATCATCGTTGACCAAGTAACCTATCAACTGCATTCACCAGAACGTGGTGACGTGATAATTTTTCGCTACCCCAAGGACCCTTCAAAATTCTTTATCAAAAGAGTAATCGGAGTGCCCGGAGACACTATAAAAATTGAAGGTGGAAAAGTCACCCTACTCAACAAAGAAAATCCTCAAGGATTTACTTTAGATGAACCATATATCAAATCAATGGAGCCAGCCCCACTCATGACCGAAACTCTCGGAGAGCGTGAATATTTTGTAATGGGAGACAACCGTGACCAAAGCTCCGATTCTCGTAGCTGGGGAGTATTGCAAGAGGAACGTATTGTCGGGCGCGCTTGGTTGCGCCTATTTCCGCCGAGTGTTCTAGATTATCTACCAGGAGAAACCAAGATAGAAAGTCCAACCAAAACATCATCTTAATCACTTCTAAACTTTTGCTTATGTCACACACACCAACAGATTTTCTAAAAGTTGCCAACCACACTGCGGAACACTTTGGTTTTCAAACAATTGACCAACTACGCAAAACTCCTGAGTGCAAGAAGTGTATGACCAGCATGCCTCACACTGTTAATGCCACCAACAAAAAGACCGACTCTCACCAAGGACTTCTTAGTTCTGGTATTGCAACATACTGTGATGAAAAACTTCACTCTCTCGGCAAACCAGTTCTCTTGTACTCTTTTGAGCAAGTCCCTCGCACCGGAGAATCAGCTGTCACTTTTCATATTTTTAATGTTGAACGTAGTATCGCCGAAGCAATTCTTATTCACACCACTAAGGCTCTCGTGACCGACTTAGGTTACGCCGATCATATCGTCAGGATTAATTCCCTCGGAGACAACGACTCTCTCACTCGCTACAGTCGCGAACTAACCAACTTTCTTAAAAAACGTATGGACACCATGCCAGCTACAGCCCGTGAATTAATGAAGGAACACCCATTAACCGCCTTGGCTCACCTAGTGGAACAAAATCACGAACTAGCTCACCGGAGTCCTAACCCTCTCGAATACTTAAGTGACCCAAGTCGAAAGCATTTCCGAGAAATTATCGAATATTTGGATATGAGTTCAACTCCATATGAAATTGATGCTAAAATGCTCGGTCATCATGAATGTTATTCAGATGCTATATTCTCACTCGACATACAAAATGAAAATCCTGACAAAGAAGTACCTGTAACTGCTCAAGGTGGAAGGTTTGATGAATTTGTTTACCGTACTACGCGAGTACGTACTCCAGCTGTCGGAGCAGTGGTGGTACTTAAGAACAGTAAGGCACCAGCTCGTGTCCCTCGCTCTAAACCCGCCGTACCCTCAGTATACGTCGTACAGCTCGGTTTTGGTCCTAAAATCCGCAGCCTACTCTTAATTGATTCCTTGCGCAAAGCTGGTATTCCTGTTCACCACGACCTCGCCAGCGATTCACTATCAACCCAACTCCGTGATGCTGAAACTAAAAAAGTAAAATACACTCTAATTATAGGCCAAAAAGAATTCGTCGAAAATACAGTCATCCTACGAGATATGGACGTTCGCAACCAAGAATATGTAGACCAAGAAGCCCTTATTCGTAAGCTTCGTCGGAAGTACACGACACCAGTCTAAAAGCTGTAATAAAGAAGTAGAAATGTCCTCCCTAAAGAAATAGAAATGTCCTCCCGCAAGGGAGGACATTTCCTGTATGTTGTTGGTTCATGCACAACAACAAAAACATCATACTGACGGAAGCAGAAAAAGAAAAGGGAGAAATCATTAAAGGGTGTACTGAGGGTGATTATACAAATAGTGAAGCAGCAGAAAGACTAGGTTTGTCAGTTAGGCAGGTACGAAGACTAAAGCGTAAAGTTGAGGTGTTTGGAGTGGAAGGAATTCTGCATGGTCTCAAGGGGTCGCAGTCACACCGCAAGATAGACACAAAACAAGAAAAGAAAGTGTTAAAGTTCCTGAAAAAGAAAGACCATCACGACTTCGGTCCAACGTTTGCGATGGAAAAGCTTGAGGAATTAGAGAACATCATTCTTGATGTTGGTACCGTTCGTCGCATCATGGTCGACGCTGATCTCTGGAAACCCAAACAACAACGAATCAAACAATCACACAGACAGTGGCGCGAGCCAATGCTTCGCTATGGTGAGCTCATACAATACGATGGAAGCTACCATGACTGGAACGAAGACGGTGAGGAGGAGTGCCTTCTCAAAGCCATCGACGACGCAACGAGTATTGTTACGAAAGCCGTATTTGACGATCATGAAGGTATCGTGCCCACCTTTCGCTTCTGGTGGAAGTATATCGAGCGCCACGGGCGTCCACGGGCCATATACCTAGACAAATTCAGCACATACAAGGTCAATCATAAAAGCGCACAGGATAACATTCACTTCATGACACAGTTTGAGCGAGCCATGGAAACATTGGACATCAAGATTATCACTGCCCACTCACCAGAAGCAAAAGGTCGTGTCGAAAGGGGCTTTCGCACACATCAGGACAGGCTCGTGAAGGAACTTCGTCTGGCAAAGAAGAAGAACCAAGACGAGATGAATGACTTTCTCGAACACACCTATCTCCCCAAGCACAACGGAACGTTTGGCAGAACTCCACGTGACCCCAGAGACGCTCATCGGCCACTGACAGACATTCTCAAAAAGAAACTCTCGTCCATATTCTCCAAACACTATCGCCGCATCGTTAAGAACGACTTCACTATTCAATGGAATGGACGATGGTTTCAGCTTCTTAACAATCAACCGACTACGGTATACAAAAAAGATGAGGTGATTATGGAAGAGTGGCTCGATAACTCCATACACATCCGTCACACACGAAACAAAGAAGTGTATCTGATATATCAAGAATTACCGAACAAACCGAAACAGGTACGCCGACCACCGACTGTCTTGGAGCGAAAGAGTACCGCACACAAGCCGGCACCTGATCATCCATGGAGAAAGAAAAGATAAAAAAACAAAAATTTGCTCTGACGTATTACACAACGTATTAATTAACTTGAACAGAGGACACTTCTACTTCACTGCAACACACCAGTCTAAAAGCTTGCACCATTTCGCACTAAATGATATGCTCTTGCCCACATATGGCTATCAATGTTGAAGTAGAAAAAAACAATAACGAAAGTAGCGCGAACATAATTCGTCGGTTTACTAAGCGTGTACAAGGTGCAGGAATTGTACCTAAAGTACGAGGAGGAAGATACTTTACTCGTGTTAAAGGACCGAACGTAAAACGAACAGCTAAACTAAAGAAACTTGTTAAACAAGAAGAATACGAAAAGCAAGTAAAATTAGGGAAAGTTCAAGAATACCGAGGACGACGACGTTAATATAAAACAAAAACAGTCGGTACACAGTACCGACTGTTTTTGTTTGTCAGTCGGGGTATAATGTCTTCTACCAATGAAAACTTTATCTATCACTAGCACAGTCAAAAACCACCCGACTCATCCTTACGAAGAGATGAAGAAAAAAATCCTAGGCGCTAAGTATGAACTCTCTCTTGCTTTCGTTGGTAAAGCAAGAGCAGCTAAACTAAATTTAGATTACAGACAGAAAACCTACACTCCCAACGTACTGTCTTTCCCTCTAACTGAATCAGCTGGAGAAATTATTATCTGTCCCCAAGTAGCCAAAAATGAAGCCAAACAACATAACCTGTCAATCGATGGCTATATCGCTTTTCTGTTTATCCACGGATTACTACATTTGAAAGGATTGGATCATGGCGATACAATGGACAAACAGGAGCAGAAGTACCTTAAGCTGTTCAATATTTCATAATCATGGCCGAGCATATTATCACTGGAATCGACGTTGGAACCTATCACGTAAAAGTGGCGGTTGCTCGAATGCCAAAAAATAATCCTAATGGTCAGGCTAAGCCAGAAATTATTGGCACAGGCCTAGCCGAAAGTCGTGGGCTCAAGAGTGGATATATCATGCACGAGGCCGATGTTGCCCGGAGTATCAAAAGTGCAATTGCTCAAGCCGAGAAAAATTCTGGTGTCACCATCAAGCGCGCCCATGTGGCGATTGGCAGTATCGGACTCGAAGAGACCTATTCACATGGAGAAATAATCCCCGCTCGGGCTGACTCGGAAGTCACTACCTCAGACCTAGAAAAAGTTATGCAAGACAGCGAGGATAGAATCATGGACCATATCCCTAACCGTCGCATTCTGCACAACATACCCCTCCGACACACTATTGACGGCACAGAAGTACTTGGTCGCGCACAAGGTCTTAAGGGTACCAAACTAGAAGTTGACAGTCTTTTTATAACAACCTACGAACAACACGTAAATGACTTAATAAAAACAATTGAAGGATTAGGGGTGTACGTGGAAGATGTTATCGCTTCACCATTAGCGGCTAGCTTTGTGATGCTCTCCAAAGCCCAAAAACGTGCCGGATGTATCTTAACCAATATCGGAGCTGAAACCACCTCGATTGTAGTATTCGAAGATTCTACCCCCATCTCACTCAAAATCTTCCCTACTGGATCAAACGATATCACAAACGACATTGCCCTTGGTCTGAGGATTCCACTCGAAGATGCTGAAAAACTAAAAAGAGGTGCCATGACCAGCGCCACTTTCTCAAAAAAGCGACTAGACGAAATCATTCAAGAAAGACTCAAAACTATTTTCCTACTCATCGACAACCATTTAAAAAAGATAAAGCGCGATGGATTACTGCCAGCCGGAACTATCCTAACTGGAGGCGGAGCCAATGTGTCAGGTGTAGTTGAAACAGCTAAAGCAACCCTTGAACTTCCAGCCAGGACCGCCACTTTAGATATTGGTAAGAATATTAAAATCAAAGATGCTTCTTGGGCAGTCGCCTACGGACTCTGTATGTGGGGTGCTAGCGATATGGAAGAAGCTACCACGATTGGTCTCGTGAAGCACACCAAAAGAAACGTCCTCTCATGGTTTAGTCAGTTTTTACCCTAGTATTTTACCACCTGTCAATCACACGATTCTCAATACTGTCAATATAGTGACAGATAATTTTATCACGTGTATTATAGGCACATTAATAGGTACTTGTACTCAGGGGTGGGTGCAATGATAAAGGCACACATAAAATCTTGTATGGAACAAATTAAATCAGACGTAGAATCATTTGCACGCATCCGCGTAGTTGGTGTCGGTGGTTCTGGAGGAAACGCAGTAAATCACATGGTGTCCTCTAAAATAAGAGGGGTTGAGTTCATCGCTATCAACAGTGACGCTCAAGATCTTCATCACTCTCTAGCGAAGAAAAAAATTCACGTTGGTAAAAACCTTACCAGAGGACTAGGCGCTGGTGGTAATCCTGATGTCGGACGACGAGCCGCTGAAGAAACCCGAGAAGAAATCTCTAACTCAATCAAAGGTTCAGACATGATTTTCATCACCTGTGGTATGGGTGGCGGAACTGGTACAGGAGCAGCTCCTGTGGTAGCCAAGATTGCTCGAGAAAGTGGTGCTCTCACCGTTGGTGTTGTTACTAAGCCATTCTTGTTTGAAGGACAAGAAAGAATGCGTCTCGCTCTTCAAGGAATTGAGGAATTGAAAAATGAAGTCGACGCTTTAATTACAATTCCTAACGATCGACTACTAGCAATCGTCGATAAAGAAACCACTGTCCGAAATGCCTTTGAACAATGTGACAATATTCTCATGCAGGCAGTCGAGGGAATCTCTGACCTCATCACTATGCCAGGTATCATTAATGTTGACTTTGCTGACATTCGTAGTGTTATGGAAAATGCTGGTTCTGCCTTAATGGGAGTCGGAATCTCATCTGGTGACAAGCGCGCTGAGGAAGCTGCTCGAGCTGCTATCAACTCTCCCCTTCTTGAAGTTTCAATCACTGGTGCACGTGGCGTACTGTTCGCTATTGCTGGAGGAGAAGATTTAGGAATGCTCGAGATCCAAGACGCCGCTCGAGTAATCACAGAATCTATCGACCCACAAGCTAGAGTTATCTTCGGAGCCATCCGCGATGAAAAACTAAAGAAGAATGAGCTTAAAGTAACCGTTATTGCTACTGGCTTCCCTGAAGACTCAGACGTTAGCCCAAACTACAACATTGCCCGTCGCGCTCCAACCGCTCCAGCTGAACCACGAGAGCCAGAACCTAAAAAAGAAGAGGAAGAACCAGTAGTATCTAGAGGTAGAATCTTTAACTCACTCACCCCAAGCAAGAAGCCAGAGATGGACAAGATCACCACCCCAGAGCCAGTAAAACGAGAACCTAAACCAGTTGATCCAACTGACGATGATGATGAGGACGACTGGGGAGCAGTACCGGCTTTCCTACGAAGAAGTAAACTCAAATAAAAACAAAGATTATAAACAATAAAGGACTGCCAGCGAAGTTGGCAGTCCTTTATTTTAAAAACCAAAATAACTTTTCCTGCTTATACAACACACATCAACCTATATGTGGTATTCTAGTGGGACTTATTTATAATTCTGTTTGAACATTCAGTTATGTACGACTTATTGATTATTGGCGGAGGACCAGCTGGTACAGCGGCGGGTGTATACGCTTCAAGAAAAAACTTAAAAACCCTTTTTATAACCAAAGATTGGGGTGGACAAAGTACTGTTTCTTTAGACATCCAAAATTGGATTGGCACACCATCAATTAGCGGTGACCAGCTAGCCAAGGATTTACGCAGTCACCTTGAAGCTTATGCTGGTGATGTTGTAGACATTATCAGTGATCAATTAGTAAGTAGCTTGAGTAAGGTCGAAAGAGGATATGAAGTGACTTTAAGCGATAACAGTAAGCATCAAGCCAAAGCGATTCTTATTAGTTCCGGCTCAAAGCGACGCCGACTTCAAATTACTGGTGCTGATGAGTTTGAGCACAAAGGTGTTACTTACTGTGCTAGTTGTGATGGACCGGTTTTTGCTGGTCAAGACGTAGCCGTAATCGGTGGTGGAAACGCAGGCTTTGAAACAGCCGCTCAACTCCTAGCCTACGCCAAAAGCGTCACCCTGCTACACCAAGGTCCAGCCTACAAAGCCGACCCTGTCACAGTTGAAAAAGTGCTCGCTCACGCCAACATGACTGGTATCTTAAATGCTAGCAGTACCGAAGTGATCGCTGACAAATTCGTATCCGGACTTAAATACACAGACACTACTGACAACAGCGAACATACCCTGCCCATCACTGGTATCTTTGTAGAAATTGGCATGATACCCAATACAGATTTCACAAATGGCATAGTTGAACTAGACGAATACAAGCGGATCACTATCGACCCCTGGACTCAAAAAACCTCAGCCGAAAATATTTGGGCAGCTGGTGATTGTACAAATGTCAAATACCACCAAAACAACATCTCCGCCGGTGACGGTGTCCGTGCCCTAGAGGACATCTACGTTACCCTTAAGACCAAGTAGACAGTAATTTGTCTTAGTACAAAAATCGCCTGACAAGGGCGATTTTTGGGTATTTGTTCTATGCGCGTCGATGAAATGCCCTAGGAAAGGGGCATTTCACTGACGTACATTCACAATATGCCCTTCGGGCATTTGTTCACTGAATCAGAATTTGCCTAAGGCAAAACAAATTCTCGTGCACAGCATACAGAAAATACATTCCTTTCAGTCATTATTTTCTAGCAATATACATTCACAATATGCCCTTCGGGCATTTGTTCACTGAATCAGAATTTGCCTAAGGCAAAACAAATTCTGATATACATTCACAATATGCCCTTCGGGCATTTGTTCATGCAAAAGGGCGCCCCCTCCAGGGCGCCCTTTTACTTTGTACAACGTAGAGTTCGGCTTGCGCGCTTTGCTCGTAGCCTCGAGCTAAGTATTTTTATACTTCACCACCGCACAAACCTAGTTACAGATTCTCATATTGAGCCCAATAGTCAACAAGTTAGAATGTTGTTGTTTTTGGACTAGGTTGTGAATAACTTGTGAATAAGTACTGTATAACTATTGGGATAAGTTATGTATATATCGAGGGATAAATTATGTACAAACCTTAGTGATAAAAGTTGTAAAAACACCCTTTTAATCTCTTTTTTCTACTTAAATTAATTAGTACCTAACTCCTCCATTTTCACCAGATAAAATAAATCATACTCAATCTAAAAACACTAGCATTTTTTGACTTTTTTGCTATGATAGTGCGCACTTATCAGATAGTCTAAAAACTAGAGAGTTAAGTATGACCAGTCGCTAGAAATTCAATCAACCCATCACCCCAAAATTTCTACCGCACAAAATGGTCCCATCGTCTAATGGTTAGGACGCCAGGTTTTCATCCTGGAAATCGGGGTTCGATTCCCCGTGGGATCACACGTAGAAAAATGAGCACACCTTTCCGAGGTGTGCCATTTTTCTTGTGTGATCCCACGAGTAAACCTGCTGGGAGCAGGTTTACGGGGGAATCGAAGCTGTTGCCAGCCAGATTATGAACGGAGTGAAATAATCAGGCGACAACGGATACTGGTTGTGTAACAACCGATACTCCCCATGGGATCACAATATATTTTCTTAACAAAAACACCGCCAGGTGTTTTTGTTTTGGAAAATAATTGTGATCCCACGAGTAACGTGCCCTGCGGCACGTTACGAGGGAATTGCACTCAAGAGTACTTCCGTTTTACGTTCCTTTCAGTCATTAAAAACTAGGGCGCCCGCCGGAGCGATGTGAGGAGCTTGCGACGAACGAGTGAGGTGTGTCCCGCGGCACTTGCTAGTCTGTGACTGAAAGGAAACGACCTAGAATTCAAGGAGTGAAACGACTATGAATACGGAAATGCCCTTGTGGTGAAAATAGCTTTGTGACCGTCAGGATCATTCCCTGTCAGAACTATCACCTATATGAACAAACTGGATAACATTACAACACGAAAAAATTTTCCGGAGGACCGACCTCCGTAGTTTGGCTAGTCTGTGACTGAAAGGAAACGACCTAGAATTCAAGGAGTGAAACGACTATGAATACGGAAATGCCCTTGTGGTGAAAATAGCTTTGTGACCGTCAGGATCATTCCCTGTCAGAACTATCACCTATATGAACAAACTGGATAACATTACAACACGAAAAAATTTTCCGGGGGACTTTTCCGGAGGACCGACCTCCGTAGTTTCTTCTGGAGGCTAGCGTACTCTTCGGGAGTGAGGCTATCAATGTATCCACGGTTTTGTATTGAGTCGATTTTTACCAAGGCCCAGTAGTCTGTTAATTCGTGTGCGTGCACGACAAAATCTCTTAGAATTTTTTCATTTTTCATATTGTTTATTTTTTAATTGTTAGCGCTGACGCGCATGAGTAAAGTTTGCGAGAACTTGAAAGAATCCTACACCAAATCACCGCAGAAGAATATGACTAAACATAGAAGAATCACAAACGTGAAAAATGTGGTGTAGTTTGATTTTTTCTGCATTTCTAAGAGTTGCAAATCTTTTAAAACACCGTCGTTTGTGGCATAGTGTCTTTTGGAACGCACATTGACGTATCCACCAACGCCTAAGGAGGCTCAAATGACTGGTGCACTACTAAAAATGAACGCCTTCGTCCAGGTGGCGGAGGGTATGCATGTCTACTACGACTGCCCGATGATGTCCGGCGAAGATTTTCGGAGCGATCAGTTTTTCAAGGAAAACCGGGGTAAAACCGGCCTCGTGAAGGGCTTCCCTGAGAAGTTCGTCGGGCCGCTTGATTCCAAGGGCCGTCTGCCGGGTGTCTACATCAAACCCGGCTACATCCATGTGCAGTTTGAAGGCGAGGAAAAAGTTCACCAAGGACTCAACCTCCACTATTTCATTCTGCTCGACGTCGGCCAAACCGTCGTGCCCGAAGCGAGCCTCGAACACCAAAAGGTGCGCGACTTGCCAGAGGCGATCGAGTTCTGGCCCGGTGATCAGGTCTGCAAAGTAAACGACCTTCTTCGGACGGTTCGTTTCGTCGAGGATGTCCGCATCGGAGACAACGGCGCGCTGATTTACGTCCTCGCCGAAACTGCCGAAGCGAAACAGCAACGGCAGGATGAAAAGGAGGCGGAGATCGCTCGTCGGCGTGAAGAAGCCAAGAAGAGTGACGACCCGCTTGCGGGATTTCCACTCGGACTCGGTCTCATGGACCATCCGCGCACTGAATCGCGCAAGGCCAATGACCTCACTCTCGTGACTCGGGGGAACGTCTATCACCTCTATCACGATCCTGCTCAACTCGCTTTTGCTTCTTCAGAACAGGAAGTGGGATTCTGGGCGAAGGACGGCATCTCGACGACTGTCTATGGCGGCGGCAACCACATGCCTCGCTGGGAATGGCCGATCGAGAAAGCCAGGGAGATGGTCGAGAAGGGCGATGGCGACCTCGTGATTGCGTCCAAGCAATACGAGAATGTCATTGTCACTGGCCGTGGTGGCGACTTCAAGGTTCGCAAACTGCATTCCTGCTTCGCCCAGCATCGCGAGCGAGTGCGTGCACTTTCGCTCAGCTTGGCCAAGCCTCCGGTCGAGGAAGACATTTCCTTCGGCAAGAGGGCCATGGCCCTGCTCGGCGACGACTGATGCCAATTGGAAAGTTCGACTCAGCGCGACCCCTCACCCGGGTCGCGCTTTTTCTTTGGTTACCAAGATATAAAAATCGTCAAAAAGTGTCACTTTTGTCACTTTTTGCTCCTCTCGAGAAGGGTCAAGACTGATTTAAACTGATTATTCACGAAAGCCTTACAGGGGAATGTATTATCATGGTTCCATCACGATTCGGCTCACAATATATTTTCTTAACAAAAACACCGCCAGGTGTTTTTGTTTTGGAAAATAATTGTGATCCCACGAGTAACGTGCCCTGCGGCACGTTACGAGGGAATCGCACCCCAAGAGTACTTCCGTTTTTACGTTCCTTTCAGTCATTAAAAACTAGGGCGCCCGCCGGAGCGATGTGAGGAGCTTGCGACGAACGAGTGAGGTGTGTCACGCGGCACTTGCTAGTCTGTGACTGAAAGGAAACGACCTAGAATTCAAGGAGTGAAACGACTATGAATACGGAAATGCCCTTGTGGTGAAAATAGCTTTGTGACCGTCAGGATCATTCCCTGTCAGAACTATCACCTATATGAACAAACTGGATAACATTACAACACGAAAAAATTTTCCGGAGGACCGACCTCCGTAGTTTATATAGACGACTGTTGCCAGCTAGATTATGAACGGAGTGAAATAATCTGGCGACAACGGATACTGGTTGTGTAACAACCGAAATTCCCCGTGGGATCACAAATCAACCGGCCGAAATGTGAATACATTTCGGCCGTTGCTGTTTGTAGGTCCCACGGGGAATCGAAGAAAGCTTCTGGCGAAGCGGACGAGAAAGCCTTCTCGTCCGCACAGAAGCGGCGGGTGAAAAAGTCTGGGGGACTTTTGCAAGAGGTTGCCAGCTCGCAAGAGCGACAACCTGAACAGAATTCGTAAAATTCGCGTAACACAATATTTTGGAAGCTTTAGCTGAAGAAAATATTGATGTGAAGGTGACCGATTCCCTGTGGGATCACAAATTTTTAAGCTTGTTTTACAACACTATTTCAGACGACCTCACAAGGACATTGGACCCGTGATAAAATAATGGAATGATTAATACGTTAATTTTGATATAAACGGAGTTCTCAACTCACCCACAGAAACATCTAGTGAGAAAAATATCTTAAATTCATTTGGTGAAGTCATCTCAAGATTGCAAAATTCTTGTTTGGAAGCAGAAAAGAATAGGGGCGAGCTTTACGAGATTTACCACAAATCTTCAGTAAATCTTATTTCTAGAGATGAGATGATAGACAAAATGTCTAACCTTCTATTGTGTAAACCACAAGAACTAGTTAAATGTGTCCACAATATTTACTCTGAAGGTTCAGTTGAAAACGTGAGTTTGTATGACTTTCTGGAGGCCATATCTAAGAGTAAACTTTTAAAGATTGGCTTACTATCAACTCAATTTCCGTTATCAAAGGATATGCTGGTTCCCAAAAAGTATTACGATAACTTTGACTCACTTGGAATTTCTTGTGACAGCGAAATTCATCTCAAAAAACCTGAGGGAGCTGTATTTGCAAAAATTATTAAAGAACTAGATACAAAACCAGAAAATGTGATTTTTGTTGATGACCAACAAAAATGCGTTGATGCTGGCAACCAGTTAGGGATAAATTCAGTTCAATTCATTAATAATAAACAATTAGCAAAAGACTTGGTTAGATTTAAAGTTCCTGGCGAAATAGGTCCATTCCTTCATTTTCTTGACTAAGTGGCTCCAAATCATTCCCCGTGGGATCACAAATTTTTAAGCTATATACAACAACGTATTCTAGAGCACCCTAAGGGAGATTGGAACCTTATAGAGGACCACATTGAACTATATTGGTTTTTCTGTATTATAAGAGTAGTAAAGAAATCACATAAGGAAACAAACACATGAAAGTATATTGTGCTTCAAAAAGCAAATACGGGCCACTTTGGAAAGAATGGGAAGATAATGGAGTCCAAGTAACTTCCAGCTGGTTGGAGAAATTTGACCAAGGTCGTCTCCCTGACCAAACAGAACACTGGGACCAAATTCTTGAGGACATTCAAGGCTCAGATGCATTACTACTCTATTCTGAGGAAGGAGATGTTCAGAAAGGAGCATTGGCTGAATTCGGCATTGCGTTTGCTTTAGGAAAAAAGTTATTTTATGTTGGACCTACTGAAGGTTCTCTCACTGCAGTGGAGCACAAAAATGTTCAGCATTACCCTGACTTGAAAACATTCTTCAGCGAAGTATGTGGAATCGCCCAATAAAATAACCTCAAGGGTCCAAGCCGTCCGCAAAAAGCCAGTCTATGGACTTGCTTTGCGGACGGCTTTTGTTTATACAATTCCACTCCTTCAGCTTCCCCACCTATTGGTTCCAAATCACACCCCTTAGGGTCACTAATTTTCGTGCTAGCACAAGAAGCATACAATATATTATCCCTGTCTCTGTATACCAAGCACCCACATAACCCTACAAAGCACACCTAAGATAGGGTTCGATACGGTTGGCGACGATCTCATATCCATCATCATCTGGATGAACCAGATCACTCATCAATGATGGATGTCCTATCACTCCCATGAGTACATCTGGAACATAGATAGACCCTGTTGTCTCCGCTACTTGCTTATATCTGCCTTCTAAATCCTCATCGTATATTCCACCTCTAAAACCAACCACAATAACTATGGCGCCAGTACTTTGGATTCTTTCTATGACTGTAGTTAGATTCTCAAAAGTTTCATCTTCTGTAATACCTGCAGAGTCAGGTATCTTACCTGTTAGTTTCAAAACAATAATCTGGAACATTTCATTATAATTTAGTTTCTCAATACCCGCCTCAAGATCTTCATAAAAACGGCTGATTATATCATTACCCCCAAGCCACACAATGACAACTGAAGGATTGCGCGACAAAACATCACTCTGTAATCGGACTAAAGAATCTTCAGTTGTGTCACCAGATTTACCAGCGTTAATGATTGGTACACCTACTTTTCGTGACAACTGACTGACATAATCCTGCCCATTTGTCGCCCCAACACCAGCCGTTAAGCTGTCGCCGAAGGCAATAATCGGACCACTCTTAGGAGGGTAATTAGTAACCTGATTCAAGTACGAGACTGAACATTGACCACCCCCACCAGTTTCAGTAACTACGGTAAAGGGGTTTGATTTGGCGACTCGGGTGTATCCGCTGTTTTTGAAATAACGAAACTCGTAACTTCCTGGTTCTTTTGGTGTAAATTCAATTGTATTGTTATTTCCGCTGACGTACTTCCATGACTGGTAGCGTTGGTCACTATCACCCACCCGATACAGACCTATCCAATCACCACTCAAATTGGCTCCCTCGGGGGTAGTCCAGGTAACAACAATAGATTCGTTGATGACAACATCACTATCAGGAGCAGAGAGCGTATAGTCAGCTGTTGATTGAGCATTTCCAGTTAATGGAAACAAACTAAAAGCAACTAAAAGTAGTGAACTTAAAAACCATAACCTCGAAAAATTGAGTATTGAGTATTCATAGTCGTTGATTAAACTTACGAGCTGTAGCCCGTGACACAACCACTACACCACTGATGTCCTCTACGGCATATGCTACCTTATAGTCTAGTCATAATTTAGATGTTGTCAAAGAAATGAAATAAAGGGTCAGAGGGTCTGACTGGTGGAGTCAGTAGCTCTCTTTATTTAGTGCTCTAGTGCATATATAGTCCTCTTTTATTTTTCTTTTTTTACTTGTTCAAATAACGATCTCTATTTCACATTGAATCATGAATAAATTCTATGTGGTATATTACAAATTAATGAATTTAGATAAATTTCCGCATAATAGCAAATCCCCACTCGAAGGTGAGTTATTGGACCCTGAAGAACTTGACCCTGAGTTTCTCAGAAAAATGACGGAGTTACCCGAAGTAGTTGCAAATTTTTACATAACAGCAGCCAAAGATACTAAATTATTAAAAATACTATACGGAAGTACTGACTACTTTGTAGATAAAACAAATCAAGAACTGGTTGATAAGTTTCTTAGTGTAAACCCAGAGTACAAAACAATTTTAGAACAAATGAAAGAAATTGATATGTTGGATAAAGGAGACACACCTATCTTTGCACAATATCACAGAGATCCTTTTGACGACGCAAGAGATATTACTCCTCAAAACGAAACCCCTATAATCTCAACAAATGAAAATAAATTACCTAAACCATGAGTTTGATAAAACACCCAAGTAAATGGTAACTGTCACGTTTTTCACCGAGTTAACACCAAATCTTTATGTTAATAGTAATTTGCCTGACACGTCTAACTTTACATTTTGTCCATTTTTTTCTGCAATTGCAAAACCACTATCATCCCTATAAGACCCTACAGTGTCATATTCGCCAACAACATCCCCTGTTGTTGTATCAACAATCATAAATTTATCCTCAGGTGTCCCCACAATCCACAAATTACTTTCTTTTGCATAATTTCCAATGTTCTGATGATTTGGGTACTGATCAGCAAACAATTCCCTATCCTTAACCACGTCGTAAAGACCAAACGATTCATTCCCATATTCCACAACTGCAGTCTGACCTACTACTTCAACTAAGTTTTTAAATTCTACAGAGGAATAAGAACCTGTCTCAGGATTGATTATCCGAAGTTTATCATATGGACCAGACGCTAGCCCTACACCATTTTTCCTACCAATCATCCATGTTCCTCCAAGCTCTCTTCCAAGCCTTTCTGTTGAGCAGATTTGGTCTCCCTTGGAATTTACCAGACTCTCTACACCTTGATCATCCTTAAGAATACTTAACCCTTCTTGCATACCTGCTACAACACTACTGTATCCATTTTCTCTGGCGAAATGGGCGGTCTCAACAGCACGTAAAACCCGATCCTGGTTTTCACCATCTGTAACTAACCCTGAAAGTCCTTTTGATGAATTAATAAAGTAAAAATCAGATCTTAAGTTGTAAGTGCGATTACCATATTCCAAATCAAACTCGCCC
This sequence comes from Candidatus Nomurabacteria bacterium, assembly GCA_020632095.1. Classification (GTDB taxonomy): domain Bacteria; phylum Patescibacteriota; class Minisyncoccia; order Phycocordibacterales; family UBA918; genus OLB19. Next base: position 88,698 of record JACKGF010000002.1, read on the forward strand.
ACAGTAACATGAGACGATGATGGTTCAGTATTAAAAGAATACTTTCCCGCTTTTTCAAAATCAACACCATTTACGGACTCAACTTGCTCAACAGATGTTGGTTCAACAGTATTTGTTGAATCAACATTTATTTCAAACTCACTTACTGCCTTCTCACCAGAAAATTCTTTTATTTTATGACCAAAAACCGTAGCTACTGCTGGAAGATCTTCAGCAATTTGTCTTCGAGCATCTTCACCTTCTTCAGAAGTATAATCGAAAGCGGTTTTTAAAAGTTTGACTAGCTCACCAATACCCATTCCAAAACTTTCTTGCACTTTATCGGGGTTACTACCTCGCACTATATTATTTATACCGTCAGGGTCAGATGCAAATGAAATAATAACTTTAAAATCAGATAAATAATTAGAACTTTCTTGAGAAACAACTTCCATCCTAGAGCCATCAGTATCTACACTCAATTCAACCGGACGCTCTTCCTCCCCATTACTAGGTACTGCTGACATTGGTCTATTAAAACTTTCTTTCATAGTGTGTATTCATTAAAGCGGTATGGATTATTAAAAAGATTAATTTTTATCATATCATAATCTACAAAACAACAATCACCACCTTTGTATCTCTTTTTTATTTTAATATAATTCAGCATGAACCTGCTACCTCAAACTAATAAACTGGAAAAGTTCGTGTTATCATCTCAGACATGAAATCCTACTCTTTTTTTTCACCCACTTCGGCTGAGTTTATACATTCTTATGCTGACGAACATAATGTCAGTGATTTTTTTACCGACTTATACACCAACCCTCAAGAAGATAACTTGTCACAATCAGCAACAAAACCAATCTATGTCGTGGCTGATGGAGTAACCTTAGACTTCAAAAAATTACTATTGACTGGCAGACCTTATCCTGACCCGTCACCAGCTGGTAATGTATCTAAAATATTTTGTAACGAAGTAGTATCTAAGGCGGAGGAGCTATATCCAATTTTCGAGGAAGAATTAATTACTGAAACCTTTATTTATGCCAACAGTAAAGTTGAAGAGTACAACAAACAGGAAGGAGAAGTGATTATTTCTGGCAATGTGACTGGTAAGTTTTCGGCTACCGGTAGCTTCATGATCTGTAAAGACAACAAGGTCTTTTGGATGAGTATCTGTGACTCCTACTTTGCTCATTTTGACAAAAACATGAATTTAAAATTTATATCTTCTGGATTATGCAACCCATATGCTGTTATTAATGGTGAACCTAGAATGGTAGATCGTATTGAGTCTGGTTCTTTTAATATTGACCTTGATGACAGACTGTTTGTTTTCACTGACGGATTCTATCACTATGTTAAAGATAAAGATTTTCTTAATCTATTTCTTAATTTTGAAGACTCTTTAATTGAGAGAGTCGTAGATTTTTCGAAAGTCAAAACCCCAATTGATCCAGACAAATTTGGACACGAACGCTCCTTGATTGCAGTAAAAATCTAGCAATTTTTGCCTCGACCGATTACGACCTAGGTTAACAGTTCAAGAAATGAGGCACAATATTTACACACAACCATTCCATAATTCGACAATACAAAATGAAATATAAAAAACGATAAGATCGGAATCTTCTCGTTTTAATGTTTTTGATCTAATACTCAGAACAAATCTGCGTTAATGTACATGTGTACGGCAATACCAGCCTCACAACCCAGCACAATGATTGGTATCCATCGCAAATGACTCATGAAAGTGTAGCAGCCCTTAGCTATCCTTATCAAAACAAACCAGCCGCAACCATCACTGGTTTTGACTTGCAAAACCTAATATACCCCTCAACCATCACCAGAGCATACACAAACGCAACCAGCGACACAGTGCCTACTCAACCACTAATCAGACTATTTTCACTCAACACCTTTCTTCTTAATAATTTAAAGACCAAAATCAGCTAGCTAAGATTTTGTAAAGCTGTTGAATACTTTATAAATCTTTAACAAACACCCTGTCGCTATTCACTACTATTTCTGCTAGGATGAAAAACATGAAAATTACGTCGGCAAAATTTATAACCGGTTTGGTGGGTGATAATGAACTTCTGAGAAATGGAACTCCACAAATCGCTTTTATTGGTCGTTCAAACGCTGGAAAGTCCAGCTTGTTGAATTCTCTGACTAATTCTAAGAAATTAGCGATCACTAGTAAAACTCCTGGGCGAACCAAAGAGATTAATGTTTTTTTGATAAACAATACCCACTACTTTATGGACCTACCAGGCTATGGGTTTGCCAAGGCAGGGGCACAGACCTTAGAAAAACTTAGTTCACTTATCTTTTGGTACCTGTTTGAATCTAAAAACAATCCAAAAGTTGTCATACTAATTGATGCCTTTGTGGGACCAACAATTGATGATTTGGCCGTACTAAAAGAATTAGAAGAAACTGGCAAGGAAATTGTTGTGGTTGTAAATAAGGTAGATAAAATAAAAAGTTCACAGTACCAAAACCAACTTAAAAAACTCGATGAACAACTCCCCGGGCACAAACTCTTCCCCTACTCTTCCACTAAGAAGATTGGTATAGATGAATTACGCAACGAACTTTTATCAGAGTTACCCTAGACCTAAAAAATGTTTGCTACATGTCAGACACCGACCTCAAATGAACTGAGCAAATTTTGCCAATAACCCAGTTTTACCAACTCCCTAAGCCCTAAGTCGGTCTTATCTTAGGAGGAATGAGACGACACCCTATCATAATTTCTTAGCACAAACAATTGATTATTGTCCAAAATATTAACCAAGATCTAAGATAGTTTAATGAGTAACATGCTATATTGATAGCCTATTAAATAAGACTTGTAGCCAATGAAACTGATTTCACTTAATCTTGAAGGAAGACGGCACCTTGATACTGCCCTGCCTTTTCTTGAGAAAGAAAAGGCTGATTTATTGACCCTTCAAGAAGCTCCGGAAGAGATTGTACTCTGGCTTAAGGAACAGGGATATAAGACGACTTTCTTAGCACGATGTCTTAAAACTCAAGACGGTGTCCAGTATACTGACGGAGAAATTATTGCCAGCAAACAACCCCATCAGGCTGAAACCTTCTATTACTACAGACCGAGTGATAGTATCTTGGAAGAAAACCTGAGTGACCGGCGGTTAACTAATGCACAAGGCTTGATTTTTGCGACCGTTGGAAACTACAAAATTGCTACCACTCACTTCACTTGGCATCAACACGGCGAAATCGCCGGTGTTCACCAAACGACCGATATGAAAACTTTGTTGCAATATCTAGACACCAAACCCCCTCATGTTCTATGTGGTGATTTTAATATTCCACGATTATATAATTCACTCTACTCAGAATTAATTAGTCACTATAAAGACGAGATTCCTAAACACTACCTTTCAAGTCTTGATAGAAATTTACATAAACATGGCGCAAACGAAGAGATACAAAAATTATTCGACAGTTTTATGGTCGACTACGTGTTTACCCAGCCTCCCTACCACGCTACTAACACTAGATTAGAATTTGGAGTGAGTGACCACGCGGCAGTGATAACCACCTTGTCGGTGGATTCTGTGTCATAATACTTCGATGAGAAGGGTTGGTATTTTAAAGTTGTTAATAGGTGCAGGGTTGATCATTAATGCTTTGGGGCAGATTTTTGCTCACCAAACTTGGTGGTTTATTCAGAATGTAAACCTCATTTTTCATGAAGCTGGACACGTGGTGTTTATGTTCTTTGGTAATTTTATGCACACTTTTGGCGGGTCATTGCTAGAAATGCTGATTCCCTCCTTAGTGACTCTACACTTCTACCGATCCAAGCAATTATTCTCGGCCGCTTGTACCAGCTGGTGGATGGCCACGGCGTTTTTAAGTGTCAGTATCTACGCTGGTGATGCTCGTGAAAGGCTGTTACCTCTAATTACCAGAGATATTTCAACCCACGATTGGTTTAATATTTTAGTCTCTTTCAACCTCCTTGAATACGACGATTTAATTGGTTACATTTTTTGGTGCCTAAGCTTGCTGTCTGTTGGTTTGATTGTTTACTTTTTATATCGAGATGAGCAAGTGACAGCCTGTATACAAAAACTCAATATATAGACAGTCTTGACGATGACAGAATCCTTATATTATACTACTATTTAACACGGAGTTGTTTCCTTTTTATTACACATATACAGGAGGTTTGCCTTGAAAAAGCAATTTGAACTAGATGTCAATCTGTGGTTTGTGAAGCTATACTTCTGGTGTCTCGACATCTGCGACGAATTCATGTGTCGACACACACCACGTGATGGTGGTGGTCGGTGCCTAGCAATTCGCACTTGTTGTATCTGGACTCCGGTTGCTTTTCTCTGTAATCTGGCAATTATCTGCGGAGCTCCGTACGTACTTCTCTATTATACAATCGACCGATTTGGTCTAGAAGGATACGGAACTGGTCTTTTCTTCACAGCTGGATTAATCGGAGCAGTCTCACTAGTGTCCCGTTTAACTTCCCAAAATCTCAAACAACCCTTAATTTATAAGTATCATTTGTATAATTAGGTTTTTTCGATTTCAATCTAAAACCAGTTTTTTCAGTAATAATAGATTGAGTTTATCAGACTTAATCTATCATTATGAATCGAGGTGTCTACGTGTTTTCTCAAATTATGGAGTTTGTCGATGATTATGAGTTTAGAAAATGTGTGGAGAGATATAATGGTGAGTACCGCATTCGAAAATTATCTTGCCGACAACAATTCACAGCCATGATCTTCGGTCAGCTGGCATACCGGGAAAGTCTTCGCGATATTATCACCTGTCTGGGTGCTCACGAAGAAAAGTTGTATCACCTTGGCTTTAGACAAAAAATCGCCCGCAACACCTTGGCCTCAGCCAACCAGAAAAGAGACTGGAGAATCTACCGAGACCTAGCGATGGTGCTCATTGCCAGAGCCAGACCAATGGATCCAAAGTCAAAAGAAATCATTGAGCTTGATTTAGATGCGACAGTCTATCTGCTAGACTCAACGGTGATAGATTTGTGTTTAAGTCTGTTCGGCTGGGCCCGGTTCGATGCTCAACATTCTTCGATTAAGCTGAACATGCAACTTGATTTAAATGGCTCTATTCCTGCGTTTTTCACTATCACTGAAGGCAGAGTGAACGACGTGAATTTCCTAGATGAGATTACGTTCGAGCGTGGTGCGTACTACGTCATGGACAAAGGGTATCTTGATTACGAACGTTGGCACAAGATACATCAAGCTGGAACATTCTTTGTTACGCGAGCTAGGCATAACATGTCGGTACGGCGTTTGTATTCTAATGTGGTACGTAAAGAAACTGGTATTCTTTGTGATCAGATTGTTGTTCTGTCAGGGAAGAAAACCATGTGGCGTTATCCTGATAAGATGCGGAGGATAAAGTACCGCGATGCTGAAACCAATATTGCGTATGTCTTCGTTACTAATGATTTTAACAGTGATGCTTTGGTGATAGCGGTATTGTATAAATACCGCTGGCAAGTCGAACTGTTTTTTAAATGGATTAAACAACATTTGAAGATTAAGTCTTTCTGGGGCACCAGTGCCAATGCTGTGAAGACGCAGATTTGTCTGGCACTATGTGCTTATCTACTGATGGCTATCATTAAAAAACGGCTCCGGATTGAGCTTGATTTATACAAAATGTTACAGATTACGTCAGTGTCTCTATTAGACAAAAAGCCTTTAAAAACACTGTTTTCTAGGACTTTGGTACAATCTGATGTCAAGGGTGGGCAAGACAGCCTTGGTTTGCAATGGTTTTAAACGGGACACTAGTGGGAGCAGTCTACATTTTCTTTATAACAAAAGAGGAAATCGAAGAGTGGTTTGAAAAACGCCGGGAGGAAAAGTGGGAGCGTAAGTTCCTGAGAACAGAAACAGAAGACGACGTTCTGCCCGAAGCACAAATAGAGCCTGAGGTTGGCTTTCTAGGAACAGTATTCGTCTTCCTGTTCGCACTGTATGAAGGCACTTGTCCCGACTATGTATTTGTCGACAAAAACAAAAAAACCGAGGAGAAAGAATAATGGAAAAGGTTGCCAGCTTGATTCCAAAGTATCTCATGACGCGCAAAACTGTTGTCGCACTTTGAGCCATACTGCTTGGTATCTGGTGTGTATTTTGGGCAGCAGGTTATATAGTCGACTCATCAGTCACGACCTGGAAGGGCGCTTGTACTTTCCAGAGTTGGGACGTTGAAAACAAACGGTTTCTCAGAATGGTTGTTGACTGCGGCGAAAAAGGCACCCGATCAATTTCCGACGATAAAGTTTTTTTTGAATACCTAACAAGCCCAGGACCGCTGAGCTGTGAAGTTGACAGACACGACGATATCAGTTGCTATGAGGTCATACGCGCAAAAGAGTAGAAGTTCGCGAGAGAAGTCCCTGCCCACTCCCTATAAAGGAGTCGGGCAGTTTTTTTGTAAAAGGGTCGGAAGCGAAGCTTCCGACCCTTAACCCTTCCTACTCCACTGTCACTGACTTAGCCAAGTTCCGCGGTCGGTCGACATTGAGTCCTTTCTCTACTCCGACATAATAGGCCAATAACTGCAGCGGAACAGTAGTTATAATTGGTTGCAGAATTGGATGAACTTTGGGTATATACAGTACATCATCAGCCAAATCAGCTATAGTCATGTCTCCTTCAGTCGAAATCGCCAGTACTGGCGCCTTTCTGGCTTTTACTTCCTCAATATTAGAAATAATTTTTTTATAAACATCGTCTTGTGGGGCCAAGGCAATGACCGGGAAATCTTTATCGAGAAGAGCAATCGAACCATGCTTCAATTCTCCACCCGCGAAGGCCTCGGAATGGATATAGGTAACCTCCTTTAATTTCAAAGCTCCCTCGCTCGCTATTGGTGAATGAAACTTGCGACCAATAAACATAGCGTCTGTGTATTTGGCGTACTTTTTTGCCACTGCTTTGATTTTGTCAGTTTGCTTTAAGTATTCTTCTAAAACTTTTGGCAGTTCATCTAATTCTTTTAGAATTTGTTTACCTTCAGCTTCAGTCATTCCTCTTTCGCGACCAAGAAAAACTGTTAGTAAAACAAACACTGTCAGCTGTGAAATAAAAGCTTTGGTGGAAGCAACTGCTACTTCTGGGCCAGCGTGGTTATAAACTCCGGCGTCGGTTTCGCGCGCAATAGTAGAGCCAACTACATTAACAATACCTAGAGTCAACAGATTCTGTTCTTTGGCCGACCGTAGTGAAGCAATTGTATCAGCCGTCTCGCCCGACTGGGTGACCACCAAGACAGCGCTGTTTTTGTCAGGTAGGTTTTTCTTGTACCGATATTCGCTTCCCAGCTCCACTTCCACCGGTAGTCCAGCGTATTCTTCAATCATATAGCGACCGACTTGCCCAGCGTAATATGCCGAACCGCACCCAACTATCATGAGGCGTTTCAGATTGGATAAAGCTTTTAACTTCGATTCTAGACCACCCAGCTTTACCCTCCCTTTACCAACCAACAAACGCCCTCGGGTAGAATTTACAATCACCTCTGGCGCTTCAAAAATCTCTTTTAACATGAAGTGTTCGTAACCTTGTTTTTGGACCGCCTCCACATTCCACTGTACCTTTTCTGGGGTTTTATCTAATTTCTTTCCTCTTAGAGTAAAAACTTGATATTTGTTTTTTGATATCAAAGCACACTCACCATCATTTAGATAGACAACGTCCTTGGTATGAACTAACAGTGCGGACGGATCTGAAGCGACGAAATTTCCATCTGCAGCAATTCCTAACACAATCGGACTACCCATGCGAGCCGCCACTATTTCATCCGGTTTGTATTTGGAAATGACCGCAATACCATAGGTACCTCGAACATTTATCAGAGCGTGTTTAACAGCTTCTAATAAATTACCAGAGTAAAAAGTACCGATTAATTTCGCCAAAACTTCAGTGTCAGTCTCAGACTCAAACTTAATACCCTGCACTACTAGACCTTCGCGTAACTCACGGAAATTTTCGATGATTCCATTGTGAGCTATACCAATAGCGCCAGACATATCAGTGTGTGGATGTGCGTTAGCTTCGGTCGGAGCACCGTGAGTAGCCCATCTGGTGTGAGCTATACCACTAGTCCCTGGTATCGCAGTGGTGATTTTGGCAGCCAGGTTGTCAATCGGACCCACTGCTTTGATTAGAGCGTGACCAGGGATATAAATACCTGCCGAATCATAGCCTCGATACTCCAGAGTACGTAACCCATCCAACAAAATTGGGGTGGCTGTCCTGCTTCCGACGTAACCAAAAATTCCACACATAGTAAATTCTTATAGCGTATATGCTATATATTACCACTTATTTTACGAAAAAGTTTCAAGGCGTAATTAGGAAAAAGACGGGTCGGAACGGCCCGTCTTTTTACGATCTACACCTCTAATCCTCCAACATAAAACCACCTGCTTGATGGTTCCATAATTTTTCATAAATACCACCAGCGGTACTTAATGAATTATGACTACCATCTTCAACAATTTCTCCTTGTTCAAGCACGATAATTCTGTCCATCTTACGTAAAGTCGACAACCGGTGAGCAATCGCAATCACTGTTCTACCCTCCATCAAACATTCTAGCGCTTTTTGAATTGCTACCTCACTTTCACTATCAAGAGCAGAAGTCGCCTCATCAAGAATCAGTATCGGCGCATCTTTCAACATAGCGCGTGCAATCGCTACTCGTTGTTTTTGACCACCAGACAACTTAATTCCCCGTTCACCTACTAGGGTGTCATACCCCTTTTCTAGCTCCATAATAAAATCATGAGCCTGAGCTTGCTTAGCTACCTTAATCATTTCTTCTTCGGTAGCGTTGGGATTACCGTACAAGATATTTTCCTTAATTGTGCGATGGAACAAAGCCGGCTCTTGTGGCACTACTGCAATCGCTCGTCGCAGTGAATCCTGAGTCACTTTTGAAATATTCTGTCCATCAATCAAAATCTCACCACTAGGTATTTCATGTTGACGCAACAAGAGTGAAACGAAAGTGGTTTTCCCCGCCCCTGACTGCCCCACCAAACCAAGCCTTTGCCCCGGTTCGATTCTTAGATTGAAGTCAGTAAAAACAGGTTTATTCTCAAACAGAAATGAAACGTTATTCCAATCAATAACAGCATTTTGCACTTGAAGCGGTTTAGCATCTGTCACATCAACAATCTCATTTGGCTTAAGCAAATCCTCCAGACCTTCCTGCATTTCTCCTGTCGCTTGAGCAACACTATTAAAAGCTCTTCCGATATTTAGTAACGGTGAGGTAATACTTGCCAGCAAAGATATCACAAAAATAAAATCTCCGGTTCCAATCTCACCACTCTGCCAATTTAATACCAAAAACCAAATCATTAACAGACTAAAAATAAAGAGTACGATGCAATTGTAAAAGAGCATCCACTCTGAGTAGCCCCAAGTCCTACTGTGGTCAGATAGATGTTTTGATGTAGCATCTTCAACCCTAATCTGCTCTTCACTGCGCCTAGAATACTGTCGCACCGCCTGCACATTACTAAAAATATCTATAATATTACCCACTAGCTCTGTTTTACTTTGCGCGACCGCTCTAGAATACACTCTTTTCTTAATAGACATTTTTTTGTTAATCAGCAACAAAAACGCAATCAAAAGCAAAAAGGCAACCCCCGCTGGAACACTAGTCTGCAAAATAAATACAAAAGACACCAAGAAACCAACCGTTGACGGTATGAGTGACCACATATTATCTAGAATTAAGGTTTCAGCGGCCATTACAACATTGGAAACCTTATTCATTACCGAACCAGCAAAACGATCCGAAAAGTAAGCGTGGCTATGATTTAAAGCATAATTAGTCAAAATATCATATGATATTTTCCTATTCTTTGTTACCCACCTGCGGATAAAGAAGGTACTTAAGCGATACAATAACTGAACACCAAAAATTACAATTGGAAACAAGAAAGCATACAAAAAAACAGCGTCAAAATCATTGGCTTCAGCTGAATCAATTATTAGTTTAAAAAAATAGTTTGTACTTTGATCAATAGCAGCCGCCAAAACAATCATCGAAACAGCAATAACAGCAGACCATTTATTTGCTCTGGAAATGTACCAAATGTATGCAAAGGGTGTATTCGGGATTTTATCTTTCATAGTAATTAATATATTTTAGGCAATTTCATTCATAAAAAACAAAATCACCCCATTAGGGCCAATAAATATATGACGTTTCAGATTAAGGTTTCTTTCAGCAGTTAAGTAACTGTATCGGGTCAATCGGACCAGGGCGGATTATTGTGACCTCTTCACCCATAACTCGCACAATTGTAGAAGTCTCACCTTCCCTTACCCCATCATCAATTACTCTACCGATCTCTTTTGCAGAATCTCCAAACTGTAACAAAATCTCTGTTGAAGTAGGCAAAGTTGGTAGATTGCCAATATTAGCACTGGTGCAGGTAAGTGGCGAATTATATTCAGCCATGTATTCCATAATTAATTTTTGAGCAACTAAATCGGAAGAAATACGAAAAGATAATGTTCCATCAAGAGCAGTGAGCCGGCGCGAGACTTCGTCTCGCGCCGGTAACACCAATGTTAGTGGCCCCGGCAACCATCTTTCTGCTATTATCATCGCTTTCTTCCCAACCACAGCGTATCGCTCAATATCTGCAATATCCCGCACCAACCAACTCACCTTCTTCTCCTCGGGTCGCTGTTTAGTACGAAATAACCGGCGAAGCTCCGCCTCATCAAGTGCCCTCACCCCTAGGGCATAAACAGTTTCAGTTGGATAAAGAATCATAAACTAGAATATAATCCCCCACGATGATATTATCAAGTGATAATAAATTGATAGTTGAGATTGCGAATAAGCTCATATCGGATATACTATCAACTGTTAAATCAATACAATTATGATTTTTAGGTCTAATTGTAGAGACGTAAAAATAAAAACTTTGTGAGCGATTAGCTCAGCTGGTAGAGCGCTACATTGACATTGTAGAGGTCACAGGTTCAAGTCCTGTATCGCTCACAAAGTTTTTATCTTGAACAAGTAAGAAACGCTTTTTAGTAAGGTGCTACATTGACATTGTAGAGGTCACAGGCTAAATCAGTTTGGGAAACTGATTTAGGAGGTTGCCTAGTATTTTGCAAAAATACTGACAACCTGTACTGAACTCGTAGAGTTCAAGTCCTGTATCGCTCACAAAGTTTTTATTTGGGAGATTGGGTAATTGAAAAGGGTCGTTAATCCGTAGGATTAACGACCCTTTTCGCTTACTGCCATACAACCACCTAACGAGACTCCACAGCTTGTGCGGCTTTTATCGCTCCCTCTTTACTGTGAGCGACAAAAAAATACCTGCCTTTGTGACAAAATACTGCATCCTCAATCCCCGATACTGCAGCTAATTCAACATCGCGCAGTCCGGCCCAAGCTTCAGGAAACTCAGCTCGATTAGAAAAAGTGTGATAATCAGTAGCAATAACCACTGCTCGCCAAGTCTGCTCGCCGGAGGATTCTGACGGATACACAATTACATTTACATCTGAATATTCAATAAAAGAATGCCGATTGACTGGCTCATCAAACACAAGCAATGCTTTATTCTCGGCCGCTTCGTAACCAGCCTGCACCACTTGCTTCATTTCGATATTCGCTTTAGCAAAACTAATCTTTCTTTCTAGAAAACCGCGAGCAAAATCAACCGCTTCAACAAAGGCTTCATCTTCGGTTTTGTCACTTCCCCACACCGGTTTGAATGAACCAATCACACTATACATCTCGCACGGGGCTACTTTGAGTTCGTTTAAGGTGTAGAGATTAACTCCATTATCACCAGCATCCACCGGCTGAGCAATGGCTTCTTCAATAAAATTAGTAATCTCAACCGAACCAGTAATCTGCTCTCCCAAATGCTTCCAAACCAAACCGAAACTAGAGTAAGGAATACCGTTATCTCGCATTGGGGAACCATTCTGATGATGATCAAAACGATTGGTTTCTACATCGTAAACACCACCAACATCAATCACCCAATCGGCTTTTTCTATCACTGACTCATCACGAGTGCGGATTATTTGTAAATCACTGTCCCCTAAAAAAAGTTGTAGGGTAGCAACAGCGAAAACCTCGTCGGGATGAAAACTCCCGCTATGGGTGGCAACATTTATCATGACTACACTATATAACAACCTCACTCGCGTGTCAGTGACTTTTCTACAGTTATTAACTTATAACCAAATTATGTTTGAAAAACAACACTTTTTTTGCAATCTGGCAATGTCTTAGGTATAGTAGACGGATGTTAATTTTATCGATTGAAACCTCATGCGACGAAACTGCTCTAAGCTTGATTGAAGCTAAGGGAGAATTTCCCACCGCCACCTACGAAATTCACGCCGATGCCTTGTGGTCGCAAATTGATGTTCATCGTGAATACGGCGGTGTCTTCCCCGCCCTAGCCAAGCGCGAACACGCCGCTATTATTGTTCCCTTACTCGAGAAAGTAATGCAGGAAGCCAATAGCACCGAAAGCGCCCATTCAGCCGAAATTTCTCCCGCGAGCAAAAATCAAATTGAAAAACTGCTCGAACGCGAACCAGGCTTGGCTGACCAACTTTTAGCTTTTCATGCCAAAAATGGACCTCAAGTTATCGACTTAATTGCTGTCACCAGTGGCCCCGGTCTGGAGCCAGCTTTGTGGGTAGGAGTCAATTTTGCGCGCGCGCTTGCTTTACTGTGGAATGTTCCAATCGTCGCCGTTAATCACATGGAGGGTCATATCCTCGCCAGTATTTATGATGCCGAACACGACGACCAACTAACTCCAATCGAATTCCCCACTATCGCCCTCCTTATTTCTGGCGGTCACACCGAAATAATCCTGATGAAAAACTGGGGTCAGTACGAAAAAATCGGCCAAACTCGCGATGACGCCGTGGGTGAGGCTTTTGATAAAGTAGCCCGCTTGGTTGGGATTCCTTACCCAGGTGGACCAGAAGTTGCCAAGTTGGCAGGCGAAGCGCGCAAAAGAGACTTGCCACCCTTCACCAAGCTCCCCACCCCGATGCTTCACACCGACGACTTTGACTTTTCTTTTTCTGGCCTAAAAACCGCCGTCCGTTACGCTGTCCAGAACAAGGAAATGTCACCGGACGAAATCGCCGCCTTAGCACGAGATTTTGAAGATGCGGTGGCAACTGTGCTAGTCAAGAAAACTCTATCCGCCATCGACACTCACGGTGCCAAGACCTTAATCGTTGGTGGTGGAGTCAGCGCCAACCAACACATCAAACGAGAATTTGAATCAGCTCTACTAACTAATTACCCTGACGTGACATCATATTTCCCAAAGCCGGGCCTCTCCACCGACAACAGCATCATGATCGCCCTAGCCGGCCACGCCCGCGCCACTAGCGCCCTCTCCCCCAACTCCACCGACGTCATCCGCGCCGACGGAAACAAATCCTTAACTTAGACAAACAAAAACTTTGACTTTGGGTAGATTAATTATCTAAAAGAGATAATTCTTGCCAAATTATTTGAAACGAGTTATAAACAATTAGCCCATAAGCAGACCTTCCGAGGTCTGTTTGTTTTTCTCAAAATCCCCACATAGGATTAGTCCATCAACATCTCAAATATTGAGGTGCTTTCCCTTAGTGGACTAATCCTATGTGGGGGTTTTATGTTGTGTAATAAATACTATCTTTACTTTATTTTACCATTTACAGATAGTTTTCCCCAATTATTTAAAAATTGTTTGACAGGGAAAATGACCAGAATATAATAGTAGCTACCTTGGAGGGAAAGCCAAGACCTAAGTATTTTATTTATGGTCTGTAATTCCTTTCAAACAAACTCACGCGCTATATATCGCCATCTTCTCACAGCTACGTTTTTACGTGGTTTTTTATTTTTTAATTTATTTCCGTCGCCAATCAAAACGTGACCTATCGTTCACAGACTGGTTTGGAAAATATTTTCTAACTCAATCCGTGAACAATACATAACTGTTGCGTTCGCGGATCGACTAACATCTTCCACTTTTATATTCGAAGATTTGAAGCCGGTCTAACCATTATTACAACTAACATAAATATTTATGACACAAACAGCTTCAAAGCTGACGGCTGTTACTCTTGCTGGAGTACTTGCCATAGCAACATTTAGTCTTTATACCCTTGATGCAGCAGCATATTCAAGAGGTGGCGACGATGACCGTACGACTGTACGAACAACCAATCAAGCATCAGTTTCAAACACTGTATCAGTGAAAGCTAACACTGGTGGGAACGATGCTTACGGTGGAAACGCTGGTCGAGGAGGCAACGGCGGGGACGCCTACCGTGGAGATGGCGGACGAGGAGGAGACGGAGGACGAGGTGGTGATGCTGGTTCAGTAACATCTGGAGCAGCTACTGCTATTGGTACCGTAAACAACAACGTTAACGATACTGATGTGACTGTAGAAGGTTGTGGTTGTGACGATCAACAAGTTGACCGATTTTCACGTTACTTCCATTTTAATAGCGACAGCCAACTCGTTAGAGTTATAACCAACAACAATGCCCGAGTAAGTAACAATCTCGACGTTGCAGCTAACACTGGCCGAAACAATGTCGACGGTGGCGCTGGAGCAGCTGGTGGCGCAGGTGGCGACGCTCTTAGCAGTCGCTCATGGTCACTATGGTTCTCACACAACTATGATGATGGTGGACGAGGCGGTAACGCTGGCGCTGGTGGGAACGGGGGAACAGTCCGAAGTGGAAACTCATCCGCTGATGGTCTAGTGGCCAACACAGTCAACCGAAGTGTTGTCCGAGTTGGAAACAGTAGTAACTAGTTAATAGTTGTGGCTGGAGGGACGTAGTCCCTCCCTCCACTCAGGATTTGTCTTTAGCGACGAGTTTTGAGCGAGGGAATCTACTATGAAAAACAACACTATTGACTCACAGTTTTATATAAATACAGTCATATTAATGATTGTGTTAGGCGTGATTTTTGTCCCAATAACAAACATTAACGCTGAGACAGTTATTACCAATAACGTAAAAGTATCATCAGACGGCTCTGGTCAAAACCGCGCTTCTGTCAAAACCACTATCAATAATGTAGTAGTTGAAGATTGGTCGACAACTGGCTCAGATTCAATCTCCTACACCAGCGAAGTCGCCACATCGTCAATTTCCGTTGTGACCAAATCAGAAGAAAACATTTCCGAAACCACCCGTCGTGAACAACTAAAGAAATTAATTGTTCAATTAGAAACTTTAATTAAAATGTATGTTTCGTTACTTGCAAAATAAATTGTGGTTGGAGCAAACAGTTGCATTGGCTATTGTCAGCCTACTGTTCCTGCAAATAATTTTCCCGACGGTTGTCTTTGGCATGAGTGAAACAATTCCTGATAATGAAACGAATACCCCCGAAGAATCACCAATCGAAACAATTGAACCCGAGCCCGACACAATAGTCTCAACCGGCAGCGCTTTGTCTGGACTGGAAGTCGTAAATGAAATAAATACAACTGAAATAAATACTCGCCCAACTAGCAGTACCAGCTCAATCCCTGAAACTGAGACAGAGGAGTCAAATAACGCCACTTCTACCACCCAAGCTAGTAGTAGCCCAGTAGAAATATTTAACCACATTCCTGATACTCCAGAATTATTGACTGTTGAATCATCCAGTTCAGCCACTTCTTCCACCAATGCGACCAGCTCAGCCACCAGTGGCAACAACTCCGCCAGCGGAATCAACAGCACTATAGTCACCGGCGAAGCAGTGGCTTACACCGACATCATTAATGTAGTAAACACCAACATTGTAAATTCTGACGGTCTAGTTAAGTTTGTGAACGAAACCTTAGGTTATAAGAATTTTGATCTCAGAAATGACTTTGACTTAACCTACGCTAATTTCAATACCTCACAATCAACTTCACCTTGTTCACTAAATGGTTGTAATGGCACCACCAACACCACTGTAAACACCAGCAACAATGCGGACATTACAAATAATATTTCCGTCACCGCCAATACTGGAAGCAATAAAGCGAGCGGAAGTTCAACCAACATTTCAACTGGAGACGCCTACGCTACTGCCAACATAGTAAACGTCGCCAACACTAATATCGTCGACTCTAATTACCTGTTGTTGGTTTTCAACAATTTTTCTAGTTTGAAAGGCGATATTATTCTACCCAGCAGTTCTTTCTTCGATAAAATTTCTCGCGAATCAGCTAGCTATACAAATAGCAATATTTCCAACTCCAACTCTGCCACCGTAAACAATAATATTTCTACCGTTGCCAACACTGGCAACAATCAAGCGACGGGAGAAAACTCAGAAATAAACACCGGAAATGCAATTGCTAACAGCGACGTACACAATCAAGTCAACCAAAACATAATTGGCGGAAATTCTTTCAGTATGTTGGTACGAGTGCACGGCGACTGGAACGGCACAGTTAGCGGATTGCCCGATGGTTTTGCCTGGCGCGAAACAGACCGCGGTATCGAGATTGTCTCCGCCAATAGTAATAACGGTTCTGCCCTACCCCGTCTCAATCAGTCTTCTTCTAACATCGCAAAAATTAATAACAACGTCGAAGTCTACGCCCTCACCGGAGACAACCAAGCTGAAGGAGCAGAAACCAAAATCAAAACCGGCAACGCCTACGCCGACAGCTCAGTCATCAATATCGCCAACACCAATATTATCGGTAGCAATTGGTCTAATCTTATCTTCAATATTTACGGTAACTGGACTGGTAATCTCACCTTTGGACAGCCAAATCTATGGCTAGGAATCACCGCCGACTCACCCGACAACCCAATCATGCCCGGTTCAGAAGTGATATATACTTTCACGGTCTTTAATCAAGGCGATACCACTGCCCCCGATGTTAAATTGGCAACCGACTTTGAAAACCTGGCCCTCAGCTTTACTAACAACAACCAAACCCTACAAAGCTCAGACCACAGTCACACTTGGTCAATTGGTGACATAAAGGCAGGAGAAACTAAAGAATTTACCAGAACCGCGGTTGTAAGCCAAAATATAATTGGTTCAGTTGTCTCTGCTATTCCGCTGACTGGTCGTGTCGAGAGTAGCCAAGCTGACGCCGATGACTCTGACAATGAAGACACTGTGACTATCTACACGGGCCAAAAAAGAAAAGATTCCAATTCACTCAATAAAACTTTTGCTTCCAAATTCGATATTACCAAAACCGCCAGTCGAGACTTAGCCCAACCCGGCGACATTGTCGACTACACCATCACCCTATTCAACCGCGGTGGCCAACTCTATGACGGACTGCTGGTTGACGTACTGGAAGACGAAGAAGGAAACACAATCCAAGAAAACAGCTGGCCTTTGGGAGACATTAAAAACTGGGAAACCATTACTATCAATTACAGCATCGAGTTCGACTCTTCAACCGCCACTGGCACCTATACTAATCGCGCTCAGCTGGTTGGATTTCATGGCAGTCTCCAAAACAAAAACCAAACACCTTATGAATCCCCTATCGCCGTACATAAACTAAATATCGGTACTAGACCAGCTGGTCAAGTGTTGGGAATTCAAAGCGGTGTCTGTTCACCCTATCTAACTGAATACATGCGATTTGGTGAAAAAAACAATCCAAGCGAGGTGATTAAATTACAAATCTTCCTCAATAATCACCTCAATAAAAATCTTCCTGTAACAGGCATCTTCGACCTCACAACCGAAATCGCCGTCCGTGACTTCCAAAAACTTTATGCCGATGAAATCTTGACTCCGTGGGGTATGGAAAGGGACTCAGGCTTTGTCTACTACACTACCCAAAAGAAAATCAATGACTTGATGTGCCAAAGCTCAAAAACCTTCCCCTTAACCTTAGCTCAAGAACAAGAAATCAAATCCTACCGCCAGCAAATGGAACATATGAAAAAGTTTGCCTTCAATACTCCTCAAACTAAACGCACCCCGACTCTACCCCAAGCCATCACCCCAAACCAACAAATTAAGCCCAACACCGAGCCCGAGGAAATCAATGAAGACGAACCCTCCAACCTTCCACCACCCGTAGAAGCTGACTTAAGTAGCCAAACTCCAGAGCGCACCAACCCTTGGAAAAAACTAACCAACTGGTGGAAATCTCTCTCCAAACCAACTCTTTTCTCTTTACGGTAACACTTCACCCAAAAAACCATTGACTTGTCTAGAATCTGTGCTATGTTTGTAAACAGCCAGGTCTTTGACCGTCGCTTCTGTGGCAATAATTAACAAACACTACTCGCAAAGGAGCCCGAGATGGAAAATATTTCCGGATTACTAGTATCGTTATCCATCGCATTACTGATAATCGCAGCATTTCGTTTCTTTTATATTATCCGTAAGGAACGGAGAGAGAACCTCCTACAATACAAAAGGCTGTCCAGAGAAGCACGATTCCTCAATAATCTCAAGGACACAATGTTACGTTGTGCTGCCACAATAGCTACTGAGCTATTAGCGCATCCTAACACACCACTAAACGATCAACCAAACAAAAAAGTAATCCTGCTGGAACGGATAAAATACGAAGAACTGAGTGATGTTTTCAAACGTAGAGCTAAGATTTACAATGATGGGATAAGGCATTGTATTAGCTTCTGTTACGAAGAGTTACTACCGAAAGGGATAGAAGTGACGCTCCCACAGGAGTTTAAGGACGACTTCTGCTTTGTGATTATGAGCAGATGACAACAAGAAAAAGGTAAGCCCGTCGGAGCGCACACTACGCACCGACGGGTATTATTAATCCCTACCACCAACTCATCCTAACCGCTTCAAAGCAAGGAAATTTCGTGCTACTATCGAGTACTATGAATGAAGAAAAACCAAATGTTCCAGAGGTATTTTTAACCCCTTACGACCCACAACAGCACGAGGATAAGCTGTATGAATTGTGGGAAAAGTCTGGTTACTTTAATCCCGACCAATGTGTAGAGAACGGCATTGCCGACCCTGAGGCTGAGCCTTTTTCGATTGTCCTCCCTCCCCCCAATGTCACTGGCACCCTGCACATGGGCCACGCCGCGATGTTGGCGATTGAAGATATTTTGGTGCGCTATCACCGCATGAAGGGCAAGCGTACGCTCTGGATTCCTGGTACTGACTCGGCCGCTCTAGCTACCCAATCCAAAGTCGAAGGCATCATGTATAAAGAAGAAAAAAAGCGTCGTGACGAAATTGGCCGCGAAGAATTACTAAAACGAATTGATATTTTCACTGAGGAGAGTAAAGCTACCATCATCAGTCAAACTAAGAAGATGGGTTCCAGTATGGACTGGAGTCGTTACGCCTTTACCCTCGATGAGACTCGCTACAAAGCAGTGATGGAAGCCTTTGTACGTATGTACAATCAAGGGCTCATTTACCGTGGCGCAAGAATCGTCAACTGGGACCCCGCTATGCAGACCACTGTGTCTGACGACGAAGTGGAATACGTCGAGCAAGCCGACCCTTTCTACTACTTCAAATACGGACCATTTACCATCGGTACCGTAAGACCCGAAACCAAATTTGGCGACAAGTACGTCGTCATGCATCCAGACGATAAACGCTATGCGGAATATAAGCATGGGCAACAAATCGAAGTGGAATGGATAAACGGCCCGATCACCGCCACTATAATTAAAGACGAAGCAGCTGACCCAGAAATGGGTACCGGTGTCATGACTATCACTCCGGCTCACTCTTTGGTCGACTTTGAAATCGCCGAACGACACAACTTAGACCGTGAACGCGTCATCGACGAACGCGGCCTCCTGCTTGATATCGCAGGTGAATTTGCCGGCCAACATATTAAAAAAGCCAGGGCCGCGATTATTGCCAAAATGACTGAAAAAGGTCTGGTCGAAAAAATTGACGATAAATATGTCCACAATATCGCTACTAATAGTCGTGGTGGTGGTACTATCGAACCCCAAATAAAGGAACAGTGGTTTATTGATGTAAATAAGGAATTTGCAATGGGACCCTCAGAGGTTCCTGGAGTGAAGGAGGGTGACACTGTTACTCTAAAACAACTGATGATTAAATCAGTTGAAAACGCCGGCATCACTATCTTCCCCGAACGCTTCGAACGAGTCTACTACAACTGGATTAACAACCTGCACGACTGGTGTATCTCCAGACAGATTTGGTATGGTCATCGTATTCCAGCCTGGTTTAACAACGGCGAAATAAAAGTTCAAACCGACTCCCCGGGAGCTGGTTGGACCCAAGACCCTGACACACTGGACACTTGGTTTTCTTCTGGCCTATGGACGATGTCTACTCTCGGCTGGCCCGAGCAAACTGAAGATTTCAAAACTTACCATCCTACCTCAGTAATCGAGACTGGTTACGACATTCTATTTTTCTGGGTGGCTCGAATGATTTTGATGACCACTTACTTTACTGGCCAAGTACCTTTCAAAAATGTTTATCTGCACGGCCTCGTGCGTGATGATAAAGGACGCAAGATGAGTAAGTCTCTCGGAAACATCATCGATCCACTCGACATGATTGGCAAATACGGCGCCGACGCTACCCGCCTTTCCCTGATAGTCGGCGCCGCTCCTGGTAACGACATGCCACTAAACGAAGACAAAATTCGTGGTTACAAAAAATTCGCCAATAAGGTATGGAATGTCAGCCGATTTGTTATAACCAATATTTCTGACGCCGACTGGGCCCAAACTCCAAAATTCAGTGATCGAGATGAGGAGATTCTCAGTGAACTGAGAGCAACTGTGGCCGAAGTATCAAACGACATTGAAAAATTCAGTCTTTATTTAGCGGCCGACAAAGCCTACCACTATATCTGGCACAACTTAGCCGACCAAGTACTAGAAGAATCAAAACCGATTATCAACGGCGACGATTCTGAAGCCAAGTTAGCTCGACAATTTGTCCTCAAGGAATGTCTAGTCACTTCCCTGAAACTCCTCCACCCCTTCATGCCCTTCATCACCGAAACTATTTGGCAAGAGTTACCTAAAGCCATCAAAGACCAAGATATATTAATGGTTGCTAAGTGGCCGGAGAGTTAATCTTCATAAATTAGCAACGACCTAAGTTGAAAAAATTACCGACCTTAATTTCAGGTCGGTAATTTTGGATTGTTAAATAAGTTATACTTTAACCATGACTAACTTACGAAGTTTGATGGCAAAATTTTTCTTGCTTTTGAGCATTGGATTTATTTTTGTGGCTATATCGGAATTCTGGTTTTATCAACTCCCTTCCGACAGTGGGTACACCGAAGTCTTATTGGCATACGGAATTATTGGTTACGCTTTTCTTATCTTGCTTTCACACTATCAAGTTTGGAATTTTAAAGGGTTTTTTCTGGCGGCGGCCGTGTTTGGCTTTCTGGTTGAAGGAGTGCCAGTGCCAACATTATTTACCATTCTTCCCTTCACAATCGTTTGGACCAGCCTGGCTTGGCACGCCCTGATATCAGTCGCGATTTTCTGGTACTACTTCAGAATCATTATGACAAAAACGGTTTGGTGGAGGAAAATATCGTTTATGGTGGCACTAGGACTGTTTCTTGGCGCTTGGAATACCTACATGTGGAATATTGTCGAAACCACCGGAGGCGGAGCCACTGTACAAAAATTTCCAACTGAGTGGTTTTCAACCACTATCTTTGCCGACCAATTCCTCACAGGCTTTGCACTATTTCTGCTCGGCCACATTATATTCCAATTCGCTTATCCAAAGGCTCTACCAATACTGCATCGAGAAAAAATTATAGTAGCTGTAATTATAACTTTTTTCTTTGTTGCTGGTTCGCTTTTAAATATGTTTCCTTTTTCTTTAACCTTGATTCCTCTACTCTTAATTTGTCACCTAGCCTTAAAGAAACATCAGCAATCGAATGACCTGGTGAACACAAAAACAAATCACATCACCGAAACTTTTAGTTACCTTAAGCTTTCTTGGCTAGATTATTTGTACACACTATTAATCCCGATTGTTGCCATCGGCACTTACGATTTGATGTATACCTATAAAATTGAAATTGAAATGAACGTACTCTTAATTCTGACCGCCGGCCCAGTATCCGTCATCTTATTTCTTAAAGCGTTATGGACCAAGAGTAGTAAAGAATCTAAAATTTAGAGTTATCAGTTTAAACACCCACAACACAAAACACGTATCCAGTCTGCACGGAGAGAGATTTATCTGAGCATGCCTAGCAGCAACACCCAGAAATGCACACCACTTACGTATTCTGTGTTATAGGTGCTAGAACATAAAACTCTATCACGAGTCAAGATTGACTCTGATAATCTTGACTGAAGTACTTTATCTCTTTGAAAATTCCAATCAGGTTGAAATTCTCAAAAGATAGGATGAGTCTGGTAACACAGACTCATCCCCAAAGTTTGATTTTTAATTCTGTTGCCACGTGGGTTATCTCCCGCGCCGAAGCTTATTCATATGCGTCTGCGCACCCGAGCCAACCACTCGTTGAGGAAGCTCTCTGAGAGTCCTTCCCCGACAAGCTCAATGGTCTCGGGTACTTCTTCGACAATAATGCCGACTCTTTTTTGAGTCAGTCGGCCAATATTGCCTCTGAAGTACGGCACCAGATCGAATAAGCGACCTTCGCTTAGTTCGACGAGGATACGGGCAGGCATTGTCAAATATGCCCAGCCGTTGCCAGGGGTGTAGATGTCCCACCCCTCAGCACGCAACCGTCCAAGGTGTCCCGGGTCTTGCCGAGAATACGATTGGACAGCTCCGCCGTCACGACGCTCAGTGTAACGAACAGTAAACTTCATAGCATCTCCTTTATTTACCATGTGATGCAGTCACTTAGGGCAGACTACTACTCCGTTAAATATTGAATTCCCATCACAGAACCCATTTAAACTTTCAAATCATTACACTTAAAAACCTCAAATGGATGGGCGAACATTACCAATGTTCGCCCAAAAAAACCTTGTGACCTTTCGGGCAGGTCACTTCTCCTCGGGCGGTGGCCCGAGTCGACGGGTGAGGAGTTCGATTTTCTCGATCTCCTCATAGTGGGAGAAAGCGAGAATATCTCGCCCTCCCTCATCTTTGCCGGCCACGATGGCCCGCCCGCCCTCGTCGCGCGCAAACTGCGCGCGAATCAAGGCAACACCCAGCTCGCGCTCGGCGTTCACCAAGCGTGAGAGCACCGGGAACGGTGCCGTCGCTTCGACGGCGACCACCCGGTCGCCGTCGGCCTGCAGGTGCTCAATGAGCGCCTTGACCGCCCCTACGGGATCTTCCCCGTAGCGGATGTCTTCGGTCACGACGCGCACGTCGTCGCCGAAAACGGCTTTGAGACAAGCCATCCGGTCAGCATCGACCGGATGACGCGTGATGCGAGCTACGATTTTTTTCTGCATTTTCTTCTCCAACCCCAGTTAACCCCGAGGTGCGGGTGTGCAGAAGATTCTGCGCAATCTATCAACCAACAATCACTTGCAGGCTGAATAGATTGAAGAAGCCAGCGACCAAGCGAGCTTCTTCAATAACCGTGCAGACTTTTACGGAGTCTGCGAACCGGAGACGTCTACCAAGACATCTCGTGATACACTGACCGAGCCTCCTCCTCGGTCAGCATGTAAACAGGCTTGTCCCAAAAGGGACAGCCGTGGCGTTCGGCCAACAAGTGGCCGAGATTGCGAATTTGATCGCGGGGGTTGGTAGCCCCCGCGATGGTGGCGACGTCGGTGCCGTCGACTTTGACGGTGACTACGCCACCGTCAAGCTCGATCGTCAGACCGAGCCGAATAGGCAAATTTTCCATTTTTATCTCCTCGCCACGTCATGTGGCACTATGTCCCGACTAGAATAGTCAGGACGTTTGAATTTTCTTCACCGACACCATGCCAATGAAGACATCTTTAGGCAACTCTCTCTCCGAGTTCCCCATGTGAGCACACCTGATTCGCAATATGATTTCATTTATATTTGATAGTGATGTACTCATATAGAGAAGCAACCTCTCTCCAGTTGCTAGCCATGGGGTGGCGGCGGAGCCGCCACCCGTTTCTATTTATTGTTACCACTGGTATTTACCCAGCAGTTTTGTGGACAAAGACATTTTTTGGTTTATCTTTGTCCTAATATTCCTTTAGTGGTGTCTGTTTTACCTAAAATTAGGTTCAACAAAACCGCCACTAAATTTGTTGTCAAAGTCTCTCTCCTCTCTCTCCTACGCCACAATCTATTCGCTTATAGACTTTGTGGGGTTACAAGGTGCAAAGGACATTTCTAGATAAAAAACTTGGTTAGAATTTTTTATCCAGCCGATGTCCTTCCGACCAATTGGTCAGAAAATCACGGTTGATACTGTTTGGTAGCGACTCGAAGTCTCGACCACCAAGGTGATGGGTTTGCGGCCTATCACCAGTATCGTGCAAACGAATCTCAAGTTTGATACAAGTAGTTCCTTCCGCTCCCTGCTAGCCACACTTTCGGCTGTGGTCACCGTCCAGCTCTCAAATCTGAGGACTGGAGCGAGCTTCTCGGCTTGTATTTATCTCTTTGATTCCCTGTGAGGTACTCTCTCCGAAATTTGGATTAGAGCGTTGCTCTTTTCTTCTTTCTTAACTGTCTATATCATAACAGAGTTTGGATGTATTGTCAATCATATTGAAACAATACTGTCATGCGCAACCATAGTATTCAGCCATAATTATATACATATTTTCACTATACACACCTTTTTGTCATAAGTTTATTGACAAAATAAACTTAAGAATTATACTTAGAGCATGGAAAATTATAAAAATCAATTAATAAATTGTGGTCTAACCGAACATCAAGCCACCCTATACGAGCTACTTATAAAGAGTGGTGGCTTACGCGCTAGTACTATTGTCCGCAAGATTAATAATTCCCTATCGCGACCAATGGTATACGCAGTTTTAAATGAGCTAGTAGATATTGGATTAGTAGAAAAAGATGAACTTGCGTCAAAAGTCACCCGCTTTACCCCCGCCCATCCCGCAAAACTTCAAGACTTAGCTGCTGAAAAACGACTAGCGGCAGACTCAATGATTGAGGCAGCCGCCTCAGTTATTCCTCGTATGGTCTCTGAATTTAACCTCATTTCAAACAAACCCAGTGTTCGTTTTTTTGAAGGAAAAGAAGGAGTCAGAGCCGTACTGAATGACTCACTCACCGCAAAAACACCAATCCTCTCCTACACCGATGTGGAAGCGGTTGAAAAAAACTATAAAGATGTTGGTGATCCGTATCTTAAAGAACGAGCACGTTTAGGCATATTAAAAAAACTCATCGTTGACGACACCCCTTTTGCCAGAAAATTGTATAAAAATAGCGACGAAACTCATTCAGAAGTAAGACTAATACCAGTCGATAAAAATCCTCACCAAGTATCCATACAAATTTATGATGATAAAGTCTCCTACTTAACCTTTTCCCCGGGAAAGGAAGTGGCAGTTATTATTCAAGACGCTGAAATTAGTGCTATGCAACGACATCTATTTGAACAATTATATAATCTTTCCGCTCCACTCTACACACCAACTTCAGACAAGTCCGACAATTTCCTAGCTTGAGACTCCTGGCTATTTATCCTTTCTTCAAAAACTCCATAATATTTCTTTGCCGTAGGATCGAATACGATTCGCGTCAAAACTTTGTCCTGAGTAAACTGTTCAGCAAAAGGTAGGTCGGCTTGTTTATCAGCGGTAATAATTGTGGCACCGTCAGGTACACCTTGTTGGCTGACAATTTGTTCAGCATTAATTCCACCCTTACCCCAATAGCCACTACAAAGGGAATCATCGCGTCTAATATTAATAAGTTGGTCAATATCACCCTCTTGCTTTCCTGGTTCGGTAAAATACCCTTCGGCGATCCAACCGGTTTCTATATACTTGGCTGATATTGGTAAATTGGCATAACATTCGCCTTCCAGCATATTATCTACAGCTTCCCTATCAATCGCTTCTTCCAGCATCGCTTCACCAATTCTATATCCTCGAGCATCAGGACTAACATTAAAAGAAGTCACCTCAAGTGCTCCCTGCACTCTTTTACTTGGTTCAAAAGCCACAAAACTTTGTATCTTCCCCTGCCTCTTAAAAAGATAAAAGCGCGCATCTGGATTTTTAACCCGCTCCTCAAAGTGAGCCATTATTTCATCGTGAGCGCCCACCCCACTTTGATTGACAGAGTAAATATCTCGCATAGAGGACATGTCTTCATCACTAATATTTAAACCATTTAGGATATTAAACTCGCATTGTCCAATATCCTCGAGTGATAACTCCAACCCTCGCTCTTTAAGAGTTTTAAAAGAGTTAAGAAAAATAATAGTTTCAGTGTTTATTACTTCGATTTCAGACAAGATTTCATCCTGATTTCCATGTTTTAACAACGTGGACCGGACTTGCTCAATCAGTCTAGTATAAATAGCTGAAACATCTCCTTGCTCATGCTCCACATTCATTTGCTCGCGAAGATACTTTTGGGTTGTTTCAATCTGTCCTATGAGCTGATATACGGAATCAATAAATTTATCTGACTCTGGGTGTTTCAAAAAATGTTGTAGCTGTGATAATTGTAACGCACCATCCTCTGTAGCAAGAAAGATAACGCAAAGTTTTTTACGTTGTTCTATATCGAGAGTGCTCAATTCAGCCAGTAATGAATCGAAATCCTCCTGTTTGCATTTCTCCATGAAATCCAACATAGCCATTTGTTGTCTGGCATTGAGTTCGGCCAGTGAAAAACCTAAATTCTGTTCCAATGGCACTCTGACCCTCAAGTCCATCAATGAACGATAAGCACTGATTTTACTGTTGCTTACTCCATCACTTTCTACTCCTTCATTCACAAGCAAGTCTTTTATTGAAACTAAACGGCCTTCACCCTCACTATCTTTGTTTACGACATAAAACGTGTCATCACTTATATACTCAGCGTAACAATCTTTGGTAAGCTTAGTCCATAAACTCGACTGGTCGTGCTGTATCGGTGAGCTGACGGCTTGTTGTAATTCTGTTGAAATTTTATTCCACTCTTGACTAGCATATGCAGGCATGGATATATCTTCGAAGGAAGTGTAATCCCTGTCTGAATTACTCCAAGCATCCACACTTGCTTCGAGCTTAATTTTTTGAAAAACTGTCCTTGAACGAGGTTCTAATCTGGAATAAATATAATCAATAATGGCGTCATCCGTGCCAGTATCTCTATATGCATGAATTCTTCTATCTATTTCATGCGAAGTATCATCAAATTCACCCCAACCAACCTTACCGCTTTCCACAGCCTGAAAAAGTATGTCTGCTACAATCGAAGCAAACTCGGGCTTAATATTATTAACATCTAGATAAGTATCTAAATCATCAAAAACTCCAACAGTATTATGTTCGCTGTCATTTTCACCATCAGTATCACCATCGTAATCTTTCTCAACTAAAGAACCGCCGCCGATAGCGCTACGAATATCAGCAACAATTTTTGACTGCAACCCCGCAATAACCAGCGGAGATTCATTTCGTATTATTTGATAAAAACTTAGCCACTCATTATCTAAAACTTTAATTTCAAAAGCTTCATCAAAATCGCGCCAGTTCCCATTACCCTCATACAGCTTCATGATTAAACGATTTATGGTTATGTTTTCAAACCTGTCTCCATTCAAACACAAGTCTTCATAAACGACCTTCTCTTCATTTTCACATTCCTCAACAGTATTTTCATAATCTTGGTAAATTTGGTAAATACTATCTATAACAACAGCTACAGACTTATCTACTTTACTCTTTATTTCAAACAGATAATCAAACTCACGACCACCTACCATGTCGAGCTCAGCCAAACCAGTTTCTATTAAAAGATTTTTCACCTCGTCTGAATAATTTGGATGATTTTCAAAAAAAGCGGACTTCTGCGGTATTTTAGGAAGCTTTTGCTCTATCTGTTTAATCATTTCTAATCGTTCATCTGTCTGAGCTTCCAGTCGCACAATATTTTCTTGATTAGCAATAGGTGTTTCATTCATTGTCACCATTCTAACAAAATATTATGACTCAGTCTCAGGGGTGATCTAATTTTCTTCGATTGCAAGTCAAACAATCCCCCGACAAACACCCGTATAGCCAAAGACCGCACTGGGGTTTGGTACAATACAGGGTAAATGGAATCAACCTACTTCGCCATTGCGTTTCTTTCTGGCTTAATCCCAGCGCTATTTTGGGTTTGGTTTTGGTTGCGTGAAGATAGCGATAAACCAGAGCCATACTTCCTAATCGCTATCTCTTTTATCGCAGGCATGGCCGTAGTACCTTTGGCACTACCGCTCCAAAAACTCGCTGTCGACTTATACTCAGGACCAAATATCACAGTAATTTGGGTAACCATTGAAGAATCCTTAAAATACGCTGCTGCTCTGGCACTTATATTCTGGAATCAAGAAGTAGACGAGCCAATTGACATGGTGATTTACATGATAGTCATTGCTCTGGGTTTTGCGGCTCTGGAAAATGCTTTATTTATCTTTAATCCACTGGTAATGGGTGAATATATTGGTTCACTCTTAACTGGCGGTTTCCGCTTCTTAGGGGCCACCCTACTCCACGTCCTAGCCTCAGGCACCGTTGGAGTCTTCCTAGCCCTAACTTATTACCGACCTAAAAGCATTCAGGTTCTCTTTGGTACAATTGGGTTGTTCATGGCTATTGTCTTGCATGCTTTATTTAACTTTTTTATAATGGATGCAAGCGGAGAAACAATCCTGATCGTCTTCCTCTTTGTCTGGATGGGCATCATTCTCCTATTTCTTCTTTTCGAAAAAATTAAACAGCTCGAACATAAACATAAACTTCAACTATAATCATTATGAAAAAACCATCATTTTTAGAACGACTAACCGGCGGCGCCCAAGCGGACGACTACGATCGTATTTTGGACGAGGACCATCAATTCGGTGAAGATGATGATTTGGCTGTTCAAGACGACCCAGAAGAGGAGGAGGTTTGGGAAGATGAAGTTGACACTAGAGGTCCAGCCCAAGATGGAGAGCTGCCGGTAGACATGTATCAGACTGACGAATCAATTGTAATTCGTGCTTTGGTTGCTGGAGTAAGCCCAACCGAACTTGAAATATCCATCACCAGAGACATGGTAACTATCCGTGGTGTACGCGAAGAATACCAAGAAGCCCACGACGACGGTTACTTCCACCGTGAATTATTCTGGGGTAGCTTCTCCCGCACTCTTCTCCTACCAGAAGAAGTAGCTATCGATGAAGCTGAAGCTCAAGAAAAGCACGGTCTACTAGAAATCAAACTCCCTAAACTAGACAAACACCGCAGTACCCAACTTAAAGTTCGCAGCAACGCTGGGCATAAGTAGCAAATTATAAATAGACTATGCCGGCCCTCACGGGCCGGCATTTTATGAACTCCTACTTAGCAAGAGGGTTGTCCTGAGCTGATACATATACTTGATACGTATCGTACGTCCCGTCTAGTAAAATAATTACCAGGTGGAAAGTTTGTTCACCACCCTGTTTGTCACCCAAGGAAAAAGTGCGTGATTTATCCCACTCTTGGGGGACACCTTCCACATAACCCATTTGGTTTCCTTCATCATTGAAGGTTTTAAGTCTTACGGATTTTCTCATTCTCATGACTTTTTCCTCCTTAAAACACAAAAAAGTACAAATCTTGGACTATACCAAAAACAAATACCTCCTTATATTAAAAAAGAAACCACATCAAATACCTATCGAAACAACTCCTATATGCAGAGTATAATTTTAAAATATATTTGTCTACAGTCTAATCTGGAAAAGTAGTTGATTGTTTTGCGTTCAAGGGCAAACTCATACTGCCGACGAAAAAAGGTTGGTTATTTTTTATTTTTCTTGAGACAACTCGTGATTGGCGCTTAAAGAAAGCATGTTGACTACCGTCCGAAAAACAATATTGCTAATTACAAGTAGAACATGAGCAGGACTCATAGCGGCCAGTGCAATTCTGGCTGGGAGGGTTTTTAATTTCTCGATATCTTTGCGCGCACTATTGTCTGCCTTTATGTATGACTGCCAAGCTCTATCCATATCTAAGTCCGGCTTCATATAATCTGCAATTTCGTGTAATTCTCCCCCATCTAACCAAAAACCTTGACACACTGAACATTGATCAACCCCCACTTTGCTACCAGCAAAATAATGCTTCGACATAGGTAAATTATCATTGGGACACAACAATTTACTCTCTGACCATAAATCTTTTGGCTCGGTGCCGTTATTCTCTGGACTATGCCAATCATTCATAATCTCATCAACCATTGAATACTTAGGTGCATCAAAATGCCTGGCGAGTTTTATCACCTCCTCTCGATCCAACCACACCCCGTCACACAATGGACAAATATCTACCGTCACGTCTTCCAGTTGCTTGGTAAAGCAAAGACTTTTATCTTTTGGGCAATACATGGATATATTTTAGCATTGACGATGGATACACCCAAAACTTAAATACATACACAAAACCAGCGTTGTGGCGCTGGTTTTGTGTATTATTGTGCTCAGAGGCAGACTCGAACTGCCGACACCTGGTTCTTCAGACCAGTGCTCTAACCAACTGAGCTACCTGAGCGTATTTATTCTTTATTCAGTGGTGCAGGCTATTGTACTGGTTTTTGCTAGAATTTCAATCTATTTTTCCTAGTTATACTTCACTGACTACAGCTAAACAAAATTGTTTCCACCCTGGAATATTTTGTAGCCACATCATACCAGACTCAAGAGCAGATCCATCTGAGGCCATAAAAGGCTCAATTAGATAGTAATATGCAAAAAACGGTACCCCAATTAGGATTAGAAACCAAATCACCCTTAATACAAAAGACCAGACATTGACTTTTTGCATCTTTTTCAAGAGTTGGTTATTTTCAGACAGGAGACGCTGATTTTCTAAAATTAGCTCTTGGAGCGTTTTTTGCTCATTTTCATTATCTTGCAACATTGGATTAGTATACCAAATTACAAAACAAATATAGTGATTTATGCTATCCTAATGACCAACCAGCCCTTATAGTTCAATGGATAGAACAACGCACTCCTAACGCGTAGATCTAGGTTCGATTCCTAGTAAGGGCACCCAAAAAAATGAGAATATACGATATAAAATTATCAAGTGGTTTTGTCTGGATACTATCTGGCTTGGCGTTACTGACTTATGGGTTTCTTGGACTCACCCACCACAACGTACCTGGAGTTGAAGAATTTTTAACATTTGTAAATAGTGCCAGCAGTTGGCATTTATACACAGCCGTATTTATCGCCATATTTTTTGAAGGACTATATTTTATTGGTAGCTTTTTCCCTGGCACATCTTTTGTTCTGCTTATCACTATAATTTCTCAATCTGGAGGCATAACTCATTTTCTGACTACAATTCTTACCATCTTTATTGGTTGGTCACTAGCCGGAATCATCAATGTTTTTGGAGCTAAATACTTCTACAAGAAATTCGGTTTCCATAGTGAAATTCTAATTAAACTCGATGACCAAGCCACCACTACTTGGTTCCCTACTTTTAGAGCCAATACTGAAGTGGCCTTAATTACAGAAGGACACAAACCGAAAGAGGTGATAATGTCCTCTCTAAGGGTCAAAATGTACGCTTGTTTGGGTGTAATTATCTATACCCTATTGATTCCTGTTTTTATTGACATCCAACAACTTAAAAACGAGGAGGGCTTCGGAGCTTTAGGATTAATCGCCCTTATCAGCTTCACTGTCGGTGGTATTAAAATCTATAAATCAAGCAAACAAAAAACCGCCTAGGCGGTTTTTTGTTCAGACTTTTAAGCTTAAAGCTTTAATAGTTCTTTGAGTTTTGGTTCATCGTAACCAATAATAACATCATCACCAATCTTGATTACTGGTACGCCCATTTGACCGGTCATATCAATCATTTCTTGACGCTTTTCAGCATCAGAAGCAACATCATGTTCAGTATAGTCGACGTTATTCTCTTTGAAGAATTCCTTAGCAGATTGGCAAAAATGACAAACTGGGGTGCTGTAAATTGTAACTGTTGTGTCCATATACAAATCTTAATTGTTGTAATACGCAATAGTATATCAGCTTACTGCCAAAACTGATACCATTTTTTAGCGACTGGTTCAGTAGTGGTCGAAAGTGGTTGAACTAATGATTCTTCCTTTTCCTTATCTACAATCACCACTACCTGCTCACCTTCTAGAGCCACATCAAACTGACGACGCATTTCTGCCTCAATACCCCGCTCATTGGAAAGATATTTCACCTGCTCAGATAATTTTTCTTTATGTTCTTCAAGAGCCTGAACATCCTGCTTGGCTTTCTCGCTTCTTTCAGTCATTTCAACCGCAATCTCATATCTAATATAAGCACTCCAACCAACAAACAAAACCATCACCAAAATCACTCCTTGAGTAAATGGTGAATTAATAATTGTTCGTAATTTTCGCTTTTGGTAAAAATCAAACATGATTACCTCTATTTTACCTGACAACCCACCACTTTTGCTAATCCTTATACTAAGGTAGAATACTGGCTATGAGTTTTTTATTTCATCAACGCACCAAGAAAGCTATTAAGTGGATCTGGGGGATAATCGCTTTCCTGATTATTTTCAGTATGATTTTCGCTTATTCAGGTGGTAGTAAATTGTTTTCCTAAGATTAATTACAAGCATTAGCAGAGTAAAGGCCGGCGCTTCGCGCCGGCCTTTATTCTTTCAACATCCACACAACCTTAATCCGATTTCATCATTTTCATAAACACGTCCTGTGGTATATGAACCTTTCCTCGCTCCAACATTTTAGCCTTGCCTTTCTTTTGTTTTTCTCGCAACTTCATTTTACGGGTGATATCTCCCCCATATAAGTGTCCGGTCACATCTTTTTTCAAAGCGGTTAGTTTTTTAGTGGCAATTATTTTCCCCATTACTTTAGCTTGCACCTTCACCACAAACTGCTGTCGCGGTAATGTTTGGTACAGCTTATCTACAATCGCTTTAGCATCAATCTCAGCTCGCATCATTCCTACCACTCGAGAAAAAGCCAATACTATTTCCTCTGCCACCAAAATATCAAGCCTGGTCACTATAGCTGAGCGCATTTCAGCTATCTCGTAAGATAGTGAAGCATAGCCACTACTAGCGTTTTTTAGTCTATCAAAAAATCCCCTCATTAGTTCTCGTAAAGGCATCTCAATTGTCAGTAAAGTTCGACCATCGCTGAACACTTCTGTATCAAACACACTACCTTCATGTTCATAAAGCAAAGTCATCACATTACCCATGTAGTCACTTGGTAGAATTATCTGTCCAATCACCCAAGGCTCACGGACAGTCACATGTTCACCATGTTCAGGAAAACGATTGGCTGCGTAAATTTCCTCAACCCTGCCATCTGGCCAAGTCACTTCATAAGAAATCGATGGTGAAGTGATAATAATATCAATATTAAATTCTCGACGGAGACGCTCGGTAATAATCTCCATGTGAAGCATTCCTAAGAAACCACACCGAAAACCACGACCAAGCACACCAGAAGACTCCTCTTCAAAGGAAAGTGACGAATCGGATAACTGCAAGCGTTCGAGAGCTTGTCTCAACTGAGTGAATTCATCTTGATTTTCTGGGAAAATTGAAGACCAAACCACCGGACGCGCTTTTTGGTAGCCGTCTAAGGGGGCGGCGGTAGAGCGTTCTCGCAGTAGCGTATCACCCACTGCCGCCACCCCCGGCTCCTTGATACCAGTCACAATATAACCAATCTGACCAGCCGATAAGCTATCGACTGGAGTTTCTTCTGGCTTCACCATACCCACCTCTAGAGCCGTAAAAGTCCGCTTACTAGCCGCAAACTGCATCACGTCACCCTTCTTAACCGAACCATCAAACACGCGCATAAAAATAATAATCCCGCGATGATTGGAGTACTGGAAGTCAAAAATCAGTCCCCGATAGGTATCAAGCTTGCTTTCGCGAGGGGATGGTACTCTATGCCGCACTGCCTCAAGCAGAGCCGGCACACCATCACCAGTCTTGCCGGACACCAATAAAATATCCTCCCGCTTGCAATCAAGTAATCTCATCACTTCTTCCCCTACTTCATCAATCCGCGCATGTGGTACATCAGTCTTGGTAAGGACAGGAATAATAGTCAACGATAAATCTTTAGCCATTTGCAAAGTGGTCAAGGTCTGAGCTTGCACCCCTTGGGTACTATCCACCAAGAGTAACACCCCTTCCACCGCTTTTAAGGCACGCGACACTTCATATGAAAAATCAATATGACCAGGTGTATCAATCAAATTAAATTCAAACTCCTGACCATCAGCATAATAAGACATCCTAACTGGCTGCATTTTGATGGTAATTCCCCGCTCCCGTTCCAAATCCATTGAATCTAGCACTTGTTCCTTCATTTTGCGCACTTCTACTGTCTTAGTCACCTCCAACATCCGGTCAGCCAATGTGGACTTCCCGTGATCAATGTGAGCAATAATACTAAAATTCCTAATCTGAGATTGCATAATTTAAATTTCCTCTACTCTACCTTAATTCCTCAAAAAACCTAGTGCTCATCACAAAATAAAACAAGATAAACTTAAGTTGGAGCTTCATCCTGGGGGGCAATAATATCTGTCTTGAAGATCTTTGCCTTGAAGGAACGGTGAATTTCATGGATTTCAGGCGATTTTGTGACTAAATAAGTAAGAATAATAGCCCACAATCCTACCAGTCCAGCAGTCAGACCCTGTAATGAAATACCAATAAAGGTATTTTGATTAACCCCATCCACCACAAAAGCCAGTGTAATATAAGACGAAATTGCACCCGCACAACTAGCTACACCAGCTTGTAAGACCAAAGGAACTAATGACCGATAACTAATTCCGAATGACCACACAGAAATTACCATTAAAATAATTAGCTGTATAAATTGCCCCAACACAAAAGCTAGGGCCAACACAAACACTTCTGCTCCTGGCACATCTTGCAGTCTAAACAAGGCATTTAAGTACTCTTGCCAGACTGTATGCTCTGCATATAAGTTACGAAAAATAAAACCTAACGCGACCGATACTGAACCACTAAACAAAACCACAAATAAGGGCAACGCGGTTCGTCCACCAGCATAAAAGGCTCTCACCAACAATAACAAGATAGCTTGAGCCACCAGCGACACTACAAATATTGCCAACATGGCGGCTGTCAGTCTGGTGTCACCCCAGTCAAATTGTCCACTACCAAGCAATACTCTCACAATCTGAGCCCGCAAAACTATTACTAGACCAATAATAGGTATCGACCAAAATATTATATGTCTGAGAGCAGTCAATAATTGACGATTGAAACCTTGGTGATCTTTTTTTGAATACAAATTAGATAAAGTTGGAAAAGCCGCTACAGAGTAACTCATACCAATAATCGCCAACGGGACTGACTGGAGGTTGAAAGCAAACTGAAAAACCGAGACCGAACCGACCGTCATAACTGAAGCTAAGCTAATCAAGACTAAAAGTACCAATTGATTGACAGATAAAGTCAAAGCTCGAGGAATTGAAACAGCCAAAATACTTCTAATCACCGGCCACTCAATTGACCTTACCAAAGAAAAGGCATATTTGGTATTAGCCACAAAAGGAACCTGAATTATCAAGTGACCAATCGCTCCAATCACCACTCCGACTCCCAAACCAACCAGTCCATACAAAGGATATAAAGCCGAAATACCCAATATGATTCCTAAGTTATACAAAAGAGGACTAAGCGCATACAAAATAAACCGATGATTGATTTGTGTTACCACTCCACATAGACTAGAAATACCTAGTAAAAATGGTTGCAAAAGTAATATCCGCAACAGTGTCACCAATTCGCCAGACTGTTCATTAAATCCAGGAAAAACATGTGGTACGTACCATGGAGCCGCCAAAGCCAACCCGCCTGCAACAACTACATAGACTATCAAAAATAAAGT
This sequence comes from Candidatus Nomurabacteria bacterium, assembly GCA_020632095.1. Taxonomy (GTDB): domain Bacteria; phylum Patescibacteriota; class Minisyncoccia; order Phycocordibacterales; family UBA918; genus OLB19. Next base: position 124,779 of record JACKGF010000002.1, read on the forward strand.
GTATACTTGAGACAACACACGCCTTCCAGCTGCTGAACCTTCATTTTCTGTATAACAATTTACAAACGGCAGTAGAACATAGATGGAAAGTACCGAAGCAAACAAAACAAAAAGTAAATCAGGAATTCGAAAAGCGGCATAATAGAGATCTAAATCAGTTCCTGCCCCAAAAGTATGCGCCAATAAACGGTCTCTCACCACCGCCAAGATTTGTGACCCAATAGCAAACAAAGCCAGAATATACGCGGCTTGATGCAAACCGCGTACTTCTTGATACACAAAATTAAATACCCTCTTAACCATGATAATTACTCCTCAAATTGTTCCACTACAGTTACTTCTTCTGGTTGTACCATAGTTTCTAATGGCATATCTATCACAGGAGTTACCTCAGCCTGGTTGTCTTGCGATTCTGAGATAGTATTTACACTATTAATTAAATCCGTCTCCAAGTCTTCGGGTTTAATAGTATTCTCATTGGTATCCTTGACTGGTGCCTTAGCACCTACCCCCAAACTTGGAACTGGGATAGTCTCACCATTTTCAACCTGCTGAATTAAAGTATTGAGTGTATCATTATCTCCATTAGTCTTCTGAACGAACTTGAGTTGTTCAAGAGCAGCTTCTTGTTGATTCGTGTTAACCAGTGCTAAAGCTAGCATGTACCGCGCATTAGCATATTCATTATCTAATTTAATAGCTGCTTTATAGGCCTCAATAGCACCCGTTAAATTTTCATTCGAAGCTAACAATACTCCAAGTTGAAAATACCTAGTTGGGTTATTTGGCTCAAGATTAATAATAGCTCTAGTAGTAGCAATAGCAGATTCAGTTTTACCTTCACTAATATCAATTTGCGCCAATAAGAAGAGAGCCTCAGTATAGTTACGTTTTAGATTTAGGGCAGCGTTAATTTCTTCTCGTGCCATAGCCACCTCTCCAGCCCTGGCTAACATCTGAGCTGCTAATAAATGATACCCGGGATTAAGTGGATCTAATTCCTGAGCTTTTTTCAAAGCAGTGTTAGCTCTATCTTGAGCATCTGTACCACCGCCACCAATAGCGATATTACTGTAAACTGCAGCTAAAACAGCGTAATTATCTGGATTAGTTAAATCTTTCGCTACAGCTTGCTCAGCCAGCGTGATGGCTTTGGCTGAGGATTCTTTATATTTTTGTATCTCCTCTTCTCCTGGCTCGGCAACATTAAGTAATGTATTTAAAGTTGCTAAGTGTACCTGAGCCCGAGTACTTACAAACCTATCATCTGGATAGAGACCAAATGAAGTCAGAGCCACCTGTTCAAAAGTTGCTGTCGAGTCAGCTGTTGCTTGTGACTCATTAAATCTTGCTTCTGCCAAATATTGCTTTCCTACAGTCAACAAAGAACCAACTGAAACCGTAATGACAAATATGATGGCAGCCATCAATACAAAACCCCGTTGCCTGTTAACTGCTAATGGAAAAGTTCGAACGGTACCTGGCACCAGTGCACCATAAGCTACAAACGATAGGCCAGTAAACAGGGCGGTTAACAACAATATCCCTTCCCCTGGTACATATATATACGACATCAACCAAAGGAATACGGCTGAGGTAAATGAAACCACTCCAAAGTAATACCAGTAGAAATCTCTAGTATCTCCCCGTAAGAGCATTTTATAACCAACAAAAATAAAATACAGATGAAATAAAATAACCATTACCCCTCCTAACGCTCCGAGACTTACGAACAAAGTTGGAATATAACCACTGCCAGCAATAAAATCTGTGTCCCAAAAAATGGTTTCATTTATACTTGGATCCTTATATTTTCTCCAGACATCAGCAAAACGGTTTGGGCCAGCCCCAAACAACAAATCTTCTTTATATACTCCGTTAGCTATATCGATTGTTGCACTAAATGAAGGTCTAACCTCAACGTAATTTACATCTGTTATCTCACTAACTTTTCCACCAGCGTACTCACCAGCCACAATAAAGACAGCGCTGACCACACACACAATCAGAGTGGTAACGATCAAACTACGAGGCATTTTTGTTAATGGCAAAAGATCTTCTGAACTTCGAAAAAGAGTATCTCTAGACAGTAAATAAACAAACAATAGCAAACCAAAGAAACCGATTATAATCCAGATATAGAAGAAATTAACCACCGCTAGCACCACTAATGATATTATAATTAAAACTGATATAGCATATTGAATAAAGACCCTCAGAGGAAGTTGGGCCAGAGTAACCAAACCAAAAATTACAGTTAATCCTGCAAAAATAGCCAGATCGTTAAAGCCACCAATCGGTGACACTGTCAGTGCATTGAAGCTAGAAAAAGCTAGAAAATCAGCTCCAAGAATAAGTCTAAGCACGTTGTAAACAATTAACAAAGTAGCCATCAATCCAAAGCTGGCCAAGGCCTTAATTGTCATTACTTTTGAGCCTTGTAACACGAGTGGAATAGTCATACTTAAAGCCATAAGAAAAAGAAATCCAACTGTTTGTGATTCCATCACGCTACCACGAATAGAATCTTGGATGTCACCAGAAATTAAACCTGAAATTAAAGAAATTAAAACTAATCCCCAAAAGAAACTTAAGGCCATAGGCCAGACTGTCTTAGCGAATTTACGTCGCAACATTAGAAGACTTAGAGATATCACTGTTACTACGCTAACAACCATCGCTAAAAGGACCTTACTAAAACCAAGTGATGCCCATAAACCAGGAACAAAAAACAGTGGGACCAATCCAATAAACAGGATTAGCATGTATTGTGCAATCTGTATAAGAACTGAACTTGTCACATCTTTTTGTGGTTCGACAAAGTCCTCTGACTTTGTTTGAACCACCTGCTTGATTTTTGGAGTAAAAGGACTGCCTGACATACACAAATAAATATCCCACTAAATAATACTTATATTCTAACACAAACAAAAATCACCCCAAGAGGTGATTTTTGCACACATAAGCCGGATTCTGTCGAAATTACTTTCGGATGACCATTTACCTAGGCTAAATATTGCTATTTAACTCTTGCGGCTCTTCCCCTTGGCCGTGGATTTCAGGAGAAATCCACGGCCAAGGGGACGCGGCCTTGCACGCCAGTAAGGATTTAGCCGTTTCACCCACACTGTTACCAGTATGACTATTCCCAGAGGGAATTCTTTCGCTTTCGCTCGAGACGTCTCTGCTCGCACCTCGCACATTACTGTGGACGGGCGTTACCCGCTACCATACTCCATAAAATAAATCATGGACGTGTCCGGACTTTCCTCTTCAAATAAATGAAGCGGTCATCGTGTCCCCACATTATGCAATATTTAGAAAAAATTGCAAATTTCTACGAAATTTTAAATGGGCTGTAATCAATACCTTCATCATAAACATCTATGCCTTCGGATCGCTTCAACTTAGCAACAATCCAATAAGTAATCGGTGTAGCAATAACTTCATACCCAACCTTAAAAATATAGCTGGAAACAATAATAGTAACTAATGCACTAGCCGGAATAGTGCCTCCAAACGCAATTACAGCGAAAACGATCGTATCAACCCCCTCTCCCACAATTGTTGAACCAATCGTCCTCTTCCACAGAGCACTTCCTCTCATCTTTACTTTCATTTTAGAAAGCACATATGAATTGCATAACTCACCAACAAAAAACGCTAAAATGGACCCAGCTACAATTCTTGGCACAAATCCAAGAATAGACTCATAAGCTTCTTGTCCTTCCCAGAAACCAGCTGCTGGCAAATACTGCCACGAACATGTAGCCCTCCAGCTACCCCTCAAGTAGGACAGATTGCTCATAATAATACTCACTCGAAATCCTAAAATCAATACACTCTTTCGGTCGGTCATTCAAGAAGGCATGAATCTCATTCAATTCTTCTTGAGTAACAGACGCAATGTCTCTCCGCTTTGGAACAAAGCATCTAATCCAACGATTAGTATTCTCTACCAGTCCCTTCTCCCAAGAATGATAAGGGTGGCAGAAATAGATTGGAGCCTGTATGATTTGTTCTAGTTCCGTCCAGTGACGGAATGCAATGTCGTTGTCGGTGGTGATACTCTTGACTATAATATTGCTAAACATTTTAGAGAACGCTGCACTGATTGTGTGGCGTTTTCTATTGGGTAACTGACGTACCAAGCTGTATTTAGTTAAACGGTCAGTAGCCACTAGAAGTACGTATGGACTGTACTTAGAGACAATGAAGTCTAGTTCATAGTGACCTAGCTCATGGCTACCAAGAGGACGAATATCTATATATTTACGGCCATCATCAGCTGGTTTATGTGTGGTCCGTTTCGGACCACTTTTCTTTTTGTTCCAACGCCAGAATAGTCGATATTCCAGACCACGACTTTCTATGAACTTGTATATAGCTTTGGCGGAACAGGTAACACCGAGCTCTCGTTTGAGATGTCCACTGATTTGTTTAGGGGTCCACTTCTGCTCTAGTTTGTCTTCTACGAAGCTTACTAGGAAACTATCCATTGCCACCTTGAGACACTGACGTTTAGCGCGCCAACGACGTTGACTTACTTTTAGTTGGGCTTGCTTGGCGTCATAGACTCCATTAACCCTATTCTTCTTTAGTTCCTGACTGATGGTGTTGGGACTACGTTTGAGGAAGATGGCTATTTCTCTGATCAAACTCCCTGCGTTCAATAACTTTTCAATTACGAAACGCTCCTCAAATTGTATGTGTCTGTATGTTTTCATAGACAGCTAATTTACTTTATAGCTGTCCTACTTCAAAGGTGTCTGGGGGAGCAAAAACTCATTAGAAGGAGAGCCGCAAAGCCGGACCAAACGATTTTTCTAGTAGCACGATACCCATAAACCTCAGTCAACACATCCCCAAAAATATAACTGATTGGAAAAATAAAAGTAGCCCCAGCTAAAACAAAAGGTCCTACTTCGATCAACTTAACAGCGACAGTATTAGATATCATTAACACAGACACGAACAATATACCTAAATAAAAAAAATATTTGCTGTTCTGTTCTGGTTGAACCTCATTCATAAAATTTATTTTTAGCAGCGATTAAAAATTTCATCTATTCCCACACCTCTAGGGCTTTTAGGTCTTTCCCGTCCAAAATTCTTGAATATGAAAAAACTTCAAATCTAAAACCTATAAAAACTTCTTTGTCAGTCACCTGATTACTCTTTTAACATACTCCTACAAGTCAGGAACAGAAAGACAAATTATTCCAATGGAATAACTACCTTATCGCCTATCACTATTGTGTTACTTGCTGAGAAGCCAGCACTTGCTTCAACTACGTACCAAGCTTCGACTGGTGGCGCAAATGATTCCGGGTAGGTATCTGGTGATACATTTTCTTCAATATGCACAATATTACCTTCCTTGGCCACCCAAATAATGTCGATTGAATAATTCATTTCCTTCATCCAAATTGAGTGATTGCCAGGCACCCCAAACGCAAATAGCTTAACTACATTATCTGGCAAAAAAGGCGTGCCGGACAAACCTTTAATTCGTGTCGGTAATGTGTCCGCGATCGAAGCGTATACATCTACCCCTCCCACCGTAATTGGTACAGTATTAGGATAAATAACTCGCCAATCTTCTGGTGACACTTCTGACTTTTTGTTATCAGTCTCAAGTGGAACCTCATATTCACCACGCGCTACTGCGTCTACCACTTCTTGGTGTTTGTTTTGAACTGCAAAATAAAACCAAGTTGTTCCGCCAATTAAAAAGAATACTATTAACAACATCACAATCCGCTCAGCTATTTTCATACCAATATCTTATCACAACAAACCTGCATCGTGTTCCAAACTCAACTAAACTAGATTGGGCAGAAACCCACTAAAGGCGCACGTTTTTATAACTTAAGAAATGACTCTAATTTTGCTCTTGCAGAACCTTAACTTGATTCTTTAACATTTCAATTTCTTTTTGTTGCTCCTTCACTGCCTCAATAAGCGGAGCGACTAAAGAAGCATAGTTAACTGACTTCATGCCATTTTCATCAGTAGATACAACCTCAGGAAATTCTTTTTCAACCTCTTGAGCAATCAAACCGATTTGTACAGCTCGCGACTTGGTTTCATCTTTCCAATTGTAAGTAACCCCTCTTAAGCCTAAAATCTTTTCCAGAGCACTCGGTATAGTACTAACATTTCGCTTTAGACGGATATCTGATGAATAGAGTATCCCGTCCGAAGACCTAATCGTGCCGTTAACATCAAGTTTGTAGAAAGGATTTTCGTTTCCAATCCCCACATTACCACTATCACTTTTAATTGTCATCCTTATATCTCCTGCTCCTGAATAGCCATCATGAACATTTGTCGCAAGAAAAAGATCACTACCGCTAACCGCATTTATAACCATCTTCTTTGGGCCACCTAACCACCCTGAAGGATCTCCTGCCTGAATATACCCAAACCTGGTTCCCTTATGATTAAAATTAACATATGGAGGCTCTCCATTATTACTTTCAAAGGTTGCAACCGGACTAAACTCATTAACATTTGGTTGAGTTGTTACTTGTAACGGTGACATTGGATTCGCCGTCCCAATCCCCACATTTCCGTTATTCTTAATATACATCTCCATTACATCTACTCCGGCTGTTTGTGTATTAAAAACAATATCATTTTCTGCACCGACAACCAGATTTCCGTTGGCTCCTCTATCACTAACTGCCTCAATATTTGAAGAGCCATCTCTTCTTGAATTGAGAACCAGATCTCCAACACGCATCTGGACATCATCTTGTGGTGACCAACCGCTCTTAAAAAGATCTAGAAGTAAGTCTGCTGTAAAAACATTGCCGGCTTTAGCACTACTGACCACACCTCCTGATCCAGTTGGACTCAGTATTCCAATCCCTACATTACCCTGCGCCACTATCAAACCATTAGAGAGAGCTCCGGCTCCCGTCATTATATCAGTACCGGTATTAAGCCAGACCGAACCTTGTTTATATTGCGGATCTAGGCCCACGTTTATTGGTGCTGGGGCATTCTCTAATGGTGGAGCCGCTGCCGGGCCAGACCAAGCAGCTGAAGCTACTTGCACACCAAGACCAAGCACCATACCAAATACTATTCCTAAGGTAAGTTGGGTCACGCGATTATATTCAACAATATTTTTAATCATAAATTTTTAGTTAGTATTAGATGGTTAATTTAATTAATATAAAAACATAATAAGCCACTATTGTTCCATTGCCGCCCGAACTTCCTCTGCCGTATAAATATTTCTTTCTCCGGCCGGCAAAGGTTGATTCATTACAGACTCGAGTTCGGCTGTTTCTCCTGTCGAATGACTGACACGACCATCTTCACTCAATGGTTCATTCATAGCCTTTTCAATGTCAGCCGGAGTCAACTTTTTTACAGGCTCTTTGTTGACAATTGGGTCCATCACAAAATCACTAGGTTTAATCTCCTGAGTGCGCAAGGTTGAATTATAGAATAAGGCCAAACCAATAGTCACCAACGCTAGCAAGGCCACAATACTCCAAGACACTAGGGGTAGCAGATGTTTTTGGGTGGTCGAAATAGTGTTGTTCGCTGTTTCTTGATCAACGATACTTTCTGGATCCATACAATATTATATTAACACCGCAAACTTCATTAGCAACACAAATCTGGTGCACAGGGTGGGGATAAACGAGTGTACTTTTGCTTTTCAAACTTGAGACTTAGAGCAAAAAGACGGTAGCTAGGCCGAGCAGGAGTAGCAATCCGAGTACGTCTGTAGCGGTACTAATAAAGATAGTCGAGGTAGCGGCAGGGTCTTTGCCGATATGCTTCATAAAGAGCGGTATGAAGGAACCTGCCAAAGCCGCTATCAAGTGAGCTCCTACCAATGCCACACCCACCACTAAACCAAGTAACGGGCTACCGTTCCAGAAACTAGAGATGGCCGTAACGATAAACCCAATAATTATTCCATTCAATAATCCTGCACCAAGTTCTTTCCATATGGCAGGAGCGGAATTTTGTAGAGAAATAGTACCCAAGGTTAAGCCTCGTACCATGATCGCAAATGATTGAGTAGCAGCATTGCCACCCATACCAGAAATAATTGGCATATACACCGAGAGGATTGTTAGGCGATCTAGAGTATCTTGGAAAGCCAAAACTACAAATCCTGCCAGAAAACAAGTGGCTAAGTTTAATATCAACCAACGATAGCGGTTATTTACTTTTTTACCAACACTATCAAACGGTCGCTCGCTGTCATCAACTCCAGCAAAATCATACAAGGTTTCGGCCGGTAGTTTACCCAGGAGAGACCTAGCCGCATCAACATAGATAATACCAAGTACACTAGTATCATGATCCATCACCACCACCTTCTTACTGCCTTCCTTTATCAAAACATCAATGATTTCTCCTACTTCAGCCTGATATGTAATAGTTGGAATTGGTTGGACATATTTTTTGAGTAGCGCACTATTGCGTTCACGCACCATAATCGAAAGTGGCACCTCACCAATAAGAGTTCCTGACTCATGAATCAAGACTTCAGGATAACGACCTGTTTCATCGTAGTGAACATCTATTACATCTGCCGCTTTGCCAATAGTAAGAGAGCTAGATAAAAATAAATAGTTAAAATTTATCAAAGACATGGTGGCCTTAGGATGAAACCGTAAGAAATACTCCATTTTTTCTTTTACATCACCCTTGAGCCGATTGACGATTATCTCTCTCCGTTTAGGATCTGTAATTCTAGCCACTATATGCTTGGCCAACTGCATATCCATATGATCAAGCATCTCGACAATTTCATGTACTTTTAACTGCTTAAGAATTGATTGCTGAACATGAGGAGAAAGTTTTTCAAACACTGCACTACGCTCAGGCAAAGTCATTGTCCTTAATATTTCCATACGCTCTTTAGGCCTATAGGTTAAAGAGCGAGCGTGATCATGATCGATTTTTTTCTTCGGCATTATTCTAGTATATCAAGTAGATTCTTTATAAATTAGGGTTGTTCAAATTAAAGGCGCGGTCCTAGGGCCGCGCCTTTTAATTTGCTACACAACTTACTACAAAATCTCAATCTCAGCTTCACCCTTAAGCTCCTCTAGGAAAGCATTAATTACTTCTTGTTCTTTAGAGGCCTTCAGTTGATCAGAAATCTGTGACTTAACTTCCTCAAACGGAGGTAGCTCAACTCCTTCGCCCCCAGCATTTTCATACACCTGAGAAATTTCTTCGTCAGTTACAACCACTTCAGATTCAGCAAAAATTTGATCGAGCAACTGCTTAATCAACAGTTCATCACGAATATCTACATGCAATTTTTCATCAGTAATACTAAGGGCTTTCATCCTTTCAGCCAAAACTTCTTCACCACCAATCTCAGTCTTGATTTCTTCTAAGCGAGTATCAACATCTTCATCAGTAATGTTAATTTCACGTTTTTCAGCTTCTTGTTTAAGAAGTTCAGTATTCACCAAAACATCCAACGCTTGTTTTCGAATGTCTGCTTGTGCTTCTGGCGTACTTATGTCAGCTCCTTGAGCCGTAGCAGATTGAGAAAACTGATTAACACTAGTACTTAGATCAGCACCAGTAATTGACTTACCGTTAACAGTTGCTACTTTTGCCTTGGCTTCTTGATTAGCAATCACTGTATCAAAAATACCAGTCGAAACTCGACCCTGCTTTTCCATTACATACAATACCCCAGTGAAGATAATCACCACTATCAAAACTGCTACTACATGCTTAACCCAACCCTTTTTTCCACTTGATTCATCTGACACAGCTGTGTAGGCTGCCTCAACTCGAGACTCTTCAACCGGAGCTGAAGTTTCAACTCGTGACTCATCTTTTTCTACTCTTTCGTTTTCACTCATAGTCAATTTTGAAGCTTATTATAATTATTTCCGCGACTCCCCGATAAAAGGAGTAAACAACGTTTGTGGGTATAATACCACCAATTTAATTATGACAAAGCCCCGCCGTGTTGAGCGCTCCAGCTAGCCAACACTACTGCTGTAGCGGCAGCAGCGTTTAATGACTCACATCGAGGATGAATCGGTATAGAAATAAGCTCATCACACTGTTCTTTAGTTTTTTCTCGTAAACCACTTCCTTCGTTGCCAAGTACAAAAACTGATGGTCTGGTGAATTTTTCTGTCACTGTGCTAGTGGTTCCTTCGCCCTCCAGGCCATAAGCCCAGAACCCATCTTCCTGCAAATCACGTAAAACAGTATTTACATTAGGAATAGTTACCAGCGGGATGCGGAAAGCCATACCAGCCGACACTTTAACCACAGTTCCTGTCACGGGCGCTTGATTGTGAGGTGGAATCAAAACTCCCGCCAAACCAAAAGCAGCGGCTGAGCGAATTACCGCTCCAACATTGTGAGGATCTTGTACTTCACCTAGTATCAACAAGGCTGTGTCGGGGGTAACTTTGAGCGATTGCTTAAATTCTTTGTATGGAATGGTTAGCTTAAGAGGATAAATTCCTGCCACCACTCCTTGATGAGCAGCGTTGGCAGAAATGCCACGCGGCGGATTTTTTAAATTAAGCATCTTTAATGCAACTTTCTGTTTTTCCGCCAAATCAAGTATCGACACATCAGAAAAATCCGCCGCGAGATGCACCTCAACCACTACATCCGGTCGTTCACGCAAAACTTCACGCACGGCGTGTTTTCCAAATATGTATTCAATTTCCACCTTGTCAGTCCTTTTCATAGAGTTGCCGAATCGTACCACGATTTTACAAAATAGGAAGGGACACAGATAAATATCGCCCTTATAAAAACCTATTCGGCCATTTGTGTCATTTTAATTAACGCGAATCATCAGCGATAGACCTAATGTATGCCACCAACATATCCTGCATCGCCTGAGCAGTCTTCTTGGCTTTTGACTCAAACATTATCTTAAGCGCATATTCAGTCACACTAGGTTTAACCATGCCCCATGTTTCACCAAAATCCACTACCAAACCATCAAAATGTTTAATTGATTTAGGCTCTAGAGAATTTAAATAAGCCTCAACTTTTTCCAATGCCAACTTTTTATCTTTAACCATCACTACCACATCTTCAGTTTGTTGGTATTTTAAGTGTGGTTTTATCATTTCACTGAAGGTCATATTTTTATCCTTCGCTTCTGCGTAAGCATCCAGTACATACAAAAAGGTTAGAGTGACAGAGTCAGTAAAGAAAAAATCCTTGAAATAAAAGTGTCCTGAATGTTCACAAGCAAACAACACATCTTTTTGACGCATAGCTTCCTTAATAAAAGCGTGACCAACTTTCATCAAGACCGGCTTCCCGCCAGACGCAAGAATTGATTCTTCATAAGACCGAGTGGTCAAACCAGTGTACCCAATCCGGGCGGCTGGATTCTTTACTAGCAATCGCTCAGCCACCATCGCACCAATCACTGCACTATTTATGTAATTTCCCTTCTCGTCTAGAAAAGCCACCCGATCTGAATCGCCGTCAAAGGCAATACCAAAGTCATAGCCTCCTTTTTTCAATTGCGTCCTGAGTGGTTTTTGGTGTTTTGACAATGTCGGGTCTGAACCTCGATTCGGAAACCGTCCATCTAAGTCACCAAAAATCACCTCAAACTTAGCTGGTAATTTCTCAACTAGAAGTGGCATCAGTACTCCAGCCATACCATTGCCAGCATCAGCGACAATTTTTAATCCAGCCAGCTTTTTTGCCTGGTACCCTTTCAAGACAAACTTTTGGTAGGCTTTTAACACATCTTTTGTGGTTGTTTTACCTCGCTTCACCTCTGACGCAAACACACCTTTTTCAATCCTTTTACGTACCGCTTTCAAACCTGATTTTTCGGTCAATGGTATCGCCCCAGCATGAACTAATTTCATTCCGTTATATTCCTTCGGACTATGTGAAGCGGTTATCATCACCCCTGGCAAATTGAGCGTAGCTGACGCAAAGTATAGAGCTGGTGAGTGCACCATCCCAATATCAACCACTGACGCCCCCGAATCATTCGCCCCTTTTACAAAAGCCTCATGTAGAGCTGGTGTCGATAAGCGCATATCGCGCGCTACTACAATTTTAGAATAAGAAAATTCCTCCACAAACGCCCGTGCCACAAAATAAGCCAACTCTTCATCAATTTCAGTCGGATAAATCCCTCTAATATCAGCATCCTTGAACGCCCGCTTATAGTCAGCCTTTAAATTCATAGTCATATGAGTAATAGTATACAAGATGACAGATTACTTTCGGTGGTTTTTAAAAGTTAATAACTTCTGAAAACCCCGCTACCATTGACAAAATGGTTAAAATGGTGTAGTATAGAAAGTGAAAATTTTGTACAAACAACCAAAAGAGAGGAGTTTCTCATGAGCTATGCGATTGGAAAAGAAGTGTGCCTTTGGCAAGAACGAGTCGAGGCTGGGAAAGTTACCGTCTTGAAGGAGGTAATCGTCCGGATTACCGAGATCAAAACTGGGGTACCGGGTGAATTTTCCCGCAACCCACAGATGAGCCAAAGTCTGCGCGGAATCGGTGACGACGGAAATGTGTACGAGAAGCATTGGAACTATTGGCCTGAAGCACAGATCAGATGCTTCGACACACAGTGGTCCATGCGCGATGACGGAGCAGGTGAACATAATTTTTGGATTCCTAAAGAGGCGGTCTATGCCTACAACGAACTCAAATATTTCGTAAAACACTGCTGCGACAGCGACACCATTGTGCGCGTCGACACAAAAGGCCAGCCGATTATCCCCAAAGGAGACTGCACCTACTGCGAAAAACATGATGAATTCCATTATTCATGGCAAGAGTGCTTCAGGTGCTCCATGGAAAACCGGCAGAAAACAGCCTGAGATGACGAAGTAGAAGCCCTGAGATAACATCAAAGGGCTTCATTTTATTATATGAAATCAAATTTAGTTTTTATCTACCTTAACCCATCCAGCTTTCACAGTGAGTGATTTCATTTTGTCTAGTTTTCGTAAGACAGTAGAACCCTGTACAACCTACCCCTTTTGGTATTACAATCAAGACTGTTTTAAACACAGACAAAGGAGGTTAGCAACAATGTTCAATTATCTAATGCGGCTGTTTTACGGCCTACCCCTGAATGACTCGCGTGAGTTAATAGCGGCCAAGAATTATAGGCCTCACAGGTGCCCAGTCTCGCCGCCAAAAACAATGCCGAGCGACCAAAGAAAGCCCGAGGAGCTCAGCAGCGCCGAACTGGAGGAGGCGGCCGCGAAAATATACACAAAAGCAAACAAAAGTAGGAAATGACACATTGAAATGTCTACCGAACGAACCTGGTACATCACCAGGTTCTTTTTTAATACTCACCAAAATGATTGACAAATCTGTAAAATGTATTAATATAGTCGAACGCTTATGTAACTCGTGTGGGGCACATTAGCTGCAGACGTCTGATTTGATAATCTTTTCGGGTTTCTGAAATATTTACTACCTGCACGCCCCGGAGTTATAAATACGATTTTTGTATTTATTCTCCATTAACTACACAAAAATAGATGCCAATACAAACAACTAGACGTCCCCAAACCGGACGCCGTCCTTATTCTGGTTCAGGTCAGCCTAGCCGTAATTCAAGTTTTAGTCGTCGTCCCAACAACAACAGTGGTGGACGTAGCCGTTTTAGTGTCCGACCAGCTCGTGGCGGAAACAGTGGCGGAGGGAGAAGTGGTGGCGGAGCACGAAAAATGCCTTCGTTCGACCCATCTCAATTTATCAACAAAAACCCAGTTGAAGTAACCGAGGAAGCATACGTGCCAACTCATGGTTTTAATGATTTTGGACTACATCCAGATATTGTTGCTACTGTGACCAAGCAAGGTATTACTTCCCCATCACCAATTCAAGACCAAGTTATTCCACTTATTCTTGAAGGCAAGGATGTTATCGGCCTAGCCGAAACTGGTACTGGTAAAACGGCTGCTTTCCTATTACCTTTGATACAAAAAACTTTGATTCAGAAGAATCAACAAACAATTATCCTGACTCCGACTCGCGAACTAGCTCTACAAGCTGAAGCTGAATTCCGTAAGTTTGGAGCAGCTTTCAAGCTTTATGCCACTTCATGTGTTGGAGGTACAAGTATCCGACCACAGATTCGCGCCCTGAAGCGAAATAATCACTTCATCATCGGCACACCTGGTCGAATTCTTGACCTTATAGACCGTGGTGACTTGCGCACAGACCGTATCAACAACGTCGTGCTAGACGAAGCTGACCGCATGCTCGATATGGGCTTCATCCATGACATGCGTAAGATTCTGGAGAATGTCACCAAGAACCGACAAACTCTATTCTTCTCTGCCACCATGACAACAGAAGCTGAGCGTTTGGTTAATGACTTTATGAAGTCACCAGTCACGATTTCTGTGAAGAAAAAAGATGTAACCAACAGTATCGCCCAAGACGTGGTTACTTACGAACACGTACACAAGTTTGACACCCTCCTTGCACTACTAGCCAAAGAAGAACTTTCACGAGTTATTATTTTTGGAGCTATGAAGCACAGTGTGGAGAAGCTTTCAAACGAGTTGGTCAGAAACGGAATCAAAGCTGATTCGATTCATGGCAACAAGAGCCACGGCCAACGACAGCGTTCACTTGGTGCTTTTAAAAGTGGTAATATCCGAGTACTAGTTGCAACTGACGTCGCCGCGCGCGGAATCCACGTCGACAACGTATCACACGTGATCAACTACGACTTACCTGGAACCTTTGAAGATTATGTTCACCGTATCGGTCGAACTGGTCGAGGAACCAAGCGTGGTCAAGCTTTGACTTTCGTACCAAAGAAATAATCACGATTAACATCTCGAAAACTGCTGTGCGCCCAAAGGGCGCACAGCAGTTTTCATTTGAAAAAGGGGCCAGCTTTGCCGCCCCCTTTTTTCTAGTCAAGATAACTATCAAAATAGATAGCGTGGCAAGTATAGCCACCAGGATTTTTTTCGAGATAATCTTGATGATAATCTTCTGCTGGCCAAAATCTTGTGGCAGATTCAAGAGTAGTAACAACTGGATATGACCAACGTCCCGAATCGTTAACTACCTCAATCATCTCCTCAGCGATTTTCTTTTCCGCTTCCGAAGCGAAGAAAATGGCTGACCGATAAGATGTTCCTTTGTCATTTCCCTGCTGATTTAAAGTAGTTGGATTATGAATTTGAAAAAAGAAATCAAGTAAATGACGGTAATCTAGAATTGAATCATCGTAAGTTATTTCTACCGCTTCAGCATGACCAGGGTGATTTTCATAAGTTGGATTGTCGTTCTTGCCGCCAGTGTAGCCGACTTCGGTGGTTATAATTCCTTTTTGTGCTCTGAGGAGGTCTTCCATACCCCAAAAGCACCCGCCTGCCAATACTGCTTTGTTATAAATTTTTGTCATACGTTTACATTACGTCTTCCACTTCTTACAGAAGCTGTACACCTTGTCGCTACTTTGCTTCAAGTTTTCGCAAAGTAGCTGGCAAGGTCTTGCGTCAGTCTACCAGACTGACGAAACTAAAAGCTCGTATTGGCTAATATTACTTTTGATTGATTAATCTTTTAGGTGTTCTTCGAAATACTTTTTTATTAACTCAATATCATTAGCTTCGAGTACGTGTTTGCGTGGGTTTTTTTCGAGCCACAGCATTGCTTGCTCGTACTCCGGTCGACTAATTCCGGCTTCAATTCCATTTTCCATTAAGTCTGCTCTAAACAACTTCTCTACCTCAGCTCGCTCAAGTTCATCCAACTTACCGTATAAATTATGCATAATTTCCCTCATCTCCAATTTTGTTACCCGCTTAGGCAGGTTTGAACTAAATAATCCCATACCTATAGTGTATCAATATTGTTTGGTTTGAGTAAGGGAAATATGTTCTCAGCTCCGACCCAAATCAAAGAAAAGGCCGTCACATGACGACCTTCAAACTAATTTTGGAAACAATAGGTCAAACTTCAAAATTGACCGCGTACTCTACACCTTCTTGGTCTTTTATTATGTCAAAATAGTAGTAAAGACCGATACTGCAAGTAAGTTCGCGATTCGCTACTTTTGATAAATCATCAGCCTTAAAGGCTACTTTTTTATCAATAAAAGACAATTCCATAAATCCACGCTTAGTATTGGAGTCGTATGAAAACACCCTACCTAGATGTTTTTCTGTTTGAGGAACTGATGATTCTTCTTTTACTTTATTTACCATTGATATTCTCCTTCTAACAATGAACCAGCTCCCATGAGCACGACCTTTATAAAAACATTTTACCGATACAAGTCAAGCAAACACCAAAAATACCCTTTTATTAAGCCACAAAAAACACCAGACTCTGTCTGGTGATGGAGGTGGCTGGTCAGATGTTGTATTCTAATACAATGAGATTTCGTAAAAGCACTCACGCCTTATACAAAACAGAATATCACGTAGTCTGGACACCTCGATATCACCGCAAAATCTTCGTCACAGGGGTTAAAGAATACGCTGACTCTCTATTTACCAATTTCCCCAACCTCCATCAAGATATCGAGGTAGTAAAGGTCAACGTCCGCCTAGACCATATACACATAATACTCGTCATACCACCAAGAATTGCAGTTGCCGAGGCCAATCAGTATTTAAAATCTCAAAGTGGCAAAAGACTTAAGGCAAAATTTGCTTTTCTTAACCAAGTATTCTGGGGTAGAACTGGTATCTGGTCACGCGGTTATTGTGTCTCTACAATTGGACTCAATGAAAAGCAAATTCTTGACTACGTAACCTACCAAGAAAAAGAGGATAAAGGGCAACTTCAATTCGATCTCGAATAAGGGGAAACCACCAGCTCTGCTGGTGGAGGGTTCAATTTAAAAGTTATTCTACAAAATGGATATTTTGTAAGAAAAACTATTCTCGTGCGTCATAAGGAGTTGAGCAACAAAATCTTCAGGCTTTTAGCCGCAAACCAAATATAGGTAGGTTCTACAATGCAAAAAATACGTTCTTTACTGTCAGTTCTTATTCTGACCTCACTAAGTCTCATCTCTCACAATCTACACGCTAAATCAGCTATATTAATGCCTGTTGAGTACAATAAACAGGACGGTTATATCCGAAAGAAAATGCGTGAACATCTTGGCAAAAGAAATCGATTACTCGAAATTATTGCTGGATGTGAATCAACTGGTGACCCACACACAATTGAGCACTGGGAGCCGGACGGGACTTTGGTTAAAAATCCAAAATCAAGTGCTAGAGGTGCATTTCAAATCCTGACAAACAGACATTCGAAATGGATTTCAGAACTAGGACTAAATATGAAAAACATAGATGATTACATGGAATTTTTGAGGGTTATTTTTTCAACCCAAGGTTACAATGCTTGGAAGTCATCAAAGGACTGCTGGGGCGAGTACGCTTACCTAGCAAAATCTTAACCCCCAACAGCGAGCCTCCCAAGCTCGCTGTTTTTTATTTGAACCACAAAACTAAAAACGCCGGCCTAGGGGCCGGCGTTTTTATTTTTAACAGCTTTTATTTTGCTTTCTTCACTAACTTTTTCGCAACTTTTTTCGCCACCACTTTCTTTACCGCCTTCTTAGCGACAGCTTTCTTTGGAGCTGATTTTGCAGCAGTCTTCTTGACGGCTTCTGCCACCGCCGCCTTAAGAGCTGGCTTATCAACTTCCTTCTTAACTGGCTTACTCTTCTCTTTTTTTGCTTCTGCCTTTTCTTTAACCACTACCGAAACTTCGACTTTTTCACCTGCTTTCATCGGTGGATTAATCAACTCTAAAATTTTATTTAGTTTTGATTCAATAGTTGCCAATTGTTGTTTGAGTTCATTATCGTTGCCACGCGGCTTATCAAACTGTGGTCGTCGTTCTTCTCTCTGTGGTCGTGCATCACTGCGGAAATTTGACTCTCGTCTTTCATCACCCTTGTTGTCATCATTTTTTTTACCGAAACAATTACTACAGTAAACTGGCTTATCGCTTGAAGGCTTGAAAGGTACTTCACAACTTTTTCCACATTCAGCGCAAGTTGCTGAGTGCATTTGAGCTGGCTTATCGCTTCTCTCTCGATTACCGCCAAAATTGTTTCCGCGACGTTTACCACCAAAACCTGCTCCCCCACCTCGGTTACCACCAAATTTTGGTCGCCCGCCGAAACTTCCCCCCCTCTTAAAACCCCCTCCTCCTTCTTTAAAATTATTCATTCCCGCTACAATGCCACAGTTTCTAAATTTAGGCAAGGAAAAAACAAAACGCTACTGCTTGGGCAGGTAGCGTTTCTGGTCAACTAATTACTAACTTGTGGAAACGGTACCACAACGATGTCACCTTTATTCCAATTACGAGGATTCTGTAGATAAACGGCAAAAATATTCATAGACCCTTGAAGGTTAAAGTGAACATTTACTGCCATTAATTGACCGTATTTATCCTCAATATAACCAATATATGACCTTCCATTAACCTGGGAATTATTTTCTATCAGGTCATTGATAAAATTTGAGAAACCTCTCAGAGTAACTTCAGTAGATGCTCGACCCCCTAATGATTCCATGATTGTTTCGTCCGACACCATCTCCAACAATTCGTAGGTCTCGAGTCTGTATTCCGCACAAGAACCTTCAACCCTATTACCTTTATCTAACATCCTCTCGTAGAAAAGATCACCAATATAATCAAATATTCCACCATCTTTCTTTAATTTAATGTTATTTCTTGCGACAAATGAATTTTCATCGGCTGCAACATAAAACGATTCTCCAGTCGCAGCCAGTTTTGAAGGGGCTATTTTTTTCAAAAATTCCTCAATCATTAATTGGACTTCACCACTATTGCCCCCTTGTAGCTCTCTCATCAATGTTTCTACTACTACCAATTTTTGGAGTGTTATAGCATTAGCTAGCTTATTTATTTGAAAAACTAAACGTTCTCTTCTATCCATTGTTTTATCCTCTTTGTACACACTCTGACGATTATCAGACCAATCAATAGTGTGTTCCTAATTTGTATCTTTGTCAAAATTTTCACGAAATTACTTTTTGTATACAAAACACAAGACTTATCGTGACAGGAGGTTGTTTGAGCTTCCCGCCGTCAAATAAGAGGTTTCTGATCGTACAGGCACAAACAGCAGAATTAACAACAAGACCCCACAATTGGGGTCTTGTTTTCTTAAGTTTTGAATTATGAACTGGTTGCAGTCTCGTCCTCAACCGCCTCGATTGACTCTGATTCGATTACCCCCACTTCGTCAACTGAAGTTTCTTCGGTGCTAGTAGCTGAATCATCTTGAGTTTCTTCAACTTCTGTAGACTGAGGATCAGCACTATCAGACTCATCACCCATTTCAGTAGTATCGTTTTCTTCTGTGGTAGTGGTCGACTGTTCACCTAACATTTCCTCATCTGAAGAATCTTCTTCCTCAAACAAATCTTCAATCGGTGTTTCATCATAGCCCTCAACCATCTCAGCTACTGTATCTTCAGCTTCAGTAATTGAGTCAATTACTGTTTGAGTTAAAGACTTTGAGCTTCTACTTTTTAGCTTTGTCTTTTCAGCTGGTGAAAGATTTTCAACCTTATAATCAACCGCAACTAGCGTAGCTTGATATTTAACCAAAATATTCTTTAATCTTTCTAGCCCATCATTAAGTTGTGTCTTTTGTGCTTCAGTCAATTTTGCCTTTTGACCTTTTTGGATAGACTGATTTATAGTCTCCAGTCGCTTGGTTATTTTAGTCTGAGCTTCAACGGCTGCTTCTGGTGTAAGAGTACCGGCTACAACGGCTGCTTCCAAACTAGCCAACTCACCTTGTAATTCATCTACCTCCTGGTCCACCACAACGACATATTCGCTTGAATTGTTTAAAAGTAACATTCCGCCAATTAGCACAAGAGCCAATAGGCCCAGCCACATGTAAGTTCTTTTCATAAGTAAATTTGTATTATTAAACACCTCTACGTGCAGTGTACGCGCCGTACTGCACTCTGTCATCAAGCTTTATTCAATCTGATCGAGTATCTAGTGCTGTTTATATAGACGTTCAATTATCTCCAGTCTTACACCCCGTTTTTCTTGAACTTAGGCCGCAGTTGCTTGACAAAATCCAAATACACTGTACATTTTTGTTAACCAGCAAAGTGCCGGCAGAATTTAGACCCTGGACAGTAAATTAACAAATGAAGGAGTGATGTAATGTTTGAAGTCTTAAGTAAACAAGGGAATTGCTTGACCTTTGTTGACAACAAGGTCCCCGCAAATGTCAGAAATCAGAACGGTTTTTGCGAAATGGCGGATATTGTGAAAAGAATGTACCAAGCTGTCAACCACCCCGGTTACTGGCCAATAAGTAGATCAGTTCCTGGTGACACGCTGAGTTGCTTCCTCTTCGGAAGCTTCTCCAATTTCAAGACCATCCAAGATGCTTTCAAGCTTTCAAACGTGATAAAAATGTACATAATGGGAGACAGCCCGATTGGAGTAATAATCATCTTCTCCAATAAACAGACAGGATTCAGTACCTACCTGGGTTTTGACTACAATCTGACAACACAAGGAACTACTGCCGGCTTTTTAAACGAAAATCCAGTCGAGTTCTAGACACCAATTTCATTAACCTAACCAATTTGCCCCGCTTCAAAGCGGGGTTTATCTTTTACTCAATCCCCGCTTCCCACCAACGCTCTACGGGGAGACTATTGTCCAACAGAAACGTCTGACCGATCTTTGGTGTCGCTACATTTACACCCCTTTTCTCTGCTTCCAAAATTGATCTAACGATTGGCTCATACCAAGAATGCAAAGACAAAACATACTTACCCCAGTGTATCGGCAACATTATCTTTGCCTGCAAAGCTTGAGCCGCCTGAACTGATTCTTCTGGTACCATATGTACATTACTCCAAAGTTTATTATATTGACCACTATCAAGCAGAGCGATATCAAAAGGTCCATATTTTTCTCCGATAGTTTTAAAGCCAGAAAAGTATCCAGAGTCACCTCCAAAATAAATCTTCTTGTTCATAAATTCTATTACCCATGAACCCCAAAGTGTCTTATTTCGATTAAATAAACCTCTACCGCTAAAGTGCCTAGCTGGGGCAAAGGCTAATTTTAGGTTGGGCAATATTTTTGCCTCATCGTACCAATCATATTCAAAAATATTATCTCCATTAAATCCCCATTCAAGTAAATGTGACTTCACACCCAACGGAACGTGAAACTTTGATTCTTTAAAATGTTTAATGGTATCCATGTCGAGATGATCAAAATGGTCGTGTGACAATAAAACAATATCAATCTTCGGTAAGTCACTTAAATTATACTCGTTTTTATACGGAAAAGGTTTGGGACCTAAATACAATGGCGGTATTTTATTTTTATTAAATACTGGGTCGGTCAAAATTGTTAGCCCTTTAGCAGCGAACAAGGCAGTTGAGTGACCAAACCAGGTCACACTGACGTCTGTTTCAAACAGACTGTCTAAAAAATTCTTGCTAAATTCAGCAGTCGATAGAGGTTTTTTAGGGTATGAGTTCTTGTCTTTAGAAAACATAAATGCATACAACGATTTTCCCAAAGAATTCTTCTCAGATGTCATTGGCGTTGACACTATATTTTGAAACCTACCATCTCTAAAATTTGGAGAGTCATACTCAACAGTTGCTCCCCCAGTCTGTGGAGAAAATTTATTGTAAGCCAAAGCAAAGACTATCAACAATACAATCGAGAAAAATATAATCATAATAATTTGTATATAAATTTATAATTGCCCAGTCACCACCCCAACCGCCCATAGAGCTTACTACTCCGCAAAAATAGTTTTAGGTCATTCACAACCCAATACATTTTAGATTAGGCCACCTAATTCTTTGTTCCAGTCAAAATCTTTCTTCTGGTTTCCCGCAGAGCTATTTTAGGTAAACTTTCTTCATTCTTATTCAAGTATTCTTCAACTTCACTTTTTCTGGTATGTGTCATAGAGCGCAACAACCAGGAAATGGCCTTGGTGATTAATATCTCCTTCTCCCTTTTCAGTCTCTCGATATTTTCATAAGCCAATTGATGCAATCTATCGTCAGTACTTCTCCAAGTCGGACTAACCAACAAAACTAATGAGGCTCGTCGTTTATTGATATTAAGATCTTTAGACAATTTAACCAAAAAAGACCTCCATTCATTCCACTTAGCTAGCACCTCATCCGCACCAAAGATATTTTGACAAAGCGCATCTACCTCGGCCCAACCAACTAGTTCACCGAGCCACTTATCCAAATCACTAGTCTTCACTAAGGTCCTAACATCTTTTCTATACCCGAGTAAATACGAAGCCATGGTTTTTTCTTCATGAGACTGGCCATAATACAAACTATCAACCACCGCCAAAACCTCAACCGTTGAAACTTCGTTATCTTTCAACCATTCCTTAATAATCCTCCGTTGAACAGGGACGGAAGTTGAGTAAAATTTATGTTTGCTACCAGTATAACTAAAGCTGTGCTGAGCATGAGACTGGTTCGGCGATTGTTTTTTTAATTCTGCTAACAGAGCCTTGTGACCTTTGTTCATAACTAAATTGTATCACTCAAAATTTTATACTAATTTAAATCTTTTTGACGATAATTACTAATGCTACTAAATCCGCCATATGTGTGTACACATTACCCAAAATCATTGACAATTCAACATAAATATGATATATTATAAATACCCTAAACCTGAGGAGGAATTGGGATGAAAACATTATTGCATGAGGTCAAAGAGTGGGCAATCTCCATCTTGACGGAGTACGCGGTGTACATGAAAGAACACCCGGCGGAACACGAGGAGTTCCACAGGAGCTGGGGGGATTTTGTCTGACAAGACCCCCTCTTGCCAAAGGGCGCACTATTTTCAAGTGCGCCCCTTTTTATTTGTTCTAACTTAACACCTTTTTGCACCGCTATCAATTCATAAGTATTCTATGTACCAGATAAAACTCAACCAGTTTTTAAGAAATTTATTTATTGTCAAAAAAAGATCCTATGAAACTAACTTCCTTCAAAATCCTTTATAATTTCTTTTTCATTGCTGGCATCAAGTGACTTTTTAAACCTTACTCCCTGTTTACCTTTTACCCTCGCTTCGCACTCTTTCCAAGTGGCATGAGTTTGAACCACTCCACCCACCATACTTACATAAGAATAAGCTTTTTGTCCTTGCCGCTTACGTGCATCACTTCTATCTTTAGCTTTAGCTTCGTCATAGGAAGTATCGTCAATATTTAATTCATAGGCAGTACTGGTACCATTATACAAAATCACCTTTTTGCCCTCGGCCAAATCTGAAGCAATAGTATCAGCCCGTTCATTCCCAATAATCCCAACGTGTCCTGGCACCTTATGCCACTCAATCTCAACCTTACTTAAGAGAGGTAATAGCTCTTGCCATAATTCTTTGTTTAAAACATCGGTCTCAGCCTTTGTCTTCCAACCATTCTTGGCCCACCCAAAAATCCACCCTTTAGCTCCCTCAACTACGTACTTAGAGTCAGTATAAATTGCTACTGGTATCTTTTTAACAAAAACGGCTTTCAGTGCTTCAATCACTGCCTTCAATTCCATTTCATTGTTAGTTGTATGATCTTTATACCCTCCCAACTCCAATACCTTATCTTCATAAGAAATAACTACACCAAATCCACCCTTGCCCGGGTTCCCTTTGGCGGCACCATCAGTAAAAATTGTTATTTTCTTCTCCATAATTTCACCAGTTTATCATAAATACAATCAATCTATTCAACAACAAAAATTTTTGATTGACTTCGGTAAAATTTGGTATATAACAAAAACAGAACCGTGTCTTAACATAGGAGGTGTCCTGTGAAAATGTTTGTCAGTTTAGTTATGACTGCACTTCTTTTTGTCTTTCCTGCGAGTGCATATTCCTACCAACAATGCATCAAAACAGAAACTACATCCTCATACAATTCTAGCAAAATACTTATGGAAGAGTCACTGAATAATTATGAAATATGTCCTTGGCAACTGAAAGAAATGCAACGTTTAATTGCAAACCTGAGATATTTTCAGGAAGCAGAAAATGATCAGTTTGTCTCTGTCCTATCATTTCTGATCGGTAAAAGCTTGATCAGAAACGGTTCAGATGAGGACGTAGCTCGTGGTCAAGAGTATATAAAATACTCTATCGACATCATGCTCAAACACAATCCTTTTCCAAATGACATAGTAGGTTACTTAGGAAGTCTAGATAAGTAACCTTAACCAACCCTTAAACCGCCTCAAAACAAAGGCGGTTTAAACATATCGAATAATTTATCCCCCAACTAAATTAGTTAAATATATGTTAAGTAAATCAAGAAAGGTAAACTGATTCTATTCCTCAGGCCTCTAATCAAACAAAATTTCAGCCTTACGCCAAAATTAATTTTGATTAGACTAAATATTTTAATCACTAAACTGAAAAATAGGTTATTTTAGTATACAATTAATCCCATACTTAATAACCGAGTAACTATAAATATTATGAATAAAAATGTACTAATAGGAATAGCTGCCTTTGGAGGACTAGTTTTAATTACTGCCCTTTTACCAGACACACCAACGACAGAAGTCGAAAATACTCCTACCGAAGAGGTCAATCCGCCAACCCTTCAAAATGAAGTTACCGTCAACTTTCCTACTTATCCAAACGCTACAGTTTCACACTCAAGAGAATCAACTGGGGATGACGGACGAGTTTTTTATTCCATTAGTCTAACAACGGGAGCATCCATTACTGACATTAATGATTGGTATAGAGAGGCTTTGAGCCAAAACGGCTGGTCAATCAAAAGTGATAAAAACGTTGCTGGCTACCAAATAATTCAAGCCGAGAAAAACAACTTGTTTACTTCCATGCAAGCCGCTAATGGAGCGGGTGGAACAGCAGTTATCAGCCAACAGGCTCAAATAAGACCTAAACTGTAACTGAGCTTTTGACATTTTTTTAAATAAAACATTCAACTCATTCATATAACAGAAAAGCCGGCACAAACTAAGCCCTAAACCGGCTTTTTATTTAGCCTCTTGGGCTAAATAAATACCCTCGGCCTGAAGTCGGGGGTAATATTCTTTGAAATATAAATAGAAAAAACCCATCTGAATGATTTTGTTTTTCGTAAGGATGGGGGGAGAGAGAAAAAGAAAAAAGGATGGGTTTGGTGACAGTAAATACTGTCGGATTAATGAAAGAGCGTAAGAACTAATTAAGATAATACTACAGTTCTTAAAATCTACAAATTAGTTATCCCCACCCCCATCTTTAGTAGCCTGTGGTTGACGTTTGCTCTACTGATACTGAATATAAATCGGGCTTGGCTGCAAGTCTAGAACCTCGGCTGGAGATAACAAACCCGAACTCGGGGGCTTTAAGTCATTTTTATAAAAAAGTTTTATACCAGTAAATTGCACCGGCTCTGGTTCTATCACATGCGAGTAGGTGCCATACTTCAAACTTTTTGATCCCCAGCCATCCATCACCATCACTACCTGCACCTCAGG
Source organism: Candidatus Nomurabacteria bacterium (assembly GCA_020632095.1). Taxonomy (GTDB): domain Bacteria; phylum Patescibacteriota; class Minisyncoccia; order Phycocordibacterales; family UBA918; genus OLB19. The sequence goes on from JACKGF010000002.1 coordinate 150,320, forward strand.
ACTAGGCTTGATTCGTGATACGTGAGTAACCATATCTTGAGTAAAACGATGCACTAGTAGCACTTTGGGCGGAAGATGCTTTTCACGAACAATGGTTGACAAGTATTCAATCACATAATTAATATCTGTCGCATCAAAAGTACCAATCACAGTCCCTGGTTTATTTCCGTACTTCATAGAAAACTCTGGATCAATTGCAAAAAATACATCTGGTCGTTCAAGATATTTCTTAAACTTCGGCAATTCAACTTCGACCGTACTGAGCCCTACTTGAATATCAAGTATCATGACACCATCAATCTCCTTTGCTAAGGCATATGCCTTCTCAATCTCTTTATCAGGCATTACCGCTCGGTACATACCATCTACTCCAGCATCAGCTTGCGCCACCATCGCTATATATTCAATCGCAGGTAACACCGGTGTGGTCGGATCAGCCTTTTCCCATTTTGCTTTAGTATTGGCCAAGTGAGCCAGCATTTCCTCAGGCTCTAGTTCACCCAGAATACCCATTTGTCTTGAATAAAAATTACCGTAATAAGCTAAAATCCGTTGAAACGGCAACACTGCTCCCCTGTTTGGATACACTGCCGCTGGTGGCCACTTCTCCCCATCAATAGTGACATTTGTACTTGAACTATATCGCAATGCTGAGGTAGTGGCATAAGTGGTAGAAGCTCGTGTGATAACTGCTCCACTTGGGGTGGTACTAGTACTCATGACAACCTCGGAAACCGGCGGAGTGTAGCCCACCAATGCCAATAGTCGTTTATCATAATCATTAGTATCAAGTAGCTCTGGCCAGATAATTTTTGCAACTTCTGGTATTGTGTCTTCTTTGCTATCAGTAGTAGTGGACATATCTGATACCAGTATAGTTTCACTCATGTACGTAACCGTACCAAAACTCAAATCTGCCCACACATAACCCACCACCAATATAAGGAGAGCGACCAAAAAACCAATTACATACTTTATTTGAGCCTGCACAGTAAAACGATCATATCATATTAAATAGTATTATCTGGCTATCAAGGATGGAGATTGGAGCTTTATGTTTAAATCAACTGAACTTGAAAAAACAAACCTAACGTACACTAGGAACTAAATAGCAATATAAAAAGAAAACTGCCCGCAGGACAGTCTCCAACAGGCAGTTTAGGTATCCTTTTAATACCTATCTATTGTTTATCAAAATATAAAATATTAAAAACACAAACTTACATTTGTGTTTTTAATATTTTATATTTCATAATTTCATATACGAATTCCAACTTTGACTGACTGCCAGTCTAAGGCTATAACGACCAGGACCATCAAAATTGATCTAACATAACATTCCAAATTTTTCGATAACGGCTGACTGCCAGAGAGACTACTTCTAGGACCACCGTTTTGTATTTGTTATGTACTAGTTAATACTCATCATCTGTAAATTTATTTCACATACAGAAGAGAGAGATTCGTAACAAATACACCATCATCAATATATAAAAAGGAACAAAACGTAACTTATTAATTAGAACGTCTTAGATTTAGATACATCACAATTAAAAAGGCAAAAACTATGGCCGATAAAAGTGGGAATGTCACAAAACCAAATTCATCTATTACTTTGGTCGCACAGTCAGAACTACCATCGACCAAACAGGGCAAAGCGCCATTATGTAGAGCCTCTGTTGGTATGAGTTGATAAATATACTGATAAGTCGCGACTCCAAAACCAAAAAGAGATAGTGCAATAGTGTATAGAGGAAAGAATACATTTTCCTTAATCCTAAAAGCGATAGCAACCAGTATAATTTGTGGATATAAGGCAATTCTTTGAAGCCAGCACAATGAGCATGGAACGAAACCAAAGTATTCTGAGTAAGTGAGCGAAACCGCCACCCCACCAAAGGTCGTCACAATAATGATTGGCCAAGCAAATTTTCTAAGCCACTGATTAAAATACCTACTTCGATAATAGAAATAATCCACATATAAACCTACCATCAGAACCAACAGTACTAGACCGCCAGCAGCCAGGGAAAAATTTAGATTGCTTAATAAATACATATTTAATTTTATTGTTTTAGACTTAATGTAAACAGAGATACTCAATTAAGACAACTCTTAGGTGTTAATCAACATATTACCCCATATGCAGTGAGTTATCTAATCACCTATTGATATATCTCATTACTTACTGTTGTATAATACAAAAATGATTGATCTATCAAACTATGATTCTCTACGAAAGGACTCCCACGCTTGGTTTCATGCTCTTAAACCAGTCGAATCACCTGTTCTAAATAATTTGATTCATTTTACCTCTGAGGGATTTGAACATATCATATACAAAAGTGCTCGATCAGAAAGAGATAAATCATCCCAGATAATGCGCCTAAAATTACTACCTTTAGCAATTAAACTAATAGAAACATCTACCACATTCCAAGAATACGAAGAAACTATAAAACAATTTATAGTGAAACAATGTAAGAAAAAAGTGCAAATCTCAAAAAGAGTGCAATACTGGGGCATTATCGCTATCATTGAAGGAAGAAAGATAAAAGTAATTATCCGAAAGATCGGGAATGGCAAACACCATTTCTGGAGTGTTGTCCCTAGCTGGACCACAAATAAATTTAGAGATACTAAATTTGTCTCCACCATGAAGGGCAGCCCAGAAGAAGACTAAAAATACCACCAGGAGGTGGTATTTTTAGGAGTGCTCGCCTTCAGCTTATGTATTAGCCGAATAGGGCTGACGCCCCACAAGCACACTTTCACTATATTCTCCAATATATACTATGTCAAGACGCTATTATCCCCTATGAGTTAAAGGGGCAACTCCGGAGGTTGGTCCTCCGTGAACCACGCCCCTATCTCGGGAGCTTACGACGACAAAAATACCCAGCCTGAAGCTGGGTATTTTTGTCGTAGCTGGCCGTCTCGGGCTAGAACCGTCTGATAACCTTACCCTGCTTGACTGAATAGCTATCTCAAAATTATCTAAATCGACGCGTCTCGTGCGCTATAAAAAGTGACAAAAGTTACACATATTTGCATATGTCACAATGTTACATACCATTGTCACTTTTAGTTATTTACTGACTACTGTGGCTCGTTTATATTTACAACACCCTCTGCTTCTTCTTGTACAGCATCTAAAACACCCCAAAGCGCATTGATTACTTCTTCACCTAAAAAATCAGCAAGTTGTCCAGAGGGCCTTTCTTTACCAATAACTTGAGCAGTACGAAGAGTCCAATGAATTCTTCTTGTATCTAAAATCTGCTCTAGCTCCTTTATCACAGGCTTAACATCATGAGTCTTTCTGTCCCAAGTCGCAGCTGTTCGTAATAATTCTGCTTTAGCCCCGAAAGTATCTGCTTGGCTAACAATCAATTGGACAGCATCTGTCCAATTAGTTCCCAAAGCTGTAAGTACATCATCAGTTATATATAGATTTTCTGACTCATGGCAAGATAGTTGAATATACTTAATCTGATCTTGAGGATTCTCTGAGCTTGGGGTCGGCTTACCCTTATCAGCATCAATAAGAGCATACCCTGCTAACCCAAGTATAGGATCACGTAATGCAGAAAAAATTTGTTGAAGTGATTTTTGATATTGTTTAATTTCCTCACCTTGTGAAGGTATAACAGAAAAAGAAACTACATGGTGTCGAGGAATTTGACTCCAAATTCTATAATCATCATCACCTTCTACCAAAAGTATTGGAACTCCAAATAGTGGACCCATAAGTGCATGGCCACCTAAACAGGCGGAAAGTTCCTTTGTGACATTATCAAAAGGCTTTGCTTCAAATGTATCATTTGCTCTATTAAGGTAAACAACGCTGGATGACTCCCCAGCAAATTGACCTACCGAAGCCATTAACGTAGTACTGTGTGTAGCTATTATAATTTGAAGAGAATACTTTTCTGCGACTTGTATCAAAAAATCGGCGAACCTAACTTGTAAATCAGGATGGATATGCGCATCTGGCTCATCGATAAGCATTATTCTCTCTGACTTCTGTTCTATTTCCCAAATAGCAGAAACTGTTAGTACATCGAGACCAATCGTCAATAGTTGAGCTTCACCACTACTTAGCTGTTCAATACCAGATACTCTAGTTTGATCTAAGGCTCTGGTTAGTAAATACGGAGGATTTTCTTTACTATTTAGTTCAATTTGGAAGTCTGGTATCAACTGACTGATTAAACCCTCTAAATCTGAGGGGTCACCCAAATCACCATATTCAACACCTTTTCTGATACCACCTCTTGTTGTGAAATATGCTGGTATTCTAGTAATAACATGTTGCCGATAATCAGCTGAATAATTTCCCTTACTGTACTCACTACGCTTAGTACTACTCAACTCTTCTTGAAGCCATGCTGGTTGCATATCCAAGGTTCCCGTTCTCTCTGGAATTACATAATGGATACTATCAACAGCCTGATCCCTAAGTGATCTCAGTAGTAGACTTTTACCAGAACCATTTTTACCAAATAGAATAGTTACAGAATTTAAATTAGTAACTGACCAATTACCACCACCAAGAGGACTTGGTCGAGGAATAGTAATTGAATTCCTATAGGGTAATCTCATAAAGCTACTGTATCAGTTTATTTTTGTTTGACTAGTTTCTAGTAATTCACAATAGAATTAATTACTAAGAATAGCTCTAGTAATTTCAACCAGATGTTCAGGATTTGTTCGCAGGTCAACCTCTATTACCATTTGATTTTCATTTCAACTACGGAGGTCGGTCCTCCGTAAACCAGATAATAATTTTAACATAACAAAGCCCGGTGTTTAACCGGACTTCATATAAATTTATTTTTCACACTTGTTTACGTTAATTAATACCAAGTAAATCAAGAGTTGTTGACTGGTTATCGCAATCTGTGAGCTGACAGCCGAAGTAAATCTTCAGGACCACCCATCTATTGTTACACCAAACCAATAAGCCAATTTCTATTTTCTGTTTATTGAATCACCTTAATGGTTAAATTCTTTTTAAATACTATATTGACTAATAGATTCGTGAAGCGCAGAACAAGTTACCTGCCTTCACTCTTAATACACCTACACAAGAAAAATATTTCACTTCTGTACGAGTTAACTGCCGGACAGGGACTCGGTCAGGAGTCACTAACTATAATTGTTCACTTCGTTCCAATTCTAGTAAGTGCTCACGACCCTGGCGGGTCAAACAGTCTCCCAGACTGTTTGCTTCCGCCTTTCTCATCCCTATCTCGGGAGCTTAAAACGACAAAAATACCCAGCCTGAAGCTGGGTATTTTTGTCGTAGCTGGCTGTCTGGGACGATGTTCGAACTTTTTTAATAACTTAAAGTAAGTGACTAGGTACCAAAACCTATTTTGCTTTCTTCTCTACCACAGCGTCAACTGCCTGCTTGACTATGACTTCATCAGGAATCATTTCATACAGCTTATCAACCATAACCATGAGATTATCGACTCCAATACTCACCACGTTTTCTTTTTTTTCTTTCTTGGAATTCTCCTCAACCTTTGCACCTACCTCCTGTTTAAAAGGCTCTGTGTAAATAGACTTAAAGGTATCTATTGAAAAATCAAGCACACGTTTATTGTCTTTAAATTTATCAAGCAAGAATTCAATATGGTTTCTAACCGCTGCAGCACTAGCTGCTTTAAAAGCATACTTTTCCAAAAATTGTCTTTCTTTTGAGTATTGGACTGCTGAAAATAGTACTAGAAAAATAAGCGGCGATGTATAAGCAAAGCGTGTAAAAAAGCCTTCAATACCTGTAAGGTCTTTCAAACTCAATTCTATTAGTATCAACAAAATAATTCCGCCCAACATCAGATACTTCCATGAAAATAAGTCTGAATCTAAGCTTTTCGAAATTTCATTCTTTCTCTTTTCAAACGTATGAGCAAAACTACCGTCAATCACCAATCCTGACACTTCCTCAACTTGATTTTTCTTCTCATTAACCTCATCCAAAGAAGTCTTGATGTCACTCAAAAAATCTGTAGAGCGTTGCTTAATGTCGACAATCTCTTTTTCATTCGTTTTGGAGACTTTCAGTGATTCATTTATCTCTGCGACTAGTTTAACTGAATCTAACTGAGCCTGCTGGACAAGCTTAAGAACAGCATCTAAGCCCGAGTTCTTATCATCAATCTTCTTCTTAATTTCAGTAAATTCAACAAAAGCTGTTTTCATTGCTTCAGCCTTTTGTTGGAAATCAACCAACAACTTGTCAGATTTACTCAAATTCTCCTCTGCACTCTTTTTATACTTCGCAATATCCTCATCTAAACTCCTTGAGCTTTTTAAAAGTGCCGTAATTTCGCCATCATTACCCCGTACCTGACCTTCTAGAGCGGCTGCACTTTTACTCAATTCTTGAAGCTTGTCTATTGTTGTTTTGGCAGCATCTAAGTATCCACTTATACCAGTACGTGTCTCTTGTATCTGGTCAAGTGAAACCTTTGCTTGATTTTGCAGTGCCTGCACTCCAGTCTTGATTTCATCCGTTTCAGTTACAATACTTTCAGCAGCATCACTTGCCTTTTGATAACGAATCTCCAACCCTTCGATGTTATCCAAGGTTTTCTTTGCTTTTGTATACCGCCCTTTGACTGTTTCAAGGAATTGTTTTATTTCGGCAATTTGCTGTTCATCCATTACTTAATAATAAACACCCGATGTAGTCATTGTGTCAAACACAAAGCTATGGTCTAAACTTATTTAACAATGTATTCAGACATCTCAGCAACTATATTCCTAAAATTATCTCCAACGTTGATTCTTCTGAGTGTTAGTTCAGCATCCTCAAAAACGCCATCAACTAACTGGTCACGCTCCATTCGACTAGGTTTATTATGAGAACCACCGTCTAGTTCAATTGCCAGTAACGGCGTCATTCTGTCGTTACAAATCAAGAAATCGACGTGTTTTGGCAATATTTGATTACGTCTTTGGTAGTAGCCATTACCATTAACAACATCCACCATATCGGCAATACGCATTTTAGGAAAAACGAAGTAATTTTCTGGCAAACCTGACAGCAAAGCTTGAAACAGCGCCATTTCACTATCGTTCATAATCACAGCTTTCTTTTTGTACTCCCGTTGTTTTTCAACCACTACTTCCCTGACGACTTTCTGTTTAAAGGGTGAGATTAACTTATAGAAAAGCCATTTAATAAATAACGCACACAGTAGAAGAAAGATTACAAGAAAGACTAGATTGAAAAGTAACTGCAACAAATTAGTTTCCATATGTGCTAACTATAGTCTGTAGAACTTTAGTTATCAAATTCATACTCTGGATAGCAAATGACTAAGCCTATCCTAGTAAAGTTTGGAAAGCGTGTTCGGACAATCCGAGCCGAGCAAGGCATCTCCCAAGAGAGACTTGGTGAACTGGCTGGCGTTCACAGAACGTACGTTGGAATGATTGAACGAGGTGAGAAAAACATCACTCTGACCAACATTGAAAAAATCGCTAAAGCACTGAGGGTGCCCCTGAAATCTCTAGTGGATTAGGGATAATTACCCACCAACGTGATTTTATGGTTCAATGGCGACAATGTCGCTACAAGACCAGAAAATTGCAAAAACTCTTGAATTACTCGTCATGCTGTCACGTTCAAAACAGCAGTTTTCGCATGGTCAATCGGATGAGGAGAAGGCCACTCTACGCATAAGCCGACAACTAATCACTGATTCACAACTTTCAGTGCCGGAATTTACAAACGCTCTGCACGCTATAGCTGAAAAAGGATACCTGTGGCATGTAGTTATTTTTGATGAAAATCTTCGTTCGCAGATGAATGAATTCATCAATAGTCCTCAATACTCAGAAGTAGTAGATAGACTTAAAGAACTCGACACTAAAGATACTTCGGATAAATTAAAGCAATCAGCTGTCACAGACCTCAAAAAAATTATCCCTCATGGTACACAGGTAAACCAAGAGTTAGTAGACCAAGATTTTATAAAAATATCAGAAGCCTTTTCTGTAGGAATAGGGTCATTCAAACAGATGCGTCCTGATGAAATTGGACTGGTTATCTTAATGCCTTTTCGAGATATCTCTGTTCTCTTAGACAAAATCAACAATGATGAAAAATTTGATGAAATCAGAAATGACGGCTTTTGGTATGACCAACAGAATTTTATCTTTTACATTGATGAATCACCCATCCCGACAAGTTACCGAGGCAATCCAAATTTAGAGCACTATATCATTGCAAGCTTCTACAACAACCCTAAGCTTAAAAGCATTGACTACGAAGAAATGGTTGGATTTGACCCCTCCAAGACTAATGAGTCATACCAACATGCAATGCGCAGGTTTATCGAAAAACATCCATCACTTGAAAGGATTTTTACACCCCATAAGTACAGCACTGAGTTCCATTCTGACAGATACAACCACACTCCATAAACCTATCAATTGTACTCAACCAGTGACCAATACCCTAGAGGTAATGGTCATTTTTAGTAAATCAATCATTGAAGAATACAGAGCCGAGATGGCTAACACCTACGGTGTTTTCGTGAGTGATGCTGATGCCCAGATACAGTTACTAAGACTTGTTCGCAGTATGTTTCCTAATGTCATTACGACTACTGGCATGCGAGAGCCTGTCGCAGGGGATGGCGTGTGCCGACCCTGCGCAGGCTCGCCTGACGAAGTCGGGGCTAGTATTACCCCGACTTCGGGACAAGATAATTAATAAATAAATTAAATGGATAATAATGATATAAAAAGCGCTCGATATTGCTTTACGATTCACAATTACACAAAAGACGAACTGAAACAGTTCCACCAATTAGCTCAGTCCCTAGAAAAGCACCGATTTATTGCCTACGGATTAGAAGTCGCTCCAGACACTGGAACACCTCACATTCAAGGCTATGTTGAACTTAACAAATCACAGAGATTTACCTTTCTTCACAATTACTTCAACATCAAACGTGGGAAGAAACTATTAAAATTTCATGTGGAAATTGCAAACGGTACTGCTGAGCAAAATCGAAAATATTCAAGCAAAGAAGGTAACTATTTTGAGTTTGGTGAACCAGCAACCCAAGGTAGTCGAACCGACTTGAAAGAAATTAAAAGATTACTAAAAGAAAATCCCAACAACCTCGTTGCTGTCATCGAAGAACATGGGAATAACTATCAGCAGATACGATTCGCTGAGACACTGCAACCATATTTCATGGCAGACCGTGACCCTGATAATCCTCCAACGGTAATTTGGATTTTTGGTTCAACTGGAATTGGAAAAACGTCAATGGTGTATAGAACTTTCGGAAAAGAAAACGTCTGTTCAGTCTCTGCATACAACTGGCTCGGCACTGGATATAGACAACAAGAATGTTTCCTTATGGACGACTTCCGAGCTGATGATTTAGCCTTCAACACTCTTCTAAAAATTACTGACCGCTTCCCTTTCACCCTAGAGCGTAAGGGTGGACAAGTTCCCTTAAATTCGCCTTACATCATCTTCACCTCACCAAGAGCAATTAGGTACACCTATCTGAGCATCGGTGAAAAGGTCGAACAGCTACTTCGTAGAGTAAAAGAAATTAACCTAGACTTAATAATTGATGACTCTGGAATAGACCTGAGAAATCTAGATGAGAAATACGTTTACAAATACGTCAATTATCCTAAGGATGACTTCTAGTGCATAATGCTACTTATAGTCATCATCTGAATCATTATGAGTAAATATGTCCTCTATGCACGAAAGTCCTCTGAAAGCGAAGATAGGCAAGTAAAATCACTAGACGCACAAGAGTCTGAAATGCTCACCATTGCTAAGCGTGAAGGACTAGAGATTGTAGAAATCATTCGTGAATCACATTCAGCAAAAACAACGAAGCAACGACCCGAATTCAACCGAATGATTAAGGGTGTACAGTCTGGCAAATACACTGCCATTCTGACATGGGCACCTGACCGAATCTCTCGTAACGCTGGTGACCTTGGTGTAGTCATTGACCTAATGGACGCAGGAAAACTTCAATGTGTAAAAACCTACTCACAAACGTTCTTCAATGACCCATACAGCAAGTTCATGTTTATGATGCTCGGCTCCCAAGCCAAGCTAGAAAACGACCAAAAGAGCTTGAATGTAAAACGAGGTAACCGAGAAAAGCTAAAACGTGGCGACTGGATTAATTCAGCGCCTTTTGGCTATTTGAATGACAAAGCAACTAAGACTATTGTCCTAGACCCTGAACGAGCTCCATATGTATCTCAAATGTTTGAACTGTATTCATCTGGACTCTATAGCCTTAAACAAATAGCTTCCCTTTTGTTTGATAAAGGACTACGCACTAAAGGCGGTAAAAAACTAAGTGCTGGTCAAATTCATAAAATCATCAACCGCACCTTCTACTATGGGGTTATGGAATCTGACGGAAAATACTATCAAGGCAATCACGAACCTATAATCTCTCAGAAACTATTCGAACAGTGCCAAGAAATATCTGGAAGCAAATCACGACCTCGCAAGAAAACGAAGGGCTTTACCCTATCTGGATTCATTACTTGCGATAAGTGTGACTGTGCCGTTACTGCCGAATTAAAGAAAGGTAAATATATTTACTATCATTGCACTAATGGTAAGGGTATTTGTGACCAAAAATCTTTCAATACAAACGAAGATACTCTCCATGACTTTATTACTCTAGACATGAAAAAGCTAAAGATTAGTCAAAGAATGGTAGATATCGTATACACAGCGAAACTAGAAGAATTAAAACAATCTGGTGACTTTCATAACCATGCACTAGACACTGCTCGTAAAGCTCTAGAATCGCTCTCTATGCGTAAATCAAGGCTGATTGATACCTTCACTGCTGGCGACATAGAAGAGACACTATATCGTGAAAAACTACTAACACTCGATAATGAGAAGGTGAACCTAGAAAAACAAATCGTTGAAATTGAGAAAAATAACCCTGACCCGTACACAACTATCGAACTCGTCTATAATCAGTTTAAACGAGGCTATACAATGTCGAAACGGTACAGAGATGCTTCACCAGAAGAAAAACGAGAAATTCTCTCAGACGCACTATCGAACTCCAAGCTACTAGATAGAAATATCGTTGATTTACAATACAAAAGCCCGTACGATGTGTTCGCACGGACTCCTGTAAATGCCTCTTTTTCAGAGTTGCTGCCGGACAGGGACTCGAACCCCGATAGACGGCACCAAAAACCGTAGTCCTACCATTAGACGATCCGGCAAGGGATCTGTTTCTGTCAGTTACTAAAAGATGTAATCAAATAGATATCTGCTTTGGTGGGCCTAGGATAGCATAAACTTCGTATATTTAGAAGCGGTCTTTATCCCTATTCTTGCTCTTCTCAAGACTATCTGCCAAAGCTTTATCCAAATCAATATTGTGAGTATTGGCGAAGCAAGCTAGGGCAAAAATAATATCTCCAATTTCGTCAGAAAATTCCTGTTCGCGTTCTGTACTCTTTTTTACTTTCGGACCATATTCATGATTGACCAAGCGGGCCAACTCCCCTACTTCCTCGGTCACCCTCGCCAACATCTCATGTGGAGACCAATAACTAAAGCTCACTTCCTTGAACCAGCTATCTATATCTTTTTGGCCTTTGTTCATGAAAAATTTATTTTATCGTCTCGTACGCCGCTTTCACAAAAGCAGTAAATAGTGGATGGGGGTCAAGTGGTCTTGCTTGAAGCTCTGGATGGAATTGTACCCCGACAAAGAAAGGATGATCTTCAAGTGGTAGTTCGGCAATTTCCATAAGGGTACTATCTGGAGACTTACCGGAAAACCGCAGACCTTTTTCTTCAAGTAAAGGAATGTATTCGGGATTAACTTCATAACGGTGACGGTGACGTTCTAGAATAGACTGTGATTTGTATGCTTTGGCGGCCACTGAGCCCTTGGTCAGGTTGGCAGGATATTGACCGAGTCGCATCGAACCACCCATCTCTTTGTTGGCAATTTTGTCTTTTTGTTCAGCCATAACACCAATCACCAGGTGTTCTGCATTAGGATTTATCTCTTCAGTACTTGCGTCTTTCAGTTTGGCGACATTTTGTGCATACTCCAGCACCGCTAACTGCATTCCGTAACAAAGACCAAAGTACGGCACCTTGTTCTTGCGGGCGTATTCAATCACATTTAATTTGCCTTCAATACCAGTTTTGCCAAATCCCCCTGGCACCAAGATACCATCGTAATTCTTCAGTTTCTTTAATTGCGCTTTATCTTCAAAATCATGAGCTGACAGGTACGAAATCACTGGCTTAAGTTTTAGTTTGTAGGCAGAAAACTTGATTGCTTCCAAGACAGACAAATACACATCAGACAAAACAAAGTCTCCAGAATTGAAATATTTACCCACCACCGCGATCTTTACTACATCATTCTCTACCTTAGAGCTGTTTACAAATTGTCGCCAAGCCTTAAGATCAACTGCTTGTTTCATTGGTAAATTCAAAATCTCGGTCAATTGCAATGAAAGCTTGTCTTCTTCAAAATTAAGTGGAATCTCGTAAATATTTTTCACGTCAGGAGCCGAAATAACATTTTCAACCTTCACGTTACAAAACTTAGAAATCTTTTCCTTACGCTTATCGTCCACTCCAATCGGACTGCGACACACAATCATATCGGCAAATACTCCAGCGTTATTAAGGGTACGAACAGCGGTCTGGGTAGGTTTGGTTTTCATTTCACCAATCGAACCAGGGACCGGTAGATAGCTCACCATCACGACAGCAACGTTTTCTGGTTCTTCAGATTTCATCATACGAATCGCTTCCAAAAAGAGCACATTTTGGTATTCCCCAACCGTACCTCCCACCTCAACTTGTACTACATCAGCTTTAGCCTCAGCCCCCGCCTGCTTAATACGCCGAATGACTTCGAGAGGAATATCAGGTACCACCTCAACACATAGTCCGTTATATTCTAAATTTCGTTCTTTTTGAATCACTGACTGGTAGACACTACCAGTCGTCATGTAGTTGATGTTGGGTAAATCGGTATTTAAAAAGCGTTCATAGTTACCCATGTCTTGGTCAGTTTCGAGACCATCCTTTAAGACAAAAGTTTCTCCATGGACAGTTGGGTTCATAGTACCCGCGTCCACATTAATGTATGGGTCAATTTTCATCGCAGTCACCTTGTGACCTCTGGCCTGCAGTAGGGTCGCAATTGAAGAAGAAGCAATACCTTTCCCTACTCCACTCATTACCCCACCAACAATGAAAATGTATTTTTGAGCCGGCTGTTTAGCAGTCGTTTTAGTTTTAGTTTTTTTCATAAAAGATGAGTTAAATGGAATTAAGTTCGTAAATACCTCGCTACAGCTAGGGTACTAGATACCAAGCCAAGCACCACCCCAATTCCTACCAACAACCCAAAGATTTCTCCAAAGTGGGCAATGTAGTAGTTGAATAGATTAAGCTCAAAGAAGGCTTCGGTGCGTGGGCCAACCCAAACTAGAAGTGGATAAAATAATAGCAAAGCTAACACACCAGAAATAAAGCCATACATGATTCCTTGTAGCATGAACGGGCCACGGATGAACATGTTACTTGCTCCCACCAGACGCATAATGGAAATTTCTTCGCGGGAGGTAAAGATAGCGAGTCGAACGGTATTGAAGGTAATAAGAATTGAAGAGATAAGGAGAATCATCATCACAATAAAGCTCGCTTTCTCGGTAGCCCGAATAATACTAGTGAGCTTATCGATAGAATCTTTATTCTTTTGGTAGTTAATTTGATCGATAACTTGAGTCTGGGGTTGTTCAGCGGCTTGTTGCTCTTCCAAAAAACGAGCAATACTTTCATATTGGGAAGTTTCTTTAGCTAAAATAGCAATCGTGGCACCAAGAGGATTCTCGTTCAACTCTTCTAAGGCCTGGAGAGCGATTTCATCATCTTTGCTACTTTCGCGATATTTGCGCAGAGCATCTTCGCGGGAAGTGTATTCAACTGATTTAACATCAGGCAATGCTTCGACAGCAGTCTTAATACGCTCAATCTCCTCTTCCGGAGCGCTCGGTACAAAATAAACATTGATATCTACTTTTGACTGCAAAGTATCGAGTGAAGTAGTCAACAACTGACTAACAAACAACGTTGAGCCAATCACAAACAAAGCCACCGTTAAAACAAAAATCGACGCCAATGAAACGTAAGCATTACGCCAAAAACCAACAAACCCAGCTTTTACTACTCTTCTAAACGCAGTTATCATAAATATTATAAAACGTATTTACCTGTTGAGTCATCACGAACAATTCTACCATCATCCATCGTGATAACTCGTCTTTCAATCTCATCTATCACACCTTTATTGTGGGTAGTCATAATCACAGTCGTACCAAGATCATTAATCTTACGTAGAATCTGTACTACTTCATAAGTAGCGATAGGGTCTAGATTACCGGTTGGTTCATCAGCAATGATGATGTCGGGCTGATTGACAATCGCTCTAGCTATCGCTACTCGTTGCTTCTCGCCACCCGAAAGCTCGTTGGGGAAATTCCACGCTTTATCATCTAGGTCTACCAACGCCAAAGCTTGCGGGACATTCTCAGCGATTTCTTCATCTGTCCGACCGTTAGCTTCCATAGCAAAAGCGACGTTTTCGTAGGCGGTCTTGTGCATTAATAATTTGAAATCTTGGAAGACAGTACCAATCTTGCGACGATAGTTTGGAAGCTTAGTTTTAGGAATCCGGTGAATATCTAAAGACTCAAAAAAAACTTGCCCGTGAGTGGGTTTATCTTCAGCAATAATCATCTTTAGTAGTGTGGTCTTTCCAGCTCCAGAGTGACCAACAATCGACACAAATTCCTTGGGAGCTACCTGAAACGTAACCTCTTGTATAGCGGCTGAACGACCATCGTTGTACAGCTTTGAAACATTATCAAAGTAAATCATATTACCAGTATATCACGCTATTCAGGATTTATAGAAGCGTTTATTGAACGAGGAAATGAGTATAACGATTATTTGCGACCTAATTTTAGAAAGCGTCAAGCGACCATAAAAATTAAGGTGTCTTTGCGGTAAATCTCTGATGAAAGTAATCATTATTTAAACCATTTTTAAACTTTTTGGTTTGTATCTAAATATAATAAAAATGACCATCCGGTGTGTAATACCGGATGGTTAAATTAATCATCTACCCAAGAATCTTAGTTTTATTGTTTTTATCAAACCATGATGACTCATATCGCTCGCAAGAGTTGTCTTTAGATAAGAGTCATAAATAATACTACTGATGACAATGCAAAAAAACAAGGGTCCTAGTAGGAATGAGACACTTGCATTTACTAGCACGAAAGACCCAAATGGACCTAGCTCCAGTAAATACCATCTCGTAACAAAATCAATCCTAGGTTTAAAAGGTATCCTTGTTTCTATAAATGGCAAAAAGGATGCTAATCCAACACATACAAGCTGCAAAGCTTTTATCATTGTTAAAGAGCCATCGTTATTACGCAAAGCAGTAACAATAACCATAAAAAACGACAGGATGGATACGCCAATCCACCACCAAGTGGAAAGTAAATGCAAATAACCGAGGAAAATATTACGTATAAATTCCATTTTATCCTCCAAACTGTTGCAGTTGAAAAGAAAACTTTTTTTAGATTAGCATAATAACTATTCATTGAAAATGAAAACAAATATAACTTTATGCCATAGCCATAAACATGACCTGTTGCTTTGAAAAAATTACTGGGAAATTTACAGCTAAATTAATCTTTAGTATCTAATTTTGCATCTAAAAATTCTTGAATTTCCCCATTGAGCACCTTGTCAATATTGCGCACTTCAGTGTTGGTGCGGTGGTCTTTTACCAATTGATAAGGATGTAAAACGTAGGAACGAATCTGGCTTCCCCACTCAATTTTAAGAGATTTTTCTACCGCTAGCCCTTGGAGTTCACGGGCCCGTTGTGCTTCCTCAAAAGCAAAGATTTTTCCAGCCAACAAAGCCATGCCTTGCTCACGGTTTTGTTGTTGTGAACGTTCAGTCGAAATATTCACCGAAATGTTGGTAGGCTTGTGAACAATCCGTACAGCGGTCTCGCGCTTATTAACATTTTGACCACCAGCACCACCAGAGCGAGCGAAGGTAATCTCTAGATCGTCTTCATTTAATTCTACAGCGGAAGTATCTTCCAACTTCGGCGAAACTTCCACCAATACAAATGAAGTTTGACGCTTACCATTTGAATTAAAAGGTGAAATACGCACCAGACGATGGACGCCTGATTCGTTCTTAAGCGTGCCGTAGGCATTCTTACCCTGAATTTCAAAAGTTAGGTTACGATAACCGTTTTGATCATTGGTATTACTATCAATAATCATCACCCCCCAACCTTTACTCTCAGCAAACTTTTGATACATCTCCACCAGCATCCGCGCAAAATCTTCAGCATCATCACCGCCGGCGCCAGCCACAATGGTAAAAACAGCGTAATTTCTGTCATATTTACCTTTTCCATCGGCAGTATCTTTTAATTCTTGCAGCTCCTTTATCATCGCCTGCGCTAGCTGAGAATCATTCCAAAAAGTCGGCTCCAGCATCGCTGCTTCGATTTCTGCAATTCTTTGCTGGTTTTCTTGAGTGTCTGACATACCACTGAGTATAACAAAATTAGGGGTGCGTTGCCTACGGCAACGCGCACCCCTTTCAAAAAATATGTTTCACCCAAACTATTGTCGGTTTTTCACTCATCTCACCTCGGGCTTTGTAGCCAAGGGATTTGTAAAAACCAGCATTATTTTTAAGGGGACTGTTAGTAAAAAAGATAACAATACCTGTCATCCAACAACTCCACCTAAACTTAATCATACTTTCAAGCGCGGTCATCGCTTGTCTACCAAAGCCCTTACCGTCGAACCCCTCCCGAACAGCTACGTTATTTACAACGGCCTGAAACGCGGATAAAACTTTGACTCGAGAAGCTTGAGCCATTGCTACCAACTGATTCTCACTGATTACAAAAGAAATCACATCGTCATTGGAGTTAAGTAACTCTCTAAAGAAGAATGGACTTACCCACAAAGATTCTCCGTGCAGTCGCCGTAGGAGTGTTTGATACTGCAAACTAACAACTTCAAAGTCCATCCACTGCAAAACCTGATTTGAAACACAGATCGTACTGTTTGGCCACATCATGATTGACACCTCCTTTTCTGTGGACACTTTATATAATAACCTTCTGGAATACAAGTGGGCGCGGCCTACGGCCGCGCCCACCCTCCACTCTGAGCCAACACACAGAATCGAACTGTGGACCTCATCCTTCGCTTACACCCTTTTTTAAACACTTGTAGATATAAAGGGGCTAGACTGTATCTTGTACCAAACTAGGCACTCCCTTGTCAGTCGTTCGGGCCTATTATAGGCCACGGTCTTGGCTACTACATTAGCTATTAACCGTTATTCGGGATTCATCTTATGTGTTACCACATAAGCGGGCGGGGATCATTGCGACCCACCATGGATGCGCTCTACCGACTGAGCTATGTTGGCAAAAGTATCGGCTCGCAACCTTTCGATTGCGTCGTAGATATTATCACGAATCTTGGTGTTTGAGAAATTAATTACCTAGACAACAGATTGCAAAAAAACGTAAAATTGGCTATACTCTCCGCACTTACTGAATAAGTTAAGTATTTGCGGTGGTAGCTCAATTGGTTAGAGCACCCGCCTGTCACGCGGGAGGTTGCGGGTTCGAGTCCCGTCCGCCGCGCCGCAAAGCCCTAAAACAAAGGTCGCCTCACACAGTGAGGCGACCTTTGTTTTAGACCAGTCCTTAATTTTTATTACGGTAGTATTTCACAATATCAAGAAAGGCCGACAAAAACCAAACTGTATTCAAAACCATAAACGGATAACTGCTAATTAAATACGCATAAATAACTAACATCAACGCCCCGACCGCATTTGTAACATCGTAAACAAGAGAATCATTGAGCCATTTGTCTTTCTGATTCATCAGGAAAGCCAGTAGAATAATTCCGGCTCCAATTACTCCGAGTATAGTGACAGGGTCCATAATAATATTTATTGGGTATTCATTATTTTAATCATCCTTATACTCCGCTTCTATATAGTTAATCATTTCGCGCACTTGAGCATTATTACTAATAAGCAAAAACGCATGTAATTTTCTAAGATAAAAATTCTTCTCTTCCTCTGATTGAAACCTACCATCTGCAAGTAAACCATCAATCTCATTAAGAAGGTTATCGATCTCCTCTGTAATAACTAATGGTTCTTGATTTTCATTAGGTTTAAAATGTTCTGCCATATTGATTGTAATGATTGAATATTGGAGAGGAGGATTTGGTCACCCATCGCTCCTTGCAGTCGCGTGGTCGACCCCGCCTCATTCGTTCGCAGGCTCACATCACTCCGGCTTTCAAATCCCCGCGAAAGCAAAACTATTTGCTTTCTCCGTCGACTCAATTTTAATTTGCCAGTTGGCAAAAATTTGTGTCGACGGGAGGATTTGAACCTCCGACCCCAGCTTTATGAGTGCTGTGCTCTAACCAACTGAGCTACGCCGACGTGGGGCTAGATTACACTATTTTCCCACTCGTTTCAACAAAATTACTCACGCTTTATGCCTTTGCGAACACCCCAGCTCGAATACCCAAATCAGGAGTCAAAATTTCTTCGGCTTTATCAACATCTTCTGGATAGCCAATTGGAATCCAACGATTTTGTTCCACTACAGCAATCGGAAATTCCTTAGCGTAACGTTCAATAACTTCAGTCAAATAGTACTCCCCTTTCACTGGTGTAGTTGGAGTAAACTTAAAGATGTTATCGTCCAACACCATAGCGCCGGTACTGGCACAGTTTGAAGGAGCATGTTCTGGCTTCTCAATCATCATTCCTAGTGTGCCGTCTGGATTTCGCACTACGATACCAAACTTCTCTGGATTCTCGACCGAAGAAACAAGCAATGAACGAGTATAGGACATTGCTCGCGCGATATCCTCCTTACCGTGAATATCATCACCAAACATAAACATAAAGCGACCCCTAACCAAATCCTTACACAACCAAAGAGCCTTGGCTGTTCCTTCTGGCTTTTCTTGTCTCACATAAGTTACTCTACGACCATGAAATTCGGTTCCACAATACTCCTTAATTTGGTCTCCAAGGTAACCAATCACGATAATAAGTTCATCAACCGCGCTCGGCAGTGCTTCAACAATGTAGTCAATTAAAGGTTTATCTAAGACTGTTACTAATTGCTTAGGTCGGTTGTTTGTTAATGGCCGTAATCGGGTACCTTCCCCCGCGGCAAGAATTACGCATTGCATATGACATTCATTATACTATATCCACATATAGACACTCACCTATTTATACCCTTGAAAGATTTATATTATGTTGTAAAGAAATCTCATTATACATATCAACAAAAACCTAAATGTGAATAATCAGAAGAATATTGACTTCGCTCGTTCGATTCCAACGAGAGCAAAGCAGTTTATTCTCTTACCCCGCAGAATAAGTAAAGAAAAATACCGATATGAAATCGGTATTTTTCTTTACTTGTTGCAGAGATACGAGAGAATTGGAATCAGATACTAAATGCCCTTGAAAATATGAGCGGACAAGCATAGCTTCCCCTATCTCAATCTTTATGTTAAGGGATGGAGGCATGAGGGAAATGCAAATAAATACTATGTATAAATACCTCTCTAAAAAATTATGATTTAACAAAAAACCACTCCCATATTCAAGAGTGGTTGATCTATTTAAGAATCAAGAATACTTATTTGAAAATGTCACTTCAATAGTTCGCCTCGCCACCCTGGCTACATCAGAACGATTTAGTGCAATTTTATAATCTTGCCAAACTACTTCAGCTATTTCACTGTTCAATACCAAATCAGCAGTAATTGCTTTTCCGGCAAACAAAGTTACTGTATCATGTTTACCCTCCCCACTGGTTTGATATTCTCCGACTTGTTTTGCCCCAGAAACATCAACACCAATTTCTTCTTTTGTTTCACGTAATGCCGCCACCAGAGCAGTTTCTTTTTTAGGGTTGTATCCTCCACCGGGAATATTCCAAAGTGTTTGATTACCATAAGTAGGCCTAACGAGTAATATTTCATTTTGATTTTGTGAATGCATAATGAGTATTTTTACCCCAAATGTTTTTGGTTTAAAAATATTCCAATACCAGCGCCTAAATGGCATGATGGCAGCGTATAAATACTTTTTTAGTTTCATGTTTAGTACCTTTGTTTAACATTTAGATTATCATTGTAGCGAACTCGAATTAGTACTCGTTTGCCAATAAAAGGAAGTCTGTCATGTAAAGTAATCATATTATTTACAAACAAAATATCTCCTCTTTGCCAGTTATGACTAACAATTATACTCTCCTCCAAAATTTGGTCTACCAATTTGTACATTTCCTCTTCTGATATTTCACCTGAACAAATTACTTTATTTGTAATAACTTTAGAACGATACCGTAGTACGCCATCAAAGTCATTCACAACCAAAGGATATATTACTTTCAATTCTGGATATGCCAAGGCTGAATATTCTATCTTTACTCCCTCTAATTTTGAATTATTGATTACTTTTTGTGCCGCTATTCTCCCATCAAATAATCTGGTTTCTCCACCTGACTCTGCTGGTTTGATACAACAAAGTGCAAAATATGGAATAATTCCATCTTGATTTGATATGCCTTCAGAATGTGCGACTAGGTGTTCGTTACTGCCACTACTTTTTAAATAATGATAACCAACACTGTCACCAAGTGACTGTCCGATAAGAATTGATAGGGATAACATTTTATAATTCAATTCCTCATCTTCTTCATCAATTTGCAAAAGTGCCCAACCAGACTTACTCAAATTTTCAAGTAAAAATGGTAATATTTCCTTAGATAAGGATGTGTTTGATGTAACTACAAGTTTCATTTCAGTACTCCTGAATTATTAAATTATGAAGGTTCAAAACTATTAGTAGTAATATTATAACTTTTATTTGATGTCAACAACAAACGGCTAAGGATTTTTGAGTACCTTCCATAGAGCGTAACTGCCCCACCAAGATTAGCAGTAAGGGAGTCAGAGACGAATTGAGTTTTCATCAATACTTCCTCTTCAATATAGATGTTATGGTTCTTGGTACTATACCTATATTAAAAAATACCATAGAAATATAAAAATCAATAGACACAAGAAAGGTGGTTATTGGGTTCTTTGATGATTTTACGATTCATATTAAACCTAACACAAAACAGTCCTAGTGTAGTACCTAGAACAGTTTTGGAATCTTGTTGCGGGGCCCGGAATCGAACCGGGGTCTGGAGGTTATGAGCCTCCCGAGGTGCCTCTCCTCTACCCCGCTATTAGCTGTATATTCTATTTTACTTCACGTCAGACGAAAGCGTAAGCTCTCCTCATCTCTACGAGATCTGTACACCTGGTCGCTATTTTTTTCGTTTCCTCAAAAAATTGCTGGCAAGGTCTTGCGAAAGTACCCAGTACTTTCTCTTCTTACAGAAGCTGTATTATTCTCTACTGGCTACAAACTTAATACTACCTTTACTAATTAAACTTTCAAATTCACTAATGAATGAGATTGAGTAAAGCTCAGTAATAGTACAAAAAATACACTATTTATTGACTTTTAGCAACCTACAACTCCCCGAACTCGGAGAAAACTCTTTGGTATCGAGAGATGGTTTCCTCGGCCATTCTTTTAGTTAGGACAAAATCGCTACCAGCGTGAGCTATGTTGTTTCGGACCTTATGGGCTTCCCAAGCATCGTTTAGAGTCGAAAGTTGGTGCGGTGAAATACTTTTGAGACGTTCGCCAAGTGAACCTCCAGCGTAACCTTTCTTTTTTAAGATTGTATCTAAAATAACATCTGCTTCAATGATAGCTAGTTTCCAATCATTTGGATTATCTGAAGCTGAGTGTTTCAACACATCGGCCAAACGGTCACTTTTGGCAGCACCACGGTAAGTTTGATCGTATAGTTCCTCTTGATCCCGAAGAGTCTGGGTAAAAAGGTCAGAATATAATTTATACTTTATACTAGCTACTACATACATCACCAAGAAAATAATACAAACGATAAAAGCCATGACTGTATAGACAGTCCAAACCGAGCCTAAAAAATCAAAAAATCCACCAAAAGTATGTGATGACTGTGCACTTTCTACCATTCCAGCTAGGTCAAAATCACCGATCCTTGGAGTAACGGTTGAGGTAGCGGTTGAACTGGAAACAATGTTTGCTGGTTGCATAAGGCGCTAGGCGCGCTCGTCATAAACTTTCTTACCGATAGCAAAGAGACGAGCATCTCCACCATGAGGTGCAATATATTGTACCCCAACTGGTAATTGTTTTTCATCTCTCTTAACTGTTCCCATAGGAAAAGTCAGAGCTGGTACTCCAGTGAGGTTGACCGGTACAGTGAAGATATCTTGTCGATACATAGCTAGCGGGTCAGATTTTTCACCTAGTTTAAAGGCTGGGGTGGGAGCAGTCGGGGTCAAAATAATATCCACTTCAGCAAAAACTTTGGCTAGTTCAGCCCGCATTTTTTTGCGCACTAATTCAGCCTTTCCGTAGTAGGCGTCATAATAACCAGACGAAAGGACGTGAGTTCCAAGCAAAATTCGACGCTTTACTTCGGCCCCAAATCCTTCAGCCCGAGATTTTTCGTAAATGTCTAGCAGAACGTCTCCTTTAGCTGAGTGTCCATAGCGAATACCATCATAACGAGCTAGGTTAGAAGAAACTTCAGCTGGCATTACAATATAATAAGCAGCCAAACCTTGCTCAAAGAGTGGTAGTTCAATACCTACCACTTTGTGTCCAGCCGCCTTAAGGGCTTCAATATGTTCATCAAAAGCTTTGAGAACATCTTCATCTACCCCATCAGCTAAGAAATGTTTAGGCACGCCGAAGGTGTAGGTTTCTTTGATTTCAACTTTTGGATAAGTAGTATCAGAAATGGTGGTGGCATCCATATCGTCCTGACCTGCCATCACATTATGGATTAGCTCTACATCAGCCACTGAGTTGGTCAGCGGACCAGCCTGATCCAAGGAAGACCCCATCGCCATTAGCCCATAACGAGACACAGCGCCGTAGGTGGGCTTAAAACCAACTAAACCACAGTAGCTAGCTGGTTGACGAATCGAACCACCAGTATCAGTACCGATAGCCGCTGGTACTGCCCCCATCGCTACTGCAGCGGCCGAACCACCAGACGAACCCCCTGGCACTCTTAAGGTATCAACCGGGTTCTTGGTTGGACCAAAGGCTGAGTTTTCAGTTGAACCACCCATCGCAAATTCATCCATGTTGGTAGCACCAATAAAAATCGCTCCAGCGGCTTTGAGTCGCTTCACAATGGTAGCGTCATAAACCGCTGTGTAGTTTTCGAGAATTTTTGAAGAACCGGTAGCTTTTCGTCCTTTAACTAAAATATTGTTCTTGAGAGCAAAAGGGATACCGAGGAGAGCTGGTGTCTCTTGACCATTTTTAGCATATTCAGCAGTAGCCAGTTTAGCTTCTTCTTTAGCATCTTCATAGACATCCAGAAAAGCGTGAATTTCGCCATCTTGCGCTTTAATCACTTGCAGTGAATGTTCGACCGCTTCGGTCGGTGTATAGGTGCCAGCAATAAATTTGGCTCTTAGTTCAGTAACAGTTTCCATATTAGTTGTCGGTTTGTAAAATTTTCTTAACGGACAAAAATCTTCCCTCTGAGTTCGGCATTTCGGCGATTATATCCTTGGTAAATTCATCAGGTTGGTTGGTAATTTCATCTTGTCGGAATACGTTGTAAACCGCACCCACTTTGGGCTCAGCTTCAGCATCATCTCCAGCAATATCACTTACCACACTAACGTAAGACATAATTGAAGAAAGTTCAGTTTCAAAGTGAGACAGTTCTTCTTCAGTCAAACGAATCCGAGCCAATAAGGCCAAATGTTCAATATCTGCTCTTTTCATATCGGTCATAATACCATCATCATTCTTTTCATGCTACGAGTTTAAGAAATTCAGCTTCATTTAAGATTTTGACTCCCAATCGCTCAGCCTCAGCAGCTTTACTACCCGGCTCAGCCCCGACTACTACATAGCTAGTATTCTTAGACACACTTGAGGTAACTTTTCCACCAAGTTGACGAACCAGCTGTTTAGCTTCGTCTCTAGTCATTACTCCAAGTGTACCAGTCAGGACAAAAGTTTGCCCTGCAAAAGTTGTGTTACTGGGACCGATGTCCGGATTTTGGATATTTAGATGTGGTAATAATTCAGCTAAAATCGTTTGGTGTGACTTATCAGCAAACCATGACACCAAAGACTCCGCTACCACCTCTCCCACCCCATGAATCGCTGCCACCTCCTCAAGGGTGGCCGATTGAATTGCTACCAAAGAACCAAAGGTTTCAGCAATCAGTCGGGCTGTTTCTTCACCAATGTTTTCAATCGACAGTCCGATCAGTAGCCTGTAGAGCGGAACGTTTCTAGCAGCCGCCACGGCCGACACCACATTTTCGGCTGCTTTGATTTTAAAGCCTGGTAAATCTTTCAGATCACCAGTTGTTAATGTGAAAAAATCAGCGTAAGTATTTATTAGACCGTGTTCAAGTAGTAAATCAATTATTTTAGGCCCAACTCCATCAATATTTAAGGCTCCTTTAGAAGCAAAGTAATACAAACGATGACGATGTAGAGCACCGGAATCTTTTGAGACACAGCGGTAGGCCGCTTCGCCTGGTATTCGCTCAATTGATCCATCACCACCACACTCAGCTACCACTTTAGGAAACTTATAAGGCTTCGTTTTAGTTGGACGTAAGGTCAATATTACCGACAAAATTTCCGGAATAATATCTCCAGCTTTATGCAATATAACCGTATCCCCCACTCGAACATCTAGCTTGGCAATATTGTCTTCATTATGAAGAGTCGCTCTTGAAACAGTTGAACCTGCAATCAAAACCGGTCGTAAATGAGCCACTGGCGTAATCACACCAGTTCTCCCCACCTGCAACACAATATCTTCCACCACTGTAGTCGCTTCTTCGGCTGGAAATTTATACGCCATACCAAAGCGTGGTGCCTTGGCGGTGTAACCAAGCAATTTTTGTAAATGAATACTGTCCACTTTCATTACTACTCCATCAATTCCGTACGATAAATCTTGTCGCTTTGGTAGCCAGCTGTCGTAATATGTCTGTACTTCAACGATTGAACGACAAAGTTTGGAGTAAGGATTGACGGGCAGGCCGAGCTTTTTAAGTAGCTGGAGTTCTTCCCATTGTGAAGCAGGTTCCAGAAGCTTAGTCTTTTTTACATCAAGCAAATCAATATCATAAACCGTCAGCGACAAATTACGCTGTTCCGCCACTCGCGAATCTAGTTGACGTAAAGAGCCAGCGGCGGCGTTGCGCGGGTTGGCGAATAACTGTTCACCCAGCTCAGCTCGCTCTTCGTTAATCCGCCCAAACTCCTCTTCACTCAACCATACTTCACCAATACAAATCAAATCAATCGGCTCTGGTAGAGCTTTAGGGAGACTTTTAATTGTCCTAGCTGTATGTGTGACGTTCTCACCTATCAAACCGTTACCACGAGTAGACGCTCTCATTAATAGACCAGCTTGATACTCAATTACTAACTTAAGTCCATCTATCTTGTGCTCGGCGACATATGACAATCGATCAACTGATTGGTCAGACTCCGTAATCAACCGGCGCAGTCGACTATCCCATTCTTGTAATTCTTCCTCGGTAAAAACATTATCAAATGACCACTGCCGAACCAAGTGGATAACTTTAGCAAAAGCTTCATTAACTTCCCCACCGACTTTAATTGAAACTGGATCAACCTTTCCTTCAACTGCTAATTCAAGTTCTTTCAACTCTGTTACCAAACCATCATAAGCTTGATCGCTTATTTCTGGTTTATCTTCTTCATGATAGCGTTTAATATGATAAGCAACTGTTTTACGCAATTGACGCAGACGTTCTTTTTGTTCGGACAAATTCATGCCTACAATTGTAGCAAGACTTCGCGCTGAACAACACCATAGCTAGTATTTATAGTACTACACGGCTTATTGTACCCTTGGACAGAGATAATAGTACAAATCGAACCAGGTAAGCAGTCTTTATCGGTATTTGGATATGCAGGGAATAAAGCAGCTGTTTTCATATTTGATACAGTCGCACCTCCTCCTGTTACGTCAGAATTTATTATGAGTGTCCTAGCTTTTGTACAACGAGTCGAACCACTTGGTCCCCACTCAAATTGGTAGTCATACAAAACAGCATTGCCATCACCAGTAAAAGAAGATGGGATAGTCGGACCAACGCTTCCAGCTGAAACATTGAAACATTTTGGACTTATGTTGGAACCTGACTCCATTTCAGTTGAACTCGCTCTACGCCAAAATTGAGCACACTCCAAACCAGCATTCGCAGCATGGAAGGCGATTTCAGACTCCTTGGCGTTTGTAGACAATCTTACTTGCCTAAGCGTTAGATCAAGCATCGATAAACCAATAGAAATAACTGCCCCAACGACAATCATTGTCATCAATAATGCGAAACCAGACTCTGTTTTATTTTTATCCATAAACTAACTACCAAAAATATTAAACAAGTAGGTTTCAACGACAGCCTCCTGAACATCACGCCTTGAACCAGCCCGCCAATAAACTCTTGATTTGACCAACACTGAACCAGTGCCGATTTTTTGAAAAGTTATTACTCTGGTATAAATAGTTTTAGTAGCATTTGCTGTTGTGTAAGTATAACGTGAACGACCATTAGAATCGTTGTAGTAAAGATTGCAAGCTGCCCCAGTTGAACCACAGGAAACCGGAGCCTTAACCCCACCGACGTTATTAGTATACAACTCCAAACCACAGCCGTTAGAATTGTAACAAGGAGAAAATGTACCAGATGTATTTGTAAAGTTATTCCAAGCGGTTTGTGGCAATAAAGGTGGTGTAAAATTCTTTAACAGTAGATCATCCCGTGCCTTTTGAGCAATCTCAACCCCTTCTTGAGCTAAGAAAAAAGCTGCTACTTGCTCACTGGAAAAACTAGTACTATTGGCTGCCTTAGAACTAATAGACATCGGACTAACAATCACAATCAATAAAATTGATACAGCCACCAATGTTTCAACCAGACTAAAGCCAGAATTTTTTAAGTTAAGTTTTTTCATATATCTAACGTACGCTGTGTTACCGTAGTCTGAATCTGATAGGTTTTAGAAGTCAAATTATTAGCTTCTTTAGCTTCAATAAAAATTGTTACGGAAGGCTGATCTTCATAAGTAGCCCCACTACCAGCACTTAGTTCATTGCTGCCTGATACAAAAAACTCTGCTTTAGTAATATAAATTCCTGAAGAGGTAACTGGTTCTGGAACATCGTCACCTACTCTACGCATTATTTTTCCTTGATTAGCACTCCCTGAAACATTATCAAAATAGTAAAGAATTCTAGACCTTGAGGCTCCAGTAATACTACTGCCTGACTCTTCAAAAGATATTCCCTGTAATTTATCACTTCCACCAGCACCTAAATAACAATCATTTACGCTATCATTCAATGATTCCTGACTATCAGAAATATCAAAAATAGCCTGTGATCCACCGGCGCTATAATTTGGTCTACCGGCACAGTAATAGTTAGTTCCTGTTCTAATCTCTCTAGTCATACTATCAAGAGCGAAAGATAAGTTGGTCATAACGCTTTGTTCATCTTGTAGTTGTTCATTTGATGACACTAACACCAGTAACGCCCCGACAGAAACTGTCACCACCACTGAAAACAAGGCCAATGAAACAATAATCTCTATCAGACTGAAACCAGATTGTAAATACGAATCATTAACCATGTTTATATTATACTTCACTAACATCCCTTTACCGAGATTTGTCCAGTCTTGGTAATTTCAACCGTACGTATCTGTCCGCACCCTGTACCAACAGCGCCTTTAGGTGAAATATCAATTTCCACACCTGAAGTATTGACTTCATTTCCTGAATCATCAAAAAAACGAGCGTCGAAATTTGGTCGTACAAACACCACAGCTAAATCACTCCCTAAATCAGCTCCAGCAGCATCTCTAAACTCTACAAATTGAAATCTTTTATCCAAAAAGCCCTGCTTACCAAACTCTTCACCTGCATCAAAAAATCCATCACTGTCTGCGTCTCTAAAAATTTTATACAATGAAGCGTTTCCGGTACTCTTGTCAAAATATATTCCCTGCACTGAACGGAAGTTACCTAGACTAGCATCGGCTGATGCACTTACAGCATTGAGCTGTATTTCCCGAGTTTGAAACGCTATCTCATAGGCCTGTCCTCTTAATAAGACCGCGCTATTAAAAGAATTTTGCCTAACCAATACTACCCCCATAACCAGGGTTACAACAGTGATACTGATCAACAACTCAATTAAACCAAAACCGGCTGCACCGTTAACACGACTCAGCTTACGAAGATTTTTATATTGAGCTAAAAAGTTCCAAAACATTAAAATGTGTAAATAAGACTACTAGACTACTAGCTACCAAAAATGGAGCAAATGGTACAGCACTTTTCATTGTAAGGTTTGTTGACACTAAATGTAAGTGGGCTTTTCCCCTGTTCATTTTTTCATAACCAATAATCGTGAGACTAACAGCCGCACCAATCCAAAACGATAAAACCACGAAAGAAAAAACTAATTTGGCACCCACCACGAGACCTAACGGAAAAGCCAATTTAACATCCCCAAAGCCTAGCCACTTTCCTTTTGATAACACCCACAAAAACAAAAAAAAGCCTGAACCACCAAGTGCCGCCAAAACATTAGTTATCATGACTGACTGGTCAGTCTGGAAGATAAAATAATCATAGGCAGACAAAAGACAAACTGCGCAGGTAAGAACTAGAGTCAACGAATCCGGAATAATATAATGATAGTAATCGTAAACAGTAATCACCACCAATACCGCTAACATAAACCAAAACAAACCAATAGTAAGTAAGTCGTAAGTAAGGGTTAATGTTAGAGCAAATAATAACCCAGTAGCCAACTCTACCCAAAAGTATCTACTAGTAATGTGACAACCACAGACCCGACAACGTCCCCGCAGAAATAGGTACGATAACAAAGGGAACAAATCATACCACTTGAGCGGATAAGCACACGAGAGACAATGAGAATGCCCAGACAGAGACTTACCAGTATGAAAACGGTAAATATAGACATTAAGAAAACTGCCAATAATTACTCCAAAGCCAAAAGCCACTAAATATAACCACCAGGCTGGGACAAATAAAGTTTCGAGAGAAAACATAATTTATGGACAAGCGTACTCAGCTGGACTAATAGCCAAGGCGTTCGGAATTTTTTTTCTAACACCATTACTATCGACACACCAATGCTCAGTAGTATTAATTGGAACTGATACCGCATATTCCTGGGTCTGACTATTGCAAGTGACTGTATCACCGGTAAATAATTCGATAGCAGCTATTTGCTCGGCGATTGAGGTTGCTTGAGTAAAACCATTACTACCACAAACAACATCATAAGTAAGTGATTTTGACTCTTCTATCGCTGCTCTTTTACCCACCACCGTAAGTTCTGAGATTGTCTTTGTCTCTAGTCCTTCTTCTGTGGCGTTCTGTAAACGAGACAAAATAACTGATGCTAAAATACCAATAATAGCGATTACTATTAATAATTCTACTAAAGTAAAAGCTTTCTCTGAGAATGTCATCTTAGTATTATAATACATTTACTTACTGAATTTTTAACTACTAACAAAAAAGCGCCTGAAGGCGCTTTTTTGTTAACCGATATTGTGATTATTGGCAAGTGTAATCATTAGCAACAGGAGCAGCCGATATCTGAGCTGATACACCTGTACTATCTACACACCAGAACTCTGCCACACTAGCAAGCGGAGAAACGGCAACGTACCTAGTTTCGTCACTTCGACAAGCAGCAGTTCGTCCAGAAGCTGGACCAAGAATAGTATTAGCTCCAACAGCAGAGTTAATTCCATGAGTACTAGCCACATAAGCCGTACCATTTACCACTTTTACAGCTGCGTCAAGCAATTTTTTAGTAGAGGTTGCGCTACATACATTTAAATATGAGTAACCGTCGGCGTTATAAACCAACTCGGCCTGAGCTCGAATATTTGCCACTGACTGTTTGATAGAAGCATCTTGTCCACCACTTCTAGCGTCGTTTAGTGAACCGAGCACTACCGCTGCTAGAATACCGATAATCGCGATTACTACAAGGAGTTCAATAAGAGTGAAGCCCTGTTGAAATGTTTTTTTCATAAAATAAATTAAACTGATTTGTTAATTACACTTTTCAGATATCAGCTGCGTATCTGAAAAATGTTCCTCTCGTTGTACGAGACTTTCTTTATTATACGACTTTATGATTTTTTTTTATCAGCCCTTGGGGAAAACTTGACAAAATTTATAAATCAAAACAAAACTACCCTGCGGTAGTTTTGTAAAACTCTATCCAAATAACAAATCCTAAAAGGCACTCGACATATTGTAGATTGGCATCAAAACCGAAGCCAACAGAACCCCTACTCCCAGACCAAGCAGCACAATCATTGCTGGCTCAATCAGCCCAATCAGAGTATCAACAGCGTTATTTACTTCGCGACGATAAAATACGGAGAGAGTATTCAAAATCTGACCCAGACTACCAGTCTCCTCTCCAACCCGAGCCATCTGAGACAACACCCCAGGGATCATAGGCGATTCAGCTATCGAATCTGCAAACGAACGCCCACCCTTAACTTCGAGTAGTGCTGTTTCGATAATCTCTTTAAAGACTGTATTATCAACCACGTCAGCGGTCACCTCGAGTGATTGTATGATCGAAACTCCACTATCAAGCATCGTCGCCATGTTATCACAAATTCGAGTTAACAATATTTTTTTCTGCAAATCACCAAAGTATGGGATTGATAACAAAAACTCATCAATCATCCGTATCCCAACATCAGTTCTAGAAAAACGCCAAAACATGATTCCTCCTATTAGCAAAACAAACGCTATAACCACTATGTAATTGACTAAGAAATCAGACGCCCCGATTACAATTCTAGTGTAGATAGGTAATTCTTGACCAGCGTTAATCAAAATTTCAGCAATACTAGGAATAACCAGAGTAAGCATTAATCCCATTACTACGAAGAAAATAGAGATAACGAAAGCGGGATAAATTAGAGCATTCCTAGCTTTAGAAGTCACCTCATATTGTCTATCCAGATAATCAGCTAAGTAGGCAAAAGATTTTTCTAGCGATCCAGATTCCTCACCAGCCCTGACCAAGTTTACATAAAACGAAGAAAAAATATCTGGGTGAGCAGCCAAAGCCCGTGAGATAGAACTACCGGCTTGAAGATCTTCGACGATGATATTCATCGCCTTGCGCAATTGCTCGTTCTCAACTTCAGCAGACAACAGTCGAAAAATTCGAAGCGGTGATACTTGAGCTTGAAACAAAGTAGAAATCTGTCGTGACATAATCACAACGTCCTTTGTAGACACCTGATTAAACATTGATAATTCAATGTTTAACATCCCCATCACCCCACTATCGCTACCAGTTTCATCAATCGAAACAATAGTGTAGCCTCGTTTCTGTATAGCAGAAATCGCCGCGTCTACTGAAGGAGCTTCTACAGTACCTTCGCGCTGTATATTTGAAGGATCAATAGCTTTATAGTTGAAGAGCATATATAAAAATTAAATAAGACGTTCCAGTCCTTTTGGATTTACAGCGTAAGTAAAAGCACTTTCTACGGTAATATCACCATTCTGCACCAACCTGGCTAACGAACGATTCATATCAATCATACCTTGATCTAGACCAGTCTCAATCACTGACGGAATTTCATGGATACGGTTGTCTCGAATTAGGTTACTAACCGCTGTATTATTAATAAGTAATTCATAAGCTGGAACCAACCCGCCAGCAATATGTGGAATCAATCTTTGTGAGAATATTGCAATCAAAGAACCAGCCAACTGGACCCTAATCTGACCTTGCTGATCACCTGGGAAAGAGTCAACAATACGACTGATAGTCTGAGCCGCATCATTGGTGTGAAGAGTAGAATAAACCAAGTGTCCAGTTTCAGCCGCTGTCACTGCCGCCGCAATAGTCTCAGGATTACGCATCTCCCCCACTAAAATCACGTCTACATCTTGACGAAAGGCCGCATTAAGAGCTGTTTCAAAGTTCTTGGAGTCAATACCAATCTCTCGCTGATCAATTAAAGACTTTTCCTCTTGGTATACGTATTCAATCGGATCCTCAATTGTAACAATGTGTTCAGCTCTGGTTTTGTTGATAGTGTTAACCATAGCCGCCAAAGTTGTAGACTTACCTTGTCCAACTGGTCCCACACACAAAAAGAAACCTTGTGATCTTTGGGTAAAACTTTCAAGAATTGGTGGTAACTTCAATTCTTCGTAAGTCCTGATTACATTTGGAATCAATCTAAGAGCAATACCCATCTTGCCCCGCTGATGAAAAGCATTACCACGAAAACGAACGCCGCTAGTATTCTCAAAAGAAAAGTCAATTTCGTTATAGCCTAGATAATGAGTAAACTGGTCCTCTCGCATCAAAATCTTTATAAAAGCAGCCACATCAGAATCAGTTAAGATTGGTTTCTTTACCAAAGGAATCAAAGTTCCTGATACTCTGATCAAAGGATGTGAACCTACTGAGAGATGGATGTCGGAGGCTTTTTCTTGAATAACCAACTCAATCAATGCTCCTAATTCTCGTTTGTAATCTACTGACATATAATTATTATTTAGTTTTAGCTAACTCCTCAACTTTTTTAACTACATCACTAGGAATTGATTCAGACTTAATAATGTAACCCATTGCTCCAGCTTCAGTTGTTTCTTTTATATCTTCAGACTGGCCTTGATTTGAGAGTACGATACACTTGGCTTTCAAACCAACAAATTGTTGCTTGATCTCCTTAATCAATTCTACCCCTGACATACCTGGCATAATCATATCAAGTAAGATTAAGTCAAAATCCTGATTTTTTTCAATTTTTAACAAGGCCGCTGAAGCACCGTCAGCTTCTTCCACCTCAAACCCACTTTCAGAAAATTTTTTTGCATACATCTCGCGCAAAAAGACATCATCATCTACCAGAAGTAATTTCATCAGGTTTAATTATATCCTCTAAGATATCTATTTCGGTTGGGTTATCGACAGGGTTAAAATCTTCATCCGAAACAGATTCAATCCCAATCGTGGTACTAAACGCGTTCATTTCCTCAAACGGAATCTCATGATTTAGAGCTTTGATAATTGAGTCTTCTTGTAAAGTAATAAAGCCATTCTTTCTAGCCGATTGAAAAAATTCTTCTTCTGATGCATTTCTTAAGATTAACTCTTGCATTTCTTCATCAATCGGAAGAACTTCGGTCACCGCCGTACGACCACGATAACCTGTGGCACAAGCAGCTGTTGGAGATGGGTGAAGCATGGTCCTATTGGTCGGAATTTGCTTATGAAACTTAGTCGGAAGTGACTTGAACGTTTCGTTAATACGCATCTTAGTACTAGCGTCAATTTCAACCTCTTCTCCTGTACCACTACAAAGGGTTCTAGCCAATCTTTGAGCAATCGCCATTTTTAAGGTAGGAGCAATCAAGTAAGGATCAACCCCCATATCAATCAAACGAGGAATTACACCGATAGAGTTATTAGTGTGAATAGTTGAAAGTACCAAGTGACCGGTTAACGCTGCTTGAATAGCTAGCTGTGCAGTTTCTTTATCACGAATCTCACCAACCATAATAATATCGGGGTCTTGACGCAAAGCTGCTCGTAAACCTTTAGCAAAAGTGTAACCAATCTCTGGCCTAACCTGAGACTGGGTAACTCCATCCATGTTGTACTCAACCGGATCTTCAAGCGACATAACATTTTTTGTAGCAGTATCTAACTCACCGATCATTCCTCTTAGAGTGGTAGACTTCCCAGAACCAGTTGGACCTGAAATAAGAATAATTCCATATGGTTCTTTAACAATTTTTTTAATTATTTCTAGATTAGCTTCTGAAATACCACTCTCTCTAAGAGTTCTTACACCTTTACTTGTATCTAAAATACGCATTACCACCTTCTCACCATGATTGGTCGGTAATACAGACACACGAAAATCAATTTTCCTATCATCAAAAGTTGCAGAAAACCGTCCATCCTGAGGCTTCCGTCTTTCATCCAATCTCATTGAAGACAGAATTTTTACCCGAGCAATCACAGCCATATGAACATTTCTCGGCAATTCAAGACTGGTAGCCAACTCCCCGTCCACCCGAAACCTCACTCCTACTTTTTTTGGACTTGGTTCAATATGAATATCAGATGCTCCACCATCAACCGCATACCTCAAAATAGTTGCTACAATTTTTGTTACTGGAGCATCTTCTTCAATATGTTCTAGAGACTCTTTTGTTTGAGCAGCAGATTCATCTAAGCCAGCCGCAATCTCAGCATCGAGTTCTGATTCAATTGTTTCTAGAGCATCCCCTACATCACCCTCTAGGTTTGAATAAAAATTAAGAACCTTTGCTACTTCATCGTCTAACATGTAAACCAAACGGTATGACAAACTGTTTTTAGTGCTAATAAAGTTTAAAGCTTCACGCATTTGCAAATCGTCAGGATTGCTTACCCCAACCGCCAAGACTTCATCTTCAACAAAAAGTGGGGTCATTCGATAGTGAACGGCTGAATCTTCGGAAATATAATTAAGAACTTCCTGCTTAACTGAAAAGCCTTCAGGTATATCAAAAGCCGGCACCTGATAAAAATCAGCCATTAAATTTCTCACATCATCTCTAGCCATTCCGAGCTCAATAAAAACAGACTCGTAGGAGCGTCCAGTTTCAGAAATTATATTTTCAACTTGAGTGGAGAAAGATTCATCAACTCCACCACGTTCTTCAAGAAATTGTAGTGGATTCATAAAACCTAATAGCTACCACTTGAACTAACATCCGGCTCATAAAAAGGATTTTGTCTACCTTGCGGACGCTCTTGAATTGGTGTGGTGAACTTATTAAGTTTCATAAATCTTTCATCATCAAACAAAGCCGTATTCATCTTAATCTGACTAAGTTTTTCTCTTCGCTCAACAAAGACCTGCGTATTATTGAGCATATTTTGCATGGTTTCAGCATCGGTTTCAACTACCAGATCCCCTGACCCTTTTTGAATAAATATATAATAACCTGCAAAAGCAACTGTAATTAAACCAAGAACGATTGAAATGTTTGTAGCAGTTTTTCCCATATTAAAATTCAACTTTATTTGTTAATTCAGGTTCTACGTAGGAATATGTAACAAACTCTGTCTTAATATCCAATAAATCACTCTCTTCTAAAGTAGAAATGTCCAGATTAGTTACTTCCAATGGGTAATGATTGGTCTCCAATAGATCAAATAGTTTTTTTATTTGCTCATAGGTTCCTTTTACCTCGACAGAATAAATACTATTATTGTCTGCACTAGTTTTAACCATATTGTTTTCAGACTCAAAACCATCATAAGCTACGACCACTTGATCAAAACCTGCCAAGTCATAGATAATCGCTATATCGCGCATAACATTCAGACCGTCAACACTATCTGGCATATATACCAGCAATTTCCTTTGCTCTACCTGATCAACACTATCTTTGAGTGAAACGAGTCTTTTAAGTTCATTGTTTACCCCTTCCACCTTTTCTAACTCAGTTTGATATACAGTAATAGAGTCTTGTATTTCACCAATTTTAGCAAACTCAGGCTTAACGTACATAAAAACTATCACGAAGGAAAGTACAATCATAGCTATTTGAGAAAACAAACCTTTGTGAATCATATATTATTTTGGTTACCGGAAGCTGAATCTGTATTATCAGTAACAACACCTTCGTTATTATTATCTAATCCAGTAGGTGTATCAACCTCTATTGGAACACCAGCAGTAAACTCGAATTTACCACCCTCGTATGGAACATCTGATATAGGCACCTCAAACCCAATATCAACTCTTTGGAATGAATTTTGCCCTGAATCCTCATCACTTGGTTTATTTACACTGATTGATTTAACTGCAACTGAGTTGGTTAAATCATTACCTCTATAAGCTAATCTTTGTAAGATAATAGAACTAACTGAATCTGTTTTCATTTTTGTATCCAAAACTAACTTGTCATCTTTATCTCTTTTTATGTTCAATGATTCAATCTGAAAAGTATCAATTGTGGCTGCTTCAAAAGCTTTAAATAGAGAGCCTAAAGCAACACTACTTTCGAACTTATCACTTGCTTGTTGTAGCCTATTATCAAAATTTATAACTTTCTGTAAATCTGATTCGCTGAATACCTTAATAGCTGTATCCAATTTTACCACTATGTCATCTCGTTGTTTTTGAACAAAATACTTACTATACAAAAACACACCACCTGCTGATAACAAAGAGGCGAACATTATGACGTAACTAATGATTGTAAATACATATATCTGCTTTGATGCATTAGTACGCTTAAGCTTGGCGGGGCCACGCTTAGGAATGAACGAATTATTAGAAGGATCTATCATATGTTTATTATACGCCTAAGAACTTAAATAAAATAAACCATCTGTGGAAACCTTTCTAAAAGGCTCTCATAGCAGCCCCAAGTGCAACAGTAAAAGAAGGTCCGATTTCACACATCGTATCTTCCATGAAAGCCGGATAAGCTACTTTTGTGAAAGGATTTGATAGAATTACATCACGACCTAGTGAATCTCTAAGGTGTGCATCAGTCCCTGGGAACATCGCCCCCCCGCCTGAAAGATATACTGCCTCGAATTTGATACCGGTTTTTTCTTCATACTCTCTTAAGACCTGATTAAACTCTCGAAAAGCTCTGTCGTAGGTACTGTTATGCGCTCTCTTCATATCTGAATAAGTGCTGGCATTCTTATCAGCGGATCGCTTAAGTTCTTCAGCTGCTTCAAAATCTATTTCTAACACATCAGCAATTCTTTTAGTCGCTACAGCACCGCCTGCTCTAATCCTGTGCATGCGCATCAATAGTCCTTTTCTAGCAATATACAATTTAGCTGAAACTGCACCTAAATCAATAATTACCACATCAGTCTCAGCGCTATCATACAAACTCCGAATCGCACTAAAACATTCAATTTCAGTTGGCGGTTGGACTAATCCTGCAAACTGCATAAGTATCTTAAATCTTTCCAAGGCAGAATTCTGAATGGCTGCAATTAATACGTTTCGTTTGTTTTCTGGAGATACTTTAGCTTCAACTTTAGTCATCTCTACTTCTGCCCAATCCAATGTAATTTCACTTAAAGAAGCCGGGATAACTTTTCTTGCCTCAACTCTTACCATAGAACTAAGATCTGCATCAGCATCAGCTTCGATACTTACATTGGTCACAAAACTCGAAGAAAGCGGCATAGCAAACACTGCCTCGCGAGACTTAACCGCCGACTCTCTTATAACATCGACTAAAGCGGCCTGCTCTTGTTTAGGCTCTAAAAAGACAGACTCACCAATATTTTTAGAAGCATATGGACCAAGCTGGATTTCACCATAAGTGGCCAGAGTAATTATTCCGTTCTTCTCTTCAACTTCTACCACCTTGATAGAAGATGAACCAATATCAATTCCAATCACACCACCAGTGGTAGGTAATCTAGACTTTACAGAGGTAAAAATGTTATCCAAGAAACTCATACTATTCTAATTATTCTATCATGGTCTATCGCGTATACTTGTAGATATGAGCAAGTTACTAACAGTGATAATAGACCTACTGTTTCCTCCTTCCAATCACCAATTATTGATCAGACAATATAAAAATAACGACAAAAATTTGTATTTTAATCAAATCTTCAACAATACTCAGTGCTTAAGTAAATATTCTGAACCGGTTATCAAAGCGGCTATTACCGAAAATAAATTTAACAACCACAAAAATGCAACAAGAATATTGAGTGGATTACTTGAGATTTGGATTGAAAAACAGTCAAGTAAAATAATATTAATTCCAATTCCGCTGGGACCAAAAAGATATAGGGAACGCGGATATAATCAGGTGGAGAATATTCTTAAGGAAATTAAGTCTCCAGCTATAATCAGGACTGATATTTTGTCTCGACCAATAGACACCGAACCCCAATCTCAACTAGATAAATTTGCTCGACAGAAAAATATTAAGAATGCTTTTAAGTGTAGTGGTGCAAAATTAGCAGAGTTAGAAAATGTAAAAATAGTGCTGATTGATGATGTGGTGACGACAGGAGCAACAATGGGTGTGGCGCGAGCTTCGCTCGCGCCACACCTCCACCCCACCAGCACCCTCACTTGTCTGGCGATTGCTCACTAGAAAAAGGGTGGCAGTTCCGAAGGAAACCCCTCCCTTATCCGCTACCCAAACTCCAATCAACCACCACCATGTCAGCTGGCAAAGTAGCATCGTGACCATAGTGCCTATGTGACCAAGACAAAACTGACGTCATTAAAACAAAGCCAATCACTATCGCAATCGTAGAATTCCAGATACTGCCATAGTGACTTAAATTACCGTGAATTCGTGGTAATAAATCACTAGCTGCCAAGAAAAGTAAATTACCAGCCGCAAAACTAGTCAAAATCCAGACATAATCAATAACATACTGGGCCAGAAACATCACTAAAAATGTTCCAATGAAAATTCCACAGGCTGACAACAGATTTAGCACGACCGCTCGCTTACGCGTGTAACCAGCCCTTAATAGAATTCCGAACTCCACAATCTCTTGAGGAATTTCGTGCAAGGCTAGACCAACTGCTGTAGCAATTCCAATGGCTGGATCGGCCAAAAAAGCCGCCCCCAAAATCACACCATCAGCAATATTATGAATTCCATCCCCCACCAATATTAAAGTAGCAGCTCCTTTTTGATCACAACCCTCTGCTTCCAAGTGATGATACTTGGTATGTAACTTATGCGCCAAAATGTAAAAAGCGATAAATCCGATGGCTACCACTATGCCACCCCATTCAGCCGAAGCACTGACAGTTTCAGGAATAAGCTCAAACAAGATAAGACTTAAAAAAACACCCACTGCTACTGGTATCGCATATCTTTCAATACCAATGAGACGTTTGTCTTGTCCAAAGAAAAACACCCCCACTACTGAAACCAAGGCCACTAATCCAGCCACCCCTAACGCTTGAAGTATCAACATAATAATCAATTATTTATACCAGCGAGTGTAGCAAATATTAAGCCTTATTACTAATGTATAAATCGATATTGTTAATATAAACCCAGGACAACTTACTAGTAATTTTTATTGTTATTACTTTTTACTTAGAAACCTAAATTATTTTCGACGATATATACTCAAACATTTTTTGATAACCAACCGTATTAGGATGAACCGCGTCCGCAAGGTCTAATTCTGGGTTAAGCAGGTCGTAGACACTAATGAATTTTAGATTGTTTGCTGAGGCGATGTTGGCTGAAAGTTGATTGTATTTTTGGATTTCTTTGTTGATAAAAAGTATTCCGCTACCATGTCTTATATTTTCATTTGCTATAGTAGCTCCCATCAATATTACCTCTTTGGAATATTGTTTAGCGGAAGTGATAAGTTTTTTGAGATTAGATTCAAAATCTTCTGTTGTTACCAAATTGGTGTCCTGCTCAATTGAATACTTGGCGTCGTTGGTGCCAATTGCAAAAATCACCTTATCAAAAACTTGTCCATAGGCTTCTGGCTCGAAGCGTCTTAATAGGTCAAAAGTATTGTTACCGCAAATGCTGAAATTATATATGTCGTGATATTCTTCAGCGGGTAGTGACTTACGTATCCTCCCCACCCAACCGAGCGCTTCACCATCACCCCTTCCATACGCAATACTGTCTCCCCAAATTCCGATTGTCATATAAATAATTATAACAAAAACTATCCTTATTTATCCAAAAAGAACGACCATCAATTAAGAAAGTCGTTCTTTTTACTGTCTATAAAATTTTACCTATTCGTAAACCTCTTACTTCTTACCAAACCAACCCTTAAGTTTACTCCATGCCTTACTAACAAAACCATTACCACCTATTTTACCACCTTGAGGAGCCACTTCTGACACCACTGGCTCTGACGCTTGTTCAGAATTTTGTTTAGATATAGACTTAATTCTATCATTTTCTGCTTGATAAAACTCATCGTCATTAGGTCTACTATCACGAGATACTTTAAGAGCCTTTGTTATTTCATTTGACTTACTTTCTAGCTGTTGTTCCAATGATTCTACCTCTTCTATTCGTTCGACTTCTTTCTCTAAGGCTTGAATTTCTTCTGTAGAAACAGGATTTACAACATCCGATCCTTCAAGACTTTCTTGCAAAAGTGTCCTATAAGCCTTCAGCTCACCATTCATACGCGCTTGTTCAAGAGTTATTTTTTCGATAGCAGAATCTATATTTTCTCCTGGATTTTTTTTCATAAACAAATGAACATACCCTGGGGTTTTGTACTCCCCTAGCTTTGCCTCTAATTTTAAAATTTCTTTTTCAAAAATTCTTTGCCCTGGATTCTTAATATTATCGATAATATCTCGCTGGACTTTGGTTTTTAATTCCAACTCAGAAATCAATTCCCTATTATTATTAAACCTAGCTAGTTCCAAGCTTTTTAAATCAGAACTTAATTCAATCTCCATTGCCTGTCTAATATTGTCATTTTTTAACTTTATATCACTGGCAACTTTAATTCTCTGGTCTGAATCAGTAGATGTTAAAAAGATATTTTCTAGCTCTCTCACTTCATTGGATAACTGAGCGATTATTTTATCTCTACTGGGATCCTCTTGAAACTTTTGTTGTGCTTCCCGCCATGTTTCAAGGTCACCTTCAGTAACCACGTATTCTTCTTCGACAGGCTTAACTGCTTCTTCTTCTAAACTGCGCACCAGACGATTACCAGAAGGTTGATTAGACTGATCCTTATCTCTATCATCTTCATCTGTAGGAACCAATTCCAAGCCATTGCTATCCGCACGCCTCCGTAAAGTTTCCACAACCATTTTCCCAGTCGGGTCAACGAATGCTTGATTTTTACCAGGGATAACAACCCCTTCCTTTTGGGAAGCTGGTTCAAATGCAGGCGGATAATTCCTAGGTTCATTAGCAGCACTTCTAGAACGGTCTCCCAAATTTACTACATTCTCGTCTGGCCAAAGCCTAGTATCATGAATACCACCCATTTCATTTATTTTTCTTTGCGGTGATTTTTCCATAGTATTAAAACTTAGTTTTAGTAATCTATTACTTTAAAAATTAAAAATGTACTATCCTTAACCTGGATAAGTTTTACCAAATTTACTCAGTGCTACAGCTAATCCAGTAGTAACAATTCTCTGCTTCATTAAATCTGGGTCAGCAATATCACTAGTCACATCATCTAACAACTGTTCGTACACAACAGTAGATTTATTGTTTGTTTTTAAAGACTCTATCTTTGCAACTAGAGCCTGCCTCAAATCTTTACTCAACTCAAGTATTCTAGAAAGTATTACTTCTTCCTCCTCAGGAGTTGCAGCATTTAGGTAGGATTCTTCCAATACAGTAATCTCACTAACTAACTTCTCTGGTTGAATCTCCTGCGCAACTTCAACCAACTCTTCAACGACAATCTGAGTCTTAGGTTCTGGTTCTGGTTCGGGTTCTGGTTCTGGTTCTGGTTCATTATCAAAACCAGCAATCATTTCATCTACATGAGAAATTTCTTCTATATCAAAATAATTTTCCCTGCCGAGACTTCTTTCTACCTGTTCTGTAATACCAGTCCCTCCTTTTGACTTTCTACTACCCTCATATAGACCACCATCGTCAGGAGTCAAGGGAGGAGAAGTATTGATTAAATTTCGAATTTCTTTCATA
Source organism: Candidatus Nomurabacteria bacterium (assembly GCA_020632095.1). Lineage (GTDB taxonomy): Bacteria > Patescibacteriota > Minisyncoccia > Phycocordibacterales > UBA918 > OLB19. The sequence continues at coordinate 192,396 of JACKGF010000002.1, forward strand.
TATTATATTATATCACAATTTTATTAAAAAGTAAAGGTCTTTGCTTATAGCATATTATAACCTTTATCCGTAAGCTCAACAATAACAATTATCTGCTGTTTCATTGCAGTAACGGAATCACCTATAATAAACCACCCCATGTTTATAGCACGGAGTTATTAGGGTGGAATAAATTTTAATCTAGCTTGCCCTAGATTGGCGAGTTTTGGTTTTTGCGCTGTTAGCGGCGGCTAAATCGGCGGCTTTTTGAGCAGCCTGCTTAGCAGCTTGTTTAGAGGCTAGTAAATCAGCTTCGAGTTTAGCTTTATCGGCGGCGGCTTTTTGGGCGGCAGCAGCATTGGCTTTTTGGGCGGCGGCAGAGCGGGCGGCGGCGGCTTCTTTAATAGCATTTTGTTCTGCTACTGTTTGCGCTTTTGCCAAAGCAGCGGCTTCTTCTTCGGCCGCTAGTCTAGCTGTCTCTTCCGCAGCCTGAAGTACTTTTTCTTCTTCTTTCTGTTTCACTATCTCTGCCTCAAGGCGAATTTTTTCAGCTCTTTTTTCAAGAATTGTATTAAGTTCGGTTTCTTGTTTAGCCAAAGCTAACTGCCTCACAGTTTCAACGTGTTGCAAGTTTTTTACTTGATTGTGATTTAACTGCGCACTACCAGTAGCAATCAAAGCCACTAATCCAAAAGTATAAATAACGTTTCTTAGTTCTTTCTTCATACTAATTAATCTATTCGTTGCCACATATGAGCATCACTTTTCTTAACCTCACAATCAGCACACTTAAAATCATCTGGTAATGATTCCCATTTGGTTCCAGCTGGAATATTTCTCTCTGCATCACCAACCGCTTCGTCATAAATCCAACCACACTCTAAACATACATATTGAGCCATATATTTTTATTAATTATTTATCCGCAGATAGTAGCAGACAAAAATGAATAGTTTATGAACGGTAAAGAGGAAGGTTCACAGCCACGGTTGTCCCAACACCCTCACGACTAATAAGCTTAATTGTTCCCTTATGTTGAGCCACTATTTCTTTAACAATTGAGAGTCCTAGACCGACTCCAACTTGAGACTGATTAGTATGTGAAGTGTCTAATGTTTGAAAACGTTCAAATATCTTGGTTTGCATTGCTTGAGGAATACCAACTCCTGTATCAGTTACCATCAGGTTCGCTAAGCTTTCTTTTACAGTAAGGCTTACTATCACGTTCCCTCCTTGGTTTGTATAGTCAATAGCATTTTTAATTAAATTTTGTAATAGCCTCACAATACTATCAGAGTGAGCTTTAATTTGAATTGACTCTGATATCTGATCAACAAGCTGTACATTCTTTTCTTCAGCGTAAGCTTGAAACTTTCTTATTTCGTTTCGACAAAGAGATGAGAAATCACACGGACTAGACTCAAGTGTACTGTTTGAATTAACTCTTAGTAGCTGCAACAGCTGATTTGAAAGGTGAGTCAAACGTTTAGATTCTTCCTGAACATCAGTGATATAATCTTTGTATTCTTCCAAACTGCGATTTTGTTTTAGCATTATCTCTCCCCCAGCTAACATGACCGCCAGTGGGGTTCTTAGCTCATGAGCTACATCACCCATAAATTTTAATTGTCTATCTTGATTATCTTTAATCGGACGCAAAGTGTTGCGAGCAAAGAAATAGGATATGAAACTTACTAAAAATAGCACTGCAACATCTACTACCAACACCACAAGAACTAGGTGTTGACGCAACTCATACAGACTCCACTCACTGTGTCCGTTTTCTATTTCCAGACTAGATGAAAACAAATCGTGCCCCATGTCTGGTGGGACGAAAAGTGCAATAATAGCAAAGCTAGAAATCGCCAAAATAACAAAAGTACTGACTACGTAGTAAGCAGTTAACTTGAGAGTTGCTCGCTTAAATTCATTCAGAGATGAAGCTGTACCCCACCCCACGAATTGTTTTAATGTATTTATCATGATTATTTTCTAACCCCAACTTTTGCCTTAGTTGCTTAACATAGACATCAGTTATATTACTAAAAGCACTATATGCAAAGTCCCAGCAATGTTCGATTAATTGTTCTCTTGTTACAACGCTACCGGCGTGTCTCATCAAATACTCGAGGATGGAAAATTCTTTAAGCGTTAAAGAAATTTGTTTTCCAGACACGGTCACTATTCTAGATTGACTATTTAAAATCACATCTTGCACTACTAACTCATCTGGTACCTGAACCGTTGGTCGACGAAGGAGCGCACGGACTCGAGCTAGTAATTCTTCCATGACAAATGGTTTTAGTAGATAATCATCAGCGCCACTATCTAGTCCCGTGATTTTATCCTCTATTTCTCCTTTGGCGGTTAGCATTAAAATCGGTGTTGTATTGTGAGCCATACGTACATCACGACAGACACTTACACCATCTTTCAAAGGAAGCATGATATCAAGAATTATAAGGTCATAAGTATCACTCAAAATCCGACGTTCGCCAGTTTCTCCATCACCAACAACATCAACCGCAAACGACTCTTCTTCAAGCATTTGTTTAATATATTTGGCAATTCTTTCATTATCTTCTACTACCAGAATTTTCATACACTATAATCATACGCCTATTCATAAAATTTTCATATTTAAAAGGTAGAATTCAATTATGAAAGAATATGATTTTACAGAAAGACACATGGGTACTGACGTGAGTATTTCATTGGTCTTTGATGAAAGTGCCCAAGTTAAACTAATAGCAAACGAGCTCTTTGAAATAATCTCAACTTATGAAAAAAGATTTTCTCGATTTTTACCTGACAGTGAACTCTCAATTCTCAATCGTACTGGCCACGAAAAAGTGAGCGATGTATTTCTTGAAGTAACAACCAGAAGCTTAGAACTAGCCCGAAAGACCACCTCAGCGTTTAACCCTTTAGTACAAATTTCTCAACTCGGCTATCAAGATAATTTTACAGACTTACCAACAATCTGCAGAGTCCAACCAAACGAATACAACACCAACTTAAGCGAGCTTAAAATTGATACAGAAAGTAAAACTATTACCCTAGCTGAAGGTCAGCAACTTGATTTTGGTGGTTTTTTGAAAGGCTATCTAGCTACTAAGTTAGTTGATTACATCAAGCAAAAATACCCAGAATGTCATGGCGTAATAATTAATATTGGTGGTGACATCAGCACTAGCGGTCATGACGAGCTTCACGAACCATTCATTTTTCTCCTCTATAATCCTGTGAGTGGTGATGAGGTGCCAGTAATCCTGACCGATACGGCTCTCGCCACCAGTGGTACCTACGCTAGACAGTGGCAAACTTCACAGGGTATTCGTCATCATATTGTTGACAGTAATACTCGTGATAATCCTGCTTGTGATTTGGTAGCTGTTAGTATCGTCCATAATGAAGGAGCTTTCGCCGAGGCTATGACAAAATTATTTTTAACCCGCGGAGTAGATGAAGCGATTAAAATAGTTCCGCCAGAAAATAACCACTATAAATATTTTTGTGTCACTACTGATGGAAAAATATTATCAACTATTGTATGAAATTATATTTTACTTTTATAAAAAATTTTCAGGAGTTTCTACTGGCTATTTCTATAGTAATTTTAGCCTGTCTACCGGCCAGTTTAGTATTTGTACCTAACTGGTTTGACGGAGAAAAATTAACACTTCTTTACGCCCTAGCTCACTTTAGTTTGTTTTTAGTGATGCTAATTAGACCGCTGGCCGATATCTTTCGTGGCGTAACTTGGCTTAGACCACTGGTGATTTTACGTAAAGGAATGGGTGTTTTTTCCGCTTCAATTATTGTCTCGTTTATCCTAAGCAAGTTAATTGTCGGTTCATCAGGATATTTCAATAGTATGGTCAGTGCTGATTATTGGTCATTCAGTAATTTAGCCATATTGGCTCACTTAGCTGATATTTCGGCTATGCTTCTACTAATAACCTCTAACAATCTATCCAAGCAACTACTAGGAAAAATGTGGAAGAATATCCAACGACTGTCTTATGTGTATTTTTACGGTAGCGGTCTCTATGTCTTTTTTATCTTGCACGACAATTTCTTACTAATATATTTGGTCTTGGTTACTCTTTTCACTGTTCTGGCCTGGCTCAGAAATCACAACTTTATTTTGCAAACCAATAACCCCCAAACTATATGAACCCGATAAAAAAAATGTCTGGCTTAATCACTAAAGTTACTGACCTATCACCAACCGCCCGTGAGTATGTAATTAAACCATCTGAACTAATGCCCTTTACTGCAGGTAGTTTTGTAAATTTATTTGTTGAACATAGTGGAGAAAAAATCCGCCGAGCTTTCTCAATGTCATCAGCAGATACAAACCCTGATGAATTCGCAATCACCATAAGACTTAGCCCAAACGGAAAACTAACCCCTTTACTGTGGGCAGAGGATTATGTTGGTAGAGAAATAGAACTGATGGGACCACTAGGACTTAACACAGCTGATAAAATGACTGCTTCAAAAACTTTTTTGTTTGGATTTGGAGTAGGAGCGGGAGTGGTCAAATCCCTGGCAGAAAACTTGGGAGCCAGAGATAATCTTAATTCTCTAACAATTGTAACCGGCAATCGAAGTACTGAAGAAATTCTACACAAAGATTTTTTTGACAGCTTATCTGAGACAAATGAAAAAGTATCAGTGAAGTACGTTGTATCAGATAATTCTCAAACTATATATCCAATTGGACACATACAAGACCATTTAACTGAATATGATTTTAGCAACAGCGATGTCTATATGTGCGGGCAAGGAGTTGCCTGTGATGCTCTTGAAAAAACTATCAGTTCAACCAATCCCACAAATTGTAATTTTTTTGTTGAAGACTTTCATTAAAAACAAAACAGCCCATGATGGGCTGTTTTGTTTTTTTTGTTTACAGATTATGAATCTGATTCATCATCTTCACTATCATCACTTGAATCATCGACTGACTCTTCGTCACTTGAATCATCTTCTACAGCTTCGCTATCTTCACCATCATCATCACTCTCATCCAATTCCTCATCATCTGAATCATCACTCTCTACCGATGAATTTTTACCAATTTGACTTTTAATCGCTTCTATCCGCTTCATGATGGCAGCAATCTTTTGCTCCTTAGTCATTCCTTCCAAACTAGATTTAAATTCATCTCGGTCAGACTTAAACTCATCCTTTATTACCTCAAACTTAGCTTTCTTTTCTTCCATCTCACTTTTTACTTCTTCTTTTCTTGTTTCCATCTGACTTTTCATTTCTGCTTTTCTGGCCTCGATTACAGTTTTAATATTCTGGATGAACTCCAACATCTTAACTCGCTTTTCATCCTCACTTAAACCATCCAGACTAGACAAAAATTCTTCTTTGTTTATTTTGAATTCAGCTTTTGTTTCTTCACGCTTATCTTCAAATTCATCTTTAGCTTCTTCACGCTTCTCTTTAAACTCTTCTTTATTTGCCTCTTGTCTAGCTTTAAACTCGGCTTTTTTAGTTTCAATTATTGCCCGCAATTCTTCAATCTTTTTCTTCATCTCAACGCGCTTAGCAGCTTCTTCAGCAGACACAACTTCTGTATCGGAGCTGGTGTCTGAATTAGTATCTGAAGTTTCTTCTGCATGAGCCGCTGTTACCCCAGCGATAAAAAATGAAAAACACAGTGCAACACCCATCATGATTACTGCAATGTAATTTTCAAATGATTTTGTAATCTTCATAATTATAATTTATTTATTAGTCTATGCCTTTTAAACAGGTAAAGAGGCTGGCTCTTTCGAACCAACCTCCAGTACTTATTTTTACCATATTTCTAACAATTAATTTTTAGGGGTGTGGAAAAGTATTAATCTACTACACCTTTTAACACTGGGTAAATTTTGTCAGCGATAATTTTGTATCCCTTGTCATTAGGGTGCACACTGTCCGACATTAAGTCTGCATGCCCAAACAAACCGTCAAGCACGTCTGGTACATAAGCCGTTCCGTATTTATCCGCCAGTGATTCAAAGTTATTCTCAAAGTTGTCTTTTAGTAAACCACCTCGTACTCCAAGTAAAATGACAATTGATCCGGTCTCATGAATCGACTCTATTATTTTGCCTAAATTTGAAAATGTTTCTTCTGGTGGTATTTTTTGTAAGTAATCATTCCCTCCCAAAAGCAGCAAAACTACTTTTGGCTTTTTCTTCAACACCACATCCAATCTAGTAAGGGCGTCTCTAGTAGAGTCTCCCCTATTTCCAAGATTAACTATCGGTGTATTTATTTGTCTAGACAACTCACTTACAAAATCATTACCTGCCGTCGACCCTACACCTTCCACGAGACTATCTCCAAAAGCAACAACAGTGGTGTTGAGTGAAGGGTAATTTGTAATTATTTTAGAACTACCCGAAAAAGTAAAAACTAGTATCAAGATAAAGATTGACCCAAATAAAATTACGATTGCTTTGTTCATTTTGTAACTATAACAATAGTTTATTGACTTAACTATCTAGTAAATCTATCCCCGACCACTGACTAAATTTTATTTTTATTTTGTTTAATAAATCATGAGCATAGTTATCGATTAATTTAAATATCAACACTAACAAAGTTAACCAAAATACTCCCAGAGAAAATCCAGCGATCACATCACTAAACCAATGCACATTTAAATACACTCGACTTAAACCAACTGAAATAAACAAAATTACAGCACTAACAATAAACAACCCTCTCAAAAATTTATTCTTTAAATCATCCTTGAATGCAAACAGTAGGGTTATAAAAAATATCGTAGCCATGGTGGCATGTCCACTCGGAAAACTGTACCCATCAACATTGATATACATATTTAATGGACGCTCGCGATGCATGAGAAATTTAATCAAAGATTCAAGCACAACTCCCCCCATCATCCCTGTGGCCAAAAGTATACTGAAATACCATTTCTTCACGTAAACTAACACTCCAAATAAAACTAAGGCGAAAAAAGACAAATTGAGTGGGCTGGCAATATTAGTGATAAAAATAACTATCTCATTTATATGTAAGGACCAATAACGTGTCACCTCATTGTTTAACCAAAAATCTAACTTCGTAATCGATTCCATATCAATCACATCTTCAGCCATCTTTGAAAATAGATAGAGAGAACATACGTTCACAATCAATATGTATAAGTGATACTTTGAAAAAACATGTTTTCTTTTATCGACAAATCGATATGCATAGACAATCATTATCCCGACCGTAACAGCCACCAAAACAAACCGTCCGATGTATTTTGACATCGCCTCATAGCTATGACCAAAGATGAATCCGACCAATACGAAAACCGTTACCCAAGCTACTCCCCCAATAATGTTAAATAGCATGAACTTCCGGAAAGGGATATTTGTCGTTCCGGCTACAAAGGGTGCCAATGCACGTGTTAATGAATTGAAACGACCTATGATGAGTGATTTACCAGCGTGCTTATGCATAATTTTTTTAGTACTTTCGAATTGTTCTTTTTTAAAGAAAAAATATTTACCATATTTTTCTAGCAAGCCTACTCCATATTTTTTTCCTAGTAAGTAACCAACAAAATCACCCGTCACAGCTCCCAATGAAGCAACAAAAATAACATCTCCTAGATCCAAAAAACCCAATTTAACCATAAAACCACCAGCCACTATCACCACCATTCCAGGAGAGAATAAACCGAGCAGTGGCACAGCTTCAAGCAATGAAGCAACAAAAATAAGTACGTAGCCCCAGTGGTTAAAACCTAAAAATGAAAAAGTTGAGATATGCTCTAAAAACGACATTTGGCTTAGTTTACTTCATTTAAAATACAATACCAACTAAACCAAAGACTTAAGTTAACAAAATACGTTGCATAACATGTACATGTTATGTATAGTTCGTGCATGCGAACAAATGTGTCTAGTACCAGACCTGTTACCTCTACCCAAGAAGACTATATCAGAGCTATGTATATTCTTGAGCTAGAAGAAAAAGGAGCTAGTGTCACTCAGGTCGCCAAACGACTTAAATTAAGTAAGTCGACCGTCTCAGAACGAATAAAGGAATTAGTGCGAGATGGTTTAGTAGTCGCCAAGCCATACTCAGACATCGCCTTGTCTAAAAAAGGTTTAGCACTTGGTGAAAAACTTACTTTCAAGCACCGTCTGATTGAAGTCTTTTTGTACCAAACTCTTAAAACACCTAAAGACAATATCCACAAAGAGGCTGAGCTACTTGAACATGCGATTAGTGACGACATGGCTAAAAGACTTGCAAAATTTCTGAACTACCCCACCAAAGACCCTCACGGTTCACCCATTCCAAATATAAAAAAACCAATAAATTATTAATCTATATGACACACACAAATTTATTTAAAGCGCTCGGTTGGAAAAATGGTCCAGACGATAATGATTCTGAACTACATAACAGCATGCCTGAAGTTCATAAATCAATCCCGATACCACCCAACACTTCATTTTTCAAAAAACTATTAATTTATGCCGGACCAGGATTTTTGGTAGCGGTAGGATATATGGACCCTGGTAACTGGGCCACTAGTTTAGCTGGTGGTTCAAAATTTGGTTACGCCCTATTGTCAGTGATATTGATCTCCAACTTTTTCGCTATGGTTTTGCAGCACCTAGCGCTTAAACTTGGAATTGCCACCGGTCGAGACTTGGCTCAAATGTGTAAAGAGAATTTTTCCAAGCCGGTAGCGATTTTTCTTTGGTTGATGGCGGAAGTAATGATTATAGCCACTGACTTAGCTGAGGTTATTGGTTCGGCGATCGCTCTAAACTTGTTATTTAATATACCAATTATAATTGGAGTTATTATCACGGCCGCTGATGTATTGGTTATTCTGCTACTGCAAAACAAAGGCTTCCGTCGCCTAGAAGCTTTTATAATCACTTTAATTGGAACCATCACTCTTATCTTCGCCACGGAAATATTTTTGTCTTCCCCTGCTATCGGACCACTCTTAATTGGATTTATACCGACTACACAGCTTGTCTTTAATCCAGAGATGCTTTATTTAGCAATTGGTATCTTGGGAGCAACTGTTATGCCCCACAACTTGTATCTTCATTCTGCAATTGTCCAAACCAGAAGTTATGCAGAAACTGAAGCTGGCAAAAAAGAAGCGATTAAATTCGCCACCATCGACTCTACTACAGCATTAACCTTAGCCTTATTCGTTAACGCAGCCATTTTGATTGTGTCGGCCGCTATTTTCTATGTGAATGGATACAATGATATAGCTGAAATTGAAGACGCCTACAAACTAATGGCACCCTTATTAGGAGCAGGTTTTGCTAGTACAATATTTGCCGTCGCTCTACTAGCGGCTGGTCAAAACTCTACTATCACAGGAACCATGACCGGACAAATTATCATGGAAGGTTTCCTAAACCTGCGAATCAAACCCTGGCTCCGCAGAATGATAACTAGACTCTTGGCCATCATACCCGCGGTAGTATTTATTAGCTGGTACGGATCTAGTGGTGCAACCGAACTTCTGATTCTTAGCCAAGTAGTCCTCAGTGTGCAACTTTCTTTTGCTGTTTTCCCACTTCTAATATTTACTGGAAACAAGAAAATTATGGGTAACTTTGTAAACTCTAGGAAGTTGAATGTTATAGCTTGGATTATTGGAAGTATAATTGCCGGCCTAAATATTTGGTTACTCTGGACTATAATGTAGTAATTGTTAATTGCAAAAACACCCTCAGGAGTTAAGCCCTGAGGGTGTTTTTTGTTTATACTAAAGTTTTTAATGATAACTACTATTATCTTTATTCAGTCGATAGACTTTATAGACTTTGAATATTTGTAAAAACCGAAGTAGGGCGAGATTACCAATGAAGTGTGGCGCCAGCAGTGACACAATAACTAGCGCATTAATGATTGAATAGAGTGAGAAAAATTTTTTATCTGGAATATAGACGAATACTGACCGCAAGGTAAACTCCATCAAGAAAAGCATGCCGAAAATAATTTCAGCGTCACGAATTAAACTATGGAAATTTTCGCTCGCGTGTATGTAATCAAAATGTTCCGCGACATCGAGAGCAAACACACCGACCAATAAAATATTTATTAGTAATAACCAGTTATTTAAAATAAAATTTTCACGAGTTCCAATATCAAAGGAACGGTCAACCGTTTGTAAGACGTTTAGTTTTTCTTGCGGAAATGGCATGTAGATATATTACCATCATTTCATGCGTGCTTTAAATTGATGTTTTTATTCTGACCGCAGAGCATCGACCGGTTGTAGTCTAGAGGCGTTGCGAGCGGGATACAAACCAAAGACAACCCCCACCGCCACAGCCACAAATGCCGCTAGAGCAATCACTTGCGTATTTACCAAAATAGTAATAATACTACTATCAGCAAATATACTGTTGGCGATTTTTGCCACCCCTAAACTAAGCAAAATACCAAGCAATCCCCCTAAGCTAGTCAGAGCTACCGACTCAATCAAAATCTGCAACATAATGTCACGATCGCGAGCACCAATCGCTTTTCTTAAACCAATCTCTTTTGTGCGCTCGGTCACAGTAGTTAACATCATATTCATCGTACCGATACCACCAACAAACAATGCAATACCGCCTACCACCCCGAGAAATACACTGATCATATTGGTTGTTTCTTGCGCAGTCTCAATAAAAGCTTGAGCTGTTTCAATATTGAAAATATCTTCACTATCAAACGCCAACTGACGAGAAGCGTTCAATGATTTTAAAATATCTTGTCCGGCGATTTCAAAATATGAAGAATCTTGCAACAAAACTGCGACTGAGGAAAAATTCTTGGTGTTGGTCAGCACTCCTACTACGCTATTATAAGGGAGCAAAATAATGCCATCACCACGAGTAAAAGCATTGGAGCTTGATTTAATCACACCAACCACGGTATAAGCCTGATTATTTACCGTCAATGTCTGATCTATAACCGAACGACCTGTATCTTCCAAAACCTTGGCAGCAAAACCATCTGACACTACGACTACCGACTCTGCAAAATCAGGATTGTTAAAATCAAAAGTGTCACCGGACACGATTTCATAACTTTGAAGATCTGAATAATCACCAACCACTGTTTGTACAGAAGGAGAAAAATCAGAGCCAAACATGATCACATCAGTACCCCCGACTGACATTGAAGCCAAAGCGTGGGACACATAAGGTTGTGAGGCAACCCAATCATAGTCTGTGTAGTTAATGTCGCCAGTAACGGTCAAGTCTCCATTAGCAAACGAACTAAAACGTTCTAAAACATTTTGTGATAACCCAGCGCCAAGCGCCAACATGGCAGTAACAGAAAATATACCAACTACTATTCCAATGATAGTAAGCAAAGAGCGCAACAAATTGCTATAAAGAGCCTGTAGCGATTCAAAAATTAAGAAGCGTAATTTCATACTTTATTTCCCTTAGTCTCTGATATTCTGCCATCAATAATATTGATTACTCGATGCACCACATCGGTCATGGAATCGTCGTGCGTCACAATAACTATAGTTGTTCCATACTTTTCGTTTAGAAAAGTCAAAGAATCTATAATACTGTCTCCAGTTCTTGAGTCGAGATTACCGGTTGGTTCATCAGCCAAAAGGAGCTTGGGCCGTGCTACTAAGGCTCGAGCAATCGCCACCCGTTGCCTTTGACCTCCAGATAGTTGATTGGGCCTCTTGTGCCAATGCTCTTCTTCAAGGGCAGCCTGATTTAAAGCGTGGACCGTATATTCATCATAGTTATCAGAAAATGAACGCTGATACATTAATGGCAACATGACATTTTGATACACTGTTTTACCTGGCAAAAGATGGAAAGACTGAAAAATAAAACTTATATCTGTCGAGCGCAATTCAGCCAATTCATCTGAGGTCATACTGTCAACGTGTTTACCATCAAAGTAATATTTTCCAGTGGTAGCCACATCAAGACCACCCACAATATTCATCAAAGTCGATTTTCCAGAACCAGAGGGCCCAAGAATAGCTACCATCTCACCTGCAAAAACGGTGAGATTAATATCATGAAGCACTGGCACCTCAAGACCTCCTTGTAAATAGAAACTCTTTGTGATGTTTTGTAAATCAACGACCTTTTTTCTTTCTAAAGTTTTCGTCATAATTTTATTTATTCTGACTAGCACCACTTGGCCCCGCCTCATTCGTTCTAGTTCCAGTTGGTCTAACCCCTGGCTCCCCGCCACCCCGACTAAATCCAGCCTGTTGAACCACAGACTGTTCAGTTGTTTCAGTTAGTGAAGAAGTAACCACCATATCCCCCACTTCAAGACCATTCAGAATCTCTACATAATATTGACCAACAATACCAACTTCTACAGGTACAGTGTATGTAGAAAGCGTATTACCTTCAGTCCGCACGATACCCATTTTAGCGACTTGTTGTTTTTGGATATCAGTCAATTGATCAACCACAGTAACCTTTGGTGTCCCCTGTTCGTAAGTTATAGCTGAAGTTGGGATCCTGAGGGTGTCACTATTTTCTTTTTCTACAACTTCAATATTAGCTAACATACCCTCTCGTAACACAATTTCGGCTATGGTTCGATCGTAGTCGAGCAACGCTTGTACTTTATACTGTGCTACCCCGCTCGATTCTGGTATTGAACTAATTTGGGTGACGCTAGCTTCAAAGACTGGTTGATTTGCAAACGAAGTCACCGTTACCTTTACCTTCTGTCCGACGTGAATTTTTGAAACATCAGTTGCACCCAAGGTAAAGGTAGTTAAGAATTCGTCGGATATAAGAACACCAAGATTTATACTATCGCTCGTACCGCCAGTTGGCGTTGCTCCAGCCACTACATTTTCCATTCCTTCAACAGTTCCAGAAAAAGGAGCGATAATATCTCTTTCCTGCACGACATCATAATTTTGTGACAACCTTTGTCTTGCTTCCGCTAAGGTTGTTTCAGCCTTATTTATATCTAGATTTCGGTAATTATTTGAATCAGTTAATTGTAGATCTTTGAGCTCTTGTTCAGCGTTCACTAAACTAACCTTGGTATCGGTAATGGTCTTTTGTAGATCAGCCACTGCTTTATCATAATTCTCCTTTGTTTCAGAGTAGGTTGCAATTGATGAATTTGGCACTTGGACAACCCACTTATCGTTAGTCTTAGTGTTATTAGGAAAAGTAATTTTTAAACCACGCGTTCCTAGATCAACTGCTTTGCCAAATATCACTGACTCCGTGACACTTTCGAGACCATTCACTCGAAACGAATACCCTGAATCAGCATTTGAAGAATAAACATCAATGACATACTGTCCAGACTCATCACTCACGTATCGGCCAGTCAAAACTGGTTCAGTCCGATCGTTAAGAGCGTCTTGTCGATCAGGATGTGCTACAACTTCTAAATCTTCATTGAGGAAATCTCGGTAGCTATCATCAATCTCTTGCTCTGTATCAATGATAGTTTTCTTATAACCAGCGATTTGATTTTCTTTAGTTCTGATTTGAGCATTTGGGTCATCCGCATTTGCTCGCTCTTGTTCTAAACTCAGCTCAGCCTCGGCCACTGACACTAACGCTGACTTAGTATCAACATAAGCATCATTTTTATCAAAAGAAATGAGCACATCCCCAGCAGAAACATGACTACCATTCTGAATGTTTACCACATCAATCCGGCTGAGTTTTTTATAAATATCGATATCAAGTTTTTGGGCCGCTATAATATTGCCAGTAGTTTGAATACCAGAAGTTACAGCACCTCGTTCCACTGTACTCACAGCACTGAATGAAATAGCACTAGCCGGATCAACCGCCTTATGGCCGAAAAAATAATAAACTCCACCGGCAAAAACCAGTACAATTATTAGGTACCATTTAATGGTTTTTATAAAAGTTAAAATTTTCATATTTATTCAATTACCGGGTTAACTAATACTGGTTCTGTTTGATCATTTTTAAAGGATTGTGGTCTGTTCATTTCACTATCAAAATCACCCCTTCTCATATTTGGTCTAAATTGACGGTGATTATCAACAGTAGCTGGCCTAACACCAAAAGCGTAAACAGTGTCTTCCTTTCGTTCACCAAATACTAGCACCTCGGCTCCAATTGAGATAACTACATCTGGCGGCATTTTAGTTTCTCTACTAACATCAACCAGCAACTCTTCTTCACTGTCTGTATCCAGGACAAATCCACCAGCCCTGACACCAATAATTTTACCCTGTACCATACCAGGGGGACGCTGCTGGTCTGAATCTTGATAAAAAGATCTTAGCCCGGGCACATGATGTTGTTCAGAAAAAGACTGCATTCGCTCATGAAAACCATAGAACTGAATCAAGGATGAAACCATAATCACAAACAAGACTACCCCCACCATCGAGTACACCAAAGGTTTTCGATAACTAAACGAAAAGTGACTAACCAGTATGTAAAGCAATAATATAAATAATCCTAGGATTGACAGTAACAACCAAGGAGTACCGACCACGAACATCATCATTCCTCGATAACCAAACTGTGGAGCTAACCATAGACCACTTTTATGTAGCGTAAATATTACAAAACTAAAAAGATAAACCGCCACTAACGAAACAATCACGATTCCAACCATCATCAATGCTGTTTTAAATACAAAGTGCCAACGTGGTTGCATGTTTACCTCGCCGTCTTTAATTTTTTGGATAATTTTACTTGCTAAATTATTCATAGAGTTTTTTTAAGGTTTGTTTTAGTTTATTTTTTGCTCTCAAAATACGGACTCCGACTGTGGTAATCGGTATCTGCATGATGTCACTGATTTCTTGATAACTGAACTCATCAAAATAATGGAGAATAATTACTTCACGGTATTTGGGAGCCAGTTTTGCTAAGTGTAATTCCATCTCACCTTTTAACTCCGTTTCTAGCACCTGATCATCAGAGCTCTCCTTGGCTGGTAATTGTGGCAATAATACATCCGCCTCGAACACTCCTAAACTAAAGCGACTTTTCCGCTTTAATTCATTCACGAAAGTATTGTGCGCTATTCTGTATAGCCAAGGTGAAAATCGTAAACTAGTATCAAAAGATTGTAGATTTGAATAAGCTTTAATAAACACATCTTGCACCAAATCTTCTATATCTTCCTGACAGGAAAGAAACTTACGAGCATATCGCATCATTTTTGGTTCATAGCGGAGTACTAATTCGCCGAAATCATAAATGTTTCCAGCCTGTACCACAGCCGCGATTTCTTCGTCTGTTCTTTCAGTCATACCGTCTTTAGATAATACAACGTTTCTTGAGTTTTATTACAAAAAGTCCGGATTTTATCCGGACTTTTTGACTAACGTTTGGGAATTGCGGAGCTTAGTCTGACTACCGATTCATCATATGTGAACCTGGGCCACCAAAACCATCTCGCATACCTCCTTCCTTTCCTTCACTATCACCTCTTCCATAACCATCTCCCCGACCTTCACCTCTTCCCCCTAATCCTTCTCCTCTCTCAACTCCTAATTCAGTGAATATTTCTTCTGCTCCATCACGATCTCCAGACTGCATTAGTCCATGAGCTTCAATAAACTTTTCAAAGTCTGCTTCTGAAGTAATTTTATCTGCCATCGGAGAGTCTGTTACAGCCGTTAAGAAGGCTTGATAGTCGTTATTTTCAATAGCTGTTTGCACAGCTTCACGATGAACCTCACGTTCCTCATTCATAGCTGTTTGAATTTCTCTCATTTTAGTTTCATCTACTCCGGCCTTTTCCAACACTTGTCTGGCTTCATCGTTTGCGGTCTGTCTAATTTCACGAGCTTGCTCAAAGGCACTAACTTGCGTGTCAGTTAAATCGACATTAGAATTTTGAAGCCAACCGCTACCTGTAAAGGCGCTGGCTCCAGTTACAGTAACAGCAAAAGCTGCTAAGGGAATCATTATTTTTTTCAACATCATATTTTATGTAATTGTTTCTAATTTTCTAAAGAGTTTTCTTTTAAGCGCTTTGCGAAGTCCAAGGGCAAGAGAGCTGGTTTGCATCTTTGTATTTTTATCAACAATTAATTTTTCCGAAACCAAACCCCTGCCTCACTTATTACTACAACTAGATGAGCTTATTATTACAATTTGTTATAAAAGAGCCAATAGCGAATCCGATTCCAAAAATTGAGCAAGCGTGAGATACTAGGGTTTCATTATTTATGTACGAGACTCTCAAAAAACATTTCGGTTACGATGAATTTAGGCCGTTACAAAAAGAAATCATTGAACGAGTACTAGCCAAAGAAGATTGTTTGGTCTTGATGCCAACCGGTGGTGGCAAATCCCTTTGTTTTCAATTACCTACCCTGCTCCAAACTGGACTGACTATTGTGATTTCTCCTTTGATTTCTTTAATGAAAGACCAGGTCGACGCTCTTACCACCAATGGTATCAACGCCGCTTATATCAACAGTTCTCTTAGTCACGATGAAATTAACAACATAGTTTCTAAAGTTAAAAGCGGTGAAATAAAACTTTTGTACATTGCACCCGAACGTCTTTCTGTCCCACATTTTCAAGAATTGCTACACACCCTACCAATTGGCATGTTTGCTATAGACGAAGCCCATTGCATTTCAGAATGGGGCCACGACTTCCGACCAGACTACCGCAACTTGAAAATGTTGCGGACGAATTTTCCTAGCGTTCCCATCATTGCTCTCACCGCTACCGCCACCCATAAGGTACGCGACGATATCGTCAAACAACTAAATCTGCCCAAACCACACATCTTCACTTCTAGCTTCAACCGACAAAATCTGAGCTATGAAGTTCTACCCAAAAAAGATTCTTTCAAAACCATCCTCTCACTAGTTGAACTATACCCTGAAGAAAGCGTGATTATTTATTGCTTCTCCCGCAAAGACACCGAGAGTCTAGCTGAAAAACTAAATGCCCACGGACACAATGCCGGCACCTATCACGCCGGCCTAACTGCCGACAAGCGAAAAGACAATCAAGACCGCTTCATCCGTGACGATATTCATATTATGGTCGCCACCATTGCCTTCGGTATGGGTATCGACAAACCAGACGTTCGTCTCGTCATTCACCATAGCCTCCCCAAATCCATCGAAGGCTACTACCAAGAAACCGGACGGGCCGGACGCGATGGTTTACCAGCCCGTTGTGTACTACTTTTTTCAACTGCTGATAAATTCAAACAAGACTATTTTATTAGCTTGATTTCTGATGAAGAGGAAAAGAAACAAGCAGAAGAAAATCTAGACAAAGCTCTCCACTATGGCTACCTCAAGTCTTGTCGAAGACGTTTTCTACTAAGTTACTTTAACGAAAAATACACCGTTGCGAATTGTGGTAACTGTGATAAATGTATCGAGTTCGCGCCACTGGACACACCAAAATCTACGAGCAAAAAGACTGCTGTTAAATCGGTCACAACAAACGAAATCACCGGTGACTTCGACGCCGACCTCTTTTCAGTATTGAAACAAATTCGCACCAATGAAGCCACCCGTCTAAAGGTACCCCCATACATTGTCTTCGGCGACAAAGCCCTCCGTGAAATGTCCCTCCATAAACCAACCACCGACGAAGCCTTCCTTAAAATCAACGGCGTCGGCGACAAAAAATTAAAAAAGTTCGGGGAGATTTTTATGTCTGCGATTCGGGAACATAGAAACTAGCCACCTATTTATTACCGAGACAGAATTAACATCTATGTGATTACAGAGTATTACAGTAATTAATTATGACATTTTTAAAATGTGGAACAATATCAGCTTCTTGAAGTTCAGCTACAGAAAACCATTTCATATCTGCTCCCTCCGTCAATTCTAATTTGGTCTCATCCACTGTGACTTTTGACGCAAAAATATTATCCTCTACACTTTGACCGCTCTCATCCCTAATCCGCACAAGGACCAGTTCGACCTTTTCCAAAGCAATACCCAACTCTTCATACACCTCTCTCAATACGCATTCTTCTGCTGACTCTCCTTCATCTACTAATCCACCGAACAAACTCCATTGATTTGGGAAGGGTATATCTTTTTTATTGTCTCACAACTGTAACAATATTTTTCTCTCTGGATTTAACAGAATAACTTTAGACACTTTTTTCATACTTTTATTGTAACAATAAGCAACACCAAGAAAATAATTACCAACTAGACCTTCCTAAAAATCAACGCCGTCCGCGATTAGAGAGTATATTAAGTAATAACCAAGGTCTTAAGTTACCCTATCCAAAACCCTCACCACCCCATTATCCGCATCCACCTCTACTAAGTCGCCGTCCTGCAAAACATGCGTTGCAATTTTAGTGCCGATGATACAAGGCTTCTTGAGCTCGCGCGATACGATGGCGGCGTGTGACAACACGCCGCCACCATCTGTAACGATTGCTGAGACTTTCTTCATAAGCGGAACAGAATTAGGGTTTGTCATTCCTGTTACCAGTACTTCTCCTTCTTGAATATCAGCATTACTAAAATCCTGCACAATTCTGCATCTTCCACTCACAATGCCTCTGTATGCTGTTTGACCATACAGTTCTCTTCCATTAAATTCATGAATCAGATTCATTTCAACCTCATCGACTTCTTCACCGGAAAGAAACTGCATTTTCCCATCATGAAGATACATGCCTGAACGTTTACGTCGATTTATAAGAACATTTTTATCTGGAAGAATCTGATTATCACGAAAATGTTCGATCTCATCTCTAGTCATCATAAAAACGAGTTCAGTAGCATACCCAGATTTAGAAGCTATAATCTTAAACATTTCGGAAAGAACCCTTGAATTATCAACATAAAATGTCTCTGAGTATTTCCTTGCCTCCTCAAGGAGTTTTTTTGATTCTTCGGAAAAATCGTCAGGAAGAAAATTAAATACCGTTTTTGTTGCTACATTGTATGCGCCATATTTCCAATATATATTCATAGGAGGCATTTCCTCAAGAAGTTTTTCTGGAGTCACTTGTATTCTTGACATAACTTTATCTGCCGAAACCTTAAAATTATCGGCCCATTTTCTCACAAAATCTATATTTTGTACTTTCTCTGCTAAAACTTTTCCCAGATAATTATATTCGGGAAGTGATAATTTAGCTGATGCGACTCCATCACGATAGGTAATAAGAACATTTGAAATAGAAACACCGAACAATTCATGTAGACCATTGTAATAAGTGCCTGGTGCTGTACAAATATCAATAACAGGAGAAGCAACACTCCAGTCAGACACCCACTCAATATTTTTTAATTGATCAACTAGATTTTCTACTTCTGCATGTTGCTGAAGTGTTGTGATAGGCCTACTTTGCACGATATAAAAAACACCCTTTTCAAACGCCCACTCGATATCACAAGGGAAACTGTAGTGGTTTTCGATTTTTAGGATTAATTCTGAGAGTTCTAAGATTTGTTCATCCGTGAGAACTTGCTTTGACCCTTCTACCGCAGAAATGTCTCGCCACTCATTGCCCCCTTGATTTAATTTTCTATAAATACCTTTCTTTTGTTCGGCAATATTAATATCAATAATTTTTCGTGGTTCCTTCTCTATCACATAAGAGTCGGGAGTAATTGAGCCAGAGACAATCGCTTCACCAAGCCCAAATCCAGCTTCGATTATTAATTGATTATAGTCCTCGGTTACTGGGTGAACAGAAAAAGCAATGCCAGATGATTCACTCTCAACCATTTTTTGTACCACCACTGCGACCGACACATGACTTTCTTGCAATCCTTTCTCAATCCGATA
This sequence comes from Candidatus Nomurabacteria bacterium, assembly GCA_020632095.1. Classification (GTDB taxonomy): domain Bacteria; phylum Patescibacteriota; class Minisyncoccia; order Phycocordibacterales; family UBA918; genus OLB19. The sequence continues at coordinate 212,147 of JACKGF010000002.1, forward strand.
GAAAATGGCTCGCGGGGTGAAAAGTGAAGCCCAGCAATTTTTAACATTTTCGAGCAAAGTGTCTTCTGTAGTATTGAGAAAACTGTCGAGCTGTCCGGCCCAAGCGTTGTCGGCACAATCCTCACTGGTAGCACTGGAACGAACCGCTACATAAGTAGTGTTTAATTCTTTGAACGAAGCCAGAATGGCGATTTTGATATTTTCTGGTACCTCTTCCTTTTTAATAAGGTTTTGGATTTGCTCACTAGCATGGTCGGCTGTATGAACGGCATTTTGATCAACCTTCGCTAGTTCAGCTCGTATCACCTGCCTTAGGTCGGTTTCATCGAGAAATTGCTCAAAGGCCGCAGTCAACACAACATAACCAGGCGGAACCGAAATACCAGCCTGAGTCATCTCCCCCAACGAAGCCCCTTTGCCCCCAGCAATTTCTACATCCTTCTTTGAAAGCTGAGCAAAGTCCATAACAAACCCAGTATCCACCTTTTGCTTATCAACCATAATAAATCATTTATATCACAAAATGGGAATTTAGTATTAAATGTGTAGCTAAGAAACCGCTTAAAAGAAATGTTTACCGCTCATATAAATGTAAAGAGGGCTCCAGCAAAATCAATTGCCAGAGCCCTCGACGCGGACAATTCCGCTCCGCGTCTTATTATTCGGTGAACAAAACGCCGGCTGGACAAGATGCGTAGATTGAAAAGTCGCCCGGGGTGTATCGGTAAACTGTTTTACCCCCCAGCTGACCTACCTCTTTCATGGTTCCATTTTTTTGCGCAGGATCCACGGAATCGGCCGGTGTCCCGACGGCGCAAGATCCTCCGATCGGGATGTAATAGTGGTCCGTGAAGTTGTAGTCATCGACCACTTCCACGAAACGATACCTTCCGACGTCTTCATCCGGACTTTCACTTTCCTGAGCCAGCAATTGCTCAACAGCCTGCTTCTTCAGCCGAAGCGAGACCTTTTCGATCAGTTTGATAGAGTCGTACCAGTTCAAGATGTAAAGCTTCTGAACTGACTTGCACTTCGTACCAGCGTAGCCTGCCGGAGCGACGTACCTGACCACCAAAAGGTGTTTGTCCGACTTGATTGCCTGAATATCACCTCCGGAATCAGCCAAACAATCTTCCAGCTCGGCTAGGGAATGTTCACCCTTCCGGGCGAGAGATGGGAGCCTGATCCGAGGATCTTGACTATCCAGACGCAACCTCGCGGAGGTTATCTTGCTGAAAGTAAGAGTTGGATGGGCCGGCACGTCCAGATAGTTCGTGCGAAGGTATGCTGTAGAAATACCAATTACCACATCCATAAAAGATCCGCACAATACTCCAACCAACAACGCAACCAAGCGCGCATGGACATCCAACCATTCGGTCACTAGTGTCCCGTTTAACTTCCCAAAATCTCAAACAACCCTTAATTTATAAGTATCATTTGTATAATTAGGTTTTTTCGATTTCAATCTAAAACCAGTTTTTTCAGTAATAATAGATTGAGTTTATCAGACTTAATCTATCATTATGAATCGAGGTGTCTACGTGTTTTCTCAAATTATGGAGTTTGTCGATGATTATGAGTTTAGAAAATGTGTGGAGAGATATAATGGTGAGTACCGCATTCGAAAATTATCTTGCCGACAACAATTCACAGCCATGATCTTCGGTCAGCTGGCATACCGGGAAAGTCTTCGCGATATTATCACCTGTCTGGGTGCTCACGAAGAAAAGTTGTATCACCTTGGCTTTAGACAAAAAATCGCCCGCAACACCTTGGCCTCAGCCAACCAGAAAAGAGACTGGAGAATCTACCGAGACCTAGCGATGGTGCTCATTGCCAGAGCCAGACCAATGGATCCAAAGTCAAAAGAAATCATTGAGCTTGATTTAGATGCGACAGTCTATCTGCTAGACTCAACGGTGATAGATTTGTGTTTAAGTCTGTTCGGCTGGGCCCGGTTCGATGCTCAACATTCGTCGATTAAGCTGAACATGCAACTTGATTTAAATGGCTCTATTCCTGCGTTTTTCACTATCACTGAAGGCAGAGTGAACGACGTGAATTTCCTAGATGAGATTACGTTCGAGCGTGGTGCGTACTACGTCATGGACAAAGGGTATCTTGATTACGAACGTTGGCACAAGATACATCAAGCTGGAGCATTCTTTGTTACGCGAGCTAGGCATAACATGTCGGTACGGCGTTTGTATTCTAATGTGGTACGTAAAGAAACTGGTATTCTTTGTGATCAGATTGTTGTTCTGTCAGGGAAGAAAACCATGTGGCGTTATCCTGATAAGATGCGGAGGATAAAGTACCGCGATGCTGAAACCAATATTGCGTATGTCTTCGTTACTAATGATTTTAACAGTGATGCTTTGGTGATAGCGGTATTGTATAAATACCGCTGGCAAGTCGAACTGTTTTTTAAATGGATTAAACAACATTTGAAGATTAAGTCTTTCTGGGGCACCAGTGCCAATGCTGTGAAGACGCAGATTTGTCTGGCACTATGTGCTTATCTACTGATGGCTATCATTAAAAAACGGCTCCGGATTGAGCTTGATTTATACAAAATGTTACAGATTACGTCAGTGTCTCTATTAGACAAAAAGCCTTTAAAAACACTGTTTTCTAGGACTTTGGTACAATCTGATGTCAAGGGTGGGCAAGACAGCCTTGGTTTGCAATGGTTTTAAACGGGACACTAGTGAGGCATGCCCATGTTATCCATGTCCATCGTGTTAGCCATCGCATTTGGCATCAGTTCTTTTACTGTCGTTTCATCTAAACTAAGTACTTCGTCATTACGATTTATGGTCGTTAATATCGAATAACTGAAGGTTGAAACAAGGATAAGGATTCCAGTAATAATAATTGGTAAAGGCATAATAATGTAAATAAACTAGGCTAAGCCTGGGAAATAATCGGTTGTAATATTCTTTTTCGGTACTCCAAGAGATCTGAACAGATTCTCGTACGCCGCTACCATACCTGGCGGACCAGAGAGGTAAATTAGTCTTTCTGCAACATCCGGCGTGTACGTTAGTAACATTTCTTTCGTAAGATACCCAATTTCTCCATTCCAATTTTCTGGAGCATCTTTTAAAACATGCACGGTGCGTACTCCAAGCTTTTCATAGTCGTTCAACTTTTTAGCATACGCCACATCTTCCATCTGGTTATTGCAATAGAAGAGCGAAGCATCAATCGGCTGTCTTTTGTCTTGCAAATAATCTAGTTGGCTTAAGAACGGTGTGATGCCAATACCACCCGCTACAAATAAATATTTGTGCCTGCTTGCATCAGTCGGCAAGACAAAATCACCAGCGAGTTGTGCGGCATGTATGACACTGCCTCGATCAAATGTTTTCAGTGACTCCTTAAAGCTACTTCCTGACTCAGATGTACGCACTACTAACCGTATATTTTGTTTCTTCGGACTGGAAGCAATAGTGAAATAGCGACGAGTTCCACGACCATCAGGTGAGACATGTGGTAGTGCCCACTCTAAATATTGCCCAGCCTGAAATTGAACTGGAAATGATGGTCGAAATGTATAGGCGAACGTATTTCGTGCTACTTTTTCTACCTTAAGACACATAAGAGTAAGGCGACCTCGTAAGGTCATTGGCCACACAACTAGATTTGCAATAAGCAACGTAAGTTCTGGTGAGTTAAACACCGAACCAACCGCAAACGGAATCTGTGATAAAAGGCCGATAAACGCCCCGTAATATATCTGAGCTTTAGTTCCTGCAGGAGTCGATAGTGGCTCAGTTACCATGATAGTCATAAAGAACCACAATGGTGACGTCGTGAGTAGGCTGATGAAAATATCACTAGATACTTCACCCCGAAACAGGCTGTATATAAGTACCATAAGTACGGAAGCCAAAATACCAACCAATACCATTGGCATTCGTCTAATCTTCAAAACAACCATAATTCCACCAATAATAAGTATTGGTGCAAACCACAGTGTCCCTACCCACCATGAGGCATAAGCTAACCCGAATAGACCAGCTACTACTGCAGCTAATGCCACCGGATTAAAAAGATGTACATTGCGATAACGCACCACGTACTTTAGAGCGATACTAGCAACTGAGACAGTTGCTAGTATCGCCAGCCCAGACAGAGTACTCGTTGGTGTAAAGATGAGAAATAGTATGAGTGCAGTGATTACACTAGACCAGACATTGGCAGGAGCTTTGGTTAGAGCTGCGAGTACATAGTGTGTGATGAGTACGGCACTAAGTACCACCCCTAAAGAAAGTAACAAACCACTAAACGGATATATAATTAACCCTATCAAGCTAAGCAACAGACCATGCAGGACGTACACACCAAGCACTGTGGTAAGTACTTGGTACATAGTGTATCGATCAAGAATTTTCTCTAAATATTTCATAATGTATCCTATAGTTTTGTTCGCTTTAGGCGTAACGCATTAAGAACTACACTGATAGAACTAGCCGCCATTGCACCAGCTGCAATCATCGGACTGAGTAAAAACCCGAAGACTGGAAACAGCACTCCTGCTGCAATTGGTATACCAGCAGAGTTGTACCCAAAAGCAAAGAAAAGATTTTGTTTAATATTACGCATGGTTTGTCTACTGAGTTTAATAGCTGTGATAGCGTCCAGCAGGTCACTTTTCATCAGTACAATATCGGCGCTTTCGATTGCCACATCGGTACCAGCACCAATGGCAATACCAATATTTGCTTGTGTAAGAGCTGGGGCATCATTAATTCCATCACCAACCATACCAACTGTAAGACCTTCGGCTTGCAGTTTTTTTACATAATCAGATTTCTCTTCTGGTAAAACTTGAGCAAAAACGTTCTCCTCAGCAATTCCAACACCACGAGCCACCGCTTTAGCAGTGCGTTCGTTGTCTCCAGTGATCATATAGACAGCAATACCTAAGTCAGTAAAAGACTTAATAGCAGTTGCCGAAGTTTCTTTTGAGGTATCAGCTACACTAATAATTCCTAAGAGCGCAGTCTTACTGGCAAAGAACATGACTGTATTTCCTTCGTCTTCTTGCTTTTCAATGTCCGCTAAGTGTGAAGAAAAGGCTATTCCTTCTCGTTCCATAAGCTTGCGAGTACCGACAAAATATTCTGTCCCAGAAATAGCGCCTGAAAGACCGTGCCCTGGAATTTCTTCAAAAGCTTCGACGCTTTGCAAAGATAGCTTCTGTGCTTTTGCGTGTACCACAATAGCTTCTGCCAGCGGATGCTTAGAATTCTTTTCAATTGACGCAGCTAATGTGAGCATATCTGTATCACTCATATCAGCCACACTCTTAGCTGCTGTTAGTACTGGCTTTCCATTAGTAATAGTGCCCGTTTTGTCCAAGATAATGGCTTGAATCTTTTTTGCTTGCTCAAGGGCTGTGGCGCTTTTAATCAAAATTCCTTTCTCAGCTCCCAGACCAGTACCCACCATTATTGAGGTTGGAGTAGCCAGTCCTAATGCACATGGGCAGGCAATAATAAGTATAGTAATGAGAATAGTAAGTGAGAATAAGAAGGTAGCTCCGAATATGAAGTACCATAAACCAAACGCCAAAAGTGCGACCGCAATTACGGCCCAGACAAAGTACCCAGAAATTACGTCAGCCAAGCGAGCAATTGGTGCTTTGGAACCTTGTGCTTCTTGAATGAGCTTTACGATTTGTGCCAAAGCGGTGTCTTTTCCAACTTTAGTCGCTGTAAACTCAATAGCTCCTGATTTATTTATCGTTGCACCTATGACTTTGTCACCTGCTTTTTTATCAACTGGCACACTTTCACCAGTAATCATGCTTTCATCAATACTACTGGTGCCAGAACTAATTTCACCGTCAACCGGAACTTTCTCACCAGGGCGCACCACCACGGTATCTCCAACCAAAACCTCTTCTAATGAAATTTCCTCTTCCTTACCGTTGCGGATGACTGTTGCTGTTTTTGGTGCGAGGTCCATTAATTTACGAATAGACTCTGATGTTTTGCCTTTGGTTCGCTCCTCAAGATACTTACCAAATAATATAAGAGCAATAATTACACCAGCTGTTTCAAAATATAAACTTTTAACAAAGCTAACGTCTCCACTAGCAATCGCATACACAGCATAGACGCCGTATAAATAAGCAGCACCTGTACCAAGTCCAATCAAAGAATCCATATTTGGTGTCAGTCTAAACAAATTGCGAAACCCAACTGTATAGAAGCGATAACCTGCTATCAATACTGGTATGGACAGAGCAAGTTGTGTTACTGCGAATCTCAAAGGAAACTCTGAAGGATTGAGAAACCCTGGAATCAGTGACTCACTAATCAGCTCAGCCATCGCCAAGTATAGAATCGGTAAAGAGAAAACAATCGCAACCCACATCTTTTTCTTTATGACATCCACTTCGTGCTCTTTTGCAGCTTTTTCTTTTTCGTAGACATTGTCACCAGTCTCGATTACTACCGCTTCGTAACCTGCGTCATCAACAGCTTTTTTTAAGGCAGATATTTTGACTTGGGTTGGGTCATATAAAAATGTAGCTGAGCCATTAGCATAGCTAGTTTTGATATTGGTAACACCGGGAAATGCCTCGAGGGCTTTTTGCACTACTCCAGCGCAGTGATCAGACCCCATCCCGATTACTTTGAATTCACCGTCCATGAGTGATCGGTCAACCAGTTTATAGCCAGTGGCTTGTACCGCTTCAGTTATTACCATGCCATCTACAGATGACTGGTCATATTCAACAGTCGCTTCATTAGTAGCGAAGTTTACTCCAGCAGTTTTTACCCCCGGAACTTTACTGATTGCTTTTTCAACTGTCTGTGCACAACTTGCACATGTCATGCCAACAATCTTAAAGGTTTTCTTCTGTGAATGATTATGCTCCATAGAATTTTTTATTAACAAACTTACTTATAAATATATAACCCAAACAAACTGCAAGAATTGAAATTACTAAACTACCAACGACATCCAAGACATGATGGACACCCGCCATTACTCTTCCTAAACCAACGAGTACACTCAACAGGATGAACGCAAAACCTACTGTTCTATTAACTGCAAACACAGCCATTGAAAGTGTACTCACCAGCAACATGTGGTCAGATGGGAATCCATTATCTGCTACATGAAATACCAATGACTCAAAACCGTCAACAACAAAAGGTCTTGGATTAAAGTAGAAATATGATGCAACTCTACTGATGAGAAAAGATATGGGTAACGAAATCGAAGTAAGAAGAATCATTCTCAATCTCGTTTCTTTTTTTATGTAGAACAAGAACAATACCCATGCAAGCAGTACTAGCATATGTAACCGAGTTGCCAAAAATATAACAGCCGACTCACTCATACATTATGCAATCCAGTTAAACCTCCTTCCAACCCATCAATCTCGTAACCTCTTTCTCTTAGCTCTCTCTCGACAATAGCAGCGCGGCCGCCTGTTCTACAAAAGACAACTATCTGTTTGTCTTTTTCCAGGTTACCTTTGATTGCTTCAGTAAATACTTTTCCCATCGGCATATTTACCGCTCCCTCAATCGTTGCATCTTCTGCCAACTCATCTGCTTCCCGAATATCAAGTAAAAGTATATTACTTGTATCTTTTATTAATTCTGTGAATATTTCTTTTTTCATAGTTATGTGTCCTTAAATTGCCAGTGGTTCTGGTGACTTATTTTTATTCTTTCTAATAAATTCTGCGATAGCTTGTTCATCGATATTATCCATCTCCATCAAACGTCCCCATGAAGCAACTGCCACAGAACTGTCGTTATCTGCACGTGGAGTTACTAGAACACTCTGTGAATTTTTACGGGCAATATCTCGTAGTATTTCTACTGATTGATCATCAAGATCTTTATACGAAATCCAGATACCGCCATGCTCAAGATTATGAATTGCATTTTCATCAGCAATTTCTTGCTCACTGAAACCCCAAGGTGCGGGACCAGCATGCGGACCTGATGTAGGAGGATTAGAATTATATTGCTCATGTGAGTCTCCGATATTTATATGTTCTCGACTCACAATCGAAACAGATTCTCCAGGTCGAGCTTCGTTGCTTTTTTGAGCTGATATTGCAGCCCAATAGATACCTCCAACAACCACTGCCACAAAAGCAATCCAAGGGATCCAACTTTTAATTTTCTTTATTCGTATAGCCTGTTCCTGTACTTTTTGTTTTTCTATTCGGTTAAGCTCATTACGTTCTTTTTTAGTAAGTGAATCTGTTTGTGTTTCATCCATGTTATATGTGATTATCTTTTAATAGCCTTCAAACGGTTCAGTCATAATCTTGTCTGCCGAAATTCCACCCAGATGTAAACCGTTAACTGTCACAGACACCATGCCCGGTGGACCCACTACCCACCACACTGCGTCCGTATACTTTTCAGTCAACTTTGCAAAAAGTCCAGGAGTAGGTCGCTTGTAGATGTTGTCCAGTGAAAATTGACGGTGTTGTTTACTCATTTGCTGTAACTCTCCCAGATATGCAGCGCTCTCAGGGCTTTGGTTACCGTAGAGTAATGTGACGGGTTGTTCCCAGACATCGTCTATCCTTTGTTGCAAGTAACTCATAAAAGGTGAGATACCAACTCCACCAGCAACAAACACTTGCGGACGGGTAAGTTTTTGAGGTAAGAGAAAGCTTCCCGCCGCTTGCTCAACCTGTACCAAATCACCAATTGGTGTGTTTATGAGTGTTTCCTTAAAACCACTCCCAGAAAATCTGAACACCACTTTGATCTCATCCATGTCATACGGTGAAGAAGCGACTGAGAATTGTCTCGACCGCCCCTTAGGGTCAGAGTGAGCAAGTTTTGGCAGAGCCAGCTGTAGATACTGACCAGCTCGAAAAGCAAATGCTGACGGACGCTTGAGTGACACTTCGTGAGTGCCTTTAGCGACCTCCTTATGAGCTACGATTTGTGTTTCAAATACCATACAGTTACCAACTTGTATTGCGATTACGACGGACTGTCTGGATAAAAGCGAGTATCTGAATCACTAAGACACTCAGGAGCATGAACAAATAGTAGTACTTGAGCGGATTATCCGGATAATTTGTCGGTAAACCTTGCATGGCTCTGGTGAGTGAAGGTGTGTAGTGTATGAATGCAAAATACACGACATGCATCGCCCCGAGATAAAACACTACATTCGAGAACATATGGAGCCATTTCCATGACTGGATACCGAGCCAATTCACTGCTTTGTCGAATGAAGTGGCTGCAAGCGCTAAGGCAAACGTTAAAGCCACCAGCCCCAAAAGATTAGCGAGGCCAAAACCAGACTCAACACGCAGGTAGGTATCAGCTTCTGCAAAATATTGGTAGCCAAAGAACTCCCAAGCACTCCATCGTACCCAGCCATCAAGGATGAGGTAACCATGAACGAGTGCAATTAGGAAGAACCAGACTCCAGCTTCACGTCGGTACGAAAGCACTACACTAAAGGCGGGCAGTAACTTAGCTGCAGGTCCAATAAAGACAGCAAACCACAGCAGGAAGAACGAAGCTCCACCAAAAGCTTTCCAGAGTCGCATATCTGGACTCCAGGTGCTGTTTAGTGACCAGACCAGATAAACTAACAATCCGCCAACTATCGCCATTCCTAAATGACGGAGCAGGGCTACTTTAGTACTTTTAATTCCTAACAACATACGTAATTAATTAGTAACTGTTATCGTTCCTACAGCAGTTGGTGAAAGGTGATCGTGATACTTCCATTCACCAGCCTGATCAAATATGTACACGTACTGTTCACCAGGTTTGCTTCCCTTGAATTGATCAAAGGTTGGCAGATCGGTATGAGCTGGATGGTCATCAGAAGCTACCCACATATCAACTGAACTTTCATTCACAAAGTGCACCATCGTGCCAAGTGATATCGAGATGTCTTTTGGTTCAAAGCCAGAATCGGTATAGCTGATAAACTCCATAGTTCCCATTCCCATGAGCGAAATCCCTTCGGGCGAACCAGTGTTTGTCACTATGGATTTGGGTACTGACTGACCAGTCGCTACGTACACTGCAACTGGAATTCCACCCTCTTCAAATGGTTGGTCAAGATCGTTAAAGATTTTGTCATTACCAGCGTCTTCATAGACCATAACGATCAATTCCTTACCACCTTCATAAAAGTCACCGAGTGAAATTGGTACGTCGGTATGTGTTCCTGCCGTGAGGTAGTCACTGATCTCAACAATCTGTCCCAATCGCCCATTTTCAACTGCTCGTACAGCCACAAAACCTGGTTCGGTAAGAGTTGCTTTCTGTATCACTACTTCCTCGGGATTACGTTGAGATGCCACAAGCACACTTGCTTTAGTGGAAGTTTCAATGATTGACTCACTATCTGTAGAATCAGTTTTATCTGTGACCGATACAAACCACCAACCCAGAATTCCTAGGACGAAAGCTAAGCCAGCTATTAATATAATGTTTTTCATACGAATTAAATTATATTGACGATTAATTCCTCACCGTGAGTGTCAGTCTTATCGGTTGGATTCGGACCCCCACAAAGGGCCGCATCAGTACTTACCACTCGGTCTGCAACAAATTCCATTCGAGCGGTACGCCCAGGTTGAATATGACCGCCTGGGACAGTAGCGTTAAACTGTGCAAGCGCTACTCCGTGGGCAACTTGATCCTTGTTTTCAAAATTGATAACAACTCGATCACCTACATTTGCAGTTATTTCTGAAGGCTGATATTGATTATTTTGCATTACAATATCGAATGTCTTCACTCCACTTCCATTTTGCACCCCTCCATTGGTGGCAAGGAAGGCTGCCACTACAAGCCCTGCAGCAACAATAATCGAAGCAATTGTTATTTGATTCATAATATTTTAGTTAATTAATTTCTTTCTAGATTGGGCAAACTAATGGGTCAGTAATTTTTTTAGTGAGGGTGTAGAGTGAATATAACAACAGACCTACACCTAAAAACCCAAACTCTTCACCACCAAATGGTAGATAAGCCAGAATTCCTCCTACTCCAAACAGTGTTAATACTGATGTGAAGATAAAGGTTCCACAAGCTGCACAACCGATACCGAAAATTCCACTAACTAGTCCTCCAATACTGGACAATCCTGTACCACGTAGACTGGACGTTCCTCCTCGCATCTTTCGAATATAGTAAGTCAGTAAGGCTATATTCATACCAAAAAGTATTGCTATCAGAATAGTATAAATTGCGGACACCAAACTAAAGTTACTTCCGATAGCGCCGTACAGGCTCCATAGCAGTGATGACAATTCACTAAGGCTGGCAGTTTGTGAAACTATCCAAATTAGTTGGAAGCTGGGTAACCAAACAGCCATAGAGAAAATAAACCCAGCAATTAGCGCTGCTAGAAGCGAGTAATACGGATTACGTAACACTTTTATTAGTGTCCCTATATACTGCATGACTATTAATTCTTTTGAGCAATACTAATAAGCTGCTCTACTGCCGCTAGTGGTTGTGCTCCATTAATTGGATAGGTGGTTCCATCGGGACCAATCATGACGCTCCACGGTGTTCCACGACCTCCTGTCTCGACTGCATTAGCAATGTCAGCTGCGATATGGTCATCGTATTTTCTACTTTCAAAACACGTTTGAAAGGCTGTCTGATCTAGTCCAGCTTCCTTCACCAGTTGAGGAATGACTGTTTCGATATCAGTTCGGTTGTTTGTCAGCGTCACGTCAAAGTATCCATCAGTAAATTTCCAAAAAGTATCGTTGCCACCTTGTTCAGCAGCACACTCAGAAGCAACAGCAACTGCTTGCGCCTTCACTGGATGCAACTGTTCTAATGGAAACTGTCTAAATACCCAAGCGACTTCTCCAGAATCTCCATATTTATCCATTACCTCATTCATAGTGTCATGAAATCGTTTACAGAACGGGCACTCAAAATCTGAGTATTCAACAATTTTAATCGGTGCGTCAAGATTACCTTTAATGTGGTCTTCACTAGTAACTGGTCGTACAGAATCAGTTGAACCAGTTGGTTCTGGCTGTTGAGCTACTGCTGGTTGATTGTTTCCTGCATCGACAGCAACGGGTGCAGGTGCAGAACCACTAAAGTACAAAGCTGCAGCTACAAAAGCTCCGGCAATGAGAATTGCTGCGGGAATTAAATATTGATTAGTTTGTTTAGTTTCTTCCATAGTGTTTATTATTTCGATTTATAAATACAAAAAACCAACGATAAAACTACATACGAGTTTTGTGTCGCTGGTTAGATGGTTACACTATGGAGTTTGGAATGTATGATCCCTGAACTAAAGAGTTTCAGTAAATAAGAGTATTCAGCAGGAGCAACAAGGGATTTTGTTGGTGGACTATAAAAAACAAGGAGTTTTTTCACAATCTCTGACTGTGAAAGAGAGAAGAATGACCGATGACAAAGACAAACGGCAACAGCAATCAATAACAACACAAACCCTACCTGAGCAGTAGCACTATCAGCAAGACTCATAACTGTCTCACAAGCAGCTCCAATATCAGCACTGTGTCCATGCGTAGTTGCCATCGTAAAACATGCAAACGTGACCACTACAAAAACACCAGCGATTAATATCGCAAGAAATTTGTTCAAAAAGTTATTATTAAACCAATTCTTCATACTTTTACACTATGAATAATACCAGATATACCAAGAATACGCACAAACCACCCACAGATGTATGTAGGTGGTTTGTTTTAAGCTAAAACGATAGTGTCTCGTGCTAGCTCTAGACGGCGGAGGATGAGGGATTCGAACCCTCGGAACCGGTTAGGGTTCGGCAGTTTAGTAAACTGCTGCTTTCAGCCACTCAGCCAATCCTCCTGCACGGAACAGTATACCTGTTGCCTATTCTCTACGCCAGTTTACAACCAGCGCTAAAGCTTGGTCTTTTTTGCAAAAATCATAAACCTGATATGCCCTATTTCAAAAACAAACTTTTAATCTCCATTATTAAAGTATTAGGTAAGAACGTAAATAAAATATCAAATAGAGAGCGTGGTGAGGTGGTATTTTCAAAGGAACCCTCGCGTAGAGCTCTAAAAATTGCGTCCGTTGTTTTCTCTGTTG